>NZ_JCAUAV010000003.1:0-1156350 GCF_059692115.1 Paenibacillus sp. J31R30 | reverse complement strand
GAACTACCTGCCACACAAGACCTAAACAGCTGAACTCCTATTTACCATGCATATTGAAATCCTGCGAATGAGCGAGCATTCGTGAGAAAATCCTTATTCTATGAGGGAGCTTAAGAGTCAGTCCAGATTTCAGCTAATATTGTTGAAGTAACGAAGCTTAAAAGATGAAATCTATTATGAAGTTATGTTCAAAGTTAGCTCGACTCTTAGTAGGATTGGCTCGAAGTAATGAAGCCTACAACCCAAAAAAAATCCTTGCATTGGCAGTTTAAAAAACAAAACCTGACCTCACGCAAGTTGGCGTATTCGCAGGATGACAAAGAAAGCACGGAGTATCGGGTTACGTTAAACAAAAGGGCTCCGACCCATTCCGTTAGAAAGACCGACCTCCACCCCTGTTCCCGCATGCCATATTAACGGCGCATCCTAATTTATCTCACTAACTTTCATTCACATTGAAATCTAAAAGATGAAATCCTGCGAATAGACGAGCTTGCGTGAGGAAATTAAATCATACCGAGGTAGTCCCAAAACCATTTTTCATCAAATTCATCTGGTCTGTTAACAAGCAATTCGGGTATGTTATGAAACACATCAGCAATATTGTTTATTTCAATCATATTAATTTTAACCTGGACCCATGATGCGGGTTTCCACCATTTAATAATATGAGTATAAGAAGCGCTCCGAATATCTAAAAGAACACAATAAAATAAATATGTATAAGCTCTAACTTTTAAAATGACCGTCTTTATCAACTCCTTCATACCAATCTCATTTTGGTTTTCCTCAGCTATCGCTAAACTCTCGGTTTTCGTTAGTTGAATGAGTGATCAATGATACTGTCCTGTTATGTGTTCATTCGAGTCTTTTAATAATTTGGAGAGCAGCACAATTTGCCCTGCATGGTATCCGTAGTGAACCGCTACTTGAACAAGAAGTCGGCTGATTACTCTCACTTCATAGGTTTCCTCTTCTAAAGCGTTAACCCGAAGCATTTTGTTCCAATCGTCCAAGTCATAGCGGATTATGACTTCCCTGTTTAAATCCTCCTCGGACAAAACTGATAATATACTTGCCGATTCGGACCGTGTTCTCAAAAGAAGACTACTCAATTCATCTTTTGATATGCTACCATCAGAATTAAATTCTCGAGAGCGTTCCCGAATGAAAGGTTTGTTCCCAATTGCACTTATGAGGTTCTGATATTCGTTTCCTGCTAAATGTAAGCAAAGGTTACCAATACTGTTCATGGAATCCTTCATTTTTTTCCAAATCAAATCATTATCCAGTTGGTTTATGCTATTTATGATTCGTTCAAGCTGTTTGTTCATGTCTTCGAGTACGTTCTTTGTCAGGTCTAGCACGACAATTTCCCCTCTGCCATTTATTTGATAAAAGTGTACATATCATTTTTATAATAATTCGCTTAATTTAGAGTGTTTACCTTTAACTAATCTGCCCGTTACTTGAACAGAGAAAGGCAAACGAGCGAGTACCGGCTGCGCTGCGTAAATAAAATCAATATCGGTAAATTGAGTGACGAAGTAATGATGCAACCATTAATTTCGTCTTATTTATCTGAATAACATATTTTTTTTTACACAACTTAAAGACGTTTAGGAGGTGAAAAAAATGTCTAATCAAAACATCAAACGAAATTCCCAAAATGTCTCAGAGAACATTAAGGATACCGCAGGGGCTGTATTTCATTCTGTTCATAAAGGGTTAGAAGCAACTGAAAATGCTGCAATGAATGCTGTTGATGCAACAACTAACGCAATTGAAAATTTAACAAACAATGATAAGCATTAATAGGGGTACCGCCAGCAAAACGAGGATTAAAACGTTAAGAGAGCCTTATATGTGGAGTTGGAGTCCCCCATTAATGTAGGCTACCATAAAGTAAAAAAGGCTGCCGCGGCAGCCTTTTTGTTATTCAACTATAGTTCTCCCATTAGCTTAATTCCGAGATCCCTAAGGCAGACCGATAGGGTATAGCCCCAATGCTTTCAGCAGTATTAAGCATCTATTCGACAGAAGGGGGAGATTCATAATAAATCACTCTTTATTTCATCGAAGTATTCAAACCATCCTGCAGGAATGCGCTATATTCCGTTAAATAAAATACGAGTTATTATATTATTCATGGGTAAGGAATATTCTGAAAAGGGATGAGTTAGTTTATTCTTCGAAAATGAAAGGCGGCGATTCTCATGAAGAGATATTTATCGATGCTGGGAAATTACTTACTCTATTTGACGGTAATCATTTTAGTGATCTTCCTCTATAATATCGTCCTTGATCCTGTATTAGGATGGGGGCAGTTCGGAAAAGGAAAGTACATCCCAATCCAGGTATTCATGGTACTTGTAATTACAATCGCTCTTTCCGCAATTGTTTACGCCATTAAATATCGACTTTTGAAACAGACACCGGTAAGCTTCTGGAGACTTAGTAGCTTCTCGCCGATCAGTTCGAGCTTTTCGGTTCACTTGATAACAATCGGGCTCGCGTTCACATTATTAAACGCTGCCTCCATGAAACTACTTCTTTACTACAACATTACAACGTTCAATGATTTTACAGAAGAATATTTCGCCTCTGTTCCTTTCGTTTACATTATACTTTCCTCAGTGCTCACCACTGCACTTGAGCTGATCCTGTTTATTGGTATCATGTTTAACGAAGCCCGGAAACATGTTCACGTATTCTGGCCAATTCTAGTCATCGCTTTGATTATTGCGGCGTTGCAGCCAGGAGGAATTGCGATGCAGCTTCTGGGTGTAGCTTTAGGATTCATTTATGGATCCATCTATGTACGCCTTTCATCCATATGGTCCGTTATGCTGATTGGAATCGTGTTTAACATCAGTCTGTTCGGTATGAAAAGAATCGGTTGGCTTGATTCCATGGAGAACATGTCGGGCTTCACCCTTACACTGCTTACGGCAGTCATGGGACTCTATCTCATCTTTAGCACCCTTTGGTACTGGAGAAAACCAAAAGCTGGCTACTAACGGCCGCAGCCAACGTATTGCACGTTAAGGTGCCTTCCCACGTGATGCCAACTCCACACCACAGGCATTTATTAAGCAAATCTGCCCATTACTTTAACGAGGCTGCCAATACATGCCGGCAGCCTCGTCCTGATTTCTTATTGAACAAACGTTTCCCGTTAGCGCAATCCTACGGTTACCGTAAGAGAGTCATGAATAGCATCGACTTACCTAACGTTAGGCACAGGAAGCCTCAACCAAACAAAATAAGCCGTTACAACCACCACAGCAACGATACAGCGAATTAAAAAAAATGAACAGTTGCTTCATATTTCGTGCGATATCTCTATGAGAATTTGCTTCGCATTCAACTCGCATGTTACTTGAAAGAAAGTTATATGAGCTAAAAAAGTCCCCCTTTAAAGGGAACTTTTTCTATATGACATAATTACGTAGTGTGCCGATATTCTCTACTTCCACAGTTACGACATCGCCCGCCCTCATGGGACAACTACCTGAAGGCGATCCAGTAGCCAGAACATCACCAGGCTCCAGTGTCATAACCTGTGACACCCAACTGATAAGGAAAGGAATGGATAGTGACATCTGATTGGTATTACCGTCTTGTACGACTTTGCCATTTAAAGTTGTAACTATTCGTAAATTAGCTGGATCTACGCCTGTCACAATCCACGGGCCTAATGGACCAAAAGTGTCAAAACCTTTACCGCGGGTAAACTGGGGATCCGTTTTTGTTAGATCTCTTGCAGTGACATCATTAAATATCGTACAGCCAAAAACATAATCCAATGCTTCTTCTTCTTTTATATTTTTGCCGCGCTTCCCAATGATTAGTGCAACTTCCCCCTCCATTTCGACCTGATTAGTCAAATCGCTTGATGGTAGAATAATATCCCCTTCATTTGGAATTAAGGAAGATGTAGGTTTTAAAAATAAAAAGGGTTCTTTGAGATTCGCCTTGCCCCCAGTCTCCCTTGCATGTCCAGCATACGTCCATCCAAAATTAATCACTTTTGAGGGTGCTACAGGTTCCAAAATTTTTACATCATGATAGTTAACTCGTTTACCATCAAATGCTAGCTCATTGTTTACTATTTCACTAAAGCTGCTGGATAATTGTAAAATTTCGTCACCCTTAACAATTCCGTAATATACATGATCATTTGGATACTGATAGCGGACTATTGTTTGTTTTTGTAGAGCCATCATTACCGTCTCCTTATTAAGCAACATATTAATGCTGGTGATTATGGGTAAGCGGAAATTCCAATTTCATGTGACCTTATTTATCGTCATCTTTATCTGGTTTGTTTGTTAAATCTCCTGCTATTGGCGTTTATATGATCTCTTTAACCTGTGTCAGAGAATCGGTTTGTCCAAGTGCCCACATTAATTTGGCAACAATTGCATGGTTTCCAGTGGTAGTTAATTTCATTTTTATTAACAAAAGCTACGAAAGGATGGTTGATACTCTCAAATGCGTCATAACTTTTTGTCCGCAGTTAAACCGCTCTTGTCCCAAGAATGACCCGGCCATCAAACGTGACAAACACGCCGCCAATATCTTCACAGGCAAAACGAAGGGCATCGGAAACATGCACAACCGGTTTTCCGAGTCCCTGTAGCATATATGAAAGGGCTGAGGATGTATAAGCCAACGTATCAGTGCCATGTGTAATGACAAACCCGTCATAATCATTAAGACGCTACCGTCAACCTTCATGTTATCATATCCATTTGGTAGAATATGTAGTAATACATCAAATTAAATAATTAATAATACATATATTGATTACTGAAATCTGCCCGTTACTTCAAAATAAAAGAAGGTTCCTTCCCCATATCCATCTTTCACTCCATGAACAACTACATTATTAAACCCATTAGACTTGATTGTATTTTCAAATTCTTCTAGTACGTAAAGACGAAGAGGGAAATCCATTATTTCAGTTTTTTCAATTTGCCCATTAATAACCGATTGATATTTGAACTTGGTAGTCAGCATACTTTCTTCCTCGTTGTATTGAACTTTTTTGTATGTAATAATCCATTCATCCTCAAACTGTTTCCTTTCCGTTTCTACCCATTCAGGAAGCTCTTCGATTCCACTGTGTTTTAACATAATCGTTAAAAGCAATTTCCCGTAACTTTTAAGAGCAGCTTTCAAATTATTAAGACTCTTGTCGACCAATTCATCCGGCAAAAGAGAAAATGAACCAAACGGGATTATGATTAGATCATATTTATGATTCCTTTTTGTAGAAAAGGGATAAGCATTCTACCATTCCCGCACATTGGTTCCAGTACTTTCATATTCTCGTCTTTAACAAAAGAAAGGTAAAAGTCCAGTTCTTTTCCTTCAGAAACTGATTTACTGCTTTCATACAATTTTGTGCAAAGTTCTCCATAGTAATCAGACTTATACTTACTCTCCCTATACTCATCTAGTTAGCAGAAATAACACCACATATTGGAACTTATACTAAGTAGTTCAATATTTTGAATTAGTCATAGTTTCTTTATAGATGTAGAGACGATTTCTAAAACACGTTAATTCCATTCATTTTTTAACATAGAAAAACAACGGTTATCGACGTAAACTCCATGAGAAGAAGAATAACCTCTGAGTACGCCGTCTTCATTAAAACCAATTTTCTTCAATAAATTTATGGATGGAATAGCATCGACATTCGTAAATGCTTCTATTCGATATAGTCCCATTGTATCAAATCCAAAAGTAATTAAGCATTTCACTATTTCAGTCATGTAACCTTTTCGCCAATGTTTTTTACCAAAATCATAAGCGATTTCTCCACGAGAACCTCGATGAATCTCCAAACCATTGTATCCACATGTACCTATTAAGCTATTATCCTCTTTACTAATAATCCCCCAACGGATAGCCATATTTTTATTAAAAAGGTTGTTCATAAATTCAATTAAAGCCTCAGCTTGTTCAATACTTTTAAAAGGATCTTCGCCCATATCTTTCGTTACATCAGCATCAGAATAGATTTTGAATAATGCTGGTGCATTTTACTACTGCTTCATGTAATAAATATAAATAAATCCACGCTTTTTTTTAGCCCCTTATTATACACTGTATCTCACTGAACTAAGCTCCTATTAACGAAACGAAGGACTGCCAACCGGCAGCCCTTTCAGTATGGAACAATCGTTCAAAGTTAGTTCAATGACTCGTCTTACCTTTAGAAACAAAAATTGAACGAACCCATAAGACTATATGTCGCTCACATTTTTTCTTGAATCCCTCGCATGATCTTCAACTCGGTAGAGCAGACATGAGCGGTAGCAGGACCATGGCCAGTTTCCGTTCAATTTTCTATTTCCGATATGATAGTACTGGTAGCTTCAAGTGCCCTCCTCCTACTTATTTTTTCGATTCGTCCGTCCATTATCCATGCCAAAAAATCAGGCTGCACATATCTGCACAGCCTGATTGCTTAGTGAATTAATTAACAGTTACGGATATTTGCGCCGCTTCTCCCTTATATGCCGCAACGATACTTGTCGTGCCATTTGTGAGACCTTGCACAGTTGCACTAGCCCCTCGCGACTGCAGCAATCTGGTAATATCACCGTTGTTGCTGTACCACACGATATTCCCAGGATCGCTTACCGGGTTGTTATTCTGATCCAATACTTGAGCACTAATCGTTTGACTTCCGTAGCTTCCCAGCGTCAAACTTGCGACACTGATTTGAATCGTATATGGCGTGTTATTTGGACCAGGATATTGGTAGCCTTTCGTCGTTCCATATAGTTGACTGTTGAAATCGTTGCTACCGCCTTCCCAATTCGAATTCGCTCCATTCACAAACTGCGGATTGGTCCCTTGAATTCCTTGGATGTACTCATCGGAATCGGTTACGGTTAATGGTACTGGATCCGTATCATAAAGCGTTGTTCCGCTCGTTTGGCCGATGATCGAATGATGAATGTTTACGGCTACGGCATCCTCGAGGGAAATTTCCTGATCCTGATTGTTATAGAAAGTACTATAATACGCATTCACCGTTCCGCCGCCGCCTGCCCATAACCCGTTTGAGCCGCCGCTGCCGCCGCGTCTCAACGAATAAGCTCCGATCGCACGTATCAGAACAGCGTTCTCCAATGACCAAAAGCGATAATTCCGTTTATTCCCGAATGCCACTGTATCAATCAACGCAGGATTGCTAGATTTGTCGTCCCAACCGCCGTCTGTATTATTAAACGCTTTTGAACGAACGTAAGTAATATTGTAGGAATCGCGTTCAACAGAGTATCCGTCACCGTTCCAATAATTAGTACCGTCTTGATGCCACGCGTTTCGGGCAGTAACATCCTGAAACACGATGTCATGATTGAATATATGCGGTGATTCTGCAGGAGAATTTCCGACCCTGAAGCCCATAGGGAAGTTGCCTGCCGCCCAATTAGCCTGCCCCCCGGCATCCGCCGAAACGCCGATGACGCTGGCCAAATAAGTTCCATTGCGGAAACGTACGGCACTTTTCGTGTAATTCGAATATTCCCCGTTCTTAATCAAGATGTCATGTGAGCCTGCATTCGCATTGGATCTAGTCGCGCTACCCCACATATAAACCCCATCGCTCATATTGTTAACATCAACATTGAGGATGCGGATACCTTCATGCTGGCCTGCCCCATAGATACCATAGAAATAATTATTAATAACAATGTCTTGAATCCACCAATAGCTGACACCCAGCGGTACATCAATAAATTTGCGCGACCCCTGACTCGAAAGTGTAAAGTCGCCTTGAAATACTGGCAGTCCGCCGCCGGAATTGAACCCGACCAGCTTTTTCATGTTTTGGACGCCAGTTCCGGCGCTTGACAAGGTCAAGGTTTGGGGAACCGTGTACGTCCCGCTGCCGACATACAACGTATTGGTAACGCCTGTCGCATTCCATGCTGCCTGGAGCCCACCTGCTTGATCGCCGCGAAAGGCGTTTGCCCAGCTGCTTCCATCCATTGTTCCTGCACCTTGTGGAGTCACGTATCGATGAACGGGTTGTGGCGGTGGAGTCGGAGTAGGTGCCGTACCTACCGTAACGCTGGAAAGAATGAGATCACCGAATGCAGAAGTGTCTTGCCAATTGTTCGCCGAGCCTGCCCATACTAGCTGGCTGTCACGTGTCGTCCCATTATCGTCGTCGTTAACCCCGATGTCAAAGCCGACCGTCACTGAAGCTGTCGGGGTTATACCGAGATTTATCCAGGGGATTGCCATTTCCACGGCATATCCGCCAGATATCGCTGACCAGCCGTGAAGCACGCCGACTGTTTCATTCAATATTTCAAATATAGCAGTATCATTATACCCCTTACGGAACTGCCAATCCTTAAGGTCATAACTTGTTCCGTGATTGTGGTCCGCATCAATGAAGAGCTCAATAGAATCATCGTCGAAAGACTGCGTCGAATCATTATTAAGATTTGAATCGAGCACCTTAACGCCTACATACAAGTATTTGCTGTCCCAAAGCGCTCCGTATGTAACGGTATTATTTGGTGTTCCACTTGTCGATTTGGTAATGTTTTGATCGATTGTCCATACGCTTTCGTTTAAAACACCGTCGACATTAATAGGACTTAACGTTTTCTTGGAAGTATAGGTATTCGAGGAAGGAGGTGGTGTAGGAGTTGGTGTCGGTGTCGGAGCCGCAATATCTGAAACGATGACATCGTCTATACTGAAGCTGCCCTTGCTATAACCTCCGAATGCGATGCCTCCAGAAGAGAATGCCGAATCTGTAGCGGATACGATTTGAACGCCATCCAGAAATCCGGTCAATTGATTGCCGTCAATTTGTAATCTCAAAGTATACGAAATATTCGGATCGAGTGTTGAAACGGCCGAATTCAATTCGGTTTCTACGCCGTTTAGTGTTTTTGCCAGAATGATCGTATCGCTCGCTGTAAGAATTTTTAAGCTGTAATAGTTGTTATTGTTCTGGAATCTTGCCAGAATCCCGACTACATTATCGTTCGTATAATTTTTCACTTCGGCTTCCAACGAATAATTCGTCCATGTTGAATTACCTGCAGTTGAAATATGTGTACTAGAACCGTTCGTTATATAAGATAATTTGTATACTTCATTCGTACCCTCCGTAACTACGGAAAAGCTGCCTCCTTTCGTTACAGACCAGCCATCCGCGTTCCCGTCTTCAAAATCATCGGAAAATAATGTTGCGGCTCGTGCCACATTCGGTAATCCAAAACTGAAGGAACCCAAAGTGCTTACGATCACTAGGAATGAAAGTACGATACTTATCCATTTGCTTGATTTCATTGACATTTTCATCCTCCTTTTATTGCGGTTATGGGAAACGGAAAATGACTGTTTAATTTAAAACCTTAACACCCCCCTCGTTTATTGAACATTGTTTGGTTATTAAAGCACCCTATGTAAGAGTAGATACTCGCTCATGAGCATCATGACAATGCCGTCCGCATACAGCGATTGATCACATGGCCTAGTCATATACACTTCTTTACTTTCAGGATTCGTACCGTAGGAGCAATGGTCAATCATACCGCTTTTGGAAACGAAGCCAGATACCGTTTGAACAATCTGCTCCCCCCACAATCGAAAAGGATGCGACAGCACTCCCATTCGATATCCCTTCAGGGCAGCATATCCAAACAATGCCGTCGCCGTTGTTTCCGGATACGAATTCTCAACAAGAGGAAGCGTACGTAACATGCCTTTCGATGTTCTCAATGCGCGGGCTCGTTCCATAACATTTTGAAATAGTTGTTGATTCTTTGACAGATCATACTTTGGACTATCTCCCGTTTCCCTTAGCTGTTCAAGTATGTCGATCAGGCTCGCGACCATCCAGCCGTTTCCCCTTCCCCAGTGCTCCCCAAGGCAAGTGCGTTTCACGCAATGATAACCGTGGTAAAAGAGCATTTCATTAGGGTCAATCAAACACTCCATATGAATGTTAAATTGTAGCCACGCTTCCTCCATGATGTCCTTCCGATCCGCAAACCGTCCATATTTGACCATAAATATGCCCGCCATAAACATCGAGTCGATCCATAACTGATTCTTATAGTCAGGATCGCCTCCCTCCCAAACGTGGGCCCATCCTCGATTATTTGTGCGAAGCGCTTGATGTAGACACCAATGTGCATACGCTTCGCACACTTCTCTGTATCGGGAGTCTTCCCGCTCCTTCAAGAGATGGAGTACTCCGACCGCAGGAATCACGTGATTGACAGAGCCAAATGCTCTGCCTGTGTAACTCGTTTCGAACCAGCCACGAAGAAAGGAAGAATAGTCCGGATTGTTCGTTGCCTCTATGGCTCTAACTAATCCATATAAACCTACACCGCAAGACCAATCCCATCGATGAATATTAAGATTCCAAGCATCCGAAGTTTGATTGGCAATTTTCTGAAATATAGCTTCAATCGCTGTTAACGCTGTTAGATGGTTCATAAGCAACCTCACAGTCCATTAATCATGTACTTCTTTAAGAATCGCAATGCCATCATTTGAACGCAACCATAACTCAGCAGAAGCATCCACCGTGTACACGCAATCGTTCCAATAATCCTTATAAGTGCCTTGCGGTGCCTTAAGTCCAATCGGCTGACCCGATCTTTCGAGTATGTTTTCGCTAATTAAGATGGATAGCCTTCCCTTGTCTGTATCTACAGGCAGAATCACCGTTGAATTTGAAGAAAACACAGGTCTAATTTGGTTTAAAATAGGATGAGATAGCTGCGAAATCACATAGGTTACAATTCGATCTGCGCCTTTGGCTATTCCGGTATGTACGAGGGAAGGCCCCAATATACCGTTGACAAATACAATTTTGCCTTTTCCGTATCCTCTCTCCCACACAAGGGGTTGACCGTCATTGGAAAACCGAAGATCCTCCCATGGAAACCATCCGCCCTCATCTTGAAAGACAGGATCAATTCTAGCCAAACAAAGTTTACCCATGGGAACACCTTGGAAAGAGACTTCATATCCATCAGGATTGGAAAGTAAACCATTCGACTTCAATCCAATTCCACTCGCAATACCGCCAGGCCATGGACGATGCAATCTGGCATCAAAATCCTTTCTCCCGCATGTAGCATCCACAACGACTGTGCCACCTGTTTTAGCAAAAGATAAAACCGCTTGCAGGTTCTGCTCCTCCCAAGCCACAACATGGGAAAGCCACACAAGTTTACCGCCTTCGCCATTCGTAGGCATATCATTCATGCGTGTCATGGAAACATTCCACCCTGCCTGCATAAGGGCAATCGTGGAAAGGGAAGCTCCGTGGGCGCCATCTTGGACCATACGTCCGGGGACATCTTTTAACCGTTTATTGTTATCCACCCATTCTATCGCTTGTGAGCGTGGATCGTACCCGACCCAGGCATTCGGTTCAGGAATGGTCCAATCGCCTAGCTCTTCAAGTAGAGTGGCGAGCTTGTTTTGCAACAACGCTAAGGCTCGACTGCGTGAAGTAGGTTCATCATTATCACTCAATAGTCCCCAATCGCCCGCTTCAAAATCATAGCTTCTTACATTTAAGCACCATCCAGTTACGGAATGGGCTCCCGCCGCCAGACTGGCGAGGAAGAACTTGCTAATTTCTTCCGCAGAAGCTTCGCTTGGTTTTTGAGATGAGTTTAATGTGTTTCCTGTTTGAACTTCAGTAACCTCAACTTGCCGCACATCTGGACAAGCAAATTGTTTTTTGACCCCGGCGGCCATTAATAGGGGAAAGTTCGATCTCTTTGCATACGTAAACATCCATGCAGGGTGGTAACTGGCGCCAATGACATCCACAATTCGGCCCATTCGGTTCATATCCATACCGGATACGGCCTGATTATCGAGTAAAGGAATTGGATTTACACAGGTCTCCGTAAAGGGATCTACTTGTTTCAATATAGACGATATCCATTCCAGTTCACTAACGAGCCACCCTGCTCTGCTCTGCCAGTCATCAATCCAAGGCCTGTAACTATTCCAGGCTTCTCCTTTATGATTGGCATGGGGAACATCTTCAGGAAAGGGTACCTCTTCAAAGGAAGCGTATCCGGTCCGCCATCTTTCATTCAACAGTTGAATCCCCTCCGTATACTGCTCCCGAAGCCATTTCCGCCAATGAACGAGAACCTCTTCCGTCCTTTCTCTTCCTCCTACCGGCTCGTTCCATAAAATCCATTGTCCTAAAGCTGGATGATCCTTATATCTGGATACACATTGTTGAATATAGTTGGACATGGGCTCACGTTGTTCGGGAGATAGAAACCCTGTATGGGAATGGAGCATAGACGGTGTGCCAATATGCCAAGGTCCCGAGTTTGCTGTCAGCGTAGCTTTGATTTTAAGCCCATATTTGTGGGCAGCATCGAATGCATAATCAAATGTATCAAAAATCCATTGACCGGGTGTCGGCTCTATCCATGGCCACATAAGGAAGATCCGAACCCAACCCAACCCGCTCCGCTCAGCGGCTGAGAATAAATGGTCCACTCGTTCAGACGAGTCAGTAGGCTCTAACCAAATTTGGCAGCCTAATTTCATTCTCGCAGTCATCTCTGCAGTCTGTTTATCCAATGTGAATACCTCCGTAACTCTTTATAAATCAATACCAACTCCATCACATAGAAACCGAAGGAGTTGGTATTGATATCATCTCAAATTGCAGCTATTTGTTGCTCGCTGCAGCTTTATTCACTTCAGAGGTCAGTTCATTCCCTCCAGCCGTTTGCCATTGTTTAGCCACATCGTCAAAGCTTGAAATAGGCGCTTGACCGTATATAATTTTCAGCATTCCCTCTGCTTTAATCTTGTCGATAACAGGTCCTTTGGATAACAATGTAGGCGTTGGGCCGCCGAGATAGGAGTCGACTACGTAACTCTGGGCACGATCTGATACTAAACCCGCTGCATAGATCGCATCAGAAGTGTTATTATCTGCAATCTTCTTTTCAATAGGCGTTTCAGGTTTTTTACCTTTGGCAAGCAATTTCGCCGTATCATTGAAGATATTGGGATCAATCGGTTCCATAAGGAAATCATGCTTAACACTGTTGATCCATTTCCCGTCCGGGAAGTCCTTCGGATTAATCGATACTTTTCCGTCTTTCATCACATAATCGTAACCCTCAAACCAGCCGTTCTCGAATTCACTGCCTTGTTTTGGATTATTCGCTGTAAAGAGTCGGTTTAAGTATAAGAATAGCGCGTCGGTATGCTCAAAATCTTTATTGACGAGCAGCGCCCCGCCATTAATGTTGTAATCGTATCCCATAACTTTTCCACTAGGTCCTACTGGGAGCGCATAGGGTTTAAACGAGGCATTTGGGTTGTTTTTCAACATATCAGGTAATGGATAGGCCGGGATCCAGTATGGAGCGAACATCATGCCGACTTTCCCGGCAGCGACTAACTCCGCAATCTTTCCTTCGTTATGAAGTCCGACTTCTGGGCTTATGAATCCCTTTTTATACCAATCGGCGAGCACGGTTAATCCTTCTTTGATTTCCGGCTTGAAGGTACCATATTCCAGTTTGCCATCGGAACCTTTAATCCATTGATCTGGCACGGTGCCGAACATTCCGAAAATAGGCGTTGATTCAGCAATCCATCCCTTGAATCCGGACTTCAAGCTCAATCCGAGCGGAACCATATCTTTTGCGCCAACGCCAAGCTTATCCGCATTGTCTTTAAACGCTTTCAAGACGGCAGCCATTTCGTCAAGCGTTGTTGGCGCTTTCAAATTAAGTTTATCAAGCCAATCCTGGCGCACCCAAAGCAGCGAGTTGTTAAGTGCCGTTTGAGTCAAGATCGGGATTCCCATCTTTTTCCCATCAAAGCTGACAGATGACCACATCAACTTTGGATTGTTATTTAATGAGTTTTTAAGTTCCGTGGAAGCGTACTTTTCAAAATCAGCTGAAATGTCTTTAAACCTGCCTGATTCAACCAAGTCATTAATTAACCTTGCATCACCTACCCGGATAACATCTGGCAATTTTTCACCCGAGCTTAACATCAACCGAATTTTATTGCTGTATTGATCGAGTGGCGATACCCACTGATACTTAATGTCAATGCCAAGTTTATCTTTTGCCCACTTCGTTGAAGCGTTGTCCGTCGGACCTTCACCGGCTTTGTATACATGCGAGGACGAAGTTGATCTGACAGTCGTGATCGTTATAGGTTGCTCGAACTTATACGTGCCTGCTTGTATTTCACTTGCGATGTTTTTGGCACTTGTTGCCGCATCTTGCTTTGCCGTACTGCTCGGACCCGCCGTGTTGCCTGGATTACTTGATTGCGAACAGGCTGCCAAAAAACTGCTTGTGAATACGAGCGCGGAAACTAAGACGACAAAAAGCTTTGGTTTTTTCATATTTTTCCCCCTAAACAAAATGTTGAGCTGCTGTAAATTCATCTTATAACGGACTTCAGATTCATAGTAGTAATAATGAATAAAGATAGTATAGTAAATTCTTAACTTTTACATACTCTTGCGTAAATACCTGAACTTTCCCGGCGACACCCCTTCACGCTTCTTAAAGTACCGGATAAAGTTTTGCGCGTTCGTATATCTTAGTTTATCGGCCATCTCCTTAATCGTCATCTCTGTCTCAACAAGCCACATCTTTGCAATTTTCAGTCGATATTGCGCCAAATAATCGCTGAAGTTAATCCCTGCTTCCTTCCGAAGCAAACGCCATATGTTGCTGGGGTGGAAATGAAGCCTTTCCGCACAGACTTCAATTGTTAAATCCGTGTCGTATTCTTCGTGTATCATTTTCATAATATCACTCGAAGTTTTGCATAAGTTCTCATTCAATCTGATACGTATCACATCCCCATTCTATAATGATAACGATTGCAATTTGCTAGCAAATTCATCATATAACGGTCTGAATGATTCCTGTAGTCATATAGAATAAAGATAACCTAGTAAATTTTTAACGCAATGTCATCGGATTTTCTTGTTCCATTTTACATAAATCAGGCTGCGCATCTCTGCGCAGCCTGATTTAGATTATGAATTAACAGTCAAGGATATCTGTGCGGTTTCTCCTTTAAACATAGCGATTCTGTTCTTTTACAAAAGATGGTAAACAAGTGGATTAAGGTTGCTAGACACTAAATCACCCGGTTTGCACCCTGGTGTATGCATCTGTAAGCACTGTGTTCTAACATTGGTTTCCGGTTCCAGTAGGCGAGCTCCGTCCTCCACATAGATAACGGTCATGACTTCCCTCATCTTGTCGGTAGGATTCCCCGGCGCGCTATGGAGCGTCCATCCTGCATGGAAGGTAGCGTCTCCTGCCTGAAGTTCACCATAGTTCACCTTTTCCAAACCTTTGCTATCGATGAAATCACCCAATGTTTTATGGGATTCATCCGAGATGGCCATTCTTGTAATATGATTGAATGCATGTGAACCGGATACAAATGTCATGGAGCCTACCTCTTCAGCTACATGAACGAGAGGCATCCACATCGTAATCGTGCGGGCATCAAGCGGCCAATAGATTTGGTCCTGATGCCATGGCGTATAGCCGCCGCCCGGCTCCTTAAACAATGCTTGATCCGCATAGATGCGAACTCCAGTTACGCCCATTAAATCAGCGGCGATTTTAGCGAATCGTCTAGCTAACGTAAATTTCATGACAGCTTCACTCTGAAGCCTCAAATTCGTAACCTGAATAAAAGCTTTGCCATACGTACTGCGTTCTGATAATGGTTTGTCATGATAATAATTCAATTCCCTTACTTTATCGCTGATGACGGGCTCATATACGTCGATTTCAGCCTTTGACGCAACCGCCCTCAGCATCGTGTGTCCATTTTTCTGATATTCGGAAACTTGCTGTTCTGTCAACGTGTACTCGTCACTCATACTCGGTAATTGGTCAATTTCCATACTGTTCACTGGATCACTCAACCTCCCAATATCATTTGGTATGCCCACCGAATATAATTTAGCACGTGTATGCCGAACCGGAAATAATCATTTCCTTGCATTAACTTAGTCCCCTATATTCTTGAGGTGTCATGCCAAAATGATTTTTAAACAGCTTACTGAAATAAGTAGGATTTTGAAAGCCAAGCTCCCGCGATAATTCAAATATTTTGATGCTGGAGTTTCTCAAGAGATGACTTGCCTTTTCCATTCGGAATCGAAAAATATAATCACTGATGTTCTCCCCCGTTTCTTGCTTGTACATCGAAGATAAATAAACGGGGTGCAGCATGACATCATCAGCAAGCGCTTGCAAGGAAACGTCGTTTGATATATGGCTTTCTATATACCGATGAATCCGCAGAATGACCTTTTCATGCGTACTTCGAGTCTGCTGTATCGTCTTTTGCTCGAGCTTGTCAACGATGCCAAGAACCCATTCAGATACCTGATCAAGTGATCTAAGTGTCCTTCGAGAAATGTCCCCAACCTCCGATTCCAGTTCAATCAGAGACATGCCTTGCAAATGCGCGCTATAGACAAACGCGTGGCGAAATGCAAGCACCACCTCGAGAATATATTCCTCGGTATCCATTTTTTTGTGCATCATTTCTGCCAGAATATCCGCGCATTTGGTACGTACGTCGTCCATACGCCCTGTCTCAAACAATTGGATAATGGTAGGCGGGGCATACAAAGTATGCAGCGTCTGGAAGTCGTAGCTTTTTTTCTCTTCGGATAGCCGGATGAAATAATCCTGATATCTGAGAGGTAATTGACGATACTTTTGTAGACAACCGCGGTAAAGAGCAGGAATATCTTCCGGGAAAGTTCCAAAAGGACTCAAAAGTACAGATGCTCTCCCATTCAAATAATTTTGAATACTAGTTTGAAGCTGCGCAGCTAACTTCTCCGCCAGCCTTGCGTAGGATTCGGGCTCATCTACGGAAGATAAAGGCTTAAGGAAAAAAACCATATATCCGAGATGATCTGTACAAGACCATAACTCAAAATCACTCTGCATTAGTTCATTAGCGATATTTGTTATCGCATATACATATAGCTCTCTCTCTTGCTCCTTGGACTCACGAAACCAATCTTCCAACCGTAGTACTACAATGGCAAACGAGTCACCCTTCACATAAGGGACTTCGTACAACGATAGCTTATTCGATAATTTCGAAGTGAAATCTATTTTGCCAGCGAGAATGTCCGATAAAAGGGCAGAGCGCAGCGTCGGCAAATTTAGACGCAAAACGGACATCGCATTATCGTATGAACTGATCATTTGCCAATCCTCTTTAATTCTTGCCAACGCTTCGCGAACGGCATCTATAAGCTCTTGATCTTTAACAGGCTTCAGCAAATAGGAGATTGTGCTGTATTGAATAGCTTTGCGGGCATACTCAAAGTCGGCGTATCCGGAGACGATAATACATTTGGTCTGACGATACCTTTCATGAATGTGCCTGCTAAGTGCCAGCCCATCTACGCCCGGCATACGTATATCCGTAATCACAACGTCGACAGGGTACTTCTCTAGAAGTTCTATCGCTTCTTTACCTGATGATGCTTTATAGATTTGAGTGACCTCCACCTGATCCCATTCCAAGGCTGCCAAGCTATTTAACTGCATCGGTTCATCGTCTGCTATTAATATTTTATACATGTTCATCCCTGCTTTCATCTTCGGATTGATCGATAATTAGCTCTACGCGGACGCCTGAACTATCGGTGGAATGGGAAAGACGAATACCCGATCTACCTCCAAAAGCGATACATAACCGTTGGTTAACGTTCCACAACCCGCATCCGGTCGATTCTGTAATCGGTTGCATGAGTTTCTTTCGTAGTGATTCCATTTGCTCCTCAGACATTCCAGTACCGTTGTCTTCGACCGCCAAGACGATACACCCGGCTTGTCTGGAAGCGGTTATATGGATATGCCCAACTCCCTCTTTTCCTTCGAGTCCATGCTCAATGGCGTTTTCTACGACAGGTTGTATGAGAAGACGAGGAATCACTTCCTGTGTTAACTCAGGCGGGACATCGAAATCATACTTAATTCTTCCGAACCTCATATGAATGACTTCTAAATAATTTTGAACAAATTCCATCTCTTCAAGGATCTTCGGATTCTGATTCTCTACCCGGGTTGAGTAACGATAGTAATCCCCTAGATGATAGCACATTTGAATGATGGTATCGTTCTCCCCCAGCTTTGCGCATGCCGAAACAAAAGAAAGGCTGTTATAGAGAAAATGAGGATTGATTTGAGATTGCAGTTGTTTCATGCTCGCAAGTCGAGAGCGATTTTTTTCTTCATACACGTTCTCAATGAGATGCTGGATCTGTATACCCATCTCATTGAAGCCTACCGTCACAAAGTCAAACTCATTATGATATTTCCTTTCAATCCGGTGGGAGTAATCGCCCATCCGTACTCTTTTCAAACCTTGTGTCAGCACACTGATCGGCTTCTGAACTTGACGGAACAGCATGAAGGACGAAGCTAATCCTAAAAACAACAATAGGAACATGATGATGTAAAAAATCGTTTGATTGTGATTGATCGGTCCTAATATTTCTTTTAAAGGCACATAGTCGACTAAATAGGAGCGAATCTGCGGCACATACACATACGTCATAAAATAGTTTTTGTCATCAAGCGTAATATGGGCATGACCGGTTTCATCCGCAAGTCGCAAATGGTTTGTCAATTTGCCGATGAGTTCATGGTCCCCCTGTTGGGTCGTTACGATCGAATCATCATTGATCAATAGAAAAGGGGCTTTATGGTTTTTAGTCCCATATTGCTCTAGTAAGTTCTGTATACTTGAAGCTTTGAATTCAATCAAGAAAATGGTGCTGTCCAGCATTTTGCCTGCGGTGCTGTTATTAGTATTTGGCAGAGATTCGGTAAAGAAAAAGTCGAAGTATGAAGACTGTGTATTGATACCTTTCTTATAAATCCACTGACCGTATTTGGCCTGATTCACTACATCTTCGTTATAGATTTCCTCACCAGAGGACGAAATTCGGCGTTTGGGTTCTGTGAGATAAATATCAATTCTAGGCGACCAGTTCAGCAAATAAGTGTGAAGCGCCAATGATTCCTGAAGCGCGATTTGTTGCTGCGTAATATTGTAATATTCATTAAGCACAATGCTTTTCCTTAACGCGACCAGTTTAGAATCTCTGGCCAAAACGCCTGGAAGCAGCATCATATTCTCTAGTCCGGATTCGATCTGGCTCTTCAACAGGAGCAGTTGATTAGATGAATTGGAAGAAATTTCTTCGCTTATGATCCGGACATTCGTCTGATTAAATAAATAAACCAATAAAAAAACCGGTATCAAGAGTACTACGGTGACCCCGCTCAGCTTAAATAAAATCGATTGGTGAAGTTTCAATTGGATCATTCCCCTTAAGAAAATGGTGGTTATATTTAGAATCAATCACTATGAAGTCAAACGTGTACAGAATAGAATTAAATTACTAATTCTGAGAGGGTGTTCGCACAAATGATTTCAAGACAAAATATAACACCAAGGACTCGCACTGACAATCGGTCTGTGCGAGTCTCTGTAAGTAACAGGTGGATGCTGCACGTGATGCTGCTCCCAGCCGTTATCCTGGCTATCGTATTTCATTACATACCGTTAGCAGGCATTGTTATTGCTTTTCAAGATTTCAAGCCATGGATCGGTTTTATGCACTCGAAATGGGTAGCCTGGGACAATTTTAAGCTATTTTTTTCCCTTCATGACTCCAAGCAGGTGATCTCGAACACCATCATCATCGCCGGACTTAAACTGTCTATTAGTCTGTTTGTTTCCGTTTTCTTCGCACTCCTGCTGAATGAGATCCGGCAGATGGCTTTAAAGCGCTGGGTACAAACGCTTGTCTATTTACCGCACTTTATGTCTTGGGTGATCCTTGCGGGTATATTGCTAGACCTGCTTTCCCTCCAAGGCATGGTTAACCGGCTCATGCAATTGATAGGACTTCCTTCCATTCAGTTTTTAGCCGATGGCAATTGGTTTCGCGCTGTTCTAGTCGTCAGTGATATCTGGAAAGAATTCGGTTTCTCTATGATCGTCTTCCTCGCAGCGCTATCCAATATTAACCCAGCTCTCTACGAGGCTGCCGAAATTGACGGCGCAGGACGGTGGAAGCAAACACTATACGTAACGATTCCTTCTATGCTCCCTATTATTGTCGTTGTTCTTACGCTCTCGCTTGGTAACGTGCTCAATGCCAATTTTGATCAGGTATATAACTTACTCAATCCGTTGGTCGCTGGAAAGGGAGATATTATCGATACTTACGTTTACGCTGCATTCAGATCTGGTAATTACAGCTATGCGTCCGCAGTCGGCATATTTAAGTCCGCAGTCAGCTTCGTTCTGATTACAAGTGCCTACTACTTTGCTTATCGAGTAGCGAAGTACAGAGTGTTCTAGATTAACACTACTATGATGAAAAGAAGGTATCGACATGTACTATAAAAACCCTACGTACCGGCTTTCCTACTACTTCATTGTTGCGCTGCTTTCGGTTACAGCGATTCTATGTATCCTGCCTATGATTCATATATTAGCCGTCTCACTTAGTGATAAATCTGCGGCTGATGGGAACTTGGTCAATTTTTGGCCCGTTCATTTCACACTTGCAGCTTATGAGAAATCATTCATCAATGAAAACTTTTTCAACTCACTTCAAATAACCTTACTTCGAACTGTGATTGGCACCGTTCTAGGGATGCTAGTCACCATCATGGCTGCTTTCCCGCTCGCTTTTGACTCCAAAAAATTCAGATTTCGCAATGCATATATGTGGTTCTTCCTATTTATTATGGTGTTCCACGGAGGGATTGTTCCTACGTATGTGGTCATTCAGAAAATCGGCTTACTAAATAATTTCTGGGTGCTCATTTTACCTGGACTGCTCAATGTGTGGAACCTTATTCTGATGATGAACTTTTTCCGTGGTGTCCCCCGTGAACTTGAAGAAGCGGCAACCATGGATGGCGCACACTACTTCACGATCCTATTTCGAATCTATTTGGCAATTTCCCTTCCCGCCATTGTCACGCTCTCTTTATTCTCAATGGTTGGCCATTGGAACTCTTGGTTCGATGGCATGATCTATATGAACGATCCAGCCAAATGGCCGCTAGCGACGCTGCTTCAGACGATTGTCATTGTACAAGATTTCAATAAAACCGGCTTTGATGACTTCACCTTGGATCAAATCTCTAACCGTTCCGTCAAAGCTGCACAAATCTTTATATCCATTCTGCCAATCCTTATTGTTTACCCTTTTATGCAGCGCTATTTTGTCAAAGGATTGGTTATTGGATCGGTAAAGGAATAATACGATCTTATAGAGAGAACTAGCCTTCAAGGTAATAGCTTGAGGCTAGTTCTTTTCATTTGGATCATAGTTGACTATGCACTTGTATCAAACATTGTTGGGATATTTATTTCTTTTACACAAGAAGCTTTGGATAGGCTTATGACGCATTTTACTAATGAAACGATATCTTGAAGAGGGATTTGTGTATAATTGTAGGTTGACAAGACTTTTTCAATTCCATCTTCCAAAGGAATTTGGGTAGCAATTTCACCTGGGTTTATACAAGTTACACCGATTCCAAACTTTTTTACATGTTCCCTTATGGAATTGGCAATACCTCGCAAAGCGAACTTTGACGCCACAAATGAAACTTGTGTAAAATCATTATTCTCAAGACCTGCCGTAGAACCAATTAGAACTATTTTTGCGTTAACCGACTTTTTTAAATTCGGTATAAGCTTTTGTATACATGTAATTGCGGAAATTACATTCACATTTATGATTCTAGAAATTTCATCGGGGTCATCTTTCTCAAAATCATAGTCTTCTCTAAATCCGTTGCTCTCCCATATCCCTGCATTATATATTAATACGTCTATGATGTGTCCATTTGTCGTATTCGCAATCAGATTATATGCATCAGATTTCGATAAATCAGCTTCTATCCAATATTTATTGACTCCATCGTCAAGATTCAAACTAGTAGGATAACTTCTAGAAACTATCCATACATTATCACCGATTTCTGGTAAACTTTTAACAAAGGCATCACCTAATCCTTTGCTCGCGCCAATAATAATAAAATTCTTCATAAAAGTTGTATCCTTTCATTTTTTGATTCAAATATTATACCATACCCTTGCAACTATCCTCCCTTAGTTGAGCAAAGGCTGCCGATCATGCTGGCAGCCTCATCTTGGTTCTATATGTAACTATTGTTCTCTGTTAGAGCTTAATGATATTTCTTACCGAAAAGCCTGCCTAGAATTGTCTTCCAAACTGTTCCTTAAATAAGGCTCTGAATGGTTCTACGAAATCTTTATTGGTCTTGTAATATACATTGTTTACATTCCCAGATTGAAACCCAAATTTTTTAACTTCGCCTTCATATAAAGTAATTCCAAATACGTCCCCAGCCCTTACACCTTGATCCTTTTCAGGGATTAATTTAATATCTTTAATTTCGTTAAGCCATTTTTGAATTATTGTCCGATCTGCTACTATTTTTCTTTCCCCTGTAGAACCATCAAACAATTCGACTCTATTTACATTTGTTAAATTCCCAGGATAAGCTTCTGTTAATGTAATTGAAATTAATTGAATAGGTTTAGTTTGTTTAGAATATTTTTGTTGAGATGAACATGCACTAAGCAAAAACAAGATTAAAATCGCAACGATTACAAATTTTCTCATGAAATCCCCTCTTCCTTCATAACTACTAATCATTTAGACGTTCAGCATCCATAAAAGTTCCATGATTTTACAGTGTTTCTATCTTGGTTATTCCACTCTACTGCTCGTTACAACACGAAAAGAGCTGCCTCAAAAGAAGGTTATCCCTGCTTTTGAAACATCTCTATCTATTGCTATACCATACGCAACCGCGCCACTTCTCAAGTTTTTTAATCGGTCCCTTCAGGCGAAACCGGGTTAATTTTTCGAGCTGTGATTAAAAAAGTGCCAGCCACCTAAAGTTGGCGGGTTGCCGGTGTCGACGGCTAGCAGCTCCCGATGTTGGGCGATCACTTTGCGGAAGGCCAGCACGTATTCATCGATTTGTTCGCGCCACTCGTGCTTGAACCAAGGGAGCGCGAACAGTCGCGCCGAGATTGACTCCGTCACCGGCAGACTGCCCTCGGGTTGCCTCAAGTCGCGGTTCGCATGGGCTAAAATCGTCGGTTTGCCGTGTCCGTAAACATCCGCAGCGTGGAAAAAGGGATGCAGGTGCAGAGGCAAATTGCAGCCCGGACTTACACCTAGCACTCCCTCTGCTCGCAGAGCGGCGCAAAAGCCGGTCACGGACAAGCCGCCTAGCGCCTCCGGCTCGTATCGTCCGCGGGCGGCGTACCACCCTCCGTTGCGACTGCCGGATCCTGATTCCGGACGATGAGGCTTGACTCCGGGCAGCCCGCTCAGCCCTTCCCAGAAGTAAGACATCGCCCGCTCGATCTCGGCGATGCGCTCTTCATAATACTTCAGCTGCACGCGGCCGACTGCCGAGCTGAGCTGATGCATCCGGTACTTGATGCCGCCGAGCGGAAGCCCAATATACGGCTGGAGCTCCGGTGTCTCGATCTTCGTTCCATAGCGCTCGTAATGGCCGAAGGCGATCGCCCGCTCGTACACGGTCCGGTCCCTTGTCACCAGCATGCCGCCTTCGCCGATCGCGAACGCTTTGCCGGTCATCATGGACATTGCGCCGACGTCCCCTATCGTGCCGAGCGGACGTCCTTTATAGAGGCCACCTAGCGCATGGGAGACATCCTCAATCACCTTCACCCCGTGCTTAGCCGCTACGCTCAGAATCGGGTCCATATCTGCTGGATGGCTCAAGTAATGGACCACCACGATCGCTTTCGTGCGGCTCGTGATCCTCCGCTCGATATCCGTCGCATCGAGGCTCAGCGTTACGGGATCGATGTCGGCAAATACGACGGAGGCGCCGAGCGAGAACGCTGGCATCGCGGTCGCCCAGTAGGTGAGCGCCGGAGCAATGACTTCGTCGCCGACACCGACCCCGCAGCCGAACATAGCCGCTTGCAGCGACGCGGTTCCGTTATGGAAGCCAAGGGCAAACGGGACCCCGAGCCAATCGGCCATCTCCCGTTCGAACTGCTCGGTGACATCGGTACCCGACATCCCGCCGCGCCGCAGCACCTCCAGCACCGCTTCTTCATCCTCCGCCGTGATGATCGGCCAGCGAAACAACTCCTCGTGCGCCCTGGTAACCGCCTTCGGTCCGCCCAGTAGAGCGAGCTTTTCTTCTACCTGTTTCACTTGTCCTCCCCCTCTCTCTAGAATGCGAGTTGCCCGCCGTCCACCACAAGGCACTCGCCGGTGACGAACGCCGCATCCTCCGAAGCGAGGAACGCGAATACGCCGGCCACATCACTTGGTTTGCCGATACGTCCAAGCGGGATTTTTTCCCGAATGTATTGTTCGACAAATTGCGCGTCGTCTATCGCTTCAGCCATCGGCGTCTGAATGTAGCCCGGGCAAACCGCGTTCACGCGGATGCCACTTGCGCCCAACTCGATCGCCATCGTTTTCGTCAGCAACACGACGCCGCCTTTGGATGCGTTATAATGCGCGTACTTCGCCTCGCCAACGAGACCGTTTGTGGAGGCCATATTCAGGATAACGCCCTCCCGTTGTCGAACCATGACTTTGGCCGTCTCCTGAGCCACCCAGAACATGCCGTTCAAATTCACGTCGATGATCCGGCGCCAGTGCTCCGGAGTAATGTCCAGAATCGGCTCTTCCCAAGCAATTCCCGCATTGTTGACCAATATGTCGATTCGACCGAAGCGGCGAACGGTCCGTTCCACAGCGTCACGGACTTGGCTGGTATCGGACACGTCAGCCATAACCGCAAGAATGTCCGCTGCGATCGCCTGCAGCTCTTTGACAGCTTCCGTTAAATTAGCTTCGTCGTTCGAGACCAAGGCTAATGCCGCACCTTCGCTGGCGAATCGCTCGGCCACCGCCCTGCCGATACCCCGCCCTGCCCCAGTGACAAGGACGACTTTTCCTTCAAATCTGCGCATCGTCATCCCTTCCCTTCCGCAAGCTCGGCGACGACGTCAATCTCGACGAGTATGCCGTCTAACTGACCGCCGAAGCAGGTGCGAGCCGGGTAAGGCGCGGAGAACACGCTTCGATACACGGCATTAAACCGCTCAAAGTCGGCCATATCGGACAAAATCACGTTCACCTTCACGACGTCGTCCAGCGAACTGCCTGCAGCCTCCAAAATGCGACGCACGTTCTCCAGCGTCTTCTCCGCCTGTTCCTCGATCGAGACACCAATGATCCGGCCATCGAGATCAAGCGGTCCTTGGCCGGATACGTACACATGACCGCCTGATATGATGGCCTGCGAATAAGGGCCGTCTCCCTTGGAAGTGGTCTCGGTCACAACCGGTTTTCTCATAGTAGGGTACCTCCTCAGAATTTCATTAATCGTGCCCAGGGCCACACCACTCCACGATGATGCGGGCGTAAATCTCCGTAAGACGGTAAAGGGACTCCAGGTCGACATATTCATCCGCCGCATGCGCATTGGCACCGCTTGGGCCGAGCACGAGAGCCGGCGTTGGGCTGTGCAGGTTGAACATGAATGAGTCGCAAGCGAAGGGTGCCCCGCGCACGACCGGGGCGGCATTCAGAACTTTCTGCGTCTGCCTAATGGCGGTTGCGAGAATCGGCGACTCCGGCGGCAGCGCCGAGCCCGGCAGAAAACGGATGAGCTTCGCAAATTCGGGAATCGATACCGTATCGCCGAACATCTCCCGGTAGCCGGCAACCAGCTCACTGCGTAGTTTCTCCTCGGTCACGCCCGGATAGCACTCGACCCAAATGTCGAGAAGGCTGACTTCGGGACCCACGTCGCACAGCGCAGCACGCAAGTCGCCCGCCTCCAGCCGGGTGGGGATGATCGGCAGCGATGCTGGCTCCCCGTACCACGGCGAAGGACCGGGCAGCCCGCTCCGTTCCCGTTCATGCCGCTCCAAGAAGACAAGAAACCGACCGACGTCGAAAAGCGGGTTATGGATCGCTTCCCCATTGAACGAAAGCCCGGTATTCCCGCGAAACGTCAAACGCCACAAGGCTCCGCCGCGCGCAGCCGGACAGACGACCAGATTCGTCGGCTCCGGCACGATAGCCGCATCGGCATGAACGTCCTTCAGGCGCCCGGCTAGCGTACCGTTCGCTCCGCCGAACTCCTCGTCAACGACGGATTCCACGATGACGTCGCCGGCCAGCGGCACGCCGAGCTCCCTTACGCAGCGTAAGGCCATCATTGAAGCCGCCAAGCCCCCCTTCATGTCGAATGAGCCCAGCCCGTACAGGCGCCCCTCGCGTACATAAGGCTCCCACGGGGAAACAGCCCATCCGGGAGCAACGACCGCCGTATCGATGTGGCTCGAGAACAGAAGCGAACGGCCGCCACCCGTCCCTCGGTGCCTGCCGTGCACGTTCGGTCTGTGCTGGTAATCCTTGCCGGGGAAATACGCGGGATGCTCCCGGAAACCTGGCGCATCCTCCGGCGAATACAGCTCCGTCTCGAGTCCCCATCGCTGCATCACGTCATGCAGCAACAGCTGACACTCCCGCTCGGTCCCGTCGAACACCTGATTTACCGTCGATTGGCGGATAAGGGCGGATGTCAGCTCGATCAGGTCATCCTTGTTCGAAGACACCCATTCGGCGATGCGCGCATCCAGCCCGGGTAAGATGTGTTCGGACTGTGTCATTGAAATTTCCCCCTTGCCGCGACGTTCCAGAATGCTTCGACCTCGCCGCCACGCACGGCGGCAACACGGTCAGTCATATTGATAACCCCGCAGCAATGGACTGGGATGAAGGCCAGTCGATCGCCGATGCGCAGCCCGCATGCGGCTTCTCCAAGTCGCAGCATGCCGTGCTCCTCTGTCATCCATTCGAGCGTCACGTCCGGATGACCGACCGCATAGCCGCGCCCCGTCCCGATTGGCGAGTCCTCTCCGTCGCTCGTGAACAGCTTCGTTCCGGCATCGACAACCGCACGGTCCGGCGCAGGCCGACTGATAATCGTGGTATATACGGTAAGCGCGCAATGGTCCAGCTCATGGGCGCCGAGCCTCACTTGCATCAGATCACCGAACACGTACGTACCCGGCCGAAGCTCCGTGACGCCGGGTAAGCCGGCGACGAAACGACTGGAAGGCGTCGAGCCCGCGCTTACAATCTCCATATGGTAGCCGTCCGCCTCCAGTAAAGCGGCCAGCCGTTCGACGGTCCCCGCCTCAAGCGCTGCAATCCGACGACGCTCCTCGTCGCTTTCTGTATCATAAGACTGACCGGCGAACGTCAGCAGCCCTTTCAGCTCAAGCGATGGCTCCTTCGTGATGCGGGCTGCCATCGCGCGCAAGAGGCCTGAATCCGGCATTACGCCTACCCGCCCAAAGCCGCTGTCCACTTCGATCAGGACCGCCACCGGGCATCCCGCTAGCCGGCCGGCTTCAGCCGCCGCCTCAATGCCTTCCTCGCTTTCCACCGCAACGGTAATCGCCGCCCGCGGCAGCAGCGCGGCCAGCCGTTCTATCTTTCGGCGTCCGATGATCGGATAGGCGATCAGGATATCGCGAACACCCCCGTCCGCCATCACCTCCGCCTCCCCTAGCTTCGCGACGGTTACGCCCACTGCTCCAGCCTCGATCTGCAGGCTGGCGACCTCGGGCAGCTTATGTGTTTTGGCATGAGGCCGCAGCCGGACCCTGCCCAAGTCTGCGATCTGCTGCATGTTGCGGATATTTACTTCCAAGCGTTCTAAATCGATCAAGACGAACGGGGTGTCCAGTTCCTTAATTTGCATGATGTAGGCCTCCTGAATGAAAGGATTGTCAGAATTCACCAAGCGGCAATTTGACCGTCCGTCCGGGGCTCGGTACCTCCGACCAACGTGCCGTTCTCCAATCGCCAGATGATCTGGCCCCTGCCAAAGCTTCCGGAGCTTTGGGACCACCTTATATCGTGGCCCATTCTGGCGAGCTTATCGACGATGCTGCGGGGAGTTGTAAGTTCAAACTCTACGGTTTTCCCTTCTACCCATTGCCACCGCGGGGCGTCTAATGCCGCCTGAGGATGGAGTTGGAAATCGATGGTATTCATCAGGACCTGCAGATGGCCCTGGGGCTGCATCGCTCCACCCATCACGCCGAACGGTCCGACTGCGCGGCCATTTTTGCTGAGAAAACCGGGTATGATGGTGTGATATGGCTTCTTGCCCGGTGCAAGACAGTTGGAATGGTTCTTCTCCAGCGTAAAGCCGTACCCCCGGTTGTGCAGGGCGATTCCCGTACCCGGAACGACAAGGCCGGACCCAAATCCCATGTAATTGCTTTGAATGAAGGAAACCATATTTCCATCCCGATCCGCCGTGCATAAATAAACGGTCCCGCCTTGCGGCGGTCGACCGGGCGCCGGTTGCAGCGCCGACGATCCGATGAGGCGGCGGCGCTCCTTCGCATACGCATCCGAAAGCAGCTCCTCCGGCCGTACGGACATGGCCCGCGGATCGGATATGTACGCTTTTCCGTCTGCATACGCGAGCTTCATCGCTTCTAGCTGCTTATGGTACGTATCGACGGTATCGCGCTGCGTGAACTCGAATCCTTTGAGAATATTGAGCGCCATCAAAGTCACCAACCCGCTCCCATTAGGCGGAAGCTCCCATACGTCATACCCGCGATAGTTCACGCTGATCGGCTCCACCCATTCCGGCTTGTAAGCCGCCAGATCCTCAATGCGTAAATACCCATCGTACTGCTTAGAGAACCGGTCGAGCTTTTCCGCTAACTCACCGCGGTAGAAAGCGTCGGCGTTCGTTTCCGCGATGATCCTAAGGGTCTTGGCATGATCCGGAGAAGACCAGATTTCTCCGATTCCCGGAACGTTGCCTTTCGGTGCGAACGTATCAAACAAAGCTTGAAATTCAGGTCCTTGCAGTCGTTCGCGAAAATATCCGATCGCTCCTTTCCAGGAGCTCCCAACAATTGGGGAAAGCGGAAATCCCTCTTCCGCATATCGAATGGCGGGCTGCATCACTTCCGTTAAGGGGAGCTTCCCGAATGCTGCAGCCAATTCCGCCCAAGCGGCAGGAGCACCCGGTACGGTAACCGGGCTGAAACCATACATGGGCATTCGATCGTATCCCGCTTCTCGTAACGAATCAATCGATATACGCTTTGGAGCGGGACCGCTGGCATTCAAGCCGTGGAGCTTCCCTCGAAACCAGACCAAGGCGAACGCATCTCCTCCAATCCCGTTGGAGGTAGGCTCCACAACGGTCAGAGCCGCCGCTGCGGCAATCGCTGCATCAATGGCGTTCCCGCCTTTTTTCAGGATGTCAAGACCTGCTTGGGCCGCAAGCGGCTGCGAAGTCGCAACCATCCCATTTCCAGCGTATATAGGGGAACGGCGGGAGGCGTATGGCTCATTCATCACATCGAAATCCAAAGACAGCCTCTCCTTTATGATTGGGTTGTTGTAAGAGAGTGGAACTCAGGTTTATAATTAGGTAGAATCTATTCAAAATTACAAAAGGACGATTGATATGATGAAAAGGAAATATACAGTCCCAGCGCTCGAGAAAGGTCTTGCGATCATCGAGATGCTTGCCCGTTCTCCGGTCCCACTCGGCGTTACCGATATTTACGAGATGAACAAGATCCCGAAATCTACAATTTTTATGATTCTTACGACGCTGGAAGACTTAAAGTACGTGCAAAAGACCAATGACGGTAAGTATAGGCTTTCGCTCCGGCTATACAACTTCGGCATGGAAATGCTGTCCAGGCTAGATATACGCAATATCGCACGCCCTTACATGGAGAAGCTCGCCACCGAGCTCCGCTTTACGGTGCATCTAGCGATGTTGGAGAACGGCAAAGCCAGCTACATCGAGAAGGTCAAAGGTCCAGGCTTCGTGCAATTCTCAACTGAAGTGGGTCAAACCTTCCATCTACATAATTCCGGAGTGGGCAAAGCGCTTGCCGCGTACGTTCCGGAGGACTCCCTGGCGCAATATGTGGAGATGCACGGCCTGCCTGCTATGACGGAACATACGATCACGAACCTCGACACGTTCCGCAGATTCCTCGCGAACGTCCGTGAAGTCGGCTATGCGATCGAGGATGAGGAAGGCGAAGTCGGGATACGCTGCTTGGCTGCGCCCATTTTCGATCATTTGGGCCAAATTTATGCCGCCATTAGCGTAACGGCACTGCGAAGCGAGTTGCCCAGTATGACTTATCACGAAGTCGGGCTGAAGGTTCGGGATGCCGCGCTACGGATTTCTGAACAGTTGGGTTATGAAGGGCAAGCTCCTACCAGCTAAAGCTTTTTGATCCGACCTTTAAAGCGTTCGATAAACTGCCTGTTCCACTCGTCGCCGCCAGAGGCGTTGCCACTCATCCAAATCGGTGGTTTAACGCCTTCCGCCGCAAGCAAGTTAACGGTCTCCGCAACTAGTGCATTTAGTAGAAACGCGTTGGCGAACGTCGATATCGCGGCCACCCGCTGCTCCAAGCCGTCGATTTCCAATACGGCGTCACCCACGCCTACTTTACAATCCAGCACGACGTCGACGAGGTCATGTAAATTCTGCTTCGACGGATGGCGTGCGGGATGTTCCGCCGGCGTTTGACTCGCGTGTCCAACCGAGGTGACGCCAATCGTCGTTACCCCTCTTTTCTTCGCTTCAAGCGCTGTATCGATGACAGCCGAATTGATCCCGTATGCATTGATGATGATCAAAAGATCTCCAGCCTGCAGTCCATAGTCTTCGACCACGATACGGCCATAGCCCGGCGTACGTTCGATCGCCATCGACCGGAGCGCGCCTCCGCTCAGCAGCGTGCCTTCGTCGAGGATTGCGCTGACGTGCATTAAGCCGCCAGCCCTGAAAAATATTTCCTGTGATCCAAGGTTGGAGTGTCCACCTGGTCCGTAAGCGTATACGATTTTATCCTGCTTGACGTGATCCGCAACCATACGGGCGGCCTTCAGAACCGCCTCTTTCTCTTCTTCATGCAGCCGGGACAGATGCTCCGTCACAAGCGCCAAATAGCGCGTCATCGGAGACAAGCTCATGCGGCAGCTCCCCTTTCTTTCATAAGCCGTAGTCAAATGGATATCGTTCGTTCACCGTTACCGGAAGCTTTCCTTCAGCCCGGAGCCGGCCATATAAAACCTTAAGCGCTGCATCGATGGAATATTCACAGTCTCCGTATGTGCATATGCAATTTCCCGGCGGCGTCATTTTCCGCAAAATATAGGGACTTCCAAATATGAGCAGCGCCGCCTCGGGAGCATGGCGCTTGATCGATTCGATCAATGCAAGCTGGGAGTCCGGAACCGTACCGCTCCCTTCTTTGTAGGACAACACGCGGACGAATGTCGCATACACGACGTGTTCGTATGGTCGCTCCAAAAGTGCTTGTCGAACGTCGTTGAAGTCCTCCTCAGTCGGATGCTCTCGGACAAGCAGCATGTCGAAATCACTTGCATAGTCCTTCATGCGCTCGCGAAGGTAGGCTGTTTTGCCTTTGACAACATACCCGAGGTCCTCCGCCTCTAATCCTTCTTCTTCGCCGATCGTAGCGATGACCAGCGCTGATTTTCTGGAAAACGGCAACGAGGTCGCCTCCAATACCGTAACGGACTTGTCAGCGATTTCCGCCGAAACGGCCGCATGCTCCGGGGAACGGACGACGAGCGACGCTTCCTCCGCCGAGATCGGGCGATGCTCGAGCAACTGGAGCTTCTCTTTGATCTCTAATATGCGTTTTACGGACAAATCGATCTGATCGATATTAATCTCTCCGGACTGCACCGCAGCGTAAAGCGCTTGAAACGTAATTTCAGGATCTGTCTCGTAGTCTTGCAGAATGATATCATGGCCGGCTTTCACCGCTAACACAGCTGCCCGCTCGATACCGTATTGCACCTTAATGCCGCGCATGGTCAGGCTGTCGGAGATGAGCAGCCCCTCGAACCCGAGTTCGTCTCGTAGCAGGTCGGTCATGATCGCCCTCGACAGCGTGGCGGGTACGCGCTCCTCATCCGGGCCGAGCAGCGCTGGATACAGAATATGCGCGGTCATGATGCCGAGCAGTCCCTCGGCAATCAGCTCCCGGTAAGGTGCCAGCTCCAGCTCCAACAGGGAAGATTTATCTCGCGTCACGACGGGCATCGATACATGGGAATCCTCCTGCGTATCGCCATGCCCGGGAAAATGCTTGGCAGTCGGAACGACTCCCTCCTCCTGCATACCGCGGACCACTTCTGCGGCCAGTGTAGCAACGAGCTCCGTCCGGTCGCTGATCGCCCGCGTATTGATGATCGGATTGTCGGGATTGGAGTTGACGTCGACCGTCGGATTGCTCACAACACCGAAGCCGATAGCACGGGCTTCTCTCGCAATGCAGCGCCCCATTTGATAGGCCAGCTCTTTAGAGCGGGTCGCGCCCAGCGCCATCAAGGTCGGAAACGGCGTGCCGAAGTTGAACGTGTCGGCAAGGCCGTGCTCCGCATCCAAATAAAAGAGAATCGGAGCGGTGGATTGCGCGTGGCACTCATTGACCCATGAGACGATATCCTCCAGCTCGCGCGATCCCTTAATCGTTAGCATGACGGCCCCCACGCCGCCTAAACGGCCTTCCGCGTTCATTTGTTTCGCCTTTTGCGCGTAATCATGTCCTCTAACCACAATCATCTGCGCGAGCTTTTGCTCAAGCGTCAGTCGCTTCATCCACTTCTCGGCATTGGTTTCCACCTGCATCCTATATCCATCCCCTCTAGTTTGCCGCGTCCGCCAGACGAAGCGCTAAATCGGCCTTCGCAATTTGTCCGACGATGATATCTTCTACTTCCGGTAAAAAGATGCCGCTGAACGTACCGCCGATATGGTTATAGTCGACCTCATAGCCGCCTTCCCCGATCATTTTGCGGGTAGGGACATAGAAGGTAACTCCGTTCGAATAACCGAGAACAATCGTTTTCCCGCCAGGGAACAGTTTCTTGAGCATGAGCGAGTACTCGGTCGATATTTCGCCTTCCATCGCAATCAGGCGTGTCTCCTCGTCCAGTTGCCAGACACTGATATAGATCGACGTCCGATCCTTCGTGAGACCTTCCTTTATGAACTCGATTTTACGCTTCGCCCCTCTTCTCCGAACTTCGCCAATCGCGGGATTGCTCACGATGTTTTCGAAAAATTCGATGGGCGTATGCTCCATAAGTAGGTTTGCTTCAACCAAAATAGTTTTGAAGACGCCTTCGATCGGGCTGAACGTCTGCTCCTCCAGCACGCGAATGATGTCTTTGGCCAGATCGACGCCTGCCTCCTCCATTTGCGCGAAGTTGCAGCTAATAAAGTCGTCGCCGACCGCGCATTTCAGCGGCTTAATTTCGGCGGCGCAGCCCTGTAGAAACACTGCAGTCGTGCCCGGATAGGTTTCTTCGAGATAGCTGTTCGTTTTTCCAGGATAATCGTTCGAAATCAAATAATTGTCCGAGCTCATCGAGGTCGGATGACAGCCGTAGCTATACAGAATGCCCTTGAGATCGTTCGTCTGATCGACTAGCTTCAGCACGAAAAGATCATGATCGATTTCCACATCGTAGGCTGGCTTCCACAGGACGCCTCTGTCCGTCAGCTTTCGGCGGCTGACACCGAATACGGAGGTTCCACGCGCGAGTTGAAGCTGACCTTCCTCCAAATGAGAATAGCATTCGTTCACGAGGCCCACGATCGTATCACGAATAAAGTCGTAATCAATCGCGCTTCGGTATACCACGCTGTTCGTGCTCGCATTTCCTTCCCCTCTTGCGGCAATGGCATGGTGCGTATGAGAAAAATTGATGAGTACTTCGTCATGCTTCAGTTCGAACGTTTGTTCTAGTGTGCTTTTGATCCCATCGATGAAGCTGCGATCGCCCCCCGACAAATCCAAGGTGATGATGAGAAGCGTTTTGTTTGCTTGCAGGAGCACAGCCTTAGCATAAACAGGATCGTGGATCCCCTCGCTTTCGTGCGTCCGATCTCCGAAACCTGACATAAATACAGGCGTTTGCGGCGTGATATCCGCTTTGGACATGCCAAACTTCATACGTATCCACCCTTTACATAAGTTTTATATAGGGATACAGAAGGAGGCAGCAAAAGGATGATGCCCTGCCCTCTTCTGAAACTCACTTCGTGATTTCTCCGTCAGATTTACAGCGATTGAATTCACTCTCCTCATCATTCTTTTATGGCGCCTATCATAACGCCCTTCACAAAGAACTTTTGCAAGTAAGGATAAAGAATGAGTATCGGTCCTGTGGCCACGATGATTGTCGCATACTTAATGGTCAGCGCGACCTGCAACTTATCCCCGCTGGAATCCGCCGTCATACTGTCTGTGCTGTTGCTGATGAGGATCTCCCTTAAGATCAGCTGCAGCGGATAATGCGTGCGGTCCCGCAGGTAGATGAGCGCACCGAACCAGGAATTCCAATGGGCGACGCCGTAAAACAAGATCATGACGGCTACGACGGGCAGCGACAATGGAAGCACGATCCGGAACAAAATCGTGAAATCGTTCGCTCCGTCCATTCGCGCCGATTCCTCGAGGCTGACGGGGACCGCTTGAAAAGCGGTTCGCATGATAATCAAATTGAACGAGCCTACGGCCACCGGGATGATGAGCGCCCACAAGGTGTCGAGCATACCGAGGCTGGTCACAAGGATGTAATTCGGAATCAAGCCGCCGCCAAAAAACATCGTAAACACGATCATAAACATAATGCTGTTTTTAAGCATGACTTTCTGTCTGGAAAGAACATAGGCTCCCAGCGAGGTCATGAAGATGTTGATCGTCGTGCCAACGACCACAATGAACAGCGTGTTCAAATAACCCGATCGAATAATTGGATTTTGAAAAACCGCTTTATACGAGCTAAGGTTGAAGCCGTGCGGAAGCCAGATCATCCCGCGTGTACGCGCTACCCATGCGGGGTCGCTGATCGATGAGACGAACACGTACCAGAACGGATACAAGGTGACAAACACGAGCAGCAGCATAAAAAGGACATTGCCGATATCAAAAATTCGTTCTCCCGTGGACCGCCTAATCATCGCGTTTCCCCCCTTCTACCAAAGTTTTGTTTCTGTTACGCGTTTACTGAGCGCATTGGCCATCACGAGAAGTACAAAGTTAATGACGGAGTTAAATAATCCGATTGCGGCGCTATAGCTGAAGTTGGCCTCCAATATGCCCTTTCGGTAAACATAGGTGCCAATCACATCTGCCGATTCATAGGTGGCGGTATTATACAAGAGCAGGATTTTATCGGTATTTACCGACATCAGACTGCCGATTTGCAGAATCAAAAGGATGATAACAGTCGGCATAATGCCGGGCAACGTGATATGGTAGCTCATCTTCAGCCGGCTGGCCCCATCGACTTTCGCCGCTTCGTAGAGCGAAGGGTCGATGTTCGCCATCGCCGCCAAATAGATGATGGTGCCCCATCCGACGTTTTGCCAGACGCCTGAGCTGACGAATATCGCCCGAAACCATTCGGGCTTGCTCAGGTACGCCACCTTCTCCATGCCAAACAGGAAATTAAGCATGTTGGTAAGCAACCCGTCTCTCGCCAGGAAGTCGACAATAAAGCCAACCACGACGACGATTGAGATAAAGTAAGGCAGGTAAGCGATTGTTTGCACGATCCGTTTAAACAAGGCGCTGCGAAGCTCGTTCAGCAGGAACGCCAGTACAATTGGGGCCGTGAATTGAAAAATGAGTTCGTAGAAGCTGAGGATCAGCGTATTCCGAATCAGCCTTCCGAAATAAAAGCTATGGAAAAACTCGTTAAAATATTTAAAGCCTACCCATTGGCTGTGCCAGATGCCCGTGCCAGGCGAGTAGTTTTTAAACGCGATCTGGATGCCATACATCGGAACGTAATGGAACAATAAGTAATAGACGACAACCGGCAATACCATGAGATACAGATAACGATTCACTTTCAAATCCCGCTTCAACCGATAGCCGTATTTCGTTCGGTCTACTTTCGGGAGCGTCGCTACCGCTTTCGAACCAAGCTGCATAGACGATTCCTCCTAGTACGAAGGGAGGAGGGATGTCCGCATCACATGACGGCTCTCCTCCTCCTTCATCTGCATGATGCTTACGATTTCTTCAAGTATCTTTCATACTGCGTTTGATAAATTTTCGTAGCGTCTTCGATCCCCAGCTTTTTGAGCGTGGCGATGAACTCGTCAAATTTGGAAAGGGGCTCTTGGCCCATAATGAACTTGTTGATCATTTCGTACTGGTAAGTCCGCAGATCCGTCATAATGGACGCGATTTTGGCCTGCTCATCCGAATTGAGGTTGGACGGCATGTATTTCGAGTGATCCGCCTTCGTCCACGATCTCATGGCATCTTGCGTATCCGGGTCGGGATGCCACTGCAGATCGGCGTCCTCATCCGCTTGGAACGGACCGCTGGAGGCGACAATCGTATAGATGCCGAGCGCCTGCGTGATCGATAATTTGTTCGGATTTTTCGTAATCGTCTCGGTGTATTTTGGCTTCCCGTTATCAAGTGTATAGCTTTGACCTTCTACACCGAAGTTGTACAGTGTCTTGCCTTCCTTGCTGTAGCCATAATCGAGCCATGCTGCAATCTGTTCCGGATTCTTAGCCGAAGTGGTGATGGCTACGCCGATACCGCTCCATTGGGCGGTCGGTGCGCCGGCTGATACTGCAAGCTCGCCCTTATTAAGAGAAGGGACCGGAACGCCGACCAATTTGAAGCCCGTGTTCGGATCCTGCTGCCGCTTGAGCTGCAAATAGCCGCCTAATCCGCTACCGCCCCAGCCGGCTTGTGCACCGACCATATCATTCAGTGTCTTGCTGTCTCTAAGCTTGACGTCCGAGGTTAAATAATCTTTGTCGATTAAGCCTTGACTGTACCAGCGATTCATCAGCGTCAAGTAATCCTTGAACTTCGGTTGGTAGGGGCCGTATTTAACCACGCCGTTCTCCTGATAGAAAGCGGCGTTGAGGCCGTAAGCGCCGAGGAACGGATAGCTCGTTTCGTAATCCGTCTGGCGGTAGAAATAAGGGATTTCGTCCTTTTTGCCGTTGCCGTTCGGGTCACCGTCGCGGAAAGCCGTCAGAACCTTCTCCCATTCGTCGACTGTCGTTGGCGGCTGCAGTTTGAGCTTATCGAGCCAATCCTTACGCAGAAACAAACCGTGAAATGTAAATACCGGGTTGTCTTCGCCCACGAACGGGAATGCATAAATATTGCCGTCGTCGCTGGTCAGCTGGCGCTTCAAGTCGGGCTTATCCTTAAGCATTTTCGATAAATTGGGGGCATATTTGTCGATAATCTCATTCAGACGGAGGATCTTGCCGTCCTTGATCGCTTTGTCCGGGGAATTCGCTTTCCACGCATACCCCATTACATCGGGGAGCTTACCAGTCGCCATCATTAAATTAAATTGATCCTTAACCTGTTGCTCGCCTGCGGGTGGATGCTGAAACTCCACCTTCGACCCTGTAATCTTCTCCAGCTGTTTGTAGACGCCCATCTCGCTGTAATTTTTGATCGAAACCGCTGCATCCGTATCCATGGTGACCCAATACGAGAATGAAGCTGGATACTTCGGACCCGTGCTCGTTTGGGCTGCCGTCGGTTTCGGGCTTTCGTTCGACGGACTCGCTGAGTTCACTGCCGGTTTGTTGTCGTTGCTGCAGGCGATCACCAGCCCCCCAAGCACGGAAACCGAAAGTACTGCCGCAATCTGTTTCTTACGCTTAAACTTCATACCGTAACCTCCCTTAGATTCTGAAAATCGTGAGCTGTTGGCTCGATTTCACTATATAAAGAGCATGGTCATGAGCAAATAGCCTAAATTATATATGGGTTATCTGGATTAAGCATCGTGCGATTTAGAAGCTGGGAAGCCGCGTCACATATGGCTTTTTCGATTCCTAGGGGAAACGGTGCCGGCAAGAGAAAGTATAAAATGGACTCCTTTGGTTCATAGCCTCCTTCGGCAAGCTGTCGATCCGTCGGTATATAGCCCACCATGCCGTTGCTGTAAGCAAGGGGAAGCACGCCACTAGGGTGCAGATTCTTGATGAACAGACCGTACTCGACCATTATCTCTCCGTTCATCGCCAAGAAGACGAGATCATCCGCGATCGTAACCCGATTCAACTTAAGCGGAATATGCGATGTGAGTCGTTTGGGATCCTCCAGCATTCGCCGGCCCCATGCCCCAGCCATGCCCGGCTTGCCCGCCGTCTGCTGCAGCTGCAGGGCGTCCGGCACCGACTCGAACGGAAGCAGCACCTCTACAACTTCCGCATCGATCCGTCCGGGCGACAGCTGCCGCATCGGCTGTCGCAGCACCTGCAACACAACGTCGGATAGCTGCGTGCCGAGCCGCCGCACGTCCTCATCGTCCCCACGGTAGAAGGCATCCCCATTGATCAAGGCGGGACGGATGTCGCCGCAGCAGCCCTGCAGGAAAGAGGCAATCGCCCCACCTCCGATGGCATGCTCCACGCGCTCCATTGCAATGCCTGGAAATTCCGAGCTTATGAGATTATGATCGGTAGTGTCGGGTGGCAGGCGTAATGGAACAACACGCCCGTCGTTTCGTTCGTTCGCCGGCTCCTGAATCGGATCACGCTGACCTCCGGATCGATCGGCCCCGCCTCGTTCGGAGCCATGGTCATCACACCGCCTACGAGCCTACGGCGGTGAATGCCAAGCCGGCATTCGCCGGCTCCCCGTTCGACGACGACGGGCTCCCGCTTCCGGGAGGCCTCTTCGACCGCTTCCAACAGGCAGCACTCCAAAGCCTCCACATAGCCGGTGTTCATAGGATCGAGAATATCGATTGTTCTCGGACCGCAGTGTGTATGGGTCGCATGCAGGATAATCGCCGCAGGCTCCAGACCATATTGTTCGGATAACAGGCGCTGGGCCGCTTCTGTACGTTCCGTGCTCCACGCTAGAATATCCGCCTGCACCAGCAGTGCTTTTCTTGTCAGGCCGGAGGCTTCCGTTTGTTCAAAAAACCAAGCCTTCATATATAACGGATGAGCAATGCCTTCGAAATCGCCGTGCCGGTGACCGAACCCGGCCAATGGCATCGGGCTCTGCGGCGTAATATCCACCTTCGCTGTACCCAGCAGAAGCTCCATCATTTCCATACTCTCATCGACTCCTCACTAATTTGGTTAAAGGCTTGATCGAGATCGGGTCATCTCTACGACTATATAACGGAGGCGTTTCCCTCCAAATAGTCCATATTAAACATCAGTTATCCAATTTACTTCTTCCGAAAACAAAAAAAAAGACGCCTGAGAGCGTCTTCTTCCTCACTTCTTCGAATATCGGTCGTATGCGGTCTGATTTATTCTAATAACTTCATGCAACCCGAGTTTAGTTAACTTACGGACATAATCGTCGTACCCTGATAAAGGTTCCGCACCCATAATGAATTTATTGACCATTTCATCTTTATAGGTTAGTAGGTCGGCCATGATCGACGCAAATTGCTCCTGCTCTCCTGCGTTCAGCAGCCCATTCGGCAGCGCTTTCGAATGATCAGCCTGTGTCCACTTGACCATCGCGTCTGCCTGCTCGGGATCGGCATGCCATTGTTTGTCTGCATCGCGATCCGAAGCGAACGGACCGCTGCCCGATTGTAGCGAGTAGATCGACAGAGCCTGAGAAACAGTCAATCCCATGGGATTGTGAAGAATCAGATCGGTATACTGCGGCTTTCCGTTCGCAATTGTGTAGCTTTGATCCTCCACACCGAAATTGTACAAGATCGCCCCCTCTTTACCGTAGCCGTAATCGAGCCATGCCGCAATGCGTTCCGGATGGTTCGCTTTTGCCGAGATGGCTGCACCGTGTCCAATGATGAGCGGTCTTGCCATCGATACGGCCGTTCCTCCTGCTTTGAGCACAGGGAATGGGACTCCGATCAGGTTAAAATCGGGCAACTTCTCCTTCATGGCCTGCATATATGCACCGAGTCCGCTGCCAGCCCAACCGGCCACCGCGCCGAGCTGGTTATCCAGCATCCGCCCATCCCGAATTTTGATGTCGGAGGTCAAATAATTGCGATCGATCAGTCCCTCTGCATACCATTTGTTCATCAGGGTCAGAAATGTCTTGAAGGCAGGCTGGGCGGGACCGTACTTGACCACTCCGTATTCCTGATAGAAGCCGGTTGTAATGCCGAATGCTCCAATGAAGGGATAGCTCGTCTCCATATCCGTCTGACGATAGAAAAACGGAATTTCGTCCTTCCGTCCGTTCCCGTTCGGATCCCCATCGCGAAAAGCCGTCAACACCTTTTCCCAGTCGTCGATCGTAACCGGCGTCTTCAAATGCAGTTTATCAAGCCAATCCTTGCGAAGCATTAACCCGTGGTACGCAAATACCGGAGGATCGTCGCCAATCAAGGGGAACATGTAAATATTCCCTTCGTCGCTCGTCAATTCTTTCCGAAGATATGGCTTCTCGTCCAGAAGTCTGGATAAGTTCGGCGCGTATCGTTCAATTGTCTCGTTTAACCGTAGTATCTTTCCGTCTTGAATCGCTTTATCCGGGCTATTCTTTGACCAGTCCGTATAGATGACATCGGGTAGCTCGCCAGACGCCATCATCAAATGGAATTGATCCTGCGCCTGCTCTTCCCCGGCCGGCGGATGCAGGAAGTTGACCCGGGTTCCCGTGATCTTCGTCAACTGCTTGTATAGTCCCATTTCACCATAGTTTTTAAGCGTCACCGCCGCATCCGTATCCATCGTCACCCAGTATGTAAGGGTAGACGGGTAGGGACTCGACGCTTCAAGCGGGGAATGCCCGGCCGACGGCTCAGCGCTATCTTTACAGGCCGCGACCAGGCTGAGCATCACACAAGCCAGCAATGCCGATTTTAGCAACGAGGCAAACTCCTTCCCTCGATATCGAAGCATGCGCTCATCCCCTCTCTTCCGCTCTATCGACTAAGCATTTCGCGATACTTGCCGGGCGGCACGCCTTCCACTTTCTTAAAAAACCGGACAAAGCCGACCGCATTAGCATAGCCGACCTTGATCGCGATTTCCGCAATGGTGATACTCGGATCGGATAACATGCTTTTCGCCTGCCGAATTCGTACGGTTGCGATATAGTCTGTAATATTTTCTCCGCTGTGCCGCTTGAAGAACGTCGACAAATATTGAAGGCTGATGTGGAAATGATCAGCCATGGAAGCTAGGCTTAAGCCGTTTTCCGAATAATGCTCATCGATGTATTGACATATACGGCGATACAACCGATCTCCATGGTCGGTTTTTTCTTCCCGGGTAAACGTGCAAATCGTTTGGTAAATGTCTTTGGTTCTCTGAATCGCTTCCTCGGCGGTCGTACATTCAACCAAGACCTTCGCAGGATCGAAGGAGCCCTCGAACGGCGGCTTGTCGGCGAATTGCAGACCGTTCATTACCTTCACAACCGTGCTGAGCAGATCGATCAAAAGAAACTTCCCCATCTCCGGAGTCAGGACGTTCGATTGGAAATTTGCGGTATAAATCTGATTGAGGAGTCGTTCCGCGCTCGTGTAATCGCCGCTCTTGGCAAAGTTCATCAGCTGGACTTCGTCCTCCAGCTGATAATGGTAAAAGCGAGGCTCGAAACCCGCTATTTCTTCATGATAGATGACCGCATTTGAGCCCTTTATCATTCGATAATCGAGTGCGATCAACGCCTCGCGGTAGCATCGGCCGATTTCCTCAAGCCCCTTGTGGAACTGGCTGATGGCGATCGATATTTTCAAATGAAACCGATTAGCCGCGGTTTTCTGCAGCTGGTTGATGAGCGCCGCCACCTCCTGCTTCATCGGTCCGGCATTGGTGCTGACATTAAATAGGATGGCCATTCGGCTGCGATCCATCTCTACGATAAAACCTCTGCTGCCTAACAGCTCATTGCTTATATTGGTCAGTATAAATCGCACGTGCGCCCATTCCTGCTCCGTATTATCCTTAATGAAGTCGCGGCAATCCTCGATATCCAGCACGATTACACCGAAATAATCGTATTCAAATTGAACGTCCATGAAGGCAAGGGAGTCGTCGCTTAGCGACGATTCGTCAATGTGTCCCTTAATTAGTCGGGACAGGAAATTGGCCTGGATGACGGGTGCATGCCGCTTTAATGTTTGGCCCATTTCCTTATTCTCGCTAAACGTGCGGACGAAGGAATGTTTAATGTACTCGAGCTCATTCTCGTCAATATCCTGCTTATGCGTGGTGTTCTCCTTCATAATGGTTTGGACGACATCGCGAATCGGAGAGTAATTACGGTAGGCCATGATATAAGACGCCATAATCCCGGCAACGACAATCAGTAAGAGCAGTAGCATCGCGATTTCCTTCACCGCGTTCACCTGCTTCAACACCACATGCATCGGGACGACCGAGACGAATTTCCAACCGTTCTGCCCTGTCGTGTAGGAAAGCATCATCGATTGACTGTTTTGCTGAAAGGTTTGGTACCCAGAGTCGTTTCCAAGCTGTGCAAACAACCCGCTTTCTAATTGGGGCTGCTTTGCAGTCGTCATGATGACCTGCCCGTGTTCGTCGAGAATATAAATCGAGCTTTGGTTCACCTTTTCAATCTGCTTGATCAGTCGGTCGAACTCGGCTTCATTGATGAGAATGACCAGATTTCCCTTTACATTCACAGTCTCTCCAATCGGTAGGGACTGGACATACGTCAAGACGTTGGTGACCCGCTCGCCTTCTTTGATCGAAGTGACCGGCAAATACGTTTTGTAATGAGCTCCAGTTAACAGCGTATCCCTTACCCAACCAGCGCCTTTTTCGTTAAAGTTGAGGATTTTATCAAAATAGAAGGAGGAATTGGCTTTTCCGGATGAGGTGAGAATCGTATCCGAATTTTTGAAGTAGACCATAAAATCATAGATGAAGCTGCTGGCCTTATTGACATTGCGGAAATCCTTCATGATGTCGGCCAAATCGAACTCGTTCTTCGTATAATCGGTTTCCAGGTTGCTGAGGGACCACTGAAGCTTCGGATTAAAGGCGAGCTGCACGGCCATGCCCTCGACCTCTTTAAACCGATCCTCCGCGACGAGCGTGATCTGCTCGAGCAGGCCAAGATTTGTTCGGTTCGCATTGTCCACCATAATGCGCTCTACCCGCTGGTATAGATATACACCGGCCGTGACGGGAAAGAGTAGGATGGCGATATACGAGATCAGTATCGTAATCAGGATACTTTTTCTTCGATTCGATTTTCGCAGTCCATTCAACCGAAGCCACCCTCCCTATTTCGTTATATTTCGAGGAGAACAAACTTTCTTCGACTAATTTAACGACTATTCAGAATTGTCTGACTTTTAAAGCCGGGTTGATTCCCCTCGGACTTCTTATCCCAATATAATAACCTGCCTTCTTTCCGGAGACAAGACTATTTCTTCCAGTTCTGTCCAATCGCAAAGAGCCGGAATGAGCGCATTCCGGCGGATCCGTGCTCGGTTTAAGGCACGAGCAGCACCTTCGCGGTTTTCCCGGGTTTCGTGATGAGCCGGTCGAACCAAGCCGCACCTGTCTCCAGAGGAGCTTCCTCTACCCACTCGTCCAGTCTGAACGAACCGTTTGCGAGGTAAGCCAGCGCCTTCTCGAAGGTAACGGCTGAGTAGGCGAACGAGCCGAGCAACGAGATTTCGCTGCGGATCATCATGTTAACCTGCAGTGACGATTCTGCTTCGTGCAGCCCCGTTACGATGACCCGGCCGCCAGGAGCGGTAAAGTCGATGCATTGCCGGCGCGTAACACTTGCGCCGACGGCGTCCACGGCAATGTCTGCCCCGCCGTCGGTGAGGCGCCGCACTTCAGCCGCCACGTCGGAGGTGCGGTTCGGCATGATGGGTATCGCGCCAATCGACTCGGCGATTTCGAGCCGCTCCGGACTTAGGTCGATCGCGTAGAGATCCGTGACGCCATACAGCTTTAGCGCCTGCAACGCGAATAGGCCGATCGGTCCCATGCCGGCCACAACCGCCCGTTCGCCGGGCTTCGGAGCGGCCAGCTCCGCTACCCGCACGCCGCAGGCGACCGGTTCGACGAGTGCCCCGCGCCTTAGAGGCATCCCGTTAGGCAGCGGGTAGACGAAGCGCGCCGAGATTTTGACCAGCTCGGCGTTGCTTCCGGGAAGCGCGGCGCTGAGCAATCGTCGCGAGGGACACAGCTGCTGCCGGCCGCTCAAACAGAAGCGGCACTCTCCGCATGTCACGAGCGGGTTCGCTGTCACGCGGGCGCCGACGTGCAGCCCGTTACGGACCACACGCCCGCCCAGCGCTTCGATTGTACCCGAAAACTCGTGACCGAATACCATCGGCGGCTTACGGAGCGCATTGTGGCCCAAAAATCCGCTCAGCTCAGAGCCGCATATCCCAGAGTACGCGACCCGAATCAGCACCTCGTCTTCCAGCGGTTCAGGGGCTTCCAGCTGCCGGAGGTGCATCTCTCGCGGCCCTTCATACACTAATGCTTTCATCGGTTTCTCCATCCCCTCTAAACAGCCTTATGTCCAAGCCGCGCTTTAAAGCCGAGCATGACTTCCTGCAGCCGGTGCTCCGTAACCGGGAGCAGCGGAGACCTTGTCTCGTTGCTGGAGAATATGCCCAGCTGGTGGAACAGTGCCTTCGTCGTTGGAATTTCATCCCCTGGCCCGAACATATGAATGAATGGTAGTATCACTTCGGAGAAGAGGCGATAGCTCTCTTCGCGTCTTCCAGCCTGGAACGCTTGCCAGCATGCGCGGAACTCTTCCGGATAAATGATCGGCGCAATGATCATGCTGCCGTCCACCCCCGCCTCGAAGGAACGGAAGCAGATAATGTCGTCTCCGCCGAACACGGTCAAGCTCGATCGGGCTTTGAGCTGACGAATTTTTTCGAAGTGGTGGTCGGTCATTTTGATCGCTTTGATCTGGGGAATGTCGCTCGCTAATTGGAGGAGCTCATCAGCCGTAAAGTGCGTCTTCGTCGTCACCGGATTGTCGTAGAAAACGAGGTCAAGCTGCGTGCCTTCCGCTAGCCGCCCTATATAATCGGTCACCATGGCGGGCGAATTTGGAAAATAATACGGACTTGGTACAAGCGCAGCTCGTACCCCGCTCTCCTTGGCTGCACAGCCGATTCGAATCGCTTCTTGCATATTCGTGTGGCCAAGACCGATGACGAGCTCTTTGCCCGCCGGCATCTTCGGGGCCATATAGTTTACGATGTCGATCCGCTCCTGCATCGACAAAGCCGGCGCTTCTCCCGTGCTTCCGCAGACGACATAGCCTTCAAGCTGGTCAATCGTTCGTTCCATTAGCCGATCCAATCCGGCGTATTCAATTTCACCATTCAGGAATGGAGTTGGGATTACAGGAATGTTGCCTGTCAATGTCATGACGCGTCCCTCCAAATATTTGTTTACCAACCTTCGTCAAACGGAGTAAGATTCTCGGGTCCGTCGGCGCGAACGACGTACATATTTTCTATTCGCACCCCGGCTCCTTCTAGATAAATGCCTGGTTCGATGCAAACGACCATGCCTTCCTCGAGAACGCCTTCGCCCTCTCGCACCAAATAAGTCGCCTCTTGATCCTGCATTGTCAGCGGGAACCGTCCATCGTTCGGGTCATAGACCGGATAGGGTCGGACGGTCACGTCATCCCGCTGCCAACCCGTTAGCCCGTCGCCTTCGCCGGCGATCAGTACGTACTCACCAGATCGGTCCAGCAGCAGATATGCCGGATGTCCGTCCGGCTCGATCGTATCGATAAGATAATCCCGATTCGCCCGATCGGCGAGACAAATTGTATCCCATCCGTGCTCGGCCATCGCTTCGAGCAAGGCCGCTTTCCTTTGCGCAAGCTCTTCTGTAGTTGCCTGCATCTTCATAGAGCCCGGTCATCGTCCTACCGCGATTGGCATAAGGATCGCCCGGCAAGGCGCGCCGCAGACGCCGGGGATGGACAGCGGCAGCGCCGCCAGTGTCCACGGCCCCGATGCCGCCTGCCGCAGGCCGACTAGAGGCGCAAGCAGCAGCCTCTCCTGCTGGAAAAACTGCCGGCCCAGCGTCCCGTCGTCTGCGCGGGGATCCTGCATGCAAGGAACATCCACCCCCAGCAGTCCTACATCCCGTTCAATCACCCATTTCATCGTTTCCTCCGTAAAGAACGGGCAATGTGTGACGAAATCAGGCTCCTGCCATCGCCTATCCCAACCGGTCGCGATCAAGAGCGCATCCCCCGGTCGGTGGGCATGCCCCTCGCAAGCTGCCGCAAGCTCCATCACCGTAATCGGCTCCAGCTCCCGCTTATCCGAGAGTTGCGCGATCCACGCACGGCGGACGAAACTCTCGATCGGAAGCTCGCCGATTGTCTTCCTCCCCGGCAGCAGGTGATCGGCCGACTCGATGTATGTGCCGGCCAATGTGTGCAGCTGTAAGCGATGGCCTTTCCAACCTTCGCCATCGAGCGTTGCCACTTGTTCGATCTCCACCGAAGGAAGCGGGTCGCCGTATGTCCACATCCGGTTCAGAATTGGTCCAGTAATGTCCAGAATCATGGTATGCCCCACCGAGGCGCGTCACCTCCTTGTCTACAGTCAAATTATACATAATTTCGTAATAACAAAAATAATTTTGATATACCAATAAACAACTTTAAATTAACATTCTATATGTTATCGGTCAAGATGTTTTTGGTAAATATCTTAATTATTTTTGAAAATACAAATTACATTTTTATTCTACAAAAACAATTAACCTCTCCCAGTTGGAAGAGGCGTTATATCATCGTTCGGACATCGGGCGATTGAAAATATCCACAATCCGATTATCCGTAATTTTACCATCATCGTAGCTTAAGTTAGCGCTTTGTGATGTCCTCCAGGACAATACGTAACTATTCTCGGCATACAGGTTCCTCCACATTTAACGATTGAGAGTGGCTTCTCTTGGGCGTCTTCCGGATTTAGTTGGTCTAACGGCAGTCACAGTCGCCACGATCAGCAGCATGCCGCAGAGCAGAACGCGGATCGACGGCTTGTTGCCGAGCAGCGCATAATCGAGCACCGCCGTTACGGCGGGCTCTAGGCAGAACAGAAGCGAGACGGTGACCGGCGGCAGCCGGCGTTGACCGTGCACCTGCAGGAGATTGGCCGCGAGCGACACAAACACGACCATATAGGCGATGCCTGCGAGTGTCTCCGGTTGGGATGTCAAAACCGATAGCGTTGCCGCCTCCTTGTTGATGGAAGCATAGACGGCCGCCGCCGCTGCGAAGAACAAAGCGCAGCCCGCGATGCCCAAAAAGGAAACTTGCGAAACCGTCGCCCGCTCTTTCGCAAGCAATCGATCGGTTAAGACGATCGAGTAGGCATACCCAACCATGCCGACAAAGGCCAAGCCGTCGCCAAGATTCACGCCTTGGTCCTGTGGGCCGATCAACAGAGCAATGGCGACGATCGATATCGCGATAGCCCCTATTTCTTGCCTCGTCGGCTTGCATTGGTCATGTACCCAGCGCAGCAGCGGTACAACGCCGATGATAAAGCTGTTGATTACCACGACTCGCGTCGGGGTCGTATACTGCACCGCGTAAATAGAGAAGAAACCCAACACGAAATTGGCCGATCCGAGGCAGACCAAGCCCATTATCCAGATCCGGCCCGGCATTGCCCGGAGTGATCGGTGAAAGAGAGCCATGTACAGCAACGACACGGCACCATACCGCCAAAATTGAAACAGAAGCTGGGGGTAATCCGCGGTCGTGTGTTTCATAACGATATAGGACAACCCCCAGATCAATACCGCGCCAAGCACGGCCAAATACCCAAACAATTCGTTGCCTCCTTATTTCCTTATCCCTTGACCGAGCGTTCCGTCAGCCGAATCGGTTGGTGGAGACGCCTGTTGTCATGTTCATTCCCCCCACATAATCTGCTATAACAATCGCTGTCCAGGGAACAACGCAAAAACCTTCTCAAGTTCCTGATCCGATAATCCTACACCGTCACAATAATTTGCATTTGCCTGCAACGAACGAATCGAAGTCGTTCCCGTTAACGTAATCGCAATATCCGGACAAGTTAAGCTAAAGCGCATCGCTGGTTCTACAAGGCCTTTCGGTTCGCTTTTACGCAGAAATTGAAGCTGCTCCATCCTTCTGTTCGATTCTTCAAGCAACACATAATTTTGCTCTAAAAAAGGTGCAGGTTGTTCCGCTAATATGCCCATGCATAACGGACTGCCATGAATGACGCCTATATTTTTGGCCTTAGCTAGCGGAAGCAGTTCAGCTTTGGCTGTATAATCAACCAACGTATACTTCGCATAGGTCTGAATCGTATCGACCAAATCCTCCTGGAGAAATGGCATTAGAAGTTCAAGTTTTCCAGCGTTCACGCCGATAGCTCTGACCTTACCTTGTTCCTTCATCTTCAAAAATGCAGGCAAAACCTCATTGACAGCTTGCTCGTAGTTTGTATGCTCCAACTCATGCAATTGAATGAGATCGAGATAATCCGTCTGCAATCTTTGTAAGCTTTCATCTATCGATTGAATGGTGTTCTCATACGAATATGGCGTACCTCTCATCACGGCCTTCGTGGCCAAAATGACTTGATCGCGCTTCCCTTTCAGCGCCTGTCCGATTCTTCGTTCGCTTTCTCCCTTGCCATATAACGGCGCTGTATCGATAAAATTAATGCCCAACTCCAAGGCAGCATTAATAACACTCGTCACAACTTCATCCGTTGTCCCGCCAAAATCACCACCAAGCGGTGCACCGCCCAAACCAATTTTTGAAACTCGAAATCCTGTTTTTCCTAAAATCGTATATTCCATTTTGGATCTTCATCCCTTCATGAAAAGTACAGTGCTAAATGTCGCGAATTACGGGTTGAAAACGTGCACGATTCGCACTTTTCTCTTTTATGGAACTATACTATTTTATGTGCACGTAATAACGATTCATGATAACCACTCCGACCGAATACACCTCCATTATGCTTGTAAAATTCAGGAAACAATTGGAATTGCCCATCAATTGTCTGGATCCAGCTCCCATTGGGCATTGGATGATTTGCTTTCATTATTTCCCAGTTGGTATAGTTTTGACTGCCGTTGGATTCGATCAAGCCCATAGAGAGTCCGGGGACAGGTAGTAAATGCGCTGCAAGATTCTTATTCCAATCAACCATGATCGGATTTGCGGTCAAGTCAGCGCAGAAGCAAGGAATTCCATGTTCACTAGCTAGCTTCGCAACTCGCAAGCTCATGCTCATCGTCTTGGCAACCGGCTTTAAGGCAAAGGCTCCGTACCCCATTTGGATTCGCTCCAATGCATCTTTTTCATTATGCACACTTTCATCACCTGTCACCCTTACCGGAATATCTGAAACATCCACGTGGACATGCTCCAGAAACGGCTCTTCCACCAATATAATGTGCGCAATGGCTCCTATTCGCTCTGCAGCGTCCACAAGCCTCCAAAGAAGCTCTTTGGAGCCATAGCGCCCGTTGATGTCTAGATAATAGGCGATTTTTCCATTTGCGGTATGAGGGCAGTCCCGGTTCCCTGCGATACGGTGAATCTCTTTCAACCTTTGAATATCCCATTCCAGCATTTTCTCGGGATCTCCATCTTGATTCGGATCGGAGCCCAATTTAATTTTCAGTACAAAATAACCCTCATCCAGCAACGCCACTACATCCGCCTCTGTCATCCCATACGAAACGACCGGCGTACAGGCAAGCCGTTCATGCCGAGCCACCAGTATGGTTCTATACTCTTCCGGGATCAGTTCTGTAAAGCGGGCGCCAGGTGTTTTACGACTCAGGAGCATCCAAGCTGCATGATCAATAGGAACTAGTGCGTTGAGCGCAAAGGTAACCCTGAGCGGGTTCCCACCCCAAGTGCGGGAGGCATATTCATAAGCCTGCACCACCAGAGGATCCAGAATGTCCATAGGGGTTTTGAATGAAGTATTCTGAGCGGCTAACAACGCATTTTTGGTAATCTCATTCATGAATAAATTACCTCGTTCATTGCCCCACCCGGTATAAACCTGTGGATCAGACCAAAGTATGCTTTGGACTCCTAGCCCCACACCGATATCCCCCTCTGAATCCTCCAAGGAAACGAGGGATTGCCAGAGCTCACTTACATAGCCGCCTTTGAAGCCAAATGGAGCAAGTAACGGTTCACGTTCAACAATCAGATTCGTTTTCTTAATCGTTATCATCCTATTGTCCTTTCACTTTCATTCGATACTGTACAGCGAAAGCGGCCCCTTCATAACCTTGATCTTCTTCTGATAATTGCTTTAAGGCTACCTGTTGCCCTCCCGACAAGAGAGATCTTCTCACGGCTATCGCAGCGAGTTCCACCTCTAGCAGTTGACTTAATGATAGGAAAGGTTCCGCATCTCCAGCCAAATATGGCAAGCTTGCTTCCAAAAAAGAACGATATAATCGGCTGCTATCCACCTGCAGATGCTTAACTGTATGCTCGGTGACAATCGTTGCATAGAAGGGCAAATATCCCTTTGTATTCCCGACGCTGAGGAATCCCTTGCGCCCATCCTGCCATATGAATTCAATTTGATGCTGTATAGATACACCTGTGGATCGAACGCTTTCGATTCCCGGTCCCATGATCGCTTGCAATAAATAGAAAGCATGTATGCCGTAATTAAAATCATCAACAGAACAGCCTGCCAGCACAGTCACGATCTGGTCGTTTGGATCATGCTGCTGATGCCAATCTTTAGCCTCTGCACAAACGCTTAACGAAGAACCGCCTGTAATACGAACACCACTGCGTTCCCAGTCCAGGAGCTGCTGGATGTCGCGCAAGTTCCCAGCCATGGGCTTATCAATCAATATAGCTTTACCCGCATTGACAAAAGGACGTGCACGCTCAACATGCAAGTCCCAATTCACACTATGGATAATTACCGCATCTACGTGTTGCACCATTTCTTCCAACGACTCACAAACAATATTTATTTCGTGCTTCATGGCAAATTGTGAGGCATACCCTTTCTCATGAACGGTTCCTCCATCGAATACGGCAACCACCTGATGGCCTAATTCCTTGATGATCGGCACCCAATTGTCGGGATGAGATGTATCCAAATCTATAATTCCAATTCGTAGCGTTTGCATTCTATTGCCTCCTATTCAAAGCTCTGGCAGCACCTGCTCCAGTTGATTCTCCAAAGGGATTTATCCAACACTTGATACTTCGTAGTTTTTGTTCTCTAATCTTGACTTTTCAGCGAGATGGCACATCAAATGGCTTTGAATAGAGAGGTCAATATCACTACTTCCTTGTTTACCGCCTGCAACCATCCCTACAAAATCCCTCATCAGAATCTCATCCGCCCCGCTATGCCCGGATTCCGGATGACTCACCTCATACATGTCGATAGCGCCGCTTGCAAAATGATGAATTTTAATCGTATTATCTTCCATACTTCCAGTTATCTCCCCCCTGGTTCCCATGATGCGAATATCTCTTCCGGTTCTATGTGAAAAGGCAGACATGGTTAACATAACGGTGATATCGTCTTCCAATAAAATATTTACGGATTGATGGTCAACTGCGTCATTTCCGCAACGATAGACACATCTCCCATAACGCCCCTTTTGCAAAGCTTCGGTCAAATCAGTGAAACCTTCTTTTTCACAAGCCAATTTACGAAAATCTTCCATTTCGCTGTAAATTTTAATTGCGTTATAAGGACAGGAATCCTGAACCTTGCAACCATCGGTACATCTATCCGTACTGCCTTCCGGCGCATTTTCAGGCCTAAAATGGGTCAACGCCCCATAAGAGGATATACTTTTACATGTTTTGCCCGTTAAATAGACCATCAAGTCCATGTCATGACAGCATTTAGCCAATATCATTGGACTCGAAACGGATGTATCACTCCAGTCGCCTCTTACAAAACTGTGTGCATGATGATAAAAACCCACACCTTCTACATGAATAATGTTGATAATATCCCCAATTATTTTATTATCCAAGTGTTCTTTCATCTTTCTGAAATAAGGTGTATATCGTAAACTATGGCATACTTGTATGTTAACATTATTTTCTTTGGCCGCTTTTAAAAGTCTATAGCTATTCTCGATATTCGGATCAATTGGCTTTTCGAGCAAAATATGTTTGTAACCTTTCTCTATTGCCAAAATAGCCGGTTCAACATGCTGGGTGTCTTGCGTACAGATGATTACGCAATCTGCAATCGGGTCAAGTTTTAACAGATCCTCCCACGACTGAAATGAATATTCAGGCTTTATGTGATACGTTTTTTCAAATTCATCTCTTAAAAACCCTCGGGTTTCTGCAACTGCAACAAATTCCAATTCGTTCGGGTATTGTAGTGCATATGGCGCATAAGCATACTGCCCTCTTCCACCTGCCCCTATAAGTGCTGCCGTGATTTTTTTCATTGTTTCCTCCGTGTTTGTGTCGGCGTTATTCCTTTACAGGTATAGATCGGTGCTTAAATATTTCAAACCTGAATCGTTAATGGTCAATACGATCCGTGCGCCCTTCTCTCGCGACTTCAGCAGTTGCAGTGCTGCAGCCACGTTGGCCCCGGAAGAAAAACCCGCAAAAATTCCCTCTTCGCGCGCTAATCTCCGACAAGCTTCAATCGCCTCCTCATCGGTGACCGTCAAGAAATCAGAGATCAAGTTGCGATCAACCAATGGCAACTCCATACTATAACCGCCGCCTTGCAGTTTGTGATTTGGATTGGTTTGCGTTCCACCCGCCAGATATGGTGCCCCTTCCGGTTCTACTAAGTAACTACGAATGTTAGGATTATAGGCATGCAACCTTTTGGCACAGCCAGCAAACGTTCCTCCGCTTCCTGCAAAGTCAAGAAACACATCGAATTCGCCTCTCGTTTGCTCCCATATCTCTTCTGCTGTATGTAACTCATGAGCGAGTAAACTCCCTCGATGATGGAATTGATCCGCACGAAATGCGCCACGTTTTTGAACGATATGAAGCGTTTCTGCATCTACAAGCGCAAGATCCTCGCCAGACACTTGTCCTGGCACTGAGCCAGCAGCTTGTTCAACCAATACAACCTCAGCTCCTAGCGCACGCATCATCCGCGCTCTCTCCATCGAATTCCCTTTCGACATAACAGCAACAAACGGGTACCCTTTCACTGCGCAAACGATAGCAAGCCCCGTTCCGGTATTGCCGCTAGTCAGCTCCACAACGGTCTGACCTGGCGTAAGCGTGCCATCCAGCTCTGCTTCTTCTATGATTTGAAGCGCAATACGATCTTTCTTGCTAAAACCAGGATTGAGGTATTCGAGCTTGGCATAAATTTCTCCGTCTAAGTCCTTGGTTAACCGGCTCAATCTAACCATTGGTGTGTTTCCTATCGCTTGATGAGCACCATCCAGAATTGTTCTTCGATAGTCGATCATTTGCCCCACTCCTTCCCAAATCAATTCAAAACTCTATTCGTCCAGGCATGCAACGGGAATCTACGGATCGTCGGAAATAATCATCCATCAGCTCCAGCCCAAACTCTGCAATAATATCTTTCACATTCAAGTCCTCAGATTCGCTAGTTAAAAGAACACAGCCAAGAAATCCGGGATCATGAATCTTGACTTTCGACCCATATTTCTGTTTGATCTTAAGAAAATGTGCACCATTCTCATCAATATGAATGACAGCGTAATCCAAGTTAACCTTGGTTGTAATAAATGAGTAGTAATTCGTGCTCTGAGCCGCCACCTCTCCCAATGGCGTAATAACGGTGCAAGGCAAGCCCGATATCGAGCCAGCGAAATAAGATCTGCAGGAATAAGCCCAATAGTTTTGCATGAGCCCACCATGATACATGGAAGGAAACACGATCAAATCTGGCTTTGCTTTCGCATACTGCTGCCGAAGCTCGTCAAAGTTCAAATCAAAGCAGATCGCTGCTGCAACTCTCCCAAAATCACATTCAAAGATGGGGGCATCCTTCCCATAAAGAATATGATGCTTGTTATATTCATCAGGAACCAGATAGTTTTTATGGTAGGCTCCCATTACTTGACCCTCGCGATCAATCAATTGCATCGCATTGCGCCAACTGCCGTCCTCAGCTTCTATATGTGCTGGATACGTAATATAACAACGATGCTGCTTGGCAACGCCCGCCAGAAAATCGCGGATTTGATTTTTTCGAAACCGATAATAAGTTAATTTTTGATCCTGCGGGTACTTCCTTTGATCTGGCCTGTCACAAGCTTCATGCAGGATAATCAAATCCGGACGATCCGGGAGCACCTGGTCTAGCTGACTCTGCCAATGTTGGATCATCAGTTCCACTGCCTCTCGGGCAGGAGTATCTGCTTCAATAACCAAAGGTCTAGGACCCAAACAACTGATCGTTACATAATTAGCCAAGGAAACTCTCCTCCTAACATGATAATTTACTTTCGCCGATTTATGTCTCGGATACCCACCAAGCCTTCGCCGTATGAGGTTCCATGATGATTTCTTCTGCTTCTAAAACATCAAGTGGTTGTCTGCTCCAAAATTCTTCATGCGATCCTTTCATTCCGGCAAACGGCTGAGGTAGCTTCCTTGGTACATAATCATCGCTAAGATTGAATATGGCCAGAAGTTTGCGGCCGTCCCCCTGTGCAACCACGATTGGAAAATCATCTCCATCGTATTCGAAAAGATTGATCGGTACTCCGCCTTTGACCGGTTCCTGAAGAACCGTGGAAAGAAGAGCCAAACCTGCTTCATTTAAATGGTTCAGCGCGTCTCCGAGAACCATATCCCCGCCAGTCAAATAGCAAGCAAGCAGCAGTGTCTGCGCTTCCTCTAAATTCATCTCTCGCCCGGCATACCAATTGGCACCTGAATTCCAAGGCTTTTTGGCTAAGCGCCGACTTAGAAGTACATCGTCCGTGGTGCGATCGCACCTGACAATGGCGAAATCAGGATCAGTGTTCCCTACCGTTCCCTGCATCCACCAACGCGCAAACATTGACCTTATATTTTGCCGGATATGACTCCAGTAATGGTGAATGTCTCCAGTCGTTCTGTGGGAATCGGCAATGCCGATAACCGCCTCGAATGGGGCGCCGCAAGCAAGAAGGTAGGCATCCTCCCCAATCGATTGGCGGATAAGACGGAATAGTTCGCGAAGCATGCCAGCAGGCGTAATGTCATCACGCGAGAAGCGGGAAGCGCCTAGCAGCAGCTGTGTAAAATCGCATTTGAAGTAAGTAAAGCCTGCTTGCCGCAAATTGGTAAATATAGCACCTAAATGCTCTCGCACCTCAGACAGTGTGATGTCTAGCTGTGCCATGGAACCATATCCCAAACTTACCAGATAGGGGTTACCTTCTTTGTCACCGACAAACCAATTCGGATGCTCCCGATATATGGGGGTATATACATTCACCATGAGCGGAGCCGTCCAAATCCCTGGTTCGAACCCGGACTCACGAATTTTTTCACATAGACTCTTCAGCCCGTCAGGAAATTTCCAGCCCTCGTCCCATATCCCCCACTGGCATTCGTATCCTTCGTCGATGACGATATAGCGAATGGAGTCTGCAAATTGTTCTTGTGCGGTACTAGTATTCTCAATGATATCTCGTTGTGTAACAGCGCCAGCGTAATAATCCCATGAATTCCAGCCTGTGACCCGCTGTTTACTCAACAGGGATTGAGGAAGTCGATCTCGCATGAGCTCCGCATACTGTTCCAACAAGTTATTCCCGTCCTTGCCGTGAAGCATGATCAAGTGAGCCAACGCCACCTCATCGTTCGAAATAATTCGGCGAGGAGCTGTTAATTGAACGCTAATACCGAAAGCTCCGTCTCGATGCGCGCTTTCGTGCAGAATCGGGAAGCTAACGAAGCAATCTTCAAATGGAGGCAAAGCCCCTAGCAGCAATGCATCGCCAGGCAATCTGCTGGATATCACCGTTACCATGGCAGAGGCTTCGTTAGGATCCGACCAATCGTTGGGACGATGTACTGGACGAACTCCCGCTATCTTTTCGAAACATTGGGAATGATGGAGTTGAACATATCTTCTGGCATCCAAATATGGAGAGATATCCATGGGTTTCCACTCCAAACTGATATAACGCAAGTGAATGTCATGAACGCCAATATTTTGAACCGTAATACTTCTGACTTCCTGATCTTGACAACAACTCATAGTGACAGCCAAAACATCCCATCGCCAAGTCTGTTGGCCACTGTCCACATCTTCCTCAATAAGAGCGTCGCCACATGTAAATGTTCGATCGGAACATACGACCCTCACAGAAATTCGATTAAATTGAAATAGATTAAGTTGTTGCAAATCCTTCCCCCCATTCATGCACCTATCCAACATAAACTGGAATGCAAACAAAAGAAAAGTGCAAGATCTGCACTTTACTCTCTTATGGAACTGTATGTTTTAATTTCTTATTGTTAAAAGCGGAGGTTCACTAAAATATAAATGTTTCAGCGTGATTCAAGAGTAAAGTACGGATATTTGACTTTTTATTATTTAGCCAATTGGTAAGTTAGTTATATGGATATTATCCATAACAATTTATCAAGGAGGAATGTATAATGCGGAAAAAATCGAAGCTTGGGTATGGCTTGGCGTTAACGTTGACGCTAGGCTTTATCGGTGGGCTGCTGCCCGCACCAAGCGCATTTGCTGCTGCAACGACCTACTATGTGGCTCCGAACGGAAATGACGCCGTAGCAGTGAATTCAGAGGCAACACCATTCAAAACGATCAATAAATGCGCCCAAGTTATGCTGGCCGGGGACACCTGCATCATCGCATCAGGTACGTACCGCGAGACGGTTACTCCAGCAGCGTCTGGCTCGAGCGGATTGCCGATCACCTTCAAGCCAGCTTCAGGTGCTAATGTTATTGTAAGCGGTACCGAGCCGATCAGCGGCTGGACTCCACACGCAGGAAACATCTACAAAGCCGATCTGCCATGGAGCTTGGGCAAAGAAAACCAGTTATTCGTGAATAACGGCGCAGCCGTCTCCCCGCTCTGGGAAGCGCGCTGGCCAAATATTAGCGAATACTCGCTCCCTGGCTTAAAAGCAGGTACAGCAACCGCAGATGCAGGATCGGCCACAACGATTGTGGATTCCAGCATTACGCAGCCTACGGATTTTTGGAAGGGCGCTCTAGTCTGGGAACGAGGCGGGAATGCGTACCAAGGCATGACCTCTAAGGTAACAGGCTACAATAGTGCGACCCACACCTTGACCTATGAACCAATAGCTGGTGACTATCAGGAACTGTATCCTCGACTAGGCAGTACATACTTCCTTAGCGGGGTGTTAGGCGCATTAGACGCTCCAAACGAGTGGTATGTAGATGAAACTGCTCAAAAAGTATACTTGTGGGCACCTGATGGTGGGACTCCTTCCAATGTTGAGGTTAAAAAACGTAACACCGCTTTCAATTTGAATGGAAAAAACTTCATTAATTTGAGAGGAATTCGTACTTTCGCCGCCAACATCACGATGAACACTTCGAACAATAACATTTTGGACGGCATCCAGGCGGATTACGTATATTTCTCGAACTATTCACAGAATACAACGAATGCTGATCAACTTAATGGTGGAATTAACATCGTCGGAAACAATAACGAAATTAAAAACAGTAAGATTGGTTACTCCTCAGGAACGCTGATCAATATTGATGGAAGCAGCAACCGTATTGTGAATAACGTTATTCATAACGGTAGCTATATGGCCTCCTACGATCCGTTGGTTAAGCTTACTAGCGGGACCGCCAACTTGATCAGCTACAACGAAATCAGAGACTCTGGAAGATTCAACCTTTATTGGAGATCTGGCAGCGGGGAGATTTCATACAACGATATTTCTAATGGGATGTGGCTTTCCCGTGACGGAGCCCTGATCTATAGCTGGGGACTTGATATGGGCAACTCCGATATCCACCACAATTTGATCCACGACAGTAAAGGAACCGATATGAGCGTCGGCCTCTACTTCGACAACTACGCGAACAATGTGGTGGCGCATCATAACGTCATCTACAACAACGATGTAGGAATCCAGATGAATACGCCAGGCAACTACCGACTCATTTATAACAACACGGTTGTGAATTCTAGAACCAACAGCATAGCTTACTGGGGATCTCCACCGTATAACCAGGAGTTATTTGGGTCAAGGGTGTATAACAACATTTTTACAAATGGTGTCTCCTTAACGGCGGATACTGCAAATGGCTATAACACGACTTCGAGCGTCGGCTTGAATTTTGTGAATCCAGCTGCGAACGATTACCGTTTAAATGCCGGTTCTACGGCCATTAACACAGGTGCAGAGATTAAGGGAATCACGGACGGTTTCGTTGGTATTACCCCGGATGCAGGTGCTTATGAGTACGGTGGAACTGATTGGAAAGCAGGTCCGAACTTCACCAATCCTCCAAGCGTAACCTACACTGAGATCAATACGCCTTATATGAACTTGATTAAGAATAGTGGCTTTAACGGGACTACGGATAACTGGCTAAAATGGACGACGAATGGCACCACGGATGTTCAATCCGTACCGGCCACTCCAGACTGGCAAGTACGTGGTAGACAATACCGCTTGAAATTGGGGCCTGGCGGAGCTGGTGTAGAACAAAAAATCACGGGTCTTAAACCGGACACCGAATATAAATTTGTATCTTGGGTATACAACGAGCCTGGGGAATCCATCGTTCTCGGCGTTTTTAATTATGGCGGAAATGCTATCGATACGGTTATAAAAGATAACCAATTTGTTCGCAAAGAAATTACTTTCCGAACAGGTCCAACAAATACAGATGCACGAGTGCGTATCTATAAGCCAGGATCATCTGTAGGTCTCTCCTATGCGGATGATACAGGTTTGATTGAAAACACACCTTTTAATGCAGGTGTAGCCCAAACCTTCTTGAAAGACGTCCAATTCACGACACCGGTAAATCTCTTTACTGCTGGAGAGCAAGGAATCTTAAATGTGACGGGTACTCAACAAAATGGCTTGCCGGCAGATCTGTCTACTGCAGATATCCAGTTGGTTTCTAGTGACCCGCAAGTACTACGTATTAATAGTGTCAGTAATGGCGTTGCTTCTGTGACAGCTCTTGCACCGGGTCAAGTCACTGTATCGGCAACCGTCACCAAAGACGGCATTACGAAAGCAACAACTCAAATCTCGACGATCTTCCCTACAGCTGGATCAAATACGGGGCCAGCAGGCTGGGATTTGAAGACGTACGGCACTCACAGCAAAGGCTTTGTAACGACAGACTCCAATAACAACTATTCACTTGTAGGTGTTGGAGACAATGTATGGGGTTCCACGGATGATTTCGTATACCTAAGCAAAAACGTTCATCTCTCCGACCCTAGTGCAAAAGTTACGTTTACAGCAACGATTGACTCCTTCGACTACCCGGATCCGGCAACAGTGGGCTTGATGTTCCGCGCCAAAGACACGGCGGATTCCAAGCATGTTCAGTTCCGTACGGACGGTACCGGTAAGGTACTCCGATATGTATTCCGCAATAGTGAGAGTATACTGGACTCGCAAAATCCACCTGCACAGCAGAAATATTGGGGTTCGCAGACAGGCCTGCTGCTAGACTATGCGGGCAAGAGCATCAATACGCCGTTCCAGATGAGATTGGTCAAAGAAGGCAATAAAGTAACTGGTTATTATTATAAAGAATCGCAATGGCTTTCTATCGGTTCCACTACCGTGGAGTTTGAAGGAACGGACTTCCTCGCGGGTATCGGGATGTTCTCGGGTAGCGGCAAGCCACCTGTGAAGGCTGTCATTTCTCAGTTAGACATACAAGTTGAAGATGTGCTTGCTTCCGTTTCTCTGTCAGCGGATAAAATGTTTGTAGGAGCTGCAAGCCCAGCCGCAATAGCGGTGACTGGCTATGTATCCGATGGATCTCTTGCAGATTTAAGCCAGGCATCAATCACGTACAGAAGCGACAATAACGCAGTTGCAACAGTAGATAGCAATGGTGTTGTATCAGCAACTGGCGAAGGCATTACTTCCATTCATACATCTGTTACCTTAGGGCCTGTAACGAAGGAAGCGAGCATTGGCTTCTTATCTGATCTAAGAGCTCCAGTTTCAGTAGCTGAAGCTGTATATGGGACACAGACGATGGTGGTAGCCCTCTCGGCAACCGACAATTTATCAGGTGTCGCAAGAACCGAATATCAAATCGATAACAGCGGAACATGGAGCACTTATACGGGTCTAATTTTATTCGACCAAATCGGCACACACATGGTTCAATATCGTTCTGTCGACAAAGCGGGCAATACAGAAGCAGCCAAAACCATTGTCGTTGGCTTAATGGACCGAACAGCTCCGGTACTAAACGTGGCGCTAAGCAAAACTTCGATTTGGCCAGCGAATCATAAGATGGTTGCTATCCAGGCTACCGTGAACGCAAGCGATTCAGATTCGGGCGTTGCATCTGTCATCTTGAGCTCTATTACTAGCAATGATCCAACTAGCAGTGTAAGCGACATCCAAGCGGAAATCGGTTCTCCCGCTACATCATTCAGCCTGCGTGCCGAAAAGGATCGTATTTATACGATTACGTATACGGCTACCGATAACGCAGGAAATAAAACTGTAGTTTCAAACGTTGTCACCGTTGGGAAATAAATTGGCAAAGAAACACCCTCGTTTCGGATTTCGGAACGAGGGTGTTTGCTTTCATCCAGTCTTACTTTTGCAGCAAGCTGTTCCAATCTATTTGCAAGGAATGCCCGGATTCCATGGAAGCATCTGCTCGAAAACCGACAAGGTGACCGACGATGCTATGCTCCAAAGACGTCGAGAATTGGGCGGAAGTGTCTCCACGTACCACTCGAACGAAATCTTCGACGAGTCTGTGATCACCGCCGCCATGCATATCCCGGCTAACCGGAATTTCTACGCGGTGCTCGCTATAAACGCCGCCTTCCCGCAGATGCGGGTGACGTACCACGAAGGAACCTTCTTCAAGCTCTCCGTAGATCTCGCCTTTCGTTCCCGTAATATGTACGGTGCGACAAGCCTTTGCAGCCCCGCCTACCAGATTGTGAACGGCTGTGCTTCCGTTCTCAAATTCCATGATTACCGCCTGGTGATCGACAATGTCATTATCGCACCTCCATACGCAGCGGCCGAATGGGTTATCCTTGCGCAGGCTCTCAAGCTTCTCCTCGTCGCTGAGCCGAACGCCGTCCAGATAACGTGGCCACACATATACCGGCCACAGCGGCTGCTCTACATACAGCTTTTTCGCCGAGTATACGCAGCGCTCTTCGATTGCGCAGTTGGTTAGGCAGCGGCTGCCTGAACCTTCAGGTGCCCGCGACTCGCGAAAATACGAGCGGCCGCCATAGCTGCTTACCTTGACCGGCCGCACCTTTGATTGGAACCAGGTGATGAGATCGAGGTCATGGCAGCATTTTTGCATGAGGAATGACGAGCCTCCGCGCTCCTTATTGGCGAACTTGCCACGCACGAACGCAGTGGCCATGTGGTGAAAGTCCACATTTTCCTCCGTCTGAATATGGAGAATGTCCCCGATTGTGCCTGCCTCCAACTCACGCTTCAGCTCAACGTAGAACGGGGCATACCGCAGCACATGGCAGATCATGACCTTGCGATCGTACGCTTTGGCGGTTCGATGTAGCTCCAGCACCTCATCCTCGGCAATCCCGATTGGCTTCTCCAGCAGCAGGTCGTAGCCTTTCTGAAGCAGAGGCAGACTCGTTGACACATGCTGCGCGTCTAACGTCCCGTTAATCGCCGCATCTGCCAGCTTCGGTCTTGCCACAAGCGCTGCCACATCTGCGAACACCATGTCCTCCGCTAATCCATAACGCTCTGCTGTATGCGCGCGCCGAAGTGGATTTGGGTCCACCACCCCGACCACCCGCATCTGATCTGGATGCTTCAGTGCATAGCTCGCGTAGTTCATACTGCGGCTGCCTGCTCCAACAATGATGACCTCTATCGGTTTATTTTCAGCTTTCATAGCGCTCTCCCCTTTTGGTTTGACTCTGATGCAGCACTTATCGCCTGGTTGACTCTTTCCCTAAGACCGAGCAGCCATTCCGCATCTGAAGGATAACGGCTAAAGCTCAAAGGCTCCGTAAGTCCCTCTTCAATTAACGCTAGCACCTGGTCGCGCCCGACCAAGCTTTCCAGCAGCTGCAGCGCTCGAAGGTCCTGCAAGCCCTCATAGAACACTTCCATGCGGATGGACTCTATCGGCCCTTCCTCCCCTGGATAGACTAGAAAGGCATCGCCAGATGGGAAGCTGCGGCCAGCGTCCGTCACGCGATACGGATCGATCGCTTTAAGCGAAAACTGCGTATTCCAGAAGTTGTAGCCCCAATGCAAGAAGCCGGCAATCTGGAACTTATACAGCTGAACGCCGATCACGCGATTGCGGGCGGATGGCATGTTGAAGAAACGATTCGATACTTGCCGATATTGCACGCAGCAGTAATACGTCCACAGCTCTGGAACTTGACGCTCAAGGAACGGTTCGATGTGGTCGTTTGCCGGTATTGGCCTCTTCACGAGTCCTTGTTCATAATACTCATAATTGGTCAATGCATCGATGATCGGGAAATTCCCCAAATGCGTCTGCATCAGCTCGCTCGCGCTACGATACCAAGGCATATGCTCTAGGAGAGGCTCATCCGAAATATGGAAATAGCACCGATGCTCCAGCCCTCTCTCACGAAGTAACTTCGTCAATGCGGGCAAGTATTGAGATAAGAATGACTTATACGTCTCCCCTATCGCATCAGTATCCCAGCCGAAAATGCGACGCAACTCTCCCTGCACCTCCGCCATCACCTTCGGTGCGTGCTTCGCCCCCCATTGGGTGAACAAGTGTGAGAATTCAAAATAACGAATCCCGACCCGATCGCACAGCTCGATCCAACGAATAAGTCGGCCGAAGCCGAATTCGTACGTACCGTCTGTCTCCATCCGCACATCCACCAACTGAACCGTTGGGCGCTCACCACCCTCCTGAGTATCCAGCGGGGGGGTAAAGTGCGGCGTGAGCACCATGTTCATGCCGTGTCGCACAGCGGTTTGTAAATACTGCTCAATCCGTAGCCAGTGCGCCTCGCTAAAAACTTGGGCCCCGTAGTAATTTGCCAAACAGTCGGCATGAAACCACTCCGTGTGAATTAATGTCTGTGGCGGCAAAACGGCTGGAATGACCTCTAAGTGAATGCTTTCCTCGCCGAGGGTCTCCCCCGTTATGGCTGCAAATTGCACATTCACGGAATATACTCCTCCTGGCGTCTCCTCATCCACCTCCACGGTGACCCATATGGATCTCCATTGATAATGGATCCCCACAACACCTCGTTCCCCGTCGATCGGGTATAACGGATCAGGGTAAAGGCCCGGAGTGACCCGCAGCACATTGTCATCATGGCGGCGTTGGCAGGGAAGTTCCGATGGGGACAAGCCAACCTCCCGCAAGATAATGGCCGCCTGCAAGGTAGTTGTGACGCTCACCTGGATCGGCTTGGTCAAAGCAGGCGCCCGATAGGCGACCTGAAAATCGAACGTTTCTCCGCACAAGGCAGATCCACATGAATAAGGCTCAGCTTGTAGTTCCTCGTCTGGAAATACTTTTACTAAGGAATGGAGACAGCGTGTCTCAAATATTACATCCTGCATGTGATTTCCCCTTTGTTCTCGTGACCTAAGTTCAGCTTAACCCCTAGAAAAAGCAAAAAAAAGTGCAAGATTCGCACTTTCTTTCACCATATTAATGAACAATTTGAACTTTTATGCACGATAAGGATCCGTAACGGTATGCCTACAAAGATAGCGATTTCTTAATGCGATAATCCTTCGGTGTTGTGCCGAAGCGCTTCTTGAACAGCTTGAAGAAGTAGCTCGGTGAGCTGAAACCGACCTTCTCAGAGATCTCGTTCACCGGCAGGTTATTGTTCTCGAGCAGTATAACTGATTTCAACAGTCGAATTTCGTTAATGTAATCCGCCACGGAGATCGTCTCCTGTTTCTTGAAGATGCGGCCAACATACGCAGAGGACATCCGAAGCAAATCGGCGATTTCCTGCAGGCTCAAATTCGGATTGGAGTAATTCGCCTGAATCATATCTTTAATCGTATCGATGATAAAATGATCCTTCGACTCCGTCCCGCGTTTCTGATCCTCAAAAATCGCACTGAGGATAGCGCCGAACTCCGCAAAGATTTCGTCCAACGTTTCTTTCTCGAATACGAGGCGATCGATAGAGCGAAGATCGATAAGCAGCGGAGACAGCTTGTTCTGGTTGATTTCCCGTACAGTCTGTTTAATCAGGATACCGAGTTGAATCACCGATTGCACGACGGCGTCGGAGCTCATTCCAGCGATTAGCCGGCGCAGATGCTCTAGCTCCTGGTAGACGCTGTCCGGATGGCTCGCCTTGATCGCTTCCGCGAATTTCCGCTCAAGCTCCAGTGGGATGTGCGCCTCAAGATTAATGAGATTACTTTGCACCATCTCCGGTGTGATGATGGAGCCGTGGCCAAAATTCATTTTATATAGATGGTAATCTAATGCTTTCTCATAGTGGGCCGTCAGCTCATGATAATGGGACGCGACATCGCCAAGCGCTGCAGTGAAGGTGACGTGGTAATAATCGCCGATGATCTGCTGCGCTTGCTGGAGCAGCTGGGTGATCGCTCTGTAGCTTTCCTCCGGGCGGGCGCCAGCTTCGAAGACCAATACCAAGTGCTCTCCGCGAATGTCGACAACCTGCCCGCGCAGCTCTTCCGAAACAATCTCTCGTATGATATTGGACACGGCAAAATTCAGCAGATTTACATCCACACCGAGCATTTTTTCTTTCAATTCTTCGTAATGATCGAGTTTAAGTACACCTACGATGCACTCTTTTTCCAAATTGACGTTCATATATCCGCCACGTACACACTCTGCCCATTCCTCCGAAGTGAAGGCTTGGCTATCGGTCACGAGCTTGCGCAGATAGTAAGAACGGACAATCGCTTCGTTACTGTCGTGTTTCGTTTGCTCGGACATGAGCTTTTCGATCAGATGATTGTAGATATGCGAGATGTAGCTAATTTCGTCCTGCTCGTTCGTGCGGTCCGGCTCGCCGCCAGGCAGCCGCTTTGTCTGCTTGAGCAGCCCATTAATCGGCGAGTACAGTCGGTTCGAGATGATCAAGGAGGCGAAGACAGCGAGAACGAGACAGATGGCGGCGACCGTGATGAAGACGACCTTAAGTTGATCGACCGCTGCGAGCACGCCGATATAAGGTTCGACATCAACGATCACCCAGTTGACAGAGCGGTTCACGATGTAGTTGACGATTTGCTTTTCACCGTTAGCCATATACGTAAACTGGGACACTTGACGGCCTGAGGATGCGATCTGCCGATACACCTCCTCCTTCAGATTCCCCAGATCTTGAGTGCTTTGAACGTCTGGACTATACATTTCTTTATTCTGGTCCAGAACAAAAATTCGGTTGTCACGGTTCGAGGACTGCCGGTTCATCAGCTCTAGCTTTTCAAACAGCCATTCTGGCTTGACATTGATGATCAGTGCGCTCTCTTTCTTTGTATAAGCGTCTAGCGAGTCAAACATAAATAGGGAGAATACTTGCTGTGAGCGCTCTGGATGCTTAAGGTCCGCGACGTAGCGAAGCGGCATCATTTGCATTTTAAATATTGGCTTACCGCCGCTTAGAAATTCGTTGATTTGATTCATAAGATTACTGGTTGAGCTCGTGATGGCGTCGTCACCACTCATGAAGAACATGTTTCGCTTGCTGTTGTAGATTACGATGGAGTGAATAAAGGAGTTATACGCGATAGTCTTGTTCAACTTGTTTACTCGGTTAGTATCCTCAAAGGTTTCCTGTTCTCCGCTGAACAACAAATGGGCCATATCGGTATCGTAGAACATGGAGATGGCGAAATTTTTTACTGTGTCATTCATATAACTGATGTTGTAGTTGATCTGTGAAAGCACTTTCTCATTGGCTTCTTGCTGCGAATCTAAGCTAATTTTTTTGGAATACAAGAAAGCAGACAGCAAGGAGGCCAGCATAACGGATATAATTAGCAAGTTAATTGACAGAATGATACGCATCAAATATTTCCGTTCCCGGTACTTACGCAAGTAGTTGTTCATTGGTGCATCCCCTCATCTCTCTCTATCTTCCTTTACAGGTTCCAGTCTCTTCGGCATCTAGTCCACGCTTAGTTGATCTTTACATATTTCAACATAAAACCCGAATTTCCTTTTGATAGATATACACCCTTCGGATGACCGAAGGGTGTACTTTGGTTTAGAGGAACTTCCGCTTAGTAATTTTTTGTAAGTTGCAGATCCGTAATGATCGCCTTCGCATCAGGCCGCCCGGCACTGGAGTACAGCGCAATCCCCGCGAGAATGTTGGCGCCGTTCGTGAAGTTGACCGTCGTTTGGCCGAACAGAATGTAATTGTTGCCGTCCAGATAATAGCCTTTCACGATGTTCCCTTCCTTGGTCAGCATGATGGGCATTACACGAGGCACTACACCTGTTGTGGCAGGTATTAGCTTCACACCGGTTTTGTAATGGTTGATCAGGTCGGTTGATCCAGACGCTGTATTCCGGAACACAAGTCGAAGGATATCGCCTGCTCCGTCCATCCGGAACTCCGCATGCTCGGAACCCGCTGTGTCCTGCTCACGGAACATAAGACCGATAGAACCTGGGTCGTACGAGCTGAACTCAACGTTCGCCTTCAGTGTTATCTTATTGCCGGCCGTATTGGAGTTAAGCACGGACTTATTCAGGAAGACGAAGTCGTCAGAAGTGCCCCAAATGTTATCCCCTTTACCGACAAGTGTGTACGTATTCGTGGAGCTGTTGAACGTCGTAAACCCACTAGCATTCGTTCCGTACGCCTTAGCCATAAAGTCCGTCGTCGCAGGTGTGCCGACCGGATAAACGGTGACGATCTGACTTGTTGCCCTGGCGATAATCCCTTTCCTTGCAATTGCGGTCACGGTCGCTTGACCTGGACCCACCGCCGTGTAGCTAACTGTTCCTCCACTGGAGCTGTTGATACTCACGACGTTAGGATCGCTCGAAGCAAATGTAATCGTCGCTCCTGACCAACTAGCGCTACTACCATTCTGAAGCGTGCCGTTCAAGGTCAAGCTTCCTGTTGCTCCTGCTGTGGTGCTTGTTGCAGGTGCACTGACGAAAGCCACATCCTTCAAGTTAGTACCATCGCTAAGCCCTGAATTGAATGGCGTCGATTCGATCAAACCGGCATCGTCCGCGAAGGAAAAATGGTTGGCATACGACTTGTTTTTGAAAATTTGCACGCGCGGTTTGATCGGAGTTCCATTCGCAGCGGTCAGTGACCCCGTTGTAAAATTCAGCTCCTGACGTACGTATTTCCCACTGGTCGAAGCTACCGACACTTTAGGCATGGTTGGTGCAGATGCATCGTAATTTTCCGCTCCGAGAAGGATCGTTTCCGTCGATACAGGTGTCGTAATATTTGGATCCACAGGGATGTTGTAGACCCATGCGGAGAACGTATAGACCGTATTCGGCTTAAGACCTGAGATCGATTGCTCAATCCCGTCGCCCACCGTCGATCCTCCAGCAGGGCTGGCTCCGTCCCCAAGACGTAACTTATTATTCTTGCCCCGGTTTACCCAATTCGGCTTTGTTGGCATTGGAGACGCAGGTACGGCATATTGCGTGTCAGAACCGACCGTAGTTTCTGTTCCTGCCGCCGACCAAGTTAACCAATCGGTCAACACCTTCTCGAAGGCGCTATTCTTAATACGGTTCATGTACGGCGTGTCGATCAACTGCCAAGCCGGTGAAGACGGATAATTGGAGTGATTGTAGGACGGAATCCAGTTGGAGCTGTTCGAGCCACCCCCGAACTCATAGGCGCCGGCGTCAGGTGCAGACCCGCCCCATGTATACGTACTGGTAATGCCATCGATCGCTGCCCCACTGTCAATCGCCGTGGAGCCTGTTTGCAGCCGGAAGTCATTACCGTTCGCTCCAGCCGGGTTGACGAAGTTCAGCCCAACGGACGAAATGGTGTTGTAGCCCTGGGTAACGGTTGTAGGAAACAGCTTGCGATCCGTGTCAATCGCAAAAGCCTTATCCGTCATAATGTTGTTATAAAAGCGGGTACCGTAGAACTCGTCGGGATATCCAGCCGCACCGTGAAACCCAATGCTTTTATCATTATTGACGATCGTGTTGTTGTAGGCGAGCTTGAAATTGCCTGGCGCACCCATCTGAATCCCGGTATCGTTGTTATAGATGACGTTGTGATGGATGATCACATTCTCCGTGTAGTTGTCGAAATAGATGCCAACACTCGTGTCGTCCCCCTTGCTGTCGTGAATCCAGTTGTGGTGGATTTCACTGTTCGAAAGCTCGGAGCCCCAAGCGTAGATCAAGCCGCCGTCACGGGAGAGTCTCATACCTCGATTCATATCATTGTAGCTGACCACTCCGCTGCCTCCGTAAATGGAGAGCAGCCCTCTGCCGGAATCGCGGATCTCATTATGGTCGATCACATTCTCGGTTCCGCTAGATAAACGGATGAGCGAATCGTGCGTGGCCATGAAACTACCGTCATGGATACTGTTGTTCACGATCCGATTGCCTTTACCCGCGATATGCACCAACGTTCCAGTGGAATAGGCGATCGTACTGTTTTTCAACTCATTGTAGTCACCAACCATATTGATGCCCCGCTCACGCTGATTCTCAATCGACGTACCGTGGCTGTAATCGGAGAAATACAAAAACTCGGCTTTTATGTTGTCGAGGACATTGTAGGTGGACGGGGTGCTGGCGACCGTACCCATTAAGATGTTCGCCGCCATCGTTCGTATGCCGGAGATGGTGATGTAGGATTTGCCTTTCAGATTGAATGCGGTTTGACGTGTCTTGGCTTCAACATTCGCAGGAACGCCACCCGAAGGAGCCCACAAATAGAGATCCGTCGCATCTGTATGCCATTCGCTTGCTACATCGAGTGCTCCCAATACGCCAGAGAGGAAATACGTACTTCCTTGACGAGGCGAATAATACGATTGGTCGTTCGTGACGGGATTCATTGTAAGCGTTTTGGTCGTATTGTTGAAGGCTGTAATGGTTGAAGTTTGACCCGTGTAGGCGTCACCTCCACGCTCCCAGATCGAAGCACCGACCCAATTGATGTTGGGTAAAGCGCTGTCAGTGACTGTGTAATAAGTCGTCATATTCGTGGCAGACTCCATGTAGGCCATCTTGTCTTTTAGCGCGTTCAAGTTGTAAGCTGTAATGTTTGGCCAGCGAGCTTCCCATAGCAATGTCGGATCCCCGTTCAAATAGCCGTTTGCGTCCTTTGGAACAATGAAGAACTGCTCCTCCGTCTCATCTAGTAGTGAACTCCTTGTGTAAGGCACTTTGTACACGGACGGCGCGCCGGTAATTCCTGCAGATGTCCACGTTCCTGTGATCAAATCGGTACCACTAACCACGACGTTGGCGCCTGCTGCAGCCCTAATCGTGATTGGCGAACCGTTCGTCCCGCTGTTCGTCGGCGTAATGGTCTCGCGATAAATACCCGAAGACACTTCGCAGATATCACCTGGTTGCAAGCTGTTGGCACATCGTTGAATAGTCTTGAACGGAGCCGATACGGATAGCCCGTTATTCGCTGTATCATTGCCTGATGTTTGAGATACATAATAGGTGATTCCCACGGCAGAAACGGGTGGAGCGGGCAATACCCCCATCATTATTGCAAAACTTGTTGTAACTGCAAGACCCAAACGGAACATAGATTTTACCTTCATCAATTAGCCCCCTTATCATGGTAAAATACAGTGTGTCATCCTTGTTGATTCTCTCCTTTTTCTGTTTAATAAACTGAAAACCTGCAACCGTTCGGCATAACTAAAGGGAATTCTGGTATCTACTTTTGCAAAAATCCTGAAATGCCGGATTTTCCCCAGAAATAGATACCAATTTTCCGTACCTTACGCCAGCAAATGCATCTGCTCTTCACGAACTTCGCCACTCAAGGAACGGCCGTCAAGATAAGCTCTCAGGTCGTTCACAACTGACTTCGCGATGCGGCCCATGCCGTTATTAACGGCGCCTGCGATATGCGGAGTCAGAATCACGTTCGGCAGATTACGAAACGGATGATCCACTTGCGGCGGCTCCGGATCCGTAACGTCGAGACATGCGAACAATCTACCCTTGATCAATTCAGCTGCGAGAGCTACCTCGTCGATAACCGAACCGCGGGCTGTATTGATGAGTACGCAATCGTCTTTCATCAATGCCAGCCGTTCGGCATTAAACATATGATTCGTCTCAGGCAGCGATGGTAAATGAATAGAGATAACATCGCTCTGTCGCAATAGGTCCTCTAGCTCTAGTTTCTGAGCGCCCATCTCCCTGGCACGCTCCTCGCTCACGAATGGATCGTAGAGCGCGATCCTGACATCGAACTGACGAAGCAATTTAATATAGTGAGAGCCTGCACGTCCTGCTCCGACAACCCCGACAGTAAGACCGTACACTTCGCGTACGCGTGAGCCGTCGCCCCAGCCGCCAGCTGCTGTCTCCCGGCTGAGTCGCCACATGTCTTTCAGCGACACAATCGTAAAGCCGAGTGCTGTCTCAGCCACCCCTTGGCCAAGCGCTTCCGTCGCATTGGATACGCGAACCCCGCGCTGCCACAGCGCCTCTGTCACGATCGGCTTAACAGTTCCAGCCGCATGCAGGACGAGCTTCAAATTCGGTGCGCTCTCAAGCACCCGTTCCGTCAATGCACAGCAGCCCCATGATGTGATGGCAACATCCGCATCGGCAATGAGTGCACGTGCTTGCTCCTCCGTCGGGTTTACGTTTTCCTCATTAAGTATAACTTCACCTATTTTGCGGAGCTGTGCCAAATGTTCGGGACCAAATACTCTTTCCCTCATATCTTTTCGTTGCAGTAAGGCAATCTTCACTTCAAGTCCTCCCTTATTCTCTTGTTGCAAATGCTCGAGCAAAGCCCATAAAACCCGGGCTATTCCGGAAAAACATTGCTGTTTTAGGGAGATAGCCCAGGTTATCCATGGATTCGTTCGTCAAGCTTACTTCTTTTTGCCGTTCGCCACTAGCCACGCATCAAGTTGCTTCTGACGCTCAGCTACGATCGCATCGGCGCCAGCTTTCTTCAATTTCTCTTCATAGATCGGCAAGTATTTCTCCGGATCGAGTGTACCACTTCCGAGACCCACATAATACTCATCGTTTACAGCCTTGACGTTCGCGGTTTCTGTCTTGACTGGTTCTGAATTGAAGACAAATCCAGTAAGCGGGGAAACTTCACCTTCAGAGTTAACTTTCGCTGTTTGCTCCAGTTTGTCGGCTGGTGCGCCTTCTGGTAGATACTCGTTGATGATGCTACCGAAAATCCAATCCGTGTTCGTGAAGTAACCAGCATCCTGATTAATTTTGATGAAATTGCCTGTAGTCTTCGTATAATGCTTACCTTCAATACCGTAAACGAGTGTGTTATACAATTGCTTATCGGTATTTACCAGCTCAAGGAACATCATGGCTCTCTCTGGATTTTTGGAAGTACGGCTGATCGCATTCATAGTGCTTGCTGCACCGCTAAATACTGCCTTAGCAAGAGGAACAAGAATTACATCATTTCCAGCGTTCGCTGCTTTGAACTCAACCTCAGATCCTGGCTTGCCGGTATGGTCGAACCATACTGCAGTTGTGCCTTTGTTGTACGCGTCTGCTGCAGCTTTTATTGTTGCAGCATCTTTATTGATGTAACCCTTCGTGTACCAGGAGTTCATCAGTTTGAAGTTGGCTCTCATTTCAGTTGTCACATCTGGTAGGACTTTAAATGTCGTATCGTTTTTGTAAACGGGTCCTTTCACATCAATGTTGTAGAGAGAACCTTGATAGGGTCCGCGCTGGGTCCCGAATGGTATGATCCCAGGCTCGTTATCCTTGATCTGCTTCAGGTACGGCTCGAGGTCTTCTAACTTCTTAATCGTATTGACGTCCAGTTTGTATTTATCTACAAAACGCTTCTGCATGACCAGTCCTGCCCGAGTTGCGGAGATTTGATAGTTTGGTACCGCATAGATTTTGCCGTCAAGCTTCGCATCATTCCAGAATTTCTCTTCCAATGATTTGTAAAGTTTCTGTCCTTGATTCTTCAACAAATCGTCGAGAGGTTGGAATACGCCCTTCTTCTGATTCAGATCGAATTTAAACAGCCAGTTCGACGTCCAGATAATATCCGTCACTTCGTTCGCTGCAACAATTGTGTTCAACTTCTGCTCGTAAGTACCGAAGTCCACTGGCATCAACTTGATTGTTGCGTTAATTTTCTCTTGTGTAATCTTATTAACAGCATCATTCACGACTTGTAGATCTGGATTTGCTTTGTTCTGTGGGTAGTACCAAGTCAATTCAACTGGGTCAAGCTTCTTTGGCGCAGGTGTTGCTGCTACGGCAGGAGCCGCACTGCTGGAAGGAGAAGGCGTGCTAGTGTTGTCTGTACTGCTACCACAGCCGGTAACGGCAATGGCAAGTGCAGAGCTAACTGCGAGTGTGGACATCCACTGAAACTGTGTTTTTATGATCTTTTTCAATGAAGAAACCTCCCTTAATATGATTATCAAGCTTATTTATAAATGCGGATGTGAAAAGCCGATTCCTATTCCTCTTGGTTCACCTCCTTTCAAGCTTTCCCCATCCGAGGTATGCAACTTAACCTTTAATAGCGCCGATCGTCAGTCCCTTAACGAAGAACCGTTGAAAGAACGGGAATACCAACAACATCGGACCAGCTGAAAGAACGGCTACAGCAAATTTAGCTGACGTCTTCGGAAAATCCCCCATTTCAACATTGAGCGTAACCAACGCTGAGGCGAACTCGGGACGCGATGTGATGAAGTCAAGTGTATTCATGGTCCTCACGAGGAGCAACTGAAGTGGAACCAGTTTCTCGTTGTTGATAAACAGAAGTGCATTGAACCATTCATTCCAGTAGTTAAACATGATAAACAATCCCAATGTAGCGAGTGCAGGCTTCGAGAGCGGTAGGATCAGTGCTGTGTAAATCCGCCACTCACGCGCTCCCTCCACTTTTGCCGACTCAATAATCTCAGTCGGAATTTTTGCCATGAAACCCTTCATAATCAGTACGTAAAAAGGACTGAGTAATCCAGGCACGATGAGTGCCCATATTGAATTTTTTAAATGCAATATCTGGGTCATCATAATGTAGAACGGCACAAGACCACCGTTGAACAGCATAGTGAAGAACACATAGAATGACGTTACTCGCTGCAGACCATAATCCCTCCTGGACAGCACGTAGCCCATCGTAGAGGTTAGAATTAGACTGATGCATGTGCCAATGATCGCGACGATAATCGTCACACCGTAGGCCCGAAGGATCGTTTCCGGTGTTTTCAGAAAGTATTGGTACGCCGCAGCGCTGAACTGATCCGGAATAAGACGGAAGCCGTTATGCAGAATCGACTGTTCATCAGAAACCGAGATAACGATAACGAGGGCAAATGGAACCAGCATTGCGATCGTGAGCAAAATGAATATGGTATGTATGATGAGTTGGCTCCATACCGCTTTGGACTGTTGGACTACCACGAAATGTTCCCTCCTTAGAACAGAGAATTGTCCTCATTAATTCGTCTAACGATTAAATTGGCGCTGACTACAAGAACAAAACCGACGAACGACTGGTACAAACCTACGGCCGATGCCATACTAACGTCCGCAATTTCACTGAGCGCCCGATAGATGTACGTATCGATAATATCCGTTGTCGAATACGTCATTCCGTTGTTGTTCGGGATAAAGAAATGTAAGCCGAAGTCGCCTCGGAACATATTCCCGATACTGAGGATAAGCAGAATGATAATGAGCGGCGTCAGCTGCGGGATCGTGATATTCGTCACCATCTGCATCCGCTTCGCACCGTCAATCCGGGCGGCTTCATACAGTTCTCCATCAATCCCCAGAATGCCGGCGTAGTACACCATCGCCGAGAAGCCGATCGCTTTCCACAAATGCACGATATTTAGAATGTAGGGCCAATACTGGGCTTCAAAGTACCACGAAATTTTTTCCATACCTGCTGTCACTAGCCAGCTGTTAATAAATCCATTTTCGTGATCGAGAAACGCCTGAGTAATGTAGCTCATGACGACCCATGAGAGAAAAAAGGGCAATATCAACGATGTCTGATAAATTTTAAGCCACTTTTTTGCAATTTCATTGAGAAGAATAGCTACGGTGAGTGCTGCGATCGTCGTTAGCACCATATAACCCAGGTTATACACGACCGTGTTGCGGGTGATTCGAAATGCGGTTTCGCTTTTAAACAGAAACTCGAAGTTTTTGAAACCGATCCAGTCACTGCCCAGAATACCCTTGTCATACTTATAATTTTTAAATGCGATGACGACGCCAAACATCGGAATGTACGCCATGATAAAAATATAGATGACTGCGGGAAGCGAGAGCGTAAACAGTTCGATGTTCCTGCCGAAAAACCGGAATGCCTTCTTGCGCTTCATAGGATGCCTTCCTCCTTGCCTGTAACGATTTGCTTGGCTTGCTGCCTGAGATCAATTTAGCTGAAATATCATCTATAAAACAGTGTAAAAACTGTACTTTTATCGCCACTTCGAGTAGACGATCTGCATTTTACTCACTGAAGTCCGAGCGTGCTGCAGAAATGCCAAAAAGGCTGAGAACCGTACAGTGTGATTTACACTGTCCTTCTCAGCCTTTACCTAAATAAAATACGTTTGCGGTTACTTCTTTCCTTTCGACTTCAGCCAATCGTCCAGCTGCCGTTGTTTCTCGGCCCTTATTATTTCACTGCCGGCTTTGTTCAGCTTCTCCTCGTAGATCGGCAAAAACTTCGCCGGATCAACCGTTCCAGTGGCGAGCGCTGGATAATACTCGTCGTTCACTGCTTTCACATTGGCTAGTTCCGCCTTTAAATTTTCCGTTTGGAACACAAAATCATAGTAAGGGGATACCTCCGCCTCTTCATTGATGCGAACGGTCTGTTCGATCTTGTCCGCTGGCGCCCCCTCCGGTAAATATTCGTTGCGGATGTTGCCGAATACCCAATCCGTGTTCGTGAAATACCCGGAATCCGGACTCAGTTTGACGTAGTTGCCATCCGCTCGCGTATAATGCTTTCCTTCAATCCCATAGACGAGCGTATTGTACAGCTGTTTATCGGTGTTCACAAGTTCAAGCAGCTTCATCGCTTTATCTGGATGCTTCGACGTCCGGGTGATCGCGTTCATCGAACTGATTGCACCGGTAAACGACGGCTTCGTCAGCGGAACAAGCACGACGTCGAAACCGCCGTCGCCAGCCTTAAACTCCGCCTCGGATCCCGGTTTTCCCGTAAAATCGAACCAAACGGCTGTGTTGCCCTTATTGTAGACATCCGCAGCATTCTTCAGCGTAGCGGCGTCCTGTTTGATATACCCTTTATCGTACCAGGAGTGAACTAAAGCAAAGTTTCTCCTCATTTCCGGGGTGACATCGGGAAGAACACGGTGATTCGTATCGTCCTGATAAACCGAAGCGCGCCAGTCGATGCCATAGATGTGGTTCGTATAGAAGCCTCTCATCGTACCGAACGGAACGATACCAGGCTCCATTTCCTTAATCTGCTTCAAGAAGGGCTCGATATCGTCAATCTTGCGGATCGTACTTAAGTCGAGCTTATATTTATCGACGAAGCGTTTCTGAATGACCAAGCTGGGACGCATAGCGGCAATTTGGTAGTTTGGTACCGCAATCTGCTTGCCGTCCAGTTTGCCGTCGTTCCAGAATCTCGGAGACATCGACGACCGCAGCTTCTGTCCGTACCGATCGAGCAGCTCGTCTATTGGCTGGAACACGCCTTTTCTGGCATTGGCTTCCCACGAGAACAGCCAGTTCGAGGTCCAGACAATATCCATCGGATCGCTTGCCGCCACAAGCGTATTCAACTTCTGCTCGTAGCTCGAGAAATCGACGGGCTGTAGCTTGACGCTCGCATGAATTTTATCCGCAATCAGCCTGTTGACTTCGGCATTCACCAGCTGCAAGTCGGTATTCGCCTTGTTCTGCGGGTAATACCAGATCAGCTCGTCCTCCTCCGTGCCGCCACTGGTCTGCTGCGACTTCGTGCAACCGCTCGCGATGAACATCAAGAGCGCAACGACGCTCAGAATCGCAAACTGCATGAAATGATGTCCAGGAACCGTGCCCCGGATTTTCCCGACGTTTATCTTGTTCAAGGCCATTCTCCCCTCTCCCACTCCGATCTCCAGTACACTACTCCTATTATAACCTGATCTCCTCTTAGTGGACACATCATGACTCAATCTCAGTTTTCTTCAAAAGGGATAGTTGTCTAACACACTTGTTCTATAGGAGAGGCACATACTAGATTAATAAAGCTAGAAAGAATTGCCCAAAGCACAGAAAAGGAGCAACACAGCTACCTAAGGTATAAATATCAATGACATTCATACTCCTCATTACAATCATGTTCAATTATCTAATGTATTCAATAAGCCGTTCTAATACCCTTGTTTCACTTAAAGATACTTCATTTTTCTGCCCGATTACTTTAATAAATGGCTTTGTTAAATTCTAATGTTGATATTTGACCATAAGAAAACCGCCTTGGTGAAAAGGCGGTTTATTGAGCTATCGTTCCTATTAGCTTAGGTAATCATTTTTCTTTAACTCCGATACGGATTCAGTTAATGACTGACTGGTTTTAATTTCAATAACAACAGACAAATCATTTCGCTGGGCAAAGTTCAATCTGTTATTGATTGGAACGATTCCAGTATATAAAGATTGATGATCAGATTTACCATTATAATCGTGAAGATGCATATGTTTTATGTGATTACTAAAATAAATAAAGATTGATTCTTCATCGAATCCTGCTTTCGCATCGTGACCCACATCCCAGGTAAGATAGAAGTTATTGAATGAACTTAACTGATCAAGTGCTTTTCGAATATGCGGAAGATGAAAATTCCCCGTGTTCTCAATACATAATTCAACCTCAAAAGTCTTAGCCAAATGATAAAGTTCTGAATAAGAATCATAAAGTAATTCTAAAAAATTTGATTCATACTGTTCATTTATCCAGACCTTTGTCTGCGGTAGGGTGAAATAAATCCCATTATTCAAGTGCATGTTCAGTGTTTTTATTCCTGACAAATTTGCCCACTCCATCGCTTGTCTGCATCGTTCTATATGCCCCTTCCTTATTGATGGGTGATAGGAGGATAAATCCATTTCTTCTGGGAGATGAATCGTAAAATCTATTCCGTATTTTTCTTTGTAGTAACATAATTCCGAATGGCTTAATTTCTCTGGTGTGCAGATAGGAAGGTTCATGTTTAATTCAATAAATTCTAATCCAAGTGTTTTACACAATTGGACGTTATCAGCTATGGATGTGTATTCAACTAAAGTGGGCATTCCCAATTTCATTTGACATCCTCGATTCTCTTTTAGTAACCTACCTACCTTAAATCATACCATAAAATGGAAAATATTATTGACGCAATTGACTTAACTAATCTGCCGTTAGATTAGCCAGAATAAGCAGAAAGCCGAAGTTTGGTATTCGTGTCGGTCACAGTAAAAAAAGCGATGGGAATAAAGAAGAAATAAATAAGGGCTAGCGGGAGAATATGAGCGAAGTAACCGGTTGGTAAGGTAATTCCGCTAATAATGAAGAACACGGCTTGCCATCGAGATACTTTGCCGCCCAACTATAGCTGGTAGACCAAACAAGGCCGACTGCTGTGATCATAAAACTTCGAAAGCGGCCCAGGCTCTTCGACTGGGTTAAGTAAATGGAGACAAGGCTGATGATCCATAGCGAGGCTAACGAGGTATTAGCAACATCCAAGACTCTTGATTTCTCCAAAAAAAGTAAGCAAACTGACCTAGAAAAGATAAAACCATAGTAAGCGCACTGATGACTGAAAAATTCTTGATCGCTTGATTTTCTAGCATTCTCTGACACCCGCCTCTTCATTATGGAGCTCAACATCTTTTAAACATAAAGTCATTACACAGGGGTTGCCTCTATAATCGCAACAGGCGTTGGAGTAGGAATAATTTTCGACAGCATAAATCCTGACTTACTAAACAGGGCTTTCATTTCATTCTCCGTGCGTTCTTTTCCGACAACCGAGACAATCATTTCTAAATCCATGAATTTGCTAGGATGAGGTGCGTCGCCAGGTTCGATTACTGCTTCAAGTAAAATGAGCTTTCCATGATCGGGTATCTGCAGCCGGCAATTACGAAGAATTTTGATCGCCTCATCATCTTCCCAGTCATGGATTATGTGCTTCATAACATACACATCCCCTCCAGGTGGAACCGTTTCAAAGAAGTTCCCTGCCACACAATCACAGCGATCCTCAAGTCCGGATGACCGCATATTTGCTCTAGTTCCCTCAATGACAGCTGGTAGATCATAAACTGTTCCTTTCAAGTGAGGATTCTGAGTCAGTATCGATGCCATAATCCCGCCATACCCACCGCCAACGTCAATCACTCGCTGGAATCCGGAAAAGTCATAGAGGCTTAGGAAAGGTACAAGCATATTGGAAAGTGAGATCATCGCATTATTAAATACTTCACCAGCTTCTGAATTTGCCACCATATAATCGAAAAATTTTTGTCCGTGAACTTCTTGAAAAGCGTTTTTCCCCGTTCTCACCGAATATAGGAGGTTGCTCCAGGAGTCTCTGTGCCACTTTTCTCCAAATAGAAGAGCCAAAGCCCGCACAGAACCAGGCGTTTCGGACTGTAAAAAAGTACCTAGCGGCTGGAGGGCAAACGTTTTGTTCTCCAACTCCGTAAACAATCCTACGCTGGAAAGAGCGCGCATCAACCGGTACAGTGTTTCAGGGTGCGAACTAGTCAACTCGGCAAGCTGTTCATGGTTTAAGGGGCTTTCTTTCAATAAGTCTGCGATGCCCAACTTAGCGGCTACCGTTATGGTCTGCTGAACCCATCCCCCAAAAATCATTTGCACCAATGGTATAGGGGAATTCTCATGCTGTTGCCCAACATTTTGCGTATTTTGCATACGTGATCACGGCTCCAATCCATTATTATTAACGGGAAAGGATGATCAATCTGTCAATTGCCTCCACATCTTTGATCGCGCTATCCCTTAACACCAGTATAGGATTAGTTCCTTAAGTATAGATATTATCCGAAAGTTGTATTAAAGGAGTATAGAAAAGGTGTATCGGGGACACAAAACACAACACACCGGACTGTTTCAATTCCGCGAATCTCTATTGAATAGGTTGATTAGCTGAACCCTGTTTTTAATCCCTAACTTTTCGAAAATATTAGATAAATGCTTTTTTACGGTGGCCTCGCTCAGAAACAATTCGTTTGCAATCTCTTTGTTGGAACTCCCTTTCATGACCAATTTCACGACATCATTCTCTCGGGGGGATAGCTGGTCATCAAAAATTGGATCGTCTTTTTTATCTGACAAGGGAAGGCCGAAGGAAGAGATCATTTTTTCCATATAGGGTAAAATTTTTTTTCCTCTCGCATCCATTACATAATAAGGAGTTGGCGTCTCGCCATCGTAATCGTAATGAACGATACCCTCTTTTTTATCCATTCCTAGGCTAAAAAGGATTGCTTCCGAAACGGGATTGGCCGTTGGAGAAGCAACAACATATCCTGCTGTCAATATATAGGTAATAATTGTGGATACTGCTGCTTGCATCACGCTCGGATCAAAGTAATCATATACATCGACAGCTTTAACAAAATAACCGGCTTTCGTATGCGTGCGAACGCTCAATTCTTTTCTCTCGGATTCGGAAATCTGATTAAAATAGGCGGCAGATACGGGGCTGGATCTTAAATAATCCATGGTAAGCTCGTTGATGGGAATGCTCACCATGACTCCGTAAATGTTACCTTTTTCGTTCCTTATGAGCTTTATGCAAGATGGGTCTAGCTCGTAAAGTTCTCTTAATTGTATTTGGTTTAATATAGTTAGGCTTTCCCTAGCCGTCATTAGATACGTGGCTTGCTGGTTTGTTTCCCGGTCCACGTATACTACGCTGCCATCTTTTGCTGTAAGCCGCCTCTGTCCTATATAATGCTCAGCTTCTGCCCAATTCGCGGGATGCAGCTGCTCCATACTATAAATTATCGACTGACGATATAAAAGAAATTGAATAAAGTGGTTTCCGATATAAAATAGAATTTCAGCGTTCTCCCAAGCGGCCATACCGCCCTTAGTGTTCCGTTTAATTTTATCAGAATAATAAACTGCAGAGCGCAACCAGAGCTGATTATACAAATCCGGACTTCGGTGGCGAAACTCAAACCCAATGGCATCGCGTAATAAGTCATGTAATAACCATCCGCGTTCAACCCGTTGCACGAAAGAATATGAAATTAATTTGTGAAATTGCTCGCTTGTGACGCTCTTCCCTAGAACATAATTCAGCAATTCGAGGTTGAAATGGCGTAATACGGACGCTACTTCTACGATTTCCTTCATATCCGGATCAGGGACTTCTTGAAGCCAGGTAGTGACAACGTGAGAAAATACGTCACGATCGTCTGGAACAAGCGATTGAGAAGTAGAGCCGACAAGCATCGTTGAGACAAGCAGCGAAAGTGTCAATGGATGACCCTTGGTTCTAGCCCATATCTGATGCGTGCTGTTTAGCTGTGTAATGCCGGACAGTTTCAAATATTTGTTAACCGATTCATAATTAAGTTCCGCTAGCGGCATTCTGGTAACGAGTCGCCTCCAACCCGGTGAGGTCAGCCAAGAGCCCTGCAAAGGAAATCTGCCGGATATGACTACGAGTATATCCGGTATCAAGCAGGGCAGCAGCCTCTCTCTTAGCCAGTGCTCAGCTTCTCCGAATGCTTCGAACGTATCCAGGGCTAAGATTAGTTTATCGCCGCTCGCATAGGATCGAATCGTAGCGACGCAAAGCTCCGTCAACTGATCGATAGCGGTCGTTTGCTCCAAACGATCGACTGGATGTTTGAACACACTTAGCAAGTGCAAGCAAATGTCATGTGCATTTCTCGGCAATACGCGGCAATCAACCATTAGGTACTTTGCTCCTGCCATAACGGAGATTCTTCGAAACTCATTCAAAAGATAACTTTTCCCTACACCGCTTGTTCCGTAAATATTAATGATGCCACCAGAAATAGGATCTGTGTACAAACGATTTTGAAATAGGCTGATTTCATGGTCACGTCCGACAAGGAGGCATTGTTCTATGAGATCAAATTCACTTAATTTCGGAATCTGGGAATCATTTTCTACTCTCATTTCAAGTGTCCTCCTATTAATATACTAAAAAACCAGCAGATCTATGGACGATTGCTGGTACTTTCCTTATATATTCAAAAATATTCGACTAATTCCAATATTCTATCCGTTCGTTACGAAAAGGCATCCAATCATTTGTTGCTTTCCAGGATGATCGAAGGATAGTTATGAATCGTACGATGCGTCTAATTCGATAATATTATGATCTGGATCCAAAATATAAATTTGAGCAAATCCAGCAACACTGTTAGGTCTTGCTTCGTAACTAACATCATTCATCTTTAGCCAATCGATTGTTTTTTCATAACTTTTTACCCAGATGGCAAAATGACCATCCACAGAGTCTATCCCGCTTTTTCGAAGGGTTTCGCCATTGGGGTGTTCAAGTAAATGAAGTTGTTGATCACCAACCGCAAACCAAATACCACTTGATTTAAAAGGTGGACGCTCAATTTCTTGGAATTTAAGGACTTCGGTATAAAATTCTCTTGAAATTTCTAGATCTCTAACAGCAAGACTCACATGGTGGATACGAACAAATTCAATCATTCTCCTATACCTCCTAGTTTATATTCCACTTTATTTTTTCGACTTTCTATACCAATTCCCTGCCTTTAAAGGAAGATCCGAAATACGCGAGGCAAGAATGAATGTGCATGAATATCACCTGATATACAAAAACCGCGATCCCAAAGGATCGCGGTTTCTATTGTAATGAGCTTTGGGGGAGCAGGATGGCTTTTTCATTCATCCCCCTCCACCGCCGTCGCTTCCACCACTATCATAGCCGTCACTGCTTCCAGGACTATTAGAACGCCATCTTCTATTTCTTTTTCTGTTTATTTTTTTTGTGAAGTTTCCAATTAGGGATATAAAGATAAGAAAAATAAATACATGCTATTAGCTTATTCGGTTTAGTTCTTTTGATTTCATTAAATTCGGCTTAAATCAATGAAAAAAAATGGATGCAGAATGGTAATAAAATCATCCTTTTCTACACCTTTGGGATAATATTGGTCTATTTATAGCTGTGGTAACATGAAATAATTAAGAAAAGTAATTCAGTAAAATCAACGCTGATCGTCTATGCAACCAAGATTACTTTTTCTAATTAAAAAATGGGAGGTGTTTTTATTTTTAGAAGAAGCTATAAATCATTGCTCCTGACATCCATTTTCCTGATGCTGTTCAGCATAGTCACTCCGTATCTAGCAGCTGCTGAAAGCAATAACAATGGTGGAGGTAAACCTGTTACTTTCAGCGATATTAAGTCGCATTGGGCTTACAACGAAATTATGGAACTTTCCGCAGCCAACATCGTGAGCGGATTTGAAGACGGAACTTTTCAGCCCTCTGGGCAAGTAACGCGTGAGCAGTTTCTGAAGATGCTTGTAGAGCTGCGGAAATATCCGCAAACCTCCAACAATGTTCCGTTTAAAGACGTCGAACAAGGTCGTTGGTCTGTGCCTTATATAGCGGCGGGGGTAAAGAACGGCATTTTACTTCTTAGCGATTTTCCAGATGGTTTTAAGCCAAGCCAGCCCATTACGCGATATGAAATGGCGGTTTGGATTGTCAGAGCGTTACAGCTTCCTCCTCAAAAGGAAGAAAAATTACTTGCAAAAGTAAATGATCAAGCGGATATTAAACAGAATCGTGACTTGATCGAAGCCGCGTTAGGTACGGGAATTATTCAAGGTTATCCAGACGGTACGTTCAAAGGCGGCAATAATTCTACTCGTGCGGAAGCTGCAGTTATGTTAGTTCGTGCTCTTCATTATACGCCGGGGCAATTGCCGACACCGGCGCCGGAAGGTACCCGCAAAATAGTCGAATACAAACCTGAAGTAAAACAAGGAAAAAGTACGAATTATTCGAAACGTGACGATGTTACATGGGTCATTAACGATCCGAACTTGAAGTTGAATGTTGGCGATGTGTTTGTTATGCCGCCGAATGATAAATATTTTGGCGGTATTGCAAAAAAGGTGGAATCCATCAGCCAAGAGAACGGTGCTTTTGTTGTGAAAACGTCCGTCCCTAAGCTGAGGGAGGTTTTCTCGAAGCTTGACATCCATACTACAGAAGCAATTAATCCAAAAATGCTCGTCGCAGTTGACCCTGCCATCCAAATTCATACAAATGAAGTAGCCATACAGGACACGTCATTAACTGCTCCCTGTTTCAATATTGCCTGGGATGACGCAAACTATGGAGGGCTTGTTTTTGATGCTCGTATGAACTTCTGTAACTTAGGTGTAAATGCAGATATTGGTATTGACGTTGATATTGATGTTGATTGGTTCGATGTAGACGTGGATATAGATTTCTACTCAAAACTAGTTCTACTTGGTGATATCACGACTAATGTGACATTGAGAGCTGCTGGAGCCGCAACGGAGTCCACATTCATTCCATTGACGGAATTCTATGTGCCCGTCTTTACTGGGGTATTCGTTAAAGGTAAGCTGGTTTTGAGAATCGATCCGAATTTTAGTGCATCAGTAGAAATTAAATTTGAGGACAAATTTCATCTCGAAGAAGGAATGAGCTTCTCATTTAGCGATGGTTTCCGATCCATTGATAAAACTACGAATACGGCAACTTTAGATGTAAACGCCATGGGGAATGCTAGTCTTGCCGTTGGTCCTGAATTTCAATTAACACTGACTTTATTAGATATGGCTTATGCTGGTATTGCACTTTATCCGGGGATACAGGGCGAGTTTAGTCAGACTGACGAACCGGGGCGATGCGACTCAATAGGTGTCAACGCTTTTCTTAAATTGGATGTGATCGCGGGCTATGATGTGTTAGTAGCATCAGATGAATTCAGGTTGAATTTGCTTAACTTAAACGCCAATCTCTTCCAGGAAGATATCCATTGTCCTCCCCCGCCGCCCGATAATTTGAAAGCTTCTTTAATTGACGTAAGGGAGACAAAAGGTAAGAATAATGAACTTCTCAGTATCCGAACCGATGTTATATTGAGTTGGAACAACGTAGATGGGGCTAAGAGCTATATTGTGAAACGTACGGATGCGTCTAGTGGTCAAATTAAAACCAATTCCCTCGACCGTGTTACGTTTCAAGATTCCACTGTACTGAAAGGGAATACGTACAACTATCAAATAATAGCAGTGAACGAACATGGTGAAAGCTTACCTTCCGTTAATTTGCCTGTTAAGATTGTGCCTGCACCGCCACAGAATTTAACTGCAGCAAGGAATGCTGAAGGCGTTATTCTCACTTGGGAGTCAGAAAGCAACATAATCAGCGGCTTTAAAAAGTACAACGTGAAGCGATTTAATACTGCCATCAATGACTTTGAAACCATTGCTGATAATGTCGAGACGAGATCGCACACAGATAAGAATGTAGATCTTAACAAAATTTACAGATACGTCGTTACGGCAGTGGATGGAAACGGGGAAAGTGAGCGCAGCAATGAGGCATCTGTGGGAAGAGGAGACATCATCGACTTAGCGCCAGGAGTTAATCTACCAAATGCCGGCCAATTTGTATTACCGCATACTCCCGACAATTTCACGGCATCAGCCGGAAACGGAAAGGTCACGCTTAGCTGGAACGCCGTTGCCGACGTAACAAGTTACAATGTCAAGCGTTCGATTGCTTCCGATGGTACCTATGCCACTATAGGCTCCAAGGTTAGCGGTACGACGTACACAGATACAACAGTTGAAAACGGTAAAACCTACTATTACAAAGTTACAGCTGTCAATAGTTTTGATAATGAAAGCAAGGACTCCATTATCAAAGAGGCTAAGCCGGTGTATGATCCTAATGACGTTATAATTATTCCGGGACCAATTAAACCAGTAATACCCGTAAACCCTCTACCTGTGCGAGTACTTACTCCTGAGAATTTCAATGCAGATACAAATATCGGAACCGGGAAAATTATCCTCAGTTGGAACGCAGTTGGAGGTGCGACTGGCTATAACGTGATGCGCTCAAACGCTGCGAACGGTACGTACCAGACGATAGGCTCCAGAGTCAGCGGTACGACGTACACAGATACAACAGCCGCAATTGGTACAACATACTACTACAAGGTCACAGCGGTAAATAATGTTTCTGAAAGCAATGCTACTCCTGTTAAATCTGCTACGCCGAGTTCTGGTATAAGGTAACTTAGGTCAATTAGAACGAGTCTTAACTTGGAATATTCATATAAGTTCAAAGGCATGTGTCACCCGTAACAGATGCGTTCTAAAGTGAAAAGCCAGCATGGCGGATGTCCCTCCTGCTGGCTTCTTTTCAACTTATTGCTTCCACTTTTGCGCTTCTGGACCGCGCAGCTTGTAGCCAATTTTCTTTTGATAAACGTCATTTGCTTCCTTCAGTGCATCGTTTCCGCCTTTAGACTTCCACTCTTCGATGACCTTCGGCCAATCCGAGATCGGCTCTTTGCCGTACACCATTTTGACCATATGCCCAATCAGTACTGGAGCTGCCGTATCAGACAAAGCGGCGATATCCGGATTTTTCACCATAGCTGGAAGCGCCACATCGAACTCAAGACCTCCACGTCCTTCATTCGGCAAAATCGTTTCGAACGTTTTGAGTAATGCTTGCCCTTCTGGCGTTGCATTCAAAATTTGCTTACGGTAAGCATCATCCTTCACCATATGAAGGAATCCGCTCAAATAACGTTGCTCGGAAACTTCCCCATCTGTCTTCGGGTTGATCGGCAGCGTCGTGTCAAACCATTTGTCTGCTTCTTCGGATACCTGCCATTCAAAGAATTTCAGAATGCCTGCAATTTTGTCTTTGTTAATTTTGGAGTTAATAAAGTATGCACGCGCTCCGGAGGAGTATAAGTAACCGCCGCCTTTGCTATCTGTTCCTACTGGGGAAGTAATAATTTTAATTTTCGCATCAGGCACAGCTGCCTTCAATTGTGTTTCCCATTGAATGAGCTCCTGAGCATTCATTTCCCACATGCCTGCTTTACCGGCCAAAATAATATTTTTGAAATTCGTCGGATTGATCGTTGCGAATTCTTTGTTGATCAGCCCTTCGTCAAACATCGTTTTATACGTTGTCAACGCTTTTTGCATATTACCGGTATCGAAAAATTTCGGCTGAACTTTGCCGTCAACTACTTCATATTGGCTCGAATACGGATATACATCGTAGGCTCCGAAGAATATATCGGCGTATTTAAAATCCTGACGACCCATGAACGGGTGCTCGACGCCAATCTTCTTGAAGGCGCGCAGCATTTCGAGATATTCGTCAACCGTTTTCGGATCCTTCGTAATACCTGCCTTCTTCATTAAATCTTCACGTACCCAAGTCGCTCTACGGGATGGCTGTGAAATAAATTCCGGAATCGCATAGATTTTGCCGTTGAGCGTTACTTCATCCCAAGCCGCTTGCGGAATTACCTTCAGCAAATTCGGCGCATGCTGCTTAATCAGATCGTTCAGCTCCAGGAATATGCCTGCTTGCACGGAGCCTGCTAGCTCTTTCCCGCTTGTGCCGGCGCCTGCTTGCACAACATCCGGAATGTCGCCTGTGGCAAACATTTGGACCATTTTCTTTTCAAATTCGGCATGAGGGACCAGTTGAATATCAAGGTCGGTATTCGTCTTTTTCTCGAGTTCTTTCACCCATTTGTCCTCGTTCAGGTTGGCTGCTTTTTCTACATAGTCAAAGTTAAGCGTACGTAACGAGATACTAAACTTCGTTGGGCCTTGCTGCGCCTTCGGCGTCTCTGCTGCGGGCTTAGCCGATTCTGCAGGCTTCGTATCAGCCGGCTTGCTAGTGTCGGCGCTATTTGAGCAACCGATCACGCCAACGCTTAATACAACCGCCATTGTACTCGCCATCCATTTCCAATTTCTCATAGAAATCCCTCATCCCATGATTTTTTACATGTAAGCGTTATCAATTTGTGTTGATTATATCGTAATGCATACTTATATTTGAAGAATATGGAGTAACTTTAGCTGTTGGAGTGTTTTTTTTAGGTATCGACATATTTCTTTAAAAAAATTATGCAAAATGCTAAATCGAAAAAGCTGCCGCTTGAGTGCGGACAGCTTTTCGTGGTAGGGCTTAATTGGCAATAACTAAATCAAAAGAGCTGCCGAAGCAGCGCCGCCCTTATCAACCAAAAATGTCTCGCTCTAAGCTCTTGTCTCTGTCTCCGTTGACAAGAACTTGATGTGTTTCCTTTGATAGGGGGCTTAAAATGGTTGTCTTACATCGTCGGACCTGGTGACTGAGTTGTATTATTTGTTTTAATAATCACTTCAATTCCTGGTTTTGGATAATTTTCCTGTTCGAAATTCTCCGGATCCTTTATTGTCCACGTAACGAAAGTTAAATATTCGTCATTTGGCGCACGAACTTCCTCAAATTCCGTTACAAGCTCTTCCCCAGAAGCTATAATTCTATATATGAGAGAAAGATTTGCTATATTTGCAGCTACTTTTCTGTCAACAATATTGACAGTACTAATATTGCCTGGCTGAAGCTCAACACCTAAAGCAACGTTACCTGTATTAAGATTCCTGCCAGGTTCGGAATCATTAGTGTTAGCTCCTTGCGCCAATCCGATCTTGCAAACGTAAATTGTTGATTTATTGTTTAGCGCAAACTCATGAGTACACTGTGCTTCCATATATGCCTTGTACTCCTTTTCAAAATCTTCTCTTTTTAGTTCCTCCGTTTTTAATTGCGCTAATTCTGTCATTATCTTTAATCGCTCCTAACATATTTTTGTTAAATTTTATATGCTCATTTTTAAATTTTGTTATTGAAAGCAAGCATTTAATGGTAATCTGTGCGGATTACTTCATTTCTATCCCAAGCACCGAATCCAAGACTAATGAAAAAGTGAGCAGAAGCCCTTTAAAGTAATTAGGGTTCTGCTCACTTTTCGTGTTTATCTTTTATAAATGGAAAAACAATGTATAAACAAAGAACTTTAAAGGTTTAATAATACGAAAAAGCCCCGCGGGGGCTTTCTCAGCGAGGCTTCTTGTTATCGAGCTTCTAAGGTATTTAACATATCCGATACTCTTCTCGTCTCCAACAGACATAACCACGTATCAAATAAACATATTGTCTGTGGTTATACTAACTTTAGCCTTAGGAGGCGATTGACTATGATACGAGTACTCAATGTGGATGGCCAAAAACTAACCCCATGTTTACTTCACCGGGCTTGGAGGGAAGTTAATCGAGCCCGTGCAGTCTGGATCGACGAGCAGACAATCCAATTACTTTACAACCCATTTTTATTTCGAGACTATCGAAAAGCTGCATTATATCGGGATCATTACTCTTGTTTGTGGTGTGGACGTCCCGCAACGACTGTAGATCATATTGTCCCTTCAAGTAAAGGAGGCTCGGATCTTCCCCAAAATTTACTCGCTTCTTGCACTGAATGCAATACCTTACCCTCTCCTCATTTTCAGAGACCACCGGATAGCGCAATAAATCGCTGATTGCATCTAAATCAAAACATCAACATGAATCAATTGGAAAGTTCCCGATCCGCCATAATTGCTAAACGCTGTGAACCGGACATGCGAAGTCGAAACGGGTGAAAACAGAATGACTTGCTTGCCCCGCTGATTCCGCAGTTCACCACGCAAGACTGGTTCCTCCCAATGGATTCCGTCTTGACTTACATGAACTTCAAATGCCTTAATTCGTTCGCTGACAGGGGCAGCGTAACCACCTTCGGCGACTGCGCCAGTCTCTGGCTGAACCAAGCTTAATCCTCTGACAGAGGCTTCGACTGCCAAGTTCAACGTCAAAGTTTGCGGCCAGTTATTGACCGTAGCTCCTCTGAACATCCGTCCATAATGTCCGTCCAATACGTTAACGGCAGGCCAGTACGGAAGCTCAGAGCTTGCGCTTACGGTAATCTGATCTCTCGCAACGATTCTCAAACTGGACATCGTCGTCAGCTTAAGAACCGTATCACCATCAACTTCGTTGGTTTCCCAAGTAGGGATGTTGATCGTCAACATTCCGTCAAGCTGCTCGAAAGTGAGTTCATTGCCCGTTTTTAAATCCGTTACTTGCTCCACGTTATAACCCGCATCTGGTAAGACCAGTTCGTTGCCTACCGGGGGAATCAACACATGCAAGAAATGCGTATTTCCTCCGGGAACCAAAGTTGTCACGCCATATGAACCCTCATTCCAATAACCTGGAGGGAACCCTTTCTGGCCGTGGCCGCCACCTACCGTTCCGTAGATCGATTCGAAAGCCCAGGACATGAACCGTTCGAAATGTGCGGTGAAATCCTCGACGACTTCCGGAAAGTCACCCCCGATCTTCGGACCGTAACCCAGATGGGCGTTCCAGGAAGAACCCGCGATGGTAACGATCCGCTTGACGAACGTCTGATTGCTCGCGACATTCGCATAGTTCATCTCGTAGCTGTTCCAATCTGGCTTGCCTTCCCCTAGATAAAACCAATCCCATTTCATCTTAAAAGCGAATTCTTTATCGCCAGCGCCAACCCAAGTGCCGCTCGTATAATCAAACTCCGGAACGCAAGCTTTGCCGAAGTCCTCGAGCGCCATCGCATCTTCTTCTTCGACGGGGCCGTTGCTGAAATCATTGTTGATTAGGATGAGTTCTTCTTTCAACCGATGGAGCCTACCGAAAATCTCTTTCGCCTCAATCTTGTCGTGATACCCATCAAACCAAAATCCTGCGATTTGGGGATAGTTCGCGACTAACTCTGTCATTACGTCCATACTGTAAGTCAGGTATCCATCGCGGGCTACGATATCGATGTTCTCATCGTTTTTGTAATCGCGATAAGCTTGCCGATCTAACCAATGAACCCCGTGATGATAGGCATTTTTGGAATCCCGGTTGATGTAGACGACAATTCGAATGCCTTCCGAGTCAGCAGCTTCGATAAGCTCTTTCAAGTAGTCTCGCTTTGTGCATGGACTTCCGGGCACCGAAGAGGGCCATATTTTCAAATAACCCATATCACAATGAAACGTAGCGACCGTAATATACTTGGCCCGAAGGCGCTTAGCAGTGGATACCCACCGCTGAGCGCTCCAGCCGGATTGTGCTGCTGCCTGTTCGAAAGCCTCGACGGTCTCGTAGCAGTAGGGTGTTCCAGGGGCGAATGGATCCTGAACATAATCTCCTGTGCGCATGCCCCAATGCAAGAACAGACCAATTCGCGCATCGCGGTACCAAGTACGCAGCCGCTCTTCTCTATCTAATCTGTTCATTCCGTTGTAACCTCCGTTAAGCGATCGATTATTGCCTACCGATTAGTTTTGAGCTTTCCATGCATTCACTTGTTTTTGAGCTTCCTGAATAATTTTGTCCAGACCCGCTTTTTGCAGACGGTCAAGGAAATCAGGAAGTTTCTTGGCAGGATCGATCGCACCAGTATTCAGACCTGGCAAATATTCGTCAAGGACGGATTGCACATTGGCGATTTCGGTCGTAACCGAGCTAGGATCGAATTTGAAGCCTACGATAAGCGTTGGTTTAGCATCCTGGTTCGTTTTCTTTTGGACTGCGAACGTATCCGCCGGTTGACCATCAAGCAAATAGCCATTGAACGTATCGCCGTAGACCCAAGCGGAGTTAGGAGCATAGCCTCCGTCTTGTTTGATTTTGATCACGTCGCCGGTTTTAACGAAATGCTTGCCCTCGATTCCGTAGGCGACCGTATTAAACAATTGTTTATCCGTGTTGAGCAAGTTTAGGAACATCATCGCACGCTCAGGATTTTTGGAGTTTTTACCGATGGCGTTGACGGTTGCTATACCTGGGTTGGAGCTCACTAGGAAATTAGTCAAAGGAGCGAATACAACCGGTTTGCTGTTATAACGGTTATTGGAGACGGAAACTTCCGTTCCCGGATTCAGACCGTTGGAGTACGTGATCACGCCTCTGCCAGCTTTCGTTACGTCATCTACTGTTTTGAGCGTTGGAGCGTCTACGTTGATATATCCTTTTTGATACCAACCCCTTACGACATCCAGATAGTGCTTATATTCAGGGGATGCGTAAACGTTGAACAGCTTGATCGAATTGTCCGAATTGTAGAATCCGACAGGAGGATTGCTCGTGATCGGAACGGTATCCATGCCTTGCGCATTGGTCAAATAACCGAACATTCCGTTACGGTCCATGACGATTGGCGAAATCTTCGCATCGCCTGCTTTGATTTTGCTAAGAAGCGGCTCGATATCTTCCAACTTCTTAACAGAAGCAACGTCGAGACCGTATTTGGTGATCGCTTCTTGCGGAACGATATATCCTTCGCGGCCAGTTACGCTCTGATAGCTGGGCACACCTAAGATGTGGCCGCCTACTTGCACCTGTTTCCACATGAATTCCGGCAATGACGCTTTTAGATCGGCGCCGTATTTGGTAAGCAAATCATCGAGATTAGCGAAAATGCCTTTGTTGGCATTGCCGACGTAATCGAACAACCAATTGGAAGTCCAGGCAATATCGAAACTTTCACCGGAAGCTGCTACAGTGTTCATGCGTTGGTTGTAATCACCGAAATCGATCGGCTTAAGCTTCACCGTTGCGTTGATTTTGGCTTTCGTAATTTTGTTGACAGCCTCTTCTACCGAGTTCAAGTCGGCTTGAGCGTTAGGCTGCGGATAGTACCATACCAATTCCACCGGATTCAAAGCCGGAACTGCGCTTGCGGCAGTGGATGCAGACGGACTCGCGGACGGGTTAGCTGCGCTTGCGGAAGGCGATGGATTCGAAGTGTTGCTATTGCTGCAAGCCGATAGAACGAGCAAAGAGCTTGCTACCATGAAAACCCCTGTTTTTTTGCCGATTAATTTACGAACCATTGACTTTTTCCCCCTAAAATGAGTTTTCTTTACCCTTTAATCGCCCCAACGGTTAATCCGGATATGAAATACTTTTGAAAAAATGGGAAAATGATCATCATAGGACCAGCTGCTAATACGGTCATGGCCATTCTGGCAGATAAGCTTGGAAGCTTAGATACATCGATGTTGAATTGCTGAGCGATCATGCTACCTTTTAAGAATTCGATCGTGTTCATGTTGCGGTACAAAAGCAATTGGAGTGGAACAAATTTCTGATCGTCTATCAAAAGCAATCCGTAGAACCAGTCGTTCCAGTAACCGAACGCGAGCATAAGCCCAATCGTGACCAGTGCCGGCTTTGACAATGGCAGTGCGATCTGTAAGAAAATTCGCCATTCGCTAGCTCCGTCCATCTTCACCGATTCGATGATCTCTCCGGGAATCTTGGAAAAAAACCCTTTCATGATCATGACGAAAAAAGGATTGATCAGCAAGGGCAAAATTAGTGCCCACAACGTATTACGAAGATGGAGATATTGCGTCATTAAAATGTAGAGAGGTACAATTCCACCTTGAAACAACATCGTGAAAAATACATAAAAGGTAAGCGGTCCACGATATCGGAAGTCTTTGCGGGATATCGTATACGCGGTCATCGCGGTTAGCAGCAAGCCCGCAACCGAACCAATCACAGTAACCAATACCGTCACACCGTAAGCATGCACGATTGCTCTCGAAGATTTGATCATCACGCGGTAACCGAGCAAGCTCAATTTCTCCGGTATCCACTTATATCCATCATTAATTAACAACGATTCGTCGGATAACGAAATGGAGATGACGAGAAGTAAAGGGATTAGCATGACAGCCGATACGAACACGAATATCGTATTTATAACAACTTGCCCGTTGGAAAGCTTTTGCTTCATTTCGGATACTTCCTTTCAGTCCAACTTACCAGAGCGCGTTTTCTTCGTTGATTTTACGGATGATATAATTGGTGACTAAAACAAGCACAAGTCCTACGACAGATTGGTACAGCCCTACTGCGGTTGACATCCCCAGATCCCCGATCGTACGAAGCGTCCGAACAACATAAGTATCGATGACGTCCGTAGCCGGATATAAGAAGCTTGAATCGTTAGGGATATAGTAGAACAACCCAAAATCTGCGCGGAATATGCCTCCGATCGCTACGATAAGCAAGATAACAACCAACGGAATCAACGATGGAATCGTAATCTTCCGAACCATCTGCCATTTACTAGCACCGTCGATTCTAGCCGCTTCGTAATAACTGGGATCGATGGCTATCACACCTGCAAAATAGACCAGCGTTTGAAATCCAACTGCTTTCCATAATTGCACAATAATGATGATCGCCGGCCAATACTTTGCTTCCTGGTACCAGTTCGTCGGTTGGAAACCAAAAGAAGTTAGCAGCGTGTTCAGCGAACCGTGCTGGTAGTTAAGAAATCCCAACGTGATGTAACCGACGACGACCCAAGATAGAAAATAAGGTAGAAACAATATTGTCTGGTGAATCTTGAACCATCGTTTGGACAATTCGTTCATCATGATCGCGAGAGCCAATGCGATGACAGTTGTCAATATAATGAAGGCTAAATTGTACATTAAAGTGTTTCGCGTAACCCTCCAAGCCAAATCGGAAGTAAAGAAGAATTTGAAATTTTGAAAACCGACCCAGTCGCTCCCCAATATGCCCTTACTATAATTGTAGTTCTTGAAAGCGATCAACAACCCTAACAGCGGCAGGTAATAAAAGATGAATTTATAAATAAAACCGGGCAAGCTTAGCAGGAGCAATTCCTTGTTTTTTCGAACGTGTTTCATTTCCCGTAAAATCCAATTCAACTTTATCACCTCCTTCCTGCCCTTAGTATGGCACCAGTCCGTGAAGAGTCCTACTGCTAGAACGGAAAAACACTAAACAAATGAACTGCTCATTTCTCGTTTTTCTGCTCAGAACAGAAAAGAACCTTCATACAGAAGGCTCGTTTCCACTGGTTATTCGTTGCTCAAGATATGTTTGGTGCGTAATTCCCTTGGCGTAAGGCCCAAAGATTGCTTGAAAATTTTATAAAAGTAACTTTCACTCACGAAACCGACGTTATACATGATTTGGGTAATCGTTATATCCGTATTCTGGAGTTCTGCTACCGCCTGCATGATACGAACTTTGTTAATGTAATCGTTCAAGGAGATGGATTCGCTTTGTTTGAAAACTTTGCTCAAATGCGCTGTGCTCATCTTGAGTTTCGTCGCAAGAAATTGAAGGCTGAGATTTGGATCTGAATAGTGTTTTTCAATAGCTTCTTTGAGCGCGTCCACCAATATGCGATTTTTGTCTTCGGTGCTGGTTTGACGCGATTCCGTTATTTGTTGGAACAGCTCCATGTATAAAACGAAGATGTTATCCAGCGTTTCTTGTTCGAGTACCCTTCGATTAAAGGAAATAAGCGATGCTTTGACGGAATGGGCTTTGTCGAGATTCATTTCTTTCAAATGATTGACGGTAATCGAAGTCAGATACTGCAACGATTGGATCAAATGATCGTGCCGGAAGGTTGAAAGCTGTTTGAAAATTTGGATAAGCTGAAGCTCGATTGTTTTCAAGTTCGCGGAACGAACACTTTCCAGCCACTTTTTCTCCATCTGATAATCCAGCTGCGCAACTTCGCTTCTCTCGTTAATCGCTATCCGCTCCGGGGTTATCAAAGCAGAAGTTCCGTAAATGATCCGGTATTCGAATTGCAGTAGTGCTTGCCCGTAAGCTTCCGATATTTGTTCGTGATCATGGACAACTGGGCTAACTGAAGCGCATATCCCAATTTTATAATAACTCCGCACGACCTCCTGCAAATTACTGAGGATACTCGGTAGTTCAATTTCTATCTTGTTCAACTTAGATTCGGGCACAGACAATAACAAAGTTACGAACTCATTGCCCAATAGAATGCTTTCGTTGGAAGCGATAGCGCTTATCATCTCTTCTGCTATGTTCTGGACGGCGAATTTCAGCAAATGTCCCTCCTGGGATTTGTTGCCGCCGAAGCTAAGCAGACAAACGATATACGCTCCACCCTGTTCCACAAGCTTCAAACCGTGCAGGCGGACCTGGTCGGAAAACTCCTGCAAATTCATCGTCTGTCTTTCTAGCAGCAAGCGGCGAAGAAAGTAATCTTTGGCGATGTTATCTGTCGCTTTTTTCCCTGATTCGAGTTTGACCATCTTCTCCAACATGCGCTGATTAAACTGGGAGAGGAACGAGAGTTCATCTTTGCTGCTTCCGATGCCGTCTTGACTGTCCGGTACTCCCCGCACAGCTTGAATTAAACTCCCAATCGGCTTGTACAATTTCATTGAAATAACCGTCGAAGCTATTAAGGATAATATAATAAAGCAGCTTAACAGCAACAAAGAAAAAGATCTGATTTGGTCGAGGGTTCCAAATACGACTTGATAGGACTGAATTCCGACTAATTTCCATCCGGTTGCGGCCGATGTAGTGAACATGACTATTTTTTTGTTCTTGCCTTCGCCGATAATGAAGGTTCCTTCCGTCTCCGTTTTAGACTGGAGGCTCGCAATCATATTCTGTTGAACGGAGCTATTACTGGAATCCTTCGTCAAAAGTGTGTTATTCACATCAAATATCATGATTTCGCCCAACATGCTATCTGCCAATCCATTAATGGATTGGATATTATCAAAAAGCCACTGGGGCTTTACGTTCACCATCAGTACGCTTCCTTGCTCTTGATAGAAGTCGGTTAACAATTGTCGATCTTTCTTGCCGTCCGATACATGGATGGGAATTAACTTCAGATTGGCGAAATCGTTGTGCTGACTCCTGTACTGTTCCAAAGGATTCGATATAGTATCCTTCTCGCATTGAACTGGGCTGGATTGAGGCGAGATATAGTAACAACCGTTATGCGAATTGTAAATAATAACAGAATCCAAAAATAAGTTCGTATTCACGAGATAATCAAACTTCTGGAGGCGATTATACAGATCGAATATATCCATGTCGCGACTTTGCATAAGTACGGAAATATCTTGGTTGTAGAAAGAAGAGATCGTGAGATTCGTAACAGTCGCATACAAATTGTCGATGTTATAGTTAACTTGCTTGAGAACTTTGCTCGTCGATTCCTGCTGCAGCTTCATCGCATTACTCTTGGCAAAAGAATAGAACAAAAAACCGAATATGATCAACATAATAGATGCCAATAACGTAAGTGAAATCAGCAATCGCATAAAATATTTCCTTGATCGGTAAAAATCCAATAGTTTCATTTCAGAGATCACCATCCGTCTGTATGCGCTATCATTTAATTCTATTATGGAATCGTCTGTTTTGGAACTAGTATTTGGGGAGAACGAACATTTAGAGTTTTGAAGTGCAAGAAGCCAGTAAATAGAGTTCGCTGGCTTTTCTTTTATGGCCAAATGCCACTAACGGTGCCCCCTGTCGTTTGCATGGCATCCGATTGTGTATCAGCTGCCGTCAGTCGCGATTGAATTATCGTTCTCCCTTTGAGCGAAATGAACATTTAACAAAAAAGGATTATTTATTCTGTACCTAATTGCTCATTTACCATTTTCCGGAAGCACAACTAGTTCAGTTAATTCAATAGCCGTTAGAGGTGATATCAGGCAAAATCACTAGATACTGATTTATTCTCGTAATCTTGCTGATCCTTTGCTTTAGTTGGTCAAAAACTCGATGCTCATCCTCCATATTCTCACCTTGAAACCCCACTAAATTGACAGCTTGCTCTGAAGGGATTAGAAGCACCACTGTTGGCTAATGCAACAATGCCAATTAGAAGTACAGCTGTTTGATTACCGAACAAAGACCTTCTTTATAAAATTTCTTCTCGTTCAATTCACAACTGTTTGAAGATCGCAACAAAGGTTATTAGAAGTTCGTTATTCTGTCACCTCAACCCCAAATCGTATTGCGGCTTCAAGTATATCAACGTTTATATCTTTTAGCGTTTTGAACTTAATGCAATATCCACTCACACTCGCCTTACCGATTTTTTTTCCATATGTCTGGGTTAAGTAGTTCTTATCCTTTATACCAAGTATATAGACAGAGATTCCGGTTTTGTTTGCACTGATACCAATTTGATAAAACTCTCTGATCTTTCCATCAGCATATTTTATGGTGTGAAATCCATATCCTATATTAGGATTAGAAACAGTTATATTTTCATTGTTTTTACCATCCAAGAACCATAATTTACATGCTGGCATTACTTGCAGAATGATGCGGTGCAACTCTTGCATATCACTACGTTTTGGTTCAGGTTGGCTGTTAATATACTTTTCGATTTGTTCTTGTACGTTCATTTAAAATGCCACCCTTTTAAATTATTTGTTAATAACATTTTCCTTTTAGCAGATTACATTTCAATGGTACGAAGTCGTAGAGGGTAAACCTTATTAGGGGCTAACCGACCGCAGCATCAACCATACTCTACTGCCCTATAGTTTTATAACTAAAAGAGACCCACAGCAAAGGGGCTGCGGATCTAAACTTAAGAGCTGGCATTTAATCCGTGGGTCAAATCATTAAGAACTGGCTTGAAATCTTCTCCGAACAATTCAAACGGAATACTACTACTACTCTTTACTGTTTCAACCACAAGGGCAACAGGAATTGGTGAAGTAGTATAACAGCTCAGAGCTCGAGTCATTGCATCCAAATCCTGAGGACGCAAAGGTAAAACGCAATCGATCTGCTCCTTATGTGAGAAAAATATACGAGGACCTCCTTTTGTATCGATTTCCTCCGAAAATGTAATAAAAGCCAATCTTTGTAAAAAATTAAAACCTTTGTCCCTCATATCAACAAAGACCCTTTTAACGATGGCATGAATCGTGAGATGATCGGGATGGCCACTGATTCCGTGCACTGGCAGTGTAACTAATATTGCGGGTTGAATTTCATTAATATGCTCCGCAATGGCTTGTTCAATGATTCGCGGATCCAATCGGTCAAGTCCGCTATCTGGGAAGTCCAGCACCTTAAGTCCACTTACTCCGAGTGTTTCTGCCGCTTGCTGTAATTGCTTATATCTAACTTCCCCCATTTCCTCGACTGTTAAGCCAAGCGGAAGTCGTTGAACGGTAGCTCCTCCTTTCGTGAGCGTCAGCAGAAATACTTCGTGCCCTTGTTCAAGTTGTTGGTTAATGGCTAATGCAGCTCCAAAAGATTCATCGTCAGGATGAGGGTTCACATATAGGATTTTCAATTCAGATCCCTCCTTCATCTAATCATATCTCGTTATTTCTAAGATTTTTGTTCCAGCGCTCCCTTCAGGGTATTCGTGATGAAACTAAATTATTCTGCACATAGCGCAATCATGATATTTCTCGTCAGTGCGTATAGGCGTGTATCGCGGCCAGCATTGGTTTACCAATCTTTTCGATATTCAGCTAAATGAGATTTACCGGCTTCATCGAGCATTTGGAAGCGATTCTGGCTGTCAATATAGTGCTGGTAGTATGTATTAAGTTGTGCATACTATTCTATTGCGCCGTTTTAGGCATCTGCCAGTAATAAAAATAAAAAGCCGGTATCCCCAAAGATACCGGCTTCTTGTTGTCGAACGTCAGAAACATCTACCGACAAATGAAAAGAAACTGTAATATACTCCATAACGGGTGGCTTGTTCCACGCCAGCCGTCATTTTCATGCGTCATCTTTCTTTTTAAATGATTGTTGTTGCTGTTCTTTTTTCAATTTTTCAGGTGTAACATCATTACCTAAAGGGTCTAATATTGTTAACCCTGAAACTGTGCTGATTACTTGTCCACGAATAATTTGAAGATATTCTTGACGTAATTCTTGACGCTCCTTTAATTCTGTTTGTGTTAAACCATCTTCTTTTTGTTTTTTAGCTAATATGTTAATTCGATTTAATATTTCAATCATTTCTTTCTCCACCTTTCTTTTTATAAAAGCTCTTGTGCAAGTAATCGATAAGACTGTAGTCTTGCTTCATGACTATGACTGATTGTCCCAATCAAAGCTTCATTAATACCAAAATTTTCATCATGTACACGTAATGTATTTGCAACATCTTTTGCACTCCCTACTAAGAATCGTTTACGGTTATTCTGTATATGCATTTTATCCATTTCGGTATAAGAATAATTTAGTGCTTCCTCAGGAGATAATACTTGAAAAGGCATCCCTTTATCTACAAATAATAAGTTTAAATCTAAACTAGCTGCATGATATTCAGCCTCTTCATCTGTTTCTGCCACCATCACGAAATAACCAACATTAATTTGAGGGTTTTGCAAAAACTCCGAAGGAATGAAATTTGTACGATAAGACTCCAACGTTTCGGTAGATAATTGTCCACTAATGAATTGAGCAAACGAATATCCAATACCGAATCGACCTGCTTGTGCAGCGCTGCTGCCACTAGATCCTAATAGCCAGGCTTCAGGTAATGGAGCACCCATTGGAGCTGCCAGTGTACGATTATATAGATGGTCAACAGGCATCGTTTCTGACATAAACATCATCGTTTCTGCTAATTTATCGTACAGGTTGAACAGGTTCGGTTGTTTTCCTTCATGTAATGCAAGAGTAGAAAATTGGTCACCACCCGATGCACGTCCTACACCGAAATCAATTCTATTAGGGTATAATGTCGATAATGTTTTAAAAATTTCTGCCATTTTTAATGGTGAGTAATGCATCAGCATGATTCCACCAGAACCAACACGAATCTGGTTTGTCACTGATGCAATATGGGCAATCAATATTTCAGGTGACGCACTGGCGAAGTTTGGAGAGCCATGATGTTCGGAATACCATATTCTTTGATATCCTAAATCATCTACCAATTGAGCTAATTCAATAGTATTTTGTATAGTTTCATGAGGAGTCTGCCCATTTGAAACTGGAGTTTGATCCAAAACGCTTAATTTCATAAAAAAACCTTCTTTCGTAGTTAATATAGATACTTTCATTTCAATATTGATTTATAAAAGTTTCTCCCGATTCTTTACTTTTATTGTCCCCTTTAGTTTTTGGGCAACCTCTTTGTCGATGGTCGCCCTTCTATATTAAAATACAATGCGAAATAGCGGATGATTACTTACAGCACCATAATATCCCTGTACACTGTTGATGATTCTGTTGTCTTTACTCTTTCCAACCTGTCCTGTCTGAAGTCATTAATTAATCCACTGCACAATATCCTTCATGTCTTTTCTTCCTCTAGGGAATACAGGCTCATTTGCTCGGTATCCAAATGCGACCATAGCCGAAACAGCTAAGTGACCATCCTCTAGTAAGTTTTCTTCAGCAAGGAGCTTTTCTACCTTATCGATATAGAATCCTTCGATTGGACAAGAGTCAATTCCTAGTAACGCTCCTACAGTCATCATATTGGCAAAGGGAAGAAAGGTTTGTCTTTTACCCCAATCCAACGCTTTTTGCTCAGTTTCAAACAGATTTTGTTGGTTTACTTGAAAATTTCTTATACCCTCTATGATTTGATCAGATTTTTCATCTGGAACACCCCAAACATTAAGCCAGTGATTTTTTACATATTCTGAATCGTACCTTGTATCCTTGCTTGTTCTTGAAAGAATGATAACGAAATGGCTCGCAGTTGGCAGATGACCTTGTGCACCTGGAGAAATCTCTATTAGCTTTTCTCTGAATTCCTGATTTTGGACAACGAGGAATTTCCAAGGTTCAATACCACATGAGCTTGGTGAAAGTCGGGCTGCTTCTAAGATTACATTAAAGTCTTCCTCTGAGATTTTTTTTGTTGGATCAAAGCTTTTTATAGCACGTCTAAAATTAAACGCATCAAGTATTTCTTCTCTATTTATCATTCGTTGTGTCATATTCAAACACTTCCTTCTTAGTTTTATTAGTAAAGCAACATCTTTTTGTTTAAACAATGAATGTTGTATACTCGATTGATTCTAAAGTAGAATTCATGTATGCTCAATCATCAGTTGTGGTGTTTTATCGCCTAAACAACAACCGAAGTAAATTGTTGTCTATTCATAGAAAAGAGAGGATAAATATGGAAGAGTTAAAAGTAGATCCACGTACTATACGGACAAGAAAATTGTTAATGGATGCCTTTATGAAAATAGCTCAAAAAAAGGAGTTCAAAAACATTACAATAAACGACATTACGGAGGAAGCAACCGTAAACCGTGCCACTTTTTACTCTCATTTTCAAGATAAATACGACTTAATGGATGCCTCCATTACAGAAGATATATTAGAGAGCATTGTGAAACACTTGAATCATTACGATAGGTTAAATGAAGAGACTATTGTAAAAATTTTTTTTACATTAACTAAGTTTCATACAAAAAAACGTACAGAATATAGCTCACAATGTAGAAGAAGTATGGAATCCTTTTATTCAATAATTGAACAAAAAATAAAAAAAGAACTCGGAGAGTTATTTTATACCCTATTTTTAAAACAACAACCTAACTTGGATTCGGAAGCCTTAAAAATTGGTACTACTGTGTTGAGTTGGGGAATTTACGGAGCATCTGTGGATTGGGAGAATAATAGTTCTCTTTCAGCAGAACAATATATAAAAAAAGCCTTACCTTTTATAGTGATGGAAACAAATGATATGAAAGGATGATTCTAAACAATCGCGGCGCGATTCCGATTCTTCACTCGATCAAAATAAAAAAGCCCGCCGGGATTGTTGTAACTAAACAACAGGCGGGTTTCTTTCACGTTTGAAAATAATTTCCCTTTTGTCCATACTCTTCAATTATTTTTGAGTATTGTAATGTTAAATGCTCTCAAAAAGGGGCTGCGGAGCAATGACATCTTTAGAACCGATAAAATATTTGGAGACGTTGTCTGGAAAAGCCGCACATTTGTTGTCATTTAATGATGGAAACCGTTATGCGGTAAAATGTAAAAACAATTTCCACGGAACAAGGGAACTGGTAAATGAATTCGTAATAGCCAGATTAGGGCAACACCTTTCTTTGCCTGTAGTGCCATTTGAATTGGTGAATATGACAGAACAGCAGATTCAATATATACCCAAAAAGTTTTCTTCCAAATATAATCCGGGCACACAATTTGCGAGCCTATTTATAGACAAATGCAGAGGCTTATCGAAAGAACCTCCTCATCCGACTAAAACGGATATCAAAAACCACCAGGTTTTGGCCGGAATTTTCGTATTCGACTATTGGGTGCATAACTCTGATCGTACAAAAAGCAACATTCTTCTGGAACAGCTGCCTGAAGGCAAATATGATATTCATATGATCGATCACGGAAAATGTTTTCCGGGAGGATACAAATGGAACAAAGCAACACTGCAAAAGCACGATAAGTTTAAAAAGGATTCTATCGTTCATATTTGGACTGTAGGCATGCTTGAAGATTCATCGATACTCTCTTCTTATATTGAAAAGATTCTTGCTTTACCTGACGCCATTTTTGAAGAAGTGGTTCGTGAAATTCCTGGGGATTGGGGTGTGCCTAATCAAGACAGAGAGGCCCTTGTTACTTATCTCATAGTACAGAAAAAAACATTTGCCGATTCGGTGTATCAATTTGCGGAGAAATATGGAAGAGGGGGTTAATTTCTTGACGTTGGTGTTACCACGCTAATCTGCCCATTTCTTCAAGGAGGCTGCCGAGTAATGCCGGCAGCCTCATTCGTTGTTCATATATAGCAGCAAGATGTTTGCTTTTTGAGAAATAAGGGGTCAACCGAAACGAAGCTTCATTGTTTTAATTTCAAAAGGATTCATAATCACTGTTAGGTGATCTCTATTGAATTCCACTACCGTATCCTTGATTCTTTCAACAAGGTCACATTCCTTCACGTCTTCAATGTATGCATGGAATGAAAGCTTCACCGATGTCCGTGAGTCAAGCAGACTTTGGAATCGTAAAATGTATTCATCGCTTTTCTCCGCCTTTTTGAAGGCTAAAATATGGATATCCTCTACTTCCTCTCTCAGGAAACTATACTGTTTGAGTCCTAAAGGTTCCCAATTGGATGTCACCTTAAGTGGTATGCACGCTTCTGCAGCCTTCTGCTGAACACGTCCTTCCTTCCAATTCCCAACATGTGGTATCAGCCGGAACGTATATTGGAAGTCACCGCCGATCCATTGCGGAAAGTTCGTCCCCCATTGATTATTAAATAAGTTAAAGTGCAAAACCGCCTGCTGAGGCACGTACGCTTTCGAATACTGGTAAATACCCTTCTCTCCAATCGAAAACAGCGGTGTATCCAATGGGATAATGGCTAGTCCTGCTTGATCGTCCTGTACATCGGTCCACTGGCTCGTACAATGAAGGCGCGTATTCGCCCCCTTCTCAATATCTTCAAGCGGATTCACAACACTGCCTAATTTTTGAAAACGATACTTCGGATGATCCGCGTTCAGTGCAAAAGTAAAATGCCCGCTTTCGGCAAATGCGGTAGATGCTTTATGATGAACAGTCACTTGAATATCGGCAAAAGATTGTCTTTCTTCCAGGCGAATCGCAATGCTTATCCTTTCACCGTTTCCAAACTTCGCGTAGCTTTCAATTGGTGTCGTGAAGCTTATTTTAATACTCCCCCAGCCTTCACCATTAGAGATCTTAACGTCAGCCACGTGGAGCTCATAACACTTATGATCGATTCGGGGATAACCAGGTTTACCGAAATCGTTAACGTACCAATCTGTTAGATCATAACTGTACGCTTTTACAAAATCCAGAATTTCTTCCTTACCGTAAACTTCATATTCGTAATGGCCGAAACTCCCGTCTACCGACCATTCCTTTCGATTTTCCTTGTCGTAGAAACTGGAAATACTGCCTGTCTTCGTGCTGACCTCAATACGTATCGCATTGTTTTCCAAAATTGCCTTTTCAGCGACTTGACTTGCAATTGCACTTGTATAAACTATTTCCGTACTCTCTGCAAACTCAAAAGTACGATAACTCATTGGCCTGAGCTCGCCAATATTCGCCTCACCAGCTTCATTAACGGCATATATTTCCTTTGTCTCTCTATCCGTGATTGTACCGCGCTTTGCCTGATCTAGAGTGATTTTCGAATCCTGTCGTCCCCATGCAAGCGGATTATACACACCTATGACCCTGGAATCCACAGTAGTAAAAGGCCGAACCTCACTTAAAGCTTTTTCAGCTTTATCTACGTAGTTCTTCTGCTCTGCCCAGGATGTTTCTGTCTTTATGTAAGAGTCCGGAAATATGGCTCGGTCTTTATTCATCTTATCCTTCTCGTAAGCGCGCTCGCTGTTTCTTCCAGGTAACAAATTGGATTTAATATCAATTCCCCAGGTATGTTCGCCAAATAGCAGTGAGTACTCATACGCCTCTGCGATCGAATTTCTATGATCATTTCCTTTGTTTCCTTGCAGCTGTTCAAGGGTTGACAGGCTTTCCATTGTTGCAATGTCAGAACGCAATCTCCGAACACGAGACACCTCTTCCGGATAGGTGCCTATGCCATGAATCCATGTGTCTGCTAAATCTTTGCGGATCACGGGGAGATCCTGAAAGTCCCTAGCGATAAAATCAAGTGCAAAATCATCCATCGTCCCGATTTTCACCTCGGTGTTTGGATACTTTTGTGCTATCTCACCTAAGAGGTCTCGCACGACACTGCCTTTCTGCGGACCGATGTTATCGTGAGTTTGCAGCAGCGCTATCCAAATTGGATAGTGCCAGTCTGCTGGCGGGGTCAGGTCGGTTCCATAGGCGCCCTTGGAATAATAGGTTAATACTCGGCTGCCATCAGGCCCTTCCCAATGAAACAACCGTGGCAAATCAACAGGCGAAGAACAAGAATTCACGCCCAGATGCAAAAATGAAATGCCAGCATTGCTCAATAATGTTGGCAGCATCCACGTGTGACCAGGTACATCCGTCATTTTGGCAGATATCGCAGTATGTCCATAATGATTACGCAGCTCTTCCGATATATATAGGCCTCTAATGTATTCTTCGGTGCCGCAAAATTCAGTATGCGTTGTAAAGGGAAGCCCATGCCAACGTAATTGGCCATTACGAATGAGTACTTCTAGTCTGTTCTTCATTTCCTCATTAGATGTATCCAAACATGTCTTGAGCAGCCATGCAGGAAGTGTCCACACATAGTGATGGTCCGGTCCATTCTTTTTCGTGTCTTCACATACAGCAAGAACGTCGTTCATAATATGTTCTCTATACTGGGTGAGGACATTACTGGCTAAGTCGGTAAAACCCAAGTCCACATGAGTTTTAAAAACGATATAAATCTTCTCTAATTGATTCACTGTTCTCTCCTCCAATCATCCATTTGAGCAACAAAGGTGCAGCGGTTTAAAACAAAATCCTGCCTATCCTTCGCATGGCAGCCTCAAGGGTTTCGTATGTTGAGCTATATTTTTCCGTCAGCGCAATGTAGCTGACTTTAACAGAAGCTCAAGATTCAGCTGTTCGACCAAATCAAGCAGCTCCAGAGGCTCACGAATGGTGTAAGCTGGACGCTCCGATTCATCCCCGGGTGAATGCGGATAACGTGTCGTCCAGCTTTGAAATACACTAGTTATACCAAGTGCGTTAGCTCCCTTAACGTCACGACTCAGATTATTGCCTACCATAATAATACGCGAGCAATCTGCCTCGCTAAGATCTAGCGCGCCTATCGCAGCCTTGAACATACGAGGACTTGGTTTACTCGCTTTAATAGTCTCTGAATAAATCATCGTAGTAAAATAATCATATAAATGGTTCTGCTTAAAGACGTTCTTGAACGACTGAGCATCACCATCAGCAACCAAAGCGAGGGTATATCCCCTTTCAAAGAGGGTTCTTACCATTACATCTGCGCCAGGTATTACGTTGGCGCTAATCACAATCCCCTCCCCATCTCTAACTTCTGTTAATTCATCGATAATTGTGTCTCCGCTATCCAGAAATATGATCAATTTCTTATCAGTCATGTTCAATTCATCCTCTCTTTTAATTGCATTATTCCAAAGTCGAAAGGAGGGCTTTCAAGCGAACCGGAATCTCGTTCCGCAGCTCATCCCAGGAGACAAAGATATCTTCAGGCGCCCACATGTGCAGCTCATATTCAAAAGTTGGTTGAAAACGAAAGGTTTTCAAATGCGCTTCAGCGCGTTGGTCAATGTCTTCTCCTGATTTGAATTGTCCTTTAAACATTTCTGGCTCCAGCACGCCCCCATCTCCTATCTCCGTCAGACAGCAGGATTCCACGTTAGGAAGCAAACGGAACACCTCTGCGAGCGGGGACATCGCATGTTTGCCTGGCTGAACAAACACTTCGACACGGCCATCCTCCGTTATATTACTGCCATCGCGCATAATACCAAGAAGATATCGCCCATGAAAACTCACTTCGCAAGAAATAATGGCTCCTTCAAGATCGACATACACCCAAACATGTTCCAAATCATAAATATGCTGGATATCGTAATCATAATAAATAGCGTATTCAATCACCATTTGCACCCGATCATGATCAACTTGAATATTTCTGTTAAACGATTGTGAGGGCCCTGAAGACTTGAAAACGGTAACCCCGACACGATCAGGTTTAAAAGGTTCCTGACGATCCATATACAGCAACGGCGCAACACGAAGCACAGTCTCCCAATCTGGTATTTGATCGAATATTTTCATAGAAGAATCTCCTTCAACGGTTGATTGTATATTCCTTTAAGCATCAACTCATTCGTGAAATGACAGGCTACCAGATGTCCCTCAGATGCCTCTTGTAATTCAGGCGCGGTTGTCTCGCATAACGACGTTTTGTAAGCACATCTTGGATGAAAATGACAACCCTTTGGCGGATTAGCCGGATTAGGGACCTCCCCTTGCAGAATAACTCTCTCCCTTTTAATTGCCGGGTCGGGATTAGGCACCGATGACAGCAGCGCCTGCGTGTAGGGATGTTTCGGCTGTTGAAATAATTCTTCCGTCGTTCCCAGCTCCACGATTCTCCCTAAGTACATGACAGCAATTCGGTCAGAAATATGCTTGACGACGGATAGATCATGCGAAATAAAGAGATAGGTAATTTGATACTGCTCCTGCAAATCCTTAAGTAAATTAATGATTTGCGCCTGCACCGAAACATCTAGTGCTGAGACAGCTTCATCGCAAACAATGACTTTCGGATTCGTGATGAGTGCTCGGGCGATTCCAATTCGTTGACGCTGTCCTCCCGAGAAGGCGTGCGGATAACGTCTCAAGTAACTCGCATTCAACCCCGTGCGTTCGGCCATCTGAACCACAATCTCTTCGATTTGCAATTTAGTTAGTTTTGAAGAAGCCCTTAGCGGCTCGCTGATGATATCGTAAACGGTCATTCGTGGATTCAAGGAAGAATACGGATCTTGAAAAATCATTTGAATGTCTTGTCGTATTTCTTTGTATGCTTGTTTTTTCACCTGCAAAAAATCCACTTGACGGCCATCCGCTGTGTAATAGTACACTTGACCAGAAGTCGCTTCAATTCCCCGAACTAAGCACCTGCCTAGCGTTGTCTTGCCACAGCCAGACTCGCCTACGAGGCTAAACGTCTCCCCTTTGCGAATGGTAAACGAAATATCCGAAACCGCTTTAACAGAAGGTGCATGGCGGCTTCTTCCGACACGTTCGTGTGCAGGATATTCCTTGACTAGATTCTGCACTTGCATAATGAGTTGGTCAGTCATGGGCGCACTCCGTTTCCATTTGATTTATCGCTATACAGAAAACAAGAGACCCTATGATCGTCAGACAGCATCGTCTGCGGAACTTCATACTTGTCGCAAAGACCCGGAATGCGGTCCTTACAGCGATCGTAGAATCCGCACATCGGAGGCATGTTGATTGGAACGGGCACCGTTCCTTCAATGGATTCCAAGCGAGCCTTATTGCTGTGGATCGTCGGAATGGAACGCAATAAACCTCTCGTGTACGGATGTTTGGGATGATGGTAAATATCTTGTACTGGCGCTTGCTCGACAATTTTCCCTAGATACATGACAGCGACTTCATCGCACATCTCCGCTACAATTCCCAAATCATGCGTGATAAACACAATAGCCATGCCAAAATCTCTTTGCAGCTGCTTCATTAATTCCAGTACTTGGGCTTGAATGGTGACATCAAGTGCGGTCGTTGGTTCATCCGCAATGAGTAACTCAGGTTCACAGGATAGCGCCATGGCAATCATTGCTCTTTGCATCATGCCACCGGAAAATTCATGTGGATATTGGTGGAAACGCTTATCCGGATTCGAAATTCCCACACGCTGCAGGATGTCAATCGCCATTTGCATGGCTTCCTTTTTATTTTTCGTGCGATGAAGCAATATCGTTTCAATAATTTGATTGCCAATCGTATACAAAGGAGAAAAGGCGGCCATCGGCTCTTGAAAAATCATTGCGATTTTACTTCCGCGAATGGCACGGATTTCAGCTCCATTTCTTTTCAGCTTTGCGACATCGACATCCCCAAGCTGAATGGTTCCCGAAATTTTTGAAGTTTTCGGCTCAATTCCGAGAATAGCCTTGCCTGTTATACTTTTACCGCAGCCCGACTCTCCAACGATTCCCAAAGTTTTGCCTTTCTTCACATGGAAGCTAACCCCATTCACTGCTTTTAGCAAACCACGATCTGTTGGAAAATGAATATTTAACTCATCCACTTGGAGCAACGTTTGGGATTGCTTTACTGTTGCCGATTCAGCCATAAGAATTTACCTCACTCGATTAGAATGTATGATTTATTTGTAAGGATCAGCTGCATCCCGCAGACCATCGCCTAGAAAATTGAATGAGAGCACGGTTGTGATGACAAAAACCAACGGGATCAATTTCCAGGGGTACAAGGCGACATTTTCCATTTGCTGAGCTTCCTGCAGAAGAACTCCCCAGCTTGCCGCAGGCGAGCGAATGCCTAACCCCAGAAAGCTCATAGCGGTTTCACCGATAATCATAGACGGAATGGCGAGCGTCATCGTTACGACGAGATAGCTCATAAATCCAGGTACGAGATGTGCGCCAATAATTCGCGCGCTGCTGACTCCGGATATTCGTGCGGACATCACATAATCTTCATTCCTTAGCGACATAAATTTACTCCGTACAACTCTAGCCAGTTCCGTCCACTCAATGAAAGCCATAATAATCGTAATGTACAGAAACATTTGTACAATAGGAACTTTTGGGGGTATCGCCGCAGAGAGTGCCATCCATAGTGGAAGAGTAGGAAAAGAGCGAATAATCTCAATAAGCCTTTGAATGATCGTATCGATGATACCACCGAAATAGCCGGATATCCCACCAATCAACAAACCAAGGATAAAGCTGATACTGACACCAACAAGCGGAATGGTAAGAGAAACCTGACTACCAAGAACGATTCTTGAGAACAAATCCCTACCCATACCATCCGTACCGAAAACAAAAAAACGGCCCGGGGCTTCTACGCCAAATAAGTGCAGCTTACTTGGAATAATACCTAAGAATCGATACTCATTTCCCGTTACAAAAAATTGAATCGCATACTTTTGAGTAGTATCTTCAACGAATATTTTTCTTAGTGTTTCCGGATTGCGTTCCGATTTGAGCCCATAGACGAAAGGAACAAAGTGGAATTTATTTTCGGCATCTATCCAATGCAATTTAGACGGTCGACTGTTTAAATTTACGCTGTCATAGCTGTCCAGGCCTTGCGGGGCAATAAAGTTGCCGAATAGCGCTAGCAAGTACATAAAAGCCAATAAAAAAAGGCTGACTCTTGCCAGTTTGTGCTTCATTAGCTTGCGAATCATCAGTCGCCAATGGGAGGATGCATAATAATTTTCTTCCTTATTTGCTTTTGCATAACGCTTTGACCCCAATAGGTTAGTCCATAGGGCTGTACCGCTTAATCTCGTTTTCATTCGTCACATTCCTTTTCTTTGCATGCGGATTCGAGGATCGAGCCAGACGAGCAATATATCCGAAATCAACGTACCAAGCACAATACAAACGGCCATGAAAAGTAACCATGTACCTGCAAGATACATGTCCTGTGTGAGAAGTGCTTTGTACATAACCGGTCCCTGAGTTGGTAGATTTAATACAATGGCCGTAATCGTTGAGCCTGTGAAAATCGCGGTAAGTGACCATCCTAGTGTGCTGATAATTGGATTGATCGCAGCTCGAACCGGATATTTCATAATGATTTTCTTCTCTGAGAGCCCCTTTGCTCTTGCCGTTAACATATAAGGCTTATCCATTTCATCAAGCATCTGCGCTCTCATGACGCGTATCAAATCACAGGTGCTTCCAGTTCCAATTACGATGACAGGAATGATCATATGCTTTAAGAAGTCTATGAATTTTGCCATTGACCACGCTGTTTCTACGAATTTTGGCGAGAATAAGCCAAGCATCGGATCACCTACGCTAACATAGGATAAGTACATTAGAATAATAGCCATAAGGAAATTAGGGGTTGCCATTCCTAGAAAGCCGATTGCCGTAAATAGGTAATCACCAACGGAATATTGCTTCACAGCACTGTAAATCCCGATTGGGATAGACAATGTATACGTAAACAGCATTGAAATCAAGGAAACGACCAGCGTTAGCGGCATGTATTGTCCGATAATGGCAGATACCGGGCGATTAAAGCTAAGTGAATAACCAAAATCCCCTCTGGTCACCATGCCCCACATCCATTTGAAATACTGCATATACCAGGATTGATCCAAACCATAGGCTTCTCGCATCAACTGAAGCGCTTGATCATCCATAATTTCACCGCTTGTCGACATCTTGGAGGCGTACGTGCTGATGAAATCCCCTGGTGGAAGCTGAATAATGAAGAATACAATCATAGAAATGAACAGAACGACCGGAATCATCATGATCCCTCTGCGCGCGATGTAAGTTAACATGGTTTTCCTCTCTTCATTACGCAAAAAATGGGAGAGGACAAGCCCCCCCATTTTTACGCAGCTAGTTGTTTATTTCATGTAAAATTGAGCCGGATGAGCAAAACCTATGCCTCTGTATTCGTCAGCATTGACAAGCGTTGGCACATTTTTCACATTATTCTTCACGACAGTGAGGTACGGCGTCGCCGCAGTGTAACCGATAGCCCATTGATTTTTCTGGTGAAGTTTAACGATTTCATTGCTCCATTTCGTAATCTCTTCTTTCGTCTTAGCAGCCTTCACCTTGTTCCAATTCTCCATGATCATTGCTACATCGCCTTCCGGCTTAACGCCTTCTTTACCATTGGAGGAATTGTATAGACCGTAATGACCGAACCATGGTGTGATAACGCGAAGTGGAACAAGCTCATCTGGTCTCAAAGCCACGTTCACAATATTTATGTTTTTGACGGACACTGGAATTTTATTCGCATACTTCAGATCGAAGTATGCGCCTTGATCCACAATTTTCAATTCCGTTTTAATGCCGACTTGATCATAATATTTTCTAAGAAGCTCGATCCATTGCTCGTTGTCTGATCCTTTTTCTTCGTAAATCAGTAAGGACAGGTTCGAGCCATCAGCGAATGTTCTGTATTTATGATTGCTATCCCATTTCAAACCGATTTCATCAAAGAGCTTCGCAGCACGCGCAACGTCATACTCAACCCATTGCTTGTTCCAGCCACTTTGAAAATTCGGAAGGCCATCTGGTACAGAGGATTGGGCTGGCAAACCGACGCCACTCGTAATAATCTCCGACACTTGCTTCCGGTCAACAGCCACAGATAACGCCTCTCTGAAACGAATATCCTGGAATAACTTGCGGAGATTAGGATCTTCCGTTGTTTGGTTCAATTCAACACCTGTGCTGGACCAGCCTGGCGTTTTCCAAGGAAGCACACGGTAATCACCTTTTTTCTCATTTTCTTTCAGCACCGTATAATCCTTAAAGTCAAACTGCGCAACTTGCACGTTGCCTGCCATCGTTTCAACCAGCTTGTGACTAGCATCTTGCATTTTCGTCATGACGATACGGTCGATGTAAGGAAGCTGTTGGCCTTCCGCATCTGTTTTGAAAAAGTATGGGTTACGCTCCATCACGAAGCGATCACTATTCGCATCATTCTTCGCAACCCAAGGGCGAAGCGTTGGACGCTGCGGGTATAACCAGTAATAGTAGCCTGTCCATAGGCCGAGCGTCTTCGTATCTTTAAAGCCGTATTGTTTGGCAACCTCAAGTGCTTTCTCTTCGCCGATAAATTCAGGCAAAATGGTTTTATAATAATGAGCTGGTGCAAAGAACCATTTATTATCAATCGCCACACGCTCCAGGAACTGTACACTCGGATGTTTGAATTTTACCTTGAATGCATAGTCGTTCACTTTGGTAACTTCTGCTCTTTCTTTCGCTCCTGTTACCGGATCATTGGAATAATAACAATCGTACAACGCTTTACCGAAGGTTTCTGGAATCAGCATATGCTCCCAGTAGAAAATAACATCATCTGCAGTAAATGGTTTTCCATCGGACCACTTCATGCCTTCACGTAAATGAATGACGTATTCGGTGGAATCCGCATTCACATCATAGCTCTTGGCAACGTCTGGTTCTACGCCGCTACCATCTTGTTTGAAACGGAATAGTGGTTCTTCCGTTATCATTTCAATGCCCCATTTGTCATCTGGACCGTTCCAAGGATTGTTCCAATCGCCGCCATATTTACCGATTGATTCAAACACGGGTTCCACCATGACATCGGCTTTTACTGGAAGGCGATTCGCCACTGCAGGTATTGTACCTGCTTTGACAAGCTCTTGAAGCATCGGAGCTTCTTTGAAGGCTGCGTTACTGGCAGTTGCAGCAGCCTTGGGTGAAGCTGAAGTGGTTGCTTCACTCGCAGCAGCTGGTTTATTTTCACTTGTGCTTGAGTCACAGCCAGTCAATGCTGTAAGAGCAACAAGAAATGCCGTACTTCCTACTACTAATTGTTTTTTCACTGTCGTTTCTCCACTCTTCTCTTTGAATTTGGGTGCATCTTAATCTAAAATCGTATCACTGGTTAACGAGGTTTTTTCTTGCGGATGCAAATTGTAAAGTCCAACAGACAACTAAAGCGAATTCCAAGTAAAATCACCATCTTTGTATGCTGTTACCGGTGATTGATCTGCAGCGCTAGCTTGCTCAACCACAACCGTTGAAACATTCTCATAGTCAAGCTCCCTATTTCTGAATTCACCATGCAAATGTCAAACTTCTTAGCTTTGCAAATCGTCCAGTCCCTCCTCCAAGTAACTCCCCCTCCTGATAACATAAAATGCCAATTGCACAATTTCAGACTATATTATGTCATTGACATATACAATGGTTCTGGATTTGTTGATTTTGTAAACCGGAATTCCAAAAATTCACTAAAAATCATCTATTCAACTCCTTAACAAAAAGAAAATATATACTTCCGAACAGATGAAAAGTTGAAACAGGCTGATTTTAAAGAATTATATATATCACTGACATATAGTTTGTATAGTACTGATTTTTACTGAATAACAAAAAAATCCTTAACGCTGGAATAGAGGTAAACCTCCATAATCCATCGTTAAGGATTCATTTATTTATCGTATGAAATGGCTATTTTATCGGAATCGTATACACGGAATTTCGTTCAATAATCGAAGTGTTTACTTTAATCGTAATAGCGCCTTCTCGCGAATGTTTCATCCGTTTGAACAACAGATTTACTGCTGCTTGTCCTAATTGTTCCGTAGTTTGCCTTGCGGTCGTCAAAGGAACAGGAAGTAAACTTGCCAAAAGAATATCAGAAAAACCGACAATAGACAGCTGCTCTGGTACTGACTTATTCATGTGAAGAGCCGTAAAGAGGCAAGAAGTCGCCAAATAATCATCTGTGCATAAGACTGCTGTTAACGTAGGATTGTTCTCAATGAACTCCTCCAATTGCGGATTGGAAGCAGTAAGGTTATTCAGGTAATCCTCCGAGCACTGCAAAAAAATATTTTGACGGTTAAGTGATAGATTGTGATCCAACATAGCTTGTACATAGCCCTGATACCGGTCATTTCTACTCGTCACTCCATCAAAGGGCATGGAGATATAACCAATTTCCTTGTGACCTTTTGCAATCAAATATTCAGTAAGATTATACGTACCTTGATAATGATCGTGATAGACGCAATCGATATGAACCTCGCGGAAAATGCGGTCAATAATGACAAGAGGATAATTCAATAGATTGAGTGCCAACACTTTCTCACTGCATTTTTTTCGTCCTCTTGGGTACAAAATGATGCCATCAACTTGATCCTCGTACAGTTCCTGAAGGCACTCACTTTCGTCCTCTTTGTCCTTCGAAATACGAACTAATATATGGCAGTTTAATTCCCTTGCTTCTCCTTCTGCTGAAGCAATAATTCTAGCTGTATACTCATCCATATTGGGAAAGATCATAGCAATTCTTTTCTTCGCGGGTTGCCCCTTTGTGACATCCTGAGTCAAGCGTTTCTCTTGTTTCCCGCTCACATAGTCCCCAGATACAAAAGTTCCTCTGCGTGCAAGTCTATATACAATGCCTTCCTTTACTAAAATCTCCAATGCAAGCTTTGTTGTCATTCGACTGACGGAATACAGCTTAGCTAATTCCCCCTCAGAAGGGACAGGATCATGCGGTTGCAGATTCCTTAGTGATATTTCCTCTTTTACCTTCTCGGCTGTTTGCATATAAAGCGATGTTTTCCGTGCTTTTTTACTATCCTTTGTATTCATCCGGCCATCCCCTAGACTATTAAATATCAATAGTATACTATCAAAATTCTGATATTAATATATTATTGCAAATGAATAATCGAACTTTGGGGATGTGACGGATTCACTATTACACTTTATGAGCATCCAAGTTCAGAATTACATTCATAGGTGAAAAAACCACGCCGTGCTATAGCTCCTTGCTCTGAAGTAAGTATACTACTATTCTCAGGAGGTGAAGGATACATTAAGTTTTTAGGATTAGCTGAATGTAAACAGTGGTCGGTGTTTGGCTTTGGTTGGCAAATTGCAACCCCTTTAGCTCTAAAGTTTAATGTGTGACCCAATTCGTGAGCCAAAAGGAATTTGTCTGTTCTTCCTTTTAATATTCTTGGTGTTAGAAATATAGTTACTAAAGAACGATCCAGTAATTTCTTCGTTTTTTTATCAAACAATTTTAACCTATTTGTAAGCCCCAACACTCGATTAAGCTTCTTACCATCAGGGCTTACTTCGATTTCTTTAAAGCTTCCACCACAATACAGAACTGGAATGAAAAATGCATTCTTGGGTGCAGGAATAGGTGGATTTTCCTGTACATCCAGTAAGAGTTCTTTCATTTTAGGAGTCAGATTTCTTGACAATTCATTTGAAGAAAATTCAGCATCTTTTGGACCGTTATACTGTCTGATCGATAATACTTCAAATTTAATTTTATACTCTCTCCATACAATGTTAGCAGCACAGACATCGTCAATTATCTGCTTCCCCGTAACGTTTGAACCCTTTAATTTCCAGATACTTAGATACACACACCGTGTCCCACCGATTATTAGTCGTGTCTTGTTCCCTTTGCCAAGAATAGCCTTGTTTAACCAAATACTCAAATCAATTCCTCCCTCGCTTCCCATCCAATAATCGACTAACTAATGAAAGGATTCATGAATGCACTCTTATAGGGTATGAACGGGGTGCTTTGTCGGAATGGGTACATGTGAATAGATGAATAAATATACGGTAATAGGCAAGATCCAGCATTTTACCAAATCCGCGTTGAAGCAAGTCTCTCAACTATAGAATTGGATCCAGTTCTTGTCATCGTAAATTGAACATCCGATAACTAAAAAAGCCCGCGGTTTACGCGGACTTCATTCGGACAAAGTTCTTTTCAACCGACAAGAATAGTCTAAAGAAGATGTCATTGGTATTGAACTACATCTCTTTCCTTTCATTCCTCACTCAAAATGATACTGAAATGAATTCTTACCCAGCACATTAAATTGATAACCTTGTTTAAGTAAACCTTCAATAATGGTAGGGAGAGCTTCAACCGTTGTCCTTTTCACTTTTACATCATGCATTAAAATGATTGCTTCTTTTTTATTTTTACAAGCACTTAGTACGGCATCGATGATTTCATTCTTTGGCTGAACAGTCCTAGCTGCATCTGTGGAGCTCACGTTCCAATCCATATACATGTAACCTTCTCTGCTCATTTCATGAATAATACGAGGCATGATACCTTTGCCCCCGAAATGTCGGCTAACTTGATTATTGGATCCACCCGGATAACGGAGCAAGGTCGACCTTACACCGATTGTTTGCTCCAACAGTCTTTCGAGTCGCTCTGTATCTTCGGAAAAAGCCTGAACAGATGCATAAAGTGAATGATAATTATGTGTATAGGTATGGTTACCAATGACATGGCCCTCTGCATGGATAAGTCGATATAACCGTTTTCCTTCGGTAGATGAATCTCCGATCACAAAAAATGTGGCATGGATGCCATATTTGCGTAAAATATGTAAGATTCGTTCTGTATTCTCAGACGGCCCATCATCAAAGGTTAAATAGGCATGTTTAGCCCCTTGGGAAATAGACATAACAGGCTGTGAAACATGTATGACTTGATTTGTTGAAGACTGACAATTAGTACATGTTGTTAAAATAATACAAGCTACAATCACCTTGAATATTAAAAGTTTCTTATACATGGACACATCCCCTTAAAAGGATTTGATCCTAGTATGAATGATCAGAATGTAGTCCAGTCTTCCTTTTAATGGGTCGAATGATAATGGAATTTATCGTTTCCTGAATGATTTCTTTCGATTAATGGATACTAAGGAAATATTGGACAAGGTCGAAGCGGTCAAATTCCGGGGAGGCGAATTTATTGAAATGGTTGTGGAAGGAATGGCGCGCGTTTTTTGGATCTCGGAGATTATTCGTGCCATTAATCGCGATGTGCTTGATACCCTCGCTCTACAATGGAACTTATTTATGGACGTATTGGGATCCGTATGCGCACTTGGAAAGGCTGCCTGTCGCCGTTGTGAACGAGGACCTGCCGGTTGATTACCAAGGTAATACGTTTGCGATTGGCAATGATCTCGTCAACGAGCTCAAGAAGGACCGTTCCTTAGAATGGCGGTTTATCGACGCAGAGGAAGCGGATGCGGGACTCAGAAACCGGACGTATTATTTCGAAATATTCATTCCTTCCGACTTTTCCCATCGGGCGACGTCCTTGGGGGCAGCGCAGCCAACACCGCTGGAGCTGACCGTGAAGCTGAACGAGGGCCTTAATTATATCGTGAGCAAAATTGGCAAATCCGCAGTCGAAACGATTAGGCAGCGGCTATCGGAAAAGCTTTCGGTAAGCTACTCCAAAGCCATTTACGAACAACTGACCCCGTTGACCGGGGGCTTCCAGAAGGCGAGCAACGCAGCGTCTCGGCTCGATGCCGGCCTGATGGAGTCGGCTAACGGGACGAAAGCTCTTCTCGACGGTCTGCGCAATGAACAAACTTCCGTATCGAAGCTAGATCAGGGTGCTTCCGAACTGATCTCTGCTTCGGATCGCCTCTCCGGAGGCGCCGAGCAGCTAGAGCAAGGCGCCACCAAGCTTTCCAGCGGCATTGGGAGTCTTCGAAGAGGGCTCGATCAGCTGAAATCGGGAAGCACAGACGCTGCTCAAGGGACGGACAAGGCGTCGGCTGCGGCTAAGCAACTGAACGAGGCGTTGTCGAAATGGCTTGCAGCGCACCCCAATGAGGCCAAAAATGCGGATCTGATGCTCATCGGAAAGCAAAGCAAGCAGTTATCCGATGCGCTCGATCGATTAAACGGCGGGACGAACTCGCTGTCCATGGGCATTGCGAATGCTGGCGGCAGCGCGGAACAGCTCGCGAACGAAGCCGGGCTAATCGCAAGCAGTTTGGCGGCGCTTGGCGACGGTTCTTCGAAGCTTCGTGACGGCGTTGCTGCCGCCGCGGATGGTATTCATAAAGTGTCTGGCGGATGGAACAGCCTTACGACCAACGTCGCTAAGCTGTCTGACGGGCAGCAAGCACTCGCACAGGGGGGGGCCGAACTGAGCCGGGGCCTATCGGAAGGAGCGGAAAAAGCGGGAAATATTCATGCATCGGATAATTTATTCGCGATGCTCGCCAATCCCGTCCATTTGAAGGAGCAGTCCCTTCATCCGCTTCCGAACTACGGAACGGGAGTGGCGCCGTTTTTCGTTTCACTCAGTTTCTATATCGGTGCTCTCTTGTTTGGTAACATATTTTCTTTCCGAGCGACGGTTTCGCCGCCCCCGTCCGGATTTTTGTGGTACATCTCGAAATTCGGCGTGCTCGCCATCGTCGCGCTCGCTCAAACCGCCATCGCCAGCGTCATTCTGATCGCCGCGGTGGGGTTAAGTCCGACTTTCCCATTCGAATTTTTCGCGTTTGCCTATTGCTCCAGTCTTGTATTCATGTCCGTCGTTCAACTCTTGGTTACGGCATTCCCGCATATCGGAAAGCTGCTGGGCATTGTCATTCTCGTATTGCAACTGACGGCTACTGGAGGGGTGTTCCCGGCTGAGTTGACGCCGCAACTTATGCAGACGCTTCACGGAGCGTTGCCTATGACGTATACGGTGGAAGGATTCCGTGTGCTGCTTTCGACAGGGGATTACGCTCTTTTGCGGCACGATGTGCTGATATTGGTCGTAATGTGGGTGTGTCTCGCTTTGTGTACATGGTTCATTCTGTCGTACTTGCGTTTGAAACAGGCAGAGAAAAGCAAACTCGCGGAGAGCGCTTGATTGTCTCAAGTCACATTGTGGATATGTAGGCACATTTGTGTCATTGGACAACTGTCTAATGTTGTTCAGCGACACAAACATACAGGAGTTTGTCAACCATATTTACTTTACTTAGCAAGGATCACATGCCTATCCACTCACTAAGTAAACAAACCATCCAAGAAAAAGCTAAAAAGGAGGAGCTGCTCGCACTAGCGAGACACACTCCTCCTTTTCTATGAATTGTTATATATGGTTAAGCGAAGCGAAGAAAATTACTAATTATATGTAAAAAGGCTGCAAAAAGCAGCCTCTTAATTATTTTGACTCTTAGCTAGTTAAACCATTTTTGATTGCGCGGGCTACCTGAATTGTACGCTTGGCTTGATGTTTAACAGACTTTTCAGCATCTTCAACGATTTTACCGGACTGATCCACGGTCACACTAGTTCCATAAGGATTACCACCAGAAGCGAAAATAACTGGATCCGTATAACCAGGAGCTGCAACTATTGCTCCCCAGTGATACATCGTCGTGTACAAAGAAAGAATAGTTTGCTCTTGGCCCCCATGAGAGTTTTGAGCCGAAGTCATGGCACTTACAACTTTATTCGCTAATTTACCTTGGAACCACAGACCACCTGTGGAATCAATGAATTGCTTCACTTGTCCTGGCATATTACCGAATCGTGTTGGAATACTAAAAATTATAGCATCTGCCCATTCCAAATCACTCAAACTCACAGTTGGAATATCTTTGGTAGCCTCACTATGTGCTTTCCACACCGGGTTGGAATCAATGGCTGATTGTGGAGCAAGCTCAGGAATCTTTAAGACTCTAACTTCCGCTCCTGTTTCTTTAGCACCATCTGCTGCCCAGTTAGCAAGTTGATGATTAGTTCCAGTTGAACTGTAGTAAATAATTGCTAGGTTTACATTTGACATTTGAGTACTCTCCTTTTTATTTCCATCTCCAAAAATTTTATCCAAAAAACTCATTTCAAAACACCACCTGATAATTATTTACAAAAATGAATTTCTTATACATAAGCAAAATCAAAGAGCAGTTCTTTCTTTTTTGAAAAATGAATCAATAGAAAGTAGATAACTGCCATTTAAGAAAAGATAAAGAGCAATACCAATCATGGCTAGATCAAGTTCGTAACCAGCCATTTGTCCATTCCCAAAGAAACCTACGGCAAGTTTCACTTTAAACGTAGCAACTATTAAAAGAATTGCTAAGAGTGCTGAGACCATTCGTGTTCCTAACCCTAGAATCAGGGCAATTCCACCTATTAATTCTATTAGAGCAACGACATAAGCCATATAACTCGGAATACCAATACTGGTGAACCAATTCGCTATATTGCCGATCCCTCCTTGAAACTTAGAAACCCCATGCGCGAAGAAGGTAATCCCCAAAATTAATCTTAAAAGTAATACACCTAGTTGAGGATAATTTCTCATTCCTAAACTCCTTTGCTTATTTTTTTAAAGTTATAAACTTTATACAAGTATAATAATATGCTAACTTACTTTTGTCAAGTAACTATATTATTGAATTGAACTATCCATAATACCCCTTTGGGTTCGACATAAGCGAATGTACATTCGCAACAAACATTCAATGAAAAAGTTAATGAAGGTATGGGCAGACTAGTGCTGTCTCGGCATGCTGGACTTGTGGAATCTGCAGCATGATGTCTTAATCATCTACGTTGGTATTGGAGGACTACAAAATGGCATTGAGAACGCACCCCGGGCTTTTATCGACATGCTGAAGGGCCAAAACAAAGGCAAGCAGTTGGTGAAGATGGCTGACCCTGCTTATCAAGGGTCGCAATCGCGGCACAAAACAGAACCCCCGCTGCCTGCAAAAGTGCTAGCAACGGGGGTTCGTATATCCAGATGAGCTTCTCATGATGATATGGAGGTTCTTTTGAAAATTACACATGGCTTACATGGACCTGAAAATACACTTTTAGCTTTGGATAATATTCTTCTCTCCAGTTTTTTAATTCCTGATATGGAATCTGATTCCGAAAATGTTGGCCAAACCCAAAAATATCTGATTTGTTTTTTTGGGCTTGTTCAAATATCTTATTAAATTGCTTTTCGATCAGCTTTTCGAGTTCTTCATGGATCTGTTTATCCGTCACGCTCTCTTTTCTTTCCATAACGTGTATCTTTAATTTCAAATCGCATGACACTAACGGTTCATCCTTTTTCATTGACGACTTGATATGCAATGAGCTGTTTTTTACAATCATATCGGCAGAGCCCAGGCTCTCAATCTCGCCGGTTGCACTGTGGTGATGAAACAAATTAACCAGCAGATTTTCCATGGGGTTGATCCGTCCCACCATTTTCTCTTTTTTGAAAAAGGCGGAGCCTTCGAAGTGTAATACTGTTTCTTTGCCGGAAATGACAATTGGAACGTTTATATCCTCCGTATAGGAATACAAACTCCGATACAATTCCAAGATGCGGGTACTCGAAACCTCTGGTGCCCACTCCCCTTTAGTAAAAAAATCATTAATAGAGGTAACTCGAACACCTGCCACTTTGTCAATATTCGACAGCATTTTCTCGATATCCTCATCTGTAATTGCAACCAACGCTTTGGACGGCAGTTGCTCTAACTCCATTAATAGTCTAACTAGTTTACCCATTTCCTCTTCGTTCTCTGCCAAATTGTTTTGGATAAGAATGAATTGTACTTGTGTGAAATCGAGGGCATCATCAGAGTTTGTCTGCATTTGTTGCAGAATATTGAAAATTGAATTGCCTTTTCCCGTTACTATTCTTGAAGCTGTTTTGCCTCTTTGCGTTATGGGAACAAACAATGTCACTTTGTATTCATCATCGTTTCCCTTGGCTATGCCGATAAGTAAAGGGGGGGTACGCAAATTGATTTCTTTGACATCCCAACAACCACAGAGAAGGGTTAAAGCCGTAAGTACAATGAAAAGTTTGAATCGATTATTTATTTTCATAACTCGCCATCCTTAGATTACCTAAGACGCCATAGATAAAAATAGTAAATGTAAGGATGACGATAAACAAAACGTGAGCACTTGTACTCAACAACAAAAGTTTTTCAACCATGTCCCGGTTGGGGACATATACTCCCATAAGAAATGCGATTAGAGCGAAAGCAATGATCCAATAATACGATTTGGTTCTTTGACAATTGAACGTTCTCTGCATAATTTGTCCGGTCATCCATAGCATTATGGCATTCAAGAAGATCGTGAATCCGATTAATGAGATACCGAAGAACATCGATTGCCGGCTGATTACAAACCATCTCAAGTCAACGAAATTCACCGCTTCTGCTAATGGATAACGAAACGTGACAACCGTTTCTTGTCCAAATGTGAAAAGCGGAAGATAAACCGTTAGGAGAATGAGCAACGTCACATAGGTCCATACCATAAACAGTTGACCGTACTTCAAATTGTTTTCGGAAGGCACGAAGCCTAAAAATAATAACGATGAAAAACCCGATAGATAGTAAAACTGTGTGTTGAATAAAAATTTTGGAGATGAAGGCAAAACGGGTGAAGCATTATGCACATCAAAATTGATGATTACAGTAAATGCGATGAACAATACCAATGAATTAACGATAATGAATACAACGACAGAAGCACGCAACATCGTTTCCAACCCTTTTACTGCTGCCATAGCAGCTAGAAAAACGAAAACAGCCAGAACCGCCCAATAAGGAGTCCGATTCAAAAAAATGGCTATGATCTCTTCGCTGTGAGCTCGAAGGCTGAATCCAACCATCGCTGTAAGAACAAATGCAAAAGGGACAAGCACGATGAATGCAGCCCACTTTCCCATTTGCCTAAATATATCGATCACATCCTTTTTCGGAAAATAATCCAATCCTTTTTTGTAGATCAGCATAAATGCCATTTGCAGCAATCCTGCACAAAGAATTACTACCCAATGACCACCTACCGTGATTGAATTTATGATTTTGGGATACAGCAAAAAAACGAAGCCCCCACTCATGACACAAACCAACATCACAAGTTGTACCCTATGGTTCACTTGGCATCCCCCTTTTCCGTTATTCGAAATGCCATATATGGAATATCGCATGTCTTAAAACTTGCCAGAATTATGCATACAAATAATAATCCGGTACATATACCCATTATGCCGAAAACGGATGCCGCAATTAAAATAAAGTATTTTAGCGTACGAATGTACAACGAGTTTTGAACTCCCACGATTGTTGAACCTGAAATCAACATGGCAGTGATGACAATAACCAATAAATTACTGACCAATTTCGCTTCCACCATCCCTTGGCCTAGTATGACTCCTCCAACCATCGTAACGGTCGGTCCTACGGTTTTGGGGAGTCTGATAATCGCTTCAATCACTAAATCAACTAATATGACCATAGCGAGGGTTTCAAAAAAAGGTGTAAGGGGAATCCCTTCTCTGCTTTCTGCTACAAACAAGGCGAGGTCTATTTTCAATACTTCAGGATTGACTGATGTTATGGCAATATATAAAGCGGGAAGGATGAGATTGCACAATATCCCCAATCCCCTGAGGGTTCGAATCAGATATGTGAAACTGACATGGAAATTGCGATCATTGGCTGTGGACAACATATCCCAGAACAGATTCGGAAGAATAACGGCATAGGGCGTATTGTCCAAAAAAAGAACGACTCTGTTCCGTTTTAATAAATAGACGGCTTGTTGTGGAAGTTCAGTTATGGAGAAATGACTGACAGGTACAAATTTATGGGCACCAAAAAGATTATTCAGGTCATTTATCGTTTCAATATCTGAGTGAGCTTGTTTCAACCTCTGGTCTATTTTTTCAATTAGATCTTCCGGAGCTTTTCCTTTAAGATAAAGCATGGAAATTCTTCGCTTTGGAAGCTCTCCGACTTGATAGGAGCTATGGATCAGACGCTCAGAGCCCAGTCTCATTCTGATCAGCCCTATGTTAATATCGATATCCTCTCCAAATGCGTCCAAAGGACCTTGAACAGGGCTTTCATTTTTGGGCTCATCAATGCTTCTCCGCAGATTTTGGGGGACTGGTTCCACAATGGCGTTACGTTGATCATCTCCTGTTAAGATGACCAATTTGCCTTCTAGTACAGCCTTCATGATTTGTTTAGCATCAACATCAAGCTGATCACTGAGATTCGTAAATAGTTCATCAACGGAATCAGACAATTGCGCCATTTGCCGAACGTATAAATTGGTCTTGGAAAAATTGATGAGCGAATTAAATCCAATAAGAAAAAGAGCCGTATGATCAAATTGCTCTTCGTGAATGAAAAAATCATCTTGCTCGGCGAATGTGGATTTCATTTCCTGAACGAAATTGCCCATAAAACCTGCTCCTTCAAGTAACGCGTAACCCTATCATTTCCAGCAATTGGAATGATTATGCACATGACGGTTTCATGGGAATAGATACCATATCCCTGACGATCCTTTATAAGTTCGGGGAAAATCACAAAATGTTAAGCTGTTCCATTCCCTAATAATTGCCTAATAGACAAAATTGCATAATCAAAATATTCCTCTGGTGATTTACTGCTGTTCTGCTTCCAATCAACTGCAGCTGCGTAAATCATCCAACTTAGCATGGTTGCGACAATTCTTAGCTTTTCATTACCTTCACCCAGATACTTTTTTAACAGCAATTGATAAATAATGTGTCCAAGTTCTTTTTTTATTATGGCTTCTACATTCACACTCATATCATCATAACTCCGTTGACAGCGTTCAGATAAACTAGAGTGAAATTTAGTTATGGATAAAAATACACTTTTAAGCATTTCATCATTAAACTCTTCATTTTTTGAAATTTCCTGAAGAACATTCGCCATTAATTCTTCTTTAACCACTTTTTCGAGCAAATCAAATTTATCGACGAAATGGTGATAAAAGGTTGCCCGATTAATCATGGCTAGTGATGTAATATCACTGATTTTGATACTTTTGAAATCCTTTTTCATCAAAAGTTGCATAAAGGAATCAATAATGAATTTCCTTGTTCGAATCGTACGTAGGTCTTTAATGCCCTCCATCAAAGACGCCTCCATTCCAGCAATAATTTTAGACAGTTTAGATAAAATGTGGCTTATGCAACAATATTAAGATTATGTTGGTTGAGTGGCGTTGAAGTAATGTTCTATAATCCAATTTATACAACAACTGTTCCATATGCAACAGGAGTTAGAACTGGAGTTGATTTTGTGGTGTAGGAGAGATTAATTTACAAAATTTTGGGATCACCTGCTGAAATAGACTAAATATGAGGGATACACGAAAGGATGACATTTATGGATTTTGTACTATTACTTGGAAGAATATTATTTTCAATTATTTTTATATCTGCAGGATTTAATCATATAAAAAGTTTTACTCACACAGTAGAGATGGCGAAGAAAACCAAAGCTCCTTTTCCCCATTTGTCAGCTGCAGCTATGAGTCTCTTTGCTCTTGTTGGTGGTTTAAGTGTTGCACTTGGCTTTTATTCAAAATTCGGTGCAATTCTTCTTATTGTTTTTTTAATACCGACAACTTTTATCATCCACCGTTTTTGGGGATTGCCAGATGATCAAAAGCAAATTCAGACAGTTCATTTTTTTAAGAACCTTTCTCTTATGGGTGCATCATTAATGATTCTCTATTTCGGTTCTGGTCCTTTAAGCTTGAGTTAAATCCTACTCAGTAAGGAATTAGATTTATTACCAATAATGAGCACGCCTACTACAATTGGTGTGCTTTTTCTATTCCATTGAAGAAATTTACAGCAAGAAAGGTTGAATGCCATCGATGTGACGAGTTTTTTATTTTTGAAAATTGTTGTAGAATGACAATATTACATAGACCTTTTGGGGAATAGCTATCTGATTGGAGAATAATAATGATCTATCGAAATTTAGAAGAATGCTTAGTTGATTTAGAAAAGAACGGACATTTGGTTCGCATTCATGAAGAAGTTGATCCTGAGCTTGAAATGGCAGCCATTCATATGAAAGTTCATGAAGCCGGTGGCCGGGCCTTATTATTCGAAAATGTTAAAGGTTCGAAGTTTCGGGCGGTATCCAACCTTTTCGGTACAGTAGAGCGCAGCAAATATATATTCCGAGATACTTGGGAAAGTGTGAAAAACGTAATCTCTTTGCGAAATGATCCCATGAAGGCAATGAAAAGCCCACTTAAACATATCGGTACGGGGCTTGCTGCCTGGAAAGCCCTGCCGATCAAAATATCCGGTGGTCTGCCGGCTGCTTTTGAGGAAATCAGCATTGCTGACCTCCCACTCATCAAGCACTGGCCTGATGATGGCGGTGCATTCGTCACCCTGCCTCAAGTGTATTCAGAAGATCCGGAGAAACCAGGAATTATGAATTCCAATCTGGGGATGTATCGGATTCAACTGAGCGGGAACGAGTATGAATTAAATAAAGAGATCGGCTTGCATTATCAGATTCATCGCGGCATCGGAGTCCACCAGGCAAAGGCAACTAAGCAAGGAGCCCCTTTAAAAGTAAGCTGTTTTATTGGCGGGCCACCAGCACACACGTTGTCAGCGGTTATGCCCTTACCCGAAGGCATGAGTGAGATTACCTTTGCGGGTCTGCTCTCAGGGCGCCGCTTCCGATACAGCTATATTGATGGCTATTGTATTAGTCATGATGCTGATTTTGTTATCACAGGAGAAATATATCCTGGCGAAACCAAGCCGGAGGGCCCTTTCGGCGATCATTTGGGCTACTACAGCCTTACGCATCCTTTTCCTCTCATGAGAGTCCACAAAGTATATGCCAAGAAGAATGCGATCTTTCCATTTACTGTCGTGGGAAGGCCCCCTCAAGAGGACACGGCGTTCGGAGCATTAATTCATGAACTCACAGGCGATGCAATCAAGCAAGAAATTCCAGGTGTTAAAGAAGTTCATGCCGTAGATGCTGCGGGCGTACACCCCCTGCTCTTTGCGATTGGCAGCGAACGTTACACGCCCTATCAACAAGTCAAGCAGCCGGCAGAGCTACTCACGATAGCTAATCGAATTTTAGGGACAGGACAAGTTAGCTTAGCTAAGTACTTATTCATCACAGCAGAAGAAAGCCAGCCTTTGGATTCTCATGATGTAGAGCATTTCTTAACTTATATGTTGGCTCGAATAGACCTTCATCGGGACCTTCATTTTTATACCAATACGACGATCGATACCCTAGATTACTCAGGTACAGGTTTGAATAGCGGCAGTAAGGTTGTATTCGCAGCAGTTGGAGATATAAAAAGGGATTTATGCCTAGAGGTTCCTGGCGTTTTCAATGAAATACCGGGGGTCCATCATGAGCGTTTGGTAATGCCGGGAATCGTCGCGATTCAGCTTTCTGAATTTGAAAGTTACGGCGAGACACAGGTTCAAATGAAAGATTTATGCGAGGCAATTGGATCAAAGGGCCCACTACCTGCTTGTCCATTGATCATCGTATGTGATGACAGCCATTTTTTGAGTGAGTCCATTAACAACTTTGTTTGGGCTACATTCACTCGCAGTAATCCTTCCCATGATATATATGGCGTGAACAGTTTTTATGTGAATAAGCATTGGGCTTGCGATAATGTTGTGCTTGATGCACGAATTAAACCGCACCAAGCACCGCCATTAATACCGGATTCAACGGTTGAAAAAAACATCATGCGATTATTTGCCAAAGGCGCCAGTTTAGGCGGCTTTCAAGAGTAGTAAAGAGCAAAAACAGCAACACACCCTTAGGGATTGTGTTGCTGTTTTCTTTTGGAGCCACGGTAGCAAGTCAGCTTGTTGTGGTAGTACCAGCGCAGTTGTTACCACTCGCTTGCAAACATCAGATAAAAATATCTTTGATTTTATAAGTGGCTTAATTCATATAAGGCTTTGGCGTAGATGGCAGTCGCTTTGATTAAATCATCGATTTCTATAAATTCATCAATTTGGTGAGAGCTATCTACCTTACCTGGGAAAAGCGCACCGTAAGCCACCGCATTTTTCATTAACGTCGCATACGTTGCCCCGCCCGATGTTAAAAGTGTGGGTTCATCCCCTGTAATCGATTGATAAGCCGATTGTAGTGTTTTAATCAATGGATGATCGGCAGGGATATAATGTGTAGAGAATTGCCGCGCATCAGCGATTGTGAAATGGCAGGTCTCAGCTTTTTTCGTGATCATTTCAATGGTACGTTGGTAATCATTATTTAATGGGAAGCGAATGTTCAAATGAATTGAACCACCATCTGCATGATTGTAATTGAGAATGCCGGCATTAACCGTTAAAGGTCCGAGCACATCTTCACTGTACTGGATTCCCAACTTTTCCCCAAAAGGATCTCTATATAGGCAGTTTTCGGCAAATGTGATAAATGAATGGTCACTACCCGCAAAGCTTAATGTGTTTAAGAAATGCAGGCACTCAAGCCCGGCATTCACTCCATTTTGCGGTTCCATACCATGCACGGTTTTACCGTAAAGGGTTAAAGTAATCGTTTCATCGGATTTGCTGACCTCACCATGTAGCGCCTGTTCCTTACAATAAATTTTAAAACTATTCATAAGTTCCTCAGGTTGATTCGTTATAATTTCAGCAGTGACTTGTCCAGGTACCATGTTTCCCCTGTCACCCGAAGAAAAGTTTACTAAAATAGTTCCATGTTGTTCTTCTTCACTGCCACTTAAAGTCAGTTTCACGTTAATTTGTCCTTTTTCGGCGTACACCATCGGAAATACATCATCAGGAGAAAAACCGTAAGTTGGCTCGGGCTCTACGTCAAGATAATGTTGCACACAGCGCATACCACTTTCCTCATCTGTGCCATAGATCATGCGGATTTTCCTTTTTAAAGGAAGGCCTAGGTCCTTCAATATCTTCAACGCATAAAATGCAGCCATTCCCGGTCCTTTATCATCAATGGTACCACGGGCATAGAGCTTTCCTTCTCGTATAGTTGGCTCATAAGGTGGTGTTGTCCATTCTCCGGGAGCTGGAACTACGTCGACATGAGCAAGTACCCCAATATATTCTTCAGACTCTCCCCATTCAGCAAACCCGGCATAACCGTCTAAGTTTTTAGTTTTAAAACCCTCATTTTGGGCTAATGCCAAAACATAATCCAATGCTTCGCCAATCTTTTCCCCCATTGGATATTCGGGAGTACTCGTTGTTAGATCCTGAACACTCGCAATACGCAATAAGCCTTCCAAGTCCTTTAAAAGATCATCTTTTCTTTTTTCCACTTCTGCCAGCCAATTGATTTCCATTACATCCTCAACTCCCTTCATAATTATTTTAATTTTATCAAATTATTGGAAAAAGCATATCAAATTATGGACAAGTTTCCTGTCCTTAATTCTCACCCATTTCCATCTATTTTTTGTCGAATTAAAAAAAAAGCCGCTATTATCGCGGCTTTTAATGAGAAAATGTTCTTGTCACCCGACATTCGGCAATCGGAAACACTGTATAGTTCTATTTTTCATGTAATTATTAAAATAAGTAATCCTAATTGCGCTTGCTGCTTGTAGTGTACAAATTCTTCATTAAGCTCTGTTTAAAAACAAATTAACATGTTCGGCAAATAAATCTGCGTATTGGAACAAGAACCCATGACCTGAATCCGGATAAATAATCAATTGCGCATTCGGTATGCGTTGGGAAACAATATAAGAATTGATAGTCGGAATCATGATGTCATTACTTCCATTAGCTACAAACACGGGCTGCTTAATCTCCCCGAGTCTCTCAAAAGTCGAATCCTTCCCCCACGCCGCAACCGATTTTATCTGCGCTTGAACCGACTCAGCCCTAACTAGTGGCGCACGGTCGTCTTCTCTTCTACTAGTAAGCCGGTCTAGATACTGTAATCCTGACGCTCTGCTTGTTTCTGTCGGTTCAAAGAACAAGTAAAGGAAATCTTCCGGCTCGTTCACCGGCTTAAAAGCAACTTTGAACACTTCAGGCTTACCAGATTGTGTACCTTCTCCGGTACCGCCACCTGTACCTGCCAAGATTAAACGACGGATCAAATCAGGGCGAGCCACTGTCACTACCTGCGCAATGAACCCCCCCATAGAGAAACCGATGAGATCCACTTGTTTAAGACCAAGCGCTTCAATAAAAGTGATTGCATATTCCCCTGTTTCAAAGAATGATTCTGCAACTTCTCCCGATGTCAAACCGATACCTGCACTATCAAACAGGATGACCGTACGTTCCTCCGCCAAAGCATTGACTAAGGCAGGATCCCAGTCATCCATCGTACCTCTAAAACGTTGGCAAAATACTAGCGGAACTTCAGATGGTTTACCGAATGTCCGGTATGCGAATCGAATTCCTTTAGCAACAATATACAATGTTTCAATTGTTTCTGCTCTTACTTCAATTGCACTCATGGTATCTTCTCCCCCCTTAGATATTATTAGAATAAACGTTCTTAGCGCTGGCATTTCACTATCGCGATGATTTCGTCAGGGATTCGACATCACCTGCCACGTTTTTATTATTCTACCCGTGCTGTTGCATTTAATTCGGAAAGTACAGAACCTTGATTGACTGACTTCCATAAGTTCGGTCACAGTCTTGTACGTATCCACACTACTGCTGCCGTTATCCTTTGCTTTTTGTTTAACTGTTTTTTAATACAGCAGGTACAGGAAGCGCTGCAGTGCGTTTTTTTAACGATACCATTAGGGTAATCAGAGCAATAGTTGCAACGATGATGGCCATTATCCAGATGGCAGAACTAAAGCCAAAAGTCGCAGTGAGAATGCCGCCGAAATAGCCACTACTCCCTTGTGAAAAATAGGAAACAACAAGAACAGCCGACAAAAACTGTACTCGATACTCGGCAGGTGAGCTGATGGCGGCAATGCCGATTCCTCCGGCCGCCGAGAACCCATAAGCAAGTCCGCCAAGAATCGCTGAAAGAATAAAGAGGAAGAAAGAATGGAATTCCGCCGAAACGATTAGTAAAATCATAGTCAAGATGATTGAAGACATCCCGTAGCGAATCGCTATTACGGGTTCCAAACGCCCAGAAATCGTGGCGCTTACCGCGGCCAGTAAGTATGAGATGGAGAGTACGGTTCCAATAACTAAAATGTCCTTAGTACCAACGACATCTCGTGCAATTTGGGCTCCGAGTGATAAGAACACCGCACCGTTGGCAAAGCCCGTTGCGACAGCTAAGGCTGCCAGGATATAAACACCCCATAGTCCTGGCGGTACCTTAATCCCTTGAACCTTCCAACCGCCAGCTTTCAGTACTTTCTTATGCGGAAGGAATAAGCAAAGTATGATGCTTAGGAATACAAGAGTGGCAAGAACCCGATAACTTAAATACAATGGAGCCGGCGCGTATTTAATTAGAGCTGCACCAATAATCGTCGCAAGGAAAAGACCGACCGCTTGAGTAATGGTGTTAATCGAGCCCGGTAGTTTCTTATTTGAAGTAGGGTTGAATTCCACAAGCGCCGCGGCACCAGATCCGGCCGTCAATCCGACCCCAATGCCTTGCAGCGCACGACCGATAAACAACCAAATTGTGCTTGGAGCATATGCAAATACCAACGCTCCGATGAGAAGAAAAACGAGCCCGATAATTAAAGTACTCTTTCGTCCGATGTAATCTGAAATATTACCCAACAATAAGAGTACCAAGATAAGAACGGCCGGAGAGATTGAGAATATACCCGTCGTTACGGATTTCTCAAGGTGCCACTGCGCTGCGTAGACCGGAAACTCAATTGAAGAGGCCGTGCTCGACCATAAGCTGATCGTGAGTACCCAAGCGACAATCCAAAATGATGTTTTATTCGAGATGTTCTTCATGATAGTTGTAACACTCCTATACAAGTTGAAATTATTAAATATGTGAGCGAACTCTTCGGCTTTAAGCCAACGCAGAGTGCATATTTTTCATAAGAACGTTAGTTCTAAAATGTTCAAAATTTCTTTCGTTATCCATCTAATTATCCCCCGATATTAAGTGCACTATGATGAATAATTACCCCGAAGTCACTTTCCACTTCCAGTGACGGATAGTGACAAGTAAAAATGAAAGGTTACCCTAGTCCGTATCGGCCTAGGGTAACCTTTTTTTATAAGATTTGATTACTTCATTGGTTGAATTGGATTGCTCTTCAAGATGTCTTCCACTTCTTGGTAGCCATCAGGAAAAGCAAAGTTATAGCGTGCCGGAAGTGCGAACACGTATTTTTCATTGCGTGTCAATTCGCTTGGCCCGATAGGCGATGCGCCGATGTGGAACTTTTCTTGCTGAAGCTCATTCCATTGGCCGACAGTAAAAACGAGAATAGGGATATCCTGTTTAGGCTGTTCAGCGGTCCATTCGGGATGGCGGATACTGAGTTTCGCACCGCTTTCTACGCCTTTATCGCCTTGCGCATCGCCTACGGAAAGCCCCTCCCATTTGTCCGTTACGATCGTGTACCCTTTCCAACTGTCCGGCAACGTGAACCGGAAGCCATATTGGGTATTCTCATAGATGGTTTGTCCTACTTGACCCGTTTGTTCACCGACTGGGATCATCGGTTGACTGCTTCCATCCCTCGGAGTTTCGTTGGATGAAGGCGTTGGAGATTGATTCGAAGCAGGGTGTACATATTTAAGCACGTTAAATATCATCTCAGCGGCTTGCGCGCGTGTAATTTCCGTTTTCGGATGGAAATTGCCGTCGGCGTCAAGCGTTGCAATTCCTTTGTAAATAGCGGCTTGGACAGGACCGAGATCGTCAAGGGCAATTTCAGCCTTGTCTTTGATCTCAATTGCCGGGAGCTTCATCATGTGCAAAATGTTATGACCATCAAGCGCAATGAGCAATTCTTTGGTGAAAGTCGCCTTCGTCCATTTTTGATCGGGATCGAGATCGGCAGGAAGCTTCAGGCCGTTATTTGCCGCAATAATGATGTTTTGCGAGTACCATGCGTCATTTTTTGCTTTTGCAAAATAGTCGGTGGCCTGCGGCGCTTTTACAAATCGGATAGCGTCTAAGTTCAAACCAAGCGCCTTGACGATTAATTGAATGCCTTGAGCAGCTGACAGGGTAGCATTGGGTTGAAACAGGTCATTGCTGACACCCGATACGAGCCCCTGCGATTGAAGAGAAATAATTTTATCTTTGGCCGCAACTTGGTCCAGATCGGTGAAAACTGCAGTTGCAGCAAGGCTTTGCCCAGCTAAGGTAAGGGACAAAACGGCGGCAGCGGATAAGCTAAGAAGTTTATTACGGGATTTCACTTTCTATCACCTCGTTGAGTTTTTGATTACAGTTCCTCAAACGTATGATTGGTTGTAATTGTTGCAAAAAATTGGGTATCAAAAAGAATTTTCGGTTGAAAATCAAAGAACCCTTGCATCGCAAGGGTTACTATGATGTCACATACCTACCTTTCAGAACGGTTCTCTCCGTACCGGGTTTGCTTATCTAAAGTAAGGAATGATAAACGCCATTACTCCAAGAGCGATCGACCACCACGCCAGTCCCTTTTTAGGGGTAGCCAAGCAAATGAGTCCGAGGAGAACTGCAATGCTGGCCATCCATACTGGTGCATAGAAAAACCCGATAATAGCTAAAATGATGCCGATCCAGCCAAGCCATTTTCCTGTCATTTCTTTCATGTTCAACATCTCCATCCAATTAGTTTTGTATAATCAAGTGAGTGTATTCGAGAAGAAAGTTAATTAATTTTTCTCTTTGGGAGTTCATTCCAAAAAAATAATAAAGGTAGGTATGTGACATCATGGCAACTGTGAATGCTAGCTTTTAGGATGAACTCAAAAAGTATACGTACAAGGGATGATAACAATGACGAAGGAAATACTATTATTACAGAATTGCATCCTTTGGCTAGTGGCCACCAAATAAGAGTTCCCGGACTCCAGCATATCTCCGTTTTACAATAAAGGCATGCCTTTATCGTTATAGGAAGTTTTTGGCCGCGATTTGGACGCGTTTGGCTGGTTTGTTCTCATGACGATATCCAACACAGGGCTGGTTACGCTGTACAACGCCTTCTCATCCAAATGATGATGCAGCAGATGTCTTTTCTTCATCCATTTGCCCCAAGGGGTCAAAGGTTTGATTGGGCGATGTGAAATATAGTGCTTCCATTGATAATAGATTTGAAAGCCAGATGCACCGAACACGACGGCAAAAGACAGATGCCAATCAAATCCTGTCACAATAAATGCCGCCAAAAAAATGACCATGTACGCACATATATCGAACGAGACTGGTCCAAACAAATATTTCACATCATTAGGAGATTGATGATGGGCAACATGCCCCTTATATGCAAAGGGAGCAATGCGCGGAAATTCATGAAGAATGTATCGGTGGACGGTATATTCGATGAAGACAACAAAAATGGGACCTACGCACATTGCTGCCGCCGTCCGGATACTTCCAAAAGTCGCAATGACTCCGCAACAGCTAATAAAATAAACAGAGAATAGAAACAAAATAAGTCGCTGACTCATAAATTCTTTTACATATTGCATAAAAGGTGTTTCCGATCTCATAATCGATCTCCTCCTATTTAATGAACTTAGTGTTGATAATTGCTTACACAGCTTATTATAATAAGTTGGAGGACAAATTCAATGATCAACATACCTGCAAAAGTCGCTTATCCGACTGTTGCATAAAGGATGTTCATTAGTTCACAAAAAAGGTTGCCGGAGAGGCGGAAGAACATGCAAGACAAGACGGATCCTAGAATCATTCGAACGAAACTGTTGCTTAGGAATGCCTTAATCGACTTAATCGTCGAAAAAGGCTTCGAAGGCACTACCATCCGGGACTTGATGCAGAAGGCCGGCTTGAATCGGGGTACATTTTATTTGCACTACCGCGATAAATACGATCTGCTGGAACAGAGCAAAGAGGATATGCTCAAAAACATTCTAGTAATAGTCAAGAACATCGACCCTATTCAAATAATGCAGTATGCCGCACGTAACGAGCCTCATCCGACTTTCCTGGAATTGTTCGTTTTTTTTACGTTGCATGCTGAATTTTTCAAAGTTCTCTTGGGATCTAAAGGTGATCCTGCTTATCCTGGCCAAGTGAAACAGATTATGCAAACACATATTTTTAATAAGCTGTCCTTGCTTCAGTCCGAGCATATACTGGTGCCACGCGAGTTCATTATTGCTTATTTGGCATCCGCAAATTTGGGTGTCATTCAGCATTGGTTGGAAAGCGGTATGCAGCTTTCTCCTCTAGAGATGGCTTTGCTGATAACCCGCATGACCACCTTCGGTCCCTTACAGACCTTCGGATTGAAGGGAGAACATAAGGTATTAACCAACCATATGTAAATTCTAAGAACTGCCCAGTGGAAGAGTTTCCTTATTTTCCCTTCACTCATTTTCGCTATCCATATTACGGAATCCACTAATCAGGAAGCACCTTGCCTTTATATTTTCCAGTTTGCATAATTTTCACTTTGATATCCACCTGATTTAAGGTGTCCTCCTTTAAAACCAAACGGTCTCCGTTGTTTAAGCGATGCCATTCTTGGGGTTTGTTTCTATAAATCTCTCCAAATAAATTCAATAGGTCCGACTGCGTGGAAAGGCCTTTTCTAAATGTCGTTAGGATTTCATCTCGAACCACTTGTGCAGCTTGTTCTTCCATCGTCTTAATAGAAACATTTTCAGTCATTTCTTTAACTTCTGCATGAGCCTTTATGTATATGTTAAAACGTACTTCATCTCGATTAATTAACAACTGTATCCTATGATGAGGTTTAGTTAATACTAACGCTCCTGCCGGGTTTTTATTATCGGGAATTTTAACAAGAATGCGCTTCGCTTTCTTATTAAACCATCTCACTCCTTTGAGATCGTCTTCTGAAAACCATCCCGTCAATTGATGTTCGTGCATTGCGTATGCACCGTTTATTTTAAACATGGCCTTCTTTTTCTGATCTTCCTGCCATTCTTCTTTCGTGATAGAGAGCGTTGGAAGTATTGCTGTTCTGCCTTTTTCGTTTAATTCGGCAATCTGTTTGTAACCATACTGAGGCTGAATAAAGGATCTTTGCGCATAGGTTTCTTCAGGTGTATCCATGAGCGTATCCAGGGGTGAAAGATTAAATAGGGATTTTTGTGATAAGATTTCGGAAAAGCTTTCTTTCGTAGTAAACAGCAAAATATTATATCGGACTTCATGGTAGCGATTTATCGCATCATAGGCTTGCCTGAACGCAAATTTGTTTTTCAATATGCCTTCCTTTAAGACAATTGCTTTAATGTGCCCCCAGTATAACTTTAATTGCGAACTCGCATAAATCGAGTTAAATGCTTCTATCATCGTCGCCCCCTCTCCCTTCCCAATCCATACTGGCACATTTTTACCTAACTCTAATTTCTCGCTCTTTGCCACATTCGAAAAATTAAGAACCTGTACATACGTTATAAAATGTCCATCCTTATAATCAAGCCCAAGAGCCGCAACATAAGCCATATTTTGAATTGTTTTGGAATCCCAACATCCTGACACCACTAAAAGTATAGCCAGAACGACAAACGTGTTAATGATTACTTTCATGCGGATCTTCCCCTTGCTTATCAGAATCTTGGGTGTATAGGTCAGCAGGTCTTTTTTTATATTGGCTCCAAGGAAGTCGTAAAATAGATCTTGCCATCTCTTTAAACACCGGTGGTGAAAGAGGTGACATGTAAGGAACTCCGAAGGAGCTCAGTTTGCACATATATCCAATAAACAGCACAACACTAACGATTAATCCAAACATCCCGAAAACGGCAGAAATGAAAAAAAACGTAAATCGGAGGACGCTAACGGCTGCGCTTAAATTTTGACTGACTAAAGTTGCGCCCGAAACTGCTACAATGGCCCCAACAACGATGACACTTGGTGAAATTAATCCAGCTCGAATGGCTGCATCCCCAACTATTAACCCGCCTACAACGGTCAATGTCTGTCCAATGGAACTTGGAAGGCGAAGACCGGCTTCTCTAAAAATCTCCAGCAAAATCAGTAATATAAACATTTCAATTTGTGCAGAGAAAGGCAGACCAATGCGTGCCGTGGCAATGGTTGCCATCAAACGAAAGGGAATCTGATCCGGGTGAAATGAAGTGAGTGCTACCCAAATGCCCGGCAATAAGACTGATAAGAGAAAACTGATTGCACGAAACAAACGTGCAAACGAAATATACTGGAAATTGAAATAGATATCTTCAGGTGATTTTAGTAAAAGTAAAAAGGTCCCAGGCCCAATTAGAACCATTGGATTACCGTCAACGATAATGACAAATCTTCCGTTCAGCAAACTGGTGACTGCCTTGTCCGGTCGGCCGGTATAATCAAATAAAGGCATAATGGTGTACGGCTTATCAGTAATCTTCTGCTCTAGTTGATTGATGCTTTGAAGCCCGTCGATATCAATATTACTCAGTCTTTTTCGAACTTCATTCAGCACGTCGGGAGAAATAATATCCGTAAAGTATAACAAGCCTACCTTTGTTCTTGTTCTCCTTCCTAATGTAAAAGTTTCATAACAGAGGGAATGGCTGCGAATACGTTTTCGAACTAAGGCCACATTGACAGCGATATCTTCCACAAATCCATCTTTGGGTCCATTGATGGAAATCTCCGTGCTTGATTCCTCGGGTTTACGTTCTGGTCGACTGGCTATACACATTTTAAATAAACGGTTCGTCTGTGAGAAAAGCAGAAGGAGATCGCCTTGAAAGATCCATTCAGATATTTGCTCCTGCGAAGCAGTGGCTTCTATTGCTGTTAATGGTAATGAAATGAATTTATGATCCAATAGTAAATCTCTTAACCTCTGTTGCCGGTACAAGCTTTCCAGCTCTGGAAGAATGACTTTTGCAATCAGTGAGGAGTCACATAATCCTCCGCTATAGATGATAGTAACTTCGGCAGTGCTGCCTTCTTCAAATTGATATTCTTGTAATTCAACGTCCGCAGAGTGAAGAAATAGCGCCTTGATCTTCTGCTTGTTCCAACCTTCAACTGGTTCAAGTTGAGTCCCAGTCATGCAGTTTCCTCCTTGAATTTCTTAGAAAATAACGAGATCGAAATACAAACTATCGATACGAACAAAGCCACAACTAAGGAAATTGGAAAATAAAATCGATACAGCATTAAATAAACCGTATATTTATCAATAGGAATCAAGGATAGTGTTATATAGCTGAGCGTAACCAACAGGTTAAACCAATTGCGTTGTTTCGAATTTGTAAAAGGCATCATTTCCCCCAGTAAAAATTGCGCGAAGCCGACTCGAATAATCGCGCCGGACAGCCACTGGAAGACGGATAAAAAATCGACATGTTCGATATTGCTGCCTAATGTGACCAAGCGCCATTGTTCATACGGAGGCTCAGACTGTTTAGCAGCTTCAACCGGACCGAATTCGGTCACAGCTCCAATTATGGGGCCAATCGAGATATAAACCATTATCACTGCCAAAATGGCGATTTTCCACACCCGAACATTGGACTTCAGACGATGTTGGATGGCTATAATCATCAGCAGTTCAATAAACCCGCTTCCGGCATAAAGCATGCCATGTATGACGGGCTGCCATCCATGCTCCATAATCGGTTTTAAAAGTGTAAGATCTTTATGCGGGGTATTCGAGAAAGCCACAAAATACCCTAGGGCAATCACAATAGGAAGCAGGATACCCGCACTGATAGCAATCATCCGTATGCCAGATGTAGCGTAAAAGTGACAAGCTAAGCATAAAATAATGAGCAATGAAAATTTAGGTGTATCTGGCAAGTAATCTACATTACTCCAGGTTGTGGTATAGAAGACAGTCGTCAATCCGATCAGGAACAACTGCAAGCAGATCGGAATTACAATCATCCACGATACTATGTTGTTGGTCTTACTAGCTAACCAAAGCTGTAGCTTCTCCTGTCCCGATCTCTTCATAAACAAAACAAGGAGGGCACACCAAGGAAGATATAATAGCCCCGTTAATAAAACAGAAATCCAGGCATCTCTTCCAGCTGCATCAAAGAGCAACGGGTTAATGATTACATGATTCATAAGCCCATTCATTAGCATAAAAATCATGCAGACTTGTAAAATACTGATTTTACCGAGTGCCTTATCCATAGCCCCATCACCGCCTAAACCTACAATTATGAAACGTATATATTGTTCCATACAGTACACTATTTATACTTAAATGGAATTCGTTGGGAAATGATGCCCACCAAAACCTAAGCGCTGCGATATTCACAAAATAAGAAAGAACGCCTACCCAAGCGCTAGAAATAGCTTGACGTAGGTGTTCTTTTTTTTTTTCAATATCTCGACTAGCACGCTTGAAGAAAGCATTTAATCACGGGCAGCTTCATAGAGTCTCAACGCAATACGCTTCGGATTAGTCTTAAAAAAAGTCATATGATCCCCATGATCCTTTATTAACCTAAAGGTGCCTAATCGGCTAGACATGTGAGGATGCCAACCATATCCTTCACCTTGCGGTAGAACATTGTCTTCTGTTAAAAAAACATAGCTTTTTGGGGTCTGTAGTGAATAGAATTTTTTTAAATCGAGTTTCTCAAATAATGGTCTTGCTGGTTCAGGAGTGATTTTGCTGTAGAGAGATTTAGCCAGTTCGCTATCAGCAAGATTAACAAATGTGTCTCTAAAGATAGGATATGGCAGCATAATTGTATTATTTCCAGATGCCTCTACTAGTTGTTTAAAACCTTGTTGTGCAGAAGGAGGAAACTGATCTCCAAGAGACTGACCGTCAGCTAATACAAACCCATCAATGAAAACAATTCTCTTTAAACGGTCTGGAACTTGTTCAGCAACTTTTTGGACTACAGATCCACCGAAACTATGTCCAACTAAAATTATGTTTCTAAGGTTCCTGGAGATGATATAGTTGGCAACAGCATCATCGATATCCTGATGACTAACATTTTTATTGGGATCTGCCCCGTGTCCTAGTAACTCAGGAACGAAAACCGTATGACCTTCTTTTAGAAGTTCTGAAGCCACACCATTCCAGAAACTCTTGTCAGCCCACGATCCGTGAACAAGTACAAAAGTCAATGGTTGTTGTCTTGCGCGATAAAGCTCATTGCTATCGTGATAGTAAGATTGTATGTAAGGCTGATGAAAATTTGGATGATAATTGGAGTGATAATTTGAGTGAGCATTTGAATATGGTTGTGGTTCGTTGGTTGGCGTATGATTCTGTGGTTGCTGTATATGACGTTCAACCTGAATCGGATAATAATTCCAAGGACGATAATAAGTATACATGAATCAACTTCCTTTCGAAAAAGGCTTTAGCTCATTCCTATGCTTACTTTTCGAAGTTATTACCTATTGTACGACCCTTAAGTAAACTCTTCCCTTCCATTTTTAGTTCAAGTATTATGCGATATGGCACCAGCAGAATACAACTCAAACATAGAAATATTTGCTTTTTCACATTTATCATTGGACATGAATGTAATATGCACATATGCCCACTCCATTGCATATGTTGGAAGCAATATTTGATCAGTTCACTCGGAGGAGTATAGTCCCAACTTTAATTTCAAAGGAGATAATCATATGTGGAATAGCTTCCCATCATATCCCGATAACAGACGAGGGATTTCAAACATTTTACAATGTATGAATAAATGGGTGACCATCCAATTAGATGATGGGACTAATTTACAAGTAAACGTGACCTCTGCCGATTTCAATTATGCAACAGGATTTTTAACCCGCCAATCTTATAATTCGTTAGTTTGCAACGGGACTGCCATTCAAAATTCACAACAGGCAGAGGTTTGCAAGGGTCAATGGGTCCAGCTTGTTCTTCCCAATCATATTTCGCTCTCATTTTATTTGACTCATTATGATGATCAAATGGTCGGGGGCAGTTTCCAATCGACTCAGCTTCTCGGACTGTCAAACCGTGTCACTTCAGTTCAATGTTGAGTAGAAGCTGGTTGTTCGATACCAATTATTGGTATCTTACCCATTACTTAAAAGAAGGGCTGCCCTCGCGGCAGCCCTTTTTAATATTGAACTATTGTTTCTCGTTATTTTAACGAGCATAATTAGGCTTATTTATCTCATCAAAGCTTGAATCTGAGCAGATGTTCGGTCAAATGTTCTCTCTTTAAGATTTCAATCTGCTTGCTCCCTATTAGGTCGTAATGTGGATATTCATCACGAAGATGTATGTAAACTGGATTTAAACCATTCGCCAAGCACCATTCCTTCAATCGTTCCAGATCACAGCAGCCAACCTTAGTAATCGTCTTCACTCCTGGAAAGCGAGGTTCTACCCAATAATGCGTCAAAAAGGCAATTTCTCCCTGTGAGCATTTGCTTTTCCATTCGTTCAGTTCTTGTCTGGATATTCCGAAAGCCATGTCATCAATCTCCTATTCGGTACAAACGTCTTGGAGCATAAATACCTGAATAATGTCCTCGGGTGGTTTGCAACCAGAATAACAACTAATTTCGCTGCCCAAGCTCCTTTTAATCTGCATTAGTATGAAACTGTTCCCTTGAAAATATCAGGCCGCCACGTCTCTTCGCGTGAACATAAGCCAGGAAATTAGATTAAATGCAAGAAAGTAAACCGCAAGCACACCGATGGAGAACGAAAGCGTCATGCCACTTTGATAAGGTCTTCCACTCAGATACTGGGTGAGATCGGTATTTGCAAACAACAGGTACCTGCTCCAATCGAACCGTTGGAGCCCTTCAAGCAGAATATTGCCTCCAAACAGGGCGACAATGGAGAACCCAATGGCCATAATGCTGCTGCGAAAAGCGGACGAGATCATAAAGGCCATAGTAACATAGAGAATCGTAGATACCCCGTTTAACATATATGTTTTCCACAAGTTGAGAACCATATTTTTCTCGACGATAAATCCATCATAGGTCACTTCGATTAAAGGTAGATTCAGATCTCCAAGGCCGAATAAGATACCGTTGACCGTGACAGATACGACAAAAAGCGTGAGTAACAAAAGCAGGCCGAACATCAAGGAAGAGATATATTTGGCTATAAGGATTTTAAGGCGATTAGCCGGTCGGATCAGCAGCAACTTAATCGTGCCCGTTGAGAATTCGCCTGCCAGGCTGTCTCCTGCTATGATGATTGTAAACACGGTAATCACGAGCACCATAGACGCCGAACCGTTTATGCCATCCCACATCGTACCATCAGTAGTGGGAATATTTTTCTCAAGGTGATAGTCGATGAGGGCGAGACGTTGTAGATTATAAGTGCGGCTTTCTTCAGAAAGCTCTGGTTTAGTCAAGAGTTCGTTTCGGTGAACTTTCTCCTGCTGCAATTCCATTTGCCAGCTTTCACTTTGCACTTCTCTTCGATCAGAATGCCACTCAATAATATTGACAAAAAGCACCAATGCGATCATAAATCCGACCAGAATCCATGTTCTCGTCCTTCGATAGATCTTCATATTTTCATTGCGCACCAGATTAACCAATCTGCTCCCTCCCTGTACCTGTAATTTCTAAGAAACGATCCTCCAGTGACAAACGAACCAGCTGTACACCATAGACTCTAATACGGTGCTGCATCAACGCAGCCAGCATATCCGGAATGCGTTCCCGGTCGGTCGTGACCTCTATGAGACCCTCGTCGAGGAGCTTAATCCCCTGGATTCCTTCCATTTGTCCCAAGACATCCAACGCTTGTTCCGTCGGCTGTGCTTCAATCCGATACGTTGGTGTCTGCTCGCTATCATGGGTAAAATGCCCAATAGGCTTCACGTCGACCAGCTTACCCTTCTGCAGGATAGCGACCCGGTCGCACATGAGTTCCATCTCGGACAACAGATGGCTGGAGACAATTATTGTGATTCCTTCCGAACGGGTCAACTGCCTCAAATAATCGCGCAACTCCCGAATCCCTGCCGGGTCCAGACCGTTCGTAGGTTCATCCAGAATCAACAGGGATGGTCGATGCAGCAACGCCTGAGCGACCCCCAGACGCTGACGCATGCCGAGAGAGTACTTTTTGACTTTGTCGTGAATACGGTTCTCAAGTCGGACCAGCTTAACCACTTCGTCGATCCTTTCTTTTGTCACACCTGGCACCATACGGGCGTAATGAACGAGATTCAGGTACCCGCTCAAATACTTGTACATTTCAGGATTTTCAACGATGGCTCCGACGTGTTGGATTGCTTGCTCGAATTCGGTTTTGATATTTTTCCCTTTTATCAGGATCTGCCCCTTGGTTGTCGACATCAGTCCGACGATCATGCGGATGGTCGTTGTTTTGCCGGCCCCGTTCGGGCCAAGAAAGCCGAAAATCTCGCCTTGCGGCACATCAAACGTAAGGTCGTCGATGACTGTGGTTCGGCCGATCCGTTTTGTCACATTTTGCAAACTGATGATAGGTTCGTTGCTCATACACGGCTTCCTTCCTTTACCTAAAGATGTTCCTTAACATGTACACTTTTAGTTAATAACAGCTTGAATTTAACACAAAATTTATCGAATTACAATATATAATTATTGTTACAAATACAATTGTAATATCAAACCATTAGCAACAGGTTACCTAATATGCGATAGCCTGCTGCGATGAAGTATCGATTTTGGTTAGTGTTTTACTTGTCTTGCGTTGAACTTACATCCATAAAATAATAAAAACCGCGCTGCGCGCGGATCTTTATAGATATATGCTATTGTCCTCTTACATTGAACTATGGTGAGCCCGGCCGCACGGATCGCCAGACGGAACATATGCGGCGCAGGTTATATTGCGTAGTCGAATTTCGGATCTCTGCCAAACTTTCTCAATAAAAAGGCTGCCGTTCAAAATTGTCGGCAGCCTTCTTATGTTTCTTCATTGAACTAAGTTTATAAAGATAAAGATAAAGATCGTTTCCGGATCTAGAGTCAGCAACTAACAAGTTCAAGTAAATCCGCCACTGCAAAGTCCGCAACGTCGCCTGCCGACATGGTAGCATCGACACTGTAATCGACTACACCAAGATTTGCAGTATCGGAAGAGCCCAAAGCGGCCCCATGTAACCACAATGTTCGGAGTCCGGCCGCCCGCCCGCCGGCGATGTCGGTATGCGGATTGTCTCCGACCATAACACAGGATTCCGGACGCGTAAGCCCGCAGTGCCTTATCGCCAGACGGAACATATGCGGCGCAGGTTTGCCGAAGTACTCAACGACCCCGCCTGTGATAGCCTCCGCAGGTTTGTATAATGCCCCAGTCTCAAGAACCTTCTCACCATTGCTGCCCGGATGAAACAGATCGGGGTTAGTCGCAATGATTGGTGTCCCTTGATCCATTTCTTTTACGATCGATTGCAGTTTTGCGTAATCGAATTTCAGATCTCTGCCAATAACCACAGCATCTGCCCCGCCTTCGATATCCAGAGAAACGAGCCGATGACCATACCACTTAAGGGAAGACAGGAGAGATTCGCTTCCGATGGCTTTCAACGATAACGCGCCATGTTTTTCTAATAAATATTGCCCAACCAATTCTGTTGCAGTCAATACGTGCTCCGGGTCAACCTCCAGACCCATCGCAGACAGTCGTAACGCCACCTTAGCGCCAGTATCCGTCGAATTGTTGGTCACAAACCGAATATGTTTGCCCTTGATCCATCGCAGTCGCTCCAACACCGCTTTAGCTCCCGGAGCCAACCGATCTCCAAAATATATGCATCCATCCAGATCGAAGAACACGGCTTCAGCCTGCTCCAGCATTGCCATCGCAGCTTTCGTCTTCTTTGATTTTTCATTTGGTTCCAGCTCGCTCATAGACCTCTCCTCTGTCCTTCCCTCTTAGCTGCACTTCTCGGCCGTCCGCTTCTGGCAGTTGTGTTCCAAACCAGCTCGCGATCGTTGGTGCCACATCGACCGCCTGGATCTCTACCAGTTCCTGACCGTCTGCAATTCCTGGCCCGGTCATGACGAACATGGCCTTCATTGCTTCGTGATCCGGCAAATATCCGTGCATGCCGACGAATTTTGCCCGCTTCGCCTTCACCTCATCACCTGTGTGACCAAAGTTAACGAACCAATCCAGTTCCATCTCGAACACGAAATCTGGTTTGAAGCGCGCATGCTCTTCTCCAATTGGCAATCCCCAATTAGAAAAGTCATCATCCGTCTCCAACAGTCGATTTACACCTTCGGCATTTGCCAGCTGATCGCGCAACTCAGCTAATAAAATTTTGCGTTGAGCCGGTTCCCGCTCCAGCACATAGGCATAGCCACATCCACCGTTCGATACTGCCATGACGCTGCTGCACTCGGGATTCTCTGCATCAAACCAACCTAACTTCTTGAACAGTACATTCGGGTAAAACGTTTTAGCTGCATCGCTAAACCCGTGATCGGAAAGCACAATTACATATGTCTTCTCGCTTAATCCCGCGTTGTCCAGCTCCTCGAGTAGTTGGCCGATTCGTTCATCCGTATACCGAAGTGCCCAATCTAGCTCAGCCGAATGTGTACCGAAGTCATGTTGGTAGCTGTCGGGCAGTAAATAGTGCACCAGCAATAGATTCGGCATTCTGGTCCGGATGAGATGTTTAGCAGCTTCAGTCGTCAGCCAATCCTGCATCGAACCGCGAGCATGGTCTTTGCTCCAAGTGGCGTAACGATCCATCGGAAGTCCAAGTTTAACCAACTCTTGCCATAGCGATTCCGTGCTTCCCGCTTCCATTAGATCTTGCTCGTAGCACTCCGGAATTACGTCATCGAGACCTTTCGCTCCATATGTTTTCGGCCAGCACAAAGCTGCCGTCTTCCCACCGAGTTCGTGTACCGCATCATAGATCGTTAACCCTTTTACTGATTCTTCCTTTGGGTACATACGCTCTCCGAAGTGTTCTCCCACTTGGTTCGTCTCTCGATCCACTACCCAATTTCCCAATATGCCGTGCTTGCGAGGATGCGTCCCGCTGACAAGGCTTGTATGAATTGCCCAAGTAGCAGTAGGAGCGATGCTTCGCAGTTTCCCGCTCGCCCCAAGCTCAGCAAGGCGCTTGAGATTAGGCATCGGCACGTTTGGCCGCTCCCAATTCGAATAACCAAGACCATCAATGCTTACGACTAATACGTAAGGAAGCTCAGTCCGCTCTTGTATGTGCATTTTCTCTTCCATTAATTTCAGACTCCTTCCCTACTCTTTAACCCCGCCCATTGTCAGGCCTTGGATGAAATATTTTTGAAGCATAAGAAACATAACAATAACCGGAAGCGCCCCCACAGCAGCACCTGTCATAAGTAACTTAAAGTTAGCTAGATTGGCGTCTTGCAACGTCTTAAGACCCGCAGTCAGCGTGAACAGCTTTACGTCGTTCAACACGATAATCGGCCACAGGAAGGAGTTCCACTGAGCAACGAAAGTAAAGATTCCTAACGAAGCCATAGCCGGAAGTGCCATTGGCACGACGACGTTGACAAATACCCGCCATTCCGATGCTCCGTCGATCTTGCTTGCTTCTATTAACTCGGTTGGAGTGCCTAGCAGAAATTGGCGCATGAGGAACACACCGAAAGCACCGGCCAAACCAGGCAATACGATCGCCCACTGCGTATCAAACAGATGCATCTTCTGCACAAGCATAAACGTAGGCACTAACGTGACCTGCTCTGGAATCATCATCGTTGCGAGTATGATCCAGAATACCGCCATGCGACCCGGAAATTGCTTCTTAGCTAGTACGTACCCTGCCATCGTATCGAAAACGATATTTCCGATCGCTCCAATCACAGCAATGAATAATGTGTTCAACATCCAACGAACGACCTGTGTGCTTTTGAACAAGTACACATATGTCGTGAAAGTGGAATCCACCACTTCCTTCATTTTTGCAGCATGATATTTTACCTGAGTTACATCTCCCTGTTGCTCTGCCATATGCTTCTTGTTCCACTGAGAGACATATTCCACCATCCCGTAGGGATACATCTTGGGTGGATCAGCTTCAACAAAGGAAACAGGCACTTTCATCACTTCATTCTGATAAGTTGACAGCTGAAGCGAGGTGGTGAATATCCAATACAACGGTAGTAGAGTGATTAAGGCGGCGATCGTCAGCATTCCGTATACGAGGGCTGCGCTCAGTCGATTGCGAGCACTATAACTCAAGAGTTTCGACCCCCTTCATCACCCAATAGGCGGTATTGTATGACGGAGAACAAGAGAATGATCAGGAACAGAATCACAGATTGTGCAGAAGCAAGCCCATATTCAAAGTCACGGAACGCTGTCTTATAAATGACATGAACGACTGTTTCCGTTGCATTGCCCGGCCCTCCATCTGTCATCATCACAATCTGGGTGAACACCTGGAATGAACCAATCATCGAAAGTATCATCAAGTAAAACGTAGTCGGCTTTAACAAAGGTACAGTGATACTCCGCCAAATCTGGAAAGATGACGCTCCGTCAATGCGAGCCGCTTCATACAAATTCGGATTAAGGGCTCCCATGGCTGCCAGGTAAATGATAATCCCCGCCCCAGGCGGGATAAGCAGATTCATGATTACAAGCGACCAAAGCGCCATCGACGTCTGCCCCAACCAATCGATCGGCTCCAGTCCTAATACAGCCAAAAAGTCATTAAACAAACCAAACCTATAATTGAACATCCAGCGCCAAACCATCGCAATAACGACCATTGAGGTCACAGATGGAATATAGAAAGCCGCACGGAAGAACGTCCTTGCCTTGGGGCGAAGGGGGTATACCAGGGAAGCAATTATTAATGCCGTCGCTACAGAAAAAGGTACTGTAGCAACGGTGTAGAGAGCCGTATTCCAGATCGATGTCTGGAACATTTCATTGCGGAATGCATCGATATAATTGGCAAAACCAACCCACTTCGTCGTGAAAACTCCAAACTCCTGAAAAGAAAGCACAAGCGACCATACTACTGGAATTACAGTAAATAAAGCAAATAAGAGCAGCTTAGGTATAAGAAAGGCATAGGCCGGTGCTGCATGTCTGAACCCACGGAACAGAAGCTTCCCGAGAGTCGGCTTGCTCTTCGCAGCCTGTATAATAGGATTCAAGCCGAACCCTCCTTCGTATCTAAATAATGCAAGGTAACGGTAGATAAAAACAAGGTAACCTTTGGCTTTTCAACTTACTTCTTCAACAATGGATCGATAACCTTGCGCGCGTCCTTAAGCGCCTGCTCGGCTGATTTAGTGCCGTTCACAGCAAGCTGCATTTCCTTCTGGATCGCTTCATCAATCTTCGCCCATTGTGGATGGCGAGGCATGATTACCGCAGTTTCAGCGATTTTCTGAGCTATCTCCATTTGAGGATTATCCTGGAATGGACGCTTCTCAGCAGAAGATTTTCGGGAGGCGAACACGCCATAATACTTAGCCGTCGTATATATCTCTTCTGTTGTTGAAAGTGACTTCATGAACTCAGCAACCATTTTACTTTTCGCGTCATCTTTTTGTTTGAACATGACCCATCCTAACACGTCCCCTACAGTCATGGACTTGCCTGTCGAGCCGGTAGGATATTCCGCTACGGTGAAATTCATTTTATAAGGATCCTTTTGCGCAGAAGCAATCGCCCAAGAGTTCCACGGCATCACGGCCATTAATCGTTTGTCCATAGCCGCGAACTGTTTCCAGGCATCCCCTACGTTGACAGTACCCATGTCAGACGGAGCCACTTTGTATTTAAACTTTAGATCAAGGAATTTCTGTAATCCGCTAATCGCTTCAGGAGAATCAAATGTGTATTGATTCATATCATTGCTAAGTGGTTTGCCTCCATCCATCATGATGAACGGCCAAGCTTCATAATAGCTGGGCATGATGTAGGTCGACACGCCGAATTTGTTATTACCTGTTAATTTCTGCATTTTCTCGACAAACTGCTCATATGTCCACTTGCCATCTTTAGGAGGCTCTACCCCTTTTTCCTTGAAAATATCCAAGTTAAGTAACAACGTGTGTACCCGCGAACTAATTGGAATTCCATACGTATGACCTTCATATTGGAATTGTTCTAATGTGTTCGGGAAAAAATCGTTCCATTCTTCTTTTGTGTAGACACCATCGACCGGTTCAATGACACCTTGTTGAATATTTTTAACGCTTGCTATTCGGTTGCTTATGTTGTAACCCAGATCTGGCCAAGCTTTTCCCGCGATCGCTACATTCAACTTGTCTTCCATCTCAGCCCATGGCACTTGTACGATCTTAATCGTAACGCCGGGGTGTTTCGATTCAAACTCTGCTTTCTTTTGTTCTAACCAGAAATATTTGTTGTTACTGGCAGCGTCGGACCAACGAGGACCATCCCATACGGTAATCTCCCCTGTCCAAGCAGGAGCTTGGGTTGAGCTACCGACAGTAGTAGTTGCGGTGCGGCCACATGCGGTTAATATCACGATAACGACAAGCGTTAAGCATAAAAGTCGAGACAATCGACGAATAGTCATAATAGGGATAACCTCCAAAAGTATAGTTGTAGTAGGGCTTTCACAATATCTGTACTTACTCACTGCTTTTGCCACTCATGTTGGCTGCATCACTCCTCTCGCAACAAAAAAATGAGAGAAGACGCAAAGAGTCCAGCCTCCGACGTATAATTCGGAAGTCTGCAACCCTTTGAGTTTTCTCTCATCTCACAAACTCATTTGGTTTGATATGTAATTATTGAAGAATGTCTTCGAAGCTTTTTGACCATAAACTAGCTTCGGTGACGGATAACGATGTAGCGCCTGCATTCAATGCCATCTTAGCCTCTTCCAGCGTATGAATCAATCCGCTTGCGATTACCGGAATCTGTTCGTTGGCCGTCGCAAACCGTTCAATCACTTTCGGAATGACGCCCGGCATCAATTCGATGCAGTCAGGTTCCACCGATTCTACCAATTTTAAGCCGTTCTCCACCGCCAACGTATCGATCACGAACAGGTGAAGTATTGCAAACAGGCCAGCTTGTTTAGCAGCCTTGACCAAGTGGCTCTTCGGCGTGACGATACCACGGGCGCCGATAAACTGCGTCACCAAGTCTATCGTTTCCTTGTCCGTGCTCGACAACCCTCGAATCAGATCAAGATGCACAAATGCGTTTTTCCCGGTTGCATGTGTAGATCGAACAGCATCGATAATCTCAGCGGCATTGCCTCCCATGAAGAAGACATTGTCGACTTCCGAGTCCAGTGCCTTATTCAAATCAGCCATCTTGCGCACCGCTGCGATCACTGGCTTTTTGCCGATCACATGTAGCAGAGTCATCGCCAAATCCCCTCTTTATTGAAACGATCGTAACAACATCATTGTACATTGCATTTTTCATAGTTGTGTTAACTCAGTAATAATGTTTTGTAAAATCCCTCAAACGGGTTTAATCCATTTTTACATGGACCTGAAAATTCACTTTTATATTAGGATAATATTCTTCTCGCCAGTTTTTCAATTCATGATAAGGAATTTGATTACGGAAATGTTGTCCAAATCCGAAAATGTCCGTTTTGTTTCTTTGGGCTTGCTCGAACATGTGGTAAAATCGCTTTTCGATCAGCTTTTCAAGTTCACTTTGTATCCGGTCATTCGTGACGCCTTCTTTTCTTTCTAAAATGTCTATCTTCATATATAAATCGCTTGACACCTGTGGATCACTATTTTTCATCGACGTGTTAATTTGCAATGAGCTTTTTGTTACCAAGATGCTGGCGTAGCCCAGACTCTCTATCATTCTTTTTGTATTATGGTTTTGGAACAAATTAACTAATTGATTTTCACTCGGGCTAATTCTATCCATTATTATTCCATTTCTCAATACAGTGGAACCCTCAAAGCTTAATAAAGTATCTTTTCCGGAATTAACAATAGGAACGGCTATATCTTTTGTATATGAAAACAAACTCCGATAAACTTCCCAAATACGGATGCTCGAGACCTCCGGTGCCCAATCGGCCCCTTTATAAAAATAGTCAATTATAGAAGTTGCATGTACATCAAGTTTTTCCTTAACATTTGAAAACATTTTTTCGATATTTTCATCTGTCATGGCTAGCATAGCTACTGACGGTAATTCCTGTGATTTCATTAAAAACTTAAACACTTCACTCAAATCTTCTTTGTTATTTGCCAAATTGTTATGGATGATAATTAATCGTACTTGTTTGTAGTACACGGCATCTTCAGCATTTGTTTTCAGCTGTCCCAGAACACTTGAAACGTTTGCACCTTTATGGGTTACTGTTCTTGACAATTTGCTGCCTTTTTCTGTTATTGGCGTATACAATGTCACTTTGAATTGGTCATCGTTTTCCTTGGAAATCCCGATAATTAAAGGAATATCACGCTTATCTATTTCTTTAATATCCCAACACCCGCAGAGAAGGGTTAAAGACATAAGAACAACAACATTTTTAATATGTTTATTTATTTTCATAACCCGCCATCCCCCTACCAGCTAAGACACCATAGATAACAATGGTAATTGGAAGAATAACAATTGAAAAAACATGAGCACCTGCACTCCATAAAGCGAGTTTTTCAATCCAGGCCTGATTCGGAACCGATACAGCGAAAATAAATGCGATAAGTGAAAAGGCGCTAATCCAATAAGAGGTTTTGATTTTCTGCCAATTGAACAATTTCTGAATGATTTGTGCGATCATCCATAGTAAAACGGCATTTAATAGAATTGTGAACCCCACTAATGATATGCCGAAAAATATTGTTTGCTGGTTGAATACAAACCAATTCATGTCAATGGAATCCGCCGCCTCTTTTGCAGGAAAAGGAAAAGTAACGACTGTTTCTTGCCCAAAAATAAAAAGCGGAATATACACAACAGCTAGATAGAATAAAATCACATAAGTCCATGCCGCAAAAAGTTGGCCGAACGTCAAATTGGTTTCGGGTGGTACAAATCCTAAAAATAAAGACGAGAATCCAATAAGATAGAAAAAATTTATATCCGTTAAGAAATCGAGAGATGACGATGACGGCCAAGCCGGCAAAGCGTTCTTAAAATCAAAATTTACAATCGAGGTAATAATGACAAAAACCACCAAAAAATTTACGATAAAGAAAATGAAAACGGAAGAACGTAAAATCGTGCCTAAGCCTTTTATAGCTGTATACGTTGAAATGACGAGGAGAAGGATCAATATGGACCAACTAGGTGTCTGAATCAAAAAAATCGAACCAATGCTTTCAGCATGGTTACGAAGACTCATCGCAACCAGCGCAGTCAGATTGAGTACATATGGGATTAGAAAAATGAATGCAGCCCATCTTCCCATTTCCAAAAAAATATCAATAACATCTTTATTGGGGAAATAATTTAACCCTTTCTTGTAGATCATCATTAGAATCAGTTGCACCATTCCGTAAGAAAGAACCACTACCCATTGACCGGTATTCGTTAATTTATATATGAGATTAGGATATTGCAAAAAACCAAATGCCATATACATGATAATAAAAACCAATCCGATCTGTAACCTTTGAGTCACTTTGTGTCGCCCTTTCCTTCGATGCGAAATGTCATATACGGAATATCGCATGTCGTTAAACTTGCCAAATATATGCATACAAAAGTTAAACCAGTAAATAAACCTAAAATACCGTAAACAGATGCCAAAATTAAAATGGGGTATTTTAGAGCGCGAATATACAATGAATTTTGCACTCCTACTACTGATGAACTTGCAATTAGCATCGCGGTGATCACAATGACTAATAAATTACTGACTAATTTCGCTTCAACCATCGCCTGGCCAAGTATGATTCCTCCAACCATTGTAATCGTAGGACCTACGCTTTTAGGGAGTCTCACAATTGCTTCTAGTGTTAAATCAACTAACACGACCATTGTAAGGGTTTCAACTATAGGGGTTAATGGAATTCCCTCTCTGCTTTCTGAGATAAACAAGGCGAGATCAATTTTTAATACATCAGGGTTAACTGACGTTAAGGCAACATATAAAGCGGGAAGTATAAGTGTGGCCAAAGCTCCTAGTCCTCTTAGAGTTCGAATCATTAGTGATAACCCAAAGGGGAAATTGCGGTCGTTTACAGTACTCAACATATCCAAAAAAAGATGAGGAAAAACTAGCGCGAAGGGATAATTGTCTAAAAAAAGAACGACTCTGTTCTTTTTTAACGAATCGATGGCTTGAATCGGAATTTCAGTTGAGAATAGATTACTGACAGGATTGAACTTACGTTGACCAAAATGCTTATTCAGGTCATCAATCGTTTCAATATCCGTTTCAATTTGTTTTAAATGCCGGTCAACTTTTTCAATAAGAGCACTTGGAGCTTTTCCTTTAATATAAAGCATTGAAATCCTACGTTTAGCCAGTTCTCCAACTTGATAAGAACAATGGCACAGACGTTCTGTGTTCAGCCCCTTTCGAATCAACCCTAAGTTAATATCAATATCCTCTCCAAAGGCGTCTATAGGACCTTGAATTATACTTTCATTTTGGGGCTGATCAATGCTTCGTCTTAGGTTGCGGGAGATTGGTTCCAGTACGGCATTGCGATTGCTTTCTGATAAGATTACTAATTTGCCTTCTATAACGGCTTTTATGATTTGTGCTGCATCAACGTCAATCTGATCACTAAGGTTAGTGAATAGATCATTTACAGAAGTAGACAGTTTCGCCATTTGTCGAATATATAAATTTGAATTGGTGAAATCTATCAGCGTGTTAAATCCCATAAGAAAAATGGCTGTTTGATCAAATTGTTCTTCCTGAATGAAAAAATCATCATGATCAGCGAATATGGATTTAATTTCCTGGATCAAATTAAGCATAAATTAAACCCCTAATTTTTGACGTGATATTAGTTTGAGCGGCGAATGGAATTTTTATACAGAAATTAAGGTTTGAAACTTTAGGTTATAACGCAACGATTTCAGAAGTCTCCTAATATCGCCAAAAATTTGCGATAACTTTCACTAGAATTGCTATTTTAAATATTGTGACGTCTGATCCTATTACTATTAGTGGCTAGGCTTTCTAGTTATTCACCCACACCGAGTCTTTTGGTTCCACATATGTTGTGAGAGTATACACCAATCGAATTGTGGGAGTGATAGCTATGCCCGGACTACTACGCACAGTCAACGGAACAACCACCCTTTTTGCAACTGCAAGCATAAAATCCAAGCAAGAAGGCATCTTAAGCGCGAACATCGAATTGGTTTTAAATGCCAGTCGAGGTGTCTCCGACATCTTTCTGAACATCACGCAGAATGCATGTAACTTAGTAACATTCAAAATACTATCTCTGAATCGTACAAGCAGCAGACTCATTGCATCCTTTGGTAAACAAGTGAAGGGCGTATCCAGTGCCAACATTATTCTCCACGATAAGAATAGCAATATCACTGCTAGAGGATTCATTAATAAGAAAGCAATTGTTCCCGTTAAACTTGAAAGCGGTTGTCAATGTGGTTGCTCTTGCTCTTGCACGCGTACAAAGAAAATACGATTTAAAGACGGCACAATATTAAAGATCAGCATGGATAAATCGCTCCAACTTGCCCTTACACGACTATTTACTAAACTTGAGCGAGTATTAAAAAAGCTAACTCCGAAGAGAGGCAAAAGCGCGACCGCTGATCCCGAATGCAATGCAAGATGTATACGTATTGGAAACTCATGCAAGGCTGCATGCGGCATCTTCGCTGTCTTATGCACTCCAGTATGTTTGAGCGCGCAGGCGGTTTGCCTCATTAGCTGTTTACCGACATAGCGGCTGAATAGTACTCGTTACCTATAAAAGAGTAGTTCTACGAGTTATATGCGATTAGCACCTCGGATCCGTCTGGATTTCGGAACGCAACATCCTCAATATTCTCGTTAAATAATGTTCAACTAAACTTTAATTAGACCAAATCTGCCACAATATCAGCTAACGGAATTAGGAAAAGCAAACAGATAAAGCCAGAGTCCTGATAAGGGCTCTGGCTATTTGCATCCTGGGTTCTTCTTTCCGTTCTGCAGTCTAGCGGGAAAGCCTGACCTCAATGAACTGCTTCAACTGTTCAATATCCTGCTTCGTCGCAAGCAATTTATGCGACTTCAGTTTACTGGTCAGCTGACCGCCGGCTTCGATAGTTGCGTACTCAACATCATCGCGATCGTATATCCCCACGGTACGTAGCTGTGCGTTAAGACCTTCGTCAGTAAGATTTAGCGATTCCATTGCTTCGATCTCCAACTTTCCGCTCACGATAATTGGTATTGGTTTGCCGATCCATAAAGCGCGAATTGGCGCACAGCGTATGAGCAAAGCTCTAATAATCCGTAATGTCAGAATGAGAACGACCGCGGTGCCGAAGGTTGTCCATATATTCTCGTTCTCAACAGGTCGAATGAATAACGGACCAAGAATCAGCATTAGCAGCACGTCGACAATCGTTAATTTCCCGATTGACGTTCGACCGGTAAGTCGGAGGAGCAGCGAGCCAGCGGTAATAATGAGTACGGCTTTCCAAATCCAGTCGTAATGCATGATACACACCCCTTTTTTGGAATAGTATTCCACGTGCTCAGCATCCACTATACGCAATGGAATTCGGAGGCTCGTAACGTAATTTATCATGATCATCAGCTCTCGTTTTCCGTTAGTTCAAGTGAGTAGTGCTATTTGCAAATTTCAAAATATCAGCTTTGGGGTGATAGCCCAACAAATGGACTCTCTACCGAGCAATTCTTTAAGAATATCCCTGTGTTCTATCCTTGGTTCTAAACCATACTTTTCAAGTAGAAAGTCAGTTCTGTCCATGTAACCACCACCCGTTTCAAAGTTATCGTAACTCTATGATTCCTTTAAGAATTACGCCATCCATACCGTACTCTTCTTCTGGGAAAAGTGGTTCCCCTAAAGTACCTTCATTCACGAAATATGACTCCTCGCCACCAATATACCAGTTGAATGCTGTCGTATCGAAGGGCTTCAATATATCTCCCAGAAAACTTCCGTACTTATTAGGAATCTCGAAACTAATTCCTCTTTTCATATTTTTTCCTCCAGTTTTATTCTTTGTTTGTACATGATTTCTTTAACATTACGCAACTCTATCCGTTACTCCAATGAAATCAAAAAGGAGCTACTTCGATGCAGCTCCTGAACTATGTTAGTTTAGTTGTTAAGCATGAGCCAACTTGGGTATACAAAAAGTTGGAAGCTTTCCCAAATCAGAAAGCGGTCTAATGAACAAGACATCCTCATGCTTACCAAAGGGTTCTACATAGAAATTTTCCTTTAATTGGAAATATTCTCCCTTTTAGTTGAGAAGAAACCAGGTAACCCCTAATTCGATATATCACACGATTCTCACTATCGAACATTATTTTCCACTAATGTTATTTATTATCCTTGATCACTTACCCATATCATTATAACTATTAGTTGCTTGTGATCCACAATTTTTCCGGTGAGAAATGACAAGAATTTGTTAAGATAAAATAAAAAAACCGCAGTTTCTGCGGATGCTTATCGGTCTATATTCTTTACACTCGACATCTATAAAATAAAACCCGAGATCGAATGATGTCCATTCTTTCCATGGATTATCTCCTTAAAAGTTATTTTATTTATCTAATTAACCCATTTTGTCTATTTGAATAGAGCCTTCTAAGGAATGGCGGTACTCCGTCGGAGAAAACTTGTAATACTTTTTGAACACTTTAGCAAAATGAGCATATTCATTGTAGCCGACCGCATAGGCAACCTCATACACCTTATTGTTCGGATCACCCAATAGCTCGATCGCCTTGTCCATTCGTAATTTGGCTATATATTGTGTGTAACTAACGCCAGCTTCTTCTTTGAATGACTTACTGAAGTACGTAGGCGACATCCCTGCACGTTCAGCTGCGTTCATCATGGAAAACGATTCGTTCGCAAAATTCTGATTGATCTGTTTCAAGGATTCCATCATATTTTTATGCGAACCCCAATTCCGAATTCGCCGGATTTCTTCCATTGCACATTGCAGCACCAGCTCAAAATGTCGTTTCAAGTACTCGGCTTGACCATTCCATTCATAGTCGGTTAGAGATTTTAATTGAATTTTGTTGCCGCTCAGACCCGCTACTTCCGCTTGCAGCAAGTAAAACAAGTGTATAAACATCTCCTTGAGTCTCACTGAATGGGCTCGATATGTCTGCAATCGTTCGTGTATTCCTTCAAGCTGCTCCCAAACAGCAGCCACGTTGAGGACCCACATGTGTTTCGCCAATGTCTCCACTTCTACCTTACACACAGCGATCCATTCACTCCGCTCAATGATGGCTTTACGTTCATTGCCCAATTTCTTCTGGGTCAAAGAAAGTACTCTTAATACTTCGTCAACATCAAGCGGCTTAAGCAGATAATCGGAAACACCATGTCGAAGTGCCTGTTTAGCATAGCTAAAATCGCTGTATCCGGAAATGATAATCACTTCAGTCTGGATCCCACGGCTTCTGATCTCCTCTGCCAGTCGCAACCCATCCATCACTGGCATTCGAATATCTGTAATGACAAGGTCCGGTAAGGTGTCGCTAATGAGATCCAGCGCTTCTTGACCATTCTCAGCAAATGCACTTACTTCAAAAGAAGAAGCCTCCCGCTCAATGATTGTCTTTAAACTGCGTTTGACTGATGGTTCATCATCCACAATAATCACTTTATACACGCCGTTACCTCCCTCGCTGGCAAAGTAATATCCATAAGATTCGTCAGTTCATAGGGGTGGGTTTTCAGAGCATAGAGAAATTCTTCTAGATAGACATCCGACTCTGCAGCTTCATCCCCTCTGAGATCGCTAATTTGAATGAACAAACCCTCTGATTTACCTCAATAAAAGCAGAATGAATCTTCCTTACATCTGTGAAGGATGCTTTTCATGTTTGGTATATTCCTTTAAGTTTTTTTGTATAAGTGGGAGAACCGTTTTGCCAAATCGTTCAGCTTCCTCCACATGTGGAAACCCTGATAAAATAAAATGCGTAACGCCAAGGTCGATGTATTCCTTCAAACCTTCCCATACTTGCTGAGGGGTGCCTACAACAGCTGTCCCTGCCCCCTTGCGCACTCGGCCGATGCCTGCCCATTTATATTTATCAAAGCGATAATCGCCCTTAAGCAGCTCGTTCATTCGATTCTGAGCAACCGAATCAGCTTCTTTGAAATAAGCCGCCATCTTAGCCTCAACTTCTGGTTCAATGCCCTCCAGCAATTGCTCCGCTGCCTCCCATGCTTCTTCTTCTGTCTCACGAACAATGACATGAATGCGGATGCCCAGCTCGATTGGGCCTCTTTGGTAGCTTTCCGCTTTGCGTCTCAGCTCCGCAATCTGCTGCTTAACAATGGCGACCGGCTCGCCCCACTGGAGATAAATATCTGCATGCTTTGCCGCTACATCCAGCGCTGCGGGTGAAGAACCACCGAAATATATAGGTGGCTTGCGTCCATCAACATGTGAAGGAATGAGTGTGCTTTGCCTGAGTTTGAAGTAGTCACCGTCATAATCCACTGCGCTTTGCTCCCATAATTTTCGGATAACACTTAAGAACTCATCCGTCCGCAGGTACCTCTCATCGTGTTCCGTAAAATCACCATCTTGACCCAATTCATAGGGAGATCCTCCTGTGACCACATTGATCGTTAACCTTCCTTTACTGAACTGATCCAGAGTTGACGCCATCTTCGCAGCCAGAGAAGGAGCTATAAATCCGGGTCGAAAAGCAATTAGCGGTTTCAATCGTGTGGTGTGATGTACGATGGCTGAACCCACCATCCAGGAATCTAGGAACGGTATCCCCACAGGTACCAGAATACCGTCAAAGCCTTGCTCCTCCACGGTTTGTGCAACCTTTACCAAATAGTCAAGTGTCGGCGCTCGCTCCGGTTTTTTCAAACCTAACTGACTGCCATCCCCATTGGACGGCGCAAACCAATAAAACTGAACGTTCATGCGTTCCCCCTCTTTTCATAAAAAAAAGACGCACCCCCTAATGGGGAATGCATCTCCAGTCATCTGGTAGATTCATTCAATGTTTTCGTTAATTATTATATATCCGATGAGAATACTAAGATTTATTAAGTTAGTATAACTATAGCATCTTACGAATTTCTGCGTCAATCCATTTCTTTGTTCAAATCGATATTTAATTTGTCTGAATCAGTCATACATGACCGCCCCTTGTGTGGCATACAGACGGTCAATCCCGGACAAGGGCACCGTGCTGCCCGTACCGCTCGACTTTGTACATGTAGGTGTTGTGGCGTTGATCCCATACAATCCTACCGTATTGTCCCCGTTTACAAACACATGTCCGTCAGCAGTCAAAATGCCAATCGAGGAAGCATTCGTCGCTATTGCGACAATCGAAACAACCTAGCAGAGGGTAATATGGTGTATTTTCAGGAATATGTGATTATATGAATGACATAAGAAGCTAGTCATAATTGTCCATTTTTATTCGTAATATCATAGGAGTTAAGTGGTATGACCTTTTACCTAATACCACTTAGTAAAATATGTTAGGAGGTTTAATGATATGGGAAAGGCATGGAATAAAACGCGTAGCCTGCTTCTGATTCCTTTCATTGCAGCGAACACCCTAATTGGGGTCGATGTCGCGCTCGCTGCACCAGAGTTTACGGTTAATACCGGTGCTGTGCTAGTTTCTAATTATGTTGGGCATGGTACGGAATACAATCAGAATCTCTACTCTTCCATTAGTAGCGTAGACGGGATTACGACAGGGAATCTTCCCGACCTTGAGGCAAAAGTGGATGCACTCGGCTCGCAGCATGTCCGTATTTTCTTCGATGACAAGGCGTTTGACACAGTGAATTATCCGGACTATATGAGCTCATTTATTAATACTGTGCAGCTCGCTCAAAATTCAGGGTCCACCGTGAACATCACATATTGGCATGGGCCCTATACCAATGTAACCACACAAATGCAAGCATTCGCAGATGTACTCTATGATCTGCGTGTCACAAGAGGACTTACGGCTGTACAATATGTGACAATTCAGAACGAAGTGAACAGTACAAGCATCACTCAGTCCCTCTACGAATCCCTGTATCGAGCTCTTTCGGCAGATTTGACTACGTATGGTATTCGCAGCAGCATCAAGCTAATTGGCGGTGACCTCGTCGCCACGAATCAACAGTCATGGTTCACCTATATGGGTAACAATATGAGTGATGTGCTTGATGGTTATTCTGTACACATCTATTGGGACTACGACAATAAGAGCTATGGAATTACACGTCTAGACGATATTCGAACGATCGTAAGCGGATTACCCTCTGGTGCGCAAAGACCGGTATACATTAACGAATACGGAGTGCGCGGTGATAAAACGACCTGTCCTGACCCAGGCTGCTTGAACGGTACGTCGACTCCGATTAGTGATACGACAATAAGTGCGTTCGAGCAAGCCTGGTTTCATTTTAATGCACTCAACCGCAGATTCGTTGCAACCGTCAAATGGGACGCCTACAAGTCTAAATATGACAACGGCTCGCAGTACTATTCCGAAATCGGCAGCGGTACAGACGGTTATCCGCTCAAACCATCGTATAATGTTACTCGTCTTCTAACGGAAACAGCAAAACCGGGTTGGCAGGTAGTTAGCGTGAGCGGGTCGGCCACGGGCAAGCTGGTGACAGCGCTTAAAAGTCCGACGACATCCGACATGGCCGTCTATGCACTCAATGACACGGGAGCTTCAACGACAGTGTCGATCGGCGGACTTGCTGCGAACAAGAAGTTCTCGATGTTTATCTGGAACGATGAAGGTACGGGCGGCACGAAGTCGATTGGGGACGTTCAGACGAATTCATCAGGGCAGATTACAGTCACGCTTGCGAATCAAAGTTTTGTAGCGCTAACCACGGTTGCGACCAACGATCTGGAACAGGTAGCGACTTATCATTTTAACGAAACAAGCGGCACTACTGCAGCGGATGCTACTTTATTCAGCCATAACGGCACACTCAACAATGGTGCTACATGGACGACTAGTGGAAAATTTGGCGGAGCTCTTCATTTAGATGGCGTTAACGATTACGTTCGAACGCCGAACTTTCTGAATCCTGGAAAATCGAGTGGCTTTTCGGCGATGGCTTGGGTTAAAATGGCAGCGACATCCTCTACTGCCAAATATATTTTGCAGCAAGAGGGTACCAATGGCCGCATTTGGCTTTGTGTCCGAGCGGATGGGACACTTGAAACCTATCTCGGTAACGCCGCCACGATTTCGGTAGGTACCGTCCCGATTGGTCAATGGTCATATGTTGGAGTGACATTTGACGGCACAACAGTCAGGCTCTATATTAACGGGAAGCTTGATACGACAGCAACGAGAACATTAGAGTCCTCCCCAGATACCATGCTAATTGGGGCAGATAAACCACTGACTTCCACCTCCTTTTGGAATGGGGATATCGATGAGTTGTCAATCTACAACCGTAAATTGACGGTCGAGAATATTAAGGATATTTATAATGCAGGTTACTGGCGGTTTGACGAAACGTCAGGAACGACAGCAAATGATTCGGCTGGCTTCAATGATGCCGGAACACTTATCAATGGTCCGACATGGGTAGCTGGCAAAATGGGTAATGCAATTGATATGGATGGCGTCAATGACTATGGTACCTTGCCGTTCATGCTTGATCCTTCCGTGTCACCATTCACAGCAGCAGCTTGGGTTAAGATGGACACCATTTCCGGAAATGCAGAGTTCATTCTGCAACAAGACGGAACGAACGGGCGCATCTGGCTGTGCCGTACGATAGCCGGTAACCTTGAGACTTATATCGGCAACACACCGCTTATATCCACCGGAACTATTCCGTTATCAACTTGGACACACGTCGCCGTTTCCTACGACGGCACTACCGCGCGCCTTTATTTAAACGGCGTGCTAGATGGTTCCGCAGCCCGTACTGCAGAGTCGACAACCAGCGGTATGCTCGTCGGTGTCAGCAAAGTAAATGATCAGCGCTGGAATGGACTGATCGATAATATGAGGATCTACAGTCGCAAATTGCTCGATAGCGAAATAAAAGACCTTTACAATCAGAACCGCTAATAATTGCATAAGTGCATACAAAACAACCACGCCATTGGCTCAGCCATGACGTGGTTGTTTTTGCATTTGAATACTGTGTTGAACGCTGCCAATAGCATGTTAAGTAATCATTTACACCGAATCAAGGACCATATTCCAGTATTAATCGCGGAGCTAAATCCATATCGTTATGGTCAATAGCATATTCTCTGGAATAGTAAATTACTTTTCCACTTGCACCTTCTTCTGTCTTTTTAATAATCCAGCCAAAGCCAGCTCCAACCCTTACATCTTCAATAACATTCCAAGTGACTTTACCACTTAGACCGTTATAATGACTAAACCCCGCTGCTGTAGGATCCGCATATTTTCCGCCTTGCTTGCTCACTTTTCCTGGATTAAGCATATCCCATTTGTTTCCATCATCATTTTGATTGCTTATGTCTGTATCACTTGGACTGTTCCATGTAACGCCATTATCGGTCCCGCGAACCGATTGCTTAACTTCATCATTTGAACCATTCCCCTCCGTCCAATTCACTAGGAGACGATGTGCTTCTACACTGCGAATGTCGTTTCTTCCCCAGTTATCTGAATTGTCCATAATCGTAAGAACGAGGGTGGCACTTTTCAAACCGACCGTACTAATTTGATCTATGCCATCAAATCCAATCAGCACGCGGTTATTACCGCTAGCTTGAATTCTCAGATTTGGATTGCCGCCTTCGTTGGTATTCGGAGATCCTTGTCGTAAATAGCTATCCTTACTACTAATGAGAGTCCCGTTTACCGTGATTGTAAAACTGCCTGTTGCTGCGTTACCAGCATTGTCTTGAGCTGAACAGTTTACCGTTGTGATTCCCAATGGGAAGGTAGAACCGGAGCTCAGGTTGCAGGTTACAGCGATAGAACCATCTATCATGTCGGTGGCAGTTGGTGTAAATGATACTGCCGCACCTGTAGGATCGGTAGCCACAGCTGTAATACCTCCAGGCAGGGAAAGTACTGGCGGCGTTGTGTCTACAACGGTCGTCAACGAATCCGTTTTAAAGGTCGAACCGACCGGCACAGTGTTAATAAACGAGTACGGGATGGATGTCGGGTCGGGTCTGACATGCCTTAACACGTTTGGCTGAACCTCAACATAGTAGTCGGTATTCGGTTCAAGTCCATTCGGGAAACTGACAACCAGCTTCTTATCCTTATAGGTATAGTTTACGCCTGTTTTGAACTTGACCACAAATTCAGTACCCTCAACAAGCGCCGTACCGTTATTGTTTGTTCCTTTGTAAACCTTCACGATACCCGCGAAATTAGGTCCTTCCAAAACCTGTGGTGTGCTTGTCGGGTCGAGCTTGTTGATGTCGCCAATCCCGGCCCTGTTTAGATACTCGACATTAAAGCCGATTTCGATGTCTGATTGAACCGATACGCCTGTCTTGTTGTTAGATGGGGTTATAAACACATCGGGAGTATCGTCATATTGCCAATCATCAGCCCATCTTGTCGGGTCTAGCTGTCTTGTAGTCAACACAGCAAACGAATTCCCTTTGATCCCCGAAATTTTGTATACACCTCCGTAAGCATTTGAAGATTGCACAGATGCTGTGCCGGACGAACCAAGTACTCCCTTCTCAGTTATCTTACCGTCACCGTTTTCATTCCACATATACACGTAGTAGGATTTGGAAGTATCAAGTCCTTCCACGCTTATATCCGTTGCCGCAGTTGTAGACTGATTGAGAAGGAAGAAACTTTGCTCAGAACGGTCTGGGCTCTCAAGCGCCGCAACAATCTTGTTGCTGGAACCGCCGTCGCCATTGCCTGAGCGGACTTTTACGTTGTTCCAGCCCGTTTCCGACGTCATGGATTGAAGCAAGAACGCCCAATACTCGGGACGAAGCGCGTACCCATTCCTTGCGTCCATAATCATGCTGTGATCCTGGATATCCCCATCATACTTGGCATGGTAGATGTCCCACTTGCTTGTGCCGTCAAAGCCTAGCGCAGCCGACATAATGTTAAAACCTGAAGTTTCGTAAGCGTATTTGAGAAGATTGGCCGTGCTTCCGCTGTAGCTAGCGTTCATATAGCCTTTGTTTGGACCAAACTCGGTAATTTGGACCGGCTTACGCTGGTCTTCGGGCAGAGAGTTAATAATCGCCTGCACGGTGAGCAGCATATTGTATCTCGTCGAGCCATCGAACCAATATCTGTGGATCGAATATTCGTCAACCACGTCGTTAAGATTTTCACCCATAAGCTTGAACCAAGCCGCCTGGTTTCCAGTCAGCAGGTCACCGCCTACAATCTTCAAGCGATCTCTTATGCCCTCGTTCTTAAGAGCGGTGTCAAGCGCTTTGTAAACTTGCACATACTTATCCATGGGGATGCCGTCGTTCGGCTCATTGTAAATCGTAAGGGCTTTAATGTTGGTAAACCCTTTATCTACAATAAATGTCTTCAGATGTTTGGCCCAGCGCGCCATACCCGTGCTGATATCCCAACTGGTATCACTGCTAGCCACAACCTGACCGTTCAACTCAGTAGCCGGATGCCAATAGGTGAGATTTACGGCTGAGTGGGTGTCCATAGCAAGCTGCAGCGTTTTTTCCAGCGACTCGAAATTCAGATCGCCGTAGAGCGCCGTATATCCGGAATTGCCGCCTGCCGCGTTATTGATATAAGGAACTGCCCTTTGCGGGTCCGGGTCATAGAAAATGCGGGTATACTTCGGATTCAGATTGATGAGTTTATCTTCGAGATTTTTAAGATTGGGATCAGTGGCGTCGTAAACCGTCCTGTTGAGGTCGGAGAAAAGCTGATGGTTATACTGGCCGCCCCAGCCCATAAAGTCTTCAACCAATATGTTGTTATTGATGTCTTGTGATACGGCCGGCTTGTAAACAAAGTTTGCGTTTGTCCCGTCAAGAGCAGAATCTGGCGCAGTCGGCGGATCGCCGTCAGGAGCGATAGCCTGCAAGCTAGGTATACTCACAAGATAGGGCTTGGTAATCGGCAACGGCGACAAGCTGAAGTCCGCTATGTTGGTGCCATTGGCCAAGGTGTTGTAAGGATTAGAACCCCAAGTGTAAAGAATGTCGCCTTTCCAGGCGATGGCTGTATCATTGATCCCAAAGAAACCTTCTACATCCTTAAGCGCAGTGTTCTCGGTAGCAAACTGAACAACAGAAGTGTTGCTAACGTCCGCGATCCCGAGACCAAGCTTGGCGCTTTGGTTACTGCCCCATACATAGACTTTGCCATCGGAAGTCTTGACCATATAAGTGATATTGGTGCCAGTGCCAAATGCCAAGATGTCATCAAAAATAAGGTTTTCCGCGTTCGGTATGCCATTGGCAGCATTGTAAATGGCCGCAGGCTTCTGTGGAGCAAGGTTGGATTTATTGTTTGAGAAGGTACCGGCAAATAAGGCATAGACCTGACCTATATCGTCAAGCATGATTGCCGTGCCGTTGACTGATGCGCTTATCCCGATAAATTTACGCCCCGAAACTGGGTGAACTACCTTAGCAAAACGATTTGTTGAAATGGATGAGAACTGATTAGTACCTGTACCTCCAAAGGCATAAATAATTCCATAATTTGTCAAAATGAAACTCGAGGTCGTACCGGCACCGGCTACCTCAATTGCTTTTTCATTCGGGTCGGATGTGAATAAAACTTTTTCCGGCTTTGTCGAATACCACGCCTTACCGGCATCCAAATATTTGATCCCATTCGAGGATTGTGCTTCCCAGACCGGCCTTAATACGCCTGCTGCTGCAGATATACCGGGAAGGTCACGACCAAGCCGATAGTCATTCGTCCACCCAGTTGACTCATTGCCAGCATTGGCGGCCGAAGCCTGCCCCCACGACCATACCGCACCATCTTTGTCAATCACATAAGTGCTGCCGACACTTGCGGTAAGAGAGCGGCGTCCACCCGCAAAATGAATCGGGGTATTGTGGAAGTTTGAATGGGTAGCCCATTGAACCGATGTTGCGGAGCCCAGAATACCTGAACGCTCAAAGCCGTTTTTGCCCCAAGCATACAGTTTATTGCTATCCTCATCCCAAGCATAGAGCAGGCTGCCCTGAGCGGTGTAAATCATATCAATACCGCTGAGTTCGACGCCCGTACTTGTATAAGCTGGTCTGAATACGCCAGTTAATCCGCCGTTCGGCATTGAAATAGAACCGTTTGCGTAGATTCCGTTAGCGTTATTGCCGTTGACGTATACCTTACCCTCGGTTGTTAAAAGCGCTGTCGCGTTTCCATCCGCGTCCGAGCCGCTAAAAGTCACGGCCTGCTTGATTACAGCTGACGTGAAAGCGGGCGGGGCTTTTGTTGTAAATTTGTAGACCATGTCTGTGGCTGGATACATGGTATTATTGGGGTCTGTAAAGGCGTTAGCCTTAAGGACCAAATAATAGTCGGTGTTATAGGAAAGCGCGGATACCGGCGAAATCCTCACCATTGTGTTCTGATTTTCAAACGAAGCCGTTGATTGGACAAGCGTGCCGGCAGACGTACCCTGATGCAGCTCAACCGATGTATTTAAGCTGCCAATGCTGGTTAATGCGCCTGTGAATGTAATTGTAGGCTTTATTTGGATCGAAACACCTGTTGCATTGTGGACCGGCAGTGCTGCAGCCGATAACTGTCCGACTGTTTTGAAGGTTGTACCTTGTGCTGCAATGGATGTCCCTTTGAAATCTTTGAGTGTACCCGCTTGAATTTCTATATAATAATCTGACATTTCTTGAAGCGCGTTTGCAAATGTAATCGTGAGTACTTTACCGGAATTTGTTACCATATAAGCATTTGGCGTAAGTAACGTTCCTGTATTATTAGTGCCCTTGTATACTTTTACTGTATCGGCAAGCGAACTACCCCCCGCAAGATAAAGGATCTTATTAAGGGTTATGCTCGGAGCAACATCAAGAGCAACTCCGGTTGAACTATTCGAAGGCGAATAGTTTACTGCAAGAGGCGTTTCGTCATTACTATGAGCTGCGAGTGCTGTAATATTAACGAGTGCCGCTTCGTTAATAGGTTTCGGTGTGCCTTGAGTAACAGTGGTGCCGATACCGGAACCGTTTCCTAGCTGATCGACGGCAGCGTTATACCCCCAAGTATAAATGACATTGCCCTTCACCGCAGCACCCGTTGTCCGGAACATGCTCATATATTCAACATCTTTTAAAGAATCATTTTTAACTGCAGTAGTGATGTCCTTACTTGCCGCTGTCCCATCGCCGAAACGTACACCATGGGCAGCCCCGCCATTTGTTGACGAACCCCACTCATATACGGTGCCGTCGTTTGCTATTGCGAACATGACATGGTTGTTTGTTGGACCGATCGCGTAAACTTTTTTGAATGTTATCCCTGAAGCGGCATTCCCGTTAATACCGCCAGTCATCCCGTTGCCGTACACAGCCGAAGGACGGGTTGCAATACTCGCGGCAGCCGAATACACATTATTGGCGATGCCTGAGTTAAATACCGTATAGATATATCCTTGATCGTCCAGCAGAATAGCTATCCCACTGGAAGATACGCTCATTTTTACAAATTTTCTGCCTGCAGCTTTGTCAGGATGCTCGACTTTAACAAATATCGTGTTAGCCGAGGTTGAAAGCCCTTTACCAAATCCATACAGGGTGCCTGTCTCAGAAAGGATATAATTGACACCTGGCAGCTCATCACTACCGGCAACCGAAATCGCCCGTTCGTTTGGATTTTCAGGGTTGAAAGTAACTTGAGCCGGCAATACACTGCTAAGTGTCCCGTTCATCGAATAAACAGCTTCAGCAACACTGATATCGCGGCCAAGTCGAAAGTCATATGTCGCAAGGCTGCTTGTGCCACTGGAGCCCCATGAAAATGCCTTTCCGTCAGTCGCTATTGCCAATATCGTGCTGGGATTGGTTCCTAATCCACCGGCAATGCCGCCTAAAGTCTGTTCGTTAGAGCCATCAAAGCTAATTCCGAGTTCCGTTAGTGTTTTATTGCCATAAAACTTGAGTTCGGTTGCATATGAAACATCTGTTGGAGTTGCACTCGTGCCACCGAGTACACCCAATTTACCTCCGTAAGCGCGCCCCCATCCATAAAGTTTGCCTTCGGGCTGACTCCAGGCGTACATCGTGCCGCTATTTTGGTAAATGCGTGTGATGTTGGTAAGCGGCGTGCCTGCACTGGTTATGACTTTTGTAAAGACTGTTGCGCTTGAGCCGCCTGTCGTACCGTTTCCAAGCTGACCGTTCCCGTTTCCCCCCAGCATGTACACACTTCCATCAACCAAAAGCGCCGTATTGCCGAATGTAGCGGAAGAGTTCGACGTGTTCATAACTACTTGCTGAATATGCTTTGTACTGCCATCTTCGTTGGAAATATTAGGATGCGCCGAGACTGGTATGACCAACGTCATTACAATGGCAATTGCAATAATAATACTAAATGCCTTACGAGTGAAACCTTTTCTCACGATTATCCCTCCTCTTATAAAATAGTAAATGAAGCAAGATCTTAATCATAAATCTCCCTCTCATTTTGAGGTATGGATGAAATGGCAGAAGCATGTTATTTTATAAACAAATTTAAAAAGCCCCCGATACTTCCGTCAGGAGGTATTCGAAGGCTTCTTTATGTCGTTCATCCTTACACTTCTCTCATTCTTTTGAAAAGCTTTAGCAACCCGTCTTGGTGCTCGTTCATCCATTCCGCCAACCTTCCTCTCATGGACGTGAGCGAGGATGCGTACGCTGGATTAGCGACTAGATTGGACATTTCATGCGGGTCCTGACTAAGGTCGTATAGTTCATCCAAATCACCGCAGTTGAAAACGTACTTCAGATTTCCGTGCCGAATCATCCGCTGCGTGAACAGTACATTTTCAAGGCCAGAACATTCCGTCACGACGCAATCCGGCCAATCGGTAACGGATTCCCCTTCCAAAAGCGGCACGAATGAACGTCCGTCACGGGAGTTTGCCGTCTCACGTGGTACCCCAGACAGCTCCAAAATCGTAGAATACAAATCGCAGGTGCCGATGAACCGATTTTCTCTTCGGTACTCTTGCTTGGAACCAGCGGGCTTTACGAGCAGCGGAATGCGGCAAGTCTCTTCATACATGAAGAACGCTTTATCGCTCAAACCACCGTGAATGCCAAGCGATTCGCCATGGTCAGCTGAGAAGATGATCGTCGTATTCTCAAATAAATCGTTTCGTTTTAAATATTCGAGAAGTCTCCCTATTTGTTCATCAATCGAGCTCATAAAACCATAATAGTGCTTGACGTAAGGCTCAAAAGCCGACCAATCCTTGGAATTTGCCATTCGGGCTTTATGAATAGACGGCTTATTCTCGTTGGTGTCATAAAAATTAGGCCATGGTTCCAGCTGCTGATCCCGGTACAGATCGAGATGCTTCGTCGGGGCCATATAGGGCTCGTGAGGCCCCCAAAAATTCAAAGCGAAGAAGAACGGACGCTTGCGCCGACGGAAACGGTCGATGTAATGAATAGCCCTCTCGGTTAAATAATACTCCACTGTTGATTCAATTGGAGATACGACCTCCGATGCGGTATGTACGTCAAAATTGCCAGATAACGTGTTTACCGCTTCGAAGTGGAGACTGTATTCCTCCAAGTAACGTAGATATTCCGGATATTCGTAACCGCCGTCTCCGTGCCCAGGGAAATCGTCGCCTTCGTAACCCAAGTCGGTGGGCAGGCTGCGAATATTGTATTGAAATTCGGGAAACGTAATCGATTTCTTGCCATATCTTCGGAAATCCTCGGTTTCGACGATCTCTTTGCCGTGGCCTAGATGCCATTTCCCGGTGTATCCAGCACTATAGTCTTGCTTCAAAAGCTGACGGCTGAGCAGCATCGGGTCATCAGGCAGCTCGCGAATTAGACAATGAGCTCCATATGTATTGGCCTGCATGCCAACGTTGAACGGATAATATCCTGTTTGCAAAGACGCTCTGGCTGGCGTACAGATTGGGCAGCTTGCATAAGCATTATCAAAAATGATGCTCTCTTCCGCCAATTGGTCGAGATTAGGCGTCTGACATACCGTGCCCCCATAGCATTTCATCGTATCGATACGCTGCTGGTCGGTCAAAATTAACAAAATATTTTGCTGTTTCTCGTTCATTCCCGTTGCTCCTTTGCCAACTAATTATGAGCTAAGAATTCTACCCTCTGAAGAGATAAGTCGGACGGCCCTTGATGCCGATTTTCGCACGGAATAAACCGCCTGCTGATGGTTGTTCGGCGTGAGCATCATCCGATAAAGGCGAACTGGCGGACGTGATATACAATTCGTCCATATCCTTACCACCGAAAACGCAGGATGTTACATATTTTACCGGCAACTCAACGACGGCCAATCGTTCTCCAGTTGCAGGATTCCACCTGCTCACTTTCCATCCGCCCCATTCCGCTACCCAGATCATCCCCTCTTCGTCAGAGGTCATCCCGTCGGGTAAAATCTCCGTTCCCTGATAAGGGATCACCGTACGTTTACCGGCGACGAGTCCCGTTTCTATGTCGAAATCAAACGCGTCCACGCGGTAGGCAAGTGAATCGATATAGTACATCGTCTTTTCGTCAAGGGACCAGGTAATGCCGTTGGAGCAACCAATGCCTGAATCCAATTGCTTGTAACTCCCATCTGAAAAGAAGACATATAGTGCCCCTTCCCTAGTATTTCCCTTGGAAGCGGTACCCGCAAAAAAACGACCTCTCGGATCACATTTTCCGTCGTTGAACCGGGTCTGAGGAAGATGGCTTTCCGGATCGCATACGAATTCCATGGTTTCATCTTGATGATTGTAATAAGCCAAACCTCGGTCACCCGCAATGAGGATGCCTCCGCCCTCTCTTAAAGCAAACGAAGCAACCTTCATCGGCAGCTTGCGTACGCGATGAACACCGCTGGAAGGAATATAATCGTGCAGTGTTCCTTCGTCGTAATCAATCCAAAGTACCTGTTGCCCGGTGAGGTCCCAGACAGGCCCTTCCCCTAAGGAACAATGTGCGTCAACAGCAAGTTCAGCCGTGTAATTCATGGCGTCTCACCCCTTTTCAATTTTGACAAAACGGTTTCCGCTGTGGATTCAAACATTTGCTCGACATTACGATCCCAACGGGATGGATAGCCCCAGGTCCTCCAAGCATCCACTTCGTAGCCCCCCTCATCGTACATAGATCGGCGCGGTATATATCCGATCTGAGCGTGGCAATAACCTAAGGTGATCAAACGGAGTCGGGGGTGACGCTCCTTTAGCCGCAAGCCATATGCAGCAACAACCTCACCTGGTTGGCCTAGGATGTATATATCGCCGAGTCGAAGTCCATGAACGCGTGCTTCGATGTTTAATGGCCAGACTGGTTCACTCGGGAAGCGCTGCAAAAGATAGTTTGCCCAGCGGGAATCTCCGACATGTTCGCCTTTTGCGCGTTCTTCAAGTTCCATTCTCGTCGGGAAATATTCGAATGTGGGATAACAACTTTCAGTGAAGCATGCAAGCGTATCGTCGATTACAGGCTCCATTTGGTGAGCTAATGTGAGCAGTACCTTCCAGGCTAAACTCCGTCCAGCAGCCTCTACATCCTCCCATTGATCTTGGAGAAGATAGCGTTCTTTCTCGCTGCTGAGAACGCCAACAACGGCATCAGCTCCACAGCCTTGTAGAAACATCGCTCGGGTACCCGGTATGCGTTTCTCAATCAAACTACGCGCCACACCAGGAAATTCCGCAGAAATGAGAAGCTCATTGGTCATAGTGGGGTGACAGGCATAGCTAAACAGGACGAGCTTGCAGCTCTCATCGGAACGGCAGACTTTTACCACGGGAACATCATGGTCTACAACACCGTATGGATTTGCAGCAAATATATTCTGACCGTCCACAATGAGACGTCTGGAAACTGCCAAATCGCTGCTGCCTGTGCCGAAGAATAAGGAGACTGGTTCCGAATCGTCCCGGGCGGCCCTGCATACTTCAATGATTGCATCTATAAGTGCTTTGAAATAATCTGCTGAAAATACAGCGTGCTCAAAACCGGGAGTCGGCTCCCGATAAAGTGGTGCACAGTGGGTGTGAGTCCAGTGAACCAACACTTGTTCAGAACGAAGTCCCCATATATCTTGGATCCGTTCCTGCAGCGAATCTGTCCAGCTTCGGGTTAATCCAACTTGATCGACTACGACTACTACATGTTCATCTTCACTATCTGTGCTCTGCAGCCACATGACTTGAGCGCGAAGGTGGTCCCTAACCCCTTTTGACGGCTCCGTCCGGTTAGAAAATCCACCGAGCCAAATCCCCACGGGGGGGGTAACATTGCACTCGGAAAAACCTAACTTTATCATCTTGAGCCTCCAAGTGCTGATGAAATTAGTCCTGCCGTATGAATAATCTTGGAGCTGAGCTCGGTAAAACGGGATGCCGGCATCTCATGAGTAAGAGCGATGATACTGATGGAGGCCGTTATATTACCTTCGTGATTCCGAATCGGTGCGCCCATACAGCGTACACCAAGTACTTCTTCCTCGTCCTCAAGCGCATAACCTTTCTCACGTATGGTTTGCAGCATCGCCTTGAATTCGGCCAAAGTAGCGGCCGCTTTTTCCGTTCCTCCTCCGAGACCTCGAGCTGCAAGGATTTCATCCGTTTGCGGTTCGGGTAGAAAGGCCGCGATAGCCTTGCCTACTGCCGTTAAGTGTAACGGGGAGCGCTTGCCTATATAAGTGTCGAAGCGGATGAAGCTCGTGCCCTCGACTTTTTCCAAATATACGACATCCAATCCATCCACCATAGCCAGGTGTACTGGAAAACCTGTATCGTCACGTAAAGCGGTCATAAAGGGAAGCGCAATTGCGCGGATATCCATATTTTTCAGAACTTGACTGCCTAAATGAAAAAGTCTCAGTGTCGCCCGATATTTACCCTCGGACATTTTTTCGACGTACCCTTTCATCTCTAAGTTATCTAGGAGAACAAAAGTGCTGCTTTTGGCAAGAGAGAGCCGTTCATAGATATCGACAAACCGAAGCCCGTCAGGAGAGGCACTTAGAAGCTCCAGAATTTTAAATGCCCGATCGACGTTTGGTATTAATTGGGATTTTGACACGCGTTTATTCATTCGAACCCACCTTCTCTATCTCTTTGATGCTGATTATACCATCGTTCTATTGCCATAATCTCTCACGACTCTTGCTGCAGCGATAACAAGTAGAATCACTACAGAGCAGAGCTGCATCATCCAACCGTAGTAGATCTGTAGTAGCCAATATTACTTCATCGCCTGGTATCCACTGGACTAGCGCTTTGCCAATTAGACCATCTTGAATAACTCCGCGCTTCCGCAGCAAGTCCTCAATGACGCCAAAGGCTCGGCTGCATCCAGGCGGATCGAGTAACGCCACCTCCATTTGAACGGAACCGATTATAGGGATATGTCTTGCATCACTCGGACGAAAAGGAATGTCCAAATATGGCATTTTAGCATAAGCCTCACCTACATGGACCGTTGAATTGCTCGTATGACCCACACCCAGTAGAAGAATTCCACCACCCATTTTGGCCAAAAGATCAAGTGGACTTTCTATGCCGAGACCCGGTTTCAAATAATGTTCCTTGCAAAGTGCTGCAGCCCCTTCCCCCACCGCAGTAATGGAATGGGTTGGATGAAGGGATCGAACGGCATCGGGACGTTTACGAAGCATTTCGGATAAAATGCCTGTTTTACTAGGGGAAATATCCGGATTAAATCCATCGATCTGATAGGTAAACGTAGGCATGACCAGTAAACCTTGGGTGCCAATACATGATAATAGCGCATCTAAGACAGTCTCCGCACCGCCTTCAACAGGCCCTACATTACGTAGTGCACTATGGACGACAAGACGAGTCCCAACAGCAATTCCTAAGCTTCTAAAAGACTCAACTAGTGATTCTTTCGTGAGTGGTTCCATCAGCGTACCTCCCCATTCCTGCTACCGGAGCTATTTTTGAATCGGTGCATAGGCAACGACGTCAATTTCTACCAACGCTTTGGGCAAATAACTGCCCACTGTCGTCCGTACAGGTTTGGGATCGGGAAAATAGCTATCATAAACTTCATTAAAAGGAGCAAAATCACTCATATCTTTCAGGTGAACGGTAGACTTCACCACATCTTCAAAAGTCGCTCCACCTGCCTGAAGAATAGCAAGGACATTCTCCAATGTGCGCGCTGTTTGCTCCTTTATGCCCTCTGCAAGCTCTCCGGTTACGGGATGACGCCCAACTTGACCGGAAACGTACACAAAGTCTCCAACCCTTAATCCTTGCGAATAAGCCCCAACGGGTAACGGTGCCCCATCGGTTAATATGGCTTGCTTTTTCATTTTGCCGCCTCCTACAAAACTACATATTTAAGCTAAATTTAGCTCTGCCAAAATATCGTTGTTCAGCAGCGCTTCCATATCTTCTGTCGTAAAGCCTGGAAAAGGCATCTGCTGGGCGTATTCCGTCATTTTACGAAGCCCTTTAACCGAGTCCTCAAAGTTGCAAATTGGATAATCCGTTCCGAAGATAAGCTTTTTCCATACGCCATACTCTTTGCAAAGCATCAGGGAATTATAAAGCTGCCACGGGCGATAATAAAGTGCCGATACATCCGCGTACACATTGGGATGCTTGCGAATCACACTGATGGTTTCAGCTTCCCACGGATGACCTAGGTGAGCGATAATGATCCTCAGCTCAGGGTAGGCCAGTGCCACTGTTTCCAATTGTTCGGGGTGAGCCCATTTCATGGGAGCCCTTTGCGGAAAGGTAGTACCTTGATGAGTGAGAATCGGAAGCCCATTGTCCTCACAGAACCGATAAATACGCAGCATACGCTCATCCATAGGATCGTAGGCTTGATAGATGGGGCTAGTTTTGAGGCCCTTCATACCCAGATTGAAATAACATTCCTTCAATTCATCCAATGCATTGTAATCATGGGGGTCGACGCAAGCAAATCCGATCAGCTTCTGCGGATCCCTCTGGCAATATTCCGCTACATATTCGTTAGGGACATTAAAGCCCAGATGCCGGCTGCGAAAAGCTAGCACAATGCATTTGTCCACAGCTTTCATCGCTTCATAATGTTCATCAGGTGTCGTGCGTTGTACCGGCTTACCTCTCATTTTGAAACCCTCTGCCAAGTACGCTGGACTATAATGCTTAGGCTCACCCAAGTGAGTGTGATAATCGATCATTGTTCATTGCCTCCATCCTGCCATTGTACGTTCCCATCTGGCGTAATCCGCTGCAAATTCCCTTCATAAGTAAATGCTACTGCGTTAAATGTCATGGATTTCTTCTCGAATGGGGCAAATGCCAAAGCGGTGCCATTGGCGACCGCACCACTAAGTCCAGGCAATTCCGGCCCAGGAATGCTGCTGAAAGGCTCGATCCCCATCGTGTAGGCTCGACCGAACCAAGGAGCGCCGGTTGTTCCGCCGAACTCTTGCCAAATCCACAGATGCGGCCAAATCTCGAGAGGCCAGCTCAAGCCAAACCCCAACCCGAGCTTTGGATTGCATGCCGCTACCCAACCTTCTTCTAGCTCAGCAGCGAAAAGCATATCGGCAGCCAACTGCTCGCGAGGCGGCATTCGTCTTAAATCGACTGGCTGTCCGTCCCTACCTGGCAGATAAGGCCATTCGCCGGAAGTCCCAGGAACAACTCGTCCCGGCAAGTCTTCTCCGCCTGCCGAACGAGTAATACGGCAAGGCGGCAAATGCAGCTCCATTTCTGGACCAAGGAAAGGCTCACCAAGCGCTGGATGTTGACCCCACATGCAATGAACTTCTACGGGGCTAACATTTTCGACCGTTTCCCGAATTTGCAGAGCACTGCTTCCCCGCTTGAGTCGCAGCTCTCTCTCCATACGGAACGGCAACCGTTGCGTCTCTACACGCATCAGCAGAGCGACCTCGTCAGGCGTATCCATAATTACTTCATACGCCCAAGCCATTAGACTGGCCTCGCCATGCATGCCTTGCTCAGCCCCCTTATAAGTGGAAGCGGTGCTTCCCGCCGGAAAGATGACTTGCCAGCCGCCTGGATAGTGGTCCATCCAGTTGCCGCGAGGGTTGGATGTGGTTGGAACCCAGTTCCCCCATGTCCGCATTCCCCACGGAGCCCGGTACATCACATCTACATCCAAAGGTTTGTAACGAAATTCTACAATACTGCCCCCCTGATCTAATAACAGAGTGACGGATAAAAGTTCATTCTCTAGAACAGCCATTCGATGCCCCTGATACATGACATCACAGCTGATACGCGCTCCGTTGCTCCTTGGTAAATACACGGTTTCGCCTCCTAGTCCCTCTGGCATTATTTGACCCGGTAATGCTCCACCTTCTCCTCGTCTAACTCCACGCCTAACCCAGGCCGCTCATGAGGTCGCGCCTCTCCACCTTGGATTGGTAACGGATCTGCTAAGAGCATATCCGCATAGAAAAAAGGTCCCAAAATATCACAAGGATACTCTTCTGCGCCGATCCCCGGAGTAGCCATGGCGAGGTGAATCATCGCCGCACTTGCTACGCCAAGCTCAAGATTGCTGCCCACGGTGCAGGTAAGACCGGCTGCTTCCGCAACTGCGGCGGCTTTTCTCGCAGGTCCGATGCCTCCGCCTTTTCCAATATAAAGGGAGAACACATCTGCAGCGCAAGATCGTGCCAACGCCATGGCATCTTGCAGTGAATACAGACTTTCGTCTGCGATGATCGGCACGTTTACTTGATTTCGCACATCGGCTAACCAAGATATATCCAGCGAAGGTACCGGTTGTTCAGCAAAATATATGCCTTCTTCGGATAGACGTCTAATCGTAGTAACTGCCGCACGGGGCGTCCAACCGCCATTTGCATCAACGCCCAACCGGATGGATGGCCCAATCGCATTTCGAACTGCTTTCACTCGAGCGATATCGTTCTCGGGTCCTGTACCCACTTTGACTTTCATGGTGCGAAAACCTTGTTCTACAGCCCATACAGCGATTTCTGCTGCTTGTGCAGGCTCCACACCAGTTATAGAAAATTTAGTAGGAACGAAATCTCGTACAGGTCCCCCTAAAAGTTGATAAATCGGCAAATTAGCGGTTTTCCCTAAAATGTCCCATAAAGCCATTTCGAGTGCTGCCTTCGTGAACACGTTATGCGCGATGCGTTTCTGCATTTTGTGCGTTAGCTGTTCAATATGCAGCGGATTTTCACCGATCAGCAAGGGACCCAAAAAATTGCGGATAAAATGCGCCGCAGTAATGTTATCCTCTCCGCTCCATCCCGGTGTGCAGGACACTTCACCCAGTCCGGTGATCCCTTCATCCGTATGAACTTTAACCAATAGAAATGGTGAAACTAGGTGGCTTCCCCGACCTGATCGGATCGCACGCTCCGGATGTATGGGAACCTGTACGGGAATCGTTTCGATGCTGGTGATCTTCATATTCATTGCGATGCCCCTTTCCCATCCATCCCTAATAGTCGAATGGCATTGGAACCTAGGATCTGTCTTTTCGTTTCTTCAGGAATATCGAGTAACTCAAATTCTCGGAACCGGTAATCGACATACGGTTGCTGCGGCTTATGGAACAAACCTCCGTCTGTGCCGAATACGATCTGCTCCAAAGGAACTTCAGCCACAATCTGTTCCATGGCAAAAGGAGGGGTTGAACACATGCATAAATATACGTTACGGTGTCGTTTTCCTGCTGCTATCGCTTCCGGCCAAAGATCATGCAATCCTGCATGTCCAAGCAACACCTTTAACTTTGGATGCCTAATTGCCAATTCAGCGATTTGAAGTGAGGAAGCGTATGGCGGAGTACCGTCGTGAAAAAGGATAGGAATACCCAACTCTGATGCTATTTCGCATACGGGTGCCATGAAGGATTCTAAAGGACTGAACCCCTGCAGCCAGTTGTGCAGTTTCACGCCACGCATTCCTAATTCGGTTACACAGCGATATACTTCCTCAGCCGCTCCTCGTCGCCTAGGGTCTACCGTGCAGAAGGGAACAAGGCGATCTGGAAATGGCGAGCACCACTCGGCTAAATAATCATTGCACGCTTTGGCGTTCTGCCAGAAGCCGTCAATCGTAAATATGACACTTATGTCGATGCTCAGTTCGTTCATATATGCAACATATTCTGCTGCCGAAAAAGGATAGGTACCGTCCTCCCGTCTAGCGGGTTGGTGTACGTGAAAGTCTATTTTCATACAAATGCCTCCTATCTGTGAAGTCGCTTATTGGCGAAATCGTTCAGCTAGTAATCTCTCCACATTTCCACCTAAGATGGCTGACTTATCTGAATCGGGCACATCCATGCCTCGTACCTTATCGACTTCAAGTACCATGCGGGCAACAGGGTGATTACTGGAAAAGATCATTCGGTGTGACCCGATTCCTCCATACATGCGCGCCATCCCCCGTTCCGGAAAATCATGGGCGGTATCCCCGTATATGTTTGTTGCCCGTTCAAGCGCTGGCATCACATCCATCCAGAAGTCGGATTTCCCATTTTTACCCATAATAAAAGAGACTTCAGGATAATTCAGAGCCAATTCGGTAAGCTGCAAAGGAAGCGCATTTGCCGGAGTCCCTGTATGCACATAGACCGGCGCACGGTGACGTGCTGCCACTTCGATCAAAGGATAGACAAGCTTCTCGAGAATCATAAAACCTTGCAAAGGTGGGTGAAGCTTGACCGCCGCCGCACCTTCTCCCAAAGCTCGCTCAAGTTCAGCTACAGCCCCGCTCTCATACCATGGATTTGCTGTGGCATAGGCAAGAAACCTCCCTGCAAACTTACGGGAAAGTGCTAGCACACGGTCATTGCCTTCTCGGTTATGAATGGCCATCTCACGATCTATCGGGCTGATTATGGCCATGTCAATCCCGCTTCGATCCATCTGATCGATCAATTGTTCTGGATCTGCCTGATGATACTGTCCTTTACCAGCTAACACATGTGCATCAATAATCACGCTATTCCCTCCTCACTTAACCATACCGACTCCCCTGTTTCCATAGCTTTTGCGAAGGCTAGCGTTAGACGCAGGCTTGAGATGCCTTCCAGGCTGCCAGGTACAGGTGTTTGGCGTAACGTTATGGATGTCAGAAATTTCTGTAGCTGAGCCCGAAAACAGGAGCTTACACGGTTCTCGGATAGTTGAACGCGCTCGGTTAACCGATCACTGATCAATACGGCTTCGCCTTTGGCTCGATCTAAATAGGCCATTCCTTTAGGACCCAGAATCTGAAATTCACCAAGCGGAAATCCAGGAAAAAACCAGCCAATTTCCAGTTTAGCTTGATCTCCATTAACGAATTCAATCAGAGCTGAATTGTAATTAGGTGAAGGAAACTCCGATCTGCTAGTCAGACCCCGAGCAGTAATCCTAACTGGCGTAGAGCCAGTCAAGAAAGCAAGGTGATCAGCTGCGTGTGCTCCGTCATGTATACAGGGCGGTCCGTGGCGCAAGGTGTTTAATATTCGTTCGTAGTGCTCCTGATTCCCCTCAGGATCCCACACTTCATCAAATGTGCTTAATCGAATTTGCAGCGGACGCCCAAGTCTGTCGCTCTCTATCCATCCCCGTAAACCATCCATTAACGGGCCGTGCCGATAGGTGAAACCGACTTGTAGAAGGCGCCCGCTCAAGCGTTCTGCTTCCGCCATTTGTTCGGCAGCATCGAGCGAAGTAGCCATCGGCTTTTCACAGAGAACATCTTTGCCAGCATGTAGAGCCTCCATTGTGATACTCGGTGTTGCCCAAGGCGGCGTACATACCAAAATGGCCTGCACTTCTTTATCTTCTAAAATTCGTTTGTAGTCGGTTGTATGATAGGAGCTGCCGAAAGCAGAACCAGCCGCCGCAGCTCGAACTGGGTCTTTATCACATACCGCAATCACGTGAACAGACGGGTTCTCAAGGAGAGTCGGAAGATGCTGCCCCATCACAATGTCTCCGCATCCGATCACGGCTAGTTTTACAAGGTTTCCGCCCAACTGAATTCCCCCTGCTTTCATTATCGGAGTTTCGGTACAGCCAATCCTGCTGCTCCGGGCTTGGAAATAATGGCTTCAGGATAATAGCGCTGTAAAATTTCCAATCCTAATGCAGCCCGTCGAACCTTCTCCTTGCATTGGGCTATTGCCATTTGTTCAATGTGCATACCGCTTGGGTATACATTAGCCGCATTTCTTAGCCCGAATTTCACATAAACCGGTGAAACAACCCTGACAATTTCCGGAATTTCGTAAAAGCGAATAGCACCGCCAAAATCGTCAGGTGCTTCCACATAAATATCAATTGGCATATCAACAGCTTCACGAATTGCTCCCAAACGGGCTAATGTAAGTGACGTTGGTACATTATAGGTGTCTGCGCCAAGCGTCTCCATTTGCTTAATGGAGACAGGGTTTGCTGCTCCAAGTGAAACTGAGCCTTTTACGACCAATTCAGCTGGCAGTTGTCCTGCCTTCCTCATTTGGCCAACAATTGCAAGAAGACCTTCATCGGCAATGAGTACACCCCTCAGTCCCAAACGGCAGCCCCGCTTAATATCTTCAACGGCATAGATTAATTGATCCATCCCTTCGTGTCGCAATGCTTGACCTTTACCTGCAGGGGTGTGACTTGCCGCTGTAATGTCCCATGTCGTACGAGGTCCTACAAACAAACTGACCTCAACACCAGCAGCCTCCGCAAGTTCGAGCATCTCGCGAATTTCTGAATCGGTGTGCATCATGATTCCGCTGCCTTGCGAAACACGGTGGATGATTACGCCGTATTCCTTGGCTGTTTCTAAAGTAGCCGCGAGAGCGTTAGGTCCTTCTACACTCGGAATTTCAAATCGAACTTGCGCCCCATCTGCAAAACGTTTGGATGAAGTTGGAAGATGATGAGCATCTCCCGTCGGATAACCTAAACTCGCCAAAAAATCACGCGTTTCATTCATAACAGCACCCCCGGTTTTATTGTAAATAGATCAGACAAATAAATTTAGTTCAGTATATTGAAATCCACTTCAAAAATGTTGATATTCCAAGTATAATAGGAGTGAGTTCGGGTGTAAAGGAGGATTTTTCCAAATGTATACGTTTTCAGATCGACCAGGGAGCCTGCTTTTTCAAGAATTGAACCGGGATGAAATCGGGAAATGGGCTCCTGATGCAACCGTCATCTTACCTGTGGCTGCGATTGAACAACACGGACCGCATCTGCCCGTTTGGACGGACTCCCTATTAGCAGAAAGCATTACCCTTCAAGCTGCAGCACGAGCTAATGATGAGATTCCAATCTTGGTCTGCCCCGTCGTGACTTATGGTTCCTCGCACCATCACCTTATCTATCCGGGAGCAATGTCACTTTCGGGCGATACGTTAATTAGCGTGTTGCGCGACTTGACTGATTCCTTGGTGAGCAGTGGCTTTCGCCGAATTTACTTGATCAATTCCCATGGCGGAAATGAAGAATGCGTGCGACTCGCGGCCCGTGAACTTGCTCTTCGTCACCCCGTTATTGCTGGAGCCGTCTCCTATTGGACAATCGCTTGGGATCAAATCGTACAGGAAGGGCAAGCTGGGAGCTTGGGAATCGTCCCCGGCCATGCTGGTGGTTTTGAAACTTCTTTACTTCTTGCGTTACGACCTGATTTGGTGAGAACCGAGTTGCTGCCTTTACCGAACCACCGCCCCATCCCTTTAACACCTAGAGATCCTTCTACTGGCCCGCTTATCCAACGCCATGGCAGTTGGGCAGCGATTGACGGCTACAGCGACGATGCGGGCTCAGCAAGCGCGGAAAGCGGGCAGAAAATTCTCGAAATTATCTCCCGAACCCTTGCTGCTGAATTCGTTAGATTTCATCAACTGAAGTTGAACTAAAACTACGAATAGGAGTTGGAATCGTTGAAAAGTTATCATAATCTAATTGCCGGCCAATGGGTCGGAGCCCAATCCGGACGCCAGCGTCCAAATATAAACCCTACGAAATCTTCAGAGATTTTGTCTGAATTTCCAGACAGCGATGCCCATGATCTTCAGAATGCTACAACTGCAGCGGCAGCTGCATTCCCCAAATGGCGCAGCATGAGTATTGTCGCTCGCGGTGAGATTCTATATCGCGCAGCTGAGTTACTCACAGCTCGTGCCGAAATCATTGGCAAGGATTTGGTTTTGGAAGAAGGAAAAACATTACCTGAAGCCATTGGAGAAACGATGCGGGCTGCAGCGATTTTTCGTTACTACGCCGGAGAAGCCCGTCAGGAAACCGGCGAAGTCTACGGTGCATCCGATCCGAGTACACTTCTATACACACGCAGGGATCCAATTGGCGTAGTTGGTGTCATAACACCATGGAACTTCCCTATCGCAATTCCTGCATGGAAAATCGCACCAGCCCTCATTTACGGCAACTCCGTGGTTTGGAAGCCAGCAGATCTCACTCCGTTGACAGCCTATCATTTAACTAGTGCTCTAGTGGATGCTGGGCTTCCGGATGGCGTGCTCAACGTCGTGTTCGGTCCGGGATCCGTTCTCGGACCCGCTCTTACCACAGACAATCAAGTGCGAGGAATTTCCTTTACCGGTTCCAATGGTGTTGGTCGAAGCATCGCTATTGCCAGTGCTGAGCTTGGTAAGAAGTATCAGCTAGAAATGGGCGGTAAGAATGCCGTTGTCGTTCTAGCAGATGCTGACTTGGATTTAGCCGTTGAAATGACGATCCGTGGAGCCATGCGCTCGACCGGACAAAAATGTACCGCTACCAGCCGTGTCATCGTTGAAGCTCCATTATTGAACGCATTCACCGAAGCGCTAGCCGAGCGTTGCCGAAAGCTAGTCGTGGGGAACCCGTTAGATTCACAAACTTACATGGGTCCGCTTGCTTCCCTTGCTCAGCAACGAAACGTATTAGACTACATACAAATCGGAAAAGAAGAAGGAGCTCAACTAGTCACGGGAGGCGAAACTCTCGGATCAGAAGGTTTCTTTGTAACGCCAACGGTATTCACCGATGTCGATCCTAACAGTCGTCTGGCTACCGAAGAGATCTTCGGACCTGTCGTTTCGGTCGTGCCAGCAGCTAATCTAAGTGATGCCATTTCTCTCGTTAATACGAGTCAGTTCGGTCTAAGTACAGCTGTTTTCACTCGTGATATCGGTAAAGCCATGCGTTACGTCGATGAAATTGAATGCGGTATTGTCCATGTGAACTCCGAAACAGCTGGTGCAGAACCACATGTCCCATTCGGGGGAATGAAGGAATCAAGCTCCAATTCACGTGAGCAAGGGAAATCGGCTCGTGAGTTTTACACCCAAGTCAAGACCGTCTACTTCGATAGACCTGCCATAACAGAATAAGCAAAAAGTTCCGGCGATTAATGTTTCTACTCGTTCTTGCAACAGACGTCAGTTCCTTAATTCATCGTATGTTGATGAAGGGATGTGATCTTCATGTGAATTTGGTCGGTTATGTCTATTAACTGCAATCCTAATTAAGTAAAGGAGTGTGTTATAGCTAATGCAAAAATTAATCAAACCAATGCTCATGTGCTTCATGATTCTGTGCCTATTCCTAACGACTGCTCTTCTTCCGGCTTATGCAGAAGGTTCAGAATCGGCGATCACGATAGGACTTAACCCCGGAACAATCGGATGCCCGCCCGGTACACAGGAACCGACTCTCAGCGCCGTGTACAAAAACCGAGTAGTTGAGGCATTGACTACAACGCAGGATGTATACGGTCAACAGATTCTAGCCAAGCCTGAGGGTCCCACTTTTGACAACGTGAAGGACTTCTTCACACCCATCATGTACGCGATCGCCCCTGCAGCGCAAGGAGGTTTTTTGACGGACACAGGAGTCTATTACATCCCGTTCGGGCAGCCTCAACAGCCAACCGCCCGCGGAGATTTGGCTTTGACTTCAGCCGATGGCAGTCAGATTATTTCGAATAAAGCCGATAACACAAGTCTTAGCACTAGAATTTTTGTCGGTGCGGGTGGTCAAGAACAATTCGGCTCATGTTTGACCAACCTAAGCACTCCAGTATTGTACAAAGGATATCTTCCGATCCTTGAGCTGCAATATCGCGATCATGACGGGATTGAATATCAACAGGAGTCACTCGCGACCAACCTTCCAGATACCAATCTTGTAGCCAGCTACATAAAAATTACAGCCCAACGCGGCCATGGTAAAACGCAACACAAGCCAATTAGCATCAGATTCCAGGTATGTAGCAACTGTAATCTTCACCAAGTGGGGAATCAACTGATCGACGATCAGGGTCGCACCTATCTGTATTTCAGCCCCGGTGCCACGTTCAGCAATTCTGATCTAGTCTACAACCTTGATAAACTAAATAATGGAATTGGTGATTCCGTCTACATCGTGAGACCGGTCACCCCGATCGCCAATGCACCCGCGGTCCAGGCGAATAAAAGCGGACAGGATCAGGCCCGGGTCGATTCTACGACATACTGGGAGAATAGGTTGTCGGAAGGGAATCTCTTCCAAGTCCCTGAGAGTAATATCATGGATGCCCAGCGTAACCTTTTGATTCAGGATCTGCTTATGAATTGGCGCTATAGCTTGGGAAATGCTTACGAGGCCTTTTATCAGCCGGAAAGCAGTACCACAATGGGGACGCTTGGACGCTATGGATTCACCAACGTTTATAAACAAGCTCTTCAAGACTTATTGCCCAAATCCAAAGGCATCACCCGTCGCAACTGGGAAATTGGCGAGAAGCTTTCTTATGCTTCTGACTATTACCGATTAACGGGAGACTCTTCTCTGATTATTGAAAATCTAGAGGCGTATAAAGCTTATGCAGTCGATCTGGCAACCCAACATGCTAGCGATTCCAATCATCTACTGGAACGTCAGCAATACTCCAGTGATGTTCCCAACAAAGTCTATGGACTGCACCAAATCGGGACGGCGCTCTTCGGTTTGCAAAATATGGTTTCCGTATGGAAAGAACTGGGTCAAACAGATCTGGCCAACCAATACGGCCCGATTGCAGACGATCTGCGAGTCTGGTTTGATAAAGCTATAAAACAATCTAGCACTTTAATGGCGGATGGCAGCCTATTCACGAAGGCGATGCTGCTGGATAATGAAGATCCTTATGACCATCTGCCAGTAACTGTACTGGGCAGTTATTGGAATCTGGTTGCTCATTACGGATTTGCTGCTCAAGCATATGCTCCTGGTACTCCTGAGGCGAAAGCAACGCTCCAATATCTCTATAACCATGGTTCTCGTCTGATGGGGCTGCTAAAGGTTCGAGACGGCGCAATCAACACCGTTTACGAGGCTGAGCACATCAAGTTTTTAGCAGATAACGATCAACCCGATCAGATGGTTCTGAGCCTTTACAATCATCTGGCTCACGGCATGACAAGAAACACCTTTATTACCGGCGAAGCAGCTAATGTTGGCCCACTTGCCTCCAAATGGCCAAAGCAGTTTGGCATTTGTGCAAAAGACCCCTGCCCGCCGCCTAGCTTTGATACCGGTTGGGGATCAAACGAGTATTACCGGGGAATGTATCTCTCGCCGAACAGCGCCAACAACGGCTTCTTCTTAAGACTATTGCGGCTTATGCTGATCAATGATGTGACCAACAACAAGGGCGAACCGCAAAGCATGCAACTGGCCTTTTCTACGCCGAGGGGCTGGCTTGAAAATGGGAAGAAAATTCAAATTAACAATGCCCCTTCCCTGTTCGGACCTATTAGCTATGCCATTACTTCCAACATCAAGCATAATCAAGTTGTGGCTGACCTTGATATACCTAGCCAGAAACCTATCGGTAACCTCCAACTGCGACTACGTGTTCCTGCAAACAAGCAGCTAATCGGCGTCAAAGTGAACGGTCAACCTTACAACAAATTCAATACTAGTACAGAGACGATTGATCTGACTGGACTTACGGGCAAACTCAATATTCGTGCCGACTATCGTTAAACGGTTATAACTAACGAAAAGCCCTCGAAACTTCCGTCAGGAGGTATTCAAGGGCTTCTTTCCGTTGTTTATCCAATCACTTCCCTCTTTTTGCCTTTATTTAAAACTCTAAAACTTCCGTTAAGCCTGGCGCAAGCTCGATCATTCGCCGATGCCCGTCATCAGTTTGCTGAAGCACAATAGAGATGCTTTCTTCACAACTGTTCGTCACATAAAGACGATCAGGCAGCACTGATATCTCTACATGACATGTATCCTCTTGACCAGCGTCCAAACGTTCCAGTACCCAATCACTATTTCGAAATCCGCTTGTAAACCCGTCCAATCTGCCACTCCAAGAGTAGGTATGCCCTTCAATCCGATTATTCCCTTCGTATAAAGGAATTCTGTTAAGATTCAATTTACATTCCCTTTTGGCACGGACAGTCAAAGCAGTCGTATTGAAATTCGCAAATATAAGCTGCCCCTCACAACCAAGCAACACTACACCCTCTTCTTCACAAGTAAAAAGGTGCGTGAGAGTCGCGATGGCCTTCGTCTCTTCCTTGGTTCGATTCGGCAGGGAAACCACGACGAAAGGCTCCAATGTGCTCGGACCGTTGTACGTTTCTTCACTGCGCCGGTTTAAAATTAGAATATCCTCGACGCCCTTCCATTTCTGATATTCATGCTGATTGATGTAACGTATTCCGTGGGAACCGAACAAAACATATCCGATTTCATCCTCCACCTGTATCCATTCTGCGGGGGCATAATCTGTAATCCCATTCAGTTCACGACCGTAAAATCCTTCGAAGCAAGCAGTTTGATCTGGGAAGTAAATCGTCTTGTGTCCTTGGGCCAAGTCCGGCAATGCACGGAATCGCTCATTGCGGATTCCGATCATTCCCGTATTCATTTCTGCAATCTTACAAGATTTCAACACCTGAATACATTCTACGTAGACGGTTTTCCCATCCGGCAAAGATACGAAAGCCACATCCTGGCGAAGCTCATCGACTCCACGCATTAGCGAAGCTATCGCACCGAAAGCATCCTCATAATCACGAATGTTTTCCCTCTCGGTTTGCAGAATATATCGTTCGTTCGAGTATAAAGTTCTTTGTGAATCCACCTCAAACTGAACCGTACCCGTGTAACTAGCGGGCAGCGGTGTGATGCTCCAACAACCTTTTGCAGGGATCGTAAGTCCCATCACACGGTTACGCCAGCTGAAGCTGGAGAAGCTGTTACGCGTCCTGTGAATCACCGAGCAGCCATAGGGATATACGTAGACGCCACTCAACCTATCGGCCATCTCGTCCATATCACTGGGTTCAGCACCTGCCCCGCCAAATAAATGCAGCAGGCAGGAAGCGACCAGGTCCTTGGCGGATGTATGCTCCATATCCTTTGCCGTTTGATAACCGGAGATAATGCACTGCTCCCCATTTTCCTCTAGAAGGCAACCCTCTTCATTACTATTCTGAATACCTTCGATAACGGCAAGAGCTCTTCGTTCTAACAAAGACGCATCGCTGTCGCCGTGTATTACATTCATAAATGCATGCGTAAATTGACGTTCATGCTGCCTGTTATACCACCAATCCTGGCCCTGGACAGGGACAGCCAAACCGTCAAACTGCGCCCACACTTTAATCGTTTTATTGTAGAGACGTTCGTTGTTATACAGCACTGTTTCCGCAATGGGTTCATCACCTATTAAGGAAAAAATAGCATGAATCCCTCGAAGATTTATGCCTGCACATATATATCCGGGGTGTGCGAACCCGTGGTTTTCCGTTGTAAAGTCTGGGTGAAACGTTACGGTTTTTATCGACTTCGGTTCCCTAGCTCGATCGATTGGCGTTGTGATCGCGTTTAGTGACCAGGCTTCAAAACCTTTTTTCCAACTTACATGTCGTGGGTGGTTAGGAAAAAGCGCAAGTGCCGCTGCAATTCCGCCTGCAGTCCAAGCATTTTCCTCTGTCTGTGTGTCATGATAAGCACCATTTCTCGGATCTTCTTCGCTCCAGCGGTCCGCATATTCGGTCAGCACGTTTTGGACTAAACAGCGTGTTTCGTTGTCTAGATCTTCCCAAAGCAGCCATGACGATAACCCGAAGGAAGCAACGGTCACGCCGGTTTGGCTGGCGGGGAAAAACTTTTGTCCTCTTCCCCCCCATTTTGTCAAACTGCAAAAACGGTTCCTACCTTCAGCCCGTACACAGTCCTCCGGTCCTGAATCATGAGTGAAGCCTAAATAGCGGATCGCTGCAATAGCTTTCCGCTTGACCTCATCTCGAGGTATTCCAGTCATCTTTTCCTCATAATTCGGAAGCTTTGCAAGCAAAGCGTAGACGGATGCCGTATAGGCGGTTTCCAGCCCATACCAATAGGCACCGCCAAAAAAATGCCCGCACGAATCGCGCCAAGACCAATTTGCAAACTGCTTGTCAGCATAAGGCAGCCACTTTTGCAAAATACGGCGTATGCGTGCGGACATTTCGTTCTCGGAAGCTTTGTGCCAAGCGATCGTTCGAATACGTATGCTCTCTTCGTTGGACATGAACGATTTCTCCTATCTCGATATTAAAGGCTGCTCAGTACAATGTCAGCGGCACGGAGTGTCTTTTTCACTTCTTCTTCTCCGTGGACTGCGGAAACGTACCATAAACCATTCGGCCTTACTAACACCCCTTGATGCAGCATTCGCTCCGCAAACGTCGTATATTTACTAGCATCCCGTTTGGAGAACCCAGCAAAATCAATTACCTCCGGCAGGTCGACGAACATCATGTGAAATACCGGCCCAGTCTGATTCACCACGCCAGGGATTCCATGTTTTTGCAGCAATCCGCGAAGTCCGTTGACTAACGCATTTGCGGTGGTTTCCATCAGATGAAAAGCAGCTCCTTCATCCCGTGAAAGCACATCTAGTACAGCTAGGGCCGCCGAAGTCGAGATACAATTACCGTTCAACGTCCCTAAATGACTAACCTCACCTGTAGCGATAAGATTCATCCATTCCTTTTTACCGGCTACCGCACTAAGCGCGATACCGCCAGCTAAAGCTTTTCCCATGACAATTAAATCAGGCAGGATGCCGAAACGCCCATGAGCACCTGCAAGTCCAAGTCGGAATCCCGTAATCACTTCATCGAAAATAAGCGTAATACCGAGTTCTTCGGTTAGCTTTCGCATCGTCTCTAAGTAACCAGGCCGAGGAGCGAGGCAGCCAGAGTTACACATGACAGGCTCTGTAATGACTGCGGCAATCTCATTGTGATGCGTTCTTAAGGTGTCTTCCAGCGCTTGAGGATCGTTCCAAGGCAGCAAGATGATTTCCTGTAGACTAACTTCACTCTGTCCTCCTGTTCCTGGAAGGATGGCAGAATCTGCGATCGCCTGTCCGACTCCTTTTTTCATGTCAGCACTCGGGAAAGAGGTGAATATTGAATCCGACCATCCATGGTAATGACCGTGGAACCGTATGATTTTGCGTTTACCCGTGTAAGCCTTCGCTACGCGCAGCGCAAGCATGACGGCCTCGGTGCCAGAACCACTGAATGCTGCAAGCTCTGCACCTGGAAGCACCTCTACAAGACGCTTCGCCAGTTCAATTTCTCCTTTATGCTGAAGCCCATACGTGAATCCGCCCTGCATAGCCTTATGGACACGATTCGTTAGCTCTGGATGGGCATGACCCAGAATAAGTGGTCCATATGCTAGCAAATAATCGACATATTCATTACCATCGACGTCACGAATATAAGCGCCGGAAGCCGAATCAGCGAAAAGTGGAGCAGGTTTCATTGCTGCCCTAAGCGAACTGGCTACTCCCCCTGCTAAATATTGAGAGGATGTGTCATAACGGGACTTCGATTGAGCGTAGCTATTCATGGGTGTCCCCTCCGTTTACCGCAATATTTTGTAAGAGCACTACACGTCCTTCAAAGCCGTTCGGAACACGAATATCTACATGAATATGAGACGGGGCCTCGACACGAATCGTAATCTTACCCTGTTCCTCGACTTTCCAATAAACATCAATTCGTCCGTCCACAGGCAGAGGCACACTGCCTCGCGCCCACTCCAATCCGCAAGGGTTCGGTTCAACAATAATTTCTTGCCAACCCGGGATCTTGCTTCGAACCCCCAGTATATAAGCTCCAAAAAAATATCCGGGCGCAGCCGACCATGCATGACAATGACTGCGTGAAAGAAATTTATCATTTTGCCGATTTGTAGAATTCGGGAACATTTCCCAACAAGCCGTTGCGTCGTGCTCGATCATCTGCCCGAACCGTGTCCGGATATCATCTATCATCTGACTATAGAGACCTTTTTGGGCTAAAGCTTCATAATAAAAGAAAGACATGAACGGACTTCCAACCTGTACGTACTCAGAAGGAGAAGCCACGAGGTAACGATCGATGATCGCTTCACGATCTCCTTTTGCTGCCTCACATAATGAAGCCACTACTTGGGTTTGCATGCTGAAGCGATCCGACTTACGGCCATCTGCATGAATACAGTCGAAATAGGCTTTGCCATCCTCCGACCATAAATATAGGTTGATCGCTGTCATTAGCTTGGTGGCAGCCTTATCATAAAGCGCGTATGTTTGTTGGTCACCTGTTAGTTGTGCTAACTCCGAGGCCTCTTGCAGGGCCTTCATCAAAAATAAATTTTGATGCGTGACAATCCCGTCATTAGGCTGATCAATTTCAGCCCAGTCAAAGAAATTCCAGCCTTGGAAATCAAATAAATCTTGTTCATTCAGATGAGATAGGTAATGATCTAAGGTAAATCGAATGTGAGGCCAAATCTGTTCTACGAAAGCCACATCAGCCGTACGTTGATAATATTCTTTGCAAGCCATTACCCAGAAAAACGTCCAATTCGGTATGACGGAACTCCAACCGCTTGGTACTTGACTGACATAGTAAGGTGATTGTCCTGAAGAGCCAGGTACTAAGCTCAGAGAGTGACGAACAAGAGGCTCCGCATCAAACAAGTAATACCCGATTAACGCTTCGTTGCGCGCGTCTCCAACCCAGAACGCCTGCTCATAGGTGGGACAATCTACAAAGGTATCCTCCATGCACAACCGGACGGTATGCTGGCTAATTTCCCATATTTTTGTAAGCAGCGAATCGGAGCATTGAAACCGTCCAATCTCAGCAACTGGATATGTGCTTTGCCTCATTCCCACGTTATACAGGCGAACAGGTCCTGGCTTTTCCATTTGCCCATGACGTATAGTCACCATCAAATAGCGAAGGCCCCGGCGAACTGAAGACACATAGGATTGAAAACCATCTCGGCACACGTAGCGCAGTGTATTGTTTAACTTGTATGTTTCCTGCCGCCACCCGTCTTCCATAAATTCGAATCCATAAAAGTCTAGGATCGTACCGGCGGGGCATTCTGTCTCAAATGTTATAAAACCGGAAGTAATTCGTCCGAAATCGATGATTAGTTCCGTATCTAGCCCATTAAAGCAGGGAATTTCAGCAGGTATAGGGCTTGCTTTAACGATATTTTGCAGCTGATTCGGCACGGCAAGTGCGTCCGTTCGGTTTTTCCACACACTTAGCGTAAAAATATTATCATCGTCGACGAGCGTCTTCGATACTGGCTTCACCCATTTCTGAAAGTCCGCTAACTCTTCTTTTGAAGATATGCCTTTGGCTTTGATATAGTCAGGATGAGAACAAACGACTTTTCGATCAACGGGGCGGCTGGCAACAACTTCATACTCAAACGGCCCTATCGTAATGAACGGAGATTCTGAATCACCAGATGGAAGCGGGGATGCGATCTCGAATGGCTCTTCACAGTCAATTCCCATATAAAAGCCTACCGAATGATCAGCTCCGGTGATATCCATATAAAACAGGTTGTCACCTTCCGCTAGCTCAACTTCTACATATTTCTCCGGTTTAGACCCGTAGAATTGTTCAGTCGTGTATACAACTCCCCCTATCGCAAGGGGACCGAAAATACTTGAGTTGGGAAAACCAAGGATGGCTTTCGTCTTTTTCGGCACACGAATAACCGTAGCCAGATATCCGCCAAACGTGACCGCGTTCATGTGACTCTCACTGCCGGGTACCATTTGACAGCGAATGTCAATATAAGCGTTCCATCGAATTGGCTTAACTTTGCTTAAACTTTCAATTCGCGCTGGATAAATTAGCTCCTCGGTCAGGAAAGGAATATCACGAGGAACAAGCTTTGTCCACGGTTCCATTCCAACAGACCCTATTCGGGTTGCCGGTGTCCAATGGGTATCGTTATAGTCAGAATTTACCCAAGTGCTGTCCCACTTTCTTGCATCGATTCGTTCTGCAAAAGCATTCTGCGTCGACATTCTTGGCGCACGAGGGTCCTGCCCTAGATGGCGTGACGTCAACCACGAAGCATCCGTGCCCATGGAATGAACCTTCTGATCCTGCGAATGGAGCTCAAACTGTGCAACTAGACCGCCCCGCCCTCTCAAATAATAAAAGGTGGATAAGCCAAAATGCTGTACAAGAACAGCAATGGTATTAGTCTTACCTGGTTTTAGTAACCTACCAATATCATAAACATCATAAAATTGCTCGGAAGGCCACGAGCGAGCAGGTCCACGGCCTAATAGCTCCCCGTTTATGTAAAGCACGTATCGTGAATCCGCTGTGATTGCTATTTTAGCCGAATCCCAACCTTCAGTCGGCATTTCAAACGATTTACGAAAACATCTCCACTCGTTTCGTGGACTCTCCTCTGTATCTGACCAGATCCAATGTGCTAATCCATCTGCTATTAATTGCATATGAAGCCCCCTAGAGCGTTACGGTTTTTCCACTTACTCGACTTTCATTGACCGCTTCTATGAACCGAATAATTTCCAAGGTCTCCTGCGGGTTAATGCGGGGCTCTCTAGTTCGAAACATATGCAGAATATCCTGCATTAAATTCGCATACTTTCGCAGCCCATCAGCGGCCGTGTCCACGTACTCCGAGGTCTTGTCCCGGTGAATCCAAGTTCCGTGTGTGCCATTGTGCAGATTCCCCCGCAAAGTTCCGATACGACCGTCTTGCCAGACCGCAGTAACCGTTTCATGACCATTCCCAGAGAAAGCCGTGACTGAATGGCAACCAGTTCCAAGTACCCGATAAAGCACGTCAACAAGATGAATACCGTACCAATAATAGCCAGGCTGTGTAGGTGTGAATTCGATCGGACCATAGCAGTCAGCCCCAGTTATGTTACAGCTGTCCTCCCTGCTCAGCGACGTGTTCAAGGCATCCGCATATCGGCGTACTGAACCGCTCATCCATTGAACGCCGAACTGCTCTGCGGTATGGGCTATCGTTAGGGCTTCCTTCAGACTGACTGCAAAAGGTTTATCTATAAAAACAGGTTTTCCAAAAGGAGCAATCTTGGCAAATTGCTCAGGATGCACCCGACCGTCTACGGAGGTGATTAGTATCGCGTCGCAGCTCGAGGCCACTTCTTCAGGAGATTCCGCAATGTGAACCCCCAGCCCGTCTCGAAGCTCGTTTGTGTATCCCTCCACTCGTGTTGCGCTCGCTTTAAAGTCTGGTGATCCACCGGGAAAAGCCGCAATTATGCGGCCCCCTGAGATATGATTAGGATCATGTGGATCGTTCAAAATTTTGGAGAACACTTTACAATGGGAAGTGTCTAAACCAATTAAGCCAAGCTTGAGTTCGGCCATGAGATTCCCTCCAGCTTCAGACCTTTACACACTTTAACCACGGCGTTGATGATATCCTGTGTGTCCTCGTCCGTCATAATCGGGCTTACTGGCAGGAGCGTAGTCCGCTGAAGTAAGTCTTCCGCGTGCGGGCACATCCCTTTGCTGTAGACGACCGGTTTTTGGAACGGATAGTTAAAAGGAAAGTTATCTTTATCCGTTGTTTGCTGATGAAGAATAAATGATTGCATGTAAATCGGCTCTCCTCCGTACATTTTGAAGCAGAAGATGTTCTCCGCGTTCATCGCTTTCACAAATGCATCTGCAGCTGCTTTCGTAGCATGCTGCAGCGCAAAAACGCAGTCAACATCGCCCTGCAGATCAATCGAAGGACGAATTCGAATACCTGGCAATTGCGTATTCAAAGCTTCGCGAATCGTTAGGTGATGCTTCCGCATAGCGGAGATGACCGAATCAAGCTTTTTCCATTGCTCAATCATGACAGCACCGGTCATTTCATTCATCCGGTAATTTTGTCCGATGAACGAAAACTGAGGCGTAATTTGATACTTGCCTTTGTCTCGGAAATTACCCTGATCATGATAGCGGGCTGCCCTTTCGAACAGTTCCGGCGAATTCGTGACTACTGCACCGCCTTCACCAGCAGTGAGAATTTTTTGCATTTGAAAGCTATATACGCCGATATCCCCGATCGTGCCACAGTAGCGTCCCTTATAGGTACAGCCAAGTGATTGCGCGACGTCTTCAATAACCGGAAGATCGTACTTACGAGCAAATGCCATTACTCGGTCCATGTCGCAAGCGCTCCCATTGATATGAACCGCGATGATTGCCTTCACTTCGTCATCCATCACTCTTTCTAAGTCATCCACATCCATATTTAGCGTGTCGTCCATATCCACGAATACCGGAACGGCATTCGCGCACACGACCGCTCCCGCTGTTGCGGTGAATGTGTTCGCTGGAACGATCACTTTATCCCCATAGCCAATACCAAGAGCTTTTAATGCAACAATGAGTGCCGCTGTACAAGACGAAACGCCAAGCACATAGGAAACATTCAACCGTTCCGCCATAAGCCGTTCAAACTCCTCAACAGCTCCCTGTAGATTCGGTCCATAATAACGGAACGGCGAGCCTGCGGCCACGACATTAGCTACATGCGTCGTCTCTTCCTCTCCGTAAAGCATTGCACCTCTCAACATCGGCGGCAGCGGTTTACTGCGAACCGGTTCTCCACCATTCATAGCTAATTGTTCCTTCATGGAATATTCCTCCTTGACTGGTTTTATTCGAATGGAACGGGTATTCCACCCTGCTCCGATGAGCGGTGGATCAACTCAATTAGGCGAACTGCGTCTCTGCCAGCTTCACCTGTTACAGCTGGCTTTCGCCTTTGACTTACGGATTCGATAAAATCGATGATTTGCATTTTATGATAAGCGGAGTTAAGATTTCGGGGATCAGCACCGGCATTTCCACTTATCTTGTCATTCTCATAGTTTGGAAGAGGGCTGCCAGGAACCGTCCAATGGGTGATCTCTTGACCTACAATTTTGATCGTTCCTTTATCTCCGTAAACATTAATGCTAGGTGGGAATCCAGGTATTGCGGAGGTTGTGCACATAAGGGTGGCGAATCCTCCGTTCTCCATGGTTAACATAGCGAGCCCCATGTCCTCGGATTCCATATGATGCGTTTGCGTCGCTGTTCGCCCAGCTACAGACTTCACCTTACCAGCAAGCCAGAGCAGCAGATCAATCGAATGGATACCTTGATTAAGTAAGGCCCCACCATCCTCGGCTTTCGTCCCGCGCCAATCCGCTTCATCATAATAGGCCTGTGATCGATAAAATGGTCGAGAAACCTCCACAAGCAGCAGGCTGCCGATATGCCCCTCTTCAATCGTCCGCTTGAGCAGCTGATGATGCGGAAAGAATCGCGTCTGTGACACGACAGACAAAGTCAGTTGTTTCTCCTCCGCTAAACGGATCATCGCTGAAGCCTCATCCGCTGACATAGCAATAGGTTTCTCAACCAGTACGTGTTTGCCCGCATGCAGGGCTTCCATACCGATGCGGCCATGACTGCCGCTGCCTGTCGTTATGCAAACGATATCAATTTCCTGGTTATCCAAAATGTCATGGTAATCGGTTGTACATCCGCAAGCATAGCGTTCGCTCGTCGCCCGTGCACGTTGCTCATTTCTACTGGCAACTGTAACAATTCTTGCATGTTCGATACCCCGTAAAGCTTCTAAATGAACGTCAGCAACGGAACCGCAGCCTATAAGACCGAAACCCCAATTTGTCATGTTAACTTCCACTTCTCGATTTGTTCAACATATTAGAAAGCACCCTTTCCCTAAATTCATATTCAGATTAGTCAATTTGAGCGGGTTTGAACATGGTTTTTAGCGTTAAAACATGTCTTTTTGTGCTTCAATTGCATACCGGGAAATCCCCTGTTTATAGGTCTCGCAGATAGAAATCGCTCCGTCAACCGCCTGCTTAAAAAGAACAAGATCAGCTGGACCTCCTATTTGCAGCCCGGTTTTTGATGGCAAATTCATCAAAGTCGACGGACGAACAGAAGCCATTTCCCACGCTTCGTGCAAGGAGCTCAGCTTCTTACGTATCAAATGCGCGATCCCCCATGGAAGCATTTGTGCTGAACCGGCTAGCAGCTGAGGTTCATCCGCTAAGTGAAGACGGCCTTCGTTTGTTTTCACAACATGCACGCGATTGTGAGAGAAGTATTTGCCGGGAGGCATCCCGCTTAGATGCACCGCATCACTAACGAGAATGGCACATTCCTGCTTCACTCGCATCACGACTTTAAGAAAAGATTCAGGCAAGTGGAACCCATCCGCAATTAAAGAAACCCAAAGTGAGTCTTGGGCCAGCTGTTCCCATAAATAATTTGGGTGACGGGGAAGTGTTAGATGGGCTCCGTTTCCAAAATGGGTCGCCATCCGGGCACCAGCAGAGACTGCATCCCTAATTTGCTCCGGAGATGCGGCAGTATGCCCGATTGCGACTATAATTCCGCTTTCTGAGCATCGACGAATGAAATCAGTGGAACTTGACCATTCAGGGGATAATGTAACTATCCTTATTCGTCCACCTGCCGCCTCCTGCCAACGCAGGAAGGCATCCCAATCGGGCTCGCAAACATATTCCCGTTTATGAGCTCCTCTAGGGCCATTCTCAGGTGATATGAACGGTCCCTCCAGATGAATGCCGCCTACTGTTGCATCCGTCGAAGAATCTTCATCGCAAGCCTTAGCAATCGCTGTCATCGCTTCCGATATGTTAGCCTCCGAATTCGTCGTGATCGTAGGAAAAAATGTCGTAACCCCCTCTTTCCACACCTCGCGTACCATCGAATGTACACGCTTTGAATCTATTGGAAACACGTTTAAATCAATACCCATGCAGCCATTCATTTGCAAATCAACAAGCCCAGGTGCAACCAACCATTGGTCTTTGTAATCACAATCATTAGGTACAGCACGGATGTCAGTAATGATGCCTTTATTCACAGTAACGATGATCGATTCACCGGTTTTATAATGTGTAGCTTGTATCTCTTGCATAAGCGTTCTCCTCCTAAATAAACAGCCCGTTTATCGCGTACATAAACGGGCTGTTAGACAGAATATTATTTTTTTAACACAATAGAAAGCATCATTTTTGAATGGCTCCGATAGAGGTTTTCTCATAATAGCTTTTATACCATTTCGTTGCCTCTTGAATAACCTGATCCCCGCCTTGCTTTTTCCAGTCTGTAACGAACTTGTCAAAAGCAGTATCGAGGGGTTCTCGATCCGTCAACACTTTTATAAACATATCCATATATAAGGAGCCGTCTCGATATCCCAACTCTGGCTTCGCTTTCAGTAAATCCGGGGTTGGCATATACATGGACTCGTCTTTAAAGAAATTCATTTTCGTATAGTCGATCCCTTTCTGAGTCAAGTCGGCAAATTTGCCTGCCTTAACGACAAGTGGAGACATCCTAGAATCACCGGCTGGGTTAATCATAACTTGGTAAAAGGCCCTTGTACCTTTGTCCAGATTGACTTTCGCATTCGGGTCCCACTCGACATTACCATTCGTTACCTTATAATTGACCCCTTCTATCCCATAAGCAAAAAACTTGGTTTTAGCCGGATCATCCGAGTGTACCCAGTCAAAGAACTTTATGATATCCTCTGGGTGCGCAGCATTAGACGAGATGGTATAGACGTTGTTCACACCTGTTCTTTCTGGAACCAAATTCACTTTTCCTTGTGCATTCATCGGGCCTGGCAGGACCCCTACTTTAGCGTTCGGATCGGTGAACAAATAATCTTGACCTCCACTTGTCAGAACTTGCACTTGATGAAACCACATACCCACTTTGCCTTGATGAATCAGGTCTCCCCAATCATTTTCCTTCATCGTGAACATATCTCGATTTACGTAGCCCTTATCGTACAGCATTTTGTAAAAACGGATCGCATCCTTCATTTCAGGTATAATCAAATTCGGAACAAAGCGACCTTCGCGATATTGCCACGCATCTGGATGGGCACCGAAATATCCGAAGAAGGCTTCGGAGAAAGCAAGCCCTTTGCGCATGGCAAAAGGTACCTCATCGGTTGTGTTGCCATCGTCGTTCATATCGAGATTCTTAATCGCATCGAAGAACGCCAAATACTCATTCATTGTTTTCGGTTCATTCATGCCTAGCTTGTCCAGCCAATCTTTACGGTATAACAATACAAGCATGTTCGGAAGTGCTGACATTTTGGGAATTCCATAAATTTTTCCGTTTTTACTTACACGAGGATCATCCCAGGCTCCAGGGGGAATATCCTTTTTCAAGTTTGGACCATATTTGTCAATGAGCGGCCCAAGCTCTAGAAACACACCGTCCTCGACCGCGTTGGGATGACTTGGATTGTCGATGCGGGACGACCACATAACTTCGGGAATATTACCAGAAGCAAAACGAATGGCAAGCTGTTTATCATAAATGCTGGAGCTAACCATTTCAAACTTAACATTGTATGGGGTACCGGTAAATTGGCTGAAAAGCCTCGACATTTCCTTAAAATACTTATCGTCCTCTGTTATGTTCTGTGCGTATTGATTACCGCCGTCCTGCATGAGAATGGTGATGTCGATCGGCTTTTTTGAAACCTTATTAACGGGTTGCGTAAGTGTTGCTTTATCCGTACCTTGGCAAGATGTTAGAAGGCTGCTCGTGCCCAAAACGGTAATCAAAAACATAAGAAGACGTTTGTTCATGATCCTTTCGTTCCCCCTTTGAAGAAAGCGATCTTCATCTCCTTTAATTCTAACGAATAACCTATCATCAAGTAAATATATTTATTAGAATTTTCAGCCTTTTTCAGCGCCAGAGGTTCCGTAGATATGCTCCGGTTGCCCAGGATACCGATTCTCTCCTAAAAACATCCGGCAAAACTCTCTTTGTACTTCAAAACCGTACTTTTCCATCAAAGCTATACCTGAATGGTTTGGTTTAGGAACGTCCAAAAATATTCCTTTGCCTGGGGTGTTTCGCAAGACCTCTACAAAAAGCGCCTCTGCCGTCCATTCATCAACAGCTGCCCATGGACCGATCTGCACCGCTTCGAAACCAACTCTGGCAAGCAGGTATCCGACTACAACGCCGTCCTTCTTCACATAAAATGCCAGTTCTTTATGCCGCTTAAATAGTGTATGCAGAATTTCTCCGCGATTGGCTCCAAAGCTAAGTGCATCAAAGGCAGTGATCTCATCCAAGTCTCCATGAGTGATAGGCTCCGCAGATCGTTCTGAGTCCATCTGATGAAGAGGCAGGATGGGTGAGTTTCCCTGATATCTTGAAACTTCATACTCATCCTGAAACCCGAGTGGAATGTAGACCTTCTTCCCCATTGGTGTAGCGTCCAGCTTAATGCTGTCAACGCCGTGATCTTCTAGAAAATTGATCGTTTTCTGGAGCAGGGCAGTCCCAATGCCGAATCTTCTATGAGAAGGATGTACGAGTACCATGCCTACCCAGCCGAACCGGTTCTCATAAGGGATGGCCGTTGCAGTACCCGCTCTCTCTCCACCTATTTCTGCGAGAAAACAGCCTTCTTTGGCATATTGCCTATATCCCCGCCAATCGTTCTCCACTTGGTTCCAACCTGCCATATTTTTCAATTCCATGGCAAAAGGAATATCTTCCTCTATCATTACCCGTATGCTCAAACCACTCTCTTTCATGGATGTCCCTCACTTCTTGAATGATCGAGTTTTAGTTCTTCAATTTGCGGATTCTTTCTCTTTCCCTCTCTATTTGTTGCAAATATGCTAAAGAGCATTCTTCCATTAAGTCCATCATTTTTTGGCCCTTCTCTGCGCTAGCAGCCTCTGGATAACCCCAGTAACCATCCTCTGTCAATTCGGTCACATCAAAATAATCCATGAAATCCTGAGGCACCGTCGTCGGAGCAGCTTGCGGTACGTAATCCTTAACATGTTCAGGACACAGATGCAGAATATGCGAGGTTTCTTTTTCACCACCGTGGATATCGAGCTTCGTATGCTCCATGACTTCATGCTGTCGTCCTTGCGCTACCGAAGTATGGATGAGAATGACTTCCATCGCAGCTAAGCGGTCTGTAAAGTCCCTGTTAAGCTGCCGAATTGTCGGCTTTAGTATCCAATTTCCACCGTGTCCGTTGATGAGAAGAAGGCGTCTAAAGCCAGAGAATAACAGAGATTCAGCAATATCTCTGATGACAAGCGCAAGCGTATCTGCCTTGAGATAAACGGTACCTTTAGCAGCACGGTGTTCGATGGAAGAAGCAATACTAATTGGAGGAAGCAGGTAGGCATCTAGCGTTATGGCTAGTCTTTCTGCCAGCGCACCGGCAATAATAGTGTCTGTACCGTACGGAAGATGACTTCCGTGCTGCTCCAGTGCGCCTACTGGCAAAATCGCAGTGTCACATTCAGTATTCTGAAAATCATTTCGATTATTGTACATTGTAAGCATAGGCTCACCCTCTTTTCAGTTGTACACACTTGACGCCAAAGCGTACTTCAACACGTTGCGCTGCATCTAGCTCATCTTCTATTAAAATTGGACGCCAAAAAACAGCTTTCTCCGTAAAGTGTTCATCGTTCTCAGTTCTGATGATGACATACCCTTTTTCATCCAAACCGGTAATTTTCATTTGTCTTCGTTTTCGCTCCCAGCGGTTAATTTGTCCCCCTGTCCAGAACGTGAATCCGCGTTCTTTTGCAATATGCACTGTTAAGAGCATAGCCTCACGAACCTCCGGGGAGCTGTGGATGCGTCCTTGATGGTATAAGAAGTGCGCTACACCGCGAACATTTTCCACCTCTTCTAAAAAGGGGACAATGACGCTCGCATCGGTAAACTGCGGAATATCCTGCGTCAAAAATCCAATTTCCAGCACATCATATAGCCGATTGCTTTCATTGGACCAAGCCATTGGATAATACGGTTGACAGGTTCCGAAAAGGAACCCAGCCGCTCCCGATTTGCTGGGCCCTCTCGTCTGATCCGATTCGATGCCGCATTCTTCACACCACTGGAACAGCTCACCCCAGCCCTCAAATCGGGTGAAATGGTTTTTATTACTGATCACTTTGCTCGGGACGGTGTCCCTAAGCCACTCGAATTGCCGTTTGAAATCCGCGTGATTCCAGCTGCCACCTTCGTTGATATTGGCGTTAAAATGAAGGGCCAGCTCATGACCCGCTCCCACAATTCGCTCATAAAGCCATTCACTGTACCCAGGCTTCATCATGCACCAAGATGTGTGAATGCTCGCGGTTGCTAGTGTTTCCAGGGTAGTGACCGCGTCTTCGTCAAAATTCCGATCGCTATCATGTGAAATCATGGCTACTTTATCTATTCCTTCTGGCCAATAGTCGGAAAAAGGAATAGGTTTTTGCTTATCAACCATTCGTTCGAGAATATGAGATATAACCGCTTCTCGCCATAAATCCGCGTACGGATGTGCGAAGTAAGCTGCTCCCGTTTCTGTCGTTTTTCTATCATATTCCCAATTCAGCTCTAACCCGTCTTCAGCTTTAAGGAGACCATCGTTCAAGTTCCCAGTCCCATCAGAAGCTGGTGTCCCGTCTTCCAGAACGGGTCCTGTTCCCTGCTGTAAACCAACAATCGTTCCCATCACATCGACGCTCCAACGTTCGATTGTTCCTAAACCGATTGTGAATTGTTGCAGCAAGGGCCCACAAGAAACGCCAAGGGGAACATTTGCAATGGTCCCCCACTCCTTGCATGCTTCTGCAGGCTCTTTCTGCTTCACCCAAGGTGATGCCCCTAAATAGCGCAGCGGTCTCGTGTCGCCCTTCCCCTCCGGCAGATGAGCATAGCCTGATGTAAGTGGCTCAGTTCCGGCGTAACCTAGCCGGCGTGCCATACCCGTTAATCCGGCGAAGGTGACAATTATACCGCCACGCTCCACATATCGCCATATGGTATCATTGGCGGTCTCATGACTTGGCGCTGCAGCAATAAGGATGAGATCAAACTTATTCTCAAGAATCTGGTGCAGCTCATCGATCCATTCGAACGGGATGCCTGCATGGGAAAGTACTTCGCCAGCATAAAGACCGAACGTATTGAGCCCGTAAGTCAATCGCTGCTCAATGAATCGTTTGTCCCGCAGTATCCCGATTCTCGCTATGTTCATGCGTCATTCTTCCTTTCCGATACAGTTCAAACTCCTTTATTCAACCGTGAGCCTTTGCGCTTTGTTTGGCTTCCAGTGCCTTTAAAACTTTCACAGCCGCTATAGCGATTTCGTCTGCCTCTTCATCACTGAGAATCGGACTGATCAAGGTGATTGTTATTCTGCCAAGCAGGTCATCGCATTTCGGACACATGTCTTTGGTGTATACGACCGGGTACTTGAATGGATAATTATACGGAAAATTGTCCTTCTCGGCGGTGCGCTGCTCGAAGAAACAAGGAATCATATAACAAGGAATCCCATCGTACATCGCATGAGTAGAGACATTTTCGGCTTTCATCGCTGCTGCGTATTCTTGAGCCAGTTCCAGTGTAGAATGAACGATTCCAAGTACACAGCCAGTATCGCCGTCGTCATCAACGGCCGCTCGGAACCTCACATTCGGCATCTCCGCCGCAATGAACGAGCGAATTTTTCGGTGATGCTTTCTCATCGTACCGATCACGGTATCGAGCTTCTTCCACTGTTCGATCATGACAGCGCCTGTTAGCTCGCTCATTCGGTAATTTTGCCCAGACATGATGTATTGAGGTTCGATTTGGAAACGATCTTTGTCCCGGAACATTCCTTGATCGTGATACCGGACAGCACGTTCGAACAGGTCGGGATTCGAAGTGATAACCGCTCCACCTTCGCCTGCCGTCAACATTTTATTCATTTGAAAGCTAAATACGCCAATGTCCCCGATTGTACCGCAAATACGTCCTTTGTATGTACAGCCTTGGGATTGGGCTACGTCTTCAATCACATAGATATTGTGCTTTTTGGCGAAAGCCATTATTTTATCCATGTCACACGGACTGCCGTTGATGTGTACCACGATGATCGCTTTGACTTCTTCATCGTAAACCCGTTCTAGATCGTCAGCATCCATGTTGAGCGTTTCGTCCATGTCAACGTATACGGGCACCGCATTACTGCTTACGACAGCTCCTGCCGTTGCAATGAACGTATTTGCTGGTACAATCACCTTATCGCCGTAACCGATTCCAAGCGCCTTCATAGCAACCACCAAACCTGCCGTACAAGAAGAGACCCCCAGAACATAAGGGATATTCAAGTCCCGTGCAATCATGTCTTCCAAAGTTTTTACCGCATACTGCAAATCCGGGCCATAGTAACGGAACGGTGATTGGGCGGCTAGCACCTTAGAGACCGAATCGATTTCCTCTTCACCGATCAACATCGAGCCTCTATAAGGTGGAGGCAGCGGTTTGCTCCTAACCGGTTGTCCTCCGTCGATCGCTAACTTTTCCATATTCATTTCCTCCTTTAACTTTAACTTTAACTATTAAAGTGGTAATTACATACGAATTAACTTTGTGCTGGCGTGGTCAATTTTCAAAACGGCCGCATTCGCGCGATAAATGTCCTCCGCTGTCAAACGGTGCGGTTTGCCTGCAATTTGATTCAAGAAATCCGCCGCCAGTGTGGCGGGAGGGGTCTTGATCTCCCAACGTGTTGTCTTGTTATTATGATCGGTAAAAGCAACGAATGGTCCCGGTTGTCCAAGCGGGTCGCCGGACGTGCGGATTTCAGCTCTGCCTTTCGTACCTGAAACAAAGATGCGGCCGTCCCCCCAAGATTCGAACGCTTCCGGCATCAACCAATCTGATTTCATCGTAGCGGTTATATGGTCCTCCAGAAGCACGTTAACAACAGCGTTTTCAAACAGACTAGGATACTCTGGAAACCTATTTTTAACTAACATGCTATTGTGCCCAACGATTTCCTTGCCCGTAAACCACCACAGCATATCGACGTCATGAATCATTAGATCGATGATCAGACCTCCGTTCAGCCCCTTATCGAAAAACCATGCTGGTCTGGTGGCTGGATGAAGTTTGTGAGGCTTCAAGAAAGTGAAATCCTCGATTTCACCTAACAGCCCCTCGTCGATCATTGATTTCAGCGTATATTGGGCAGGGGCAAAGCGGGCCGTCAACATCATTCCCAGTTTAATTCTATTCCTGTCGATTACCTGGCGGAGTCTTGTCAAGCCGTTCTGGTCGAGGACAATCGGTTTATCCGTCATGACGTGGATCCCGTGTTTCTCAGCCCATTCAATCACGTCGATTTTGCTTATATTGGGTCCTGCGCTGCCAATGATTTCTACTCCCTGTTTAAGAAGTTCATCCATGGATTGGAACAGGGGTACTCCATAAGCAGCCGCATACTGCCCTGGAATATGATAATCGCTCTGGTCGAATATGCCTGCGAACTGATGCCCTTCTTTGATCATTTCTTCGATAAATGACTTGATATGATAGTGCTGACAACCGACAATAGCAAATTTCATGTTTGTTCAACTCCTATTTTGATTTGCTCCTCGACATTCGTTTGCACGCAATTCCGAATTTCTTTTCAACGATGTCATCTGGGCTTGCCTGTTCATTCTCGCGAAGCGGACGCCAGAAAACAGCTTGAGCTGCATGGTCGACAGCACAAAGTATGACGGAATCGTCTTCGGTCACGCCAATAATCCGAATGGTTCTTCGAGCTCGTTCCCATTCATTGATCTGTCTGCCGGTCCAGAATGTGAAGCCGCGCTCCCGCGCTTCCTTGACGACTTGTCGAAAGGCTTCCCGCACTTCAGGGAACCTTTGAATTCGCCCCTGGTGGAACAAGAAATGAGCTACTCCCCGAACATGGCTTACCTGCTCCAAGAAAGGAACGATAACACCCGTATCGGTAAATTGGGGAAGGTCCTGAGTAAGGAAACCGATTTCCAGAACGTTATACAGCCTGTTCCTTTCATCTGACCAAGCAATCGGGAAATAAGGGTGGCACGTTCCGAACAAGAAGCCGGCATTCCCTTTCTTGCTCGGCCCCCGCGTCTGATCCGATTCGATGCCGCAAGCTTCACACCACACAAACAACTCTCCCCAGCCCTCGATGAGGGTCATGTGGTTTTTGTTGGTGACCGCCTTTTGAATAACGTTATCTTGTAACCATGCGGCTTGCCGTTTGAAGTCCCCTTCCGTCCAATTTCCGCCTTCGTTCACGTTTGAGTTGAAATGGAGCGCAAGCTCATGTCCAGCTTCCTTTATCCGCGGATAGACCCATGCGCTATAGCCCGGCTTCATCATGCACCATGTCGATTGGATCCCGTGTTCCGCGAGAATTTCCAAAGTTGCAATGGCGTCTTCGTCCCAATTGCGGTCACTGTCATGGGATAGCATGGCTATCTTTGATATTCCTTCAGGCCAATAATCGACAAATGGCAATATTCTACCCTTCTGCGCCATGCCTCGCAAGATGTGGGAAACGATGGCCTCTCGCCACAAATCTGCGTAAGGATGGGCGAAATAGGGAGCCCCTTGTTCCGTTAGTACGCGGTCATGCGTCCAATCCATCTCTACTCGGTCGTCTGCTTTCCACAAACCTTCATCTACAGGTGCGCTGCCGTCAGGAGCGGGAACTCCGTCGTCGAAGACAGGTGCTGTCCCTTGCTGCAGCCCTACGATAGTGCCCAGGAGATCGACACTCCATCGTTCGATCGATCCAGAGCCGACCTGAAATTGCTGGAACACCGGTCCAAGCTTCTTCCCCTTCGGCTCGCAGGCGATCGAGCCCCATTCCATACTTCCGTGATGCGATCCATTCGTGTCACGGACACCGGGTCCCCAATCGCCCCCTTCCGCACGTTGCTGGGGGGGCACCCACGGAACGGCACCGAGAAATCGGAGCGGCCGGGTATCCCCGAGGCTCTCTGGCAATTCGGCGTAACCTGTCGGGAGCGGGACTGATTTCATATAGCCAAGCCGCTTCGCCAATGGGTTGATCCCCGCATAACTAACGACAATCCCGCCACGCTCCGCGTAAGCCCAAATCAATTGAGATGTCGCTTCATCATTTGGAGCTGCTGCTACGATAATCAAATCATAGAATCTTTCCATCATATGATGGACGCTATCCAACCATTCAAACGGAATGCCAGCATGGGATAGAACTTCTCCAATGTACCGTTCGAACACGTTTAATCCGTATTTCAACCGTTGTTCCTCTATGCGTCGATCAAGTAAAATTCCGACTCTAGCGATGTTCATATGCGGTTCCCTCCATAGCAATGCTCTAGCCTTCCGATTATTCCGGTTACTCGCTCTAGCTTAAGTCAAGGCGAAGCACATTAGAAAGCGCGAACGAATCCCCGAGCTTCACGTCCATGTGAACCCTTTTACCACGATATTCGATGACCTGTTTATTCCCCAATCCAAGCCGCTTATGCGGAGATGGCCAGCCTTCTTCTAATTTAATAAGCGTCATGTCTGAGTGAAACTTCAGAGAGCGTCCGTCTATCTGAGGATCAAACAGGAAGTAGGCAGATGGCTTCAAGTAATCCGCTGAGTCAATTAGTGCTGCCTGCCCTAGAAATGCTTGTTCCAAGTTCTCGTCAGTTCTGTCTAGCTTAACTCCAATGGTACGAGTTTCTGCGTCGACTTCAGTTACAAGCCCACGATAAGTAGAAGCGCCTGCCCTCCATTCGCCCTCCGCAGTTCGGATTAGTGAATAACGAACAGCTTCAAGTTGAACGAGCTGGTTATCCCGATAGCGCAGCACCAATGCCTTAGCATCCGTTTCAAAGATACGACCTTGGGAATCACAGTAACGAACCTTCTCCCCTTCCGTATAGGAACTGAGTACAATGTCCCGATAAATACCGTCTTTATACCGAATCTCTATGCCCGTAGACATAGGGTGTTGAGAGGCTGAGTCCGAAACTAGTTCCAGCGGATGGACAGATTGTAGGAACGACGCACCCTCAAACGGCTCCAATACGCTAATAAAACCTACTGAATGAGTCGCAGCGTCCAAATTGTCTTCGTCCCGCCATAAAACAAAGGGTTCCCAGCGGGATTTCCGCATTTCCTCCCCGCCTTTTTCTCCTAGGCATAGGATGAGTTCGCGCTGTTCCCCTTTTGGAACGGTATGAATTTTCAAGGAAGCAGCACCATATGGAAAAGTCCAGGAGATGGGTCTATTCACTTTAGCTTTGCGTAATGCCTTCATCCATCCGTAGCCAGGCTTGCTGTATAAAGGAACATCCGATCCGGCTAGTGTGCCTTCCATAGGCAGCCATTCCGTTTCCTCGATACCTTCGAATAGTATGGATTCTGGCGTACAGTCCATTCCTACCGTATTATAATCGAACGTTTTCCCACCCGATAAACCATTAAAATCAACAATATATGCGTTCTCCTGATCAGGAGCTTGAATGACCCAACACCAACGCTCGTAAAGCGTTCCCGGATATGCAATTGTATTATCAAGTCCCGCCATTTGGAGTATATTACCCTCGTAGTGGCTTTTTTGGCGTGAATAAGAATGCATCTGATCCTTACCATCGACTATAGCAACAGTACAAGCAGCCGCATGTGTTTCCCACGCCTCATATTTGGGACTGAGCCACGTAAACGGATATCTTCCGCCTGAGGCTTGCAGATGATACCCGTAGCCCCCAATCCACAAACCCAGCTTATCACCATGATGATGTCCTGCGGTCGGCTGTCCGTACAGCATCACATGCTTGCAATTGTGAGCATTCGTCCCTACACGGAACATACTCGTTTCGGAGTCTTGCAGAAGGAAAGATGGTTGAAGCTGATCCGAATTTGACTCATACTGTTGATATTCCTCCCACTCGGCCGCTGTAGCAAGCAGTAAGAACGAGTGCTTATTGTTCGTTTCTCGGACGCTCCTGAGGCGATAGGCGGTTAACTCCTCCTGATCATATCCGGATAAAAGCCCGCCTATGACCGAACGAAGCGATGGCGAACGGCGGTAAATGATTTCATAGGAAGGTGTATAAGTGATTTTGCCTTTCCGACGATCTTCGGATATCGGCTCTACATTATCCGCGAGTGTGTCACCAAACATAGGTATCAGGCTTCCCGAACGAAGCTTCGCAAACAGTCCGATCACCTGCTTCAGACTGAAATTCGAGTCTTCAAACAGATCAATTCCGTTTGGAAAATACTCCTCATCGGTGAACCCATAATTGTTGTTCGCCATCATGGACACTTGCTCGCAAATGGCTGCCATATAGCCCAATGAATCGTAAATATAACGGCCATCTCGGAAAAAATTATTACGGAACTTAGATTCCAAGCTATATTTTCCACCATACAAAATATGATGCATAAGCTTGCCGCTTCGCATATATGAGGCGATAAGCAACTGTAAATAAATCCAACGCAGAGACCAGTCGGCATCGCGAGTCTTCTCAATTTCGCAACTGTACAAAATGTAAGGAATCATTTCGTGTACTGCGGTGTTCACATGGAATGGAACCGTTCTCGTCTTATTTTCTGCATCGGGTTTGGCTGCAAAAAAGCGTTCTAATTCAGGGCGAAACGCTTCCCCTGCTTCATAAAGCAGGTCTGCTGCTTCAAAGAAGTTAGAAAGCCAGTGGGACTCCGTCGTTGTCGGCTCGGATATTTGAACCGTATCGTAGTAGCCCGATCCATAGTTGCCGTTCATATACGGAACCAACTCGGCAATTCGTCCAATTAAAAGTAAAGCTTTGAAGGCATATTTCGTTTCGCCAGTCAGCAGATAAGCATAAGCCAAGTTATTGATCGCACCGGCGTTTTGCATGCCTGTTGTCTCTGCACAGACATTTTTATCCTCTAAGACGGAGCAATACGGATTTCCCATCAACATGGAGAAGATGAATAGACGGTACGATGCCGTAAACATATACCGGACACCCGGATTTGGAAATCCTTCTGGTGCCAAAAAACCTTGACCGTCGTCATCCATTACAAGCTCCTCACCCGTAGTTGGGTTGTGCAGCTTCATCCCGTTATACCACCATGTTTGGGTCGTAGGGTTATAATATTGATACGGCCGCTCTAGACAAAGCTGATAAGCTGTCCGTTTGCCGCCTTCGAGAGGATCCCCGAAATATTGGCCAACTGAAAGCGCCCTTGGATTGCCTACAGGTACCAATTCGAACAACTCATCGTCACTTTTGGCAGCCCAGTAATCTGCAATTTGCAGGATCTCTTCTTTCACTCGTCCGCCCCAAAGCGTCGTGTTTGCAGACTTTCGAGCTTGGTTGACGTCGTCTCTAGATAATCTAGCCGTAAAGCCCTTACGTTTCTCCGTCATATAGCCGTATATTTCCTGAGGAATCTTCCACTTCTCCCATCGCGTAAAAAAGAACGTACTCTCCGCTTGAACCTGGTGTTTTCTCGTCTCGATCTCCTCTTCTTTCAGCCCCCGGGTCAGCAGCAAATCACCCATCCCTAAACCCATCGTCGGTCGATCGCCTGGAATACCCGACCATGTAATCAGCGTGGTTTCATCTCCGCTTTTTAGCGTACGAACCACATTAAACCCGAGGATTCGTTGATCAGGTGACTCGATCCGTAAGAATCGGAGCGGCATTCGCAACGTGAGGTTTACAAACCCTTCCGAAGTCGAAATCGTATGTTCAATGTCGGGAGGAATTTCCAGTTGTTCAAGTTCATATAGGAACTCCTCATACACCGCGCTGCCATCCTGTTTGAACTTCATCGAAAATGCCCCATGACGTTTCCTGCGCGTATGGCCAAAATCGAAAAAAAGCACGACTTCGCCGTCGGCTTCGGGAGGGACAGACTCATAACGCAAATTCAGGCAGAAATGATCTAATTCCGTATACGCACGGAATGAAATAGCGTGATCCGAGTCTTTTAGTTTAACAATCTTCGCTCGGAAGCCAAGATCGGCAACCTTAAACTTCTCCGATTGGGGAGCTTCGAAGAAGCTGTTGTATTCATGTGCCAAATAAATAGGATAAGCATTGTCCGCAGTTGTCATGATCGACTGATCTCCTTTCGGTTCAAGAGACGCTCGATTATTGAATTTTTCCACGCGCATCTACATGTAGCACCCTTTCCATTCGGCCGTTACGAATGCCGATTAACTGGTCATGCATATTAGTCGTCATACAGCAATGGTTCGGGATAAACAGAAGCTGCTGTCCAACAGATAGCTTCATGCCTGCTGGAACTCTAACAGTTCCGTGTTCTTCGCTTAGCCGTTCAATGATTACGTCCTCACGCCCGTATAACGTTCCATAGCCCTTCCGATGGGGATTTAAATCACTGGAAAAAGTCTTGGAGCCCCCATCGATGATGACCATCCCGTCACGTGGAGCACTCACAATTGTAGCTGCTACAAAAAGGGCGCAATCATCAGCTCCGGCTACGCCAAGATCCCTTTGAATGCCATCGTTAAACACATAGGAACCAGGACGCATTTCGGTTACACCGATTTGTTCATTTATGAAAGATGCAGTTGGTGTCGACCCCACGCTAATTTGTTCGACATTGACCCCATCACGCTTCAACATCTCCTGCGTCATCACTAACAGCTCGGCTTCGTTTCTGGCTGCAGTACGTAATTCTTCCGTATTTTTGGATCCATACGAATTTCCGGCATGAGTCATGAGCCCGGTAATTCTTAAACCGGGAAGACGGCTCATTTCCTTCACTAGTAGCGCTGTTTCCTCGCCAGGCTCTCTTCCGCAGCGGTCCAGTCCTGTATTGACGTCAACGTAAACCGCCACTCTGCATCCCATGGCCTCCCCTAGATGGGACAATCCACGCGCTACCTCAAGATCATCTGTACTGACGGTCACATCCGCACGAAGCATTAATTGGCGCAAACGCTCGAGCTTTGTTTTCCCAACGATGGGATAGGCAATCAGGATATCCCGAATCCCAGCGTTGGCCATCACTTCCGCTTCGCTAATCTTGGCCACCGTAATCCCATTGGACCCTAATTCTAGCTGCTTATGGGCAATCCATGTATTTTTATGGGTTTTTGTGTGAGGTCGCAGCTTAACCCCGGCAGTTTGAGCCGATTGCGCCATCCTCTGAAGATTACGCTCCATGATGTCCAAATCTACGAAGACACTAGGTGTTTCAATTGTCTGGAGCATCTCTGGTACTTCAAAGATTTCATTCATTATTAATCCTCCCCTTACGCTAGTTTGATGACTTGGCCGCCATCCACCACGAGATTATGGCCGGTCATGTAACGAGATTCGTCTGATGCTAAGAACAAGGCAGCATCCGCTATCTCATCCGGCTGACCGACTCGGCCCATCGGTATCGTTTTGACATAATCAGCTATAGCTGGAGGATCGTCAATCATCGACTTTGTAAGTCGAGTTTCAATAAAGCCGGGACATAACGCATTCACCCGGATTCCGTAAGGTGCCAACTCAAGCGCCATGGACATGCTAAGCAGGTTCATGCCGCCTTTTGTCACATTGTAATGTGCCTGCATGGCTTCCGCGTTAATGCCATTCACGCTTGACATATGAATGATAGAGCCGCCTGTTCGTCGCTCCATCATTTCTCGAGCAACTCGCTGACCGACGAGAAAAGCACCCTTCAAATTCACGTTCATGTGCTCATCCCAATCTTCCTCTGAGATGTCTAAAAATGTACTTAATCCACAAATGCCTGCATTGTTAACTAATATATGTACAGCACCCCAGCGCTCGATAACCTCGTCAATCAATCGGTCAACTTGACTCTTCACCTGAACATCAACCTGAATCGTCATAACCTCGCCGACTTCGCTTCGAATATGACTTGCCGCCTCTTCTAGAGCGGTAAGGCTGCGTCCTGCGATCGCCACCTTAGCACCTTCTTTAGCGAATCGAATGGCCGTTGCCAGTCCAATGCCGAGCGAACCACCTGTAATGACCGCCACTTTCCCTTCAAGCCTCATTGCGATTCCTCCTAATCAACACCTGTTCCCGCGAACTCTTAACCCTCTGGTACGACAGCTACAACATCCACTTCAACGCGTACGGTTAATTGGCTGCCGACCGTAGTGCGAACCGGCCGAACGGGTCCTGGAAAAAGCTCTTTATATACACTGTTAAACCGTTCAAAATCATTTATATCTGCTAAATGTGCCGTAACTTTAACCACATCTTGCAATGTAGCTCCTGCCGCATTTAGAATCGCTTCTAAGTTACGAAACACAAGCCGTGTCTGCTCCTCGATTGTACCCTCCACAATCTCTCCAGTTACGGGATCTAACGGACCTTCTCCGGATGTATAAATAAGATTCCCTACCCGAATCCCCTGTGAGTATGGCCCCGTATTTTGAGGCGCTCCGGTTGTGCTAATCTCTTCTTTAACCCACTTGTTTGCCATTTGAAATTACCTCCCGCTTTCTACTCCACACCATTCAACAATGGCGGCAATATATATTTTGGTTAGTTTAATCAAGCTTTCAATGTCTACAAACTCGTCTGGAGCGTGGGCATTCTCACCGACCGGTCCAAGGACAACAGCTGGCGTATCCGAATGGCAATTGAACATAAAAGCGTCACAAGCGAAGGGTGCCGTATAATCACCAACTGGCATTCCCCATTCCTCTTCTGCTTGTTGCAGCAAAATGTTAGTTAGAGGTGTCTCAGCACGACTACCGGGAATAAACCGGGTGATCAACTCCCAATCGACCTCAAGCCCAGCCAGTTCCGGTTGTGTACTTAAGGTGCGAATCACACCAATAAATTCAGATTCCAGAGCTGCAAATGACTCGCCGGGCAAACATTCGACCCAAATTTCAATCATGCAAGTGTCTGGGATCCCGTCTGCCATTCCAGGCTCAAAGCTCCCTGCTTGGATCACCGAAAGCACGACCGCAGGACTTTGGGACTCGCCTGTCGGTGTCACGAAACATTTACGTGTCTGCATGTCATTCTGGTAGCTCTCAATAGCTCGAATAAGGTGTGCCATTCCATAAACCGGATTTCGCAGTTCTTCACCGCCGAAACCCATGCCACCTTTGCCTCGAACACTGATCCTCCAGGCAGCTCCACCCATGTGTGAAGCACAGACCCGCATGTTAGTAGGTTCCGGAACGATCGCAGCGTCTGCTCGATTCCCGCGAACGCGTCCTGCCAAAGTTCCGTTGGCACCGCCCATCTCTTCATCCACTACGCTTTCGAAGCTGAGATCACCGAGCAATTGGATTCCTTTTTCCTGCAAATATTGAAAAGCAAGCAGAACGGCAGCGGTACCACCCTTCATGTCATTCGAACCTCGACCATATAGACGACCTCCAATGATCACAGGTTGGAAGGGATTTTCCGCCGTTTTGCCGGGAATACCAGGAACGACGTCCGCATGAACGGCGAAGAGCAGCGATCTGCCTTCGCCCATTCCCTTTTTGGATGCATATAAATTCGGTCTGTCTGAATAGTTGCGATCCCCCCAGAAAGCCTGATGGGTTCTCAGTCCATTTACGTCAGATAATGCGTACAACTCCGCATTGAAATCAAGCTCCTTTAACGCATTCTCTAGGTATATCTGCATGGGCAATTCATTCCCATTGGGAGGTTTATTTTCACTTGGTATAGATACCATTTCCAAAAGCCTCTTTACCAGATGGTCTCTTTGCTTCTGTACCCAGCTTTCTAAATCTTGATCAGTTAGTATCACTCTACGCAATGTTATTGCCTCCATCCGAATCGCATAATTGTAGTAAAAGCCCAAGCACCGTATCGACCATTCGTTCTCCGGAGTCAGGGGCCAGCCGGGTTCGAGACGTTAAACGCGTCTCGTATCCGCCTTGAACGAACGCTTCTCGGGTTGCTACATATCCGTTGATGCCGTTGGCATAAGTAGCGATAAGTGTATGGAGTGAGGGTGATCTTTGTTTAAGGTCGCGACCGAATTCCACGAATAATTCACATGGAAAGCCTGCAATAGCAGCCTTTCCAATTCGAAGCGCCTGAATTTCAACCAATACTTCCGTTTCCTGCCGCTCACTGAGTGTGAGAAGCTGCCTGGCAAAAAAGGAGTCCGCCTCCGTGATTGCTTTCTTATTCTCAGGATGTTCAGTCGCACGCAGCAGATTCTCAGCTTTCTGGAGATCCTCTGATGACGGCTTCCGAACAGTAAGTGAAAGCTGCTCGCATCGCCCATCTACATACAGCGAATTCTCGGTGACGGCTTTTTCTCTAATTTTGATAACTTCACCCGCTAACACTCTCCCTAATTGGCGAAAGGCGTTAGGCTCGGGATGTAAGGTATGCATAAAATCAAGATGATTAATATTCCCACAAGCCCCGTTAAGAAAAAGACTTATGAATGAATCACCGTAAACCGCTTTCAGTACACGGCTAATTTCTCCTGGATAGTCTGCGCTATACCGTTTTCCACCTATCGTGTCAGGATGACAGGCAAAATTCGTTATGACGCCAAGCGGACTGCCGTCCTCACCATCTAGTCGAATCACGAATACGTCTGAATCGATGGGACCTGCCGGCTCCACAATGTCAGGATTGTTAAACCCTGGATTCGTCCTTAGACTGCCATCTTGCATAAAATAACGGCGGTTGAAAGAGATTCCCTCAGCAATACCTTTAGCAGAACCAATTTGGGCATTACGCTTGTTCCTATAAGCCAAAATCGCTGCATCCGCTGCCTTCTTGACTAAATACGCCTTATACTCGTCACCATCCGGACCATTATCCCGATAAATGGGACCGCCTGTATGGGTATGTGTACCAGCAACCAAAATATGGGATGCAGGAATTCCGGTATCTGCTGTCACCCGTTTGCGGATAGCTTCCACTTCTTCCTTCTCTATCCCTATCGTATCGAGGACAATGATGGCCGACAATCTCTTGCCATCTCCGATTACAACGGCTTTGACGTACAGGTTGTCTTTGATCCCAAGGGCAGGTCTCGGAGTAAAATAACCTGGAATGGCAAACCCCAACGGGGGTGTGATATCAATTTCGCATAAGCCGCATTCAATCATGGTTTGTTCGTTCCTCTCTATTACATCCGGTTACTCACGGTTATACCGAGTTTCTGCTCGACATAGTCCCTGCAGACCATCAGACTGTTCAGAGGGGTGCTTGTTGATTGATCAATTTCAATGGTCATCCAGCCGTCGTATTGGATTTCTTCCAAAAGACGAACAACAGCTGGGAAATCAATAGATCCAAGCCCCAGTTCGCAAAAAATCGGCAGTGCCTCGTCCCCTGACAAAACAGGAAACTTAGAACGATCCGGTTCATCCGGAGTCACGTCTTTGATATGCATATAGGCAATCCTATCCTTGTATCGCCGCATCACAGAGACTGGATCCATACCCGCCTTCGTTAGATGGGCTGTATCTGGACAAAAGAAAACGAAGTTCGGGTCCGTCATTTCCATAATGGCATCGAGTTCGTTTTCATCTTGAATTTCCGTATTTAGATGCGGGTGCACGCAGGCTTTCACACCTAGATCGTAGCATCGTTTGGCTGATTCATTAATTGCTGTTGCGGCGGTCTTTAAATCCTCTAACGTCGTACCTCCCGCTGTTCGCGGTCCTCTTGGTCCAAGTACGATCCGATCGCTGCCGTTCTGAGCGGCAAATCTAGCGACACGCGTATTATATGCCACTGTTTCATGGAATTGCGAAGCATCGCTGAATCGGCCCCCACCGTATAATGCGGACAGAGCAAGACCATATCGCTCGAACAACGCTTTGAACTCATGAATGCGATCTTCGTATTTCAGTGCGATTCTTGTAAAAGTTTCACAAGCTTGGAAGCCCAGAGACGACGCTTCTTCCATCCCTCTAACGAAATCTTCTTCCCACGTAATTAAGTGGCAGGATACTTTCATCTTCAACACCAGTACTCCTCCTTTTTACCCATTGGGAGATATCCTAACTTTATCCTATTTATTTCTGTATAGGGATGGTATTTTATATGGAAATATGTCATTTCATGAGTAACCTTCTTTGGCATATAGATGATAGGTTTTCCAGATAGAAAACCCTGTTTTAGCATAGAAATCGACTTCGGACGTCCAATCTATGACCATTAAATGATGATTCCGTTCCTTTAATACCCGCATGCCTGCTATAAGAACGGCTTTGCCGTACCCACAACCACGATATGGAGCCGCAATGCCAAGTGGACCGATGCCACCGCATGGTTCTTCAAAGCATGGACTCCAGAATTGATTCCCGGCTAGTATGGGAGAATACTCGTCATTAATACGGCAAAAACCAATAATCTTACCCAACTTACGTAACAGGACAAATTCTCTGCCTATCCCTCCTGATGCATAATACCTGCTCGTCGTCTCTTCCCAACGCCCAGGGAAGTGTAAGCACATGAATGCGAGCAATTCTTCACGATCTGCTTCCCCAGCAACAGACACGGTAACTTCCGCCCCGACATTCTCCTCTACGAGAAACTTACCGCGAAAATCACCTAACAGGTCGTAAGTGCTTCCCCGTTGTTTGAAGCCACGGTTCTCAAACCAACGTTCCATCCCTACGTACTGGGAGGGAACTCCGGGAAAGAAATGTCCAGAATCCCCACCTAGGGCAATAGAGCTTACTCCAGCATCTATTAATGCTTTTTCAGCTAATTTTAGCAATGTGCCACCTATACCTAAATTTCTATAGTAAGAATCAACGAGTAGCACTGATATATAACCCACACCGAATCGCTGAACTTTGCTTATGACAACTCCCACCATAAAGTCGGAAGATTCTTGCTCAACGACAAAAGAACCCTCCGATAAAAAATCCGGGTGGTTCAAACTGTTTTGATGCAATAGACGAGTGCGGAGCGGAAAATCGCTCCCTATCTCCCGATTCCACAGCTTACAAATTCCTTCCATATGGCTAGCTCTTAGCTTTACCGTTCGCATTTCCAACCTCCTCATCCTTAATTTAGCCCGGTTTGGGATATTTCTAAGGAATGACGGTACTCCGTCGGAGAAAACTTGAAATACTTCTTGAATACTTTAGCAAAATGAGCGTATTCATTGTAGCCGACTGCATAGGCAACCTCGTACACCTTATTGTTCGGATCACTCAATAGCTCGATCGCTTTGTCCATTCGCAATTTGGCTATATATTGGGTGTAGCTAACTCCCACTTCTTCTTTGAACGACTTACTGAAATATGTAGGCGACATCCCTGCAAGTTCAGCTGCGTTCATCATGGAAAAAGATTCGTTCGAAAAATTCTGATTGATCTGTTTCACGGATTCCAACATATTTTTGTGCGAACCCCAATTCCGAATATGTCGGATTTCTTCCATCGCACATTGTAAAACCAGCTTAATATGTCGCTCCAATAGCTCAGCTTGACCGTTCCATTCATAGTCGGGTAGCGTTTTCAACTGAATTCTGTTTCCGCTCAGACCTGCTATTTCCGCTTGCAGCAAGTAAAACAAGTGAATATACATTTCCTTGAGTCTCGCTGAGTTTGCTCGATACGTCTGCAATCGTTCGTGTATCCCTTCAAGCTGCTCCCATACAGCGGTCACGTTGAGGACCCACATGTGCTTCGCCATGGACTCCGCTTCTACTTTACACACAGCAATCCATTCACTCCGCTCAACGATGCCTTTACGTTCATTGCCGAGTTTCTTCTCGGTTAAAGAAAGCACTCTTAGTACTTCGTCAACATCAAGAGGCTTAAGCAGATAATCGGAAACGCCATGCCGGAGTGCCTGTTTGGCATAGCTAAAATCGCTATAACCGGATATGATAATCACTTCGGTCTGGATTCCACGGCTTACGATCTCCTCAGCCAGTCGCAACCCATCCATCACCGGCATCCGAATGTCTGTAATGACAACGTCCGGTAAGGACTCACTAATGAGTTCCAGCGCTTCTTGTCCATTCTCTGCAAACGCACTTACTTCAAATGAAGAAGTCTCCTTCTCGATGATTGTCTTTAAACTGCGTTTCACAGATGGCTCATCATCCACAATGATCACTTTATACATGCCTTTACCTCCCTGGCAATGTAATTTCCATATGTGTACCGTTCCGCCCAGATTCACGGATGTATAGTCCGTAAGGTTCTCCGAACGTAAGTCGAAGGCGGCTGTGCACGTTCCACAATCCAAGATTCTTCTCTTGAAACTGATGCTCGCGAACCATTTGCTGAATAGTGACTTCCGTAAATAATCGGTTCAATCGGTTCAACGTCTCCTCCGTCATTCCGTTCCCTTTGTCAATTAACGAAATGACGTACGCCCGATCATCTGTGAAACATCCGGATATTTTCAAATACTCCGGCTTGCGATCATGATCTTCGTAACCGTGCTGAAAGGCGTTTTCTACAAGCGGTTGTAAAATGAGACGAACGGTTGAAACTTGCATCACTTCAACTTCATCAACATCCCATTCAACGTTGAGGCCTACATAACGTTCCTTTTGAATAGACAAGTACGTCTGCATGTGCTCAATTTCTTCTAAAAGTGTGACCGTTTTTTGTGGATTTCCAACATTATAACGGAACATTTTGGCGATGGAGGTCACCATTTTACTAATCGGTCTTACTCCAGCCTCAATGGCATACGAATTCACTACCTCCAACGTGTTATAAAGGAAGTGTGGATTAATTTGCGACTGCAAGATAAGCAGGCTGGACTCCATTTGCTTGATTTCATTTTCCTTTTGTTTCAACTCAGCCAGATGTACGACTTCAATTAGCCTTTTGATCTCCGAGACCATGTTGTTAAAGCTGCCGAACAAACTGCCAATTTCTTTACCTTTATGCACAGGCGCACGAACATCCAAATTACCGTCTTCAGCTTTACGCATAAGCTTCTGTAGGAGGAGCAATGAACGTGTTAAGGAGAGTGTAAAAGTCCCAACTGCAACTAGAACCAGAACAACTAAAACTATACCAATAGCAAGCGTAAGATAACGCAGATTCATCAAGCTGCCAATTAGCTCCTCTAGCGGGAGCTCATCCACAATGATCCATCCTGTAGATTTAAGATCATCGTAAATGACTAGATTCTTCTTGCCTGATGACTGATCGATATAAAAGCCGCTCTTCTCTTCTCCTTGCAGACCAGTGTAAGTTGGAACTGCCTCATTAACGTACTTTCCCCACAAATGTTCATCCGGGTGATAGATGATTCGATTCTCCGAATCCATCGCCCAGATCAAATCGGAATTGCCTAGCTTTACGTTTTCCAGCAAACGGGGAATCACTTTATAGTTCACGTCAATGATAAGCATTGCAACTATTTTGTTTTTGGAGATATCTCGCAAATCGCGCGTGATCGTAAGCACATTCGTGGAGTTAACTTTCCGTACTCCTTCGATGTTGAAGTTTTTAAATGTCCGGTTCGATGTACGTTTCCCCTTATATTCGTTAAAAGCTTCAAGAGATCCGCGGTCTTCGTAGCTGCTAACGATCAAACCGTCATCCGAGACAATGGAGAGATTAATAATATCTGTTCGTACTGACAATATATTTAAAAATAGCTCATTGTCTATTTTTCTTTTCATAAGGTACATGTCGTAAGTGTCTGCATTATTTTTTGAATTTAAAAACTGATTCACTAATGGAGAAGTTAAAACGGGTGATGTGATGGTGCCAAGCTCCACGAAGTAGGAGTCGAGGTTGTCATTAATTTGTTCTACAATTTGACGGCTGTAGTGTATGGCGTTGTTCTCGATACTTTGGGTAGACTTTTCGTACCAGATCATGCCAGATACTAAAAAAGGGATACAGACAAAGCCAAGAACCAGGATGGCCAATTTCACATGCATCGATAGCTTCCTAATTCGGACCATCCTTATCCCACCTAGCTGCTTTTAAAACTTATTATAACATGGAAGCGTTTCATTTTGGACAACCTTTTCTCGGCTTAGAAGTTTGTAAATGAAAATACTTTGTCGGACAGACTCTTAGGTGACTTCTCCGCCGAAATGAGTTTTTGTTTCATCATCAAACATCTTGTGCAGCGTTTGAATATATAGGAAAACATCAAAGACTGACTGGTACAAATCTTCATTCCGCTGGGCATAGTCGGACGTCTGCGCCCAAAGTTGTCGTGCTTCCTCTGCCCTGCCATCTGCTCTAGCCTCTAAAGCAGATGCAAGAAGACTAATGATATCCGCATGAATTTGTAAATAATCCCATGATTTCGTAATCGTTGGATGGAGCTCAGAACCAAGATTTCTCTCCAAAACAGGTCGGAATGCGTTCACTTCCTCTTGTACAGACCGTAGTTTGTTGACTGCTTCGCTGTTGACTCTCGGCTTCTCACCTCTCATATAAGGTGGATCAAAAAGGTCTGAGATTGTTTCCAAATATGTTAAAACAGCTTCACCCTCGTCCCCGAAAGAAGCAGTGAAGTATTCTTTGGCTAATTGTCTGAAGTCCGCTTCATCGTTCCATAACGTTTTTCCAAGCACATACATGCCCAGGCCAGTCGGGAAAAAGGATCGCTGCGTTTGATCACTGATGATGCCATTTAATCGAAGCATCTTTAAATTTTTCACGTCTTGGCTGATCATATCCGCCATTTGGAAATAGCCAGGATCCAGATAATGATCCCACATATGATGATACTCGTAAGTAAAGCCATCACCATCAAATAAGTGCTGCCACTCTTTCAAGAAAGCCACATTCTCTCGAATATTCGTCGGGAACTTCAGACGATTTCGAACAAAAGGTTGAATTTCGATACCCGTTGTATCCGAGTCGTAGCTTTGGCTGTACGTCCGGCTAATGGGTGCGAACAGAAGCATGAATCGGCTTGGATTTTTCAATGTTTCGGTCTCTGGCACCCACAGTAGATCCAAATAAAGCAGGAACACGACTCTGGTGCTCAGATTTCTTTTAGTCAATTCCTCGTCCAATTCGTTTAATAACATCATATAAAAATCTGACGGCAGCGCTTTTACGCAGTTCTCACATTCACAATGGTTATTAAACGCATCTGCTAACCACAAATGCAGCATATCGATATGGGAATTATTTGCTGCATGATCAGCTGCGAATTGAACAACTAGCCTTCTCGCTTCTGGATTCGAAAAACATAAATTCGTATTCAAAGGCACACCGTGCCAAAGCTCCCGTTTGCCATCAACTAAGGCGAAAAAACGGGATTTTTCTTCATCAACCGCATAATCAACGGAATCCCAGCCTAGACAAGGAAGTCCAAGGGGTTCGCCAGTCCAACCGTGACCTACAGCATGGTAGATAAGACCACGTTTTTTTATTTCTTTTTCCATTTCGACCGTAAAAGCATCTACTTGTTCCACGGTAATGGTCTCGGGTTGTTTGTATTTGTTATGCCGATGACCATACCAACGATCAAAGAAAGTATACGGAGTCTTGAATTCCAGGAAGTAGGAATTGAAGCCTGCCTTCGGCGCCCAATGTATGTTGTCCAGCATATTTTCGATGCTGACTGCTCCCTCGATGCAAAGCCCTCTATGCCGATAGGTAGCTTTTTCATTTACTTTTACATGGATGGTCTCAAGAGCTTTCCTCGGCACATAATCTCCATCTGCTCCGGGACGCAGCCAGCGGCACCCTGCCTCTTCAAGAAACCGATACACACCAAGCAGAACGCTGCGTGGATTGGAACCGGCAATATGTCCCTTCGCTTCCTTGACATTGATGTATATAGCATCGTCTAACTCGGAATCAGCCAATTCAGGCATGGAAATGCCCATTTCACCGAACAAGCCTACCCAAAGGTAAGCAGCTCCACTCTCGGTATAGGAGGATACTTTCCGTGTATCTACTTGGTATTCGGGGGACATGAGAAGTAAATATTTGGAAAGCTCCTCAATGGCAAAATGGATTGTCGGTTGATCATTGATTGTTGCAATCGTCATTATTTTAACTTGTGCTTTGTTCAATACCATGTGCGGAATCTCCTCCTATTCCTTCAATGAGCCCACCGTGGCGCCTTTGACGAAATATTTTTGCAAGAATGGATAGACGAGAATAATTGGGCCTGTTGCAAATATGATGACAGCGGACTTCATCGATTCGACGGTGTGTTCAAGTATTTGTGATTGGTCGAACTCAAGCGAAAGTTGGCTATCTTGTACGATGCCCCGCAAAATAATTTGTAGCGGATACATTTGTTTATCTCGGATGTAAATCAAAGCATCAAAATAGGAATTCCACTCACCTACCGCATGAAAAAGTCCTAACGTAGCGAATACGGGAAGAGATAGCGGGATCGTAATTCTGGCAAAAATGCCGAATTCAGAACATCCGTCAATTGATGCAGCATCGAACAACTCAGATGAGATACCCTGAAAGAATGTTTTCATAATAATGACGCCGAACGCGCCCACTGCTCCTGGAAGAATTAAAGCCCAGTACGTATTGATCATTCCTAAGTTTTTGATGACTAGAAATTTTGGTATGAGCGGCACTGAGAAAATGAAGGTAACAATAATGAGTTTCAATATTAGTTTACGTCCTGGCATCATCGATCTTGAAAGCGAATAAGCCATCGTGGAGGTGAAAAACAAATAGGCAAGCGTCCCCATAATAGTAATGAAGCAAGTAACAGCCATAGCCCTCCACATATGGGATTGTGTAAGGATAATTTGATATACTGATGTATTAAACCCTTTAGGCCATAAGAAGACTTGATTTAATTTCACAAATTCGTTAGAACTTAGAGAAACTGCAAGCACATGCAGCATAGGAGCAAGCATTGTGAGGCTAAGCACTGTAAACAACAAACCGTTAATGAAATGAAACAATCGTTCAGATTTATAAATTGGCAATGTACAGTCCCTCCTCTCGCCAAAAGATCCCTTAGTAGATGCTCTCTCCTGTTACCCGCTTAGCTAACTTGTTCATTCCAAAAATTAAAATAAGTCCTACGACTGCTTTGAAAAAGCCGAGGGCCGTCGTATAACTGTATTGGGCTCCTTGAATACCAACCCGATAAATATAGACATCAAACACATCCGCAACATTCCGGTTAAGCGAGTTGGCATAAATCAAGATTTCTTCAACACCGGTATCCAGTATGTGTCCGATGCGCAACAGGAGCAAGATGACAAGTGTGGGCATCAAGCTAGGCAGCGTAATGTACCACATTTGCTTCCAACGGTTCGCACCATCAACAGTAGCAGCTTCATATATATTAGGGTTGATCCCAGCAATCGCTGCTAAATAAAGAATCATTCCCCAGCCAACTTCTTTCCATATCGCAGAACTGACTACAATTGCTCTGAAAAACCGGGAATCCTGCAGGAAGATGATTCTATCCATGCCGAACCATGCGAGGAGATCATTAATAATGCCTTGAGGATCAAGCAGCTGATAGAAAATCCCTCCAACGATTACCCATGACAAGAAATGAGGGAAATATAACAGGGTCTGTATTGTACGTTTGAATAGCATGTGCCTGATCTCATTCAGAAACAATGCGAGAATAATCGGTGCTGGGAAACTAAAAAACAACCTATAAAAACTGATAATTAGGGTATTTTTTAAAAGATGGTAAAAATCATACAATGAAAACATGTTCTTGAAATGCAAAAAGCCTACCCACTGACTGCCGAAAACACCTTTGAAAATGTCATACTTTTGAAAAACAATCACATTCCCAAACAAAGGGATATATTTGAATATGGCAAAATGTATTAACCCGGGCATGCAAATAAGAAATAGTGCCAGTTTGCGATTGGAACTGATCTTGTTAATTAGTAAGGGGATAAAACTTGACAGCTTCCGATTTGGAGCGATATTTTTAGTTGGTGAAGTGTTGCTCATCAGAAAACCACCTTTACTTGATTGCTCAACAGCGTATAACGTATTGTCTTGGAATGATGGAAATTAGAGATGAAAGGGGAAGTTTTCACTTCCCCCTCAAGTTGATACTCATTATTTCTTTTTATTTTTAGCATACCAGTCATTTGCTTCCTTGATCGCCTGATCTCCACCGCGTTTTTTCCAATCAGCCACGAAATTGTCAAAGCCTTTATCGGGATCAATCTTGCCAATCATAATTTGAGTAAGAGTATCCAGGAACAAAGAACCCGCAGCGAATCCTAGTTCTGGTTTTGTTTTGATCGAATCTGGCGTTGGCATGCTCATACTTGGGATCTCGAACAAGTTCTTTTCTTCGTATCCAACGCCTTTTTTAACCAACTCAGGATCTATTACGCCTTCTCTTTTAATCACATCAGGATCCATCCGTGTATCGCCAGACGGATTCACCATTGTTTGGTATTGCAGCTTTTCATTCGCATTAGCAGGTAGCTTAGGATCCCAAGTAATTTGACCGTTGGCTTCTGTGTAGTTACGGTCTTTAATACCGTAACGGAAGAACGTGTCTTTCTTCGCGTTATCCGAGTAGGTCCAGTCAAGGAATTGGATAAAGCGCTCTGGATTTTTCGCGTTTTTGGTCAGAATATACACTTTGGCGATGCCAGTTCCTTTTGGTCCGAGTATATATTTGCCATCGGCTTGTTTCACACCTGGCAGCAAATCGATTTTCGCGCTTTTACCAGCAAATTTATCTGGTGTCCAACTATTTAAATTCCGCAAATCGTGACTCCAAGTCGCAACTTTATCGTCTTGAATCGCTTTCACCCAATCCGCGTCTTTCACGTTAATAAAGTCTTTGTTAATATAGCCTTTATCGTATAACATTTTGTAAAACAGCATAGCTTCTTTCATTTTCGGATTAATAATATCCGGGATGAATTGGCCGTTTACATCGTGCCAAACAAGCGCGCCATTTTCACCTGGTGAAATACCTTGAGCATAGAAGAAGAAGTTACTGAAACCAAACAATCCCCGAATTTCATAACCGACTTCGTCATTTTTTCCATTGCCGTTCAGATCAGTCGTTTTCACCTTTTCGAAGAAAGCAAGATACTCTTCCATCGTCTCAGGTTGTTTCATGCCTAATTTATCGAGCCAATCCTTACGGATCAGAAGTGCTTGAGGGTTGATTGGTGTTAATAGTTTCGGAATCCCGTAAATTTTGCCATCTTTGCTCAAAGCGGGAAGTGTCCAAGTCGCTTCTGGAACTTTCGCCTTAATATTTTTTCCGTATTTATCAATTAAATCGTTCAATGGAAGAAATATGCCATTCTCCACCGCAGTAGCATGTGCAGAGTTAAGAATGGAGTCCGATGTTACAACTTCTGGAATGTCACCAGACGCGAAACGAACAGTCACTTGCTGTGTATAATCGGCCGATGGGATAAATTCATACTTAATCGTAGTCGGCTGACCTGAAAATTCGGAAAATAATTTTGCCATTTCCGTGTGATACGGATCTTCTTTTGTCGCCGTCTTGGCGTATGCGTAACCACCATCGTTGGATATAACGTTAAACGTTGCCTGAACCTTAGGTGCCTCTGTTGCCTTGGATGTTTCTGTTGCTGTTGCTTTAGTATCTGTAGCTGAAGGCGCATCGTTAGAGCTACATGCTGTAAGCAATACGGAAATACTCATCGTGACTGTGAGTGCTGCGGGTAACCACTTTTTCATGCGTTTTCCCCCTTTACCTTGCTTCATATTGGCTATAATTAAACGTTATACGTTTCTTCTAGCTTATAAGAGATATAGACATTCGAATATGGAAGAAATAGTTCATGTTATGTGCTTTTATGACTTATTTACTATATTTACTTCTCTTTTGGAGCATGAAGCCTTTCCTCTGCTTCTATAACCGCACCTAGAATTATCCATTCATTCTCCGGTACGAAAGGTCCACGATACCCGTGAAGGACGAATGCCTCTGCTTCGTATCCGCCTTCATTCAATATTTGACGTGTAGGAATATAGGTAGGAACTCCGTTGCTATAACCTAGTACCATTACGTTCATAGATGAAAACCTTCTTTTGATAGATATGGCATATTGAGAGGGAATCTCACCTTCCAACGCTATCAGCCTGAACCAATTTCCCAAACCCCATACTGTAATTGTAAAAGGAAGTACTTGGCGCACACTGCCCTCTTTAATGGCATCGACAGTTCGTCTGGCCGCTCGTCTTCTATAATCAGTTTTCGTTTCGTCCTCTACGATGGCGAGCATTTCAGTAAGTCCCCATGGCTCTGTGAAAAGTCTTACTCCCACCTCAGCTGTTAGCGTAGCTCCTGTAAGCTGTAGAGCTTCACACTTGGACATCGTCTGTTTTACATCTTCCGCCAATTCCACTCCAGCTTCTCGCATTTCTTCTACCGTGCATGATTTAAAGCGGTCTCCGATTACGGTTTTCAGCGGTTTTATGTCCGCGCCGCAGCCCTGTAAAAAGATCGCAATGCTATCAGGAAACGACGCTTCCAATTCCGTGCATGCTTGACCAACAAACTCCGCTGAAATCTTATTTGGCCCGATACAGGTCGGATGACATCCGTAGCTGAACAATAATCCTTTAAGATCACCCAGTGAATCCAGCAATTGGAGCACAAAAAGGTCTTGATCTGTATCCACTTGGAAATTCGGCTTGAACATCAAGCCATCTTCCGTCATGAGCCGTCTACTTACTCCTGCTTTAGAAATCCCTTTAAACAGTTGAAGTGTGCCTTCTGAAAGGTTTTCCGAACAATGTTGCACTAGGCTGACTATGGTATCGCGAATAAATCGAAAATAGCGGATATCCTCTGTATACTCGATATCCTCGTCCTTCTCCGGCCATTGCTTCTGGCCAAGACTGTACCCGCCTCTGCGTCCTTCACTTGCCTCTCCTGTCAAAAATACAGAGCAATGTGTATGGGAAAAATTAATCAGCACTTGCTCGGCTTCTAATCCATAGCCTTCTCGTAAAGCTTCCTTTATACCTGTTACAAAGCTGCGATCCCCGCCAAGTGCATCCAAAGTAATCACTACTAGCGGATCCATGCTTTCAAGCCAAGCAACTTTAACGAAGATGTCATCCAGCACCCCTTCGCTCTTACGATCCCTGGTTCCGAAGCCAGCTAAAAATACAGGAGTATCTGGCGTAATGCTTTGTTTTGCAACCGCGAATTTCAAATGTTTCAACTCCTATTTACATAAGTTAGACCTAATCAATCACTTAACTTAATAGTACTGGCAGCGATGAAAAAGAAATATGAACATTAGGTAAAAATCATGTGTTTTTATGACTATATCCAATAAGTGAATTTTATTGATTTTAAGAATAAACGCCTCCACAATTGATTTCGCCATGAATTAATAAAAAAACACATATACAGGGCACTCCATTTCCTCTATATCTAGAGATGCAGGGAACCTATTTCATGGAAAGGAGGCCTTAAGTAAGGAAGCAGAGTTTCAACAATACAGCTAGTTTCCAAGGTCAAGGTTTCAAATGTGCCAATTACCCATTGGTCGGATGTATATCAAGTATGTAGTCATCGTATTTTTTTATACTGACTGCCATCAAGAGATGATTGCATCTGGATGTCCCGATCACAAATCCGGAAATGGAGTGTGAAACGGTGATGAGTTTGATATCTTTCAAGATGTTTAAGAAGTCCGTAATATCTGCTGCTGTTACTCTTCTAACTGTTGCTTCAGCTGTCCTAACTCTCCCCCCTCAAAATGCATTCGCTGCATCCGAATTCACAGTAAATACAGGTACCGTGCTGCAATCCGATTTTATCGGCAGTGGTACGGAGTATAATCAGAACTTATACGCTGCGATCAGTGCAGCAGACGGGATAACAACCGGTAATGTTGGTCTGTTGGAAAGTAAAGTAAGGGCGCTAGATTCGCAGATCGTTCGAATCTTCTACGATTCCAGAGGCGAAGATACCGTCACTTATCCGGATTATATGACTTCTTTCGAGCAAACTGTGGCATTGGCACAAAGCTCTGGTGCTGAAATTAACATCACCTATTGGCATGGTCCTTACACCAATATCACGACGCAGATGCAGGCTTTTGCCAACGAGTTGTACCGTCTGAAAGTTACGTTAGGTTATTCCAACGTCAAGTACGTAACGATTCAGAACGAAGTCAACTCGACCTCCATTACGCAAAGTGATTATGAAACATTCTACCGAACTCTGAACACGCAGCTGACATCGCTAGGAATTAAGAGCGGCATCAAGTTTATCGGTGGCGATCTTTTGCTTACTAATCAACAATCCTGGTTCGATTACATGGATGCCCACATGACCGATATCCTTGATGGTTACTCCATTCACATTTACTGGGATTATGATGATGTTCAGTATGGAATAGATCGTCTAGATGGCGTCCGCACGATTATTAATGGTTTATCGGCAGCTGGGCAGAAGCCGGTGTACATCATGGAGTATGGGGTACGCGGTGAGAAAACCACTTGCACTTACGACCCAGGTTGCTTAAACGGCACATCTACCCCTATCGGAGATACCGTAATCAGCGCTTATGAACATGCTGAATTTACAATGAATGCAATGAAGAGAAAGTTTGTTGCCCTGACGAAATGGGATGCTTACAAAGCGAAGTATGATAATGGTACACAGTACCACAGCGAAATCGGCAGTGGAACAGATGGCTACCCCTTGAAGCCGGTGTATAACGCAACGCGGTTGTTCACACACACGGCTAACAGCCACTGGAATCTCGTGAGTGTAACAGGATCGGTTAGCGGCAAGATTGTGAATGCGCTCAAAGATCCAAACTCTAGTAATTTGGCAGTCTACGCACTGAACGACACTGGTGCTGCGACAACCATCTCATTTAACGGAGTTGGCGCAAATACAGCGTTCCGATTGTTCGTTTGGAATGAGAATGGTGATGGAGGTATTACGGATAAAGGTATCGTTTCGGCTGACTTTATCGGACATATCCAAGTTCGCCTAAATTCGCAAAGTTTTGCAGCATTTACGACGCTGAATGTTACCGACTTGGAACGTCAAGCTTATTGGAAGTTCGATGAAACCAGTGGTGCAGTTGCGGCTGACGGCACGGAATATGCTCGTAATGGCACTGTGGTAAGCGGTGGCGGTTGGATCGGTGGCAAGATTAGCAATGCCTTGGATTTCAACGGTTCCTCCACTTATGTGACTACTCCGCACATCTTGAACCCAGCTTCCCCATCGAACTATGGCGCATTTAGCGCTTCGGGTTGGGTGAGACCGGACATGGACACAGGACTTTCACAATACATCCTCCAGCAGGACGGAACCAATGGTAAGGTCTGGTTGTTGCGTTACCTTGACGGTCGCCTTGAAACTTTCCTCGGCGGTATTGGAACGTTCTCGACGGGCACAATTCCGCTCAATGTGTGGACACACGTTGCCGTGACTTATGATGGCACGACGGTCCGCCTGTTCTTGAATGGTGTACAGGATGGTACTCGCACGATCGCAATGAATTCTGAGCCTATTGGCGGAATGATCATTGGTGCAAGTAAGACTCTCGGCAACCTCTTCAACGGTGGTCTTGACGAAGTTTCCATTTACAACCGTCAGTTGACCGCGAATGAGATCAGGGACCAGTACAATAGCACTTGGTGGAAGTTCAACGAGGCTTCCGGTACTGTAGGCAGCGACTCCGCAAGCTACAGCCAAGCAGCCACCTTGATTAACGGAGCTACCTTCGCTGCAGGTCGAGTTGGTAATGCCCTTTACTTGGATGGCGTGAACGACTATGCTACTACTCCTAACGTTGCAAATCCAGGCACTAGCAGCTTCACTGCAACTGCTTGGGTGAAACATGATGGTGCTGCCAGTACTGCAAAATACGTATTACAACAAGATGGTACAAACGGTAAGATTTGGTTGTATCGCGATAGCACAGGCGTTGTCGGAACCTACCTCGGCGGGTTACCGCTAATCGGTACTACAAACATTCCAATTAACCAATGGGTCCACCTTGCAGTAACGTACGATGGAACGACGGCCAAAGTCTACATGAACGGTATTCTGGAGAATTCCGCTGCAAGAACCGTCGCCTCCGAAGCTAGTGGGATGATCATTGGCGCAAGCAAAACTTTCGGGAACCTTTGGAAGGGTTGGATCGATGATACGCAAGTATACAATCGTGCACTAAGTAGTACCGAAATCTCGGATCAATACGAGCTGGGACGTTAATTCCAGTAAAAAAGAGCAGCTGCCAGCTTTTCTCGGCATGCTGCTCTTTCCGAATATCGTGAATTCATTGTATACTTTTCGACTCCTTACTCCTCATCTGTTAGCCTTACCCTTTTAAAGCACCCGCCTGCAGCCCGCTGACAAAGTATTTTTGCAAAAATAAGAACATGACGATAACCGGCGCCAATACGAGTATAAATCCGCCAAACAGCAAGCTTAGATCTGTCTGACCTAGGTCTGAGAAAAACTTGTACAAACTTAATGTAACCGTGGGATATTTATTCGATGTTAGTAGGACAAGGGGCAACAACAGGTCATCCCAGATGTGTACGAATTGGAAAATAAATAGAGTGGCGCTGATCGGCTTCATCAGCGGAAAGACAATTTGAACGAATAGACGGATCGTTGAACAGCCTTCTATCTTGGCGGCCTCCTCCAGCTCAATGGAGATTCCCCGGATAAATCCGACAAACATAAAAATGCTAAACGAGGAAAGCACCCCGATATAAACAGCGGAGATGCCGAACAAGTTGTTATACAGATGAAATTTTTTCAAGACAAAGATAAGAGGGATAAAAGCCGCCTGAATCGGCATCAAAATGAGCGAAACGTAAAACCAATAAACGGATTGAAAAAACCAATGATTGATTCTAGCGATGGCGTACGCGGCCATTGCGGAGAAAAAAATGATATACGTTAAACTTATCATGGCAATGGTAAAAGTAACGGCATAAGCTTTAAGTATTTCCATTGCTTTAAATGCTCGAACAAGGTTATCCAGCCCGATACTGAAATCTGGGAAAGACAATGGGTGCTGTTGAATTTGATTATTAGATTTCAGCGAATTGACCGCTATTAAATACAAGGGGATGCTGTATAGAAGAGCAATCAGAAGGACGGATCCTTCGAACAGTCTTTTTTTCATTCGCGGATTCATTCGTAAGCCCTCCCTTCATATTTCTTGGTCACGACGACGAACAGCAGCGTAATTGCAAGTACAAATATGACCAGGACGCAGGCTGCCGCCATTCCGTAGGCCAAATCAAGCGATTGAAAAGCGTTTCTGTAAATTCGGATCGCGAGTGTCTCGCTAGCACGTGCAGGGCCTCCCCCCGTCAAGGCAAACGGCAGGTCGAACAGCTTGAGCCCAGACGCCAACCCGATCAGGGTGTTTACCGTAATACCGGGTGCAATCATCGGCAGGATGATGCTAAAAAATTTTCGGCTGGGCGAAGCCCCATCCATGATGGCCGCTTCTTTTATCTCGTTGGGAACGAACTGCAAGGCAGCCAAGTAGACGATCATTATCGGCCCCGTCAGCTGCCAAACCGCTACAAGGATGATGGTGTAGGCCACAAAGTCAGGCGAATCAACCCATAAAACTTTTACCGGTTTTCCCATTAGACTGCTGAGGATTTTGTTCATCAAACCATTATTCGTGTCCAAAATATAGCCCCACACGTACGCCCCTAAAACGATTGGAAGTAGTTTAGGAAAATAAAACAACGTCCGCATCAAGTTTTTCGTCTTGAATGCCTGGTTCACAGCGAGAGCGAGCAGCATACCGATAACATTCGTCAGCAAGGCGATGGCGACTCCCATCCAAAGTGTACGATACATCGTCTTGACGAAAGACGCGTCCGAAAAAATTCGCTGATAATTTCTGAAGCCGATAAAACGGTACTCCCCCAGTCCGTCCCAATTTGTAAAGCTGTAGTACATGGTTTGAAATACGGGGATGAGCATAAACGTGACAATCATGACCGAAATAGGAAGCAAGAACAGAATGCCGATCCAAAACGTTTTGAGGTTTAATGATCCTTTGCTTCTCATGTGCGCATTCCTCCAAACTATTAGCAAAAAGGAGAGAAACATGAAGTCTTCCCTCCAACCGAAACATCGGTTTATTTTTTAATTTTATCGTTGTATTCCTTGATCCACTCATCTGCCGCCTTGTTCACATCGCTGCCGAATGTAACGCCTTGCGCCGTCTCAGCCAACTTGATGAAAACCGGGTTCGTCATTGGTTTCAGGTTGGCGAATGTAGTGACTCTACCGGATTTCAGCCAGTTTTGCGTATCGGCAAATACCGGTGAAACCTCGCCAATGCCAGGCATCGCCGACATGTTTTGTTTGGCCTTAATAATCTTGGCGAAATTTTCTTTGCTATAGAACCAGTTCATGAACGTTTTGGACTCTTCCAGATGTTTCGACTTCGCATTTATAGTCAAACCGTCCTCAATCGTATATACATAGCTATTATCCTTATCTGGCGCATAAGGCAAGTTCATGAAGCCCCATTTGAAGTTCGGGTTATTCTGCTCGATATTTGGCGTAGACCACGTGCCACCAAGCACCATAGCCGCCTGGCCTTTTGCAAATGCTTGAAAACCTTGTTCTATGGCATAGGTATAGCTACCGGTCAGCACGTATTTATTCAACTTATTGAAGCGGTCATAACCTTCCAACAAGACATCCCTATATTTTGTCCAATCTACTTTATTGTTTAGATAGGCGGTCTGGAAATCCTTATCCGTTAGCCCTTTATTCCCGAAAGTCCAGTGGAACACGTTACCGATTGCCGTCGCCCATTTGCCGGCGTATACAAGAAGCGGTACGTTCTTCGCTTTAAGCTTTTCTCCGGCATCCATCAATTCCTCCCAAGTTTGCGGCGGCTTCGAATAGCCAATGGATTCAAAGAGGGAGATGTTGTACGCGAAACCCACGAAGCCAAGACCAGTTGGAAATTCAGCCATTTTCCCGTCCACAGTAACACCTTTGCGAACATCCTCCGAGAAATTTTTGGCTGCTTCCAACTGACTCATATCATATAGATAACCCGCCTTGTTAGACAGTGCGGTCAACTCGTGTAGCGCATTGAGCTGGTAAATGTCCGGCATTTCAGCCGTCGTAATCATCGTTTGCAGCTTAGCATTTCTTTGATCGGCGGGAAGAGTCTCCAGTTCCACATTAATTTCAGGATGGATTTTCTTGAACTCATTGATCATGCCTAATACCATATCTCTATTGACAATTAAACCTTCAGCGATCTGCATTGTGAGAGTAACTGGTTCCTTCTTCGCCTCTGGCTTGGAGCTACTTTGCGGCTTTTCAGATACGACAGCGGTCGATTCATTGCTTGAGCAACCTACAGCCAACACTAGCAGCAGTGAACAGATGACACCCCATGAAATAGATTTACGGAACACATGCATAACCTCCTTTTATATATTATTTTAATTATAAAAGGCATTCCTATTTCGTCCTATCCTACGGAATTTGCATATCATTCGTACAGATTTGCTGAGAAACATCATCTTGCTTCATTATGATATACGTACCCACGCTAGGGACACTGCATAAATGAATAGTTGCATTGTCAGATAGAAGCAAAAATCGTTGTACTGTCACGTATAGCCCTGTTCCCCAATCTTTCAACTCGTCTACGTTATCCCGGGTCAACTGCAGATCGATCGGCTCCGGAAAGCCTCGTCCGTTATCCCTTACTTCAATGCAAAGTCTGCCGGCATCCTCATAGACTTTTATAAGCAGTTTAGCATTTTGGGTTATTTGATCGAACCCGTGAATAAATGCATTCTCGATTATGGGTTGTAGAATGAGCTTATTCACCTTGAAGGACATGATCCGGTCCTCGAATTCAATCTGAACGTCCACCCGCTTGCCAATCAGCTGCTGCTGTAAAAAGATATAATCCCTCAACCATTTGAGTTCTTCTGCGCATGTCACTTTCTCCCCGGGACGGGTCGTCGTATACCGCAAAATAACGGACAGCGCTACGATCAAATCCGATGATTTATCTGGATCTCCCTCGTATACACGGCATTGGATCAAGTCGAGCATATTATAGATAAAGTGAGGGTTGATTTGCGACTCCAGTGACTTCATCTGGAAATAGAGCTTTTCCTGATATTCCTTCTTCTGATTGTCGAATAGACGCTGAATCTCTGTCGTCATTTCATTGAAAATATCACATAGCATCCCAAGCTCGTCAGTTGAATATTTTCCAATTTTCACATGAAAATGACCTTCCTTGGCTTTCACCATCTTGTCTGCCAATATGTACAGAGGCTTTAACTGACGAGTTACAAATCCGATAATCATAGCCAGCATGAGGAGGTTAGCAATGACAAATAACCCGTTGTTTTGGATTAGAGGTACGATGTAACTCCGTGAAAGACGCTCACTAGAGAGATAAGCCTTGACTTCCCAGTTGTAAGGTTGGATCGTTTGCTTAAATATATGGGAACCATCCACCGGGATACGCTCCGTATGGTCATTCGTATAAATGGGCTTCTCTTGCGAGTCAGTCACAACCGTTTTGATCAATTTGTTATCTGAAGGCGACTTTAGTAATTGGTCGAACATAGAGGTATTTACGGTTATCAAACTAACTCCCAAGGGCCGCAGATCAATCGGGCTGCGAATCACTTGACCAAATGAGATGTAAGTGGTAGGATCATCCTCTTGAAAAAAGGATCTATGTGCCGAGAATACTGAATTGACTGGACCGTTGGCTTTAATTTGTTGAAACCACGGTACTTCCTTGTAGGATGATAAGAAGTTTGAAACATGCACTTGAGCGGATTGATTGGAGCGTTGATAAATAATATTGCCTTGCATGGAGAGGTAGGTAAACATGATCTGAGCATTCATTTGGCTGAAGAATTGATTGCTTAGTTGAGCAAATACCGCGTTCACATAGGAGTCATTTGTTGGAGAAGGGTTGTCCGCTAACAATTTCAACTTATTGAAGAGCAAGTTATCGCTTTGATAATCCCTGTAAATGGTGTCGTTCATTTTCTCGATGGAAACGAGGTTTTGACGAAGAGATTGTATGGATTCTCCGAGTATCGTTTCATACTGATGGACAACAATCCCCCGAGTGATGCTTAGCCAAGAGCGAAACAGTACAATTTCAAAGAATAAGAGAGGAATCGTAATAAAAACAATAAAACCAATCACAATTTTTTTACGGAGGGACGACTTCATATGGGATGGATATAAGGATTCCCTCATATCGAAAACTCATTGGGTATACTAGACTTTTGTTTGTATTCCGAAGCGGACAAACTCGTTTGTTTACGAAATAGTCGGCCAAAGTAGGTGAAATTGCTAAAACCAATCATTTTGGCGATGTCGCCGATTTTCATTTCTGTTTCGTCCATAAGGATTTTAGCAAGATGGATACGGAAACTGTTCAGAAATTGAATGAAGTTCATCCCTACTTTTCTAGAGAATATGCGGCATAAGTGACTCTCACTGACATGTAATCTCTCAGCCAAACTGTTCAGCGTAATGGCATGCATATACTCCGTGCTAATTATTCTTAGCACCTGTAGGACGATCTCATCCGTAATTTTCTTCTCTTGAATCAATAGGTTTAACTGCTTCTCTGCATATGCTCCCAGAGGATATTGAGGAAAACCAAACAAAGTTGCCGTGCTGGCTGTAATCAATCCGATTCGCGCATCCATATCATCCGCCAGCCGTAACAGCACCTCTTCAAGAATAGAATTGGATATGGGCTTCAATAAGTAATCGAACGCACCGCTGCGAATAGATCGTTGCGTGTACGGGAAATCGGAATAAGCTGATAAAATAATGCATTTCGTTTGCAGCTTCTCTTCCTTGCCTAACCGCTCCAATAGCTCTAAGCCATCCATAAAGGGCATGCGAATATCAATAAAGGCCGCATCCGGCCGCGTTACTTGAATCAACTTCAAACCATCCAAACCATTGTACGCCTTACCAACAATCTCATAGTCATTGTGAAGTCTCGAAATTCGTTTGGCCAATACATTGCACAATTCTTGTTGATCTTCCACAACTACAATTCGCATACAGAGCACCCCTTTCCCGATAGGTCAAATCTGGATACTACTGAAAAAGTTGAAAAACGGAGCCAGTAATCTCGCTGGCTCCGTTTCTGTTGCTATTTTATACCTAACCGCTCATAAATCTTATCGAGATTATTCACTGCTTGGGTTTTCACATCTTTATACAAATTCCCACCATAGCTGTCCACGGAAACGAGCAGTGGACCGAAATCTTTAACTCGCAGTTTCCAAATCGCTTCCGGCATTAAATCTTCCCACCATACATCTTCAATTTCTTCAATCTGTGTGGTTTCCAGCGCTGCTGCTCCCCCTACGATGGAGAAATAAACACCGCCCACATTGACACAAGCATTTGCACCAGGTTCAAGCATACCCCCTTTTCCGGTAATCGCCTTAACGCCGAATCGTTCGAACAAACCTTCTACAAAACGATCCATTCTCGTACTTGTTGTTGTACCAATACATACCTTTTCGTACTTTCCATTTTCCAGTTTCTTGACACCTGGAGCTGTATGAATGGTTACGGCTCCTCTAAGTTGTGGTATTAAATCTTCCGGCGGATCAATCTTATGATCAAACATCCGGATCAGGTTCGCATCGCGAATACCGAAGATATGTCCGTTGACTGTAACTGTGTCTCCTACACGAAGCTGTTTAACGAATTCGTCTGTCATTGGCGTTTGAAGTTGATGATGTGCCATGGGATTCTCCCTTCATTAATAACTAATGACAACCGGTTGACTATCTTCAAAGGTAGCTCTTATTCTGCGTGCTGGCCAGCACATCATATTGACAGCAACCGGATTCATCGTTATATGAGTATCAGCCGTTTCGATATGAACGGCTAGCGCTGTCACAGCTCCTCCCAATCCATTCGGACCAATGCCTGTCAGATTGATCGCATCTAGCAGTTCTTCTTCAAGTGCCGCGATGGTCGGATCAGGATTAGGTTTACCAATCTCTCTTGCAGCAGCTTTCTTGGCCAATGCCGTACAGAGATCCGCCGTACCGCCCATACCAACACCTACTAAGGTTGGAGGACATGGATTCGCTCCTGAATTAATTACGCAGTCAATGATAAACTTTTTCGCGCCGTTAAGTCCTTCTGCCGGATATAACATTTTGAGATAACTCATATTTTCAGATCCGGATCCTTTGGGCAGCGCCATCAACTCGATGGACGATCCTTCAACAAACTCCCAATTGAGCACTGGAACTTTCTTACCAATAGCAGTTCCTGTATTTTTACGAGTAATCGTATCACATACACTTGAGCGTAAAGGATGCTCTAGGGTGGCCCTTTTCGTGCCTTCACGAATGGCTTCTTCCAGTCGGATTCCATCGAAACGAACATTTCTGCCAATTTTAATGAAAAACACAGGTATGCCCGTATCCTGGCAAATCAGCATATTTTCTTCATCCGCTACATCAATATTTTTTAAGATTGTACTCAAAATTTGTTTCCCGGTTGCATAAGTTTCTTTATCATAAGCGCGTTGTACGGCGGCCCGAATATCAGGAGGAAGATCTTTTAAAGACCGAATATAAATTTCTTTACATGCGTTCTCTATTTCCTTATACGTTTTTTCCTCGACTTGCCAGCTCATTTGCATGTTGCTCATTCCCATACCCCCCTCAGTTTTGTTAACCCATGGTCATAATTTTAATTAATGCAGCCCCACCCCAAAGGGAAAAAACAATTCCGACTGTCATCAAACCAACGCTCCAACGTTTAATTACACGTCTGTTACTTGTATAATCAAGCACGATATTGCGGACTCCGTTTAACCCATGAAATAACGAAAGAGCAAGCAAGCTAAAATCCAAGGCGATATACCCGATTGTACGTAAACGTTCTATTAAATCTGGATAACTTGGATGTACATCGGGATGAGCATAATGCGAGTTCCACATATGAATCACGATTAAAAAAATAAGTGCAACACCCGTGACTCTTTGAAAAAACCAAGTAAGAACATTTCTTCTTATTTTAGATGTCGTATCCATGGATATATCTCCTTCCTAATTAGGTTGGGGTTTGGTTAAAGGAATGCTCGAATAAACAGCCATATAAATATACCTATAGCAAGACAACAAATGAGCGCAAACAACTCTTTCTGTCTTTTCACAAAAATACCCATATCCAATAACACCAATCGAATCCCATTTAATGAGTGGATAATAACACCGGCAAGAATGATTAAATCGAAAAATAGAAAGACAGGATTATGAAATAAAACTTGAAATACTCCTTGAAAAGCGTCCTCCCCCATAAACATCGCCGTTCCCATCGTGCCAATATGTGATAGTAAATATAGTAATAATCCTACTCCGGAAATACGATGAACCAGCCAAGCTTTCATCCCTACGGAATGGCGTCGCAAGACATCTACCTTGTGAATCTGGGGATCGACATCTACTAATTTATGATCCTTCGTTATTTTAAATTCCGCCATTTGTTTCACCCTTTCTAAGGGCCTTCTTTAGGAAAGCCTTCATCGTAAAATTAACCTGATTAACTTGCAGCGAACTTAACTCTAGCAACTTCACCGAAAATTTCTTCAGGCTGCACATGCGTAAATTCAACAGGATGAATTTCCGTCTCAGGGCCTTCTTGACCTTGCTTCATAAAAATATTTTTGTACCAATTCTCATTATCTGTTACCGGACAATCCGTACGGAAGTGGGAGCCACGGCTTTCTGTCCGCAAATAGGAAGCTAATGCGATCATTTGTCCAATTTGCACGATGTTTTTAACATTCAACACTTCATGCCATGCGAGATTATAATCCCTTACCCCAGCTACGCTAATTCGATTCACACGTTCAGCGTATTCCGCTAACTTTTCAATGGCAATTTGGAGATCAGGGCCATTTCTTACGAGTCCTACTTTCTCCCACATCAAGTCACCAACTTCTTTACGGAGTTGAAAAGGGTTCTCACCTTTTTCACGTTTGAAGGGCTGCATCATTTGGTCAACAAAAATATCAACTTGGCTTTCAGAAACTTTATGGCGTTTTACTGCCATCACATATTCAGCTGCAGCATCTCCTGCTCTTGCTCCGAACACTGTGGAGTCAGCTACTCCGTTTCCTCCAAGACGATTCGAACCGTGAATCCCACCCGCATCCTCACCGGCAACGAACAGCCCGGGTATTCCGCTAAAGCAATCCTTATCAATGGTGACTCCACCCATGTGGAAATGTCCAGTAGGACTTACATCCACAGGCTCCATACTTAGATCGCGACCAACATCTTTGCATCGATCGACCATGCCTGGGAACATTTGCAACACTTTTTCACGCCCCAAATGAGCAACGGATACTTGTACACCGCCCAAACGAGTCCCGCGTCCGGCCATAATTTCCATGTAGGCTGCTCGTGCAACACGGTCCCGCGTCGAACGTTCCATACGTTCCGGATCATACTTTTGCATAAATCGTTCACCGAGTGAATTATAAAGGTGGCCGCCAGCGCCACGTAATCCTTCCTCTAATACGCCGCCATTCAAACGCGAGTTCTCGGCTAGCAGACCCGTTGGGTGGAATTGCATCATTTCCATATCAATGAAATTAGCCCCCGCCCGATAAGCCATTGCCATGCCGTCTGCGGCTTTTTCCAGAGATGGAGCAGCAATTCGATACATGCTTGCTCCGCCGCCAGTTCCGATAATGACAGCCAAAGACTCTACCACTATAAATTTTCCTGTACGTAAATTTAACATTAAACACCCGGCAACAACACTTTGATCGTCGTTATATAAAAGCTCAACAGCACGTACTTCATCCCAGCAAATGACACTTTCCTTGGCATAAAGTTGATCTCTGAGTCGATTAATAATCTCAATTCCCGTTAAATCTCTTCTATGTACTGTGCGGTCAAACGATTGTCCAGCAAAAGCCTTCTGATGTATCGTTCCATCCGGATTACGGTCAAAAAAACAGCCCATCTTCGTTTCCAACTCACGAATTCGTTTGGGTGCATCGCTGACTAGCGTCCACGCTAATTCCTGGTTGTTGATCATACCGCCGCCTTTAAGTGTATCTTTGAAATGCATATCGAGGGAATCGTTTGGATTCAGAACGACATTATAACCGCCTTGAACCATACGGGTGCATCCGCTTTTCCCGACCAATCCTTTGGCAGCTACAATAATCTTCAATTTTGGATTGCGGTCGTATGCGTGATGGGCAGCAAATAGCCCCGCACCTCCACTGCCAAGAATGAGAATATCACATTGGACACGTTCCATTATTTGCTACCTCCTTTTAATGCAGCGGTAACCGCGCGTGATTTCAATTTTTGGATGGACCAAGTTGGAGCTAGCTTTTTCGGACAAACTTCCATGCAGTTGAAAAGAGTATGACATCGGAGAACGCCATCCTCACTTGCAGCCACTTCCATCCGCTGTCCAGTCCCTTGATCCCTTTCATCCGCAACAAGTGTATAAGCGCGATTTAATGCGGCAGGACCGATGTAGCTATCGTCTAACGATACTAAAGTACAAGCTGAATAACAGGCTCCACAAGTAATACAGTCTATGTTTTGATCAATAATTTCACGGCTGCCCGAATCTGGGGGAATCACAGCAAAGTCAGTTTCCGCTTCAGCAGTTGGTACAAAATAAGGTTTGATCCGCTGCCACTGTTTAAAGAATGGATCCATATTCACGGCAAGATCTTTAATGATCGGCAAATTCCTTAGTGGGCGCACCGTAATCTCCGAGCCAAGCTTCGCAATTTTCGTTCGACAAGCGAGTCCTTCTTTATTATTCATGATCATTCCGCAAGAACCACACATGCCAAGACGGCAGGAACAGCGAAATGAAATCGATTGATCCTGTTCGGTTAGAATAATAAATAGCGCATCCAACACTGTCATATTCTCTTTCGCATCCACGGTATATGAGTCATACCTTGCCTCCGTATCGACATCTGGATGATAGCGAAGGACTTTAATTTTCACATTTGCCATATAGATCCCCCATTTCAAAATCTATTTGCTTTTCCATTGTATTCAATCGTTATAATTTGTATTATAATGTTATAGAACGATTCGTCAATCATTAATTTTCAAATGAGGGGGCTGATATTTTATATGATAGATCGCACTAGCCACATCAGTATGTATGCTCAAATAGCAGCAATTCTCGAGTCTGCCATTCAATTAGGTGAGCTTCAACCTGATCAGAAGATTCCTACTGAAGCAGAGCTTATGGAAACATACAATGTTAGCCGTATGACTTCCCGGCAGGCTATTGAAATTTTGCATGAAAAAGGATTAGTTGTCAGAAAGCAAGGGAAAGGAACTTTCGTCATTGGTCCGATGCTGAAACAAGAGTTAGGCGGCATGGAAGCGTTTTATGATTCTTTCTTGCAAAAAGATCTTGTACCCAAGCTTCTTGAAATGAAGGTTACCGATACACCGGATGATGTTGTGAGCATTTTGGGGGAACAGTTTTCACAATCCCTTTTCTTAAAAAGGATGTACTATCGCGATGAAGAAATCTTTGGTTTCAGTCTGATGTATTTACCAGTGAGTCTAGCTTCCACCGTAACCTGGCCATTGGCCGAACAAAATGCCGGCTATACACTGCTCACTAAGCATGGAGGATTTTCTTTGAAAAATGCCAGCCTGACCATACGAGCCCTTTCTGCCAATAAAGAACAAGCTGAACTCTTGAAAATTTCGGTCAAAGATCCATTGCTCCAGTTGTCGCGAACTAGCTTCACCCAAGATGAGCAGCCTATTGAGCATATCAAGCTTTATTTGCGGTCTGACTTATGTGAACTGAACATGAATGTGCCCGGGAATTCATTCTTGGTAGATGGGATTAGAAAATAGGACAAATCAGCAGCTAATGAGGAGTTGAATGACATGTCATTTGCTTTGATACCCATTGGATTAATCGGTGGCATTTTAACGGGGCTAATGTCAGTTGGAGGCGGGTTAATTCTAACTTTTTTATTGCTGCTCACCCCTCCTTTGTTCGGACAGGAATACAACATGCATATGATAGCTGGTATGGTTATCGTTCAGACTCTGTTCTCCTCAAGCTCGGGATTAGTTACTTACTGGAGAAGCCGTCTCCTTGATAAGTATCTGATTCGATATATGGGACCACCCTCTTTGATTGGCGGAGCTTTAGGCAGCGCTTTATCGGAACAGATGAGCCATGAGTTGCTGAACGCCATTTTTGCGATACTAGCCTTGATTGCAACAGCCTCCATGTTTATGCGGCGGGTTGAAACGAACTCCACACCGTATCGTAACCAAACATGGGCTGTTTGTTTAGGCATAGGCATCGGTTCATTAGGCGGTATGTTTGGATTAGGAGCTGGTTTTTTATTTTTGCCGGTCATGATAAATCTGTTTAAAATTGAATCTAGAACAGCCGTAGGTACTGGTCTAGCGGTTGGATTATTTCTTGTGGTTGGTGCCCTCATCGGAAAAACGGTTGGAACTGCTGGAACAGGTTTCCCTTGGCTCGAAGGTTTCATTTTAGCCATTGGTGCTGTTCCTGGAGGACTAATCGGATCTCGACTCGGAAAAAGGATCAAAGCCAAATCTTTACATGCCATTATGGCTATTGCGATCATTTGCGTTTCGATCAAAATTTGGGGAGATCTACTTTATGTTTACGGGCTTGTTCCAAAATTTTGAAATTGTTATTGTCAAAACCGAATTGTCAGATTATACTGAACTCATAATTGGTAATACCACTTACCCATTACCATTGTGGTAGGTGCAAAAATCATCCTTCAAGGAGGCTTACACGATGCACAAGTTTCTAATTCACAAACAAGGAGATCATGTCGGTGTGGCTACATCGGACATCGAATCCGGCGAGAAAGTAATCGGCGTCTATATGGATGACGAATCAACCATTGAGGTTATCGCCAATAGCTCTATCCCTCTTGGTCACAAAGTATCCATTGCCGAATTAGCTCCAAAAGGTCATGTTCTGGAATATGGCTTGCCTATCGGATATGCTCCAGATGGTTTTAAAATCGGTGATTATGTTCATACCCACAATATTAAAACTTTGAGGTGGTAGAAGATGACAAAACAACTTTATGGTTATCGTAGAGAAAACGGCGATGTTGGTATTCGCAATCATGTAATTATTCTTCCTGTAGACGATATTTCCAATACGGCTTGTGAAGCGGTAGCACGTAACATTCAAGGCGTTATGTCCCTTCCCCACGCTTACGGGCGCCTTCAATATGGCAAAGATCTTGAGCTGCATTTCCGTACTATGATCGGTACAGGTTGCAACGCTAACGTTGCAGCAGTAATCGTCATTGGTATTGAGCCGAATTGGACAAAAGTCATCGCTGATGGTATTGCCAAAACGGGTAAGCCAGTTGCCTCTTTTTCCATCGAAGGAACCGGCGATTTGGAAATTATTCGCCAAGCTTCTTGGAAAGCGAAAGAATTCGTTCAATGGGCTTCTGAGTTGCAGCGTGAACCTATCGAATTAAGCGAACTGAAAGTTAGCATTAAATGCGGTGAGTCTGATACAACGACAGGATTAGGCTCTTGTCCTACTGTAGGTCAAGCCGTAGATCGTCTAGTCGATGCTGGTGCAACTGTATTTTTCGGCGAAACCTCTGAGCTGACAGGCGGCGAGCATCTGATTGCTGATCGTTGTGCTACGCCAGAAGTCCGCCAGAAGTTTATGTCTATTTACGACGATTACATTTCAGAAATTAAATCTCAAGGTGTCGACCTTCTTGGTTCTCAACCGACGCAAGGTAATATTGCCGGAGGATTGTCAACGATTGAGGAAAAAGCACTTGGCAATATCGAGAAAACAGGCTGTAAGCCGGTAATTGGCGCTCTTGAACCAGGTGAAATGCCGCAAAACGGGCCTGGACTCTACTTTATGGATACTTCTTCTGCAGCCGCCGAGTGCATTACGCTAATGGCCGCAGGTGGAGCCGTTCTTCACTTCTTCCCTACCGGTCAAGGCAACATTATCGGCAATCCGATTGAGCCCGTTATCAAAGTTACAGCAAATCCAAAAACAGTAAATACAATGAGCGAACATATCGATGTTGACTGCAGTGGACTATTATCCCGTGAAATCAATTTAACTGAGGCAGGCGATCTGCTAATGGATTACCTCTGCCGTGTTGTAAACGGACGTTTGACTGCGGCAGAAGCGCTTGGACATAAAGAATTCGTCATGACCAAGCTGTATCGAAGTGCGTAAATTACCTTAGTTCAAATACGCAACAATTCATCATAGTTGGATGCCCTCCGAGGTATCCAACTATACATGTATTGTGAGCTTCATCCTTCCGAGTATCGTGACATGGATGTCTTTAGATCACTATTTTGCTATAATGGATCCGTTCATTCACGAAGTTAAGTCTGTCCCTTGTGCAGGGTTAAGAGAAAGAAGGTTGGTACGCGTGTTTAAATCGATTAATGAAGAACGTAAAACATTTTCACGCAAAGTGGTCGAACATATCCATGAACTACTCGCTTCAGGTCAGCTGAAGCCAGGTGATAAGCTTCCCTCTGAACGTGAATTGGCGGAAATGATGAATGTTAGTCGGCCAACGATTCGGGAAGCATTCAAAATACTATCAGCCATGAATTTACTTAACATTCGCCAAGGTCATGGCGTTTTTGTTGCAGATCAAAGCGCGCGTCTTGACAATTTAGCCTCCTATTTGTTTCTGCAGACTGACACGATATATGAATTGTTCGAGGTTCGAAAGATGATTGAAACGGAGAGTGCCGCCAAAGCGGCTAAACGAGGAACGTCTGACTTCTTGGAACAAATCTACGAAACAACACGCGATTGTTATCATAAAGTCATCGTGCAGCAACAGTTTCAAACTAAAGAAGAACGTGATAAGTTTTTGGCCGAATCTGATCAGCAGTTTCACCTGACAGTCGCTGAGGCAGCAGGAAATGAAGTTGTTATGCGAATCATGACCAATTTGATTGATTTGCTGCGGGAAAGCAGGATGCAATCCATGAAAATTCCGGGGCGGGTCGAGCAATCGCTGAAGGAACATATGCTTATTGCAGAGGCTATTAAAGATCGAAACGCTAAGCTAGCGCGTTCGAGAATGTTCGAACATCTGAGCAGTGTCGAAAGAACTCTTCTCGTTGAACTTGAACTTGCAGGAATACCGGTCAGTTTAAATAATGAAAGCGAAGAATCTACGGACATAACTACGAGGCCGCTCTAATTAATTGGTAGATTGAAATTTGGCGATGGGAGATGTTAGTATTGCATATTCCTAATACACAGCCGGGTCCTCTCGGAACAACCGCTGTAAGTGATATGGCCAGTTGGAAAAAGCCTTTAAAAGGTATCGCTTTGACAGCTACTCTCGCTGTTTTGGCGGGCCGAATAGCGGAAGCTCCATTCTTTTCCATAATGGGAATTATGATTATTTCCATCATGCTTGGTGTCCTATGGAAGTCCGTGATGGATGTCCCTATAGGTGCCAGTATCGGCATAACGTTCAGCAGCAAGTTTTTACTTCGTGCAGGAATCATTTTGATGGGAGTTCGCTTAAATTTAAATCAAATTCTAAATGCTGGAATCCGAGTCGTTGTGATTGATATAATCGTGATTGCATTTACTTTGACTATCATGATCTTCTTGGGTAAATGGTTACGGGTAGATAAGACGTTAGGGGTTTTGATTGCCGTTGGTACCGCGGTTTGCGGAGCAGCTGCGATTGTCGCTGTTGCACCTTTAATAGGAGCAAAAAAAGAACAAACGGCTATTTCTATCGCTTGCATCGCAATTTTGGGGACTATTGGAGCTGTTTTCTATATTTTCTTATACCCCTATTTTGGGCTTGATCCTTATACTTACGGAGTTTTTGCAGGTTCTACGCTGCATGAACTGGCACACGTCATAGCAGCTGGAGCTCCCGGTGGAGATATAGGCAGTGAGACTGCAATTTTAGTTAAGCTTGGCAGAGTAGCTCTTTTGATCCCTGTTGCTCTTGTATTGAGTTACTTCTACCGTACTGGCGAGCGAACAGCAACGGATAAAAAAGGTTGGAGAAATTTACCCGTTCCTTGGTTCATCTTCGGCTTTTTAGCTATGAGTTTGGTAAACACAACTGGTCTACTGCCTTCGATGGTTATTCACTTCTTAGTTGCGGCAAGCGTATTCTTAATGTCAGTTGCAATGGCAGGACTTGGACTGAGTATTAACATGACGGATTTCAAAAAAGTAGGAAGAAATACCATTGTAATGGCTATTGTGGGATTTGTAGCGTTGACTATACTGGGGCAGGTTCTTATATCCGTTTTTTACTAATTCTTTTCATCTATATGTACAAATGGTGTTCGACAGTAACGGTAGCCGTCAATCTGATGGTATGCCGTTTTTTGTTTTTAATACTGCCTTCACCTTTGCCTATTACACTTCTGATCGCCAATCACCTTGCTTAAACTCCTTAAAATAACAAAGAAATGCGACGCATAACAAAAAACTGCAGATTATTTCTTTAAGTAATAACATAAAGATCGTCCTCACTTTCTTTTAATTCCGATTGGTTTACTTGTATTAATGATACATATAATTTTACATTTTGTCAATCAACTAAAATAATGATGGATATTGAGGAGCTACCAATTCCCCACTTGGTCAGACGAAAAAAGCCACCTAGGCAAGTGGCTTTTTAATCATTTAAACCTTATCACCGATTACTGATCAGAATTAATGATCCTGATTTATTTCGCACGCTATTTCTTAGTTGTATACGTTCAGCTTTAGCCGCATTAATTGCCTCTTCATGCTCTTCTCTAACTATACAATTCCATCTGAATGAACACGCGCTGATACTGCTCCCAATACGCTCAGCTGCTTCTGAAAATGCCTTTAATTCGTAACTTCCCTGACGGATATGCTTAAGTGTTATTTCTGCTAAAATTGCGTCATTTTCGTGGATCATCATATCATCATTTCGTTGTCTCATGTATACACCCTCAATTTCCTTTTTAAACATTGTCACCTGCATAGAGACATTTTATTCTAACTCCTATATTTTGTGCCTATGAACTTCGGTATTCTGCCCGTTATTGAGAATAGGAAACCAATCCACCTGGGCTATTTTATCTGAGAAAAATTCTTGGGTATAGTAATATTTATCCAGGCTCATAATAAGGTAAGATACTGCCGGGAGGTGTGTTTCCAATTCCAAAAAATATTCACTCGGTTTTGAAAGATACCATCAAATCGAATGATTTGGTGCAATCTTTGCATACTATCCATGGTAAACGGATTCACTTTACATATTGCAAAGCTATTGTAGACCAGCAACTTTTTCACCACGAATTATTGCACCGTATTCAAATTTCAGAAGCAGAAATTAATCATCTTCTTGCGTTAAAAAATTTGATTCCGCTGGAGAATATCACGTACTCATCAAATGTGGACGAGGTTTTACAAAGTTTGATCAAAGGCTTCATTTATGTTCAGCTGGAAACTGATTTGAATGAAGGGCTTTTAATAAATATTGCGGATTTAAAACGCGGGTATCGGAGTAATAATGAAGCCGATAACGAATACAGTGTCATTGGCCCGAAAGTTGGCTTTGTCGAAGATCTCGATACCAATCTAAATTTACTCCGAAAAGAGCTTGTCTCTGAGAATTTACGATTTGAGGAGCTCATCGTAGGTTCAACTTCACAAACAAGAGTAGCGATTGTTTATATGGATGATGTTTGCAATCCCCAGCATATAAATACAGTAAGACAAAGAATAGTAGATGCTAATTTTGACGTGTTATTTGATAGTTCTATTCTTGACCAGGTCATAGCGGATAATGCAAATTCACCATTTCCTCTATTTATTTCTTCGGAACGCGTAGACAGGGCTAAATATAGTGTGTTAAACGGCCAAGTGGTCATATTAAGCGGTGGGTCTCCATATTTCATTGCCGGACCTACCACCTTATTTGATTTTTTCGTCTCACCGGAAGATTATTATCTGCCATGGATTTTGGGTTCTTTCTTTAGGTGCATAAGGTATTTGGGAGTGGTGTTCTCTATTCTTGCATCTCCCTCCTATGTAGCCATATTAACCTTTCATTATTCCGTCATACCGCAATCTCTTCTAGGCCCGATCATCGAATCAAGAACGAACGTTCCCTTTGCGCCATTTCTTGAAGTATTGCTTATGGAATTTACAGTCGAGATGTTACGCGAAGCTGGGGCCAGATTACCTACTAAAGTCGGACAAACGTTGGGGATCGTTGGCGGTATTGTACTTGGTACAGCAGCCGTGCAAGCCGCGCTCACAAGCAACATCTTAATTATCATTGTTTCACTTTCTGCCCTCCCTTCATTTGCCACCCCTATTTTCAAAATGGCTAATACGATCCGTTTTTTAAGGTTTCCATTGATTTTCTTGGCGGCAGCATGGGGGTTGTTAGGGATTACGATTGGGTTAGTGATCCTTTTAGGCCATTTGTTGCGATTAAAATCTTTAGGTACTCCCTACTTAGTTCCTTTGTACCCATTTCGTCCGGGTAACTTCACAGATAGTTTTATTCGATCTTCGTTAAGCCTTACTACTAATCGACCAAGTTTTTTACGCCCTCTCAAGCACAAAAGGTATAAGGTAAGTAAGTCAAAAGATACTAGTGATGAATACAATAACGAATAAATTTCTAAGTAAGGGAATTAGTATCAATGAAAAGATATGTCACTCTCCTGTTCTTTTGCTTCATACTATCCGGATGCGCAAAAGAACAGATCATAGATCGGATTAAACTCATACAAAGTATTGGCTGCGACTTGCAAGGAGATACATTAAAGGTTAGCGGTACTTATCGAGCATATGAAAAGAGTAAGGGATTATTTTTGCTCCACGGAGAAGTTAAATCGTTTAATGAGATACTTACACCTTTCACTTCGCAATCGGATCTTCCTATTGCAGTCGGTCAATTGCGGACGTTAGTAATTAGTGAAAAATTAGCAAGAAAAGGCATTTCAGAGCTTGCTAGCACCATTGTGCGAGATCCCCTTATTAGTAATCGTTCTGCGCTTGTAATAACAACAGATCAGCCTAGTGATATCTTAGTTGAAACTTTAAAACATCCACCCATCTATTTGTCAAATCTGATCAAACAAAATATGGAGAACGGGAATACACCTTCCACAAATGGCCATATATTTCTTGATCAATACTTTGGAAGAGGACAAGATGTTTTTTTACCCATTTTGGTAAAAGGTCCCAAAGATGTTTTGCAAATGGATGGTGTAGGTATTTTTCAAGGTGATAAATTAAAGCTTCTGCTGACCAATAAAACAGGTTTATTTATTAAACTCCTTAAAGATGATAAAATCGACATCCAATCAAGCACATATAACTTCAAGAATGATCAAGACGAACAAATTCAATTTAAAATTATTTACTCAAAAAGAAAAGTGATCGTAGAAAATGAAAAAGCCTCAGTTTCACTTAAGCTAGATATTAACCTTGGAGAGTATCCAACAACCTTAAATATTTTTGAAAACAACAACGATATGCTTGATTTAAAGAGACAAATCGAAAATAAATTAACAGCCGAAATTAAAGCCATGCTGGAAGATTTCCAAAAGAATCTTGTCGATCCAATTGGGATAGGTAATCTTCATAGTACTCGCCAAAGGGATTGGAATGAGCAGAAATTTACTGCTCAAATTTACCCAAACATAAAATTTGATGTTCAGACAGAAGTTAAAATATTATCATTGGGAGTTGGGCATTAGTGCAGAACGTGGTTAAGGAAAACTACTTAATCTCCGGTTTCTTTGTATTTTTCCTCATCCATGCTTCTTTGGTAGGGGTTGGCGCCTTAAATTTTCAACATTTTATTTTTGCATATGCAGGCAACGATGCTTGGATCTCGGTTCTTATAATGGGGTTAAGCCTTCATGTCATTATTTGGATGATATTTAAGATGCTCGGCAATCCAGCCAAAGATGTCATCGACTTACATCGCATCCTTTTTGGTAAATTCCTAGGGAGTGCGGTTTCCTTAGTTATGGTCGGATACTATTTTATATTAGCTTTAACGGTCTTTCGCGGCTACATTGAAATCATACAAATTTGGATGTTTCCAACCCTTAGAACGTGGATTCTTGCCTTCCTACTTATTTGTATTATCTATTACATCGTCTCTGGAGGATTCCGTGTATTAGCGGGCTATTGCTTTTTTGGGGTCATATTCTCTTTTCTGCTGCCATTGTTAATGTACTTCAATATTAAGTATGGACACTTTTTTAATGTATTGCCTGTGTTTAATCATTCTATAAAAGATTTATTCACGTCTTCAAAAAATTCAGGCATCTTTTTTATGGGATTCGAAAGTGTACTCATTTATTTTCCATTTATCAAAGCCCCCGAGAAAAATATAAAATGGGCTCATCTCGGTTTATTTTTAGTCACACTCAAGTACTCCGTACTAGTTTTTGTAACCATTTTATATTTTAGTCAGGGGCTATTAAGGCATACCTACTGGCCAACCTTGGTCATGATCAAAGTCATTGAGTTTTCACTTATTGCAAGAATTGAATTTATTTTCATATGCATCTGGCTTCTGATTATTATCCCAATGCTTTGTCTCTCGATTTGGAGCTGCACAAGGATTATAAAAAGAGTTACGAATCTTAAACCCACAGTATCACTCATCCTTATCCTTATTGCAGTCTTCTTGGCTTCTCTGCCCTTCAACGATCGCGTTAAGATTGACTGGTTAGGAAAAAATGTTGTTGAGATTGGGTTCTATTTTATTTATGGTTATATTCCAATATTATTTATCCTGTATTTGATTCACAGCAAAATCTCTCGAAAAAAAATAAAGACAATACAACAAGCCGATGCTTGAGCGTAAATAAAAAAATCAAAGGGGTTTACCCCTTTGATTTTTTTATTAGCCTGCCATGTTATTGATTGAGTGCTTCGTATCAAAAACAGAAATGTGGTGTACTTTTCCGCTTGATTTAGGAATTATAAATTTAAGTTGAAACATATCGGATGCTTTATAAATATAAATCATGTCATCCCCGTTTACCTTTGTATCCATAGGCTTTCCTAGCGCTTGTTCAATTTGACTCAATGTTAATGTTTGTAGCTTTGGATCGCTGGAACGAATATCAATGATTTGATCTCCCTTATTGAAGCCAATAACTGCATTTTTCTTGGAGTAGGTCGCATATATTCCGCTTCCCACCGCTTCTTGGTGATCCGGTTTCCCCCATGATTTCTCCACATCTTCGATAAATCTTGTCTCTGCAGCAAACTCTATGCCAGCCACCTTACCTAACTTCGCTAGTTCAAGCATATCTTTAATTTGCTTAGTAACGGACGTTGTTTCTATTGATACTGGTTTTACATTTAAGTTACCATTAGGCGTTGATACAGGATTTGCTGAAGCAGTCGGAGTCGCACTAGGTACAGCTGAAGGCGTTGATGAAGGTTCAACTACTGGACTAGGCGTGGTGCTAGTTATTGGAGCAGCTGCGCTCGCTGCTGGTTTTTCAGTTGATGCACATGCAGTAAACATAAGCATACTCGCAAATAACATTGGAAATACCGCTGCTTTTTTACTATACCTTTTCATAATACGCCTTCTCTCCTAAATGTTTAAGGACTTACAATATTCAAACGATTAAAAGATTAGTATTGTTGCAAAATCAAAGGCATGGATAAGATTAACAATCGTACAACTAACATTTTCTCAAGTTTTTAGCTGCTTTAAGTTCGTTTTAAATAAAAGCGCTGGAATGAAACGGAATAAATCAACATATAGATCACAATTATTGCGGCAAACAAATTAATAATGACCAGTGATACATTTAAATTATAAAATTGTGTCAGCAAGCCTACTGCAACCGGAGGAACAATAAATCCGGCGTATGCACACAAATAAAATGCTGAAATGACACGGGGTCGTTCTTCCGGCTTCGGCAACTGACCGGCAAACGTCAACGCGGCTTGAAAAGTCCAACCTGCTCCAAGGCCTTGAATAAAAATACCAATCCAGAGTAAAAACAAACTCGCTGTTTCTCCGGAAATAACGATGAGCCATGATCCTACGGTTAGTGCGATGATGCTAATGCGCATCCGTGTAATGGGATGATTAGGCCATGGGAGAAACTGCAGCAGTGCCCCTCCGCCTAGAAGCAGCAATATCAATAATCCTGAAATCGAAAGATTGCTGGAATGAAGGACATTTTTCACGAAAGATGGAATAAGCGAGAATACAACGCCGCCTAACGTAAACACGGTGAAGATCGGCAAGCCGATAAACGACCAGAATGGAGTCTTTATATTGTTCGGAATACCAAGTGAAATCTTATGCTTTTGTGCAAGCTGATCTTCATGTTTTGGCAGCAGTTCCAATACAACCAATGAAATCAATAACAATCCAAGCAAGATCCAAAACGGTAAACGAAGCGGCTGCACACGCAGGTATTGCACAATTAAACCCGATATAGCCGGTCCAAGACCAAAACCGAAGTTGACGGTTACACCGGATAATTTTAGTGCCGAGCCCACTTTATCTTGGGCAGTTTGCTTTAATAGAAATGCACTTGCGACACCAGTGAAAGCCCCGTACGCAATACCTTCCAAAATTCTTGATACATAAAGCATCCAAACGTTAGTACTTATAATAAAAAGCAGTGTAGAGGCAATGGAAATCCAGATACTGTACCGAAGGACCTTCTTTAAACCCCAGTAGCTCCCTCTTGATCCAACAATTAGCAAGGTTGGTAACAAAAATATGGCATACACCGCAAACAATATCGTAATTTCCAAACTGCTGAGCTTGTAATACTCCCCATAAACAGGGAATAGCGAAGAAATGTACGTCGCTCCGCAAGACATCATAAGTACAACTAAAAGCATTTTCCGCATACATTCTCTCCTTTATCATTTCCAATCACAATCGCCGCGACTTGACTCGAAATATTCACTTGCAATCATTGACTGCCGGTAGCACAAGCATAACAAAATTAGTATGTCCTTCAGTAAAGGAACAAACTTATAATTAAATTAGTCTTATATGCCCCTATTTGTTGAAAATAATCGACGATGGATATGACCGTCGATATTCATGAATTGTTCATTCGTTAGAAAAAGAAAGGTTAATGATGTCATCCATCATATTCCTCATTGACTTTGCATGTTCAGTTCCGAACTGCTTTTCGAATTCATTTTGAGCCTTAGCCCATCCAGGTCTTCCAATTTCAAGCCTGCGAAGACCTTCATCGGTTATAGAAACGATACGTGCACGCCGATCCGTCTCACTCACCTTAATCTCCACTAAACCATCCCGCTCAAGCGGCCGGAGATTGTGTCCAATTGTAGCACGATCCATAGTCATTAGATGAGCAAGCTCCATCATAGTCTTTGGCCCTTCATTCTTAAGAAACCCTAGTATGGAGTATTGGGTTGCTTTAAGCCCTGCCCCCGATTCTGCCAAGCAGGTATCATAAAGTCGTGTAATATGGCGTTGAGCTCGTCTTAACTTCGTACAATTGCATATTGCTGGTATGTTGATATCTATAGCTATTTTCTCACCCCTATCATTTTCACCCTATGGATTCGTGTTGATAAAACAATATTAGTCTCATATGCCCGTAAATGCAAGTGGGGATTTTTATCACGCGGCAATCTGCTTTATCCTCCTCAAGGTTCTTGACAGTCTTCTCTTCGTAAAAATAATAAATACCGCAACCTCGCGGCAGCTAATACTTTTGCCCGTATCCGCAATGGTAAAGTATGCTCGTTCTCCATTAACTCAATACGGGGATTTTTCTATTTTTTGAATATCGGTCTGCGTAGGAGGAAGCCGCATAGGAATCTGGTTTTATAACTGGTCGCCATCCCAGAGATTCAACACGATCGACCATTTCCGAAACATAGAGCGCCGTTTTGCTGACAGCTTTATCGTGGCCTGCATCAATATGGATGAAGTTTTCAAGAGCAGCACCATGGTAGACGAAAGGAAGGATTATGTTCTCCAACTGATTTCTCTTTTGATCATCGAAGTAGCAAGCAATTTCTTCGCTTAAGCTGGTCTCCGTTGAAAGCTTATCTCGTACCGACATAATTTCACGAGGGATAAAAACTTGCCGGTAACACGCCTATGCCCCTCTATTCTCGCGCCGTATGATTATGCCTGTGATCATCTTGGTAAATCCTCGATGGACATGTCCGTTAGTACCAATGATCAGATTGTAGGTTGCATGCGGCTCCTTTCTCATGAAGGACTCGATGCGTGAGAAGACGGTGTCGATTTCAATTCTTCGCTCGCTCGTGTTCGTAAATTCCATGTTGTGAATCCAGGGTATTTTAGGGTTCCTCTTCCTATCATCACCTATACCTCAAACCCAGAATTTTGACAGAACATGCTATAAAATAAATCTCTCGTTCACGGATAAGGCAAATGGGTTAGTTCATCACCGTGTCGGATCCTTTTCATTTCCTCGTTTGAAATTTCCCGTTACTTTGGCCATGAGAAGCTGTGCTTCTTTGTGGTCCGCGCCTGTTATCCGTTTTAAAATTGCGTTCCTTCCCTTTAGTTGAGTGAATTCCATGTTTTATGTAGTTAATCTATTATAAATGTTGAATATAGGACTCGTATAATTATCCCATTTATTTACATCGTCGGCTGATACCCAAGCAATCTCAATAATATCTTCATTCGCTTCATTATCAGAATCCAGAAACATTTCTCCCCCATTAATCTTAGCTAAATACGTGTACTTATTGTCCGAAAAGTCCAAAAGTTGTTCGATAACAACATCATATCCTGTTTCTTCTTTCACTTCCCTTACACATGCTTGTTCGGCTGTTTCCCCTTCCTCAATGCCGCCACCTGGAAAATTCCATACTATATCTCCACGTTCAACAAACTGATGAACCATAAGAACTTTATCATCCTGGACAATCAACGCTTGTGAAATCATTTATATCGTTCCCCTTCATATACAATTGGTTTTCATTCCAAACTTAAAGTGACATTTAATCTGTAGAAGCCAATCAAATTAGATGACAAACTTCTACATTCAGCTGTCGCCTTATTATATCACCAATTTACAAATGAAGGATTTTGACAGAACTCTTCTCTGAATGACTAGATATTCTTTTTTACGCAAAAAAGCCCCTAAAAAGAGGCTTTTCATCATTTCATTAGCGGGATAACAACGATTTATAAAGTTTAATGACGCTCAAATGCATACCCTCATGGTATAAATTGAAGCTAAGGAATTGTTCCGGCGTTTCCAGGGTCATCCCAGCAGACGTGGTATATGGCGGAATAATCTTTTCCTGCAAGCGATGTTCCAAAACTTTACTTATCCGCTCTTGTTGTTCTTTTAGCAGAATCTCTAGCTCTTGCAAGGTCGGTACGAGAATGGAAACTGGTTTGTTTACAGGTGAAGTCCCGTATTCAAATTGTTCATTAAACCCATTGGGCAAGTGTTGTGGAAGTCCCAAGTATTGAAAGGCGAACCGTTCCAAGACAACATAAATGTGCCCCAAATTCCAGCGTATCGTGTTTCGGAATCCTTCGGGGATCCGGTCCGCGATTTCCTCTGTGACTCCCTCCATGATCTTTAAGGTTTGGCCTCTTACAAATGCCATCTGCTTAAATAAATGGTGTTCCATCGTCCTCACTCCCACTTTGTTAATAACTTTCGTTCCATGTTTGTTTAGTCTTCGAATTTTTTTATATAATTCTTTTGATCTTTTGTAAACATATAGCTTCGTCTCTCATAAAACTTATGAGCATGTATTCGACTTGGGTGGGATAACAATTTTATTCCAGAATATCCATTTTCCTTTCCCCACAGTTCAAGGTGATCAATCAAGATACCACCTATACCCTGATTCCTATAACATTCTTTAACAACAAATCCCAGAACATTCACTAAAGAGTCGGAAAAAAGTAATTCATACTGGCTTCCATGAATATATCCTATAACCTCAGTGTCTTGTTCATAAACAAAGATGATATCTTTTGTTTTCTTTGTAATGATTTCAATCTTCTCTCTTACTCTCTCTGCGGAAAATACATGTAAATTTGAGTTAAAGGCTTGATTTAGCAAATAAATATCATGAAAATCGGTTTCTTGAATCTCCCTGACCTTGTATTCTTTCATATTTAATTGCCTCAATTCTATCGCGATGTAAGCCTCTCATCTACAGTTCCTCGTTAGTACTGAAAGCATCTATCGTAATGGCTCGCCGTAAAACACATGAAAATGAAGATGCTTTGAGTCTTGATATTCCCCCAAATTTGTCAGCACCCTGCAGGCTCCATGCTCAGACTGTACCTGCGATGCAACCTTTTTAACAACGTCTATCAACTCAATTAAGAGCTCATTATCCCTTTGTTCCAGAGTAAGAAGAGACGAAATATGCTTCTTCGGAATCGTAACAATGTGAACGGGATAATAAGGGCGAGTGTGGTGATATGCAAGCACGTTATCAGTCTCCAGTACCATTTGCACAGATGTACGACCACTTAATACCTCATCACAATAAAAATCCTCGGTCAAAATTATCCCCTCCGTATAAATGCTAGTAAGATATTTTTTAACTATCGTTCGCCGTTAGTTTTGTTCCCAAACTGTTCTTCAAAGTTGCTTGCCTTACATATTTACTCTTCCAGATAAGAATCAATCGGCCCAAAATCGCCGCAAGAAATTATTAGCTCAGCACTGTTAGGCATTGAGAAAAAGCCCATTGTTTGGGAAACATATCCTTTCTCGCTTGGATCGACGTGTACATGATAGCCGTTTGTAAAATCATTATGAGCCAGTCTTAGTAATTCCTGTGCAAAACCAATAAGCCCATTTTTACTTAATGTGATCATCACTCGATTATTTCTTAAAATATCAACCTGTCCTACGTTATCTTTGTTTGTAAACTCGGGAGTGTCATCATCAATATGTAAATTAACAACTACGGAATCCATTCTCTTCACCCCTATAAATGTGAATTAGCCATTTGTCTCATTTTATCACAAATCAGCTTTGGACTAAGCTGCCCGTTAACGGGACGAAGGACTGCCTCGTGGCAGCCCTTCAGACTAATACATTCGTTTCATAGTTAAACACAATCGTCCCGGCAGCCGTATATTTTTATAATTATTAAAAAGTGACGGGAACCTCCACCAAATCTTGAATGCTGCCGTCGCGGGCGCTGCGTGTATACACCATCAATGAACCGTTAGGCATAGTGGGCGTTTGATCAAATTGGAGCTGTACATCGAATACTCCATAGGCTGGAGCACCTTGTGCCGCTGTTGCAGCCCGTTCTTTCGCAATGATATGCCCCATCGCGTCGTGAATTTGGTAATTTATCGTCGCTTCGAACGCTCGAGCGCTACCCCTCAAATGCTGTCCGGAAGCAATTTTCGTACCAGGCAATGGCTCAAGCACTACGATATTCGTCGAGGACGGAAGCGGGACAACCAAACGGAAACCGGGATAAATGACATTAGGTGATAATCCCTGGCGGCCACGGTTAGCTCGAATCAATTCGCTCATTGGTGTACCGAAACGGCGGGAAATGCTGTACAGAGTATCTCCCTGCTCTACTTCATAAACGAAAGAGACAACAAATAGAAGCTGTGCGACTCGGAGAATATCCGGTTGCTGAATTTGGTTGAGTCCGGCTAACATATCAACGCTTACAGAGAAACGTTCGGCGATCCTAAATAGTGTATCTCCCGGCTGAACCTGATATAACACAGAACTTTGCTCTGCCATACCTGGCAATCGCGCTAACAATACTTGACCGGGGAAGATTCGGTTCGGATCTGCAACAGATGGATATAACGCATTAATCTGCACTAGCGACGGTACGTTGGTGCCCAATTGTTCAGCAATCTTATACAAGGTGTCACCCGGGTGAACAGTATACAGCAAGTGGGTTCCTGATGAAATCGGCATTGAAACGCAACTCCTCTTTAAGTAGGTTTATACCCATCATATGCCGTATTCGCCCGTTAACGTGATTACCGTTGAAAATATATCAGCACTGAAAGCACTATTGTTCCTCGTTAACGTTAGGCTAATCTAGATTGTAAGTTTCCTCATAATAGGAATGCTGCCTGCTAGCGTAATGAGACTATCAAAAATTGAACCGTTATATATTCGCAATTATTTGCATATGTTTGTGTCGTAAAACGATTATGTACCTTTGTTTGTGTCGTTCAAAAATTGGTGTAGGCTCTGTTCAGATTTGCTGAAAAAGGAGTAATTTCAACACCTGTGTAATACCTGTCACTTATATTTTCGAGGAGGATTTATGGAACCAAGAGCGCCATACCCCTATTTCAAACCCCGTCGGGCTGCAAGCTGGTGGACCACGCTGGAAGACATCCTATGGCCCCAAAAGTCGATCAAGGACAAGATCAAACGCCGCGCGGAAGGCTTTGCCGAAGCTGGAATCGACACGGCTCTGAATTTCGGCTTCCATATTCGTTTCGATTTTTCCAACTATTTTGGCCAATTGCACGGTTATTTGAACAACGTCTGCGAGGAATTGCACAAGTACGACATCAAGTTTCTCGACCACTACTCCTGCAACACAATTGAACGCCCCCGGAATGCGGAGGAATTCTTGAAGTTGCACGCTGCACAACGGCATCACGTCCTGCTCCACCATGATCCGATCGCCGCCAAGTACGCCGGGTATGCCGGTTACCGGTTCAACGACCTATGTCAGGTTGACGTGCGAGACGGAAGCCGGGGCTACAGCCCGTCCTACCAAGCGGAGCTGTTCTGCCATAACAATCCGTATTTCCTAGAAATGCACGGCAACTATTTGGAGCGACTGCTCCGCGATGTCGATCTCGACGGTGCACAGATTGATGACATGGCGGACTACGGCTGGTTCTCGACGTGCGCGTGCGCATATTGCCGTGAGCGGTTCCTACGGGATTACGGGCACGCATTGCCCGACTTCAGTGACAAGTCGTTCTGGGGTGACACATCCGGCACTCCCCTCACATGGGGCAACTATGACAATCCGGTGTTCCGTGATTGGGTTAGCTTCCGAACGGATATCATCGCCGATCATGTGAAGATGATCAAGGGCTACTTTCACGACAAGCCGCTCACGACTTGCTGCTCCAGCACCGGTCCGATTATTCTCAATGCCGTCTCGCTCAATCTGGAGAAAATGGTGCCCCACCTCGACTTGGTCATGCTGGAAAACTGCGGCATCGGCACCGGCAGCGTGCAGTGGGTCCGCACCGACGCCGAAGCGCTGCAGCAAAAAGACATCGCCGTCAACATGGGCAATGCCCCTGCGATCGCGCTCAGCTACACGATCTACGACAAAGGCGGCTATTTGGGCTGGGGCCTGAGCCGGTTTTGGGGCGTCGTGAACTGGAGCAGCACGCTCCCCGGCCGACTACGGGAAGATCCATCTGAGATGAAAGAAACTCATGAGATCATAGGACCGATCAATAACTGGGAGAAGGTTTACAGCGATCTGGACGGTCAAGCGGGACGAGACGTCGCGGAGGTGCGACTCGTGAGCAACCGGTACTGCCGCGACAACGGTTGGCGGGATGCGGAAGGCCGCGAACACTGGGATTGCGTCCAGCGCTGGTCCAGCGCCTTCGTTGAGCGAAACATCGGCTACCGCATCGTCCGGACCGATGAGCTGGCCGATGCGGCCGCGCTTCAACAGGAGCGCACCCCGCTCGTGCTCGACGGGGTCGGTTGCGTCTCCGATGCTCAATTCGCGGCGGTGACGGGGTTGCTAGCCGAAGGCGGTGAGGTGTGGCTGAGCCTTCCGTTCGGCACGCACGATGAGCGCGGCTTCCTGCGCGCTCAACCGCTGTCGGATGCGCTTTTTGCCGCGTCCTTTTCGAGCCTGCGACTGCTGGACACGGCAAGCGAGGCTGGTGCGACGGCGGCGTTGAAGCAGCTCGTCGAGAGCGGCGCGTTTTCGCCGCGCATTCGGCAAACCGCCGGCGACACCGGCTGGGCGCTGCGCTTACGGGTGCACGACGACGGCCCGGTGCTGCATCTGATGAACCGCTTGCTCGAAGCGATTCCTGATCCGCAGTTCAAAGACGAACACAACCACGCGGTCGTGCTGAAGGATTTTCGCTCGCTTAGCACGAATAACCGGCTGAGCTACGAGATCGACTTCTGCGGCACCGGATGCGCACCATGGACGAGCGCTTTTGTCCGCAGCCCCGAGCTTGGTGCGGAATCGCGCGAGTTGGTTGTGGAGCGCGTGTCCGACACGGTAATCCGAGTTTCGATCAATTTGGACGGCGTCGATCTGTATGGGGTAGTTGAGTAATCACAAAAGAGTATGCTGCCGATCATAGGCAGCATACTCTTTCAATTCGTATATATGGCGAGCATTATGGCTGGCATCCATCAGGATCTTGGTGTGAACCTTTTTAAGTATTAGTATGATCTTGAGTAAAACTATTCCCCATCGTGTGCGACAGGCAATTTGGTTACTATCGGAATTACTTCAATTATATTAATTACATGTCCGTCAGGGTCGTATACATCAAACATAATATGGTGATTCCAAGGCGAGGTCCACTCCTCTATCGGCTTTAACTTATACCCGCTAAGTTCCAAGTCTCTATACATTTCTACCACATTGACCGCATTGAGATTATAACTGTGATAATCCTGCACCTGCACATGATCTGATTCTACCAAAGTCATTAACGGCCATCCGTCATGATTTTGTGCTAGGTAAAAAGTCGCTGCACGTCCCGGATCCCAGTCCTCAATTCCTCGGAATCGCAATCCAAGGGCAGAATAAAACGGAATCGAATTCTCCAAGTTGGTTACCCGAATAAAAATGGCTCCTAATGATTGAACTCCCATGTTATAACCTCCAAATTAATGATTATGAGCATTGCAACTCAATAAACGACATTTAGAGCCGATTTCAAACATCGCTTTGAAAAAATATTATCCAGTTATCATAAATCGGTTACCATCAGGGTCCTCGATATAAAATGAGAATTTTCCATTTATGCAAACTAATTTACTAATCTTAATCTGATGTTTGATAAGTCCAATATAAGCACTGCATATGGCCTTTGGATCCCTCCGTTTAAATGCTGCTACTAAAGTGTTGAAGTCCAATTGAGTGGATTCGGTGCCTAGGACTTTCTTTTTAAGTGGTTCATCATCCATAACGGACAAGTTAGCTAATTTTCTTAATCTTGATCTTGCACGCCCCAAAGTGACTTGTATGGTCCCTTCTGCGGATGACAAGAACTCTGCCGTCTCTCTCGCCGTGAAATCAAATACGTCCATTAACAAAAGAATGATCATCGCTCGGGGTGATAATCGATTGGCCAATACTTCTAGTAATTCTCTTGTGGAGAGGGCGTCATCTTCTGCTGCTGACTCTAGTAAGTCCACATTGCTCATTCGCGAATAATTTTTGTCCCTCATTAATTTATCTTTCCAGGTGTTACTAGCGATTCGATAAAGATAAGCATTCGTTATGATTCTAGAGGGGAGCGCCTCAGTCGCTCGATACACCTTTAGAAGAACTTCTTGCGTTAAGTCTTCCGCTTCCCAAGAATTTGAAGTTATTTTCAGGCAATATTTATAAATCTTCTGTTTAAGTTGGTTAAAATCAAGATTAGACTCCGACATCTCCACCTCCTATTAATTAATAATCATATTTGCCCATTCTTCAAGTATAAGCTTGTAACTTAACAGATGCCATACGCGAAAATCTATCATTACTGTTAACTATTAATTTTTCTATAGTAAAATTTTACCACATAATTTCTCTATATATTATAAAATAAAAAGACCGCGTTTTACGCGGTATTTAATAGGACTATGTTCTTGTCACCCGACATTGTGTATATAAAAAAGAAACACATTTTTTTCATGTGCTTCTTTTTTATTCTCATTATTCTGGTGTACAGATCCGTCAAAAAGTAAAAAGAGCTTCGCTATATTTCCAATTGCAAACCGAAATCTGCTAAAAGTATCTCACCATTAAACATAACAGCTGCTTCTTCCTTCAATAACTGAGTATCACCAAAATGAGGCAAATGCGATAACAGCAACTTCTTTACCTCTGCCTTCGAAGCTAGCTTCCCAGCTTCATGCGAATTCATATGGCCGTACTGAGCTGCATTGAAGTCTGCATAAAAAGATGATTCAGTAATAAGTAAATCCGCGTCTTTTAGGTAAGGAACTAGCGTCTCATCGTATCGAGTATCAGCAGTATATACCAATACTTTCCCTTCAAATTCAGCCCTTACTCCTAAGCAATAACCATCATGATTGGTTCGAAAGAAAGTTAACTTTAAACCATCCTCATATGTTACAGTAGCACTTTCGTTAACTCCTATTTCATGAGTGCCTTTCATAATAGGAATTGACCATTCTTTTTCAAACTCCTCAGAAGTTAGGAGTCTCAGCGGGGTATCTCGACGTTGTAGATCCATATCAATTAAACATGCATACTGAAGGCAACCTAAGTCTGCCATATGATCATAATGTCGGTGAGATAGAAATACAGATGTTAATTCGCTTAGTTCAATAAATTTCTGTAAAGCTGACAATACACCACTTCCGCAATCGAGTAATATTTTGTGATTGCCTATTTCTAATAGATAGCTTGAAGTCGCTTCACCTGCTTTTGGAAATGCGCCCCATCTGCCAATAACTCTTAATTTCATTTGAATACTTCCTCTCACTTTTCTATGTCACTGGTTTCTTTGGGTAGAACTTCTCTTCTATCGAATGATTATAAACCTAATATTCATCAGCATTCGGATCATAATCCGTGATACTGCCAACAGTTTTAAAAATCCATTCTTTATAAGCAAGTCCATTTCTGACCTTCCCTTTCAAAAAACAAACGAGATACTTTTAATGCAACTCTTGAGCTATCGTTTTCTGTTGAATCAAGTTATCGGAATATATTTTTTGAATCCTTTGCTAACAGTACCGCTATACCCATTTTTCGTGAAGAAGCTATGTGCATCAATCCTATTTGCACTGCTTAATAACATTATCTTGGTGCAGGCTTTTGAAATGCATAATTGTTCCACGTGTTCTAATAGTTTATTACCAATACCAGTCCCTCTAAAACCTTCTTTTACAATGACATTTTCTACAACTGCGTAAGGTCTGTATTGGTACATGGGGTCAAGACATATAGTCACAAATATTGTTCCAGCAGCAATTCCATTTTCTTCATAAACAAATAAAAAATTGTTCGGATCAGCGATGATTTGCTCTATTCTTTCGGGCAATACTTTTATGTTTTTGCTATTTGGAGCCAAGGCTCTGTAAAGGTCTTCAAGGATATCGGCATCCTTTGATTTCGCTTCTCGAATCATGACAAATCCTCCTGATTGTTAGAATAGTTTAATTGTGAGAACTATTATTACAAAACAACGTCACCACATCTCGTGGTGACGTTGTTTTGTAATCGATTACGCATCTATCCCTGATTGCCCTCGACGGCGATCAGCAGCACCGCGGCGGCTAGGCCCAAGCGGCGATCAAGCTTGTCGTTGTGGTCAGTGGAGAAATCGAGATTTAACTTTTGGACGAATGGGTTGAAATTTTGTTTGAACTCTGCCACTTTGGTCCCGTTCATCTCTAAGTAGTAATGCTGAGGAATCAAATTCGTAAGGAATCTTCGCAACAGAGCAAGCAGTGCATTATCTTCCTTAATCAATCCGATTTCCGAATCATTTGGGCTTAAAATCGCCCATTCATCCTTGAAGATCGACTTCATCCCTTTGCGTCGCAAAGAACCTATCTTGCTCCCGGTTTCGACATCAACTACGTCGAAGATTGAGGAAAAATCAATGACACTTCGCGCTTGAATGCTTATTAACTCATTTTGCATTGTTTCATCCCCGTATATTCGGATGTCTTCCTTCAACTTGAAGGCTTTCATCTTTGAGAATAGAATTGCCTTTTCATCAATGTCGAAAATATCGATTTTAGCACCAACTAGAGAAAGGATCTGTTTTCTAACAACGTATTTTTGATGATTGAATTTCCGATTCAAGTCTTCGCCCCCTTTTTGCTTGTAAATACTTTTACTTTAATGACTGGCTACTAACCAATCCATATGGCTTAGGATACTTACATAATAACTCATCCGATGACCATGAGTTAATCATTTTAATTATCAGTAAGTAACCCTCTGTTTCGCGCAAAACGAAGTGAAGTCGATGCTAAATCCTCTTGAGGCTAAATAGCCTTTCTAAAGTATCTGAAAATATTTCGTGTTGTCGTTCTATTTCGTTTATTCCTTCCTTTACTTTTAGGAGACATCTTAGTAATACTTCATCCGATACCCTTGAATTAATCCCCTCAATAAGTTCATAAGCTTGAAGTTGGACCTCAAAATTTCCTGTTAATAAATGGTACACTAATGTTTCTAAATGTGAAGAACAATTAAATGGCTTCAATGCAAATAACAATGTACCTCTTGCTCCCAATGTTTTGGGGTGATTTATCATATCGATTAGTGGCTCAATTGCTATCTCGTTTCCAATATCACTTAAAGTAATTGCAATAGAATTTCGCAAAATGTTATTCTCGGTGCTTATTAAATACTCAATAAGTACGGGAATTGCTTCATTTCGTTTATTTCTGCCTATCTCCTCTAATATGCTTTCAACTGTATCCATGTTGTTACTTACTATTGCTTCTCGTAATAAATTTATATCCACGCTTTTATCCAGCCCCTAATGTCAGTTATGTTTTGTAAATCGCACTTCCAAGCTAGCCGACCTTTTCTAATTTTGGCAGCATAGATGATTTGACCTGTATGAAAACGGACTTCTCTAAACATTCACAATGATAATTTTTCTTTAATTTGTTTTATAGTCAATCCTTCTTCTTCTTTCATTACACGAATTTCCTCGAGTCGCTTTAGTGCTAATTCACGTGGGTATCTTCTTGTCAGTCTTGTATCCTCTTGCTCAAATGGGATCATATCCTCTTCCGTGTAATATTTAATGGTACTGTATCGAACTCCAGAAAGTTCAACCAATTCACTGATACTCACATACTCTGATGATAAAATGTTATCTAAATTTCTTTTTCTCCCCATAATTTTCTCCTAAACTATAAGCCAGATTCGATATTTGAGATAGCTACATGAACTGTTCTAATTTTTTTATAAATGTCCTCTTTACACAATATCTCTAGTTTTTGCTTTAACGTTTTTTGTTCATATTCAGAAAAGTAATCTTTTAACATACTTTTAATATTTAAAAATAACACCAAGGCTACGGTATGTTCGTCTACATTCCCTTGTTCTAATAACTCAGCTCGAATTTTTTCCACGATGTGGTTCCGAGTATTTGCTACATCCGAATATTTTTTTACTGGAACAACAAAAAATACTTCCGTATTTTCAATTTCTAGAACTCCTTTATCTACAAGGCTTTCTACAACCATATTATAAATTTCTTTTTGTTTAAAGTAGTAAAAGTAAGAAACCCACTTTTTTAGCTTCTTTGGTTTCTCAGCAATTATAATTTCGAGTACTCTGTCAAGATATTTTTCGCCTGTGGGTGCTGAGTTAGAAATTCTGATCGTATCATCTGCATCAAATGTAAGGTTGCCATTGATAGAAAGTTCCACTATACAAGCAATGACCGTATACAAGGCAACATGCATTCGAAAAATAGACTTCAATTTATTGGTTTCACTATCTAATGCAAGTAAGGCAAATTCTTGGGGTAATGATAAATTAGTTAACATGATAGTATCATCCTTTCGAGGACTTTTTACTTACTACTTACTACTTACTACTTACTACTTATTACTTACTACTTATCACTTATAATATTGTACTAAATAAATAATGTCAAAAGGTTTATTAACAAATTTTTTAAATTATTAATTTGTGAATTCGCCAATTCCTCGAAGCTGTTCATTAAGTTCTTGTCTTGCTAAATAGACAAGAACTTATTTTGTTAAAACAAAAAAAAGCCGCATCTACGCGACTTTATTAGCTTATTTGTTGTTATCAGCCGACAAGGAGATTGTTGCCGGCGGCTGCTCACTACCAGTTAATGAAATCACTTATCTGGTAGTTTTCTCCATAATATTCTGGTCGAAAACTATTAAGTTAAATAAGAGATAATTCCTTCAGTAATCGCTGAAGCTGCCTTGTTTTGAAAATCTTTTGTTTGAATTCGCTGTTCATCAGCCCGATTGGATATATATCCTAGCTCGAGTAAAAGGGATGGGCTTTGATTGTCTCGGAGTACACGATAATTTCCTTGCGCCACGCCACGATCTCTGGTATCAATGTCTTGCTCGAATATCTCTTCATGTATCAGAGTTGCTAATTGTCGATCCCCTGGTTTGTTGTAATAAGTTGTTATGCCAGCTACATCATGACTTGTAAACGCATCAAAATGGATACTGATAAATAAGTCGGCTGCGTGATTCTCTGCAATCTCCACTCGCTCCTCAAGCGTCAAAAACTCATCCTGTTCACGCGTCAAAACAATATTCGCACCCGTTTTTTCAGCTAATTCCTTTTGAATATTAATAGCCGTTTGAAGCGTCAGATTCTTCTCATGAATGCCTGTTTGTCCTGTTGCACCTACATCTTTTCCACCATGCCCTGCATCAATGACGATCGTTTTCCCTTCTAAAATACGCTCTTCTTTATTCATAGAGTTGTTACTAACAGACGACTGGGTACCAAGCTGTACTGCAGACTGTACTGTAGACGGGGCAGTTACGCTCCTTAGAAGGCTATTCGCCTGTACGTTATATACAATAAAGCCGGATATAAGTGTGCTAATTGCAGTGAAGGCAAGAATGCCATTTTTTTTCATCGGTGGATCTCCTCTCATTATGCAAACTCTATCTAGTTGAAATTTCATTTCATAGAGTTATTCTAAAAGAGGCAGATGAAAATGAAGCGGAATTGAGATAAAGATGAGATGAAGTTGCTGCAAAAAAGCCACCTTCCAAGACGAAAGAAAACACGTCAAGAAAAGTGGCGATTTTAAGCTATATAGGCTTCCCATTGTGGTTGCCTTTTTTGCGTTGCTTTCAAAGTTTACTTTGAATTATTTAGCTAAATTGGATCTATTTACACTGCTTGGTTTTTCAAATATTAATCTCATTTTCATCTCAAATACATATTCGTTTTATATACTTTGAGTAGCATTATGCGATCTACAACTATCATGTAAGCCACAGAAGTGTGTTCGAAGATTTATCTATGTCGTATCGGATCACACTTAAATAATATAGAAAGTAGGAATCGATGAATATGAAGCTAGCAGGAGTTAATTACAAACATGAGCAAAGCGGAAGCTGGCTGAAGCGATCGGTACTGATTTGTATGTTATTCATAAGTCTTTTCGTCAGTTTTCTTTTCATAACACCACCTGGAAAGAACATCCGCCTGTTTCTTGCGGATACTGTTATTGCCACACAGCATCGGGACTGGGCATGGATTTTTGTTGGCGTAAAGAAACGAGATGAGATGATTCAAAATGTTATACAAATGAGTGAAAATAACTCAATAGAGAAACAAGATATGAATGCCATCAGCATACAAAAACAAGATGGCAAGGTAATAGACGTTGAAGATATTGCTGGACATGGCTGGGTTGGGAAAAAAATGTACGTATACGATCCAAGAGCTATCCGAGTAGTTGTGCCCAGTGTAGTGGGTCAAGGTGAAACGATCAGTTCTATGGTGAAACGTACAGGAGCATTAGCCGGTGTGAATGGCGGAGGCTTTGACGACCCTCAAGGACTAGGTAACGGATTTGCACCTATTGGAGTTATTATGTCAGGCGGCAAGATTTTGTATACGAGCGTTGATGGAACTGTACCTCAACAAGTTGTCGCTTTTGACAATACCGGTAAATTAATCATCGGCAAATATTCGATTGAAGAGCTGTTAGATTTGCATGTGACTGATGCCGTTTCGTTCTATCCGCGCATCATTGCAAATGGAAAAGCACTGCCCATCGTAGGAGATGGCCTTAACCCGCGGACAGCCATCGGTCAACGCGCTGATGGTGTCATGGTCATCGTCGTTATTGATGGTCGTCAGACTAAGAGTATCGGAGCTTCATTAAAAGACGTTCAGGAACTGTTACTGAAAGAAGGCTGTATAAATGCCGGTTTCTTAGACGGTGGTGCTTCCTCTGAGATGGTTGTCGGAGGTGATTTAATTACCCATCCATCAAGCCGTTATGGTGAAAGAAGATTGCCAACAGGACTCCTAATTTTCGAACATCCTGATCAGGTTAAAGTCCCCAATATTTGGGAAGGTGTAACTCATATTGATCCGGGTGGCGCTTATGATCATCCAGGTTACCTTGCGGAACAAAATAAATAAGAATGAGTGAAATCTATTCAAATTGATAATGAAAAGAATCATCCTTACTTAGGATGAACAAAATAATCAATAAGAAACTGTTAAATGTCCGTTTGTGGAACGGGCTATCGAAATAAGTCTTTGATATGCTCCCCTAAGTATGATTCGCGTCGAAATTACCAAATTTTTGAAAAACTTCAACATCGATGCCTACATTTATTTTTACTACAACGAGCGATTGCAGGCAAAAATAAACGGCCTTAGTCCAGTGGAATTCAGGACTAAGGCCGCTTAATCGTTGTTATTATTTGTCTTGTCTACTTGATAGGGTGCAGTTCAAAGCGTCAGCTTCAGTAGTCTCTTGTTATAAGAATAGATAAAGACAACTTCTCTATTCAAGATTAATCTTAATTTCAATAGTGCCATTAACCTCTGTCTTGATTTCATTGCCGCCATACACAACGTTAAGTTTTACTGGAGCATCACTAGAAACTGTAAGGAGATAGGACCCATCTGTCTGTTCAATTGCAATCAGATCCATGGTTTTGCCGGCAAACCAGTATCGATTGCACCCAATTGTACCCATTCCCGATTGAAGTCGCCATGTCAATTCGTTCTTTGAAGCATCTCCTTTGAGACCAATTGCATGCTCCAACAGATAAAGCGTCGAAGCGATACCAGACCAGCCTACAAAATCTTTCTTGTCGGCATTCCCTGAGTCAACCGAATCAGGCGGATAATTCTCCCAAATCGAACCAGTATCCATATAAACTTGCACAACATTATTCAGGTGGTTGAGTGCGATTTCTCTGGCTAAATCCAGATATCCGTATTTTTCCAAGCCGCGAATAACCATCGTATTCGTCGGAGCCCAGACGGAACCTCTCCAATAACCGCCTTGCGGATCATAACCCGGCTCATCAGCAGCACACACCGGAACACGATGTGTACGGTTGAAGGTGTTCGGATCATTCAACCATTCGGCTAGCTTGGCAGCCTGAGATTCATCTGCGACTTCAGCAAGCAGCGCCCAGTAGGCTGCAATTGTTTTGACGGGAGCGCGCTGCCCGTCATTCTTAACATCATAATAGAAGCCGCTTTCCTCATCCCACATAAGTGTGTTAATCGCTGTCGTAAACGTCGCAGCATCTTTTTCCAATCGTGCGATTTGACTGGCAAGATCTTTAGCCTCTTTGGAGCCTTCATCGAATTTTTTATCGATCAGGATGCCCCCGATCTCGATCAAGCTTCGGGCAACTAGCACCATTTCACAGCTAATATCAACCCCGCTGCCCAAATATTTGTTTCGTGGGGAATTATCCATACTCGCCCAATCTGTCACAAATAAACCGTACTGGTTATAGAGGTGGTAACAGAGTGCATCGTAGTATCGCACAAGAGGTTCCCAAACCAGCTCCAATCGCTCCAGATCTCCCGTGTGCTTAAAGCTTTCTAACTCCGCCCAGGAAACGATCGGGTGATTTAAATTGTCTAGTCTGAAGTAGGGTGGGTTTTCAACAGTCCGACCCAAATCTGGTTTGTACATCACATCAAAGTCAAGATCATTAACTTGTGCGAGTCCCCGGTGCTTGTAATGATTATGGAAGAAGGAATGCAGTGGTTTGCGCTCGGCATTTACCCATTTGTAGAACTCGACACCGGAATTTGTCACATATTCACGCGCAATTTCGCCGTCGTCCAACTGTTTGCAATAAAAATTATCTAAGGAACGGATTCCCGGGATATAGGGATGTGCTAGATTACAAAACATCGTAATAAAAGCCGTATCCCATAAGAAAATTTTATCATTAAATGCGGCGTCAATGAAATTACTTACAAATCCACTTTCCTTGGTTGGCACGAAAGTATTTCGATAGGCAATTTCCCATGTGCGCCAGTAACATTCGATATAATCAGGACGGCTATCGAATATTGGAGAAGGGAGAAAAGCGCGCGCCTCCTCGAAAGTCAAAAGCGGCGTATCCGCATAAGCTTTTTTATTAAAATACAAACCTCTAGTCCATTGTTCTGGTTGGGTATGATTAGTAGTTGGCATGTATGATTCTCCTACTCCGATGAACATGTTTTATTTGATAAAGTCATAACGAATGATCGCTTCAGTAATTTCTTCGGCAATGAGCTCATAAGCGTATCGACTTGGGTGAATATGGTCATTTTGGTCGATAAACCAACGGATCGGAACACCAGAGCTCACCTTTTCGCTAACACGCTCAAACACATTGATATACGGCACATTTTCATTTTGCGCAAATTGGACTGCAGCTTGAAGGTACATCTCACTGTATGCCGCCCATTCTTGCCTTAAATCTTTGGCGACGTTCCGATACGTCGGGATATGATCCAAGAAATCTTCTTTATCAGGCGGTATCGTAATGAGAAACACCACCTGAGCTGGTGTTGTTGCTTTGATTTCTTCTAATAACCTGCGCAATACTTGATGGTAGTTTTCAATACGATGCTTCCCATCCAGCCGATGGTTGTAAGCGAATGACTCCACGACAACTAAGTCGGGGCTAACGGAAGAAAGGCACTTCTGAATGCCAGTTCCGGACGGACTCGGGAAGTCATGCGAAACGCGATAAATCCCATATTCCGCCCGAGTACCGCTTACACCGTAATTAAAAAGTTCGAAAGGTTGCTCCGGAAATTTGCTTTCTAAGGAAGCCTTAAGTTCGGGCATCTCTGTTCCCCAAAATGCCGTCATGGAATCACCTAGACAAGCGATTTTATATTTGCGTTTCATATCCGTATCTCCTTCTTACCCTTTTACAGCCCCTGCCATCAAACCAGTCACAAATTGCTTCTGAAGTATGAGGAACACCGCAAGTGCTGGGATTAATGACAAGACATTGGCCGCTAATATTTTGGACCATGGAACGTTGTCAGAATTGCTTAGCATCATGGCCAGCTTTAGCGGTAAAGTGAAGTGAGACTCGCTTTGCAGCAGGACGAGCGGCATCGTGAATGAGTTCCAATTCTGTACGAAATCGATAATAACTAAAGCGGTTATCGCAGGTCGGATCAATGGAATAATAATCTGTACGAATGTACGGAAATCTCCTGCGCCGTCCATTTTGGCTGCCTCAAGCATTTCATCTGGAATGTCATCGATATATTGCTTCGTGAAAAATATAGCAAAAACAGTCACTGAGAACGGCAGAATTAAACCAAGTAACGAATCGAACATGCCTAGCTTCGTAATAATGAAGTAAACAGGCAACATCAAGACCGTTGGTGGAATGATCATTGTCGCTATCAAACCTGAGAATAGGACATCTTTACCGAGAAAGCGTTTCTTGGAAAACGCAAATCCCGCCATACTAGAGAACAGCACCGTAAGAATAACCGTAGGAACTGCTACAACTAGTGAGTTCGTAAAGGTCACGCCGAAATTGAGCTTACTCCAAATATCAGGATAGTTATTCCAAACTAATGTATCTGGGAAAAACGTTGGCGGAAATTTTACAATGTCCTCATCGCTTTTCAAGCTGGAAACCAATACCCAGTAAATAGGAATCAGAAATACGATGCCAATTGCCCAAAGAGTGACAGTGGGCAGTACGTTTTTGTTTTTCATTTTACGAGCCCCCTAGCCTAATCTTCGATCTACTAGCTTTCTTTGAAAAATAGCCACGCCTACGACAAAGATGAACAACAAGTAAGACATCGCGGCAGCAGGACCGAACTCATAATATTTAAACGCCCTGTTGTAAATAAGGAATGGAACCGTAATGGTCGAATCTCCCGGGCCGCCACCTGTCATAATGAATATTTCTTGGAACACGTTTAACGAATGAATTAACAGCAATATCATAACGACTAACGAGATACGCCCTAGCAATGGCCAGGTAATAAGGCGGAATTTTTGGAATTTCGTTGCGCCTTCCACATCGGCTACTTCATAAAGATCTTTTGGGATATTTTGTAATCCGGATAAGTAAATCAGCATATAGTAACCGATATTTCTCCAACATGACATCAATACGATGACTGGCATCGCCCAAGTCGCATTAGCAAGCCAGTTAGGCCCTGTTAGACCAAACTTTAATAGCAACGCATTGACTAAACCTTTGTCCCCATTAAACAAGAACATGAAAATTAAACTGCCGCTTACAATTGAAATAATATAAGGGATAAAGAAAACCGATCGGACGAAGTTTACACCTTTGAGTTTCTGATTCACAAGTATGGCAAGAAAAACAGCGCCAAACATAGATAATGGAATGAATAGAACACCGAAATAGGCTGTATTCGCAATAGCTTTGAAAAATAACGGATTGTGAATGGCTGCCGAATAGTTATCCCAACCAACAAATGTCCCCGGAATTTCGAATAGACCTGCATTTTTGAGTGCAATCGGCTTTACGTTCTTAAAACTGACGATGACAGACCAAATGATCGGGTAAATCAGAAAGAGACCTAGAATAATGAAAGAAGGTAATAAAAAAAGATATGCGTTGAGATCTCCGAGCTTGCTTCTTAAAACCTTCACTGCGAGTCCCCCTTCAGAAATGGGAGCCCCCAGACTACGGGTGCTCCCCACTTGTTTACTTCGAATTCTTAATAATTGTGTTACCTTTTTCTTGAACTAATTTCAGCGCATCCGTTGCCGAAATTTTGCCGGATACGGCTTGATTTAAAGCGCTTGTGTATACTTCGTCACTGATTTGTGCCCATTGTGGAATCGGGAATAGGGAAATGGGATATTCGACGCCCTTCATAAACGTGTTAAATTCAGGGTGGTCTTTATAAAACTGTGTGTCGGCCATATCTTTACGAATTGGAATCCGGAATGGATAGTATTTACCATCTTCGGCTTTTTCACCCTTCATGACCATTTCCTGTGCTGGTTTGGAGCTCAAGTATTTGATCAGCTTCTTGGATGCCGCGAGTTTATCCCCTTCAACCCCAGTTGGAACGGAAAGCAGGTAGGAGGTCACTTCAGTCGCTTTACCAGCTGGGCCTGTTGGTACTTCAGCTACACCCGCTTCGAACTTACCATTCGTTTTCCAAGCTTCGGAAACGCCCCAAGGACCCGACAATTCCATCGCGACGACTTGGTTTCTGAAATCCGTTTGAATGGCTGCGCCATCTTTATTTAATGAATCCGGAGGTGATGTTTCGGTTAACAGCTTCGTGAAAAATTCTAAAGCTTTGATCCCTTCGGGGGAATTAATAGCAACTTCGCTTTTCCCGTCCTTTGTAGTGACAAGTTTAGCTCCCGCTTGGCCCGCGAACAGACCGAACTGCCAGCCCAAGTCGGCGCCTTGTTTACCTGACAACCCGATACCGAATTGATCCGGCTTGCCGTCTCCATTCGTATCCACGGTTAATTTCTTAGCCGCTGCATAAAATTCATCCCACGTTTTCGGTACTTCTTTAATGCCAGCTTTCTCAAATAGGTTCTTGTTATAAATAACTTGAATGGTGTGACCCAGCCACGGCATGCCTGTCAGTTGGCCTTCATTCACAGCAAGTTCCCAAATTTGCGGCATGTAATTGCTTTTCTCAGCGCCGAAATCCTTCATCAAATCCACGAATGCCCCTTGGACTGCCAATGGTTTAGCATCGCCGTATGCGACCTGAAGTACCTCTGGTGATTTTCCGCTTAAAATTTGTGTAAGAAGCTTCTGCCCCGTTTGCACGCCGCCTAGCAATTCAACTTTCACATCTTTGTTCTCTTTCTCGAACTGATCCAGCATTTCTCGAATCGCTTTCCCTCTGCCTGAATCACTTGCCCATGCAATCTGCATGCTAATGTTTGTCAATTTGCCATTGCTAGCTGCCTGTGTACTTGCTGGTGCAGCGGAAGATGTCTCGTTCGTATTCGTGCTGCCGCAAGCTGTCATGATTCCCATTAGACATGTCATTGATATTAGACCTAACTTTTTGTTCATCGTTTGACCTCCTCAATTAATGGTTCCAAAAGTAAGTGTAGCGATTCATAGGAGAAATTCATTTTACCAATCTTGAAATTATGCTGAACCATCTGTGCATACGCGTCTTGATCGGTAAGCAGCCGTGCCATCTTGGTGGCCGCTGCCTTCACGTTCATGCTATTCACACTAGCTAACCCATTCGCTTCGATCTGATGCGTGTTACCTAGGGAAACAATATCAAATCCGAATTCCTTAATATCTTTCTCATAGACCGGATATTCATAGATCAGGAGCGGTTTCTGTGCGAACACGGCTTCGAGTAATTGGTTGCCCCAACCTTCAATCACACTTGGAAAGGTTACGAAATCTGCGATGACATAAGCGTCCCAGAGTGAATACCGTTTCTGTCCGTTAAAATAAGAACGCGATTGATCGATCAATGGGTTGATAAACCGAATGTCGATTCCAAGGGTTTCCGCTTTAATTCTTAGTTTTTCCGTATATTCGTAACTGGATTCCGGCATGCCCGCTAGGACATATACGAGTCGGTTGCGATCAGAAAGCGTTTTCCCATTATAAAGAGTGGCCCCCCGTTGTTTTAACGAAGCTAATTGTGCTTGCAACTCCGCCACTGTATCGATACCTAGCTCAATTGTCTTTCGCTCAGTTACACGGGTAGCTTGCAGAATCACAATATCGTCTTCATTGACGCCAATATCTCTACGCAGCGATGCATTGCAATCGTCTCTTGCCCAAACCTTGGCATTAAAATCGAATACGTTTGGAATGATGACAGAACTCAATTTACGACGTTGCATGAGTTCATCTTGATACAGTCGATTCGTAACGACATGGGTGACATTCGGCAGGTCTGGTGGAAACAGTGTTTCCAACCATTCCGTTACCGTAGGACATGTCGGATTTAAGTATCGATCTCGTTGCCAGTAGAAATTATGGTGAAGCGCGATACAAGGAATCCCGGTTGACTTTAGCGCATTCGTGAAGGCGATTCCAGCAGGTAAGCTCCAACCTAACGAGAACAAATTGTGGGTAATGAGCAAATCGATGGATTCCGATGCTATGAAATCGATGATCTTTCGCTCCATGATGTCAGCGAAGCCTGCCACGTCGTCCACAAACTCTTTTTCCGAATCATAATCAATCATGTTGTCATAAGCGTTGTAAACAAATTTCTCGTTCATCGGATGTTTATAATGTAGCTCTGCGATCACATGCGCACGAACTTGGCCTTCACTTCCTGCCAACAATAGTACCTCATGCCCCATTTGTTTCAGTACTTGCTTCCACTTCTCTATCTCCAAAGAAACACCATCTGTTTCACCGACCCTAAAGTGGGCTAGTGCTATTTTCAACTTTCCACCCCCTTAGCCTTAAAGTGTCCCGCTAGTTGAATTGTTTCAAAAAACCGAATGACGGCTTTTTTCAACAACTTCTCTCCCTGTTTCATGGAGTCTTCTAGGGTCATAACGCGATCAATGATCGGAATGACCATTTGAATGCCTTCACGTCTCATCACTTGCTCGTTCCCCTCCGATATGCCTGTGAAGACGACAACCGGAACGTTAAACGGCTTGGCTAATCGAGAGATGCCGATCGGTGCTTTACCATAAAGCGATTGGGTATCAAACTTACCTTCACCGGTGATGACCAGGTCAGCGTCCTTCAATTGCTCCTTGTAGCGGCTTAATTGAGCAATCAAATCAAAACCGCTCATCATCGTTAAATTGGCAAAGAAGGAAAGTAAGGCAAATCCAAATCCACCAGCAGCTCCTGCACCAGGCTGATCCCGCATGTCACATCCTGCAGTTTGGGTTACGAGTTCCGCAATTCGGCACATCCGTTGTTCGAAGACGGCTAACTCATGCGGCTGCAAGCCTTTCTGTGGACCAAAGACATGGACAGCTCCTTCTGATCCCAACAACGGATTCTTGACATCGGATGCAACGACTAGCTCGACTTCATGGAGACGAGCATCCAATTGGCTGGCATCCAGGCGAACAATGGCATCCAAATGAAAATTCTCTCCACTTATCTCGTTATCGTTCCCATCAAAGCATTGAAGCCCTAACGCTTGTAGGCAACCAATTCCCGCATCGATGGTTGCGCTCCCCCCCAGCCCGATAATGATCTTCCTGGCTCCACGTTCCAAGGCGTGAAGAATGAGCTGTCCTGTTCCATAGGTGGAGAGTCCGGCTGGCATACGTTCACTTTCCTTCAATAGTGTTAACCCAGAAGCGGCCGCCGTCTCGATGACGGCTGTCTTATCTTTCTCAATCCAACAGTAACAAGCCTGAATGGTCCGATGACAGGGATCCATCACTTCGTGCCAGATCATTTCTCCTCCAGCAATGATTCGATACGTTTCCGCCGTACCTTCCCCTCCATCTGCCATTGGAATTTTGATGGTTTGAGCGGAAGGAAACACAGTGAGTATGCCGGCTTCGATCTGGTTGGCAGCATCGACTGTGGACATCGACCCTTTAAAGGAGTCTGGAGAAATGATGATCTTCACTTGTCATCACCCCCTTCAAGACGCTTGATCCACATCACTTGGTAAGGCGCTAAAGTAAGTTGCAGTGAATCTTCAATGCGTATATTTTGCTCAGAAATCAAATCAATAGCCGCTTGTCCATATTTCCATCCCGTCTGTAAATCCGAGAAGCTTTGCTGTACCGTTTCATTCGTAATATTCACGATGGCAAGCAGCTCTTGGTTTTGCAAAGATGTACGAAGTAAAGCGAATAACTGGCTGTCACTCGTCAAAATGCGCTGAGCTGCATTCGGATGGAAGCTTGGTTGTATAACCCGAATCTCAATGAGCTTTCTAAGTGCTTGGAAAACTTGCTCCCGCAGTGAACCTTCTGTGTCCAGTTCCAGCTGCAATTGATCATGAAGCAGCTGCTCTCGGTTAATTGAGCGGTAACGGCCTGTCGCCTTCACACCTTCTTGATCGTTCTGAGATCCCAATAAACTATGAATGTAGATCGCTGGCATACCCATGAAAGACAAGAGAATGGAATGAGCCGCGACAACGCGTTTGACCTTAAGCGCAATAGCATCATCCGGATGAGATAAGGCATTTAAGTAGTTGATATTTAACTCATAAGGACTTTTCGTTCCGTCACCATTGTTTTTGTAAGAAACAAATCCGCCATGTTCCTGCACCTTTAATGCCATGGTGTTTACTTCTTCTTTGGTCAAGATGCCTTCCACTGGACGTACGCCAATGCCATCATGCGAAGCAAGGAAGTTGAAAAACGCTGTCTCTTGTGTTGTCGTTCCGAGTGAATCCGCCCATGCCTGAAGCTTACTGCTGTTCCCTGTATGCAGCGTATGCAGCGTGAGTGGCGGCAATGGGAATTGATACACCATGTGCGCTTCATTCGAGCCATTGCCGAAGTAACTGATATTGTCATGATGCGGCACGTTCGTCTCCGTAATGATCACGATGTCAGGCACCGCTGTTTCCAACACCTCACGAATGACCTGTACAATAGCATGCGTTTCTTCTAGATGCATACATGTTGTCCCAAGCTTCTTCCACATAAACCCGATCGCATCCAACCGGAGGTAACGAGCTCCGCGTGCTGCATACATAAGCAGAATTTCTACGATTTCAAGCAGTACCTTCTCGCTGGCAAAATTCAAATCGATCTGATCATCGCTGAAGGTTGTCCATATGTGCTTCTCTCCCGCAGGCGTTTGGAACTTGGTTAGCAATGGCAAAGCACGCGGGCGTGTAACACTGCTGTAATCCGCTTCTGGATCCGCTTCAACGAAATAATTCGCATAGTCTGGATTGCCGAGCAGATATTGTTGGAACCAGACACTGTGCTGTGAGATATGGTTGATGACGCCGTCGAACATTAAATCAAAGTCTTGTGACAATGCCGTAACATCATTCCAATCGCCTAGTTCTGGGTTCACTTCACGATAATCGATAACTGAAAAGCCATCGTCGGAAGAATAGGGGTAGAACGGAAGAATATGAACAGATGACAGCATGCCTTGGCAATTTCGAAGCAAAAACTTTCGAAGTGTCTGCAGCGGTGCCTCTTCTTCGCTTCGGATGGAATCACCGTAAGTGATAAGCATGACATCCTTTTCCGATACCCAACGCTTATCTTTCGGCTTCTGTAATGCATATCTGTCCAGCGTATGTTTGATTTGTTCAAAAATAGCAGGCGCCTTCTCATTGCCATATATGATATTAAGTTTCTCTAGTAGTGCATGGGATTGGTCAATTGCCATTTGCTGAGAACCACCTTTACTCTCTGGTATACCTAAATCGTAACAGGTTCTGTAAGCGCATAACATATTACACGTACCAATCATTCACTCCATAATCGCTCTATTTATTGTTACCTGTACCAAGACTATTGCCAGGAGAATAAGCTTTATTGGCTGGGTGAAAATAGATGGCTAAATAAAGCAACACAGCTTCCTCGAACACACGGGGATCGTACCCGGTTATTTCCTTTATCTTGATCAACCTATATTGAAGGGTGTTCTTATGAATAAACAGCCTTTCGGCCGTCTTATTGATCGATTGATTGCAAGCAAAAAATAAACTCAATGTTTCAATGACTTCTTTGGGATCCGAGAAAGCCGCTGCATTTAACGTTTTCCGCACAAAATCATGGCTGCTTTCCACAGGTACACTATCTAACAGCATTTCGAGCCGTAGATCGTCATAAAATAAAAGGCTCCATTCATCCGATGATCTCGCGTAAGATTCGGCTTTTTCTGATTCCAAATAGGAAATCGGTATTCCCCGAATGAAATCATAGTATCCCCCGACGCCCACCTTAATCGTGTAATTCTCTGATTTTGGGAATTGTCTAAGAATATATTGGATTTTATGAGAGATGACATCTTTTCTTGTTTCTTCACTGGAACCTTGGCAAGTGAGGAGCAAGGAAAATTTCATGAACCCAACTGGAATAATGACATCTTGGTCATTAAATTTTACGGCTTCTTGCAAATAGCCTTTATAGCGATTTTGCTCTTTTTGCAGATCGTAAGACGTCCCCCCTTTTTGAATATCGATGTTGTAATGAATATGGACAGTGATGACGACACGCGGCAAATTAACGTTAAGTCCGATCATCCACCCCCTTGAGGAGAGGACCTTATCTTCTTGCCATCTCCCCTCCAACCAGTCACGAATAAAAACCTCTTTCGACTGATTAATGATCTCATTTTGCTCATCGATGAGCTGTTCCTTGATCAATATCTCCGTCATCTTGCGGATAATCTCTGCCATCTTTAATACTTCCGGTTCGGTAGCCGTTATGCCAATTACACCGATAACACGATTCTCAAAATAAACAGGCAAATTAATGCCTGCTTTGGAACCCGCGAATTGATTATCTTTAACTAATAGCTTTTTTTTCGTTTTAAGAACGACCAGAGCTCCCTCATGCACTAAACCGATACGAGATTGATCTGTACTCGCGATAATAATCCCTTCATCATTCATGAAGTTAATATTTCGGTTAATAATTTTGGAAAGCTCTTTCACAATATATTGCGATTTTTCACTCGAGATCATTGGAATCAGCTCCTAAAGCTCTTGCAGCAGATGGTATATGCCCATGAGCGTACTCCGTAAGGTATCGTGACTAACGACCACAGAGGCCTGTATCTCTTTATAAATCAATTGACGATGAAAGCTTGGGATAAAAAGTTCACCACTTTTGGAAATTTGACCACCTAGCACAATAATGTCAGGGTTAAAAGTCTTCAGCACAGCTGCTAATGCCTCTGCAATTCGATCGCCAAACGCGTCGAACAGTTGCTGAGTTGAGGCCTCTCCAGCACGTGCGGATTGGGCTAACTCTTTGACATCCCGCCCCATCAGGTTAATTCCTTGTTCGGATGCAAGTGCTAGTAACCCGCGCCGCGAGATATAATCGTCAGCGATACTGGAACGGTATGGGATCGCATACACCCAACCGCCCGCTGGAACATCATCTCGTTGTGTAACCAACTTACCTGACTCCACAAACCCCGATCCGACTCCCGTTCCAAGGGTAAGACAAACGGCCTTCCGAAATGTTGCGGCTTGCCCGAATTGGGCTTCTCCAATCGCAAAAAGTGAAGCATCATTCTCAAAACGAAGCAAGAAATCAGGCATGATTCTATCCTTTAATCGCGTGTCCGACTGCATCATCTTCTGCAGCTGTTCGCCAACCTGCATGCCGTATAAAGCATCAAATTTATTCAAGCCTTGAATATAGCTGATCCCCTGCTCATAATCGAACGGGCCGGGGAAGGCATAACCTATCCCAGCTATCCGTTCTTGGCCGTCAGGATCTGCTAATCCCAGCAGGTCTACAGCTATTTGTACAAAATGATCAAAGATGTTCACAGCGGACTCGTTCGATTTGGATGGATACTCCGAAATCGTGTGTTCCATAATCCGTCTCGAGCTATCAATTGCTCCTGCTTTAATGGATGTACCGCCAACATCGAAAGCTAAATAAATACCTTCTTGCATACTATTTCCCTCCATCTGAAGCTGTATGTCATCCTTTAACAAAAGCCTTGATCGTCGCTATCGTCTTACCGATACTTGGGCCCGCAGGCTTAATGACGTATTGCTCAACCGATGCCGGTATAATAAACGTTTCCGCATAATGAATAATGAAAGGTTCAAACAAACCTTCAGGACTTTCCACGACAGCCTCATCGCCCTCAACTAGATTAAGTACATGAACACTGCCATTGCCTTCATGCAGCACGGGCTCTGAGAACCAGTGACGGCGTGTTTCGATAAATTCGAACTCATGAAGACCTGTGCGCTCTTCCCGCCAGCCTTCTCCCTCAGCTACCGGTTCTACTCTACCTACTAATTCTTTCTCGGTCCAAGCTGTCGTACGGTCCCATTGAATCACTTTCGAACCATGATCAATATGAACAGGACGCGGCTTTCCATCTAGACCTACGCGATCCCAGTCCCACAGTTTAAACGTGAAAATGTAAGGCGTCGCACTAATTTCGAGCACCATACAATCACTGCCTGAGCAATGCACTGTACCTGCAGGAATCAAGAAATGATCGTGTTTCTCAGCTGGAAAAATATTTACATATTGCTCGGCTGGGAAGGGTACGCCTTGCTCCGCTTTTCGTAAATCATCGATCATCTGCTCAGGCACTACATCATCTTTGAGGCCCAAATAAACTTCAGCCCCAGGCTTAGCATCTAAAATATAATAGCTCTCGTCCTGTGTATAGTTCATTCCGAATTGGTTGCGAATATAATCGGTTGTTGGATGTACTTGTAAACTCAAATGTTGACCACCAACGGTATCAAGGAAGTCGAAACGGATCGGAAACTCCGCGCCGAATCTGGCAAATACCCGCTCTCCAAGAAGCGACTTTGGTTGTAAGAATACGAGGTTAATCGCTGGCACATCCAATTGAATCGAACCGAACTCCAGACACAAGCTGTTTTCTTCTGGCACGCCATCGAAGCCCCACGCATACGGATGCTCTTTGGGTTCCAAAGACATCTTCTCCTCAAGCCAAGTGCCGCCCCATACACCAGGATCAAAATAAGGGACAAGTCTGAAGGGTCTGTTAGCGATTTGCTCCATACCATCCAGCAAGGATTCCCATGAAACAAGCTTCGGATCGTCCTTCACATTCGTGTCGAGATAATAGTCGATATGTTCAAACAGCGACCGCTTCAATCGATCCGCCATGCGCCATTCGTAAAAATAACCCCGCTTGTATTTACGCAGCATATCTTCATTTTCGTTACGAGCAAGCCAATTACCAAATTCCTTTGAACGGTAGCGAAGCTGAATTTCCCATCGTGTTATATCTGCATATACGAGCAAATCACCTTTGGAAACAAGTGAAGCACCAAAACCAATCAGTACGACAGTCCCTTCTGACACCGCATCCACTTGCTCTTTCAGTTTTGCCAATTTCAATGGGTCATACAAATCTTCAATATGAAAAGGAGACATGTATCCGAATACCCGGTCATCCGTTAGATAACGTTCCAGCATGATTTCCATTTCAGCTGCGTCCATAGCGGCTGCTTCCACGTCGATAACGACTGTCGGTTGAAGGTAAGGTTGAAGTCCTTCTAGAATCTCCTGCTTTCGAACACCTGGATAACATTCAATAACAAGTACTTCTTTCTGCTTTTTGTGCAAACGAGCATTCAGAACCTCACCAATATCCATGTAACCTCGTCGTACCTCTTGCTCGTGCCCTTGAATTCGAATCGATGGTTTCTTGTTGTATGTAATCGTCATGAATGGTTACCTCCATAAATTTTATCATTATATAACATAATATAACATAAACTAACATGTTCGACCACAAAAAAATCTCCTTGTAACAGATTAGCTACAAAGAGATCGATGCATATCCTGTTAGATTACGTGTAATTCTACGTCTGCTAACTCACACGCTTCACGTACTTGTTCATTCACTCCGCTATCTGTAATCAGCACCGACACTTCATTTAACTGAGCTACCGTAGCGAATGAGCGACTGCCGATTTTGGAGGAATCCAGTAACATAATGGTTCTTGCCGCCGATTGAATCATGGTTTTCTTGACTTGTGTATCCATCATATTCGGATCTGTGAACCCTGCCTCTACTGTAAAACTAAGTGACGACAGAAACGCTGTGCGCGCGTGATACTGTGAGAAAAAAGCTTCTGCCACGGGTCCCACAAATGTACCTGAAGGCTCTCGTAACACACCTCCACAACATAAGACCGTATGCGATCCGGCTACATCCCTTAGCTGTTGGAGGGCATCCAATCCATTGGTCATCAGTGTCAAATGGGCGTGATTAAGATACGCGGCCATTCTGGACACTGTCGTCCCTCCCTCCACAATAAGGACATCCCCATCAGATACAAACCGCTCTGCGGCGTAGGCTGCGAGCCTTTCCTTCACTTCAGGATTCCGCGATTGCTTATCCGGCAGCGCGGGCTCTCCAATAAGCTTATCTACGTATATCGCTCCGCCATGAGACCTCGCGACCAATCCTTGTTGCTCTAGAAGCTCAAGGTCACGCCTGATCGTCATCTCCGATACGCCAAATTGGTTACTAAAATCCTTAATCGTAGCGCCTCCATGGCGAGCCAAATATTCGCTGATAACTTGCCTTCTTTGGATAGGTAACACGATCGAACACCTCATTGAATAAATTGTGTATAATTATCACATAACATAACACACCAAGAGGTTTTCGTAAAATGAAAATACAACAGGTTTGCTGACTTTTTCTACAAAAAATTCTATAAAGACAAAAAACAGGAGAAGATCCTATTGGACCTTCTCCCTTGGCTTAATCTGTGAACCTGTACAGCTGTTCCCTAGTAAATGTCCATTCCGGGGATTTCAACTTCCCCTCAAACGCAGTGGAATACCAAGGATTCCCCTCCCCGTTAACCTCATTCTCCAGAATGTGTATGTCTTGTGCAGGCGTGTAGCCCTGTGCTAAGATAAAGAGCTTTTCACCGGTCTTGGTGTTCTGCGCCATATCCAATACGACGATTGCATGTCCCGGCGAACCCCCTTCCAGAAACACATCTCCAGCCTGCATCTCTGACAGCGGCACCTGCTTCATTTCCTTCGATAAGGACAACGTTCCCGCGTACGCAAATACCATGTTCAGATAACTACGAAACACCTCGTAGCTGTCGGAGGCCGCTCCCCGTTTGGTCCATGAGACTTTGTTGCCGGAAACTTCAATCCGATTCCCTTTCCGCCATGTTGCATAGTCCGCTTTAAAGCCATTTGTAAAATTGAAGTGAATCTTATCATATTTGCCACTGCCATACAGGTATTCCGCCCGCAGCCTCATTACTGCATCGGCGCACTGCTGCAAATCTCGCTCGCCTACATCCACATCGAGCACAGCTTCGTAAACCTCTTTAGCCTTGAGCTTCCCATTAAACAAATGTACCTTGGAGCCATGGGGCTTCAAAGGCAGATTCCGCAAATAATCCCCATATGACCCAACCTCTACAGGAACCCTCTCATAACCGTTAGGAACGGCTATCCGTTCCATCACGTTTGTTCCTTCTGCATGAATCAATTGTTGTTTGTGGGATTTGGTTTTCGTAACAGTATCCGCGGCTTTCGACTGTTCCTCCCCTGCGGCTGAGCAGGAACTGAGCAGCAGCGCAGAAAGGGCAGTAACCGTTATCCATTTTTTCATCAACAACAGCAGCTCCGTTCATGGACCTTGTCTAATCTCTCTATCTAGAGGAGTCGTTAAATAGACGATCCTCTGGAGCGAATAGTTGTTGCTACTGCTTGATTGATTTATTTCTCCCAAAGCTCGATCAGTCGACCTTCAGGATCTTCAATCCAAACAAACTTTCCATATTCACCACTCTCTTTTTTCTTTGCTAGAGGTACTCCAATATGTTCAAGATGCTTAATAGTCTCGTCTAGATTATATACTTGGAAATTTAACATCACTTGTTGTTCTGTTGGGAAATAACTGTCATTCTCGGTAAAGAAAGAAAAGATCGTCTCATTTCCTGATTGAGGTTTTATCACAGTCCCATTCCAATTTTCGATTTCAAGCTTCAATACTTCACTGTACCATTTTCTTGTAACTTCAAGATTCTTCGTTCTCCAAAATATGCCTCCGAAACCTTTTATCATCGATTCTAACTCCTGTCTGTCATCAAATTTTTAACTCTTGAATCCATTAAATATTCGAGGATTACATTTAGATTCCTTTTTCTACTATACTGCCCATTTCTATAGAAAAGGGAACAACTCCACATGGGTATGGAAGTATTATATTGTAATAAAAACCCCGTCAAATAATAATCGACGGGGTTTTTATACAATTTTTATCTCTTAGCGAAGAAGGTTATGTACGTATGTCTTTTAGGTTTGGTATTGCTCTTCAGTGACTTTTTCCAACCATTCGACTGTTTTGCCGTCAAGACGTTCTTGAATGGCTGTATGAGTCATTGCTGCGGTAGGCGAAGCTCCATGCCAATGCTTCTCGCCTGGCGGGAACCAAACCACGTCGCCGGGACTAATTTCCTCGATATGCCCTCCCCAGCGTTGAACCCGTCCCTTACCTGCCGTTACGATAAGCGTTTGACCTAGCGGATGAGTATGCCATGCTGTCCGTGCACCAGGCTCGAATGTAACGCTGGCTCCAACTACGCGCGCAGGATCCGCTGCTTCAAACAGTGGATCGACGCGAACCGTGCCTGTAAAATAATCAGAGGATCCTTTGCCCGAAGCTTGGGACCCTACTCTTCTGATTTCCATATTTGCTATCCCTCCGGTAGAGTAATGTATTGGCCTTCTATTTGAACCATCCCTTCTCTTTGAAACGCATAATAGCCTCAATTCGATTACTGACATTGAGCTTATCGAGAATAACGGAGATGTAGTTGCGTACTGTACCTCTTGTGATGTACATATGATCAGCGATTTCCTTTGTATTTTTACCGTCGGCGATCAGGTTCAGCACTTCCTTTTCCCTTTCGGTCAAAGGATTTTCTTCATTATACGTCTCATCAACCAGTTCTGAGGCATAGATTCGCCGGCCAGCCATCACACTTCGAATCGAGGTAGCCAGTTCCTCGCTTGGGCTATCTTTCAACAAATAACCGTTGGCACCTGCCTTCACGGCCCTCTCAAAATACCCGTAACGAGCAAACGTCGTTAATATGATGACTTTGCATCCTAATCCCTTTAATTCCTCCGCCGCATCTAATCCGCTCATTATTGGCATTTCGATATCCATGACACAAATATCTGGCTTATGCTTTTTAACCAGTTTCACAGCATCTTCGCCATTGCTTGCTTTACCAACGACCTGCATATCCTCTTCCAAATCAAGTAAGGACGCAAGTGCGCCCAACAGCATCCGTTGATCCTCGGCAATCACAATTCGGATCATATCCTCACCTCCCTGTCTGGTGGTATGATGGCATTCGGCACTTTTATAACAATCATTGTTCCGTTGTCTGAGACAATTTCCATACAACCGTTTACAAACTCAAGGCGCTCTTTCATGCCCCGTAATCCATTTCCAAGTAACACAAGACATTCTTTCGTCATGCCGATCCCATTGTCCCCGACCTTGAGAACGAGATCGCTTGGTGAAGGCTCAATGGAAATCGAACACGAAGTAGCACTGCTATGTTTGATAATATTCGTAATTGATTCCTTCAAACACATGCTCAACACATTCTCATTTATCAAGGAAGTGTTGGTTAACTTCGGATCTCCCTCCACAATGAGGTCGATCTCTGCAGCCTTCAGAATCTGTTTGATCCGAAACATCTCTTCCACTAGTCTCGTTCCGCGCATTTGTGTAACGATTTCCCGAACTTCCTTTAACGCAATTCTAGCTGTCTGACGAACATCATTGATTTCGATTTGTGCTTGCGCTGGATTTTTGCTAATTAATTTCCCAGCCAAATCACTCTTCAAACCAATTAATGACAGTTTTTGACCAAGTGTGTCGTGTAAGTCTCGAGCGATTCGTTGACGTTCTTCTAACTTTACCAATTCGGAAATACGCTTATTTGCATCCTCTAGTTGTCCCTGTAGTTTTTCACTCCTATTTCGGGCGAACGTGGTGACTGGAATGAGAATAACGCCAATGACACTAATGATGATAAAAGGCAATTGTGTAAAATACACAGGATTTTGGGAGACCAATCCATAGTTAATCGTAACAATCGTGGTTACTAAATGAATGCAGTACAACGTAATAAATCCTGCTCGACTTTTCATGGTGCCAATAAAAAATGCTAAAAACAGTGAGAAGTACACATAGCTGAATACGATCGCCATGATAATCGAAATAATAATTTGTACGCTAGTCCAAAAGTACACAATCCATCCTTTAGATACGAAGGATAGCACATAGCAGCTAAAGAAAACCAAGATCATGATTGTGCCTAATACAATTTGGTATGTGGCCGAAGAACGAAATATGAAATAAAAAGGAAGGATATAAAAGACAACCCATATATACGGACTAAGACCGGTGTTTTTGTGAAAAATTTGATACCACTTTTGCATAGTCCGTTTAGCCTCTTTTTCTTCAACGTAGATTTAATTATATTTTAGCACAAACCTGAAACGATGTATTTACTGCCCTTGTAAGCTCGATTTACGGACTTTTACTTTTATTTTGTTAGCCAAAGGATCATGCTCATCTTCCTTAAGGTGCACCTGTTTATTATTTTTATAACCGACAAACGTTTTGTTACGCTCGTCCCAGAGACGGAAACTTAGCGACTTCAAACTGGTGCCGATTGTAATGGTCGTTGCTTTTTGAAGTGGAGGCGTTGCATTATGCGCCTTTTCCAAATAATAATTAGGCACTTTCGGACTCAAATGATGGACATGATGAAACCCAATATTTCCAGTAATCCATTGCAAAAGCTTAGGCAGCTTATAATAGGAACTTCCATCAACCGCGGCTTTCACATAACTCCACTCGTCTTCATTCTCGAAGTAGGAGTCTTCAAACTGATGCTGTACATAAAACAGCCAGATTCCCATCAAGCCTGCTACGAACATGATTGGAGCTTGGACCAGAACAAACGACTGCCATCCAATCATCCAGATCAGTAATCCATATAAAGCAAGGATGGAGATATTCGTCATGTAAGTACTGATTCTTTCCTTGCGTCTTGCACCTTTCGTATTAAAGCGATTCGTAAATAGGAACAAAAAGATGGGACCCAGTCCGAACATAATAAATGGATTACGGTATAACCGATAAGCAATTCGAACCCATATGGAAGAGGCCGCATATTCGTCGACGGTAAGTACCCACATATCACCCACTCCACGCTTCTCGAGGTTACTGCTCGTAGCATGATGGATAGAATGACTATTCTTCCATTGCTGATAGGGAAATAGTGTAAGTATACCGGTAATCGTACCAATGATTTCGTTAGCTCTACGGCTTTTGAAGAACGATTGATGACAACAATCATGGAAAATGATAAAAGTTCGAATAACGAAACCTGATGCGATGATCGTAATCGGCAGTGTGATCCAATAGGAGATAGATAGGCTTAGATACGCAGCTAACCAGAGTCCGAATAAAGGTCCTAAGGTGTTAATTAGCTGTTTGATACTAGCCCTCGTATTTGATTTTTCAAAAGGGGCAACCTGTTTTTTTAAGTTAGTTAGCGTGGGTTGTGTCATCGTATAGTTCCTCCTCGATATGGTGCGCAGGACTTGTTAGCGAATATCAGTTGTAGCATCCTATCTTCATTATAGATATCGCTTTCAATTCGTTGCAGTCATAAACATCATGTAGACGGTATGACATATGTCATATAGGAAAGGGAGAACCACACGCATTTGCTTATCACACTTTTGTGTGCTAGTATTAAGTTATAAACAGCTTTGACATAAACTCACATATTGAAAAAGTGATCATTTGTGTAATGGTACTTTTTTCAATGTGTGATTTTTTTTGTTTAAAAAAGCATGTTAATAACAATTTGGAGGTAATATTATTATGGAAACAGGAACAGTGAAATGGTTTAACGCAGAGAAAGGCTTTGGATTTATTGAAATGGAAGGCGGAAATGACGTATTCGTTCATTTCTCCGCAATTCAAGGAGATGGATTCAAATCGTTGGACGAAGGTCAACGCGTTGAATTTAATGTAGCTCAAGGCAACCGCGGTCCTCAAGCCGAAAATGTTGTAAAACTATAATACACAGTGAACTGTCCTTAACAAGCGTTAAGGGCAGTTTTTTTAATAGAAGGAGGAGAAAATTATGTATTTTCAAAGAAAATCGGTAGAGGATCTCATTCAGGAAAACACCAAAGTCTGGGCATGTAATAACGAAGATTGTAAGGTGTGGATTCGGGACAATTTTTCGTTTGAGTACGTCCCCACTTGCCATCACTGCCTTTCACCCATGATTAGTAGCTTGAAAATGCTTCCTATCATTTCTAACTCCAATAAAAATATGAAGTCTCTTCATAAAGGCAGACTGATCTCCTAGTCAGCAAATTGAAAAAGCTGCCGAATGCTCGGCAGCTTCCTTTTTACAGTCATTGATAATGCCTGATCTGTCCTGAGCTATTGTTCCCCGTTAGAATTATCATAGAATTTTATCGAGTTCAATTTCGTCATGAATCGGAATATCGTAATAACCCACTTTGGGGATGGTTGGCTTCAGCTTTCTAGCCTCGTCAACTGCGTTTAGATTTATGGCGCTTATTCGATACCCGCTTCGTTGGTAAAATTTCAGCGCATCCAAATTATCATTTGTTGTAACAAGGCAGATACGATGCTTCCCCGAAAGCTTGATTCTTTGTTCCACTTCCGAAATCAATTGACTTCCGATGCCTTGTCCTTGCTTCATTGCATTGATACTCATCAACTCACCATCGTGCTCGTTAATTCGATAAGTGGCTGCTCCGACTCGCTCACCATCTGACCAAGCGATGACGGCTTCGATGTCTTTCAGATGATACGACTCCCCTCTCATGATCATGATTTCGCCGCCCCACTCGCTTAACCACAGCTTTTTAAGCCATTCCTTATCATTTTCATTGACAGGAGCAAGGATTTCAATTTGCCCATCTTTTCCCATATTTATCACCCCATTTTAAATTATTATAAAAATAACGAGTTAGAAGTTGTACGTGGAATTGACGGGAAACTAAATTTTCACTCCACTGGTAATACCGGAATATTCATCTAAAAAGCGCTCAGCAAACTTTTTCATTACGATTGTAACGGTATTGTCTTTGAAACAAAGGGTTATTCTTAGATGTGCAAAGGTTTCATCAATAATCATTGGATTTATATATAGTGTATGTTCATCTTTCCAAGCTGCAGCTGTTATACAGTCATAATCGTATCCAGGAAACTTTTGAGCAATTGCTTTTCCAAAACCGAAAGCGATCTGATATTTGCCATCAGGCTTTTCAAATTCCATTATCCCCTCTTCGTCATGGAAAACGAATCTTAACTTACTTATGTTCATCGGATTATCGGTTAATTGATACGAATTTCCGTTTATAGTTTCTATAACTGGAGAAGTTAACCGTCCTTCCGGAAGCAAAATAGAAAGATGGCTTATTTTCTCGCACAATTCCCTATAGGAGTTTTCGTCTGACATCAATGGTTTATCTGAAAGATGTGGATATATGTCATCCCAGATCGCATTAAAAATAGTTTGTATCCCCTCGGGATTCGGTTGCGTGTCTGCCGTAGTCACAATTAGCAGTTCCTTGTCAGGCAAACAGACAGCCAGCTGTCCTCCCATTCCCAGGAAACAAAACCCATTATTGCGAGTTCTCCAAAATTGATAACCATAACCCTGCTGATTGTCAATAGAATTGAAAATCGAATTGGTACTATCGATTTGGTAAGACGTTGCAGCTTTCATATAGTCCGCAGGAATTAACTGTTTGTCCTCAAATTTGCCTTCCTGCATGCAAGTTAATGCAAATTTTGCGAGATCACGCGAGGTACAGAAAATGGCTGAGCCTCCATTTGAGACCCCTAATGGGGTTTTTAAACAGTAAGCATCTTCCGAAAAACCAATTGGCGTCAGCACACGAGGATGCATATAGGCTAGCAGAGACATGCCGCTTACTTTCTCTACAATCGCAGTAAGTGTAACTGTCGCGGATGTATCATACGAAAAAACAGTACCTGGCAGATGCGTTGGCGGAACTGTAAAAAATGTCCTCACCCAGTCAGCATCATCAACTTGCTTAAAAGTAGTCTTTTCATGGGCTGATGCCATCATCAGCAGATCGCGAATCGTCATTTTTTCTATATACGGATGTACGCCCTCAAGGGGAAGCTTTTCAGGGAAAAATGTCGTCACACGATCATCCAGAGACAGCAGTCCTTCTCCTTCCAATAAACCCATGGCTACAGAAACAAAGCTCTTACTGGCTGAAAACATACGATGTTTTTTGTCAGCAGTAAAAGGATTCCAGTAGCCTTCCGCCACCATTTTTCCTGAGCGCAAAATAATAATGCTGTGCATACACAACTGGTTAGCTTCTAAGCGATTGATAAAATGAAGGATGGATGCTGATGGAATACCCACCTCTTCTGGAATCCCCGTCGGCAATTCATTCTTTTCTGCCATGGATGACACACCTTTCTTTTTTTAATAAATAAAATATACCCCCTGATCGACAGGGGGATATCTCTTTTATTTACTTACTCGGTTTAATTTCAACAGTCCCGCTTTTAATTGTACCCGTATCATCTGTATATTGGATATACACATAGTAGGTCTGACCGTTTGTAAGTCCCTTGATGTGGGCGCCTTTAGAGTTGAAATTTACTTTGCTGTATTCGGTGAATGTTCCATCGTTGCTGTTGGCTATAAACGCTTTATAACCCTTGCCGTTCGCTGAAACGATGTCAAAATTTACATCGCTTTGTCCATTCCCTGGAGACACACTTGTAATTACTATACCCGGCTTCCATTTGGCATAAAGAATAGTATCCGCTTCGACGGCTTTGCTGAAATCAAATTCGTGCGCAAACGTTTCGTCGAACCAACCTACAAAGATATGATTTTCCCTTGTCGGCGTCGGAGGTGTAACCTTTTCGCCGAGTGACATGCCGATTGCATGAACCGGTACAGTTGTATCAGATGTATCGCCGTCATTGAATTTGTAGGTAAGACTATAGCTCGCATCATAGTTACCTTCCGTTACATAAACTGAAATCGGCAGAGAAAGTCCATCGTTCAATTTAACAAGGAAAGCTCCTTTTCCTTTTGCTGGTTGACCTGTTAATACACTAGCTTTTGAATTAGCAAAGTCAGCAAGACCTTTGGTAATTGTTGTTCCGAATTGTTCGCCCAAGAAATTTTTACCGATTTTCTTAGGGTCTCCTGTTAAAGTAAGCACCAAATCAACACCTTGCGTAATCGTGCCTTCGGTCTTTCCTTCTGCATTTGTAACGGTAAACCAATCATAATCTCTGTTCTTCGTTAAATCATACTTTGTGCCAGTCGGAATACCAGCTGTTTTAATAATGACTTGCCTAGTCGCATTCCCTGTAATGTTCACCTGATACTTGCTGCTGCCTGACCTTAAAGCGGTTGGTCGGGTAGGCATAATCACATCTTTACCGCTTTCTATCGCTCCAATATCAGGTGCAGCGCCTGCGTAGTCAGCCGCGGTTACAAAATTGGGAATCGTTGTGCCCTTATCAAAGCCTAGACTGCTGCTTGTTTGACTAAAATCACCTTCAGCTCTGTTAGTGAAAGTTGCCTTTTTGCTGTTATCAGCAGCTATTGCTGTGACCGGGTTTCCGGTTTTGGCCCCAGTTATCCCATGAGGCTCAACAATAGGCGGAGGTCCACCCGTAGTACTGTAGACATTAGGGGTTACCCCGGTTCCGTTAAATAAGTCATAATCGTAACTCACTCCCGGATAATTGAACATATGTTTGATCGTAATTTCGTATTGGCCACTGAGAAGTGGGCTATCTATGGATTCCATAATATTATTCCTTTGGTACACTCTGTATATTTGACTGTCTTTTCGGGTGATATGACCCATTGAACTAAGGATGGTATTGTTGAACAGATAGTTAACACCTATACCTTTAGAAACCGCTTCATTAAGAGTTGTTCCGTACTTTGTAACTCCTGCAATCAAGCCCCATTCGTCACCCAAGTTTTCAATAAGATTTCTATACACATATACAGGGCCTACATAGTTCGAATCCATGCCGATGCCGCCAGAGACCCCTTCAATTTTGTTGTTGTAATACCTTAAGTTCATATCCGCGCCTTCTAATTCCATGCTGTCGGCTTGTGCATATGCCAAATAATTACCGTATACATCGGAATCTGTGCCAATACCGCCGTCTTTATCGCCATTTACAAAAGTTTCAATGCCCGCATTGAAACGGTGATCATCGCTTCCAACAATGTCATTGTATCGAACAACGACGCCTTGTCCGCCTCTTGCGTACATGCCGCTGACACCTTGTGGATGCTTCTCGTTCCAGTTAGGCCAAAAATCTCTGCCTCCGCCCCCATTCCAGGCATTGCTGCTTGTTTTTGGGTCATGAATATAATTCTTTTCAATGATGAGATTGCTTACGTCGCTGATAAAAATACCGGAGTCATTGTTAACAGGCGTGGCGTTAGCTGTGTAAAGTTGCCCTGTACGCAAGTCAACAGCCAGGTTTGGATCTGCATTTGCGACGATCTTTTGCAGACCTAAGTATTGTGTTGTTGGTCTTCCGAAATCGGAAATATCATTATTGATAATTCGGATATGGTGGCTTGAACTGAGAATAGCGAGCCCGCTTCGCTTGCCTCCACGGATAATCAAATTTTCCAAAATCACATATTCGGACTGCGCGATCACTACCGCTGACCAGAACTCATCGGTTACATCGATAACGGTTTTTCCGTCTCCAATGATACGGATATATCCGTTTGCTGTCCCTCTTAACCCTTGAACAGACAGCGGTTTTCCAGGCTCATAGATGGATGCGATTGGAATATCCTTTGCTATGGGTACGTCTTCTTTCCATGTTCTTATGGTTTGGGTGTACGTAGAATTGTCTTTCAGAACTTTAACTTGCACTTCATATGCTGTGTCAGGTTCAAGACCGACGATAGAGCCTCTGAACTGTTTATTAGGTGAATCCCATGCCAGTGCAAGGCCATCTTCCCATGTAGCAGCTCCTACTTTTCTGAAATGCACCTCATTTGCAGGGTCAGAGACAACCTGTATAGTGGTGGCGGCAGGTGTTGATGCAATCTTGTATGGAATCGTATCTTCGGAAGAGTATCCATTATAATTGAGATACATACTTATATTATTAAACGTAGTTCTTAACAGTAAATCATTGCCTGTATTGGGTATGGGCGTTCCAGTTCCGAGTTGCGCTGTAGTGGTAATCGTGGTTTTAAACTCCTTATCCGCCCTGCCTTCTGAGTAGTGAATTCTTACTCTAATGATTTCGTCAGTACCTTGTCCGCCGGCCAAATAATTAAGTCCACCTTCAAAGGCACCTGTCGATGCATTATATCCGGGCTTAGGCTGTATTACCCATGCGTTTCCGGTACTTCTCGGGCTCGGTACATTACCATTTACATAGTTTGCCGGATCAGCTGACTTCCGCCATACCGTTACTTCGGCATTCGGATCGTTGCTCGGAATACTATAATAGCCGTCTCTCGATTTTCCCACGACTGTAATATCAACACCCGGTACGCCTACCGGCAAAGCAGCATCAGCGGAAATATGCCGGTTTTCATCATAGAGAACATTTGCCGTATTGCTTAATGCATCCCAGGTGTATGTTGCTCCAAACGCATACATGAGCGTATCCAAAGGGATAAAACTTCTAACGCCTTCTTTAAAAGGCATTTCAGTCGCAACAGTTGTTCCGTCTTTCAAAGTAACTTTATTGCTTCCGTACGAAGCTGTCATTTCATAATAATCATTTTTCAAAACAAATTCCTTACCATCGATAGACTCATAGAATACCGAATATAAATAATGAGCTATTGCCTCAGCAGATACCCATATTTTACCGTCAATAAACTTAGGCGGCACATCCGATTTCAAATTTTTGCCGTTTACCGTTAACTTGATAGGTGATGCTGGTTCTTGAATATCTACAGGCTCATGCACATAAGCTGCAAATATTGAATTAGGAATAACAAGTGAAATTAACAATGCAACAATAAGTAATAATCTCAACCTTGGTTTCATGTTATGTACCATTTTGATGAAATCCTCCTTAATGATTTGCTAATTACAATCATCAATGAATACGCTTTCTTAAACATCTAGCAACTATATGCCCCCTTCCACGTACAGTTACTTGTCAAAATACCGAGTTGTCATTATTTATGTGTGATTCCATTTTAGCTTCTTACTATCCTATTGTCTTTGCCCTGCATTGTGTTTTAATGTTGTTGTATTGCGATGCGATTAGAAGAGGTCGTTGTACTGACACTCATTAAGGATTCTCGATTTCATACTGAACAGGTCCAAATGAAATAAAAAATCCCCGATTGACGGGGATCTAAAAGCGTTCATGTTTGTGTCGCCGGACATCACATTTTACAACCAAATTAATCCTTCAATTTAAAAAAGCCCCAAAACAATAGCTTTGGGACGATTGGTTATCTGGTAGCATCCAATCGAGAACTGTCCTTACAGCAGCATTTTCTCATTTAGAAATCGATTTTCTCTAATGATTTTTCTTACTTGCTTCATCGTATCTGCGTGTTTGGGCACTCCAGCGATTCGGTCAAGCAACAGCCACCTTAGGCAGGCAAGCGCTTCAAAAATCTCCAACTCCTCTGTCGCTACGGGCATTTCCTCTTGATATTTGTACAGAAAAGTAAGGCTTTTACTCTCGCTCAAATAGATTCGCAGAAGCAGACAAGCCCACGACAGATCATACCTAGGATCCCCTAATTGCCCGTTCGTCCAGTCAATAACCGTGTAATGTCCATTCTCTTCTAAAATATTACCTAAATTGAAATCGCCGTGAATAATCCGTTCCATTTTCATATCCGCAGAATCGACGAGACGGTTCAGTTCCTCTTTCATCGCAGGAAACGCTTCGATCCCGGGGAAAAAATAGCCAACAAAATCATACTTAGCTAGCACACCACTCTCCAATCCATCCGGAGGCAGCCGGTGAATGTCGGCTAAAACAGCGGTAATTCTCTTAAAAATGCTCGGACTCACCTTCGTTACTGCATTTCCGTGAAAGCGGGTCAGCAGCACAGCTTCCCCAGATTCGGTTCGCCCATAGCCTATCGGCACGGATACGCGTATTCCCTGACGATGAAGAGCTTCCAATAGTCGATATTGGCGCATGACGTCAGGTTTTGAAGGTTTGTTCCATACCTTCAGCACAAAATGATTTTCCCCTTGCGTGATCTTAACCACATCCGCCTCAAGCCCAGGCGTAAGCGGGCTAAGTGTTAATTCAGCCCCTGAAGTAAGCAGGATGTTCAAAATTGGGGTTGTTTCATGCCAATCAATAACCGACAATGAGTTGATCATGACATTTCCTGCTACCTTACCTTCAAAAAGGTTCATATTTCACCTCTGGTGATATAGTTCTTCCAGAGAATTCAACATATTTACTGCGTTATCCTGCTAGCTCTTATTATGACCGCCTTCAAAGGAAGGCGGCCAAGACCGAGAGGTTTTCTTAAGGAAGTAAATCCACTTTCGCATCATCAAACCGTACTTGACCTTTCGAGGCGAGCAGCCCGAAGCTTCCCCTAGAGAGCATTGGATCATAAGCCGATAACTCCTCTACGCCGTTCACATAGAACTTCAGATAGCCGTCTTTCACTACCGACTTGAACGTATAGTAGGTGTTCGTGTTAAACGTATAGGTTTTCTATACCATCGGCAATACGTACATAACTACCCCTGCCGATTGTAGCCGTTGCCAATGCCGGGGTAAGAAGTTTGCCGCGCCCCATATACAGGATAAGAAACTTGCGGATGTTGCTCCTCCTGCGGTGGGTAGATGTCCGGCTTTGCCTGACGTTGTTTCGGGCAATCGAGCGGCGGACCGATCGTCGTCGTACTCTTGATTGGCGCAAGTGCCTGCGTTATCATCGCTTGATCTAGACAGTAAGTATGAGCGAGCATGTTTCTCGGTGCCAGCCTGAGGAAATCCGATACCGCGATGAATTCCGGAACTGGCGCGTCGAAGATCGCGAGCAGATGTGTATCGTCTTCCGTAGCCACCTCCCAGTGGAACCACCCCTGGGGAATATTAGCGACCTGGCCGGGTGTTATATTGAAGTTTAGCACGGTTTTGGTGAACGGATTCAAGAGCGACACGACCGCTGCACCTCGAATGCAATAAACCAGTTCTGAGGCGTTCTGATGAATGTGCGGCTCGACTACATTCCCTTTGGTTAAATAGATGTCGAGCAGAGACACGTTCCCCAGCGTATTCAATTGTTGAATACTCAAAGCGTTAATGAAATTGTTCCCATCCTTCGTAAATGAACGATTGTTCCTTAAATCGTAGAAATATTGTACATTCGGAGAATTAAAATCCATGTAGGATACAGCCATCCGCTCAGCCTCCCGATTGTGGAATCATCTTTACTAAGCGTATTCCACAGCATCTACAGCGATGACTAATGTACTTTGTCCTGCTATATTAAATAATCTGGTTATCATAATTACCGCGTATGTCCGTAGCCTTTTTTCGTTTGCAGTTGCTATACAATATCCAATGCTAATAGTTCACTGCCAATAAGCTCATCGCCTTCAAAAGCCGAAATCGTATGAAGTTCTGGACCACCCATCATCCATTCCAGCATATTGACGCTTCTGTATACAACTCCTTGAAAAAATTGATTTTCAACTTCCGTGTATTTAACTCGTTCCTCTCTCGCTGTCATCGGATAATGACGGACATCAACGCCAAGGGGCATCTTGACCTCCGGAATGGATGTATCGAGCGATCTCTTCGCCAAATCATATTTTTGAAAAGGGGAAAAACCTTGTTCAGTGAAATATTCGCGATCGCCTTCAAATTCATTCCAAGCAACCAACTTTGTTTTCTTGAATGGATTTCGAATGGCATGACAAATGTCAATAAATGAAGGAAATAGAGTTATTCTTACTTCAGATATGCGTTTTAAACCTAATTCATTTACGTGTATCACAATTTCCATGACGTCGTAAAGATCAGCTATTCCATGACGCAAATAGCCCGCCGCGACTAAAGTTCCGTCCTCATTGAATCGCAGCGCATCTTCTGATACTCAAAGTCTTTGTTGTATTTAAAAAGAATCCATGCCTTATGGCTTAACTTCATTACACGATCCTCTAGATCTGAATTATACGATCGAACCTCCAGTGACATCCCGATACTCCCCTCAATAAATCATAGATTATGTTTCCTTTTTTAACCAATTATGCACCTGCCCTTACATGTAATTATTGAAATCTCGGGTTATTGACTTCTATCTAGACTCTATATAAATTGGATATGATGTTTGGCATTCTGATAAATCTTTCAAGTAATTTCGTGCCTCTAGCGGGAAAACTCGATAATCTAATAAGTGCTCTAAAGGCAACCATTCAACTCCTAATTGACCTTGGTCTGGAACATCGCCCATTCCGGCGCGTTCAATGGAATTGGATGAGCATAAAAATATAAACTCAACTTGATGAATTTTTTTAGCTTCAACGATCAATTCTCTGATAAATATGAGATCTCCTACATAGACGTCTATCCCTAGTTCTTCTATACACTCACGTCGAACATTCTCAGGTAAGGTTTCCCCATATTCCTGACCACCACCCGGTAAAGAATAAAACACACCGTGTTCATCTTGATATTTTATAGTAAGCAGTTTATTATCATGGATTAATATTGCTTTACCAGCAGTCCTTATCAAAAGTAGTCCTCCAATTAATAAAAATTTTAATCATATATCATTCCGCGATAACGGATATTCTATCTCTATACCCAATCTTCGAAATGATCAGTTACAAAACGAATCTCCCGCTCATAGTGCGCCAAGTGTCCCTCATCAATCATTTTTTGGAAGGCTAGATTCCCGTCGCGGGCACCATTTCTCAACGTATCACACAGTACGATCAACCGTTGAATAATCCACTGCCCCAGATCAGTAGAGACGGGTATTCCATAAGATTCAAAAAACAGCTGAATTCGCCGACGGCGCTCTCTAGCGTGTATTTCATTTTGATAGGCAACCGTTGTTCCAGAAGAATGGTCAGGCGCGAAACTCGCAAGCGGAACAGATGTGTAGAGAGTGTATGCAATGTCCCACATACGTGGACCTGGGCCTGCCATATCAAAATCAATCAGCGCTACAGGTTCCCCCTTTTGAAAGACAACATTATATAACGCTGCATCATTGTGACAGATCACTTCGTGCTCGCCATCGTCAGCATAGCTAAGCTGCCATCTGTCATTAGTACCGGGAGAGTACGTTTTACTCGCATCATGGAAATGACGCAAAAGTCGTGCCAAACCCACAAGTGTTTCGTCCGACCACATATACGGTTCAAGATTTGGATATTGGTTTCCAGCAACTTCTCCAGAAATAAATGTCAATATTTCACGATCAGCGTCATCAATTCCGAGAAATCCTGGTGCTCCCTCGAATCCTTGTTTTTCCAAATGTTTAAGCAGCTCATGAACACTCGCACTCCAATAACCTGTAGGGCGGCGAACCGTGTTCGCCATACGGACGATGTGATTTACATTGCCGCCTTTCAAAACTTCTTCGTGAGTCATAAGTTTTCACTCCTCGCATTTCACTGTGTTAACTATTGCATATTTTCGCCCTGTTAAGTATGAGGTTACTCCCCTAATCATAACAAAATGTTACAAGTCATTGCTTATAGAAATCAATTATAACTAAACTCCCTTTCGCTTAATAAAAGTGGAACAGCTGCATCTATTAAGGCAAGTTCAATCCAAGAAGGGCTGTTCCAAAAATCATCAATGATGACCTTTGGAACAACCCTTTCTTCAACGTGAATTTCTTATCGCCAATCTAAGTTTGGCCCTTTTTGTAGTTGCACCGGCAAGCCTAGTGTTTTTCCTGCTTCGAGGAGCAACTCTTTGCAAAAATAATATCCCCGGTGATACACAATCCGATTGTTCTCAAAGTCAAATTCACGAATATCGTGGAGAGCCATCCCCAACTCTGTTTCAGCCAGTACAACGAATACACTTTTGCCCCACAACATTTCCAATGAAACATGTAACGCAGGACCTCTATGTTGTAAGGAACCTTCGAACATCTCTTTCTTCGAATATTCTTGAAAGCCCGGATTTGCATCATTATGAATACTGTCCTCAAACATCTCTACTATGCTATCCGGATCACCACTTCTCATGGCCTGAAGCACTGTATTTAGCAATAATGCGTTGGGTTCTTTAAACTCCTCTTGTGGATGATCCGCTTGTATATTACGGTACTTGTGAATATTTGCTCTTGCGCGATGAAGTGCTGCATATACCGATCCCACTGTCATTCGAACCATGCCTGCTACATCGGCTGCGGTAAAACCGTACACCTCCATGAGCAGGAAAACTGCGATTTGCCTTTGCGGCAGATGCTGTACGAGTACTTCAATTGCTTCAATCATTTCCAATGGATCAATCGTGCGCGCCTCGGAAATATCGTGTGAGTCCAGTTCACTATAGCCATCCATCGGATTCTTCTTTCGAAGCCCGTCAATTCTAGTATTAGTGGCGATCCTAAACAAGTAGGATTTATAGGCGAGCGGATGCCATATTTGGGCCATTGTTGCGAATGCCTTCAATACCGTTTCTTGAAACAAGTCCTCTCCATCCCAAGGAGAACCCGTTAAGTAACGGCAATAACTCCATAGGGATTGACGATGGGATTCTATCAACTCCTCGAATTTTTTATTCAATGCTCGAGTCTCTCCAATAATTGAATCATAACGATTGGACAAGGTATCTCCTCCTACAATAGTTTTCCTTATATAAGACGAGTAGAAAGTCGAAAACCATACGGTCATCTTTTTTTTTTTTGATTATACGTTAAGAACCATAAAATCCTCATCAAAATACTTCCCGTTATACTTTAAAGCATTTTTTTCTACACCATAGACCTTGAACCCTAAAGACTTGTAAAGCTTTTTTGCAGCGTCATTTTCAGACATGACTGCTAAGTTTATTTGCTCTATCCCATCGCAATCTCTTGCTTTTCTAATGAGTTCAAGCAGAAGTAACTTCCCCAAGCCTTGCCCTCTCATAACAGGAGCCACATACATCCCATAAACATTACCTTTATGGGCAGTTTTTAGACCGCTGTCTCGTACAAAGGTTACGCTCCCAACTAGTGAGCCGCTATCATCAAAAGCCCCAAGTACAAATTTGTCACTAGTGGGCTTTATTCGCTCTACGACAGTTTCAAGTGAGAAATTTACTTCTCGCTCATAAGTTGAGCCAAAAGCCTCAGGATTGATTTTAAGTGAACTTAAACGTAATGCTTGATATAACCTGGCATCGTTACCATCCAAAACTCGAATATTCATTTTCCTTTCCTCCTGACTCATTGTTCCAAATTCTTATATCGTTATAACAAAAAAGCCGCAACTACGCGACTTTTAAATATATATACGCTTGTCACCCAGCAAACCTGTTACACATCCAACAAATCGTCAAAGATGCCTCGGAACTGATCAGCCACGGATTCCGTGCCTTCCTCCAGCTCTTCGCAGCTGAAATAATAACGGTGATGGGACTCATCCGTGTCCATCATATCTGCTAACAGTCCGCTAAAGCCACGCGTTCTGCGGTCAAATTCCAGGAGGACTTCAACTCCGTTCTCATCAGGGTAGAACACGAGCTCCAGCTCATCAACGGAACTGCGATACTCACCATTTTGATAAGGTATAAATTCAAAGTTTTGAATGAATGGCAGGTGATAATTGCGCTGCGGATAATATTCGTTCTCTGCTTTATGTAAATGAAAGCCCAATTCTTCCAACGCTTCAAAAATAACCGAAGTGTGCGGATGAGCCAACACATTCATATGATCACGATCTGATGGATCTACCGCGTTGTCCACATCCATGCCTGTACGAATCCAGATTGGGCTTACGCCAATTGAAATGGGTGTCTCATGCGGCAGCACGAAATGAAAAGGAATTTCGATAGATTCCCCTGGTTCAATAACAATACTTTCTCCCAACAGGATATTAGCTATCACAACCGTTTCTTTCTGCATACGCTCCGAATCGTTCTCAACGGGCTTGAGATATTCGGTCATAATTTGAAAATAGATTTTGTCCACTTTCTGCTGTACACTGCCGCCTTTGGCTATAATGACACCCTCTACCAACTCGCCAGGGACAAACTCCTCTGTATGGAACTGTGTATCGATGTCAATGTTTCCGATCCCTACTTTAGCCATCATTTTCTTAAAAAATGACATATTTAATCCTCCCTCGGTTTCAGTAAAACCCATATAGATATAATTCCAATGCTTTACAGTTCTACAACGTGCAAAAAATACCTCTATCAACGCATAAGAATAACAATTTTCATAGAAATCTTTCATGTAACATTAGTAAAGAGGATACCGCCGAGGTATCCTCTTTCTTTTTCCTTATTTCTTTTCAATTATTCTGGCGATGGGCATATCATTTTGATGTCTTCCATATCTAACATTTGAGAGCTCTCGACTAAACTGCTTAAAGGGACGCTTTGCTCGTTTTCTGGTTGATCCAGTGGATAAATTCTGGCCGTATCATTCTTTTCGTCCACATGTTGGATGTAGATTGGCGTCCCATTATATGTGACATCAACCATGGCAGGTGAAACTGCAATCTCTTGAGCGCGTTGATTGTTCATTTTTTTTCCTCCTTCACGAACTAGTTACATTATTTGTAAAAGTGAAAGGATGTATTCATGCGTTCAGGAGTTCTCTCTTGTCATATCTTAGTCGCCTGCAGCGAGAACGTGAGTGGAATATCGTTGGCGGGGTCATTCCATCGCCACCGTCCGTCCTCGCCTTGAGCCATGAACGGGAAACGTCGGTTGCCCCCGTGGTTGAACTCGTGGAGATAGTCCAAGCGCAGACCAGCAGCGATCAAGGCGTTCAGGATGTCACTGAAACTGAAACTCCAAGAATACTCGACGCTTCGCTGATTAGCCGCTGGATCAGAATATGGCAGGAGACCCTCAATCTCAAGTGGTTGCTCCGTGTGAAAGTAAGGATAGCGTGTGTGTAAGTCCGTCACATCGGCCGTATCATCAAAGACATTGAGAAACGGATGCTCCTCCTGTAGGTACAAGATGCCGCCTGGTTTGAGGTAATGCGCGATGATCTTCGCCCACCGACCTAGATCGGAGAGCCAAAACAAGACACCGCCTGATGTAAAGATGATATCAAACGTATCGTCAAGTACCTGGGGCAGCTCGTAGATGTCCGTGCAGAGAAAACGTGCGTCTAGCCCTGTTTCCTGGCTCAATCGCTCGGCAATCGCAATCGCATCCTCGGAGAAATCTACCCCGGTAACGTGCGCACCGAGACGAGCCCAGGAGAGCGTATCCAAACCAAAGTGACACTGGAGGTGCAGCAACGATTTACCCGCTACATCGCGCAGTTCCTCTTGTTCAATCGGGGTTAGAGTAGATTTGCCTGCCTTGAACCCCGCGATATCGTATCTGGCGGCATTAATGGCCGTACGGGCGTTCCAATGCACGCGGTTATGTTCCGTATAATCAGTCATGGATCATTCTCCCTTCTGATAATCTGTCTTTGACAAGCCGCTCGCAGCAGACTAAAAGAATTTATTCTTGAAGGACTGAATGTATAACAAGATATACGGATAGCTCGTTCCAGTATGCCTGTGCTTTATATGTAATACTACTTATTCCCGTAGTCGAAAGTGGTCTTTCACCAATAGTGAGATATGGTTTTAGATCACTTTCGATACAGGCTATCAGGCTTTTGTATTATTACAGGTTTCTAATTCAGTAATAAGTTCATTCACTTCCAGCCAACTAGGCGCACGATACACCAAGTCCATGATAATAGAAGTATTGTAAGGCTGCTCGAATAAAATAACTGGCTTATTACGAAGTGCAAACTCATTGGCATAATGAGGAGCATCATCAATCAGCAAATCAACCTTGGAGTTCATACACGCTTGTAGTTTATTTTCAGTAAATGCTATATTGTGGTATTTTATTTCGTGATGTTCAAGCCAACCAATTGTAACGTCTCGAAACCGTTCAGGACGTGCAGTAATAATCGAGATTTCATGATGTAAAAACAATTCCCGTAAAACTTCTACTGCCATTGGGAAAGGTGTAGAATTCCAATGAATTTCATGACCGTATTTATGGTAAATTTTTTCTCTCTCTGTATTGTCCCAACCATATAGTCGGTAAAAATAAAAATCGTTAACATCTTCGGAGGTGAATGATAAACCAGAAGCTTTATTATAAAAATGTAAATATGACGAAGTGGCATCAAGAATTGTATTGTCTAAATCAACTCCAATATGCAATGCAGCGCCCCCTATATATGGTGCAATGAGAAAACGGCAACCATGCACTGGCTACCGTCTCTAAGTGCTTTATTATACTTCCCGCTCGCCGAGCCAATCCTTGAACAAGGCGTAGTCTTCTTCCACTTGATGCGCGTAAGAAATTGCCCAATTGGCGATATAATCGCAAAATGCGTCCGTATCAGCGCCGATTGCACGATGAATCTCATCCTCGCTATGATAAGAGATCAGCCCGTGCTCCATATCTGCATCGGCCCGCGCATGAAGCTTCGCCGTAATCCGTCCCATTGTTTCCAACACTGGCATCAGGTCTTCGGTTCCCGTTATCTTGTCTACCTTCAGTCGCTTCTTGTAGGGAGATCGTTCCCGTACGTAAAAATCACGATCGTCAATCGTCAAATAACCTAGAAATGGGTCTGCTTTGTGATGCATTGCCTGCTGTGTGAAGATAACTCGTTTGCCCTGATGGCCGAAATATGTCCAGAATGACTCTTTGAACGGCATAAAATACGCAGGAACCGGGGCCCGAACTTCTTTCACCTCGATGATAATATCATCGAGCGCATGCTCGCCGCCATCCCCTTCGATGAGGACGTAATAGCGGTCTAATCCGATAGAGGCAGTACCCGAGCCGTGCTTCACAGCCACGTCCTTAATTGCATAATACCGGTCAGGACGTTTAGTACTTTCAGCCAGCGACGCCATATAATCTGGCCAGCCATCTTCCAGCTTCAGGCGCTCTTCCTCTGTAGCCGGTTGAATCTCCTCTGAATTCATAAACCGTCTTGAAGTACGCGTCAGCGTGGTAACATCCTCCAAAAATTGCGAAGCTAGTCGCTTCTCCGTTTTTTTCAAAAGCTTGCGGATCAGCCCTACTGTCTTGTCCTTGTCAAAGACAAGCGTGCGTGGGTCTTCCTTGCGTTTCGCAAACCGGCGAATCTGATTCACATACGCTTCCAAGTAAGTAGTGATCGCATTCTTCTGACCATCCTCTTCGATCTGCTTGGTTCGGCATACCAGTGCTACGCTGACCGACATCCTAAGCAAATCATACAAATAAGAGCCCAGATATCCTTCGTCAAAATCGTTCACATCGTATACGATCCGACCTTCTTCGCTGCGGAACGCCCCGAAATTTTCGAAATGCAAATCCCCCTGAATCCACGTAGGCCGCTCCTGCGGGCTGTGATAAGGAAACCACTCCCGACTGACGTCAAAATAAAACAGATATGCGCTTCCCCGGAAAAACGAAAACGGGCTCCCCGACATCTTTGCGTATTTTTGCAGTCGCTTTCCTTCGGTAAGCCCCATTAACTGTCCGTCGAACTCGTCGAGCACGCTGCTAAGCAGCTCTTTGCGCAGCCGTTTTTGCGTTATTTGGACGCGTTCCGTAAGTAATTCCGTCTTCATACGCACCCCCTCCTTATATCGATTAAAAATAGTATATTTATCCATGTTAGCCTTTGCGCCGACAACGTGTCAACACAGCTGCTGTTTATTTGCTTAGAGGAGGATCTCCTACCATTCGTCCACCGTTCACAACCAGCCATTCCCCAGTCTCCCAATCCGACAACGCTAAGCTTTCCGATTTATAATATAAATCGAACCGGATGGCCATCTTCCTTTCCCAAGGATGACGAATGAATAAGGATCGAAAAATCTCGTCCAGTCCTGGGATCGCGAAGCCTATCGGGTCAGGGAAAAGTGCCTCGGACTCCTTTCTCGATAGATCTGTCTCCAAAGCGAATTGAAAAATCGGTCTGTTCGTATACTTATCGTAAACAAGCTCAAACTTAGGCGTTCGTTTGACTGAGAAGTTGGTAATATCAGACTCGAATTCCTCTTCCTCAGCTGGCAGGATGAATGGCCAGTCCTCGCCTGGGTAACGATACAGATTGGCCCTTTTTCCCAGTTCCGAAAGCAAGTCAGTCCAATCCGATGGAGTGATTGAAGCAACAGGTAAATTCACGCCAGCGTGATCCATTCCGATCAACCTGCCTTCAAGTCGCCTGTATAGTTGCTCCATCGAAAGTGCTCCCTCATGTACGGACGCCATACTCTCAACATCATACCCGATCGGAAAAGGTTTATCCGAGTCTTCACTAGTGCTCCAATATATTGCGGGGAATGCCCCATTCTCCCACCGATATCCAATTCGAGGCAACGCCGTGCTGTCTTGTCTAAATGGAGGGATACATGTCAGTAGATTACGAAAATGGGTACCCCACTCTCGCTCCACTTCCGTGTTCTGCGGGAAAACAAATGTAAGCTCGCTAATCCGTTCCAATTGAAATACCTCCCAAATTTATGGCTTACTATAACAAGAATACCCTCTATTACTAGTCGTTTCTTTTTATAAACGAAAAAGGAGCTGCCTCATAGCATGCTCCTTAGTTTATTATTTGAAAGCAAATTTCATGAAATTTGTTAAGGTTTCTTTATTGTGTAAAATCCAAAACGTTCAATTTCTTCAAGAGCCTTACGTCCAAAAGACTCAATTAGCTCATCAGCACGGATTTTGGTTCCCCCTAGTGTGAGCCCGTCCCATCGTACAATTCGTCCATCCTTAACCACAAAATAATCATCCATACGATAACCTCCCAAATTAATATTTTGGAAATCTCTGTTCGCTAGCATACGCAGAGTATGAATCTGCCTATCCATATTTTAGCACACTCTCTCCTTGGGAAACAAAAAAACCTTCATGCTGCCTCCACAAGTATCGCTTAGTTCCTATTCTTATATAGTTCTAATAAATCTTTAAGCAGTATTCCATCAATACTTAAGCCATCAACATTGCAATTCTTGAGCTCCACGTTGGTAAGATTACATGTGTCAAATATAGCTGTACTCAAATCACTGTTTTTAAAAATTACTGGTTCGATGTTTACCCAATTGTCTGTTCCAGGCTCCTCACTTAATTGACTTTTTTCTGCTGATGGGCGAACAATATTCTCAAAAATAGTTCCTCCCATTTGAATACTATTAATAGATACATTCGAAAAATAAATATGATTCCACTTCGAATTCACAAAATTCGAATGAGCAATGGAAGTGTCCCTCATATCATTATATTTAAATGTGGCCCCTTTAAAACAAACCTTATTTATCTCTTCGTTTCTTAAATCTTGCAATTCCAGCCCATTATTTGAATCCTTTACTTTCTTTTCAGTAAGTGACAATGCAAACATCCTTTCATAATTAATTTTAAAGGCCTGTTGATTGAACTAATATATACTATTCGATTTAAATTCCTAACTTCCTTTATCTGTAAACGTGGTTCTGAAAGACATAACAAAAGAGCTGCCTCAAAGGCAGCCCTTCATTATTAATCATCATTTCTTCAATAAGCATCCTGGGTCATAAGCTACGCCACAGGAGCATCGCGTTGTACCAAACAATAGATTATAAGAATGTGGAAACTCCCGGTTTACACGTTGCACTTCGCGAGCGAATTCAGTTCGATCTTTCGGCACTCTACGCAGGGAATCAGCTTTGGCTTGCGTATCAATATGCGCTCCAGGCGGTACGAATCGATTGGGTGCAATTCTTACTCCGTCGGTAACTACGGAATCGGTCGATATGAATGACCCATGACCTACATAGGCATTAAAGACGATAGATTTGAATCCTACGAATACTTTTTCCCCGATAAAGCAAGGACCATGAATAATGGCTCCATGGGCGATGGAGACGCTGTTATCGATATAGATCGAGTACTTTTTGTTCCCGACTAAGATTTGTTCGTGAGCTATTCCGTGCAAGATGACCCCGTCTTGAATATTCGAATTATCACCGATATAAAAAGGCGTTCCTTCATCTGCTCTGAGTGTGGCGCTAGGTGCGATAAAGACATTTTTATTAATCGTTACATCACCAATAACGCTGGAATACTGGCTGATAAAAGCAGTGTCATTAATTGTAGGAAAACGCTCGACGGGAGTGAAGGTTGTAATAGGATTCGGCCCAATGAAACGAGCGAATAAGTTATAAGGTCCGCGGGGTAGTTCGCCTGTGTATCTGTTAATTTTAAGCTTATTTGTGGAAAGTGGTTTCCAAAGATTTTTGATCTTATTCATACGTTCACTCCTACAAAATTTCTCCATGTCTTACATTAAACTATTCAGGAAATAGGCGAATGTCACAACTCCACTCAATGTAGACATAATAAATATTGAAGAGATTACTCAACAGCCTGGTCAGTTGATGTTTATTCTTATTTGGAATTGATTGTTCCTAGTTGTAAGCCTTTTCTATTAAAAATAGATCATTTACCAGTTTCCTATCCTCCTTCTCCTTCATTTAATGAAAGGATGTGTAAATATAGGAGGAGAACTAGAATGGCGGTTATTTTCAAACAAGTAGGGGGAACGGCTATATTCTCAGCGGAAGCTGAAGTCAAGACGAAAGATGGCCTCTTAGAAGTGAGTTTAGTAGAAACCCAACATTTACCCAATGGCAACTTGAACGGTGTGCTGCAGATCTCCTTGAACGGAAAACCTTTGGTTATCTCTTCGAGTAGCGTTAAACCGAAGAAGGATGGGAGCAGATCGAAATGCATCCGGCGGCAATTCCTTGTCTATAATGGCAAAATGATCAATGAGCTCAGCAATGCACTGGCCCTGGTATTTGGAAAACTGGGAAAAGAGTTGAACGCGTTCGAAAAGAATAAATCGGTTGCGTTGGCACTTCCTTGCTTTCTTAGAATCCCATTATGCCGTATAACAGAAACGCAATACATCATTGCCTGCAGGCTCAGGGGCAGACCGGCGATAGAGTGCTTAAGGGAAGGCGAAGCCATCTACAGGAACTGCAAGGGCAACTGCTGATTCATAGCCCTTTACCTTGCTTTACTTTAAAAAGAAATAAAGAGCAGCTGCCAGTCCGGCAATCTGCTCCTTGGTATTTTCAATTTCTACATAAATTTTACTCTGTCGAAGTCAAAATTCTATATAAAATGGATGATGCCCTTCATCTAAACAAAGCTCTATTCTCTGCCTAAAATTTTTCCAGGTGACCATCTCTAAACCTACTTCGATTGGGAAAAATCCTACTTCTAAAGACTCTGGGGTTGTTGTTAATACTCCCCCGACTGGTCTCGCTAAAAATAAAGTGTTACAGATACACTGACTCACATTTTGAAAAACACCACAAAATTTGGTTACCTCTATATCTAAACCGCTCTCTTCTTTTGTTTCCCTGATCGCAGCATCTTTCAACGATTCGCCTTCTTCAACCTGCCCTCCTGGCATTTCCCAACCTCGCATTGGACCTTTAATTAATAATATTTCGTTACGTTCATTGATCACAATAGTCGCCGCAGAAACAAAATGCTTTGGATCCACCTTACCACCTCGTTCTCAGCTTCATATAGATCTACACTTTCAGTTGGATCAAGTCAGGCAAAACTTGCGCATCCAACTCACGCATGGAGAGCTTGGCCCCGATGGATGAGAAGCTGCCAATGATGTCCTCATATCCGCGCTCGATATGCTCGACGCCTGTAATACACGTGCTGCCTTCGGCCGCTAATCCAGCAAGCAGCAGGCAGGTACCAGCACGCACATCAGTAGCGTGGACCCAGCCGCCTTTCAGTGGAAATCCTCCGCGGATAAACGCACTTTCTTGCCGCAGCTCAATCTCTGCACCGAGCCGACGAAGCTGAGTCACGTGAGCGAAGCGTTTCGGATAGACTCGGTCTGTAACGATGCTCTTGCCCTTGGCCAGCAGCAATAGCGCGGTCATCGGTTGTTGTAAATCGGTTGCGAAGCCTGGATACATGCCTGCACGAATTCGCGTTGCTTTGAGCGAACCCGAACCGTAAGCCGTAATGTGGCTCTCGCCGCATTCCACATGAATCCCTATCTCCTCCAGCTTGGCGAGGCAGGCACCAAGATGCTCAGGGATGACATCCTTGACCGTAACCTGACCCCCTTGGAGCCCTGCCGCCATCAGAAAAGACCCCGCAATCAGCCTGTCCGGTATCGCTACATGCGCTCCCCCGTTTAAATAGGAGACGCCTTCAATCCGGATACGTTCGGTTCCTGCACCATAAATTCTCGCACCGATCCTGTTCAGGAAGACTGCCGTATCAACAACTTCCGGATCCACAGCCGCGTTGAAAAGTTGTGTCCGACCTCTGGCCCGCACAGCCGCCAGCATCGCATTAATCGTTGCTCCACAGGTAATGGTGTCGAAGTAAATATCTGCGCCCTTCAGCTCGGCTGCCTCGACTACGTAGTATTCTTTGAAGATTTGAACTTGAGCTCCGAGTGCTCGAAACACCTTGATATGCTGATCGATCGGTCGTGATACGAAATCATCACCTCCCGGGAATCCGATTGTGACTCTACCGAATTTGGAAAGTAGAGCGCCTGCAAAATAATAGGACGCTCGATAGCTCGAAGCCTTGCCCGGGTCTATCACGGCACTGTGAATCCTACGCGGGTCGATGATAACTTGTGTACCCTCTTGGTTCATCTCCATGCCGATATCTCGGCTGATCCCACCAATAATACGGACATCATCTATGTTCGGAATGCCTCCCAGCGTTACAATATCGTCCGCCAGACAGGCGGCGGCAAGCAGGGCAAGGGAACTATTCTTAGCACCTGGTATATGTACACTTCCGTTCAATGGGCCTGAATACTCCGCTTGAATATATTTCATAAATGGTTTCCTACTTTCGTTATGACGATATCAATTCCGATTCGAGCACATAGCCGTTCCCACGCACCGCACTAATAAGAAACGTGTCCTTGCCATATTTCTTGCGCACTCGGTATATCAAAGCATTCAATTCGTCGAACGACACATCCGAGACGCTTTCCATACCTAACGAGCGTTCCGGCCATACTCTAGATTTAATTTCCTCTAGTGTAACAAGCTGGTTCACTTTCTCATGCAGAACACGAATCAGTAAATACTCTTTTTCAGACATCGAAATCCGCTTTCCTTCCACCACACACTCCCTTTTCTCCCAATGAATCGTCAGTGGCAATTCCGGAATTTCTAGCTGCCTTGTCATGCTAAGCGGTTCGATTTCAAGGGTTTGATCGGCAAACATATAAGAAAAGTGGAGGACGGTCATTCCTTTGGCAAGCCTAATGATATCAAAATTGTTTAGGGGATATGGGGTGTGCGGCGTTAGCCGTTCCCCATTAATCTCAGTTCCGTGGCGGCTCCCCAAATCGTAAAGTACTGCCTTGTCTTGTTCCTTACGAATGACGAAATGCTGTCGGGAAATAAAAGCATTCGTAAAGGCCAAATCAGGTGTCAACTGATTGGATACCCTGCCGACGAGCGTTTCATCCTCGTTCAGATTCACACAAGTGCCCGAACGGTAAGGCTCTCCACGAATGACGTACAGGCATGCAAAACCTTCTTCCATTTTCGTACCTCCATTTGCTGTCTGGGGAATGTTTCCATTATATATCGTACCCTAAACTGTGGCTGAATAAAATCACTTCTTACTGACGCTTCGCTCACATTTCAGTAACGCCGCAAACTTCCGCGGACTTGATTCGGACAATGTTTTTGTCTGCCAACAATTAATTAATAACATATTTACGGATAATTTCCTCACGAAATTTCAGCCCATGCCCGGGGCGATTCCAAGCAGTAACCATACCGTCCTTGATCTGAGGAACCTCTTCGAATAAATCGTCGTACCAATTCATGTACTCGATGTAGACACCATTGGGAATAGCGGCAAAGATCTGGATTTGAAGTTCCCACGCCAGATGAGGCGTGACCGGGATTCGATGTGCACTTGCCATATTAGCGATGCGAAGCGCCTCGGTAATCCCCCCTGCTCTGAGGTTAATCATCAGAATGTCTCCGGCTTTCCTGTCAATCAGGTCACGAAACCCGTATCGTGAATACTCGGTCTCTCCAGTAGTAATCCGGATATCCAACGCTTTGGCGATCTCCGAATGACCAATTATATCATCTGCAGGAACAGGTTCTTCGAACCAGTATACGCCAAGCTTTTCCAGCTCTCTTCCGAACTGAATGGCTGTTGCCACATCAAGCCCCTGATTTACATCGACCATAATGTCGATATCCGCCCCCAACGTTTTTCTAACGGCGGTCACTCGGTTAAGGTCGATTCTTAAATCCGAAAACCCTGCTTTCATCTTGAACGCTTTAAATCCTCTAGAAATATAACTTTCTGCTTCTTCGACGAGCTCCCCTTCAGATAATGACATGAATCCCGCGCTTGCATAGGCTTTAACTTGATCCGTATACGGTCCAAGCATCGCATGAATCGACGTGTTTTGAAGCTTACCGGCCAAATCCCAGAGTGCGATATCCACTGCTGATATCCCGTAAAGCGCAACTCCCTTTCGGCCAATCATGTTTAGCGCCCACCAAAGCTTTTCCCATATTTTATTCCGATACAACGGGTTTTCACCGATTAACAAACTGGCAATGTCATGATCCATACATGTTTTGATCGTTTCGCTGCCTACACCGAGGATTGGCAAATATCCCATTCCGGAAATCCCTTCATCCGTCTCTATCTCAACAATAATTGCATTTCTTTTCGTAATGAATAACGTCGATACTCGAATGGGTGTCGGGAATGGTACTGAGATAAGCTTCGTTTTAACAGATGTGATTTTCATAGTAACCTCCTGTTAAATAAAATAGATCGTTTCTCTGCCCCTACCGTGAAGCCTATTTATACTAACGATATACTTAATAAAGCTAATTCTATGCCTGAATAGTTATAACTAGATCTGCCTACTTCGATAAACAAAAAAACCCTTATATCAAGGGCTTTTGTAATAGGTTTGGTCGGCTAGCCGCACTTGCTGGCGATACTTCCCTGGATTTATGCCAAAACGCTTAAAAAATTGCTGGGTTAAATAAGGAGCGTCTCCCAAACCGCATTGCTCCGCAATTTCCATTAACGTAAATTCGCTAGTTTCCAGCATCTTTCTTACCTTCTTCAAGCGAAGTTCGCGAAGCATCTGCATCGGATTCAGTTGGAATTTCTCCGAGAAAACTTTATCCAAATAATTCGGATTCAGATGGACTAATTCCGCCAAAGTCTTCCTCGTGATTTTCTCACTCAGAGCAGTATGCAAATAAGTAATTACTTTGTCCAAACGTTCATCGTTTTTATTAGGCTGAAAGCTTCTTTGGACGCTTCCTTCACGGTGCCAATTTTGGAGCAGCAGATGAATCAGCTGTAGTCCAAGTCCCGAGAGCTCGAGCTCCTGGAAGGGCGAGTCCTTTCTCTTCCAAGCACGCAACATCCGATCGAAGATTGCTGAGAAGTCGCTCGGATCTTGCAAACTCACAACCTCGCTAATCGCGTACAATCGGAATAAATCGACATGGAAGCTGTTATAGGCTTCTAACTGGAGCCATTGATGGAAACCGGGTACGGTCGCCCGTTCTGAGAAAGCAATGCCCGGTGCATGTATCATCACTTGTCCAGAACGAGCTATCCGACTGATCCCGCCATGTGAGATTTCTACATAACCTTCTTTGACGAAGCTGATGGACCAATATGGAAATGTGCGATTTTGCAAATCGATCGAATCATAGGCGGCATTCTCGACCCGATAGAGCCGAACCTGCCAGGTATCATCCATTAGCTTACCGTCACCCATTCCTCCGCCTTCACCCTACTCCCCTGTATCGAACGTGTTCATGTACTTTCCTCTTGCAGAACTGGCCCATAAACAAACTGTTGGAACTTGTTTACACAACATCGAACCTGCTTGCCCATCTGACTCATCTCAAACTTCCGCTTTCGTGAGGAACTTCTCATATGCGACTTTGCCATCGCGAGCGACAACAGGCCCATTCTTGAAGATAACACCTGTATCTGGATGCTTAGCACCGTCAACTGAGTACTGAATGACGTACCCTTTTCGTGTCGATTGGCTGCGGTTTGGCGTACTGCGGTGGAACAAGAGCGAATGAAAGGCGACCATGCTTCCTTTTTTCAATTCAACAGGAATCCCTTCCACATCCCCATAATAGCACAACCTTCCGATATCCGTCTTCACATGCTCAACTAGCCCTTTATGATGCGTGCCCGGCTGCACCCAGATGCATCCATTCTCTATCGTCGTGTCTTCCAGCGCCAGCCAACAAGTCATATAGTGTACAGGATCCGTTGGCACATACCCGTTATCTTGATGCCAAGGGAAATCGCGTTTCGCTTCTGGACGTTTATATACGGACTGATCCCAATATAGTCGGATATCAGCTCCGAGCACAGTCGTTGTCAGCTTGACGAATCGCTCATCTGCGATAAAACGCTGAATCTCTTGATGCATAAAGTTCAACCCCGACGTGAAGTTAATCTGATTCGGGATGCTCCAATTTTTTTGCCCAACTTCCTTCAGCTGTCTCTCTGTTTCTTCATCAAACTCGTCGATGATTTGTCGGACGCGATCAATCTCTTCCGCATTGAATAAATGTTCAAAAACGATATAACCTTTTTCTTCGTATTGCTTAAGCTGATCTGTGTTTAACATGACGCTCACTCCCTATGAATAAGTTAGAATTGCTTGTAGCTCTATCATCAAGGATTTGAGCATCGATCTCAATTTACAGGTTCAAGCATTTCATTGTGTTTTTTCCACATTTTCTTACTTCACTAGATTTTTTCAAATTGTTCCATCATGTTTTCAATCTCAGCACTAATTTGAGTGTTTGTCCTATATCAAAATATGAAATATCACATATATTATTGTATTGAAAAGGAGGTGCTAACAGTGTCAGTTAAGAGAACAAATAATGATAGTTTAGTAAGGATTCAAAAACAACTGATAGCTATTAACAATGCCGTTCTTCTTAATAGAAAGACAATAATTGAATTTAAACAGACATCGAGAAAAGAGCTCTTGCTACAGATTAGAAAACAACTAAGGCTTATCAACCGTAGAGTTCTTATTAATCAGCACACGATTGGAACTAAACTTGTTCTCTCTCGCAAACAATTCGATAAAAATGCTTTGAAAAGAATTCTAAATCAACTTAAGGTCATCAACCAAAATGTTCTTATGAATCAAAAGATGGTAGACCGTCTCTTAGCGTGTACCAAATATACGGCCGATATCAAAAAGAGTTTGAGAATGATCAGTAACCAACTTAAAAGAATAAGTAGGAACGTAGTTCTTAGTCAACGTATTGTTGATAATTTACTTCAGCCACCGCCTGTCTCATGCCCTGCGGGTCATACTTGTATTCCTGTACGATTAATCGATGGATTAGGTCTAGACTTAGATATTGATCCAAGTGAACCAAGTATTAAAGTCACGTTGAAAGTGTTTGGGGCACCCGTTTTATCTCAAACGATAAGTTTAAAAAATCCAACAATTAGCATTGGCGGAGAATTTGGTCTATTCCTTGCAGAATTGACGCTTAGAGGGGAATTTGGAGATATTGCTCATGGTCATTTCAGACTGATCTTGAGTGGTAGAGCATGCATCGGACCTCCTATTGACTTTTTACGTGACTGTACTAGCTTCAACCAAATCGTTTACGACAGATAGATCATGCTGCTTTTTTAGTTAAGAAAAGGCAACAATCCACTGGATTGTTGCCTTTCTCACTTCGTTTTTTTAACTTGCACGTAGTAAAAATATTTTAATAACGTGATATACAAAAAAAAGAGCTGCTAACATAGCAGCCCCTCAACGCTAGTTTCTTCTATCGATGTCATTCAAAAGCTTTAAGCATGTTCCTTCTGGGCATTCGCACCGTCAAAGCTAGCATCAAAACGCCAATTCCCGCACATGTCCACGCCATACTGTGCAGATGCGGGGTCGTAATGTGCTTACCGAAGAGCGACGCGAGTAGGCTCGAAGAGAGTATTGTTCCGATGAACCGGGAAGTCATGAAAAGTCCTGAGGCAATGCCGGTCTCTTCTTTGGTTACAAAATCGTAAAGCGCAGTCTGCATCCCCAAATTGTTAAAGCCGTTGGCGATCCCTAGCACGCAAAGAACAAGAAAGATCGTGACCGAACTTGCTTGGTCCTGTATGAGCAATAGCAGCAAGCTTCCCCAAACGACTAATACCGTTCCGGTGATCAATGGCGGTTTGGATCCGCTCCTGTCAATCCAGCGGCTGACAAGCGGGGTAACAAGCACGCTTAAGCCGGCGATAGACAACATAACAAGGCCCGTCTTCTGCGGATCCATCTTCTGCACGCTCTGCAAGTAAGATGGAATACCAAACATAATGGAATAAAACGCGATATTCGTCAAAATAAACTGCGCGTAGATACGGGTAACATTCATATTTTTCCGTAAAAAAGCAACATTGATGAACGGCTTGCTTTGACCGAGCTCATATCGGTAAAGCCAGTACGACAATCCCGCGCTGACTATGAGCTTCCATAGGCTTAACCCATCAATCAGCGATAGGAAAAACAACAGCCACATGAATATGGTTGCAGAAAATAACGCTACCCCTCGCCAATCCATATCAGCCGCGCTTCCGGTGGCTTTAGGATCACTCGGGAATAGTTTCCACGCGAGCAAAAATGAAGCAATAATAAATGGAAAGTTGCAAAGGAAAATGAGTGGCCAATCTCCGTAGTGCAATAGTAATCCGCCAAGCGAAGGACCGAATGCAGCAGAAGTGCTGGAGAAGATCGAAATGATGCCAAGCGCCTTCGCTTGATTGGAAGTGATTTGACTACGTATCATCCCCATGCCGGACGGAAACAAAGCTGAACTGCCTAAGGCCTGAATAATCCGAAATCCGATCAGCCACCCGAAGCTGGGAGACAGCGGAGCAAGACTCGACGACAAAGTGACGAGGAGCAGCCCAAGCATAAACACTTTTTTGCGGCCGAACAAATCGCTCCACTTGCCCATGAGTGGCTGACCGATCGCGCTAACCAAATAATAGGTAGAGATTAGCCATGATACGTCGGCAAATGTTAGCTGGAAATCCTCCTGTAACCGGGCCAAAGCGACTGAAATCATCGTCGTATTGAGCGGATTAAGCAAAGTACCCAAAGCAACTGCAGTAATAAGCAGCATTTCTTTTCGTTTGATCGTGGTCTGTTTGAGCGACATGATGTCACCTCGATTTTCAAGTTATTGGATACGGATATTACTTAGTTCAGCATATATCCAATACCTCTATTGGTCTAATATATTATTCATATTATCTTTATAGGTAAAGGCAATAATCTTATCACATAAGTGATACGTAGTGCATCTCACCCTCTTGTTAAAATGAAAAGAGCCGCAAACATGCGGCCTCACTCCTTGTATGTTCTTGTTACCTCGCACAACGAATAACCTACCGCAGTTCAATTAGTTGGCGACAAGTGCCCTTTTCTTAATCAAATTGATCTGCCCGCGATGATTGATTTCATCTTCTAGAACATGAAACCACATGAAATAATGATTAGCTTTTTTGTTATACCAGAAATCTTCTTCTTTGTATAACCAGTCATCATCCACGGTTTTGAATAATTCATACGTTCGATCTCGGACTTCATTTAATTTATTTACATAGAAGTTTAAATCATTTCCTCTAATCTTTTCCCGACCTTCTTTACCGAGATCAAGAGCTGCTCCCCAGATCGACATCTCTTCCTCATTCAATTCTCTTTTTTCGAAAGTTTCCACTTGATAGGCGTATTCTACCCCCGCGAAATGCATCAACAATGCGCCTATTGAATTGCTTTCAGCATCTAATAAGAAATCCAATTGCTGCACAGATAAATTTTTCGTAGATTCTAAAGTAATATATCTTGCATAATTCATCATTGACAGTAACCGGCTAATTTGAGGCGGATAACCTGGTATATCTGAAATGAGATAGATATTATTCATGTTTAGCATACTAATCATTTATTCCTTTCCATGCAAGAATTTGCTCCATATATTTTTCGACTCTAGCTACTCGAGTCTTGGATTGTTTCGGTTCAGCAAAATGAAATAGATAAGCTCTTTGCCTGCCTGGCGTCAATGCTTCAAAAGCCGTTTTCAAGGCAGGGATTTCATCTAATTTAGTTTGAAATTCTTCAGGAATCGCGTATTCCGTTGTCTTTTTGTAAGTAACTTCCAATCCGGATTTTTCAACTTCAATGGCTTCATAAATATAGTCTTTCAATACTTTTTCCAGAGCAATGATTTCCCGAACATCGGTGAACCGAATCTGGCGCGCTGCTTGTACATTTTCTGTTTGTTGAATTAGAATACCATCGGGATCCTTTAACAAGGCCCCTTTGTGAAACAGAAGCGCACAGTATTCTTTAAATCCATGTACTAAAACGACATTTTTATCCTGAAATGTGTAACACGGATGCATCCACTTAAAATCTTCCGTCAACTCACAGTCAAGGACGATACTTCTCAATTTCTCAAATTCCTCTTTCCACTTTTTTTCTTTATTTAAAAATCCATCAACTTTACGACTCATGCTGCTAGATGTCATCAAGAACACTCCTCTTCCATATTTCTTTTTTGATAAATCTTACTCTTCTTTCTATCCAGTATATAGGAAACGATGAATGTATACAGAGGAAGCGTCCAAAGGAATACCGCGTAGCCTACATAACTTTCAACAGGGACCCCTACAATCGTTGCACACAGGATAGCTAGCAAGTTCCAAGGCACCATAGCAGATAAAATAAGTGGTGCATCTGCCACTACGCGGGATAGATGCCCTTTGGGAAATTTGCGCTCCCACAGCGGCAGCAAATTGCGTCCAGTCATCATGATTGGAAGTGTCTGTGTGCATGCTAGCAACGCTAGGGCCAGTCCGAATATGACGGTACGAACAGTAGCCGTGCCTAGCGATGAGGACGTCCCGAACAAGCTAATCATATAAGGCTGCATCACTTTTGTTTCTTCCAAAATACCGTTGTAGGCGCCAGCAAGTGCGATCAAGACAATTAACCCAATCATGCTGGACACCCCTTTGCTGTGCAAGGATGGCAGCTGCTCTGCAGAATACCCATTCCACAAATATTGCAGCCATTGGAAGGCATCGACACCTTGAAGAAGCGTTCCCAGCACAATACTGATACCAATGGATAGGATGAACCCATGCCGGGTTTTGAATCGCAGCAGGATTGTTCCTAGAAGCACTGCAACCGGCAGCCAAAGCCAGAGACTGTAATGAAAGTGAGTCGCATAATCAACCGAGATGATCGAGCTATTCGACGCACTGACAAGCGGTAAAGCGCCGTTCCAATCCCCTTGTACATCCTGTATCACAAAGAATGCGAGCGCGGTTCCGAAGGCTAAAAGCGTCGTTGGCAGCAAATACCGGAATTGCCCTTTGACCGTCATACCGGTCGATGAAGCGACAAGCTGATTTGCGCTCGAAAATGGCGATGTTCGGTCTCCGACAAATGCGCCGGATACAAGTGCGCCTGCTACAAGCGGGAGTGGAATATGTAACAGAGCTCCCATCCCTATTAGCGGTATACCTACTGTACTTAGTGCACCCGTAGACGTGCCTAAAATCAGGGATATGCCTGCTGCGAATACAAATGAAAAGCTAACAAAATAAGCGGGATCAAGCAGCCCTAATCCTGTATCAATGAGATAAGGAATGGTCCCACTAGCCGTCCATGCAGGGATTAAGAAACCAACGAGCATTAAAATAAACATTACTTCCTTGGTATGCAGCATGCCAGTTTTCATACTGTGCACAAGTGTCCTTACAGACACACCTTGCAGCAATGTTAGAGCAATCAATACACCTAAACCGAATACAAATCCAATAGCCAACGGAATGTGAAACAAATACGCGGCACCCAGACCTACTATCGTGGTAAGTATCGTGATGCTAAGTTGGAATGGGCTAAATCGCATGTCTAATCTCCTTGATCATGAAATGCCTAGATGAGTTTTTCTCCAAATAAATCATATTTCTTTGCCCACATATTTGCAATATGTTAGGAGCGCAGCCATTCGTTTATAGTTGTCACCGCCGCTGCAAAAAGACGGATTTCCCGTTTACTAAGGAAATCCGTCTTTTTGTTAATCAACAAAGTCCATTTACTTCAGGGAATGATAAACCGCCATCATATCTCGTTTATTCAACTCACGAATACGATTGAAGATCGGAATATCTGCAACGGCCTCCGTTCGTAAGCTTTCTGGAACAACATCACTTACTTTGCCAGTCAGCCATGTTTGGACTTCTACGCCATCGACGACTTCCTTGCGTCCATCATCATTGATACCACTTACATAACAGCTCACACATGGCACCGATAATTTTTGTACGCCATCATGAAGTCCATCTTCTGAAATGACTCTCTTACCGCCACAGAATGGGCATGGATGACTAGCTTTAATTTTATTAATTTGGGTCACAATTTTCGTGTAACCAAACGCTTCATAGACATAAGTTAGCTTTTTATATTTCCCATTAGTGAAATACTTATCAATAATGGTCTCTCTCGTTTCAGTAATATTGGCAAAATCACAGATGGTAATCAAGTTTTTGCTGCTGATCGCCTCTACGTTACTTTTCATCTTGTCCCAAAAAGGTACGGCATTTTGTAAAACCACTTCATAGCCTACAAAGCTTGCTAGATCTAGTTCAAGCATCTTCAGCGCAACTTGGGTTTCCCTTGGAAGCAAGGAGACATCTTCCGATAGCGCAAGATCGCCGCCGACAATGGATTTTAGTTTCTCAAGTTCAGGTATCATGCCTACAATTTTAATGACCTGATCAATCGGCTGTTGAATAATCTCACGAATATCCGTGCTGCCAAACTTAAGCTTCTTATGATGGTTTAACACGGTTCCATGACATACAGGGCAGCCAATCATTTCTTTGGAAGCTTTCATCTGCTCTTTAAGCGGGAGGTTCTTCGAAATAACCATATAACGGCCCAGTATGAGATTAAAGCCTTCCCACGTTCTTGAAGCCTTCCCTGCTTTATCATAAAACGACTTTTCCCAATAGCCATATAAAAAAGTATTCTTTTCAGCTTCGGACATCTCATTAAAGCTTTTATTCATATCGTGACCAAGTTCGTTCTTGATCTCTTCAAATAAGAAGTGCAATTTGGCATGTTGATAATATTTCAAGACATCCATGACTTCAGGAAGCAACATACCATCCCAGAATGGCACTGTTTTATCTTGAATGAGAACACCCAAATCAAATCGTTCAATAACTCGACGACCCGAACAACTTGGACAATGATTGTCTTGATAATAGAAATCGAAGCTTCTTGTATCTTTGTTGGTCGGATGTGCAGCCACAATATGGTTGATCAGTCCACCTATTTCGTACAGGAAACTATATTGACTATACAAGTGTCGTTCAAGGTCAATCGCGATGACCGGTGCAATGGTGTCAGATTCATATTCACCATAAATCACACGGGCTATTGGCGATAAGCTTTTTAAGATGCCGCCTTTATAGACGTTTTCAGCCTTTTTAAAATAGTCCAACTGATTTTCTAGTAAATACTGAATTCCTTCTTGCGGCTTGAGTGTAGATGAAATAGGTAATGGGGCATGGCTATCCTCCCTGTTTTCTTGACGATAATATTCAGCATGACTGACAACATCAAGATGCGTAACAGGTTCTGTCTGTCTTTTGCCAAAATCAACAATAAAATCAGAGCTGTCTAACATATAGGCATTATGTTCGATCATCAGGATAGAGACAGATTCATCTTGGAGAATGTCCCTTACACTATCAATGAATTGGTTTAAAATATTTTGTGATAATCCTTTGGATGGCTCGTCAAAAATGAAAAGCGTATGCGGGGTTCTAGAGTTGCCAAACAACTCAGAAACTAAATGGACACATTGAAATTCACCCGTCGATAGGGACTGCGTTTTTCTTTCTAGTGTCAAATAACCAAGTCCAAGTTTGATCAATAAGCTCAAACGTTTATGAGCGATATCTTCTCCCGGCAATTCATCAATAATATCTTCAATCGAGCGTTGAAAAATATCATCAATATCCTCACTATATTTAGTGAGTTTCTTTTTAATATCAAGAAAAGTAGCGATGGTTGACCGACTTGAAATCGATTGGTTTCGATCCTGTCCAACCACTACCAGCTTATCTTTGGAATAACGCTTCTGAAAATCTTTAACCATACACTCATTGACTAGTGTAGATTTACCACATCCCGATTCCCCAGTAAAAGTGATAAGTCTGTTTTTGGGAATCTGTATGTCAGTCATTTGAATGTTACGACAATAAAGATCTTGGAATTGGTAGTAGTCTGTTGGCACTTCCTGATTACGTTCGCGAATAATTGGTTTTGGCCGAGGTGATTCTTCAACAATTTTTCCGCCATATTTACCACTGCCAGGTCCGAAGAACAATTGCTCATCTGTCGTATCCAGCACCGTGTCGGAATGATCGATGAGCCAAATTTGATTCTTAAACCCTAATTGCTTAATCTGTTCTAAAATTTTCAATAGCGTTTGGTGATCAAGTCCAACGGAGATCTCATCAATGATAATTACCGTATTTTCACTTGTAGCCATGAATTCCGCCAAGTATAGACGTGTTATTTCGCCACCTGACAAAGTACCCATAATGCGGTTCAAAGTTAAGTAACCAATATTCATATTTATGATATTTTGGAGAATATGCTGCTTTCCTTCACTTATTTGTAACACTTCAGCAAGTGAAAGAATTGTTTCAATGCTTAAGTTATTGATATCAGAAATGCTATGTGGTTGGTTTAATAAGTCCATCTTGTATTGCTCAACTTCTTGATTGTAGCGCCTGCCCTGACACTTAGGACATTCGACATTTTGGGTCGTACTGCGCCCTTTACAATCTGGGCACCAGCCCATCGGATTATTAAAGGAGAAAACTTCCGGAGATTGATCATACTTTTCAGCCATGCACACGCGAATCTCTTTAAATACGCCAGTATGTGTGCCAATGGTTGAACGCGGATTGGATGAAATCGATGATTTTCCTAGAAAAAGGACTAACGGCATTTCCTTCATCTTGATGGCACTGAAATTAGTTTCCATAATTTCAGGAAATAAATACTGATATTCTGCCTTTGGCAACAACGAAACGAGACGCTTCTTGGATTCTTCACCAATGGTTTGACAGAAAGTTGTTTTACCAGATCCAGACAATCCTGCAATTCCTAAGGATTTATCTACGGGTAGTGTTGCGTCTAACAAATTAATATTGTTCGAAATTAATTGATTTATTTGCATGGGTACATCCTTTCAATCTGTATAGACTTATTCTTTCCATATTAGCACAGAAACTATATTGGAACATCTGTGGTCTATGTTGCAGCTAATTTATTACCCGAACCGAAACCGATAACATATCCATCTAAATCTTGAACCGAAAAATCCTTCCAAACACCCCAGTCATATTCGGTTAATTTAGGCTCAGATACGATAATTGCACCATTTGTTTTAAGTTCATTATATAAAGCATCTAAGTCATCTTGTGTCTTTACATAAGCATACGTATTCCATGTACCCTTGTTCGGTTTAACATCATTTATATCTGCTGCTTGGATCAATTTAAAACCTAATCCAAAGTTATCTCGAATTGCCCAATGCTCATTGACCTCACAGCCTAAGGCCTCTTCATAATATTTCTTAGACTGTTCAAAATTGGCTACTAATAAGACGGTAAGAGAATTCTCGACCTTCGTTTTGATAACTTCCATCATTTATCACTCCCTCTGGCTATTGGGAAATTCCCCCATAATCAGAATAACGAATGTATGTTCGTTTGTAAAGATATTCATTGAAATAATCTCTGTACATTTTAACTATCAACGCAAAATAAAAAAAGCCGCAATTGCGCGGCTTCTTAACTTAAAATCCTGATTCTAAGTAATCATCATGGTTGTCGAAAATAAGGATATCTTTCTCAATAAGCGGATCTATGATCGATACGGCATCCTTCGTGGTTACATGCCAATCCTCATTTGAGCTGAGGACTTCAGCTAAGAAAGCATCAATGTCCATGGCTTGGAGTTCCTTCCTTTATATACCTTTTGGTTATAGTCTTAGTATTGGTGATGCAGAGCAAGTTTATTCTTACTTCTTCGTTTTGATATGTGTACGCACTCTATAAAGCGACAAAAAAAGCACCCAAGACTTCTTAAAGTCTGAGTGCCGTTGCACAACGTATTGTCATCCTTAAAACGTATTATATACATTTTGACATTCTTCCGCGGTCGGCTCATAGAAACAGTGCTTCTTGTATCGTCCTGCATGCGGCTGATTATACCAGGTTGACGGACATGGTCCTGGTTTATCGTACGTTCCCGGACGGAAATACCAGAGTGAGAATTTGGCCGGCCAATGCCGCTCCCCGTCCACAGCCCTTCGCGCCAGACGGCGTTCTCTCTCTCTTGCGTTTTGATAGTACATCCCATGCTGCAATGCTTCGAATGCATGCGGCTGGTTGATCATTTGGGGAATTGTACGGAGATTTTTAAAATCGGAGCAATTCGCTCTAATGCGGTTAATGCCAACATTCCCAACAAGGAGCATACCGTGTTCGCCTTCAGCTTCAGCTTCGGCTCGTAGCAACCTTGCCAACATGTTAATATCCTGCTCCCTAGCTTTTACGACTGCCATTGGCTCACCTCTTTTGAATATATGTCTAGACCCATCATATTGTAGGTGAAGCGGATGTGTTACTCTGGCTTTGAGCTCCTTCCTATTTTCTACTTTCGTAACACGGTAATAAATCCGTCGAGGATCTGGTGACTTATTCGAAACCCTTTGCTTTGATAAAATTTCAATGCGCCATCGTTACCATTAGAAACGAATATGAACAGATCATCTATGTTCGCAAAGGAATCTAACCATGCCATCGACTTGTCGAACAACACGGTACCCATGCCTGAATTTCGATAACCTTCTTTGATATAAAACTGAGAAAGACACCCTACATCCTCTCTGTTAACGGAATCTAAGTCAAAAAAAGTAGCAAATTCATTCGAATAGGTCATCTTCGATGAGATATTGCTATACACATAGCCAACAATTTCATTCTCATCTTTTGCGATAACGATGTGGTTATCTTTGGCATTCTTCACGGATGGTATCAATCTCGTTTCAAAACTCATGCCATCAAACAACTCCGGTCGGAAAACAGCTTTTGACTTTTGATAGGACATTAATTCATTACATAAATCCTTGATGCTAACTATATTATCGTCAGAAATGACTTCATAATGGATGATCAACGTACACTTCCTCCTATGCTTACTTCAATGTCATGTAGGTAATTTCTCCAAAATTCGCTCCATTTCCTTCCTCCATTGAATGAAGATTATTCCATTCGGGTAGGTTAATGCATGCAGGAGGTGTGATGATTTGGAATCAGAACTGACCAAACCGGAATTATCCCCGATACCCATATGGAGATGCAAAAATAACGACTGCAAAGCATGGATGCGAGAGGAAATGGCTACGTCCCTTACCCCAGAATGCCCATTGTGCAAAGGCAGCATGCTCAAGAGTATCAAGCATTTGCCGAAGCTGGTGAAAAAGAACTCGCGGAAAAAGAAGCAGTGATCCTTCGATCATGATATCCGCTCGAAAAGTATATGCTTCCTATGCAAAACCACAAAACTCCCAGCGGGGTTGATCCCGCTGGGAGTTTGTTTGAATAGTGATCAGCAATCAAGTGGAATTATCGATTCGGAATTATTATTGAATCTCCAAGTAATCAATGTAAGCATCCCAAGTCCCGTCGTCGGTTGTTACAACGAGCTGAATCTCTTGATTTCCGGTTCCATGGCTGACATTGTTAAGGGTATAGACAGCTGGACTGCTTCCGCCGAAGTAGAAGGTACCTTTCGTCTGCCCGCCGATTTTCAAGTCAACCTTGGCCATGTTGGCGTTATTCGATGAACCACGGAGTAAGAAATTATGGGTACCGCTCGTGAAATTCTGCGTGTATTTCACCAAATCATTGTTGGCGTATAAGGCAACTCCAGTGAAAGGCGTACTGATATTCGCTGTGTACTGACCACCTTTCGTCATACTCTCAACTTCTTTTTTCGTACCTGAGCTTGGTGGAGGAGTTGGAGAAGGAGATGGTGAAGGATTCGTTCCGCCACCGCCGATCGTCAGAATATTCGTTGTTACATTCGCACTACCGCTGCTTTGATAGCCTTCAACTGTAAATGCGACTTCATACATTTTACCCATTGGCATGCCTAAGCTCTCCCACTTCTTAAAGTGTTCGCTAACAGAAATGGTACCGCTGGTGCGTTTCGACTGAGGGACACTCCAATACTGCTTAAACGTTGCATTACCAATAATAGATGGTTGATTTGTTCGAGTAGTCTCATAGATGTCATATGTACCTCCGTCAACGCTAATGGTGCCTTTTTGCGTTCCTGTTGGACGATAAGTGCCCCAGTTATCAACGATATAAAATTCTACGAGCGGGTCCTTCGTCCAGCCATAGACAGTCAAATAGGAATTGCCGCCTGGCGTGAAGGTTGCACTGTAGTTAATTGAAATATTTCCAAGTTGAGCGTGTGTCTTAGTTGAGTCGAATTTCTTCCCTTTACGGAATAGTGCATTGTTAATGCCGCTCCATTGGGCATTGAAAGCGCCTCCGCTATTGAGCGTCATACTTGTTGTTCCGGAATCCTTCCACAGCTCATAGTCGTACCCATCTTGGGTGCCAGTTTGATTGGAAGTAATCGTAGTTGCTGCCTGGACCATTACTGCAGGAATTGTAAGCGCTAAACAAAGTAACAAAGCTACAAATAACCTCAATCTTTTTTGTTTCAATTGGTATTCCTCCATTTGGGTTAAATTGTGAATAGTCGTACTTTGATGCTATGCATCCTGTAGCTGGCTGCCGCCTCAACTCCTTTCCAGTATTTGTATTGAAAGCGATTACAAGTTTTATTTTATCAAAGCATTTCTGGATCGTTCACCTGATAAAATTTAGTATATACTGTAAAAACCTTAGATCTTATGGAATAAAAATGGAAGCATCTTTATCCCATATTCCTCTCATATGATAACCAAAAACAAATACTTCTTGATAAATACCTATTTTTCTAGATGATCTTTAAAAATTGGGACAATATCTATCCCTTTGGAATTCGCACTTACATATGATACAAGAGATATGCATGATTGCTTAAAATGTCAAATGAAAAAAGAGTGTGAACTGGAAACAGTTCAATCACTCTTTTTTGTATCTATCAACCCTATTGTTTGCTGCGAACCCAATTAAAGAGTCTAATTCTTCTCAATCCACAAAATAGGTGCACCCTGTTTCGCCAAAATCATAGAATACCTTGGTCAATCTTAATAAGGAGGTGTATTGGAATGATATTTAACGCAGAAAAACGGAGAAAAATCATAGAAGCACGTTATGGACGCAAAACGGTCGGGCCTACTTACGTGTACAGGCGTTTGGAACAATCCATTCGGTTGCATAAACCGATTTCCATCATTCGCATCGGGGATGTTGTGGCAAAACTTCTTGCTCGCAGAGAGATCAAATCTTTGAATGAAGTGTCAGCGTTTCTCGGGATTGATCTTCCCCCCTCTCGTAAACTGTTGAAGGAATTAAATCAATCCGTCCGCGAGGCTGATATTGTTGGTGTATCTCACTTTGGCCCTAGCATTCCACTTATTCAATTGTATATGAGGAAAACAGGTTGGCACCCTGAGATCATAACCGATGCCTTCATCAACGACCAGCTGTACGAAAAGAAGTACCTGCATCGATTGATTCGTGACCATCGTGTAGCACTTATTGGGAGAGCAGCTCCGATGGCTGCCAAACAACTGGAGTCTCAGCAAATACGCGTAGCTATGACCATACCTCTCAATCACTATAACGAGATCGGTTCGGCGATGCGCAAACTCAGTATACACCGGAAAGACATAGATCTTGTTTTGGTCGGCGCCAGTGTTCCAGGGAGAATTATGGTCCCCCAAATAGCCAAACGTCTCGGTATATCTGCCATTGAAATTGGCCATATGATGGACGCGCTTTCTGATCCGAAATCTTGGTCAGTGAAAGAGGACAATCGTCTGAAGTTTAAGCACAAGTGGATGCAGAAATTACAAAGAAAGTAAGCAAAGATCAGATCACGTTGATTGAGAAACACGATTACGCGATTCTATGTACAGGGCAATTCCTGTTGCAAGTGCACCTGCGCCCTCCCACGCCCCCACTCCGATGAATCGCATTGGAGCAAGATCATTACATGCCGCTAGCGTGAAGACCGTAAATGTGATTAATCTGAAGGGGACTGTCCAGTAATAGAAGGATTTAAGATTTTTTAATGCTGCTAGGATGTAATACGCTCCCATGTTAAAGGAAGCCATGGATGAAGCCATCATAAAGACTTGGGTATAATCTCCCTCGGCACGTGCAGCGGGTTCTACGACTGTGAAACCAAGGAGAGTTAATAGAAATGCAGGATTAAGCAATCCAATGAGTCCGAGTAGAAATGCGAGACATCCAAAAATAAAAATTGTCCAGCCAGAAGCATTTTGAACACGAAGCGAAGTTAGTTTCATCGAATGAAACCCCCTGATTCTAAACTTTTTTTGAGCGATTTTAGCATTTCACCGTGTGAAAATTCGATTTGCTTCATTACGAAACCCGCGATTAACGCAGAAACTTCAATATTTACTTGTTCTTCCACCAGTATCTCGTCGTTCGATTCGACAAGGGTAATCGTGTTTTGAATATGAATATTTGGTGAAGTGAATGTCTCCAAAATCATCTGCCGATTTTCCTCAATCGGAGTGAATGAAGCTTCGTATTTTTTATAAAAAGGAATCCGTCCAAACAGCATGATCTTATCTTGTATCTCGACCCGGGTGCTCCCTGGGCTTTCACTTCGAAGTGGCTTGACGCCAATAATGAGCGGGTGCAGGTGAGTAAGATTCCCAGGATCCATCAAGTAGGAGTAGATATCTGCGGCAGTCGCACGAATGGATATGCGATTATGAAAGGTAATACGTTTCATACAAGACTCTCTCCTTTTGCTAGGATTCACGTTCATGTATTTTCTGAATAATTTCACTAACGCATTGTTCTATATCCTTATTTGAGCAATCTAGAATGCTATCACTATACGTCCTGTATAAAGGTACTCTTTCCTCGTAAACGTCCTTAAGACTAAAACCTTTTTTCATTACAATGCCCCTAGATGTTATGTTGTTTAGCCTCTTATTAATTTCTTCAAATGGGACATGTAAATAAATAATCTGTCCACCCTGCATAAGAACATTCATTGCTTTTTCAGAATATATAACACTTCCACCTGTAGAAATAACGCAATTCATTAATTGCAACTCAGACACAATCTTTTCTTCCGTTTCCATAAATTTCTCAATACCATCATGATCAATAATGTCTTGTATCAACCTGCCTTCACGCTGTTGAATAACAATATCTGTATCCACATATGCCAGGCCTAAAGCTTTGGCAAGCAACACACCTAGCGTACTTTTCCCAGCTCCAGACATACCTATAAGAACAATATTCATCTTCTTCCTCACTTTTGTTAATTGGGATTGGTTTCGTTAAGAGATTCGGCATTTCCCATAAATATCCTTCATTAACTATTGTCATGTACTGGAGTGTAGAGACTATGAATAAACAGGTTGGGATCTTGATCATCCATGGAATGGGCAAGAAAAAGATGGGCTACTCAAAGCCTATGCAATTATTGCTCCGCAAACGGCTTACCGAGCTTGCAGGGATAGAAATTTCTATTCGGGATTTTGTATTTGAAGAGGTTGTCTGGGCGGATATCGTCCAGGTAAAAAGAGATATCGTAAGGAAAACGATGAAAGAAGAGTTTGATGATGAACTTGAGTTTGACTTCGCCAGATCTTTTATTGTCAAATACGCGGTTGACGTCCTCGGATCTAATAGAACGGATGACAGCCAAATTGTTAACTCAACGTATACGGCCATTCATCAAAGAATTGCAGAATCGCTCCATCAACTCCGCTGTAAGATTGGGCCGGATGCTCCCGTCTGCGTCATTGCTCATAGCCTCGGCTCCGTTGTATCCAGCAATTATATTTATGACATGCAATATCATAAAAACGTCGTTCCACCCGTGGAAAGTAATCATCTCGAAGCTTGCCAAACCATCGCCTCTTTTTATTCACTCGGCAGTCCGATCTCACTCTTCAGCTTAAGATTTATGCATTCAGATGAGAAATCGATTCAAATCCCTGCCAAGGAAGCAAACAGGTATCGTTACGGGGAATGGGTCAATATGTATTATGATCGCGATATTATGGGTTATCCCATTTCACAATTCAATCAAAATGCAAACTTGAACGTGAAGGACATGAAGCTGAGTAGCAACAACGGATTGCGGAAGATGATATCTATTCTTCTTCCTATTATTTCTCTTCCTTTTTCGATTTTTTCTCCGTTTTCTAATCGAATCAGGCAGCTGATCAAAGTTATTTCGAGAGTGTTGCTATTCGGATTGGGCATTGCGTCGCATCACCGATATTTTACCGATAAAGTAGTTGTTGAAACGATAAGCGACGGTTTGATCAAAGTATGGCAGTCTGTGCAATATGGTGAAGCTAAAGGCTGATGGATGAGATATGAAAAAGGGCTGCCGCGTGGCAGCCCTTCAGAGGTTAAGGTGTTTCATAACATCCACTGAAACCATCGACCATGGCCATCTGTTTCTGCCAGTGTTTCTATATGTTCTTCACCGTCTACAAAGTAATCAAGATGTAGTTTAAGATCCCACATATTATTATATAAGTGGAACACGTCTCTTTCTTTGCCGAAGCTTTTCATATGCTCGCTCAATGTTGATTTAGCCTCGTGAGATAGTTGGTTTGCTACATGGGTATGAAATACACATATGGCTGAATCCTTAGGTATCCTCGATAGTAGAGTTGGAAGTAAAGCAATGCCATCTCCCTCTATTAACTCTAAGTGTTGCATTTCTAAGCATTTAACAGCTTTTTCGAAATAGGAACTTCGTTCCTTATGTTCTGGCCAAATTAAGGCTTTCAGCCACAAATAATTTTCAGGATTATGCAAGTCATTTACATGTAAATCCAGACCGATTCTGGATGATACTGGAGGACTATGGTTAAGAAGAAATGGCATTGTATCACCTCTGATTTCTGAGGAAATAACTAGCTCTGAATTCTCGCTTCCGTACTTTTGGTTAGAGTTATAAGAGTAGCTGAATGTATCCCAAAGGAGTTGCAGGCCCGCGCTTGTTCCTATTTCTACGAGAGCTAATGGTTTTTTTGATACTCGATATATGTGACAAAAACTTGGATATAAGTAGGCACAGCGTCTCACTTCGTTCGTTTGTACAAGCTTGCTTTCTAGTATCTGAATAATCTCATGCTCGTATAACCTACAAAAGTCCCTGAAACTAGCTATTGCAGCTATTGACTCTCTAGGTTCGCTTACGATACTGGGGTAATACTCAGCTAATTCATGTTCTACTCCCCCTAATAACAAATAGTGAACGGCACCAAGTAAGAGGTTGGGTATGGGTTGTCCGAGTCTCGAATGAGACGCTAGTTTAAGCAAATTCGTATCATTTGCAATGTTAGCTGCGAGATGCCCATAAAGACTGCTAGAATCCTTACATTCCCTTTCAGCAAAAGACTTAAAACGATCCGATAGTATATTCAAATCCAAATCACTCACCACCTTATTTTCCAATTAGTGGTATAGTATCACGAATGTTCAATAATTAAAACTTCAATATTTTAATGTTTCATATAAATAATATTTATCAGCAGGAAAATAAAAGACTGCCATACTTTACTCTGGCAGCCTACTTCTAATGTTTCAAGTTTCATCAAATCAGTCTCGTATTGACGTCTTTCAATTTGATGGAATAATCCGAATATCCTTATCCAAATTGGCCATCATCTTGAAATTGCGATTGAACGTAAAGATGCGTTTTACTTGATAATAGGACATGGTCACAGCCGTGAGTGCTTCGCTGAGTGAGAAACGGAGCTCGGGTCTGTCCATAATCAGTCTGCGTGATTCTCTCTCAAATTCGTGGCCGCTGGAGATGACCGCCAACTTGCCTTTACTCACAGCTTTTTCAATGGCGTTGAGAAAATATTCCGCCTGCTCATAGCTGTATTCATTGCGAAGCCATTCGTGAAGATCAAATATTATGGAATTCGTTGTTACGTAATTACGTTCAAGATCATGAAAATCCAAAAACAAGGAACGAGCTTTCACATACCTTGGGTCCTCGGGGTTCATTAGCGCGGCTAATGCTGTATCATCAATGAAAATAGCATCCTGTGTGTTCAAGTGATCATCCATCTGTCAGCACTCCTTATTCCTCAATTTTACATATGCCATCCAAATACAGAAGCGGGTTATCTTCTTTTTGATCCACGGAGATCGGGGTTAATTCGTAGGGTGCGCTTGCCAGGTATTGCACAATGATTCCATTGACAATTGCATGTACGGTAGTATGCTGGACGTCTGCAATTGCTTGCAGCTCAGCAACATATTGCGGATTGAGTTCAATCGTATTCTCTTTTTGTTCTTCACTTCTTGATGAAATGAACTCAGATGCGGTAGCTTTCGCTTTATCAAATTGATTTTGAAAGAAACGTTTGTAATTATTCGCCATCGTGATTCACTCCTTCTGCATAGCTTTTATAACGATTCGTCAAATATTTCGTTTTCAGGGGGTCAGGTACTCAATGAGGACTCGTTTTGTACAAATGTATGTTAGACTTGTTATATGAATTCGTCGATAGGAGTTGAAGAAATGACCATTAAGCCGCTTACCTTTTCGATTGTTGATGTATTCGCTGAAAATAAATATGAAGGTAATCAACTCGCTGTATTCAGGCATGCAGCACATTTAACATCTGAAGAAATGCTCGCGATCACGCGTGAAATGAATTACTCGGAAACAACGTTTATTATGTCTGATGAGCCCACGGCAGAAGGATACGATGTCCGAATATTTACACCAAGCGAAGAAGTTCCGTTTGCCGGACATCCCACACTTGGCTCGGCATTCGTTATTCAAAATGAGATCATTGGAAGACCAATAGAACAAATAAGGTTGAAGCTTAAAGTAGGAACTATTCCTGTCACTTTCGATACAAATAGGAGCGGTATGGCTTGGATGCAGCAACAGCTGCCGATTTTTGGTGAAGTTGTGGATGCTGAAGTTGTCGCAAATATGCTTGACTTACCCATCTCGTCCATCGATACCCGTTTCCCCATTCAAGAGGTTTCAACAGGCTTAGCAGCGCTCATCGTGCCGCTAAAAAATCTTGAAGCAATAAAAACATGCAAAGTGAACCGAGAGTTATATTTCCGCTTAATCGAACGGCTTACAGCTAAGATGGTACTTGTCTTTTGTCCGGAGACGTATCGCAATGACAATCATTTAAACACGAGAGTTTTCGGAGATTATTATGGCGCTCCTGAAGACCCTGCTACTGGCAGTGCGAATGGGGATTTAGCTGGCTATTTAATCAAACATCGTTACTTCGGCAAAGATGCCATTGATATTCGTGTGGAACAAGGCTTCGAAATCAAGCGTCCTTCCATTCTATATCAACGAGCTTACAAGGAAGACGAGCGCATTATTATACATATTGGCGGCAAAACAATACAAGTCGCAAAAGGCGAATGGCTGTAAAGTTCCTCCCTCTTTGCAAATCAGATTCTTACGTAAAAACCCTCAGGAGCGTTCACCTGAGGGTTTTTGGCGAAGGACTTTGGTTACTTTAAAGACATTCTGATTTGTTCATCCTCTGCTCTTATCGAATAGTTGGCATCCATGCAACCCTGCTGTAATTTAACAGCGGTATAGGTAAAATCATCATAAACCAGCTGCAATTCCCGTTCTGATGCAAAGGCGATCTGCGGCAAATTTGGCGAGTTCTCATCATACGTTGGCATCCAAACGAGTTGATCAGCATTCTTTTCGATTGTAATCGTCATTTCGCTCTCCGTTAGGAGGAAAGTAATTGTTCCGCAAGCTGTCCCCCTAAAAGAGATCACAGCGCAGCCATCCTCTTCTTTATACGATACCTCTTCGAAAGTTAACGACTGAGGCTCACCGTCCGAGCCAAAAAACGGATAAATACCAGCCCGAATCTGATTGCCTGTCCACCGATAGCCATCCATAACGGGCAAGTTGTTAAATTGAAGTTGATTGCCTTGGCAAGGCTCATCCAAATAACGTTCACGATAATTTTCACAGAATATATGAATATCCCTGATCCAGAATCGTTCTTTCTCTGTATACAAATTAATCCGGTAATACTTGCTGTTAAACCAAACCGACTTATGCCCTTCGTCAATTGAATCGCTAAAGGCAGCTACTACAGAAGCAGGTGTTGATTCGTAGGTTTGCTTAAACCAGCGTCCTGTTTCGCCTAAAGTTTCAACCTCAAGTTTGCCTTCTTGCTGCAGTATTGCCAACTGCTCGAACTGATAAATCAATCCCTGACTCATCTTCTCCCAGCCAAAACTATTTTCCTGACCAACCTGCGTATACCCAAATGAGAGGCAGTTGCCGCTGAAATTTTCTTGAAAATACCAGTCTGTCCAAGCATTTACGCCACCCCCTAATTCATGATAAACGGGTTCGAGCGTGATGACAGGCTGGTGGGCAGGCGCGCCCGTATCCAGCTTTAAGCCGACATCGTATTGGTGAATCGGATCGGATCCCAGCATCCGTAATATCGGAATGTTAATTTGTTGTTCTGGTGTCTGCGCAGGACTGAAATGATTGTTCCGGGAAGGGTAGTAACCTTGATTATAGTAGCCACCCCACAGATTATACCCATCCGTTCCCCATTGATCCTTACAAATGCAAATCGCATCAATGTCGTATTTTTCTTCCAAATAGGTAATCGAATGAACATCTAGGGACCACGAACCAATAGACTTCGGGTATTTATGAAAAATGGCATGAAAGTCATTCATCATCGTGTCGATGATCCGCTCGCGTTGTTCGCATGTATATCCGACAGTGAATCCACAATGTGCATGCCAATCCCATGCGTAGCGGCCTTTCCATGGGATTCCAGCTTTAACGGCAAGCGGCTCTACAACTTCCAGCCATAGGCCAAGCTCTATTTGCTCAGCATTCATCTCTTCAAACAACGAAGTGAATACTGGGTTTATCAAGGCATCATATTGAAATAAAAAAGTTCCTTTTAGCTCATGCTTCTTCAGAAGTTTAATTTGCTCCTGAACAGGTTTAACTAGATCAATATCTTTTCCTGGTCTCGGTTCAACAGCGCGAATAAAGTTGATAATGTTGACGATTTGTCTTTTCATTGGATTCCCTTCTCTCTACGATGTTGTGTTTGATTTATTCCATCATATAACTTAGAATGCAATCGAGGGAGCAAGAAACCGACTTAAAATGTGGACAAATCAACGGGAAGTGAATTCGTGAAGCAACAGGCTTATTATCGTAATATTTTAGAAAAAGACAATGATTATGCCGTTATGGATACTTATCTAATCATGAACTGTGCCGGTTGCCAGGTTATGCAAAGACACTATGTGGCCAATGCTGTACGTAAGGATTACTTTTTATTGTATATGGTTAAAGGAAATATTCGCGTACAAGCAGGAGAAACTTCCGCTGTCATGACGCCGGGAGAATGCATCATCTTCACGCCTAACCTGCCGTTCTTTTTTGAAAGTGCAGAGGCTCAGGAATTGGTGTATTTATGGGTTCATTTTTCAGGAAGTGCCGTTGTAGAAGTGTTGAAATCATCCGAATTACCCACGGGGATGATCATATATGCCGGTAGTATGGAAAATGTCATAAAGACATTCCAGGCTATATTTCAAGCATTTTCCAATCGGGATTCCTTATATCAGATGGATGCCATACAACAACTAATTTCATTGCTAGCGCTAATCGGACGATCCGCGCAGCATACCAAATCGCCTTTTTACCACAATCACAATCGAATCGAGACATCGTTACGCTATATCCATGAACACTTTCATGAGCAATTAACCTTACAGCAGCTTGCTGAGATGGAACATCTAAGCATCAGTCATTACCGGACTGTCTTTACCGAGAACTTAGGAGTGTCACCTTATGAATATATCCTCCTGCAAAGAATGAATCGCGCCTGCGATCTGTTACGTAATTCACTTCTGAGTTGTGCGGAAATTGCAGATATGATCGGTTATGAGGATCAGCGATATTTCAGTCGATTATTTAAAATAAAAACGGGCATGACGCCCCAGAGGTATAAAAATATGAAATAGTTTATCAGTCTACCTCCCAACCCTCCCCCAAAATTATTAGTTGTGTATACACACACTAGTTCTATTGGACGGACATATACTAGAGTATAATGCTAGAAGGGGGGTATTCATTTTGAAGCGATCCGAATCCTATTTGATTTGTAAAAAGTACCTCAATCGAGAAGTTATGATCAGAACGACACAAGGCACATTTAAAGGAACAATTGTGAAAGTGGACAGCAATACTGTGTATTTAAAACCGACACGAAACGGTAAGCAAGCGCAGATCTCCTTTCTCCCTTTCATCCTTCCTTTAGTTCTATTTGATTTATTAGCTATTTTCCTTATAGATAGAAGACCATTCTTCCCATGCGGAGGCGTATTCTAATTGTTTTCTTCCTTTTTCAGTCAAAACTATTGAAACAAATACAAAGGCTGCCAATATGGCAGCCTTTGTATTTTATCGTTTGTAAAGCTTGACTCTGCAATTTATATCTGATAAAACGAAGCTACGACTGAAGAAGGCGGTGTGATTGATGGGGAAACCAATAACATTCAGTATCATAGGCGGCGGAGGCTTTCGCGCACAATATTTTCTAAGAATTGCTCAGGCACTTCCTGAACAATTTCGTGTTAGCGGAATGGTCATTCGTGACGAATCCAAGGGCAAAGCAATGGAAGACTTATGGAAAGTGTCTACTTATCGGACAATGGATCAGCTCTTGGCAAATGAACAACCAGACTTTGTTGTACTCTCCATTCAAGTATCGGCTGCTAGCGATTATATGCTGCAGTTGGCCGAACGAGGAATTCCTGTATTAACAGAAACACCTCCGGCACCTGATCTTGATGGTTTACTGTTGCTGCACGACAAGCTAACTCGTCAGGGTGCGCGAATTCAGGTTGCCGAGCAATATCAATTTCATCCTATACAAGAAGCCAGACAGATGATGATTAAGTCAGGACAGTTAGGCAATGTCAATCAAGTGACCGTATCCATTTCTCAGTTATATCACGCAGTTAGCTTAATTCGGAAAATGTTAGGCGTCCGCTTCGACGATGTCCGTATTAAGGGGATGAGATTTGAATCCGATTGGGTTGCTGGTCCGAACCGCGGTGGTCCTCCTACAGAAGATAAATTAATCAAATCAGAGCGAGATATGGCTTGGTTGGATTTTGGCGGAAAACTAGGGATTTATGATTTCACTAAGGATCAACATCGTTCTTGGACCCGTTCCAACCACTTATGTATTCGGGGGGAACGCGGGGAAATATTCGATAATCGAATTAGCATCCAGGATCCTTCTTGCACACAGATTCAAATGGAGTTTAAACGTATCAATAAAGGCGAGTATGAGAACGCAGAAGGTTATTTTCTGAAAGGAATTATGGCGGGGGAACGGTGGGTATACGAAAACCCGTACATGCCTGCTAGGCTATATGACGATGAAATTGCGATCGCCGAATGCTTGAAGAAGATGGCGGTTTATGCCGAGGGTGGCCCAGGGTTTTATGGTCTGCCAGAAGCTTCTCAGGATCACTATATCGGTATGCTGATTGAGCAAGCTATTCAATCAGGTGAAACCGTAGAGTCGACTCGACAACCTTGGGCTGATTTCGAAGAATAACGGATAGAATCTAATAACCTAGTTACATCAACAGACTGCCCGATATTCATAAGTAGGCAGTCTGTTTTATTATCAATATGTAATTTGAACTATAACTCCCAAATTTGGCATAGCCAATAGGTGTGCTTCCTATCGTTTGATGAACACCATCCAGAATTGTTTTACGATAATCGATCATTTAACATACTCCCCCCTATTTCACCTACCACTTCTCTCAGGCAATTACGCCAGAGATCCAATACGGGGGTACCGGGTAGAACTCCCCTCATCGGATAAACGAACATGAAAGCATAAGGCATAGCCGAATATGTCGACGGTTCATAGATAGTTAGTATAGCAAACCCAGTTCCACTTCGGCCATTACTATCCATGACATCGAATCGTTCTGTGTACACGCCTGGCTCCTCATAAATGCGAGTCAGATGCCATCCATTAGCGGAAGTCCCATCCACAAATGACCAATGGCAGCCGGATAGTTTACCACTCTCGCTCGGTACTGAGCCACTGGCATCCAATTCAATTGAGTGGCCTGCATAACCGTATTGTTGACCTTTATAAACCGCCATTACTTCGGAAGGATACTGTCTGCCGTAGGCCTCCACCACAAGGGGCCAACAATTCAACTTCGTCTTATTATCAGGCGTTCGAACTTCATAGTGCAGATGAGGATCACTAACTTTCATCCCTCGCCATAGATCTCCCGTTTTGGCTAACCGTTCCCCCATCTTCAACCTGGCACCTGCATACAAATCATTCAACATCGTCGCCGTATTGCAGTGGACAAAGCTATATTGATACACACCATCGTTAAGAGCGAACAGATTCGACATACCGTCACCGTCTGGTTCATACACAGTCAGTACACCATCAACCGGGGCAACCACATCATGCCGGTCTGGCAGCGCCCCGAAATCTTCGCCCCGGTGATAATACAACCTGGGCTGATTAGGGACGATTCCAAGCCAAGTATTGTAATACGAAGCTGACATCCAGCGGTAATGCTGGACTGGAAGGTACATATCTAGGCCGCCTGACCATGGTAAGGAAGCGGATAACGCGGATAGCCGAACCGATCTCTCCAATGGCACACTATGCAATCCGCCAGAACAGACAGCTGTCAAATCGACGGAAAGTGCTATGCCTTCCACTACTACAGGCATGCGAAATGGTCCGCACGTAAGGGTCGCAACAGTTCCGCAAACTTCAATCGTAATTAGACTCTTGTAAGAAGCCGGGATGAAACCCAATACAGAGTCATAATAGGGCTGAGTGAGGTGCTCTATGGCTAATAAACGTACCGTTATTTCATCCGTTCCGCCGAAGAAGCTCGTGTAAGACTCCATTTCCCACAATTCAAATAGGACAGGAGTTTGTGCGCTGGATATAGGTTTGGACATGTTCGTTGCCTCCTTTCACCAACATTCAGATCAGCTTAAACATTATTTTCAAAATAATAGGTTTGCTCGTATAATGTCCGTTCCTGAATTCGTTTCCTATTTGGCGTAAATCCGATACCAGCTTGATCGGGAATTTGAATGATTCCGTTCTGTACGATTACTTCAGGATCAATAATATCTTCCTCCCAATAGTTGGAGGAGGCTGCCGTATCGCCGGGAAATATAAAATTAGACAGACTGGAAATGGCAATATTGTGTGAGCGCCCTACCCCAGATTCAAGCATACCGCCGCACCAAACCGGGATACCAGAATCGCGGCAAAGATTATGAAGCTTGATGGCTTCACCAATGCCGCCAACCCTGCCGATTTTTACGTTAATGATTTTACAGCTTCCCATTCGGATCGCTTTCCTCGCATCATCGCTTGAATGAATACTTTCATCCAGGCATACAGGTGTTATTAATTGTTTCTGCAATTCACTGTGATCGATGATATCGTTGTAGGCAAAAGGTTGTTCAATCATCATAAGGTTGTAACGATCTAATTTCTTTAAATGCTCTACATCCGACAACGTATAGGCAGAATTAGCATCTACCATCAAATCAATTTGGGGGAACTGCTTTCGCACTTCTGCAACAACGTCCACATCCCAACCCGGTTTGATTTTCATTTTGATGCGTTTATATCCTTTTAACACATTGAGCTCGATCTTTTCCAACAATTGAGCCGGTGTATTGTGAATTCCTATACTGATTCCAACTTCGACTTCCCGCTTCTTTCCTCCGATCGCTTGTGAGAGAGTGATTCCTTCCCTCTTAGCATATAGGTCCCAATACGCACCTTCTATTGCCGATTTAGCCATATAGTTTCCGCGTATAGGTTTAAAAAGTTCCGAAATTTCATTCGGATGAGTGATTTCGGCCTGCTGCAAAATAGGTACTAAAAAACGCTCCAAAAGATGCCAATTCGTCGTTAAGGTCTCTTCGTTATATGACGGCTCTGGAAATGCAACCGATTCTGCCCACCCGGATCTTCCCTCTCGATCTACGGCTTCGACGAGAATAAACGCTTTCTCCCGCATGGTTCCGAAACTGGTAGTGAAGGGATGGATTAACTTCATTTTCAGATGTCTTAAAATAATGCGGTCAATTTGCATGTCTCTGCCACCTTTTAATCAGCTATACGGAATCAACTCTATCTGAAGCAAATAACTTCATGACCGATACAGCCAACATCGCTGTTCCTACTTGTAAGGCGTCCAAATTAAAGCTCATTTGCGGGTGATGCAGACCGGGTACCAAATCTGACCCCAAACCAATCATGGTTGCATGAATGTTTGGCTTTTCAATGGGGTAAAAGTGAAAATCCTCCCCACCCGGTGTAACCGGAGGCTTCACAACCCCCGCTTCCCCCAACACGTCTGCAATTGCTTCGCCAACAATTACTTCCATATATCGGTTAGGCACAGCCGCTGCCATTCGTGCCACGATATCCAATTCGACAGTTGCCCCATTCCCTACACCAGCACTTCGTACAGCAGCATCGACTTTGTCCAACAAGGCGTCCATAGCCTCGTTGGTCTGTGCTCGTACGTCGATTGCAAAATTGCCAATGTCAGGGATGATATTGGTGTTTTTATTCTCAACAAGCAGTCTAGTCACTTTGCAGGATGCTGGGACCATCGGATCCACTTTCACTGCATTTACCGCATGAATAATGGCAGCCAACGCATCGATCACATTGATTCCATCGTTCGGTCTCGAAGCATGGGACTGTCTTCCAGCCACTTTCCCCTCCAAAAAAGCAGCAGCACCATGATAGATCGCGCTTGACGCTTCTCCAAATCTATTTTCCTTAAATGGGCGAAGATGAATCCCTAGAAGAAATTCTACATCGTCCAAAACACCTTGCCGCAGCAGCTTTTTGGCGCCTTCCCCCGTCTCCTCCGCAGGCTGAAAGATAACGACCAGCTTACCTGACGGCTGAAAGCCGATATCTTTCAAGCATTTTAAAGCAAATAAAACCATCGTCATATGGGCGTCATGCCCACAGGAATGATTGGCCTTCCAAATACCATCGACATTTTGCCATAAGGCATCGATGTCAGCTCGCATGGCTACAACTCGCTCTGTTGAGCTCCCTGTACCTGTCCCTGACCACATAGCTACCACGCCTGTATGCTGATCGAAGGTTCGGTTTATTACATGCATACGAGTCAATTCCTGTTGGAGATAATGGGTCGTCCGCTCCTCTTTCCAACTGATCTCTGCGATCGAATGTAAATATTGATAGGTTTTCACCAAGTCATCCTTATGCTCATCAACCCAACGCATGATCTCCTGCTTCATGTTTTTACCTCAAGCACATAATAATCAACCAGTCCATCACCCCGAATGAAGGAACTTACTTGATACTGATGTGAAAAAGCTTCCAAACACAATTGTCGCAGATGGGTTTGCCAAGTTACAAAAAGTGAAAATTGTTCCCTTTTTAGTTCTCTAACCATTCTTGGAATCGGGATCAAACAGCCTGAAGTGCTCCCATCTAATAAAAGATTATCATTCAGATCTATCTCTGTGATATGATTTCCGTCTATTTCATAGGACAGTAAACTTGGATAATGCGCACTGTTTTTGGAACTCTCGTCTTGCTTCGCTATTGCTCTCTCAACTCTCTCGGAATGAAGGTCCCATTCAACCAAGAAACGGTCTGTCGGAAGCAGCATCCCGTCTGTTCCATAGAAAGTAGGAATGTATTTACGAACGATTCCTCCCAATTTACACAAATTCAAATAAGCATTGCGGGACTCAAACGGATCAAATGTCCAAACGATTTTCTTATATCCATATTGCATGGCCCAGTTTCGCTGTTCCAACTTCAAACGCATGCCAATTCCACGATCACGATGATCCGGATGAATGGCCATCATGTGAGAACCAAGGTAAACTTCGCGTCCATCGAAGCCGGCAAAACCATAGTTAAATCCAATTAACTTATTTCCGTCGAAAGCTCCGATCACTGCTCCACCATGAAGAATTGCAGCTGCCATCTGCGGCAAGGAGGTAATCGTTTCTTGCGACCAAGCTGTCTTTTGCAATTCCACCGCCTCTTGCAGCTCCAGAATTTCCGTCATGGCCCGATATGAAATCTCTTGCGTTTCAATCAACTGCAGCCGCTCCTTCCACGCGTATGGATTTACTCGAAATCAGCTCCTTCATCCATAAGAATGAAGGAGCTGTCCATGCCATTGTACTAGAGTGGGTACACAACAACATCATCGTAAGTAATCGTTGATTTCCAAATGAATAGGCCGGTCATACCACTGCTGAAAGCAGAATCGCTGGCCGTCACTTGCAAAACACCATCTACATACAGCCTTAATGTTGATCCATTAATTTCCGCCGTTACACTATACTCGGTATTGGGATTCAGTGTAAACGCGGAGCTTGAAGCTAACTCCGAGTACGTCCCAGCAACCCTTTTGTAAATTTTCCATGCCCCAGCGAAGTTGCTGTAACCAAATCTGTAAAAGTTATTGGTATCTACATAGCGCATAATAATGGTAGGTCCAGCACCGTCGGACGCTACAGTCGACACTTTCGCCTTAACGTTGGTTTTATAATTCGTCCATGCGGAATTGCCGGTTATCGACCTTATTTCCCCGGTACTATTGCTGCCTTGATATCGAGGAGTTCCGTCTGTTACGATGCTCCACGTGCTTCCGGTTGTCGTCCAGCCTGCAGCATTCCCATCATTGAAGTCATCTGAAAAGAGCGTTGTGCTGCTCGACGGCGTGAATTTAATTGCATCACCGACTGCATAACCATTTGCATTATCGGTTAATTCAACATACCCCGTTGTTCCTGCGGCAAAATTTTGCGTTCCCAACAAAATCCACGTCGCACCCGGCGCTGTTTGTTCGTTAACGAGATAGGTTTGCGAGCCTCCATTATAGTAAATGGTGAAAGGCGCATTGGTAGCTCGATTCGAATAGGGATCCGACAATCGGTAATACACATCATAATTACCTGCCGTCGTGATCGTTGGCCTCCATCTCATTTTCTCTGTACCCGTTCCTGAATCATTATAGACATAGTCGGTTCCATAATAATTGGGCACAAATGTAGAAGCTGTCCAAGCTCCGGTAAATTCTGCGGAAGTGTTATCGATGATGATATCTCCAGGAGCTGGTGAAGAGGAGGCATATACGCCTAACTCATACAATTCCAACGAGGTGGAGTTCAAACTAGTAACCGTAACCTTGACATACCTTGCATTTTGGCTGGAAAAAGTAATATTGTGACTGCTGTTTGTGTTGTTCGTAGTTGTATTTACAGTCGTATAAGCAGTTCCATCTGTTGATACCGCTACTGTGAAATTTTTCGGGAATAGGGTACTGCCCCAATTCATTTGTACATTGTTTATCGAATACATAGAACTCAAATCCAATGTATACGATTGAGTTGCATTCGTGCTCGAGGACACCATTGTCGTCAGGGAGTCATCCACTGCATAGTGGCTCCAGGTTGAAGTAGAACCAAGCGAGCTTACATACAAATTCTGATTGATCGCCAGATTGCCAGTCGTGACTTGATTCAACGATACAGGAGTACCGCCTTCTCTAGTCGTCAGGTACATCACGCTATTCCCAGGTATAGTCACATCGATGCCAACAGCTAAATTTGCATTGGCGATGGTCTGTTTAGGTAATGGATACCCGTTCGCATCCCTAAGATACTCAGAAGGACTATACAGATATTGCTTGAGCGTGGGCTGATTTCCAGCATTCGGAACGGTTACAGTAACCACTCGGGTTATTGTACTTTTGTTTGTGAGAACAACTGTCAAATCATGATTAGCCCCATTTGGTTTTTTCGCTACTACGGCATCGACGTTAGAGATCGAAGTTGAGAACTTCGGATAAATGATCGATGAGCCCTTAACTAAGTTTCTAGAGGCTAGGGAAAGGTTGAAAAAAGCAGGAGTCGGATTTTCTTCCGATGGATTTCCTTCCCTCGTACCTAATGAATTAATAACCCCAGCCCTTTTGAGATTAAAGGGAGGTGAAGTTGCCACGGGAAAACTAGTCACAAAAGCAGCATCGTCAAAATCCCAACTTAAGGAAGCGCTTACTCCGCTCTTTAAAGAATTGACTAGATGTTGCATGATGTCTACGCCATAGTTATAACTTTTTGTCGTTGGTGCAACATCTACGTTGCCGACACCTGCCTCCGTCATCCACAAATGTTTATTTTTTCCGTTTGGATCGATTGCATACATATAATCTCTTGTATGTCCGAGTTGTTGGACGACTGGATATGAATACGAGTGAAGTCCATACATATCAAGCGTACTTGGAATTTGATCTACCGCATCTCTCACTGAAGATATGCCAACAGTTCCAAAGTTATCCGGCCCATACACTTGGATAACGCTAAGCAGCCCCTTAGCGGCAAGTTCAGTTCTAATGTTTTGCAGCGCCAGTTTCGTATCCGTCCAGGCAGCCCCTCCGCCTTGAGGTTCGTTACCTTGATTCCACCATTTAATATTGGTGTAGCCCTTGGTGTTGATCAAGTAATCCAATAAGCCAGCGCTCATCTTAGCCCATTTGATATCTGCAGGCCCCGTAACCAAATCAATGATTGTGCTATCGCCGGACGCTGGATTTATATGATGCGGATCCGTCCAATCCCCTAGCATGACGTCTATTCCCTTAAGTTTTAAATAATCAAGTTGGTCATAAACCTCAAGCATTTTTGTTGTGTTAAAATCAAAAATCGGATTGCCACTTCCGTCAAATCCCGTTGTGTACCAAGCGCCATTTAACATGGTTCTGACTACAGTTGGGTTTAAGTAATCCAATCTACCGTAAGCCTTCGTCTTCTCTGTAGTAGTAAGGGGAAATCTTATATATGGCCCCATATTGAACCCGACACCATCGAAGTTTGGAGTAACTACCTTATCCGTGTTTACTGTCAATATGGTATCTGCTGCTTCCGCTTGTGAAGATCCGAATACAACAACCGAAATACTAATAATCGTAAACATTGCGCACGCGATACCAAACGATACAATCTTTCTCATAGACTGTCACCTCCATAATAATTGTATGGACTCGTTTTCAATGGCAGATGTTTTCAAGCGCTTCCAATCCGAAATTTGCCTATTAAGTTCTCATCCCCCTTTCATTCATCATATCTTTATTATCCTTCAAAAAAAATGATATGGAATGGGGTGAAACATTTAATTTCCGTGCGATTATGTGTTGCTTTAAACATTTCAATTCTAAGTCTTATTGGGATAACTTCGAAAAATACGCTTCCAGGGCTCGGGCCATATCTGCGCCAAACTCACGACTGGAATCGGCGGTGATAGCAGCATCCTTCGTTCCGAAGTATGGAAATTCGATAGCAACCGAGAGAGGGACATTTTGTCTGGCAAAATAATAAGGAAAAGCAGCATACATGGCATCAGGTTGATTCCAGATGATGCCGGCTTCAAGATCATGTACCGGGTCATACACCAGTTTGCCTTTATTCGGATTCCGTGAGGTTACCGATTGCAAGATGGCGGCGAATTTCTCTATTTCTTCTTTGATAGGTGACGGCAACTTAACGAAATAGGGATAATCGTCTCGTATGCCCCATTCCGGATCGCCCCATTTGCCTGGACAATGGATATCAAGTGCTATGGATATATCCAGGGATGATGTATATGCCATAAGGGCTGCGATTGATCTGTAGATAGGCTGTTCGATGTAATCCCGATTGTGATCATGCGGTGCCCTGTGCTTCCCTTGCTCCCCATTCTCAACGCCATCCAGATCAACGAATGGCACATAATGAATAAGCAGCTTCTCTAGCAGCTCTGAATGGCTTTCCAGTAAATAAGTTAGCAGCCCTTCTGTACAATAAGAAGCTGTAGACTCGCAGGCGTGATGTCGCGCCGTGAGCAGAATGTGCTTGCTCGCTTGCGGATTCCCTACTAATAGGAGCGGTACCGCGCGCCCTTGTTCCGAAATCGTTAGAATTCGCCTCTCAACCAGTTCATGCTTCTGATACCGATTCACGAACTGTTCGAAATGGTGAAGTTGGTAAGGAAGTGAGAATGCGAAATAAACTTTGTGATCCCCCTCCTTGTACTGATACTTGAAAGTACACCGATCAATCAGGCTTTCGCTGCCTAGCCAGCTCCAATTCACGCCATCTGAACTGACGGCAGGTCCCCAAGGACCGACGACTTCCCCATTCGTTAGCTCGAATACAACTTCGTCAGCTGCTGAGCTCTCTGTGCAAAAATTCCAATACCACCACCATTCCATCGAATGACTAAGATCCTGCTCCAACCTTATGTGGTTTTCCTCAATGGCGTTTACAATGATATTGCCGCCAGCGTAATTGACGTTAATCTTCAATCTACTCATCTCTTGTTACCTCCTGACGAAAATGTTTCAAACCAATTAACCTTTCAAACCGGTATTTGCAATCCCCTCAATAAACCACTTCTGACACACCGAGACAAGCAGGATCAGTGGCAACAAAGTGGAGACGGAAGCCGCCATAATTTTGGCGTATTGCATCCCTTGTTCGTCCATGAAATTCGTGAGTCCCAATGTAAGCGTATATAAGATCTTGTCTCTTAAGAAAATTAGCGGATATTCGTATTCATTCCAGTGCCACGTGAAGGTGAGAATAATAAGGGCTACCAGAGCGGGCTTCGTCAGATGCAGACAAATTTGCCAGAACGTTCGCCAATGCCCAGCTCCATCCACCTTGGCAGCTTCCAATAGCTCATCTGGGATTGTGGCGAAAAATTGCCGCATCAGAAACGTTCCGAACACCGTGAACATCCCTGGCAGAATGAGTGCGGAATGGGTATTGACTAAGCCCAGCCAATCGAACAAAATAAACCGCGGGACAAGCAACACTTGAGAAGGGATGATCATCGTTGATAAGTACAATAAGAAGATGCCTTCTCTGTATTTAAAGTTAATTTTGGCAAAAGCAAATCCGGCAAGCGAGCTAGTAATGACCCCGCCAGCAACTTGGAAAAACGTGATTTTTATCGAGTTTAAGTAATAGATGTAGAACGGATATTTGCCCGCCCATACGGATACATAATTGTCAAAGTTCCATTTCTTGGGTACCCACTCCACGGGAAAAACGAACAGCTCAGCGTCTACCTTGAATGAAGCGGACAACATCCACAAATAGGGCAAAAGCATCACAATGGCGAGGCCAAGAAACAGCACCGTCGTCACTAGCTTCCGAATTGAAAAGGTCGATTTTTTTTTCTGTTTGACGCGTGCGCGACCGCTTTCCATCGGTTTGACTTGAGAAAGGACTTCCATTGCTTCAAACTCCTTCACGTGAGAATTAGAAATTTTCCTGCCATTTCTTCTGTCCGCGCCATTGAATCAAGGTAATGATAAAGATGATCATGAACAACAACCATGAAACCGCAGCCGCATATCCCATATGGTGGAGCTCAAACGCTAAGGTGTAGATATAATAAGCCAACACCGTAGTGGACTGCATCGGTCCGCCTCTTGTCATGACCTGCACCGAGGCGAATACTTGGAAAGAGCCAATAATAAGCGTAATCGCAATTAAGAAGCTTGTAGGCTTCAACATCGGGATCGTAATGTGGAACAATTGTTTGATTCCGGTAGCCCCGTCAATATCCGCAGCTTCATAGAGATCTTTGGATATCCCCTGCAAACCAGCCAAATATAGAACCATCGTGTAGCCGATACAAGTCCATACCGTCATAAGAATAATTCCGATAAGAGCCCAATCCGTGCTAGCCATCCAACCCGGAGGATGCGCGATCCCAATAGATCGCAGGAACCCATTGATCGGTCCGTTGGACGAGTTGTACAGAATGCTCCACACGATCGCAACAGCGACAAGTGTACTGACATAGGGCAGGAAGAACAACGTTTTCAGCGTATTTTTCAAATACACATATTTATTCAGCACGACCGCAAGGACTAACCCAACGGACATGGATAACGGTACAAGAACGATCGTAAATACAAAATTATTGCGAAGCGATTTCAGCACCACAGCATCTTGAAACATAGTCACGAAGTTATTCAGACCTACGAATTCCAATCCCTTTAGTCCCTTCAGATAATCCCAATCCGTGAAGGTGAGGACAAGGCTGAACAACAAGGGAAATAAAATGAACACGGCAAATCCGCATATATTAGGCAGAATGAATAAGTATCCCGCCAGATGATCTTTAAATTGCCGCTTGTTCCAGAAGCGATTCATGAGCGACTCTCCTCCTTTTTTTCTTTATTCTTCAATACTTGGAAGGCAAAAGGAATGGGTTAAACTTTGTATTATCCGTGTGATTATGTGCTGTATGGAATGAGAAAGCTCCTCCACCTAAGGTTGAAGGAGCTCGTCGTCATGTTTTTGCCTTATTTCGCAGCTGCTTTGATCTTCTCGTCAGAACGTTTTTTGGCCATTTCCACGGTTTTGTCAATATCCTGAACACCCATGAAGTACTTCTCGGCTTCTTCACCAATGATCTTAAAGATATCAGGGCTTGCCGTTTGGATCGGTTTAGATGCAAACGTATAATCCGCCTTGATCAAGTTTTTAAGAGAGTCTACATCAATCAGATGGCTAAAGTTGCCTACAAGCAGTTCTGCAACTTTGTTCACATCCGCTTTCTTATTGGAAGGCATTCTGCCGCCAGCGACCATATCCATGTTGCCTTCTTGTAAATACCATGCAAGGAATTTCATTGCTTCCTCTTTGTGCGTACTTTTTGAGTTAATGGTGATCTTATCCGATAAACCGGCGCCATCTATTTTCTTACCTTTTTCCATCTGTGGCATTGGGGCGAATACGACCTTAAAAGTGCGGTTCGGATACGTTTTCTCATCCTTAACTGTACCTAACATCCACAGTCCCGTGTATACCATTGCCGATTTACCTGTGAGTAACTGATTAGCAGGAGCGAGCTTATTCGCATTTGTTTCCGCATAAGAAACCGAAGCATTTGCGTCATAGAACGCCTTCTGCAGCTCCAAGCCTTTCTTGAAAGCTGGGTTATTGAAATTGGAAGTACCGTCTGGTGCATAGTTAGGATTCACTGGCTGCGAAGACAGAAGCACTTCCTGGGCTATAGGTCCATATGTGGGATTGAACATCATCCCCTTGCGATCGCCTTTCGTCAACTTCTTCCCTAGTGCTAGGAATTCATCCCAAGTCCAGTCTGTAGGTGCTTTCTCACCGACTTCATCAAGAGCCGCTTTATTTATCAAAATGGAGTTAATGCCTTTACTGCCCGGCAAATAGTAAATTTTTCCTTCACGCTTCACCAAGTTGTTGACCCCAATAATTTCTTCTACATTGAATTTGCTACTGGTAATAAGATCATCTAGTGGTTGAACCATCCCGGCTACCGCTCTGCGTTCCAAATCATTTTCCCCATAGTTAACGAACAAATCCGGCGCATCCGTCGGGGTGAGCAAAGCCGTATCCAGCTTTGTGTTGCCGGGAACGTCATTCACGTATCGCACATATTCCACTTGAATATCTTTATTAGCGGCATTCCATTTGTCAACAACCGCTTTAGGACCATTCTCTTCAAGTACACCGCCCCAAAATTTCAGCTTCACAACTTCCTTCGGCTTCTCAGATGGTGCAACTGTCGCCGCAACTGTTGCCGTTGCTGTAGTTGACTTCGTAACCTCTGGGGTTGGTGTATTCCCACTCCCGCAACCGCTTAAAAGCAACGAGAAAGTAAGTACAGAAGCAGCTGTAATTGTAGCCATTCGTTTCATTGTATATCCCCCTCGATTCATTGTACTGACATTTATAGTCTACTGCGGCGAGTGATGGAAACGAATGGCGGATTCTTAGCGAATTCCTTGCGATTCTTTGTAATCTTTACAAGCTTATGATTTGCCATGATACAGCTTTCGAAAGTCCATGGGGTGAACCCCTTCAATTTTCTTAAATAATTTACTAAAATGCGTAGGATCGCTATATCCGACTCTTTCAGAGATCTCATAAATTTTAAAGGCAGGATCTTTAAGCAATTCTCTGGCTCGTTTCATTCGCAGATTGATGATATGATCCATGAAAGTTTCGCCAGTCTCCTTCTTAAATAATACACTTAGGTAGTTTTCCGCAAATCCAACTTCCTTGGCTAGATCGGACACTTTTAACGGCAAATAGTACTGTTCATGAATGCGATCTACCACGATTTGAATTTCTGGGCGCCATTTCTTCTTAGATAGCTGCTTTGCGTAGTCCAAATAGGTCGATAGCCATCCCGATAACCATTCAACAATGTCTGAGAGCGATTCTGCACTCCGAATCACATGGTAAGGGTACTTGCCTTCATGAGCCGCAATTGCATAGATATCGCCTCCTTCTTCATTTACAAAGTTGGCGAACCGATCCAACAACTTAATGAGCTGATCTCTAATACGACTAGGTTGTACTTTACTGCCTGTATGAATGGCCTGATACCAAGTGTGTAAATGATGAAGGATCGACGAGCTATCCCCACTTTCCAACCACTTCGACCAATGTTTATCCGCTCCCAATTCCGGCGCATATGTATCCTCTAAGTAACATAATTGAGTATGATGAATGATCTGGCTTGGAGCGTAATAGAAGCGATGCTCTAAGGCTTGTAGCGCTTCCATGTAGGCAGAATGGAGACTAAAGATATGGGAGAAAGCGTTGGATACCCCTATACTCAGATCGATCTTCAGAAAAGTAAACACCGCTTCTTTCATCTCTTCCAATATCTCGATGTCAAACCCGTCTTTAATAATCGCAAATTTACCACTATCCAATTCAATTAACTCGCCATTGCCGTATTTACGCACAATTTCAGAGAGGATATTCGCGACAGAATAGCTAAGTAGTTGTTCACTCTGAAACTTCCCTTGCAGCAGTACCCAATCAAATTGGTCCAATTTGGCAACCACAACATGTATCGGCACCTGAAATGGCGTAATGTCGAACTCCTCTAACATCTGCTGAATTTCTCGCTTCGTAGAGGGCTTAACTAAAATATCTCGGAGTCGTTTCTCTTTCACTTCCCTGCCATATCTGTCAATCTTAAATTCAAGGTGAGACACTTCGTCGTCCCGCTGACGTTCTTTGTAAATTTCATTTTTTAACGTGTTCAACTTCACCAGCATTTCATCTGGATTCATCGACAACTTCAGAATATAATCCATCGCGCCTAGACGGAGAGCCTTCTGAACATATTCGAAATCGTTGTAGCTAGACAGGATGAGACACTTGGTAGCTGGCCATCTTTCACGTATATGCATGATTAGTTCCAACCCATCCATCTCGGGCATGCGAATATCAGCCAGCACAATATGACATGGTGTATTCTCAAGAATCCGCATGGCATCTACCCCATTAACTGCCTCTCCCACCAGCTCGAACCCGTTCTTCTCCCAGGGAATCAGTGTTTTCAATCCTACGCGCACTAATATTTCGTCATCCACAATTAATACTCTAATCATTCGGACACCTACTTTATCGGCAATTTTATTGTGACTTGCGTGCCTTTACCTTCTGTATTCTTTACGGTAAGCCCATATTGGGGTCCAAAATGCATACGCAGACGTTGATGAACATTAAGTAGACCAATTCCACTAAACTTCGCATTCGATTGTGACATATGATGCTCTAGCTTCTCTAGTTTTTCTTCTTGAATGCCTTGTCCATTATCCGTCACGATTACCCATAATAGATTATCTTGTTGAATTGCCGTAACATCGATCGTTAATGAAGTCCGATTCCCGTGTATAATACTGTTCTCGACAATCGGCTGAAGCGTCATCTTGAGGATGGATTGGTCCAGAAGAGTTTCGGGAACAGTTATTCTGACCGTAACATTGTCATGATAACGAATTTTTTGCAAAGCCATATACAATTCCAAATATTCCAGTTCTTCGTGCAAGGCGATAATCTCCCGGTTGTGATTCATGGAGAACTCGAGCAGCTTGCCTAATGCAGTAATCATCTCACTCACATGATTCGTTCCAGAGAGCATTGCCATCCACTTAATCGAATTTAATGTATTGAACAAGAAATGCGGATTGATTTGAGCTTGGAGCGCCTGAAAACGCGCTTCTTCCTTGTTTCGTTGTTCTTCTGATAAATGACTGATCAACTCCTGCAGCTGCTTTACCATTTGATTGAAGTGATGCCCGAGGGATGCAATTTCATCTCGACCTCTCACTTGTACGGTGGAATTGAAATCACCTTTGCCTAAACGTCTCATCGACTGAAGCAGAGAATGAATAGGCTTAATTAATCGAAGCATGATGAGAATGAACGCAATTGTACAAAAAACAAAACAAAATAACATCCAAAAAAGCGTCTGATTCTTAATCTCTTTGAGCTGCGCCAGAAATTGCTTCTTCGGTGTAAGATGGACCAAAACTTTGCTTAATTGAGGTACTGGTGCAATGTTTACCAAATAATCCTCATTTTCATATCGAAGCTGCTGTTGGATTTGATTAGGTTCTAATTGGATCCGATGTTTGGTACCTAATGAATCGTGACCAATCACCAAATCCATTTCATTCTCATTCAATAAGTACCAGTTTGTAATTGTACCGGACGTTTCCCCGCTTGCCCTCTGCAGCAACTCTTGAAGCGGAAGCCCGACAAAAACGATCGCATCGCGACCAGTTCCCACCTGACTTTTAATCATTCGAGTTAGCACGATTAAATTATTCGACTCTTGAATCGTACTATTTTGATGGGTATCTTTATTCAGAATACTCCATTCCGGATACCCGTTTTCGTGTCGCGTTGCCTCAAACCATGGTTCTTTCTCATAGAGATTGTACTCTTCCATAGGACTCTTAGAGCTTACGGTTGATAATACATATCCTCTGAAGTCAATTACAGAAACCTGAGCATCTTTGACTAAAAGCAAATCACGAATATTGGCTAATTTCCCTTGAGCAAGTATGATTCTTAAGTAAGCATTATAATTGCTCGACCAATTCGTATCCGAGGCCATGAAGTCAACAACAGCAGGGTCGAAAGCCACCAGGTTTGATGCGCTAACCATACGTTCCGCCATTTCATTCATCGTTTGGGCCGCTCGATTCACTAATTCCCTATTGGAGTTATGTACTTGAAGCTCAAGCACTTTCCTGGACGAATTATTATAGAAGAAAAAGACCAGCAAAAGAGGCAACACAATAATGATAAGGTAAGTAGTAATGATTTTCCCTCGAATCGATCCAGATACTTGCTGTACAATATTCATAATATCCCTTCTTTGCTTATGGGTTGCGATTTACAAATCGCGCTTCAGACAGTATGGATAGAAATACTACTTTAAACGAAAGCTTTAATGTAAGCGCGTTCAAAACTACTCATGTAATTCTCTTAGAATAAGTATTCGAGAACTGAGTAAACTATCCTGCACCCCATGACTTGAACAGACTGTCCCGTGTGCAAAAAAAGCACCCAAGACTGCAAGAAGTCTGAGCGCCGTTCTTTTCACACTATAGTTCTATCTCAAATATTCGGATAAAATCCCTATCAATACTTGCTTATACTCGTCTCTATGATACGAAGAGTTATTCACTTTTTTCTTGGTTATTTTTAGTTGGTTAAAAATCTCTTCTTCCAGCGCTTTCCTCGCTTCAAGTACCTTCAGAGTTCCCTCTAGCCCTGTGTAACCCTGCTGTTGTCCATACCCTTGATTCGTATAATAGGCTATAAATCCCTCTGACCATTCGATAGGTCTTTCCTTTACAGCGCTTCTGAAAGATTGACCAAGATCATCCTGTTCAACGTAAATCAATAAGGGATCCAGTTGCTCCACAATTGATGCTAGTTCTATAACATAACTAATAACGTCTTCCTTCTTTGCTCCATATTTAATCATCCCCACGGTTACTGGGTTTTGTATAAAGCAGCACTCAAAAACAAAGGTGTCTGTCCCATTCAAAGCACTCTCTGCAAACTTCTTCCAACGTTCAGTGATCAGTTTTCTGTTCTGGTCTAATGACAATTCATAGACATCATTTTTGACAACAGCATGTAGCAAGTTATCAGGAATACTGGATCCGTATTCATTTTTTAATTTGCCATATGCTAGCAAGTAATTGTTACCTTGTTGAATCATTTGATTACTCAACAAATCACTAAACTGTGCATAGGTATGCAATAATTCATCCCATTCATGCTTCTCGAAATAAGTGACACCATCATAGTCAGCTGGATGCACTGGATTTCCTTCTAAAAAAAGCTGAGATGGTATGTTCATTTCCGTAAGAATATCATGAACGAGTTGAGCCGTTGTTGTTTTCCCGAATCCTGGTAAACCCTCAATGATAACTAACTTCGATCTCATACTCATAATCCTCCATTCGCTATGGGATTAGATTAACATTAGGTTTTGAGAATTTCAATCAAGCTTGTTAAGCATTTATAGATGACAATTTGCTCAAATGGGAGTATCGTTCAATGTAGAGATTGACCAGGGAAAAAGGAGTGTACACGATGGGTTTTATGAAGAAGTATGTCAGTAAGCACTGGAAACTTTTTCTGGTTGCTGTCTTTTTTGTCAGTATGGAAGCGTTTGCGGATTTGCTTCAACCGACGATCATGTCTCACATTTTGGACGTCGGCGTTGCGGAGAAACGGCTTGATTATGTACTTCGGATGGGCGGCGTAATGCTGATAATTACTGCGTTCGGGGCTGTCTCGGCATCGCTTCGGAATATAGTGGCCAGCCACGTTTCGCAGAAATTCGGTAAAGAGCTTAGAAGGGATTTATTTGAAAAAATCCAATCGCTCTCGTTCACGAATCTCGATCAATTCGAACGCGCATCGTTAATTACGCGATTAACGAACGATGTGACACAGGTGCAAAATTTTGTGAATGGCCTTATGCGTATTTTTGTAAAAGCGCCCCTACTCTGTATCGGGAGTCTGATTATGGCTGTGCGGCTCAATCCGCAACTGTCGGTCGTGCTTCTCATCGTGGTACCAATCGTCGGTGTACTCGTAGCCTTGAACTTAAAAGTGGGTTTTGCCCGGTTTGTTGGCGTTCAGAAGGCGCTGGACAGCGTTAATCGAGTCATGCGGGAATATTTATCCGGTATCCGTGTCGTCAAAGCCTTCAACCGCTTCGACCACGAAGCGGATAAGTTTCAAAAGTCCAATACGGATTACCAAAACAAATCGATTCAGGTGACGAGGCTGCTTGCTATTTTTAACCCCTCTATCCTATTGACTGTGAATTTCGGCATCGTTGCAGTGCTATGGCTTGGCGCCTCGCGGGTTAATCACCAACAGATGCAAGTCGGGCACATCGTCGCGTTCGTCAACTACATGACGCAAATCTTGTTTGCATTGATGACAATTTCAATGGTGTTCAATATGTTCGTTCGAGCTAAAGCATCCGCTAATCGGATCGGTGAAGTATTCAGTACGGTGAATGAAATGACGTGGAATGACGGCACTGCACTTCCTGATCAACGTCCGGGAGGCCGAGTAGATTTTGTGAATGTTTCGTTTGCCTATGAAGGAGCAGCTGGTGAACCTGTATTGAGAAATATCAATTTGACGTGCTTTCCCGGTGAAACGATAGGGATTATCGGCTCCACCGGATCTGGTAAAAGCAGCCTCGTGAGCCTTGTCCCCCGTTTCTATGATACAAGCTCTGGCTCGATCAGCGTGGATGGTGTCGACATCCGTCAGCTGGACCCTGCTAAGCTGCGAGATCGTATTGCTATCGTGCCGCAGAAAACGATTCTATTCAGCGGCACGATAGAAGAGAACTTGCGTTGGGGCCACGAGCAAGCAACGCACGATGAGATTGCGCACGCCGCGACTATGGCGGAAGCGCATGGCTTTATTGCTGCGTACCCTGAGGGCTACGCAACCAGATTAGGTCAGCGAGGCGTGAACTTGTCCGGCGGACAAAAGCAGCGACTCTCTATCGCCCGCGCACTCGTACGGAAGCCGGACATTCTGATTCTCGATGATTGTACAAGCGCATTAGACACCGCAACGGAGACGAAAATCAAACAATCCCTCAAACAATTTGCCTCAGGGGTCACGTGTTTGATCATTGCGCAGCGCATTACTTCCGTTATGGATGCGGATAAAATCGTTGTCATGGACGATGGTGAAATTGTCGGCATCGGTACTCACGAGACATTAATGAAGAGCTGCCGCGTGTATGTCGAAATATTTCAATCCCAATTCGGAAAGGAGCTGCCTCATCATGTCGAAGCCGAATGAAGGATCACGTCAACAAACCCCTGACGTTCCAATGATCACAGGACCTCTTGCGCGAGGTGGCCGCACTCCGGCTGTGAAGCCCAAGAATTTTAAAGGCACCCTCCGCCGACTCTGGTCCTATTTAAATACCGAACGAAAATGGCTGACGATTGTTTTTCTCATTATTATTGCAGACTCCGCTTTGACGCTGGCCGGCCCTTATCTCATAGGTGTAGCGGTAGACGCGATGGCTGTAGGCCAAGTGAATTATAGCGTCCTGGATGTGGTTTTGATTGTTCTGATTTCCACGTACATCGCTGACGGCGGGCTTACCTTCTTACAGAGCTGGATTATGGCTGGGCTTGCACAACGCGTAGTAAAAAGACTTCGGCAAACGATGTTTGCGAAGCTGCAGAAATTGCCGTTGGATTTCTTCGATGGACGATCGCATGGTGATATCATGAGTCGTCTATCGAACGACATTGATAACGTGAGCAATTCGATTTCGCAATCGACTACACAATTAATGTCAGGTTCAATCGCGATTATCGGTTCCTTAGTGATGATGCTGATTCTAAGCCCCACCCTGACACTGGCGAGCCTTATTACGGTTCCACTCGTGTTCTTGCTTGCAAGAACTATTACTAAGCGCACTAGTGTTCTATTCAAAGAACAACAGGCACAGCTCGGCAAGCTGAATGGGCATATTGAGGAAACGATCACAGGACTTCTCGTTGTCAAAGCATTCAATCGCGAGAAAAAAGCGATCGATGAATTCAATAGCGTAAACGAACGATTGTATGCGGTTGGCTTAAAGGCGCAAATCTGGTCGGGTTTTCTGATGCCATTACTTAGCGTCATTAACAATATTGGTTTTTCCTCTGTTGCCATAGTAGGTGGGGTTCTTGCCGTCAAAGGTCACATCACGGTCGGCGTTATTGCGAGCTTCCTGAGCTATTCGCGCCAATTTGTTAGACCGCTGAATGAAATCGCGAACACCTACAATGTGCTGCAGTCTGGCGTGGCAGGGGCAGAACGTGCTTTCGAGGTGTTGGATGAAGCGGAGGAAGTGGAAGATGAGCCTGGAGCTATTGAGCTTCAGAAGCCAATCGGCCAAGTCACCTTCCAGGACGTCACCTTCGGTTATCGGCCGGATATGCCGATTATTAAGCAAGTCAGTTTCGAGGTGCCAGCAGGCAGCAGCCTTGCACTCGTTGGACCGACAGGCGCAGGCAAGACGACAATCGTGAATTTAGTGACACGCTTCTATGATACGACAAGCGGTACGATCTTGATTGACGGACGGGATATCAAATCCTATACCCGTGACAGTCTGCGCCGCAGCTTTGGCATCGTGCTGCAGGATACGTATTTGTTCTCCGGTACGATTAAGGAGAACATCAAATACGGCAAGCCTGACGCCACGGATGCTGAAGTAGTCACTGCGGCTAAGCTAGCAAATGCAGACACCTTTATCAGCCGGCTGCCACAGCGTTATGATACGCCGCTTTCCGAGAATGGCGGCAATTTAAGTCAAGGGCAGCGCCAGTTGCTTGCCATAGCGCGCGTCATACTGGCCGACCCTTCCATTCTCATTCTGGATGAGGCAACAAGCAGCATTGATACGCGGACAGAGCTTCATATTCAGGAGGCCCTTCTCTCCATTATGAAGGGTCGCACAAGCTTCATCATCGCACATCGCTTGAATACAATTCGAGATGCCAATATGATTATGGTCATTGATCGTGGTGAGATTGCTGAACAAGGCAATCACAGCTCGTTGATGAGCCAAGACGGCACGTACTCTCGAATGTTCTCCAATCAATTTAAAAATCTTGAAAATGCAGTAGAATAAACGCAAAGAAATACCCTCAGCTTGCTGGGGGTATCTCTTTGCATATACTAATTAATGAAAACCACCGGTGGAATGCAATACTTGCCCCGTTATCCATTCTGCATCATCTGTGGCTAGAAAGGCCACTAAACGAGCTGTGTCCCTGGGCATCCCTACCCTACCGGCATGAAAATGACTAGAGAGTTGCTGCTGGATTTCTGGAGTCATCCAACCGGTATCCGTCGGTCCGGGATTCACAGCATTTACAGTAATCTGCTTCGATCCTGCCTCAGCTGCAAATGTACGTGTGAAGGCATCGATTGCCCCTTTGGTCGTCGCATAAGAAATTTCACCAGCCATTGGCCCCAACGATTGCCCTGAGGTCATATTGATGATTCTTCCACCTGAATTCTTAGAAAAGCGCCTAGCAAATTCAACACTTAGCATGGTTACCGCCCTAACGTTAATTGCATAGTGAGCATCCAAGGATTCGGTGGTAATTGTGTTCAAGTCATCATTCACAGAATAACAGGCATTATTTACAAGAATGGACGGATGCCCCAATACTTGTTCAGCCTTTTCCATCACTTTCAAATAATTATTGGAAACCGAGAGATCCATCATATGATGTTCACAACGTACGCCGAGGGCCAATATCTCATTACGGAGTTGATCTTGTTCCTCGGTATTGCCTCCCCATGGCATTTGTTCATCAAAGTTCACCCAGTATGTGAAAAAAATATCAGCTCCTTCAGCGGCCAATGCTTTACAAATAGCTGCTCCGATTCCTGCGCTGCGACTTGCCCCTGTAACAATAGCGATTCTGCCTGATAATCGTCCGATATTGGAACTCATTTGTGATGTTCGCCTCCAATCATTATTCAAGAAAGCGTTCGAACAGGTGTTCCAGCTAGAAATGCTTCAATATCTTTAACCACATCTCTATAAAATGCTTCATAATTCGCTTTCGAAACATAACCGATATGTGGTGTCGTGAGAAGATTCGGAAGTGACCGGTAGATATCGTCCTTAGGTAACGGCTCCACCTCAAAAACGTCTACAGCCGCGCCAGCGATCCAGCCTTTCTGCAAAGCCTCAGCAAGCGCAGATTGATCCACAATCGGTGCGCGTGACGTGTTGATCAAATAAGCGGAAGCCCTCATTCGCTTCAAATCTGCTTCTTGAACCAAACCTCTTGTCCGATCGCTTAATACAAGATGAATAGATACAAAGTCGCTGCTCTCAAGAAGCTCCTCTTTGGAATCAGCGAATCTCACGCCTACTTCATCAGCCCGCTCCTTCGTTAAGTTCTGACTCCATGCCATCACATCCATACCGAACGCTTGGCCAAATTTGGCGATCTTGCTCCCTAGTTTGCCGAGACCAAGGACGCCAAGCGTCTTGCCGTACAAATCTGTTCCAATCGTGCTTTGCCACTGACCGCTGCGAATCGCATTGTGCTCTTGCACAATGTTGCGCGCAAGACCCAAAATCAATGCCCACGTGAGCTCAGCGGTTGCGTTGCCAGCCCCTCCGGTCCCGCAAACGATAACCCCTTGCGAGCTAGCTGCGGTCATGTCGATCGATGCATTGCGCATGCCAGTGGTAATAAGCAGCTTCAAGCGGGGAAGCTTGGCAAGCAGCGATGCGCGGAACGGCGTCCGTTCACGCATAATCACGACAATTTCGCAGTCGGCGATCTGTTCAATCAGCTCTTCCTCTTTATCAATATGCCGATCTATACTCTTGACCTCCACCTTGTCCATTATTCGGGACCAATCTGTGGCAGTCATCGCTACTTGCTGGTAATCATCTAATATCGCACAGCGAAGTTTCATTTTTATTTGCCTCCTTCAACATACGCATAATAACACCATTCTCAAACTCTATTTTACCATTCCTGTCTTTCAAGTAAACTTCTGTGAAATTCAACGAAATTCAAAAAAGAGCTGCATCAAGCAGCTCCTTCAAAATGGTTTCTTGTACGGTATTTTGAATCAGACAACCAACTTTTTTAATATTTCATCTACTTTTGATTGCATCGATTGCACAGTTGTTTTCCTATATTGAATACCTAATCGAAGTACCTTCAATTGCTGTCTGCGGGACAACTTTTGAAAACGGGGTTCACGTTTCAGAAAATTTCGAATGATATTCCAACTGTTAACTTCAATTCGTTCTGGTTTGAGATAGGGCACTTCATATGGCAGTTGTCTTTTTCGAAAGTTCTGAACCCATTTTCCAATGTTATCCGAAAGCTTGCTTTCCTCTACTAGACAGACTGCTCGATTTTTATTTGTGTGTTTTTTGATGAAATCGAAATGCTGATGACCGTCTTGAATGATATAACCGCCATCTTTTCTGCTTTTATACACTATTAAAAGGTGCATAAGATCCTGAGCAACTTTTTTAAACTCTTTCTTTCGTGGCGAAGTCTTCGTGATGTTGCCTGTCTGCTTAATTTTGTTTAGAGGTATATATTGCACTGTGTATCTCACATGTACCCCTCCTCATCACCGCTGCTTAGAATAATGTATTCTAAGTTATTACAGTGTATGTGTATACGAGCCATGGAGGTGCTTGCCTGATTACGATTACTGTATCGCCATAAAACGTATCAATCCTAATATAGCAAAACCGAATAAAACCGTGCCGGCACCAATGCCCGTAATCGCGCTATTCGCCACTTGGAGCTTCGGTGCTACAAACACGGCAACAATAGAGACAACAACCAGAAGCGTCGCAAGAATCCATAAGCTGGGATCATTAAATACACTTTTCAAACTAATAAAATGAATGCCAACGACAAAAGCGACCCAAGGCGCGACAAATGCTTTACGCTTCTTTCTGATAAGTACAAAAGCTCCTGCACCAGCCACAACAAATTCAGAATAAAAAGCAATTAAATAATTACGAAAAGCAGATGTCTCATTCAAAGCGGATGCTGCTTCCCAGTTCTTCACGCTTAAATAGACACCTATTAAGCAAACTACAAGCGCAATACCAGATGCAATCCCAAGATATATTCGCCAGCTTGATCTGGGATTTTCTTGTGCCCAACCGAACCAAACAAAACTAAACAAACCAAAAACAGATGCATACATGGCGTAATCCCTGATGTAATCCATCCTTTCGCCTCCGTTTCGCAATCTATTTGTACTGCAATCAGCCAATCACAGCTATAGCATCAATCTGAACCATGAACCCCATATCCGAATGGCTGATGGTCCTTGCAGGATACGGCTGATCGAAATATGTCTTGTAAATTTCATTAAAATGGTCGAAGCCAGCCCCTTCTCCGAGAAGTACCGTTACTTTCACGACATCTGAGAGCTTGGCACCTGCTTCCTCAAGTATCGCCTGTAGATTGTCCAGAGCACGAACCGCTTGTTCTTCCAGGGTTGTTCCGACTAAATAACCAGTTTCGGGATCAAATGGTCCTTGGCCAGCAACATAAACTGTATTCCCCGTCTTAATTGCTTGGCTATAAGGCATTGTACCTGGATTTTGGGCTTTCTGTGTAAATATCACGTCTTTCATAAAATACCTCCCACAATTTATTGAAAATTACAACATATCTCCATACTATCATTTTCAGGGAAGGGATTGGGTTGATTTTCCTAAAAAATAAAAAGAACAGGCCGCCGCGGCACCTGCTCCTTTAATTTAAACAATCTTAAAAATCGGACGCTCTTTAACGTAATGAACAGGAAGCTCAGGGTACATTTTTGAAAGGCTATTAGCAAGCAGCTTCATTCCCGGCTCTTCACTCTCTGCATGCCCAAGAACGATCAATGCCTTGTGCCTTCCTTGAAAAACAGCATCCCGGACATATTCAGGTGTTTCCCATTCTGGACCTTCTCCATAAATAATAAGATCCAGCTGCTCTTTTTCAAAAAGAGGAAGCGCATTCTGAGCTCCACCTCGATACCCTGCGAGTAAGCCAATCTTTGAACATGACATGCTAAGATCACCAAGTACTCTTACATATTCAATCCCTAGGCGGCTCTTGATATGTTCGGCGATTCCCTCAACCGCTTCATTGGGAATATGCACGATGGAGGACGCAGCATGATGCTCTTGAACGAAAGGCACCCATCCGAGTTCCTGAATTAGCCCCTCCATGATACCATCTGGCTTATAACGATGCCAATAATCGTGGAACCGGAATAATGCTATGCCCGATGCTTCCAGCAGTTGTCTTTTTTCCTCATATACGGGATCATTCTCAAGTTTTAAGCTATCATCATGGTGTGAAAAAAATGGTCCTTCATGCGAAATAATGAAATTCGCTCCTCGCTGTATCGCTTGCTCAATGACAGATTGTGTCGGCATGAAAGCGATCACAATCCCAGTCACTTCTGTGTCAGGATTGCCGAACTTCAGTGTATCGACCGTTTGCTCGAGCCTTCCGACCGGGGCTATTAACGCTTCGATTACCGATTTTATTTGTAAACTCATGGTCAGTCCCTCGTATCATTTGATGATCTTGCATGGTTCGTTTTAAACAGCTAATCCATCATACCACATTGACGCATCGCACCTAAAACTAGATTATAGCCATCAGGGTCTTGTATACAGGCATTCTTAAATTCCCAATTCCCATGAACGCCTGTAAATGGATCAACAGCAATAACACCACCATTGCCACGCACCTCTTCAATAAGTGAATCGAGATCGTCCCAGGTAACATGAATGAAGGTGTCCCAACCAAAGTCTGGTCCTTCCCATTCGGTCGGATAATCTGAGCGTTTTTGTGAAACGCTATTAGGTCGCACATCATCTGAGGAGACGGCTTGTTGTAGAATAAACAGCATACCATCTCGCTCCGCATGCCCCCATTCATCTAACTTACAACCAAGTACATCACGATAATATTCTTGTGATTTCTTTAAGTCGGTAACCAATCTCACTTGGATCGTTTTACCAAATTTTGCTTTCTGTATAGTGGATACATCCGAAGCTTGTTCATTCATGATAAGTATCACCTCTCCAATTCGAATATGATATCAAACTTCTTCATTTCCCCTATATTTTCCAAATTAAGGTGTAATCGTTTAACTCCATAACCGCTCCACACTTTGTAACTTCTTGTGTTCAAACTCGAGTTTATAAATATCAGGTTTACTTGTTTGCTTCCAGAATTCAAAGCCGTAACGCGAATCGAAATAATTCAATATAATCGTCATGATGTTTCCGTGTGTACCTATGGCCATTTTCTTTCCTTCATACTCAGACAATAATTTCAAAAAAACGGGTATCGCCCGTTCTTGCGCTTGCCGTGTGGTCTCGCCTTCAGGCATACAATAATCAATATTCGTAAATGACTGTTCAATACCAAGCACCAGATTTTCCTCAGAAACTGGATAATTTAAGCTCGCAATTGGTCTTTCGATCAGTTCTTTGTAGGAAATGATCTCTTTCTGTAAAAGCGCTGCCAACGGGTGCACGGTTTCTCTCGCTCGATGATAGGAACTAGAAATAATGACGTCAATTTCTTCGTGTTTTAACAACTCAGCGACTCTTATTGCGTCTGATTTTCCTTGTTCGGAGAGACTAGCACCTCCTTGTAATTCCGTTTCTAGTGAGAACGGAGCAATACCATGCCGAACGAAATATATGGTTGTTTTCATATCTTTTCATGCTTCCACCTTCACCTTAGTATATACGACAGAATTGGATTATTTAGGTATTCGTGGTTGCTCCAGCAAGTCCTCTTGCGAATTACATTTTTCTGGTAATTTGGCTTGCGCCCCCTTAAATCCGAGTTATAGCAAGAATACTATACAGACGTGAATGCCACCTCCAAGCCATGCCTAATTACAATCTAAGGAGGAAATAAGTAATGTTTAAGCAGTTTGATAAATTATTTGGAATTGATTTAGGTACGTCCAACACGGTTATTTTCGAAAAAGGAAAAGGGATTGTGCTTAACGAACCATCGGTAATCGCCTTTAATCAACATACAGGTGAGTTGCTGGCTGCAGGTGCCGAAGCACAAGCAATGATTGGCCGAGCCCCAGCCCATGTGGATATCACGTATCCTTTACAAAATGGTGTCATCGCTAATTTTGACAAGACAAGCATTATGTTGAAATATTTTATAAAAAAAATTCAAGGTCGCCCCTCTTTTCTACGCAGCTCACAAATTTATATTACCGTGCCTTGTGGGATCACGAATGTGCAAAAGCGTGCGATTGAAGAAACAATCGTCCACAAAGGCGCCAAAAAAGCGATTGCTGTAGAAGAACCCATTGCGGCAGCTCTCGGTGCTGGACTTATGCTAGACGAGCCTATTGGTCACTTAGTTCTCGATATCGGGGGTGGAACGAGCCAAGTAGCCGTCTTATCCCTCGGAGGCATTGTCGCAAGTCACACGATAAACCGGGGAGGCTTATCTATTGATCGTGACATTATGGATTATGTGAAACGTCAATATAACATGGAAATCGGTGAACCAACCGCGGAATTCATTAAGAAACAAATTGGGACTGCAATAGCTTCAACGGATGAACGTACACTTGACATTCGAGGACGTGACTTGGTTGATGGCTTGCCACGATCCATCCGTTTGGTCTCGAGTGAAATTTACACCGTGGTTAATGATTTCTTAGGCGCATTGATTGAAGCGATTCGAGCGACTCTGGAGCTTTGTCCACCGGAGCTTGCAGGTGATGTTATGGAACAGGGAATCCTACTTTGCGGAGGAGGCGCGTTATTGGAAGGTATCGATGAGCGAATTCGCGCAGAGACTGGCGTCGCCGTCCACATAGCGGATCAACCACTTGAATGTACAGCGCTAGGTACAGGCATGATGCTGGGCGTATATAGACCCAAGAACAGACCTATCATCCACGAAGATAAGTTAGACGAACAAACCGCAGTTAATCAATAATAAAAGCTTAGTCTGTGCGGTATTGACCGGCAGACTAAGCTTTTTGATTATCCAGCCCAAAGCGGCATGATGACTTTGATTTCTGTTCCTTGTTCGCTGCTATTCACGATCTCAATGTATCCACCGTGTGAATTAATAATCCGTTGGGAAATGGACATCCCTAGACCCATTCCGGTTTTTTTGGTTGTATGGAATGGCGTGAAAATCCGATCCCATTCCTCACAAGGAATACCGGATCCTGTGTCCATAAAGAGGACGTGGATTTCATTGTTCTTCGTATAGTAGTCAATTTTGAGCGTTTTTAGCTCTTTATCCTCCATGGCTTCAATACTATTATTGATTAGATTGATAAAAACTTGCCTTACTTTATCGCGATCTACATGCACAATGATATTTTTTTGTTGTTTCAGTTCAATGGTGACATGTTTATCCTTGATTTGTAATGAAGTTAAAGCCATGGATTCTTGAATGACATTCAAGATGCTGACTTCTTCCGTCTGTATTTTTCCACTTTTTATAAAGTGATTATAATTCGAAATGATGCTATTCATATGTTCGCCAGCAATTTCAATTTGGCTAACCATTCCTTTGGCATTCGAATCCAATTGATCGTTTCGAGACAATAGATCAGAATAGCCCTTCACAACGGTTAGTGGGTTATTGATTTCATGGATTAATCCTGAAGCTGAGATCTCAATTTGCTCTTCTTTATCTTTTCTTTTTAAAATTTGAGAGGTGTCTCGAATCATCCTTGTACTCATCTGAACAAAAATAAAGAAAATAATGATCGAAAAAATCATGACTGCAATTTGACTTGAATAAATGAATGTGCCTGCCTGTAAATTTAATACGCCGATCATATAGGTTAATAGGAACGTAAGACTGAATAAGGTTAGAAAGTTTCTCACATATTTATCCGTTACTTTTCTGCTCGCAATGAGGGTTAGTAAAATGCTGACAATCAATAGTTTAATATGGTTTACAAATAAGCCGCCCCATTCACCATAGATTGGATAGAGAACGGTCGTTTGATTCCCAAAGCCTTCTATTTGCTTTAAGCCTACTACACCAAGTTCTGTCCAATTGATGATATAAATAAAGATGGACCAGAGCCCATAAATGCCTAGCGTGTATTTATTAATAATACGATTCATCCATTTCGCTTCTTCTTTGGTTAGATGTTTTAAAGTGACATATCCAACATACAAAAAAGCCGGAGGAAGCATGATGGAACCGATCCGCAACAACTTAAACAGAAAAAATATCCAATCGTTTTTCAAGACATCATTGCTATATAAAACACTGACATCCAGCTGCCATATACTCATGAAAAACATGAAAACTAACATGGCATTCGTTAATTTTGTTTTGAACAACATTTTACAAGACATTCCCAAAAACAACGGTACCAATGACATGGCAGCCATAAGAATAAAATTCATAAATTAACCTACTTTCGATATCACAATTGTTTGATGATTTCCGCCATATTCTTAAGATGTTATTGCGATATCTAGCAAATACCTAACAAAAAGACCTACAACGGGTTAAGGTTGTAAGTCAGGTTTCATTATGACAGTCAGCCGTGACTTTGTGCATTATAACATATCTACCATTCTCGCGGAATAGGAATTGTTTCTATATATGAAAACGTTGGATCTGCGTATGCAATTCATTTGCAACCTGTGTGAGCGCTGCCGCATGCTCCGTTGCTTTTTCGACCGTTTCAAGCTGCTTTTGTACCATTTCGGACACACTTTTCGTGTTACTTCCTGTATGCTTACTGATCTCAGCCGCTTCGCTAAATGAAGCATAGATCTGCTCCGAACCCGCAGCCATCTGCTGCGACACGCCAGATACTTCCAGTGTATTTTGGAAAATCATCTGAATATCATCGCGGATGTTCTTGAACATCTCCCCAGCATGCTCCATGCTTGCCAGCCCCGTCACTACCGCTACTCCACCTTGATCCATCGCGAGATCTGCCCCATTCAAATCAGCTTGTATTTGTCCAATCAACTCCGTGATATGCTGAGCCGATTGGCTGCTTTGCTGCGCAAGCTTTCTTACCTCGTCAGCCACAACGGCGAAGCCTCTTCCGTGCTCTCCAGCATGGGCTGCTTCGATCGCAGCATTAAGTGCTAAGAGATTGGTCTGATTGGCTACCTCCCGCATTAATTCGATCACTTGATAAATTGCCTGTGACTTGGCATTCACCTTTTTCACCGCTTGATTGGCATGCAGGACTGATTCCTTGAGTGCATACATCCCAGTTACAGCAGTTTCGATTGACTTACTCCCCATCGTCGCAAGGGAAACCGATTGTTCCGATTTCAAAGCCATCGTCGACATATGATCAGCCACACGTTGGATGTCCGAGGCGATTTCTCCCATGGCCATCGAGCTTTCTTCGATTCCCTTCGCTTGGGAATTTGCCCCATCTGCCATATCTATCGCTTTTAGATCAATCTCATGCGTAATCTTAGACGTTTGCTCAGAAGATGCAACCAGATGCTTTGTTGCAAGGTTAACACGGTTCGCAGATTCCCTAACTTGGTGAATCAACCCCTGAATCATATCCATCATTTTATTAAAAGATTGTGCTAATTGCGCAATTTCATCTTCACCCTGCAGCTCGATTCTCTCACGTAAATCACCCGTACTTCCGGAGAGCTCTTCCAGCTTCCTTTTAACCAAGTTCATCCGTGAAAGAATATGCTTCGTTACCCAAAACGCGATCGCGACTGCTACTAAAATAGAGATGGCAACAACAGTCAACGCAATGAAGGTTCGCAGTTTGACGAATTTCACCATCTGAATCGAACGATCCTCAATATGCTGCTCCTGCAAATGTTGGAATCGGTTCAGCAACTCAGCAAAGCGATTACGAAGCTCCGCATAGTCACCAGCGAAAATACGCAGCGTCTGCGCTTTATCGCTAGCAGCCAGCTCCATCATTTTCGTTTCAAGCTCTACCAATTTCACATTATCAGCGTCCAGATCACGAAAGATTTGTTTCTCTTCTTCTGTCTGCAAAAGACCTACCGTTTCCTTGATATGTTTATCGATCTGTTCGGCATAAGCATTATAGGTATCACTTTCCCCTTTATTCGCGGGATCAATGATAATCCCCCTCACAGAATCGGTTAATCGGAGATCTTCATAGCGAATTTGATTTGCTAGATTCAGTAAATGGACATCATCCTGCGCAAAACGTTCAAATGAGGACGACGTCTGCCGAAGTGAGGCATATAAAATCGTAAGCGAAATTAAGAACAACCCAACAATAGTACCAAAGCCTAACAGAAGTTTCACTCTAATCGTCATCAGTACCCCTCCTATGAGTCGCCTCATCCACGGATAAAATAAAAGCCCGAGAGGTATCAGAATCGATAACCTCCCGGGCTTTTATCCCTCCGTGAACACAGCGCGCTGTGAGTTTTCTCTCGGACCTGACCGATAGATGCATCGCGGAACCCTAGAAAACTTTTAATATATGTTAGATAATATAACACAATATTCGACAAATTCAAACAAAAATGTTTAATTAGCATTACTGCGTTATTATTTCTAACATCAATAATACGTGAATTGCATATATTTCTGAACTATTTCTGATCATACAGCTGCATTTTTTTGAGCAAAATGTCAGAGGAAACATACGGCATTCCTGCACTTATACGTGAGATTTCTCCACTGTTGCCTGTGTTAATGCCTTCTCTCGTTGTGAAAAACAGAGTAAATCCTAGCTGTTTAGCATCTTGGATAACTGACGGATTGTATTCCCCTAATGGAAAACAGAGGAACGAAAACGGATTATGGAGCTTCGTCTTCAAAAATGCCTCACCCAACAGTAAATCTTCTTTCACACGCTGCCTTCTCTCTTCATCCGATTCAACTCGATTCTCCTTGGGCAGGAAGAGCTGATTAGTCATGGAGGGCACTAAATTCCCTGCCTCATCACGTTTTTTCTGATGAAGATCATAGGTATGCGAATAAAAGCTATAGCCGTCGCGTTTCATTTCTAGTATTTGATTCCAGGTCAGAAACGGCAAGGAAGGATTGTCTGAGTCAACATCACTTACAATAAGAAAATTCGTCGCAGGATACCCCATCTGCTTAAGCAACGGATAAGCCTTCTCATAATACGATCGGTATCCATCATCAAATGTGATAACAACCGCATTAGGGGGTAATGTTTTTCGATGTGCATGAAAGCAAGCATAATCTTCAATCGTGATTACGTTGTAGTGCTTTTCTTTTAATGCTTGTAGATGCTGTTTGAATTTGGTAGGTGTAATGGTGATGAACGATTCCTGATCATCCAGATGATGATAGGTTAGGAACACTGCTTTGTTGGTGTAATGGATTGATTTCATGTCGAGCTGTGAGTTCATGGATGCGCTTACATGTGATGTTGAGCAAATTGAATCTAACGGGTTTTCCTGCTGTTGTCCTGTCAGTCCCCATCCTCCCGATAGAAGAAACAAAAGTAAGAAATAGGCGTGCAATTGGATCAACCTCCCCAAGCATCTCCAAATCCATCCCTAAAAATATACTCATTGGTGTATTGGTTAGAACACATGATTAGACAAGCTCTATAAAACAAAAAAACCCACCATGGGATGGCGGGCTTCCTTCGCATTCCTAAATATTCACTTGTTTCTTCGACTTACATCTACCTATAACTAGGCTTTCATGCCTAATTTCGCAAGATTAGCAAAGCTGATCTCTAAACTTTCGAAAGGATTACGGTCATAACAGTCATCCTGCTCAACCGCCGCCCACTCCACACCAATCTCCTCGCAAGCTTGAATAATGCCTTTGAAATTCATATTCCCTTCGCCGATTTCCGCAAAGCGTTGTTTCCGATCCGGCGTTATCATCATGTCCTTGAAGTGCACAACCTTCATTCTTCCGTCCACTTTGCGAATCCATTCAATCGGATCAGCTCCGCCAGCTTGCACCCAATACACGTCTAGTTCAAAATCTACGGAAGTTGGGTCCGACTCTTCAAGTATAATCTCCATACCCGTCTTTCCGTCATACTTGGCAAACTCAAAGTCGTGATTATGATAGATGAACTGTAAACCAGCACTTTTCAGTTGTCTCCCGAATTCGGATGCTTGTTTGGCAAAAGCTGCATAGCCTTGGCTAGTCTCTCGAAATTCAGGCGGGAGTCCGCCTAACCCGACATACTTGCAATTCCACGCCAAATGCTTCTCAATGACGCCATCCATATCGTTTAATAAATCGTTGTACCCGATGTGAGTTGCGCAAATGGTCAAGCCTTCTTGATCCGTAAGCGCTTTAAATTCATGAATGCCGATAGGTCCGACACCTGATGCTTGTACGGACTGGTACCCCATTTGCTTTACTTTTTTCAAGCTTTCGCTAATGTCCTGCGGGGTTTGTAAATAGCTGCGAAGCGTATACAATTGCGTGGCGATTCTCATTCATCTCACTCCATTCAACAATTTTGACTCACTTCATATATAACATGGAATGGACGAGAGAGCTACATGCATTTATTGACCTCAATATCCTACATATTCCTCCGATACTGTCCGCCCACTTCATATAATGCTGATGTGATCTGCCCTAGGGAAGCCACCTTAACCGTTTCCATGAGTTCTTCGAAAAGGTTCCCATTACTGCGGGCCGTTTGCTTTAGTCGCTCCAGAGCCACAGGACATGCATGCTTATGTTGTTCCTTGAAGGCGTGAAGCCCAAGAATTTGCGTTTCTTTCTCTTCAACAGTTGAGCGTGCCAATTCTATTTCCACCGCAAATTGATCTGCATTTGGTTTTATAAACGTATTCACGCCTATAATCGGCAGCTCTCCAGCATGCTTCTTATGCTCGTAGAAAAGGGATTCTTCTTGGATCTTGCCACGTTGATATTGTGTTTCCATCGCACCTAATACGCCGCCCCGGTCATGAATCCGCTCAAATTCAGCTAATACAGCTTCTTCCACGAGATCAGTCAAATCATCCACGATAAAAGAGCCTTGCAATGGATTCTCATTCTTCGTTAAGCCATACTCCTTATGGATGATCAATTGAATGGCCATCGCTCTGCGTACAGAATTCTCTGTCGGCGTCGTAATGGCTTCATCGAAGGCGTTCGTGTGTAAGGAGTTGCAGTTATCATAAATGGCCATGAGCGCCTGTAAGCTGGTGCGAATATCATTAAAGTCCATTTCTTGTGCATGTAAAGAACGACCTGAAGTTTGAATATGATACTTTAGCTTTTGGCTTCTCTCATTCCCGCCATATTTATTCCGAATGACGGTTGACCATATCCGCCTAGCGACTCTTCCCATGACGGTATACTCAGGGTCCAGCCCATTGCTGAAAAAATAAGAGAGGTTCGGCGCAAAATCATCAATACGCATACCACGGCTCAAATAATATTCGAGAAAGGTAAAGCCATTAGCCAATGTGAAAGCCAACTGCGTAATGGGATTCGCTCCCGCTTCTGCGATATGATAGCCGCTAATACTTACGGAATAGTAATTACGCACTTTATGATCGATGAAATATTGCTGAATGTCCCCCATCATTTTCAAGGCAAATTCTGTAGAAAAAATGCAAGTATTTTGCCCTTGATCTTCTTTCAGAATATCCGCTTGTACGGTGCCGCGAACGGTTTGCAGCGTTGATGCCTTTATTTGCTCATAAGCCTCGGCCGTCGGTTGATTGCCGTGTGTCTGTACATAGCGGTCCACTTGCTGCTCAATCGCAGTATTCATGAACATGGCCAAAATCATTGGAGCTGGCCCATTAATGGTCATCGAAACGCTGGTGGATGAATGGCATAAGTCGAACCCGGCAAAGAGCTTTTTCATATCTGCGAGTGTACATACATTCACACCGCTGTTGCCTATTTTCCCATAAATATCAGGTCGATAGTTGGGATCTTGCCCGTACAAGGTAACACTATCGAAAGCCGTCGACAATCGCTTCGCCTCCTCGTTTTGACAGAGATAATGGAATCGGCGGTTAGTGCGCTCAGGTGTTCCTTCTCCAGCAAATTGGCGCTTCGGTTCTTCATTGGTCCGCTTAAATGGAAACACGCCAGCCGTATAAGGAAAATATCCTGGTAAGTTCTCCTTCAGCAGCCAACCCAGGATTTCCCCCTCATCTTCAAACCTTGGCAGGCTGATCTTGGGGATCTTCGTCCCAGAGAGCGATTCCGTAAACAAAGCTGTAATCGTTTCTCGATCGCGAACTCGTGTGACAAGTTCACCCTGTACATAGGCTTGACGAATTAGCGGCCATTCTTGAAGCAACTTCTTACATGCTGGATCAAGCATGGTCGTATAATGAGCTACTCTTTCGTTCAACTTCGCATTCACAATTTGCGATTCCTCGTCAGCCCCCTCCTGCCCAAGGTGATCTGACATCATGATCTCTTTCGTTCCTCGCAGTTGGAATAGCTTACGCGCTATCTTGACCTGCTCTGATGTGAACTTCTTATACTGTCGGACCGTTTGCACAATTTCACCTAGATAGCCGGTCCGGTCAGGCGGAATTATGATACTCTTCGATGATACTGCTTGAAGGTTAGCCGGTTCATCTACTAGCCAATCACCGCCTGTTTTGACCGCAATTAGTCTCATGACTTCGGCAAATAGAACGTTAGTTCCAGGGTCATTGAATTGACTGGCAATCGTGCCAAACACAGGCATTTCCTGGGCAGGTGTGTCAAATAGGCCATGGCTCCGCTGAAATTGTTTGCGCACATCGCGCAAAGCATCTTCCGAACCGCGTCGTTCAAACTTATTAATGACAATTACGTCAGCGCAATCGATCATGTCTATTTTCTCCAGTTGAGACGCTGCCCCAAATTCACTTGTCATGACGTACATCGCAACATCGCACAGATTTACAATGGCGGAATCCCCTTGTCCAATCCCGCTCGTTTCCACGATGACCAAATCATAGCCAGCATCTTGCACTACTTGTATGGCTTCTTTGGTTGCAAGGCTCAGTTCTGATTTTGCGTGACGTGTGGCTAAGCTGCGCATATAGACGCGCGGGCTGTTCACAGCATTCATGCGAATCCGGTCACCTAAGAGTGCTCCGCCTGTTTTCATTTTAGAGGGATCGATCGAGATAATGGCTAAGCTTCTGTCCGGGTATTGCGCAAGAAAACGTCGAACCAGTTCATCTGTGAGCGTACTCTTCCCAGCTCCTCCTGTTCCCGTAATGCCAAGGACTGGTGCGATTGCCGCGCTGTTTTGTACGTTGGGTGACTCTGGTAAGGATGGCGTAATTAGGCCGGTTTCAGCGACTTCTTCAACAGCAGTAATGGCACTTGCAATGATACCCCATAGATTTTCCTTCTTCGATACAGGGTGTTCATCAGCGAGCTTCCTTGGCGTGGGCATGTCAACCTCTCGAATCATGTAATTTATCATGCCTTGAAGTCCAAGTTCACGCCCATCGTCGGGTGAGAAGATTTTGGCAATGCCATAAGCGTGTAATTGTTGGATCTCCGAGGGAACGATGACCCCGCCTCCGCCTGCGAAAACTCGAATATGACCAGCTCCATACTGCTGGAGAAGGTCGTACATATACGTCAGATACTCAATATGACCGCCTTGATAGGAGCTGATCGCGATGGCTTGCACATCTTCTTGAATAGCTGCATGAACAACCTCATCGACAGCGCGATTATGACCTAGATGAATTACCTCAACCCCTGATGCTTGTAAAATCCTTCGTATCACTTGAATGGAAGCATCATGCCCATCAAATAAAGCTGATGCCGTAACAAACCTGACATGATTCTTGGGCTGATAGACTTGTGTGTTCACAGGAAACCCACCTTCTTATCCTTGTCGTCGTAGAAGCAACCAAGCGTCGATATCGCGTTTTATCCGATTAGTATGCAGATTAGAAGCAAATCATGTACGTACGCACTGATTAGTACCACGCAAATCTGTGGATCAATCAGGTCATTTTTCTAGCTGAAAAATCATAAATTAGTAATTGAACCACAGAACACTCTTCGTGAGGCGGGTGAACATGATGACCAATCAGAACGAGCATGGCACGAAATATTTTGAGCAAATGTTGACGATCATTGATGTCGGTGTTCACCTGATTGATAACAAGGGAATTACGATTTTTTATAATGAGAAAATGGCAGAAACGGACGGTTTTAAGCGGGAACAAGTGGTGGGCAAGAACTTCTTCGACCTCTTTCCTTCCCTGACGAATGAAACGAGTACTTTCATGAAAGTCCTGCAAACAGGAATTGAAATAAGAGAGAAAATTCAAACCTATGTAAGTGTGACGGGGAAAAGGATTACGACCATTAACAGCACTTATCCGTTATTGGAAAATGGTGAAATCATCGGCGCCCTAGAAGTAGCGAAAGATATCACTAGCATTGTTCATCTACATGATCAAATTCTTGATCTGAGGCATCAAATCTACGAATCTCCGTCCAAAGATAAGAAAAATGCAAGCTCGGCTCGCTACCATTTTAGCGATTTAATTGGCCAAAGCGAAGCATTTCAGCAAACCATTGCCTTTGCTAAGAAGGCATCACGTACGAGCTCACCCGTTTTGATTTCGGGACCAACCGGTACGGGAAAAGAATTGTTCGCCCAAAGCATACACAATGCAGGAGCCCGTCGAAACCGCCTTTTTATTGCTCAAAATTGCGCAGCTGTTCCCAACGAGCTGATGGAAGGGATTATGTTCGGCACTGCAAGAGGTGCGTTTACGGGGGCAATTGACCGTGCTGGATTGTTCGAGCAAGCCAATGGGGGAACTCTTTTTCTCGATGAATTGAATAGTTTGGATTTATTTCTGCAGGCCAAATTATTACGAGTCCTTCAAGATGGCATCGTTCGCCGAGTCGGTGGAACCCATGAACAGCAAGTCGATGTTCGCATCATTACCGCCATGAATATCGATCCGAAGGAAGCATTAGCCAAAGGCTTGCTGCGCAGTGATCTTTTTTACCGGCTAAATGTTGTGAATTTATACCTGCCACCGCTTGTCCATAGAAAAGAAGATATCCCCCTCCTCACATCTCACTTTATTGAAAAATTCAACCAGATGTTCGGCATGAGAATTAGTGGCGTATCTCCATCCGCTTTGGCCTGCTTAATGAATTATCATTGGCCTGGCAATATTCGGGAATTGAGTCATGCAATCGAATCCACCTATAACATGATGGAGCTGGAGTGTGAAATGATCGAAGAACATCACCTCCCCGCTTATTTCATTGGAAATCCTAGTACAATTCCGTCATCATCTCTACTTACAGCTGCTAGGAACGATGCGATGGCCGTACGATCTGCCAGTGCCACTAAATTGCCTGATAAAGTGAAGCAATTGGAAAAGGAAGCAATCACGGATGCGCTAGCTTTTCATCAATATAACATTACGCTCACGGCGCAAGCGCTAGGCATCAAGCGCCAAGCTTTGCAATATAAGTTGAATCGCTATGGGATTGTTAGGAAGCCTTGAAGATTGTAAGATACAAGTTTGAGATTTCAGCCTAATCTTCACCAAGAAAGATTACAATACGACAACGGTTTTCGAGCAACATCACTCGCCAAATCCTTTACGATAGAGACAAGGCTTACTAGCATGTCTTGTTTATGTTGTTTATTGCGAAATCCATTCGTAGAGGAGGAAGTATTGTGGTAAACAAAGCAAAAAATGAGGAAGAATTGCCGCTTCTGCCATCCCCCGCTTACAATGCAGATTCCAATGAATCACAAGAGAAACCGAAGCTAACGATGAAATTACTATATGAACTTATTCATAAACTCAATGAAGAGAATCTTATACTGACTAATCGTCTTACGGAATATGAGCGAAAAATAGATTTGCTGTTAGAAAATAAAAGCGAGATCGCCAGTACGTTGGAAGTGCCACTACTCGGAACACAGGGTAAAGCTGCAGAAATAGAAGTAGTATCCGAATACGTGATGCCTATCAATTATCTAGTGCCTCGCTCTGTACGTCATCCCGTTCACAAGAAGAGTCCACTGTTATTCTTATTAATTAGATCCACATTCCGATTTTTCATTCGACGGCGAAGAGGATTTCTCTTTTAAAATTAGTATCAGATAACCATTTAAGTCTCCTGCCAGGAGACTTTTTTGCATGTTCAAAGGGTATGATGAAATGTTGGCATCCTTTTTGCATCTTACTATAGATAAGAAGACATTCATGTTGGAGGTGCAAAGATGGAACGACGTGACCGGAAGCAAGTTGAACTTTGGAAACATGTAACGGAAGAGCAATGGAATGATTGGCTTTGGCAGCTTACTCATACCATTCGTACCTTAGATGATTTAAAAAAAGTAGTACATCTAACACCTGAGGAAGAAGAAGGCGTTCGCATTTCAACGCAGACCATTCCTTTAAATATTACGCCTTACTATGCATCTTTGATGAATCCGGATGACCCGCGATGCCCGATTCGGATGCAATCGGTCCCTATTTCAGCTGAGTTATTGAAAACCAAGTACGATCTCGAGGATCCTCTTTTCGAAGATGAAGACTCCCCTACCCCGGGATTAACACATCGATACCCAGACAGAGTTCTCTTCTTGGTAACGAATCAATGCTCAATGTACTGCAGATACTGCACACGCCGCCGTTTCTCTGGCCAAGTGGGTATGGGCGTACCCAAGAAGCAATTGGACGATGCAATTAGCTATATTCGAAATACACCGGAAGTACGTGACGTACTGCTTTCTGGTGGGGATGGCTTACTCATTAACGACAATATTTTGGAGTATATTCTGAAAAATTTGCGGGCGATTCCCCATGTCGAGATCATTCGGATCGGCACTAGAGCTCCTGTCGTATTCCCGCAGCGCATTACGGAGCATTTGTGCTCGATTATTAAGAAATATCATCCCGTTTGGTTGAACACGCATTTTAATCATCCTTTGGAAATCACGGAAGAAGCCAAAAAGGCCTGCGAAATGCTAGCCAATGCAGGCGTTCCGCTCGGTAATCAGTCAGTGATTCTAGCCGGAATCAACGACAGCACGTATATCATGAAGAAGCTCATGCATGATCTGGTGAAAATACGTGTTCGTCCGTACTACATTTATCAATGTGATTTATCCGAAGGCATTGGTCATTTCCGGGCGCCCGTTTCCAAGGGGCTTGAAATTATTGAATCTCTTCGTGGTCACACCTCGGGGTATGCAGTACCTACCTTTGTAGTCGATGCTCCAGGCGGGGGCGGCAAAATTGCGCTTCAACCCAACTATCTGATCTCGCAAAGTCAGGATAAGGTGATCCTGCGTAATTACGAAGGCGTGATCGTGGGCTATCCCGAACCGAAAAACTATACACCAGGCCGAGCCGATGAATATTTCAATGAGATCTACGGCATTCAGAAACAGCCGGAAAGCACCGGCATCATTGCGCTCATGAAAGATGAAAAATTCAACTTAGTGCCAGAAAATTTGCGCCGAATCGGTAGAAGGAAAACGTATCAGGAAACACCGGAGCACATGTCGCTGAAGGATCGTCGGCCGATGAGGGACGAAATGAAGGATAAATTGATGAAAGCACAGAGCAAGGAGAAAAAAGAGAGCACAACGGTGATACCCGTGGAGTAGATGGCGTTCAAGTAGAAATTGGGCGGAATTGGCACCCAGTGGGTAAGAAACGGCGATCTTACGGGAGTCCATCTGACGGAATAACTGGATTTCCTACAGTTAAATTTGCGTAATCTTCCCCGAAAGCCCCAAATACACAAAACTAACTGTAGGTTTTCCAGTTAGTTTTGCGGAGTATGTGTAAACGACTGGTTATATATGTGTCTCAATGCCAAAAGGCACCCAGCTCGGGTGCCTTTTTTCTTAGCGACATGCTATTTTGCCCCATCCGCCGCACACGTCCGCCTACTTTTTAAAAACAATTAATTTCAACTCCGTCAATTCACGAATGGCATACTTTACACCCTCGCGCCCAGTTCCGCTCTCCTTCACACCGCCATACGGCATATGGTCTACGCGAAAGGTTGGAATATCATTGATCATGACGCCTCCTACCTCCAAAGCTTCGGCAGCGGCAAGAGCTGTTCGAATGTTTTCGGTGTATAGGCCAGCTTGAAGTCCATATTTGGAGTCATTAACTAACTCAATGGCTTCCTCTATCGACGCTACTTTATTGATCATCACAATAGGGGCAAACACTTCCTGGCACGATATGTTTGCCGATGAAGAAACTTGAAGCAAGACTGTCGGGTGAACGATATTCCCCTCTCTCTTGTTCCCCGTTGCGACAATCGCGCCAAGCTTCTCCGCATCAGCAATCCATTGCATGGCACGCTCAGCGTCGCGTGAGCCGATTAAAGCCGACACATCCGTTGCGGCATCCAACGGATCACCCAAATGAAGCTTCTTCGTCTGCGTTACGAATTTCCTAACAAATTCATCAAAAAGCTGCTCATGCACATAAATTCGCTGAAGCGAGATGCATACCTGACCCGCGTAAGAAAATGCTCCTGTGACCGACCTCGCGATCATGGCATCTACATCAATCCCTTGATCCACAATTAGCGCAGAATTGGAGCCTAGTTCTAGAATAACCTTTTTCAAGCCAGCCTTATTCCGGATGGCGATCCCGACCTCAGGGCTTCCCGTGAAGGTTACCGCCTTTATCCGTGGATCCCTTACCAAGATGTCACCTATCACACTTCCACTGCCAGTAACTACGTTTAGCGCTCCTGCCGGTAATCCCGCCTGCTGCATAAGCTCTGCCATGAACAAGCTAGTTAACGGCGTTTGCCCTGCTGGTTTCAAGACAATCGTATTGCCTGCAGCGATGGCTGGGCCTACTTTGTGCGCAACCAGATTCATCGGAAAGTTGAATGGCGTTATCGCCGCCACAACCCCTAAAGGCTGATGAATCGTATAGGCAACACGATCTTCACCTCCAGGTGCCGCATCCATAGGGATCGTTTCTCCATGAATCCGCTTTGCTTCCTCGGCGGCAAACTTGTAGGTCGCAATCGTTCGATCTACCTCTGTTCTCGCTGTAGTTATCGGTTTAGCGGCTTCTAGCGCAATCAGTCGGGCGCATTCTTCCTTTTTCTCGCGGATCAAAGCTGCCAGCTTCTCTAGAATTGCTGCCCGTTCATGCGCCGGCATACGCGCCATGAGCGGTCTAGCTCTCTCGGCAGCTGCAATCGCACGCTCCACTTCAGCTGGAACTGCAAATGCAACCTCCGCTATTTGCTCTCCACTGTATGGCGAGAATAAGGGCCGATACTGCTCAGCTTCCACCCATGAACCGTCGATAAAAAGGTGCTTTCTCATGCTGTCATCCCCCCCATCCAAATTAGCTCATGAAAGCACACTTGGGTTAATACATGTTTTGATCGCTTCCTCCAGAACCTCCAAGCCCTCAACAAGCTGCTCATCGGTAATGACCAGCGGACTTAGCAAACGTATCACATTACCGTATATCCCCGCACTCATCACGATAACACCACGTTGGTGCGCCGCTTGTATAATCCTGCTTGTCAGTTCTTTATCTGGCATTTTGGACGACAAATCCTTCACGATCTCAATTGCACTCATGGCGCCCAGTGTACGTACATCCCCTATACAGTTTACTTCCTGTTGCAACTTGATAAATCGTTCGCTTACTGCTGCCCCAATCTCTCCTGCACGTTCAGCCAGCCGTTCCTCCTCTAGCATTTCAATGACTTGTAAAGCAGCTACACATCCGAGCGGGCTGCCGCCATAAGTGCCGCCGATCTCACCGATGCCTGGCGCATCCATTATATCCGCCCGTCCTGTCACAGCGCTAATCGGGAGCCCGGCGGCAATCGATTTGGACATGGTCATTAAATCAGGTACAACGCCGAAGTGCTCCATCGCAAAGTTTTTCCCTGTCCGCCCGAAGCCGGTCTGAACTTCGTCGGCAATTAGCAATATTCCGTAGTTCTCACAGATTGCCTACACGCCTTGCACGAACCTAACAGATGGGATCACAAATCCCCCTTCGCCTTGAACGGGTTCCATGATAATCGCTGCGACCTCTTCACCCGGAACCTCCGATAAGAAGAAATCATCGAATTTCTGCAACAACTGATCATCTACCTCATCCCGTGTCATTCCGGAAGGAGCGCGATAGTAGTAGGGATAAGGCATTTTGTACGTATCAGGCGCAAAAGGACCGAAGCCATTCTTATAAGGTTTTACTTTACTGGTTAAGGACATCGCCATATACGTTCTCCCGTGAAAGCCACGCTCGAAGGAAATTACGGCTCTTCGTCCCGTAAATTTACGGGCAATTTTCACCGCATTCTCAATCGCTTCAGCGCCGCTGTTCAAGAAAAATGTTTTCTTCTTATGACTCCCAGGCGTCAAAACATTGAGCTTCTCAGCTAATGCCACATAAGGCTCATACATCATGACATGAAAACAAGGATGCAAATAGTGATCCAGCTGGGCCTTCAATGCCTCCACGACCTTAGGCGGACAATGTCCGACATTTAGGGATCCGATTGCACCAGCGAAATCAATAAAGGTATTTCCATCCACATCAGTGAGCAAAGCTCCCTCCCCTTTTGCCGCAAAGGTTGGCACCGTATTGAAAGGGCCTCTTGGCACACTCGCCATGCGCCTCTCCAGCAAGAGCTGTGCTTGCGGCCCCGGAATCGCCGTCTTCATATCAATGAACTTCAATCGTTTCCGGTTCATATCCATCTCCATCCTTACACCTCCAATCCATCCAAACCACACCAGTGAATCATCGTCAATGCGATGATTTCAGCCACCTCGAACACACGTTCCAATTCAATGTGTTCATTCGGATAATGGGCGACTTGTGTGATGCCTGGGCCAAAAATGATACAAGGTGTTTCACCAATCTGTGTGAGCAATCCGCCATCGGTTCCCCATGGCGATGCCTCAATCGTAGGTTCTTCCCGTTTCACCTCTCGGTATTGCTGCATTAGCACCTCCATCAAGGCGTGCTCAGGATCCACGCTGCCCGGCACCCACTGAGCCCCGAACCATTCCACCGTAGGCGGATGTTTCTCAAACCAAGGGTCTTCCGCGCTAAGGCTCGCGATCCACTGGCTCATTTCTTCCTTGGCGTCAGCAAGCTTTTCCTCCGGGGCAACGCCCATTCGTCCCTCCAGCTTCACTGTATCTGAGACAGACGAAGGCCAATTGCCACCCTGTATGACTCCGATATTTATCGGAATCGGAATCGGGTTATTGGCGTACAACGGATCCGAGATCCGAGCATTTCGCTGCTCCTCAAGCTCGCGAATATGCTGGATGACAGCCATACTTTTTTCAATGGCGCTAACGCCCTCATATCTCGTTCCCCCGTGAGCCGAGCGTCCCTTCACCTCGATACGAAACCACATAGAGCCCTGTTGCTTCGGAAATATACGCATATTTGTAGGCTCCGGAATGAGCGCAGCATCGGCTCGATACCCTTTTACAATGGCAGCCAGTGTCCCTGCCCCGCCGCTTTCTTCTTCAATGACGCTTTCAAAAATGACGTCGCCTTTCAACCTCAACCCGAGACTCTGAACAGCCTCGATAGCCATAAGCAGAGAGACGTTCCCGCCTTTCATATCCGTCGCCCCGCGACCATACAGCTTCCCGTCAACCACGTTGCCGCTGTAAGGATCATCCTGCCATTGCTCGCGATCTCCTGCTGGTACGACATCCATGTGACCGTTCAGCAGCAGTGAGCGCCCCCCGCCTGCCCCCTTCAAAACACCAACAACATTGGGACTGCCCACAAAACGGCTTCGCGGGGAACAAAAATAAGCATGCGATGCTAGAGACTCTCCATCCGGCTCCCACACATCCACGTCGAGCGCCAATTCTCGCAATTTATCAGCAATGAAAAGCTGTATATCCTGTTCATTGCCTTGCACACTTGGAAGCCTTACCAGCTTCTGCAGCAATTCGATGCCTTCTTTGCGATGAGCCCATATCCACTCATGAATTTGCTTTTGCAGTTGAACGTGGTTCTCATTAGACAAAGGAAACCTCTCCTTCCGGGTATAACCAATCACGTTGTACCACCGTCTATGGAATGTAAGCTATGTGTTCCGGGATGCGTAAAGCAGCTTCCGTATTGGCTACTACGTCTTCAACTGTATAAGGCAGCATGATTTCTTTTAAAAGCAAACCTTGCTCCGTAACCTCCATCACAGCCATTTCCGTAATAATTAATTTCACACAAGCTACTGCCGTAAGCGGCAAGTCGCATTGTTTTTTGACCTTAGACTCCCCCTGCCGATTCACATGGTTCATCAGAACGATGACTTTTTTGGCTTTCTGGGCAAGCTCCATCGCCCCGCCAATTCCAGCCACACGCTTCCCAGGCACAATCCAATTAGCCAAATCCCCACGTTCGCTCACCTCAAGCGCGCCAAGGATGGTGATGTCGATACAGCCTCTGCGAATCATGGCAAAAGCAATCGCGCTATCACAGTAGGAAGCCCCACTCGTTATCGTGATGGGATATCCGCCTGCGTTGCAGAGAAAAGCATCTTCTTCTCCTGGAAGAGGACCGCCGCCAGCACCTAGAATCCCGTTTTCCGCATGAAATACGACTTGTATGCCTTCTGGCACATAATCCGCGACCTTGGTCGGGATCCCGATGCCTAAATTAACAGCCATCCCGTCCTTTAACTCTTGAGCGGCACGCTTTGCTATTCGGTCGCGGGTTTCTTTTCCCATACCCATGCCCAATTCACCCCTCTGCTCAAGATCACCATATCGACGAAAATGCCTGGCGTAACGATACTTTCGGGGTCCAACTCACCTAGCGGCACAATTTCGTCTACTTCGGCAATCGTTATTTTTCCGGCCATCGCGACCAACGGATTGAGGTTTCTACCGCTTTTATCGTAGATGAGATTCCCATAGGGATCAGCCTTTTTCGCATGTACGATCGCGACGTCCGCCGTCAGGGCAGGTTCTACCAGATAGGTTTTCTCGTCGATGGAAACCTTCGCCTTACCCTGTTCCATGATCGTACCGACACCGACATCCACCAATACCCCGCCAAGTCCAACGCCGCCGGCTCGAATTTTTTCACAGAGCGTACCTTGCGGATAAAAGACGACCTCCATGGTGCCCTGCTCCATCATTTGACCAGCGTTAGGATTAGAACCAATATGAGAGGCGATCAATTTCTTCACGCAACCTGCTGTAACTAAACGTCCAATGCCGATATGGGGAAACCCTGTATCATTCCCAATAAGGGTTAATTCCTTTACGCCCTTTTGTAACATCCCCTCAATTAACGTTGGAGGCGTACCGATACCTCCGAAGCCGCCAAACATTAATGTACAGCCATCAGTAATTGACTCAAGAGCTTCTTCTAAAGATCTAACTTTACCACCTGCAACCTCGTGTGCATGTTCGTTCGGCATCATCAAATCTCCTCCGTTACGGATGGGGTTATCTCAGCCATGACTTCCCGGATGGACTTTTCCAATATGTGCACAAGTTGATCGATTTCTGCCTCGTTTATGACCAGAGGCGGCGCCACAATTATTGCATCCCCTTCCCCATCGATCGCGCCTGCCGCGGGATAAACGAGAAGTCCTTTATGAAAGGCTTTCTCGATAATCCGTGACGTGACACCTATACCAGGTGCAAACGGTCGTTTGCTGCTACGATCAGCCACAAATTCGAGGGCTAATAGCAGCCCTTTACCGCGCACATCTCCAATGATGTCGATGCCATCCGCCATTTGCTTAAGCTGAGCCTTCAAATAGTTGCCTTGGGTCTCGGCCGCACTGACTAATTGATGCTTCTCGATATAGTGAAGAACGGCTAAGGAAACAGCAGCCGATTGGGGATTCGCACTGTATGTGTGACCAGACATGATACTTTTGGTGCCTTTCAAAATGGGTTCCATCACATGATCTTTGACAAGCGTTGCTGCCATCGGCGTATAACCAGCGCTCATGCCTTTTCCAAGCGCCATGAGGTCGGGTTCAACTCCATAATGCTCCAAACCGAACATGGCTCCCGTTCGGGCAATCCCTGTCATGACTTCATCGGCGATAAATAAGATGTCATTTTGTTCGCAGATCGCCTTGATCTTCTTGTAGTAACCATCGGGCGGCACAATTGCACCGCCTGCGGCTCCAATGATCGGCTCCGCTATGAACGCGGCGATATGTTCAGCACCGATCCGCTTGATCGCAGTAGCCAAATCGTCCGCACAGGCCATGCCGCATGCTGAATAGATTTTGCCGAGCGGACAGCGATAACAATAAGGCGGAACTACGACCGGAAAGTCCTCCAATAATGGAATAAATCGTCTTCTTCGCAGGACATGACCTGACATCGACAGGGCGCCTAATGTGATCCCGTGATAGCTCATTCGTCTTGAAATCACTTTATTCTTGCCCAGCCGACCTTTCTCTTGCCAGTGCTGTATTGCGATTTTCATCGCAGTCTCCGTAGCTTCGGAACCGCTATTCACGAAAAAGGTCCAGTAATCGTTGCCGGGTGCTAAATCGCTTAACTTCTCAGCGAGCTTTTCGGCAGGTTCACTGGTAAATTGTGATCGATAGACGAAGGAGACCTTATTTGCCTGCTCCAGCATCGCATCAATGATGTCTTGAACGCCGTGCCCGATGCCAGCTGTCACAGCTCCCGACGATCCGTCTATATAGGCTTTGCCTTGATCATCGTATAGAAACACGCCTTTCCCAGATTGAATGGTGGGATAATGGTGATCCAAAACCGGCTTGATGACATGCTCCCGCTTCATACGACACCCCCACATGCTCACTCTTGCGAAGTTTCTACTTCAGAAAGATGTTCTTAACCCGCGGAGCCTTCAACAGCTCTTCATATCGAAAAGTCGTTCCTAACGCAGATACATCATGCCAATACAGGGTCTCTTCGATGTGCTGTGCCGTGCTTTCCAATACATAAGTACGACAGTTGGCGCATTCGATCGCCGGTACTTCCAATATCTGAACGGCCATTCTTCCATCTGGGAGGATCCAATAGCAATCTTTCACACTTTCACGAATATCTTCCGCTTCACACCACATGCAATTCATATGCGTCTGTCCTCCTTCATATGGTATAGAACATTCTTACGACTATCTCTTCATCATGCAAAGTAGATGCCAACTTTTCGCAATGGGTATTTGTACAGCTACCAGGTTACATGTATGGGAAAAGCCGCCAAACTTTTGGCAGCGGTTATTTTTTTGCAGCAAATGGAGGGTGTTAGGAGGATGCTAAATGCCAAATGAACTGCCGGCCTACACGAATCAAATTGTGAACGCTACCGATTATACGATCATGATTTGCCTTGATTTTATGAATAAAAGGCTGCGAGTAGATGACTATTTGGGGAACATCGATGCCATTTATGCGCGGATCGTTGAACTAGCTAAGGAACATGCTTTGACCAAAGTGTTCATCAAATCCCGAGAGGTTGACTGGCAACTATTTTTATCAAAGGGCTGCATGTTGGAGGGCATTTATAAAGGCTATTTCAATGGGGACGACGCATATTGTATGGCATTCTATGATGACTTGGAGCGGCGAACCAGCGACTATTGGATGGAAGAAGATCACATTCTTAAGCAAGTGCTCGATCTCCCTCCCAAACCGAATCGACCATTGGTGCCAAACGGCTGTACGTTGCGACTAGCTCGACAGGAGGATGCTGAACCACTCTCCAACTTATATCGTCACATTTTCCAAACGTACCCGACACCGATGAATGATCCGACCTATGTCGAGAAAACCATGCAAGAAGGAACGATTTATTATCTCGTCGAATCGCAGAATCAACTGATTAGCGCTGCCTCCGCAGAGATCAATACGGTCTATGCCAATGCTGAGATGACAGACTGCGCTACACTCCCCGCTTATCGCAATCAAGGACTCATGAGACTGCTAATGCATGCCTTAGAAGATGAGTTGCTTGCACGAAATATCACTTGCGCCTATTCCTTATCTAGAGCGCTTTCCTTTGGGATGAATGCTGTTTTCTACCAAATGGGGTATCGCTATTACGGCCGACTTACGAAAAATTGTGATATCTATGATAAATTTGAAGACATGAATTTATGGACCAAGTCGTTGAAATGACCACCTCCTATCACCATGTATTCCAACTATATGCGTTTCCTTCTAACAGAAGAAGATATACCAAGCTCTTCCCTATATTTGGTTATAGTTCTTCGAGAAATGTGAATACCTTCCTGTTTCATAAGTTCTGCCAGCTTTTGATCAGAGTATGGTTTTTGCTGGTTTTCACCGCTGATCCATGCCTTTATTTTTGCTTTTACACGCTCAGATGAAGCGGAATCTCCTAATTCCATTTGCAATCCCGAGGGGAAAAAGTATTTCAGTTCGAAGATGCCCCAGGGTGTTTGGGCGTATTTCCCTGCCGTAGCGCGGCTGACTGTTGATTCATGAACACCCAATTTATCAGCAATCTGATGTAAGGTCATTGGTTTGAGATGGGCCGTCCCCTTCCAGAAAAAATCGGCCTGCTCCTCCACAATGGCGTGCGCTACCCGGTATATGGTCCTACGTCTTTGCTCCAGGCACTTCAAGAAGAATTTCGCGGCGTGTAATTTACCTGTGAGGAACTTTGTTACTTCGTTCTTATCACTGTTCTCCAGAACCATACGTTCATAATAACCATTAATCGCAACTCGGGAGGACGCTGTTTGGTGAAGCAGCACAACGAGCTGATCACTCCCCTTCTCGATAATGACCTCAGGAATGATATATTGAATGGCTTCTATGTGATAGGCTGCGCCAGGTCTGGGATTCAACCCTTTGATCACATCGATCGCAGCCTGAATTTCTTGTGTGCCTACTCGCAGGAGCGTCGCTAATTTATGAATTCTATAATCAGCTACATCCTTTAGATGTCCACGAATTAATTCGGAGACTAAAGGAAAGCTATCGGACAGGGACTGCACCTGAAGTAGCAGGCATTCCCTCAAGTTTCTTGCTCCTACGCCGCGGGGCTCAAAGCTCTGCAAGATCTTTAGCGCAAGCTCCGCTTGGGCTATCTCGGTTTTACACACTTCGGAAATTTCATGCAAAGTGGGACCAAGGTAACCATTGTTGTCAAGATTTCCGATCATGAATGAGACGATATGCCGCATTGTTGGCGATATTTTTTTCACAAAACTCAACTGTTCCTTTAAATGTCTTTCCAAGGATACCTCGTTACTTGCTGCGGATCGTAATGGGTCATAGATGTGCTCACTGCTGCTACTTCCTTTGCCACGAAATAATTGAGGCTTGATGTTATAAGCATCCCATTCGTTGCCGGCGAATTCCAACATCGGATTCTCATTGATCTCCTGTTGGACAACTTCCAGCAATTCTGGTGTCGAAAGCTTGAGGATTGTTATTGCTTTACGCAGTTGAGGGGTCAATCGCATTTTGGACGTTTGTTGTTGGAACATACCGTAACCTGGGCGCATGGACATCACCCCTTTTTGTTGTTGCTTCTATATGTATTCAGCGATGTAACCTTTTAGCCAATTCAATGTATAATGTCTTAGCAACCCGGACATAATAATTTATGACGGTGACGCAGTGATGAGGTGTTGTGTCGCAGACAATTTACACAAGGGAATTTGTTATTGAATCCATATGGAGGCGAGGAGATGTGCCGCATACCACTTACTGTAGTACCCGTACTGCAATGATGTGATGAGGTAGTGACCTAGCGAAGTAAGGTTCAAAGCAAGAGTACCAACAAATCTACTCACCGTCAAAGAGGACTCCGCAAGGAGTCCTCTTTCTATTTCCATTTACTGGCACCTAAATTACGGACTAAAGGTATTGGTTTTCAACGAATGATATAGGAACTATCGGAAAGTAAGAGGTATACCTATATGAGGATTAGAAATGGTTTCCTTCAAGGTGTGAAAATAACAATATTGAGCATGGTTCTACTTCAAGGAACGTCGGTAAAAGCCGCTGAGAATGTGTCTCCTTCTGTGTTTCTGGATGGACATCCGTTAACATTTCAGACACCACCTGTCATTGAGAACGGCTATAGTCTCGTTCCGATGCGTGCCTTATTTGAGGCTGAAGGTGCATCCATTTCATGGGACGACAACACACGAACAGTTACAGCTAAGAAAAATAGCGATGTATTTACATACCGTATCGGAGATATATACGCGTATAAAAATCAAGAACGATTGGAACTGCCTGTTCCAGGTAAAATTATGGATGGGTTCACTTTGATTCCATTGCGATTTGTTAGTGAAACGCTGGGAAATCTCGTGAAATGGCATGACTATTCCCGTTCGATCACCATTTCATCAGTTCATTCCTATGAAACTACGATCCAATATGGCGTCAACCTGCGCGACTTACCAGGCAAGGATCAGGATTCCCGCGTTCTCCGAATGCTTCCGAAAAGCGATAAAATTCACGTCATCCGAGAAATAAATACGGAATGGCTGGAGGTACAGACCCAAGACGGTACAATTGGTTTCATTTCTGCGGCTTCGATGTATACCGATTACACGAGCCCGGCGTTAGCTGCGAAGCAAGCGGATGAAATTATCAATTTCGGGTCGAAATACCTAGGAACCCCATACGAATTCGGAGCCGCATCCGGTCAATCGAAAACATTCGATTGCTCCTCGTTTGTTCAATATGTGTTTAAAAACGTGCTATCCATTGATTTGCCGCGAGTCTCTTACGACCAAGCACTGGATGGAAAAGTCATCGGAATTAATGAAATTCGTAAAGGCGATCTGCTATTTTTCACAGCTCGCGGGCTCGATATTGGTCATGTAGGCATTTATGCGGGAGATGGTAAAATTCTTCAAACCTATTCCAAAGAGCTTGGCGTTCACTTCACGGATTTCGATGAGAAATGGCAGAAGCGTTTTGTCACAGCTAGGCGATTATTCTAAAGGAGTGCGTGGCGCAGCAGGCTTTCATTCTCCTCGCCCTCTAATGATGGATCGGTTATGCATATTCGGCCAAGGCATATCATAGGTTGGACGATTGACATACCGATCCATCGCCATGCGTAATGTGAGGCCTGTTCCAGCTGGCAGTGAAACATGCAGCCACTTCCCATTTACTTCCACCGACCCTGCAATTTCATCGTTTTCATTGATAATGTCACCCTGTACAAACTGGTGTTCACCAAATACACCTGCCTGAACGATTAGCTCCCTGTCTTCGAACTGGTTCGTATTGATCAAATGAATCGTCACGGAATCCGGTGTCAGCTTCTCAACCAAGGCAGATATCCCGGCTGGCAAGCCCGGTCTCTTCGCTATCGCATCGAAATAGCGAACACGGCCGTGCTGCAAGCCTCCATGTGAGATGTGCATCGGTCCCCCTAATGTTAACTGCACCAGACCTTCAAAATAAAGCGGACACATTTCCTGCCAAATGTGAATGGCTGAGTAGATCCCTTCGTTGAAATGCTCTGTCCAACTGTTCGGATCACCTTCCGGAGCCCGCATGCGAGTAAGCTGATTGCTAATCATTGCATAGTTGGCTTCTAGTATTCGTTCTGGATATTCTGGCAAATGTCCGCGGATATATTGGTACCAAGGTTGCGTATTGCCGATATAATGCTTCGTCTCTCGACCTGTTCTAGGGTCTCTGCCGGAGAACTCAGGGATAATGATTTCATTCCAGTCATGGTCTTTCGGGATCCGTTCGATCCGTTCCAAATCCTCATCCGACATTGACATCGACCATAAGTAAACCGGATACTTAGGATTTGCCCCGCGGTAATCTGTCCATCCGCTATCGAAATGCTTATAAGGAACAACCACTTTCCCATCTTGTTCTTGGCGCAGCTCCCAGTTTAAGTCAAGCTGTTCCCTCGCCAGCTGCAGCGCGCTGAAGTCTCCAGTGAGTAGAACCTTATTCATGCAGGCGTTCGTGAGTGGTTCAAGAATCGTCATGAACCCATGCGGCCATCTCCAACCGTAGTAACCCCCCCACCATTTCCCATCATTGTACTCCCCAATTTGTCCATTCAGTCCCACATTGTCAGGAATAATCCCGCCATTCGAGCGAGCTCGTTCTTGCCACGCATCCACGTAGTCGATCACCCAGCTCTTCAAACTCTCATCTCCAGAATGAAGAAACGCATGGGTAATTAATCCTGTTGCATTCAAATTTAACGGCACATCACCGCGGTTCATTCGCTCGTTCATCATCGTGATCAAGTGTTTATAGACTTCATCATTGGACCATGCACATTTGAGACTTTGGAAATCTACACCTGGGATATCTTCATAAGGCGCCAAGTAATCATCTAAGATTCCACGATGCGTGCTCCAGTCTTCTTCATTCACCTCGAATCGAGGGCCTTTACTGCCATTTAGCGGAGACCGAATCAACTTCAATTCTGTATCATAGTTCAGAGCTTCAGGGTCATCCCCCGTATACATAGCCGCGAAATTCTTTGCTCGTTGGCGATCCTTAAGCGTTGAAGGCCCTGCCAGACCTAAGAAATACAAATATAAATAACCCTCGCCGTGATGCATCCAGTCATAATACGCATCAAACTCACGGTGGATCTGCCCATACTCCGTCCACTGCCAAGTAATGCCATCCCATATTTTACGGGATATTTCGTGCAGCTCGCTGCTGCCTCCAAGGACATACAATAGCGCCAAATTCATAAAGCCTTCATACGGGTCATCGGAACCGTCCATACCAGGCCAATGCTCGAACCAGATGAGCGTACCGTCCGGATGTGTGTACCTTGCCACGAATTCCTTAGCCGCTTTATTCAATGTTTCAAAAAGGAGCTGTTCTTGCATCGCCCACTGCGGAGGTGTTACACGTTCTGTTGCACTGACAGAAGCAACTACTTCAAGATCTCGAGATGATGACATATCTCACTTCTCCTCACAATATACGATTTCATTAATCAAACAAATGTTGACCATTAAATAACCCATACACCTTTGCCAAATCATCGGGATCCAAGCCTTTTCCATCACAATAGGAAATGTTTTTCCGCAGGGTATCAAGGGATGCTATGCCTGTGAGCGTTATATGGATGTCTGGCTGAGTCAGGCTAAACCTCATGCCAGGTTCGATGAGACCTTGTGGCTCCGTTCTTCGCAAAAATGCAAGCTGTTCCATTTGTTGCTTAGCTCTAGTTAACATTTCCTCTTCGAGAAATTTAGCAGGTGTATCTGCCAATATGCCCATACCTAGTACACTTCCATTAATAACACCTAACTTCATGTGCTTAGCAAGCGGCAGCACCTCATCCTTGGCCGAATGATCCAGCAGCATATAGCGAGCATAGAATTGGATCGCATCAAAGCAGTCCAATTTCATATATGTCATTAATTGCGGCAGGTTCCGAGTGCTAACGCCTATAAATCGAATTTTGCCATCTTGTTTAAGCTTTTGCAGTGCTGGAATGGTTTCGTTCACAACGAGTTCAAAGGGTTGCCTCTCCACATCATGAATTTGCAGGATATCGATCCAGTCCGTTTGCAGGCGCTGCAGACTGTCTTCTACCGATTGAAGAGTGCTATTATAGTCGTAGGATAAATCTGATCGAACCGCTTTGGTTGCAAGAACTACCTTATCTCTTCGACCTAAAATTCCTTTACCAATCCGTCGCTCTGACTCGCCATAACCGTATAACGGAGCGGTATCAATGAAATTGATGCCTGAATCAATCGCTTCATGAATGAGTCTTTGTACTTCAGCTTCATCCGTTTTACCAAAATCACCAGCAAGTGGCGCACCACCTAAACCCAATTTCGATACCCGTAGCCCTGTATTCCCAAAATTAGTGTAGATCATGGTCTTCTCCTCTTTCTTCTCACCTGTAATCTTCCACAGGCACGTATTTTTTGGCATTACTTCGATATTGATTCGGAGTTACACCATAAGCTTTCTTAAATAGCGTGAAAAAATGGCTTCGACTTGTAAATCCTGTCTTTTCCATGATGGTATTAATGGTTTCTTCCGTTGAGGCGATTTGTTCGCTAGCGTAAGCAAGTCTGATGTTATTCAAATAATCGGTGACGGAGATAAGTCGATGCTTCTTATACAATTTCCCAAGGTAAGAAGGTGATAAGTTTATTTTATCGGCAATCGTATCCAAGGAAAGCGCTATATTGGCAAAATCCGTATGAATGATTTGATTCACATCTTCAAGAAGCTTGATGTATTTGTTATCTTTTTTCAATTCCAACTCCATTGATAAGTTATCAAATAACCGATAATAATCAGTTTGAATTTCTTCTAAGGTTTCCATCTTCTGAAGATTAGCCAGGTAGGTATTGAAATTGAAATTAACTTTGATGGATTGATTCGCTTCTACCACTTCAATGGCGTAACGAATGGCCAACAGCATGCGAATGAGTACGGAATTGAGAATGGTATAACTATATGGTGCCGCACTCCCGATCATATCGGAAAAGGCTTGTTTCGCCTCAATGAACTGGCCCTGAATCAAATCATCCGTCAATTCCTTCTCAAGCTCATGCGGATACTTAAATTCATCTGTCACATAATTCAACTTCTCATGAAAGATGATACATGCATGACCCAAGATCAATCGGTTATAAGATAAATCAAGTGTTTTTAAGTATTGAACATTCAAGGGATATAAGGTTTCAAATACTTCTCCGAACGTAATGGATGTCGCGATTTGTAAAAATCGTTGCGTGTTCTGTTGGATTTCTTTGGCAATAGAAATGAGTTCTTCATTCTCAGAAGGATACATGGTTTCAGAATTGTATTGGATCAGCACAAGAATTTGATCTTCATCTACCTCAATACATTCATGCTTGTAGGCACGGGAAACCAGTTCCGTTATGATATTAACCATTCCGAATTTAAGTAAATTGCGATCACCCAGATTATACTTCGCACAGAATTCAGAGAAACGATCAATTTTAACTAATAGCAGTAAATAGGTTTCTGATGGTTCGAGATCCACTTGATACGTATGAAATCGGGAATGAAGTGTATCACCCGAGATAAGATCTCCTGAAAGTACCATTTTTCGTAAAAAATTTTGTTTTCTATAGTAGAACTCGTTCCTCTTCTCAGATTCCAGTACTTTAAAGTTCTGAATAACTAATTTAATCGGTTCGTAGAGCCTTTTGGAGAAATAAAACGATAATAAGATGCTCCCTAGAATGAAGCAATAAACAAAGAGATAGGTCTTCTCTTTCATTTTCTGTAAATCTTGAACGATGTAGTGATACGGTGTAATGCTTATTAATTTCCAATCAAAGGCATCAGTGGCTGCATACGTAATAAATGAATCTACGCCATCCACATTCACGCGAAGATTTCCGCTGGGATCAGGCGAGGAATTAATGATTTTAATGTAGTCATCTCCACTTAGATCACTTAACAACGGATGTTTATCATCATTGGACATTAGCTTGCCATCGCGATTAATAATGAAAATTCGATTTTCATTTTTATGATCGGAGGAGCTAACACTTTTTCTTACTGCTTCTTCCGAGATATTAAGAATGATGGCTTCACTTACTTTACCGCTTGAAACTTGGGAATCGAAGAATAGATAAGAGTACACATAAATGTCTTTCTCATTAGAGGATATCCCGTATAGGACATTAGGAATTCGTCTGAGTACCATGCTGTGGGATTTATTGTTCTGGATGTCATCCAGGATAGGAAATATGCCTTTATCATCGAAGGAGGTACGATCATATATAAAACTGGTGCTGGGAATAACATGCATTTGCTTGCCATTATAAATATAGATGGACTGGAGGAAAGGATATATATTTTTGTAAGCTTCCAATTTGAGCTGATATTTGGCAAACTCGTCAAACCTTATTTCTGAGTAAAGCAGATCTTTAATGGTAACATCGAAAAAAGCAGTGGTCGAAACTGACTTCGCTGATTGGGCCATCACACTAACATTCCTGCTTGTATTTTGAAGATCGGTTTTTTGTTGATTGTAGACCATATCCAATGCGAAGTTCTCGAAATTCCTGCTTAAAAAAGAAGATTGTACAAAAAGGAGTACGATCGTGCTTAACAGAAAAGGTAATAAAATAGTAAGAAAAAGCTGAAAAGGATTTTTAAGAATAAATTTCTTGAGCATCTCAACATCTCCTCTGCCCTAAGCGTATCACACCTATTGAAAGCGATTCCATATCAAACGTATAAAATCATTAAAATAGCTATATTTAGAACAAAAACGTTAATTTTGAACTTCTATTTTGCAGCATTGAGAACTCGTGACTTAGATAAGGAATTGTACTTTGTGTTGTCAATGGTAGTATAAAGGTATCCAATCTGGTCAAAGGAGTTTACATCGACATGAAGAAAAACATCATGAACTTTCGAAAATTCAAAATGAATTTTCATCTCACTTTATTAGCGCTTCCAGCAATCATTATCATCTTTGTCTTTTCTTATCTTCCTATGGGAGGCATCTTTATCGCTTTTAAGAACATCAATTATACAGATGGCATCTTCCATAGTCCTTGGGTTGGGTTTGACAATTTCAAATTCTTCTTCACTTCGAATGATGCCTGGCTGGTTGTACGAAATACACTTGCTTACAATATTGTGTTTATTGCTGTCGGTACTTTCCTTTCTGTTGTCTTCGCTATCCTCTTAAATGAAGTCGTAAGCAGAACGTTATTAAAGACGTATCAAACGGTTTTTTTCTTTCCATACTTCTTCTCTTGGATCATTGTAGCCTACATGACGTATTCATTCATTGGTCCTTATGGTGTAATTACATCTTGGATGGAAAAAGCAGGCTTTAACAGCTTTGATTTCTATACAACAACATGGGTTTGGCCATTCCTCTTAACATTCATTAATATTTGGAAAGGGATTGGATATGTCAGTATCATTTTTTACGCTGGCATATTAGGGATATCGCAAGAGTATTTTGAAGCTGCAGCGATTGATGGCGCCTCCAAATTTCAAATGATTCGTAACATCACGATTCCCCTGTTAATGCCTTTAATCACGATTATGACGTTATTATCCATTGGGAAAATATTCTACTCCGACTTCGGATTGTTCTTCTTTATACCCAGGGAAATCGGTCAGCTATTCCCGGTTACGCAAGTTATTGATACGTATGTATATCGCATGCTTAAGGTCTCAGGTGATATTGGGATGTCTTCAGCGGTTGGCTTGTTTCAATCCACCATGGGCTTCGCTATTGTCTTATTGAGTAATTTTATTGTTAAAAAAGTGAATGAAGAAAACAAATTATTCTAGGATGTGAATCCATGTTACATAAGAAAATACTGCCGCAAATCCTTATTAACATCCTATTCCTCTTATTTGGTCTTGCTTGTCTGATCCCTCTGATCTCTATTATTTCCGTTTCATTGAGCAGTGAAATTGATATCATCAAGAACGGATATCGATTGATCCCCACCATCTTTGATTTGACCGCTTATCGCTATATTCTTTTTCAACCGAAACAATTGTTAAACGCTTTCATGGTTTCCCTATTTGTCAGTTTCTTCGGTACATTGATCTCCATATTGGTGATGGCAGGTATTTCTTATGTGTTGTCACGAGAAGATTACAAGTTCAAAAACACACTTAGTTTTTATGTGTTTTTCACCATGCTGTTTAATGGCGGCTTGGTTCCTACTTACATCTTAATCAGCAACTATCTGCATTTGAAGAATACGATCTGGGTATTAATACTCCCTTATTTAGCGATTCCGTGGTTCATCTTGATTTTACGTTCCTTTATGCAAAAGATTCCTCACTCACTCATAGAATCCTGCATGATGGATGGCGCGAGTGAGCTTCGAATTTTCATTCAAATCATTATACCGCTATCCAAACCCGGTCTTGCTACCGTTTCCCTCTTCATGCTGCTGCATTATTGGAATGATTGGTGGCTAAGCCTTCTTTATATCGAGAAAGAAAGCTTAGTTCCCTTGCAGTTCATGTTGTATCGAATGATGAACAATATTCAATTCCTCACAAGTTCTACAAGCTTAGTTCCACCAGGGGTCAAGAACACGGTGCTTCCTTCCGAATCAGCCCGTATGGCCATGGCTATACTTGCAGCCGGTCCGATGCTTGCCATATTCCCCTTTTTTCAAAAGTACTTCGTTAAAGGACTCACGGTTGGTGCGGTAAAGGGTTAGCTTAAACATGGATACAAGTCCATTTTAAGATATAACAAGCTTAACTAAAAGGGAGGATTCAAGCCATGTTAAACGGATTCAAATTCGCAAAGGCAGGTATGACCTTTAGTAGTATCCTTCTCATATCCAGCATGCTGTTATCAGCATGTAGTGGCAGTTCTACACCATCTCCAAGCCCGTCAGCAGCACCAGCTGGAACTACTACAGCAACATCAACAACACCTGCTGCCCTTCCAGAGGTTAAACTGACGTGGTACTTCCCAGGCAATTTCCCGCAAGCCGAACAAGATCAAGTTTTTGCTGAAGTCAATAAAGTTTTGAAATCTAAGATCAATGCGACGGTTGACTTTAAGCCGATCGGGTTTGGCGAATATGATCAGAAAATGCAAGTCGTCATAGCATCTGGTGAGCCGTATGATCTTGCGTTTACAGCAAATTGGATTAATAATTACACCCAAAACGTAGCAAAAGGAGCTTTTTTACCTCTAGATGACTTACTTGCTAAATATGCACCGAACTCCTATGCCTCCGTACCTAAGCCGTTCTGGGATGCGACCAAAGTAAAAGGGAAAATTTATGGATTTGTGAATCAACAAATTTCGGCACGAACACCTTCCGTTATGATCCCGAAAGCACTAGTTGATAAATACAAGTTAGATCTCAATGCCATCAATGGAAAAATTAATGCGGATTCATTAAATTTATTAGAGCCATTTATTCAAAGTGTTATCAAAGATAACCCTCAGAAATCCTTTATTTCTGGCATGGGGCAATTCGCGGATGCTTTCAGCTTTGAAGCAATAGCAGGTATTAACGTACCTGGCGTCGTTGATTACGCCGATGCAAATCTGAAAGTAGTAAATCAGTTCGAAACGGCTCAAATGAAAAAATACGCAGCGACCATGAGAGATTGGAATGCGAAGGGTTATCTGAACTCCAAAGAGCGGATTTCCAAGAAATCGGATGATTGGGCAGATGGCAAAGCAGGTAAATGGGTGTTGAACATCGGTGGAGCCTTTAAGCCGGGTGGCGAAAATCTGAGTACTGCTTTAGGCGGGGAGCCTTATGTTGAAGTGCCTGCTGGAACTGCTCATCTGACAACTGGCGGAATCATTGCTACGATGCATGCCATCAACCGAAATTCCAAAAATCCAGAACGAGCTATGATGCTGCTTGAACTTCTGAACACCGACAAAGAACTATATAACCTATTGAACTTCGGCGTGAAAGATAAACATTTCAAAATTGATGCAGATGGTTTCATGATTCCTGGAGATGGTCAAAAAGGTTATAACCCTCAAGTACCATGGATGTTCGCATCCAACTATTTGGCAAATGTGGAAAAAGGAATGCCAAAAACGGTCTGGGAAGACACCAAGAAAATTAATGCTGCAGCTGTACCTTCCAAATTATTAGGATTCTCCTTCGATGCTGAACCGGTTAAAGCTGAAATTGGTAAAACAAGTGCTGTATACGATGAGTATGCTAGAGCGATTGATTTAGGTGTAACGACAGAAGAGAAATACAACGAATTCGTAGCGAAGCTTAAAACAGCAGGCGCGGATAAGATCATTGCCGAGATGCAAAAGCAAATTGATGCTTGGAAAACATCGAAATAATATGACAAAAAGTCAGTGTTCCCGTTAGCGGGAGTACTGACTTTTTTCTTTAGCTTCCGTTTATCGAGTTGTCCCCTTTTTCAAAACAAAGATTAACTGTTCTTCCGTTAGAACGTGTTCTACTCTCCATCGATGATATCCAATCATACTCCGAATAAATAGAATTCTACTCTTGCGCGTATATTCTGTATAACGAAACTTTTGAATGGCAATAATGACTATTTCAAATCAATGAGACGGGTTAGTTTAAATTTATATTAGGAGGAATTGAACATGAAAGTTGTTCTCGGGGTACTTATGTTTATTTTGTACGCATTGGTCACTTTTTTCGGCTTAGGTCCTGTGTTGTTTGCTGACGGCACGACCCAAGAGCGCATGATCACTCTTGCAGTTGTCATTCTCATCTATCTCGTATTAACAGCTATAACCTACCTCATTTTCCGTAAAAGAAGATAACACCTAATTCGCTACTTAACCAAAGGTTACAGCTGGTATACCCAATTCATCGCAAATTTGCTTGGTATCTTTGTGGTGATGTTGGGATGGCACTGCGAATTCGAGGCACCATAGCAGTTGATACAGTGGCCTGCGCTTCGTGTAGTCATTGGATATTGGCTGTATGTTCCTATATTCCTCAAAGAAGCCTTCCCCCATCATTCCTCGCCATAACTCTAGTCGTGCCAAATCAGATTCATAGCCCCCTGCCCAAGCACTATCAAAATCAATAATGGCTGCGAGCTCCCAATGTCCATTCTTCTTCCTCACGATGATGTTCCCAGGATTTAAATCCTCATGTGTTAATCGAGGACGAATCGTTTCTTGAAACAAGCCTTGATTCGCTTGTAAGAGGGAAATGAACAATTCTTGATGAATTGGATTCGCAATGCGTTTTTTAGCCCTGTTTGATAATGCGGTTAAGTAATTGGACACGGCCAGATTCGTAGCTCCCACTTCTCCAAAACCGTTATAAGTGATCGTGTGCAGCTGCGCCACGGCATTGCCGAGTTGTCGATACAGTTGGATTAAATCATCGCTACGTAAGTCGTTTCTAATCTCTGACAAGGATTGACCATCGATGTACGACATCAATAGGTATCGATAGGCTACAATTGAGCACGACATATCTACTGCAATAGCTTCATAAGTAGGAACGGTCGTCTCGTTTCGTACTCTCTTATTTATCTCATACGTGCGATCAAATGGAGATGCGATGGGCGCGTTCGGTCCTGCCAACTTTACGATCAACTGGTAGGGTGGTTTTTCAAGTGTTAAACGAACTACGGCATAGTCTGTTTTGTTCAGTAATACCTTAAAATTGGTGAGAACAGAATCATTCCCTACATGTCGCTGAACAATGTGATTATATATGTCGATCTCATTTTCAAATATCATACTACTCCCTCTCACAACCTCTCAATCTTTGAACAACTCATCTAGGATCATTTTCCTATTATCGAGAAACCGTTTCGTAATCATGTAGTGCAGCGTTTCCTCGTATTGTATTTCACTAATTGACTGCTCATCAAAATTAAGAATCTGCGCATCTGGAAATCCAAGCAGTATCGGAGAATGTGTGGCGATAATGAACTGGGCTTCATTCTCCAAATCCTTAATCACACGCATGAGCGCCAATTGTCTTGCTGGAGATAAAGCCGCCTCTGGCTCGTCCAACAAATAAATCGCCTTTTTCCCAAAGCGATGCTTAAATAGTGAGAGAAACGCTTCGCCATGTGACTGCTCATGCAAAGAGCGGCCGCCATAGTACGGTAAGCTTTCTGGCATCGTATCTAAATAACTGGCAAAGTTATAAAAAGTTTCTGCTCTTAGAAAAAAGCCATTCGTAATTTTGGGCATCCATGAAAGACGCAAATGTTCTCCCAGTATGGACTGAGAAGCATCAACATCATACACATTGTTTCTTCCTCCACTTGCCGTGTTAAATCCGCATTGATAGGCAATGGCCTCAAGAATCGTTGATTTGCCCGAACCATTCTCGCCAACGAGAAAAGTGATATTCTTCTCAAAAGTAAGCGAGGTTAACGAGTGGATAGAAGGGATTGTAAAAGGATACTTATTAGCATCGATATTATCATTCTTCTGAAGTTCAATTCTTCTCAAGTACAAGGGTAGTCAACTCCCATCAAATACTTTAAGCCATACGTCTATTCTAAAGTTTTCTTTCGAGAAGTAAAGAATCACCCCCCCAACGTCCATTAGTCCGAATTTGCCGAACTAAATCGCCCCAAACGCCCCACACCAGCCAAAAGTGGGCTTTTAGTTAGGTAGAATCGGACTATTCATGCTTTTCCGCACGAAATTCCCGATTTAGTTCGGAAATATCGGACTAACGTCACTCACGGCGTCTTGCACTGCTTTCATCAAAAAAGAACCTGATTTCTCAGGCTCTTCCCCACTGCATTCAGTTATCCCTTTTGTAAAACACCTAACGGTCCCGGCCATTTCGGAAATTCCAATTCATCCTGAAACACACCTTGTTTGATGAGCTCCTTGCATTCAGGATCCGTCATCGTTAGGGTATAATCCTCACCATCTGGCCCAATGAGTCCAAGATGACCTTTCGACCGTTGAGAGACAGCCTCTGGATCAACGATTGTCCTCAACAGCGCTTCAAACTGTGCGAGCCTCTCCTCATACCCGGCCATTTCAGCCAAATCATTTACCTCCTGCGGATCTTCCGCCAGATTAAACAAAGACGGACGGTCGTTCACATAGTAGGTATATTTGTAGCCATCCTTCACCAGCATATACCAGTCTTGCTTGAAAAAGTTACCGTGATACTCAGAGAAAGCGTAGTCGTTCCTTCCTTCCTGCACTCCCTCTTTTATTAAAGGCAGCCAGCTCTTACCAGGACGATTTGACTCTGTTTCTAACCCCGCCATCTCCATGATGGTTGGATACAAGTCGACTAGACTAACCGGATGATCAATTCGCTTGCCATTGGGCAACCCTGGTCCTTTCACGATTAACGGCACGCCAACCGAAGCCTCATAGCTGCATTGCTTGTAAAATAAGCCATGCTCACCTAAATTTTCACCATGATCAGACATATACACGATATACGTGTTGTCATATAGGTTCTGTGCCTTCAACTCAGCTATAATTCTGCCAATATTGTCATCCAGCGCCGTAATCATGCCGTAATAAGCAGCAATGACGTTGCGTAGATGATCTTCTGTAATCTCTCCGAGACCGAGGACATTCTGCATATTACGCACCTGTGGATGCAGCTGATCATTTGGGAAGTGAGCATCATGCGGCAGCACTACACGATTCGGATAATAGATGTCGTAATAGGGCTTCGGTACTCTGTACGGCCAGTGAGGAAACATGAGACCAACGTACATGGCCCAAGGCTTCTGCTCCTCTTCCCCACCTTTGCGCTGCAAGAAATCAATGGCCCAGTCCGTCACAACGCGGTCATGATCGTAGAAGCCGAGATCTCGATTGTAGCCCGTATCGCCATCTGTCACGACATCTTCCCGAATGCCGGCATTGAGAATGTGTTGTCTTTTATCGACACGTACATGACCTTCAAGACGCGAGTATAATGGGGTCGTCCGTGGATACGGTGCAAACGCCGGGCGTTTCTTAATGATTTTATACTCGGTAAATCCACCGTCTTGATAGTCGCCGCAGAAATCCATTTTCCCAAACATGGCCGACGTGATTCCCGCCTGATCCAATTTACGCGACCACGTCATCTCCTCAGGATCGAGTGGACAGCCGAGAAACCAGCTATCGATTTGATGCGGATATTTACCGGTAATAAAGCTCATGCGACTAGGTGTACACACGGGGCAATTGCTGTAAGCACTTGTAAAATGCGTCCCGTCTGCTGCAAGCTGATCGAGGTTCGGCGTTTGGATATAGGGATGATCACGATATCCCGTTATCGACGGATGATGCTGATCACTGCAAATGACGACAATATTGGGCTTGCTCATCGGTAGACACCTCTTTCTAGCAGATTAAATGCCGACAACTGAAAAGCTGCGATAATGGGTATGGCTGCCTGCAGCATTGGAGAAGCCAACCATCCCAGTCATATAGGGCTGATCCTCGTCTGTATACGCAAGTTGCGGTACGCCATTTACAGCGATTTGAAAGCGATTATTCTCGGCTCTGACGCTAATCACCGCTTCAATCCCTATGTCCCAAACACAATCGATCTCGATTAATACACCATAGCCATTCTCGTTCTTATACAGCGTCAGCTTGCCATTCGGAGCAAATCCAACGGCATAAGAACGAATACCTCCTTGCACTCGGAAGTTGATTCGATGGTGTTCGCCAAGCTTAGGAATGACGGTTGCGCTAAAGTCATAGTTCTCCCATCCCAGTAAACCCGTGTATGCCTCCGCTGTTTCCCCGAAATAGCTTCCACTCAATTCACCGTCCTCCAACGTCCAAATTCCGCGCAGATAGGACAGTTGACTAACTTCGATATGCAAACCGTTCCATTTCTCTAATCTCTCATTGGCAAAATGAATCTCATAATTCGGCTTGCCTTTGAAAACGACGTCATCGATGTAGCAGACAAGACTTGGGCCTTTTTCATTTTTCCCATCCATTGGAATGAGTTCAATACCCGCTTGCTCCAAGCAGCTGTCAGTCAATCTAGGAATATGGAATTGCAGCTGCGTCCATTGATCCGCAATTAACTGCACGGCTTCACCATAATGATAGGCTCCCGAGTTCCCATCCTTCACGTATAAGCGAGCCTTCACTCGTTGACCTCTTGCTTCAGGCAGAACCACCATCGCCTCCATCGTCTGTCCTGGATATATCATTGGCGAGAAGCTCGGATCATACCGGCTGTCGTTGAAATCGTGTGGTCGATAGTAAGTTTGGTGATACACGCGATAGGCACAGCCACCTTGCACATTATTAAAATGTACCTTCAACGACCTTTGACCCGATGCGGACCATTGCTCTGAGTTTTCCAAATAGCCAGTGACCGGCAAATTATCCGTATGTTCCAGACGAAACGCATGCGTAGAACCTGGATATTCGAAATGGAAACGTGTATCTGTATCGGCAAAGATATCGGCCCATTGCTCAGGGGCTTGTTCACCCGCAAGCTGATACCCTAGCTTGGCAATATAGGAAGCACACCAGGGAATATCGAGTATGTTGAGTGAACCGATGACGCTCGAGCAGCAGAGGAAATCGTTGATCGGCTTCCGCCACTTCTCATCAATACACGCAATCCCCCCTCGAACTCCCATAATGGTGGCAATATTCGCTACGTTACAATCCGTATCCCATCCACACATATTACAGATGTTAATCGTTCTTGAGAAATCGCCTTCGCCATATAGAAGAGATAGAATCATAACCGCCGAATTCGGAATGATATGGCAGTGTCCTGGGTATTTATCGTAGCCGTAGTTGTTTTTGACAAAATGAAAGGCATCCCGCCAATTGTCCGGGTTCCTCTTATAGAAGTCGATGACTGCGCGTGTAACCTGGGTATACGCACAATCTTCAGGAATTACGGAAAGTCCTTGCTCAATAATTTGTTCAATATCCTGCTCTACAAAGGCTGCAGCAATACATGCGGCGATAAACATACCCCCGTATTTCCCGTTGCCATCATGGGAGACCGAAGCGATTTTTTCCGCGAAATGTGCGGCGAGCTTGGGATCGCCAGGTGCGATAAGTCCCCAGACGTCGATAAAAATTTGACCGCCAATTTGTTCGGCGACCGCAAGGCCATTCTGTTCCGCTGATCCGGAACGCGGTGCCATAATCCCATTTTTTAAATTCAAGTAAGCGGTATGCTCGGTTGATTTGCCGTAGCCTCCCCACCAGTAGAATCCATGGCCGTCAGGCGCATAATTCAACCAAGTTAATCCCATTTGCTCAGCCGTAATACTCGTATCACAAACATAGTCCTCTAAAGCGCGCAAGAAAAAGATAGGTCCATTCGTATCATCATCCGCTGCAAAATTAATAAATTCATGCAAATAGTCCGTGATTTCTCCAAAAGTTCGTTGAATACGATCGTAAGTCCAGTTCTCGATGAGGCCGCCATGCCTCACGCCGATTACCTTAGCTAGCCAACCTGCATATACTTTTTCAATGTAATCCTGCTGTAGAGCCATCTATCCTACCACCTTCATTTATCTGGAATTGTTAAGAAACGCTTCAACCTCTTCCCACAAGGGAATAGAGGCTTGTGCGCCATTTCGCGTTACGGATATGGCTGCTGCGCCCGAGGCATATCGCAATGCTTCATGAACAGGTTTACCTGAACAAATGGCTGCGGCATAGTAGCCAATATACGTGTCACCTGCCGAAGTCGTATCCACAGCATCAACGGAGAAAGCTGGCATGAACATGTATTCCCCGTCAGAGCCCATATAGAGCGAGCCATGTGCGCCTAAGGTTACGATGACCTCGCTAACGCCGTTTTCAATGCAGCTGCTTGCGGCAAGTACGGCTTCAGCCTTGCTATTAACGGGTTTACCTATTAAAGTATGCGCTTCCGATTCATTTAAAACTAACAGACCGATCAAGGGTAGAATCTCATTAGGAATCCGTATGGCGGGTGCAGGATTGAGAATAACCGGGATATTTCTCGCTTTCGCCATTTGCAGAACATGTAGATTCGTTTCCCAGGAGATTTCATTCTGCAGGAGAATCACTTTGGCCAAATCGAAGGCTGATGCGTTCACATCCTCTGGCTTCATTTCTCCATTAGCGCCTTCCGTCAACACAATTAGATTTTGACCGGCATCATTCACCATGATATAGGCCATTCCTGTCGGTCCTTCTTTGGCAGCAATCGCCTGCGTGCTCACACCTTGAGATTGCAGCGACTGCTGCACCTCACTCCCAAACGAATCGATGCCGACGGCGCCAATCATCGCAACTGAACCCCCAGCCCGCTTGGCTGCAACAGCTTGATTAGCCCCTTTTCCACCATGATAAGTCACGGTAGACTTGCTTTTCAGTGTCTCACCAGGTACGGGGAAATCCTCGACACGACTTACGATATCCACATTAAGGCTGCCAACGACAACAATTTCACTCATCATCATTTCCCCTCCTCACGGAAACCATCCTTGAATTTATCCTTTCACAGATCCCATTAACATGCCTTTGTTAAAATATTTTTGCAAAAATGGATACACGACCAACAGCGGTAATGCTGTTAGCACGATTGCCGCCATTTTCACTGCGGGACTGAATTCAAAGCCTGTGGACATATTTTCCAAGCTATTATTAGCTTCATTCATCATCTGCCTCAAGAACACTTGCAAGGGCCATTTCGACGAATCGTTAATATACAGAACTGCATTGAAATAGGAATTCCAGTTCTGAACGGCATAGAACAGCGTAAATGTCGCAATGGCTGGCAGTGATAATGGGATGATAATGCGCCAGAACAATCGCAGCTCACCACAGCCATCGATCCGTGCGGATTCCTCCAGCTCGGCAGGAATATTCTGAAAGAAGCTGCGCAGGACAATTAAGTGGAACGGTGCTATTGCTGTGCTTAGAAACAGTGCCCAATAGCTGTTCAAGAGATGCATACTTTTGACAACCAAGTACGTGGGTATGATGCCTCCACTAAATAACATAGTGAACAAAACCATGAAATTCAGAACTCTTCTTCCTTTTAGCCATCGCTTCGAAAGCCCATAAGCCATCAGAGACGTCAGCACCATATTGACAGTCGTACCTTCAACGGTAATGATGACAGCGTTCTTGAACGATGCCATGAATTGCGGACTGGTCATTAAATAACCATAGGCGTTAACCGTCCAATCATGCGGAATGAGGAAAAACCCCCGTGTTAGTATCTCTTCTCTTGTTGCAAATGAGGTCATGACAACGTAGAGAAACGGAAATAGAACTACGATTAAGCTTAGTGTCAGCAGGAAGTTGATGATCAGTGTAAATAGGGGGTCTCGGCCTCGCGCATTGTACGTTTGCATGCTAATACACCCCCTCCTGCCCAAATACTTTTGCCAATCGATTCGCCATCAGAATTAAGACCAAGCCAATGAGTGCTTTAAAAATACCAACTGTTGTGGAGTAGCTGAAATTGCCCTGCAGCACCCCGTTGCGGTACACATACGTATCGAAGACATCGGCTACACTCAAATTCACTGGATTCTGCATGAGCAAGATATGCTCGAAGCCGAGCTCCATGACCTGACCCAGCCGCAGTATGAGTAGAATGACAATAGTTGATTTCAGTGCGGGCAATGTTACATGCCAGACCTGCTTCCACCGATTCGCTCCATCTACCACAGCTGCTTCGTAGAGAGTCGGATCAATGGCAGCCAATGCCGCTAGGAAAATAATCGCGTTCCAACCTGTTTCTTTCCAAATATTCTGACCCACATAGAGCATGCGGAAGAAGCTCGGATCTGTCATCAGCTCGATCCGGCTATAGCCCATACTATCTAGTAAATTGTTGATCCCGCCGTCTTGCGTTGCAAACAAGACAACTGTGATACTCATGACGATGACCCAAGACAAGAAATGCGGCAGGTAGAGAATTGTTTGTACCGTCTTACGAAACCAAGCGCGACTGACCTCATTCAGCAAAACAGCGAATAGTATCGGTGCGGGGAAAAATAAAAACAAATTTAGCGCGCTGAGGATCAGCGTATTGCTAAGCAGCGTCAAGAAATCCGGGTCTGTAAACAATCGTTGGAAATTGTCCAAACCAATCCATGGACTTTCTCTAAATCCAAGGAACGGATCAAATTCTTGGAAGGCAATGACGAGTCCAGCCATGGGGATGTATTTGAAAATAACGAAAAACAGAAAACCTGGCAAAATCATCAGATACAAAGGAATTCCGCGCTTCCACGCTGACATCCGATTCCTTACCAGGCCTTGTGGAAGAGACGGTGGTCGAATGGCATCTACTTGATTAACACTTTTCATAAGTCTCCTCCTCGGAGCATTAATGACCCAATAGAGAGAGGTCCTTATGCAGGACCCCTCCTGACCTTATTTGCTTTGCAGGTAAGCGTCGTTATATTCCTTCGTAATCTGATCGCCGCCGTCTTTCTTCCATTGTTCCACGGCCTGGTCAATCGTATCGAGCGGTTGCTCTCCCATAATGACCTTGAGCAATGTCGTCATGAATTTCTGATCAATCGTTGCCCCGCTTTTCGTATCGGTTGGCGATTCCAAACCAGCTGCAAGATTCGGCCATTTGAACGGCTCGCTGTTCTTGAACCACTGATTCACATTATTTACCATCGTCGTGTCATCCCAAAGTCGAATTTGCGTATTCACATCGAATCTGCGCAAATACCATGCAGAAATTAAGATGGGTCGCTCTTTATCGAATGCTTCCAATTTCGTATATTTATCGGCTTCTTTTTTATAATGGACGCCTTCAATTCCGTTCTTCGTCAACGTATTTCCTTCGTCCGATACGAGATAATCAAACAACTTCATCAAACGATCTTGCTTCTTAGCATCGATCTTCGCATTGATGACAATCCGCTGTGTGATGGCATTCGTTGCCGTTCCTTGCAGTCCAGTTGGCCCTTTGGGCGGTAATAGCTGGACGGTTTCCGCTTTAGGATCAATTTTTTTCAAATTCGGAACAATGGTCTGATAAAATACATTCGGCACCACATCATCAACGCCGATTTTGCCTGCTTCATATTTATCCTGCGGATCTTTCACTTTGTTAATCGCAATATCTTTATCTAAAACGCCTTCCGCATAGGCTTTGGCCATGTAGGAAGCGAAATCCTTCAGTTCTTTGTTCTGCACATGCCAGCTAATCAGTTTGCCGTCCTTTAATCCCCACACATCTACGAGGCCAAAGGCCGCCTTCAACTGATCAACGTGTTTGAAATCGGTTTTGTTGGCCACCAAGGAAGCGGAGAAGCCGTACGTATCTTGCTTGCCGTTGCCATCCGGATCCTGGGTTGCAAACGCTTTGGCTACCTTATAAAATTCATCCGTCGTTGTCGGCATTTGCAGCCCTAGCTTATCCAGCCAATCTTTACGAATACCCAACGAGGTTTGAGTTTCAATTTGATAATATGGAACACTGTAGTACTTCCCTTTCGGACTCATGAATTGCAGTTGCTCTTCGCCGCCAAGCTGCTTGGCTAAGTTCGGATATTTACTCAATAGAGGCTTAAGATCAAGGAAAACGCCTTTATCCCGCCATTTCAGGAAATCTTCTTTCAGAAGCAAGAAGGAATCTGGGAAGTCGCCGGAGGCAGCCAGCACATTCAGTTTTTCTTTGTAATTGTCTTGTGAAATCCATTGGAATTTGAGATCAATATTGAATTTTTTGTTCAGGAAATCAATCATCGAGTTGTTGGCAGGCCAGCCTCCGCCCTCATAACTGATCGTCATGATGTTGAGCTCCAGCTTCTCCTTCAAATCGTCTTGGGGAGTGGCTGAAGCTGCGGCGGTGGTTGCGGCCGTTTCCTTAGCGGTTGCTTTCGGGCTTTCTGTTGGTGTATTTGTCGACGAATTGCTCGAACACCCGGCAACCACACTCGTAGATAGCAGAATGGCAAACGAAATAGACATCCATTTTTTCACTCGTATTCCCCCTATTTGCATCGTTATTGGCTACTACTTTATTATAATTTGCTCATAGGCTCATTTCCTTGCCTGAAATTACGATTTCCAAATGGATTCTACTAAGTTTACGAAGTACGTATGATCCGATCTTCTGATGCACCTTGACGAGGAAGCGGGACGCGCAGTGAAATGACCGTCCCTCGACCCGGGAATGAATCAATATGAACGCCATAAGCCGGTCCATATCGGAGCACAAGCCTCGTATGAACATTGGTGATCCCTAGCGATTCGCTTTCCTCATAGGGAGGAATTTTCAAAGAAGAAATGGTGTTCAGTCTCTCTTCCATCTCTCGTAACTTCGCTTCGTCAATACCAGGGCCGTTATCAGCAATTTCAATAACCAAGTCTTCCTTGTCATCATAAGCGCTAACGATAATTGCACCCTTGCCTTCCATTGGCTCAATGGCATATTTAACCGCATTTTCGATCATCGGCTGCAGGATCAATTTCACGACAGGACAGGCATGGAACTTCTCATTGACATAGAGCCGACTTTGGAAATTAGTTGGAAAACGAATGTGAATAATTTCCAGATACTTTTGTACATGTACCATTTCTTCACGTAGAGTCGTTTCCAACCCACTATACCGTGCCGTATATCGGTAGACATCAGCTAAATTACCGGCCATTTTCTCGATCATCGGCATGTGCTCCAAATACGCCATACTTTGAATAATGCCAAGCGAATTATACAGCAAATGCGGGTTAATTTGATTCTGCAGCGCTTTGATCAGAGCTTCCTTCTGCAGCAGCTGCGACTGTACTTCTTTGACGCTAAGACTTACATTCGTCTCAAAAAGCTCCTCTAACCGACTCACCATGATATTAAAGCTGTGGTTGAGCTGTTGGAACTCATCAAGCCCGGGAACAGGAGAAGAGCGTACACTCAGATCTCCCCCAGCCACACGGCGCATTAAGTTTTTCAGGGTTAGAATGGGCTCGACGAAGCGTGCGGATAGGAAGGGTACGATGAATAAAATAAACAATGCAATTATTCCAAGAATGGCGAGTGTCGAATTCGTTGCCAGTTGCAGCTCCCCTGCCATTTCCTCAAAAGGGACTAGCGCAACGATTCGCCAGTGCGTGCTGTCTGAAATAACGGTTGCTATTAAGTAATCGACGCCATGAAAGGTTTGAATCGCCGCACCCTGTTGCTTCGATATCTGTAACGAATTCAAGTCCGTCTTAGCAATCAATAATCCATTCCATTGATGATTCGCATGATACACAATCGTATCATTGTCAGAAAGTATGAAAAAATCGCCGGTTTCACCCAGCTTGGAGCGTCGGAAGGCTTGATCAATTTCGTTTAATGAAATATCGATGACCAAATTTCCGATGAGGTCTGTTGATTCAACGCTAAAGATCGGAAGAACGATCGACAGAACGCCTTCCCCCATACTGCCTGGATACTCGGCTAAATGTGTTTGTATGATCGATTTCTTCGATTGCAAGGGCCGTCCAAACCACGGTTCTGATGAGTAATCATTATTGCCTACATACGACTGGCGAATAGATACAACCTTATGATCACGGTTGATGAGAAACATATTCTGAATTTCAGAGAAATTCAGCGCCACATATCGGCGAAGCTCTCTTTCAATAATTTCGACATTATCCAGATTTTGATCATTGGGCTGCCCTTTGTTATCTAACCAGTTTTGCACGGTATTGCTTTGTATCAACGTACTGGAAGAGCGCTGGAATTGTTTGAAATAATAGTCCAAGAAATAGTTAAGTCTGTTCGTCGCCTCATTCGAAATGTTGAAGAAATCCTTCTTTACCGCTTGGCTGTAGTAATAGTGAGAGCTGAGTGCCAGTAAAAGCACGGATGCAATACTGACGCTCAGAAAAGCGATGACCATTTTGGCTCTTATGGGTAACTGGTGTAACCAACGTGTCGTTCTCATATGCCGAGACTCTTTCTATACTCCAGGGGCGTTAAGCTCGTTATTTGTTTAAATGTGCGGTTAAAATAAGGCAAAGACGTAAAGCCCACTTGGTCCGCGACCTCGTAAATTTTGATTTCAGGAACGAGCAGCAGCGCTTTCGCCTTCTCAATGCGGAGTGCATTCACATAATTCAAATACGTGAGGCCCGTTGATTTTTTAAATAAAGCACTGAAATAAGATACACTTAGATGGGCCATTTCTGCGGCTTCCGACAACGTATACGTTTGTGCATAATGCGTATCGAGATGATCACATACTTTGCGGATCGCCATTTTCACATGATGGTTGGCATATTGCGGGTAAATTTCGTTCCAAGCTTCGATCAGCCGTTTGAAATGACGGTGTACCTCCTCTTTGCTGTCAGCAAGCAGTGGCAAGCAAGTGAAATCCCGATTAACGCCTTGAATGAGTTCATTTAAACGACTCGATAGCATGTCGAGCAGGTTTTTCCTTACGTCTGGAGAAATGCGAAGTTGATAGGTATCTTGAAGTACGGCTTCCATCTGGTTAGGTAAATCTTGTTGTGAAAGCTCAGGCAGGGATTCTGCAAATTGCTGTAATCGAGTAATGGTTTCCCTCGTTCCTGACATGCTGGATAAACGTTCTGCGGTTCTGCGTAAAGCACCATGAAGTTCTTCTTCGTTCAATGGCTTTAATAAATATTCGAAAATACCAAAACGCATAGCTTGCTTCGCATATTGAAAATTATCATAGCCACTCACGATAATCGTTGCCATCGGCAGCTCATGATGATGTATTTGTTCGGCTAACCATAAGCCATTCTGACGAGGCATCATGATATCTGTGATCAGAATGGACGGCCAGCTTTCTTGAATAGACTGCCAAGCGTCTTCCCCGTTTCCAACTTCACCTACCACATGAAAATCAGGGCTAAGCTTCTCGACCATTTCCCCGATTGCACTGCGAATCCAAAGCTCATCCTCTGCGATCAAAACATCGAACAAGGCTGTACACCTCATTTCATTTTAGTATCTCGCACCTCAGGCTGTAGACCAACCCGTTCATACTGCTCAGCTGGCGCGTCACTCTCTTGCATGACTTGCAGCATATGCGCGATCATTTTGGCCTCAATGTGCTCATCTTGCAATGGGTGCTGCTGCTGCGGATCTTCTTCCGTATCAAAAAGCAGCGTTCCGAACTTATGCAGCTCGTTATGTGGATTTGCGCTGATTTTCATGGTCTTCAGCTGTTTCGTGAAGGCGAATGGCCCAGCAAGCTCTAAGCTTTTTAACTCATCGATCGTGAAAAGTCGCCGCATGTGCGATGGCATTAATGTGTAATTGTAGAGAGGTCCATTTTCCGGTGAAACGGGAGCTTTCATATACACATAACGGCCATCCGTGCAGTTAATGTGTCCACCATGAATGCCGAATAATGCTGCATTTCGTACAGGATAATTCGCTGCGATCGTCTCTTTCAACGATTTGCCCTGCATGTCATCCGGAATATCAACGCCAAAAAAATCCAATAAGGTTGGAGCCATATCGATCATTTGCACGAGGCTATCTCGACGTTCCCCCGCTTTCTTACTGCGCGGATCCCATATGAAAAGCGGTGGCCTAGCGATTTCATTGTAGAAAGGCTGGATATTTTTGGCCCACCAGTCATGCTCGCCCAAGAGGAACCCATGATCGGAATTGACGATAAGCATCGTATCTTTCCAGAGATCATGCTCATCCATCAGATCGAGAATTTTACCCAGATGATAATCGCACATACTAACGAGAGCCGCATATTCATAACGGATATGCTCGACCTCTTCAGGCGTTTCCTCGATACCTCGGTATGGTGGCCAGTCGAAATGTACGCCCTGATAGTCATGTGGGTACTTATCGCGGAACGATTGATGAGCAAAAAAAGGCTCGTGAGGGTCAAAGGTTTCGATCTGCAAAAACCAATTATCCTCAGCCATATTATGGCGAATAAATTCTGTACCCAACTCAAATGTTAGTGCTTGCGGAAACTCAGGCAAATCCTTGAAATATTGGCGATTGATCCAATCCTGCGTAACCATTCTTCCCGCACTATGTCCTCCAAGTCCTGTCGTATGTCCGCCCTTGTAAGCAGGTGTTTCAGGGTCCGCAATCTCCCCTTTCCAAGGATCGCCTTCCTGACCTCTTATGAATTCATAGGTATTATAACGGTTGTGGTATGTTGCTCCGCCGTCTTCCCAATAATGCTGGTGGTCCGTAACGAGATGCGTGTAGACGCCATTTTGTTTTAAGATTTCAGGCATTGAATCATCGAACGGCTCCAAGGGACCCCAGCTGCGATGCAAAAAGTTGTATCTCCCCGTATGCAGCTCTCTCCGCGCCGGCATGCAAGGCATGCTGCCTACGAAGCATGTATCGAAAACTACACTTTTCGCCGCGAGACGCTCAAAGTTTGGTGTTTGGATCCATCCTCCGTAGGGTGGAAGCATGTGTCGATTCAAGGAATCAAACATAATCATAATCGCTTTCATTTGTCTTTCGCGCAGGTGATAAAGATTAGTAAACAATGATAGCCTGCGCTCCTCCTTTTCATTTGTTGGATGAAGGTTGAAGTATGAAGTGATGTAAGCGTGTTCAGTTGTATTGTAGCATAGACTCTTTCCGCATAAACAGGCTAAATCTTTTCATCTACCCGTGCGGCACAATTGCTAATTGTTGCAGGTAAAAAAAGGACTTACTCAAATCCAAAAGCCCAGCGACCAGTAAGTCGAAAGAATCGACTTACTTACTTCAAAAGCCCATGTTATCAGTCGGTGAAACTCCCCCGGCATCGTTTAGTCAGACATTGCCGAACTAATCTCAATGGCAGGACTATTAACTCTTAAATAGTCCTAAATAGCCCAACTAATTCGCCCCAAACAACACTCAAACAAGGAAAATGGATGAATAATTCGACAGAATCGGACTAATCGGCCATTTATACAAGTAATTCTCGTTTTAGTCAGGAAAAATCGGACTAACGCAGCTTACGACGGAAAGCCGACTAACACCCTGTTGGCAGGGTTAAAGCAAAAAAGCTAAGCCCCATTTAAGCAGCTTAGCTCTTATCCTTAAAGTTCAATTATTTTCGTTGCAACATTGTCGCAAAATTCCCTGTCATGCTCCACAAAAAGCAGGGTTGGAGCGTAATCAAGCAGTAACTCTTCAATCTGCATACGCGAAATCACATCTATAAAGTTGAGCGGTTCATCCCAGATGTGCAAATGAGCTTTCTCACTCAGACTTTTGGCAATCAGTACTTTCTTTTTCTGACCGCCGCTGAACGATGAAATATCCTTTTCAAATTGGACTCTGGCGAAGTCCAGCTTTCTTAAAATTGCTTTAAATAGACTCTCATCAATCCCATTCTTCTTCGCGTAGTCCGTTAAGTTACCTTGTAAATGCGAGGTATCCTGAGAAACATAAGAGATTTGAAGCTGGCTTCCAATCCTGAAAGTACCTGTATAGTTGATATTTTGACCACATAGTAACTTAATAATACTTGATTTACCAGAACCGTTTTTACCTGAAAGCGCAATTCGCTCTCCCTGCTCAATAGTAAAGCTGATATCTTGGCAAACCATCTTCTCACCATAGTAAATCGAAACGTGTTCGAGCTCCGCAAGCTGATTTTTATGATACACCAGTTGGGTAATCTTTAAATCTTCTGCGCTTTCGATATTCTTAAGAAGCTTAGACCGATCATCAATTGCAGATTGCTGTCGTTGTTCGATGGATTTAGAACGTTTCATCATTTTTGCTGCCTTATGACCAATATAGCCTTTATCAACCTTGGAACCTGAATTTCGAGAACCGTTTTTCGTTTTCTCGACTTCGTGAGACCAGTTGCTCGTTCGTTTAGCTGAATCAGATAACCGTTTAATGTCCTTCTTCAGCTTTTCGTTTTCAGACAGCTCGAAGTTGTCTTGCCGTTGTTTATTTTCCCACCAATCGCTGAAATTGCCTTTTTGAACTTCGATATTAGTCTTATTGATGGAGAGAATGTGATCTACACAGTTATCCAAAAATGATCTGTCGTGAGACACCAGAATATATCCGCTTTTGGTATCCAGATAATCACTGACCAATTTCCGCGCCTTCATATCAAGATGATTCGTGGGTTCATCAATTAACAGGAAACTATTCTCCTTAAGGAATAAGGCTGCCAGCAACACCTTCGTTTGCTCTCCATTGGACAATGATTCGAAGGGACGATATAGCACATCCTCAGAGACCTTTAGCAACGTTAGTTCACGCATTAATTCCCAGTGTTGATAGTCCGACACAATATCATTGATGATATCGAGGGTGTTCATATATTTATTTTCGACTTGGAAAGGGAAATATTCAAAGCTGACACTCGCAGCAATGTGACCGCTGTACTCGTATTTACCAAGCAATAAACTAAGAAATGTAGTCTTCCCTCTCCCGTTTCTCCCCGTAAATCCTAGTTTCCAATCGGTATCGATTTGGAAGTTGACGTTCTCAAATATGTTATCGTAGCTGCCATCATAGGCAAACGTTAGGTTGGTTACATTTATTAATGACATGATCGGGTCCTCCAATACTAAGCTTGAACTCATCATAGCATAATAGGTTTTACCAATTCGAAGTAAAGGATTACTAAAAAGAAACTCTCCTTCTCGTTTACAATTTCTTTAATTAATCTACAACCCATTTGTTTACATTCAGTTTAAAAAGGTACGTTACAATCACTTCATCAATTGTTATCTAGGAGGAATTACATTGGATTCTTTTCAAAAGCATACACAAGGCGAGTGGGCCGTGGAAGCGCGTGGACTTGTCAAAACATTTGGTGAAAATCGTGCAGTAGATGGCGTCAATTTGAATGTGAAGGCGGGGACGATTTACGGCGTACTGGGCCCGAATGGGGCTGGTAAAACCACTACAATTAATATGCTGGCGACCTTACTTAGACCCGATGCGGGTTCGGCCAAAATCTTCGGTTACGATGTGGTGAAAGAATCGCAGATCGTTCGTCAATTGATCGGGGTCACTGGTCAATATGCATCGGTCGATGAGTCGTTAAGCGCAACTGAGAACTTAATTATTTTCTCCCGACTACTCGGTCTAGGGCGTAAAGAAGCGCGGCAAAAGTCTGAGGAATTGCTTGAGGAGTTCGGTTTGACTGAGGCTGCTAAGCGCCCATTGAAGAATTTCTCAGGCGGGATGAGACGTCGATTGGATCTCGCCGCGAGCCTTATTGCTCAGCCTCCTCTCATCTTCTTGGATGAGCCGACAACTGGCTTAGACCCGCGTACACGTTCACAAATGTGGGACACGATTCGTCGTTTGGTAAACACCGGCTCAACGATTTTGCTCACAACACAATACCTCGAAGAGGCCGATCAATTGGCTGACCGAATCGCGGTCATCGATCGTGGTCGTGTCGTCGCAGAGGGAACGGTTGATGAACTGAAGGCATCCGTCGGCACCTCTTCGTTGCAGCTCGTTGTCCAGAATCCATTGGACGTTGAGCAAGCACGTCGAACCGTTGAGCAGGTACTCAAGGTGCCGTCCACTTTGGCTGCTGGTAAAATCTCTGCGCCAATGGCGAACGCCGATCTAGTTACGGATCTGTTAATCTCCCTTCGCACGGCAGGTATTCATTTGGCCGAAATGAGTGTTCAGAAGCCTACACTTGATGAGGTGTTTCTAACGATTACCGGTCATGGTGTTGAGAATCACGATTCAGAGACTTCTGATATCTCGAGTAACAAACAGGAGGCAAGAGTATGAGCATGAGTACAAATATTAAACCCGTTTCCGAGCGTCATCTAAAAAATCACACCAGCTTTCGTCAATCCATTCGCAATTCGTTGACGATGGCCTACCGCGGCCTATTGAAGATCCGCCGAACGCCAGAACAATTATTCGACGTTACGCTTCAACCGATTATCTTCACCCTGATGTTTACGTATATCTTCGGTGGAGCCATTTCAGGTGATGTCGTGAGTTATTTACCTGTCATTATTCCCGGTATCCTCGTACAGACCGTGATCACAACGTCTATCGTCACCGGCGTCCAGCTCCGAGAGGACATGGATAAAGGCGTTTTCGACCGATTTAAATCGCTGCCCATAGCGCGTATAGCTCCTCTCGCGGGAGCCTTATTGGCCGACACCATACGGTATACCATCGCGACAGTTCTCACATTTTCCATGGGATTCATCATGGGCTATCGTCCTGAAGGCGGTTTGGCGAACGTTGCGATCGCCGCGTTGCTTGTCATTTTCTGCTCATGGGCGATCAGCTGGATCTTCGCATTCTTCGGCGTCATTGCTCGTACAGCATCAAGTGTTCAGGGGATTTCAATGCTCGTTCTGTTTCCGTTAACGTTTCTATCCAACGCGTTCGTACCGGTAGACACTATGCCTAACTGGCTGCAGTGGTTTGTCAAAATCAATCCGATCTCTCACCTCGTCTCTGCTGTCCGAGAGCTTGCGAATCAAGGTACCGTAGGTTGGGATCTAACGATTTCGCTCTTCGGAGCTATTGTAATCGTGGCGATTTTTGCCCCAATCACGGTGATTGCATACATGCGCCGTACTTAATCATGTAGGCATGGAAAAGGAGCTAATGCGCGTGTTTGCGCTTAGCTCCTTTGTATTAATTAACATGAATAATAATCTTCCCCACATGCTGCCCTTCTCCACAATATCGAAGAGCCTCAGCTGCATCTGACCGTTTGCGTTAGGTTTGTGCAGAATCATAGCAGAAAAAAGCTGAACCGAGGGTCCCCCCTAATCCAGTTTTAATTTCGCAGCATTCCATGTTTTTTTCCTCCAACGCACCCATGCCAAAATGCCAAGAAAAATAATCGCACCCGCTATTCCAAGCCCCATGTCCTTATGAGAATCGAAGACATCTCCTTGCATGCCGACATATTCCTCACCGTATTGCTCAGTCACATAAGCAGCACCCATCTCGATTATTTCGAAGGTGGCACTGAAACAGAGTACAACTGCCGCGGGAATGGCATACGACCAAAATCCACGTAATGACGCGGTCCGAATTAGCAATTCACGAAATGGATAGGCCCAGAATAGACCAAAAAAGAAATGAACAACCCGATCATAGTAGCTTCTCTGCGTATGAAAAGAATCTCTCAGCCACATATCGAATGGTGTCTTCTGATAAGTAAAATGTGCACCATAGGTATGCAGGATCAGAAAAATGAACATGAACAGGTAGGAAAGATTAGAGAAGTGGAAAACTTTATACGTAAATGTAAGAAGCATCACGAGAGCTATGAGTAACAGATTCTCCATTAACCACTGTATCCGGTCCGTTGGTGAAATAGCCGTGTACCCCCAATACAATACGAACACGCCTATCATCACATGTAACAGCCAATTTCGCGAAAATGGGATGTCGAGTCTCGTCAGCATATCGCTCGTTCCTCATCCAATAACATTCTAATCATGTTGTCGACCGACCTTCATCATTCAAATGTGTATGCTTTCATAGTGTTGACAATGAGATCAGCAATATGCAATTTCTTAAGCAGCTTCGAGCCCGATACGCCAGCTTCGCCACTTATTTCACATTCGAGTATGAATTTTAAACGAGCATTGCGCAGTAGTTGTAGGGGTAGCCGTTGTTTCCGGTTCAGGGGACGGACTCGGCACAGAAATCCAGGACTCCTTTTCCGCTGTCTGACTTCGCCATGTGTGTCAAACTGCGAATCCAGCTTACATAATTTCGTTCGAAAAGCATCAAAATAGCCACGAGGTGTCCGAATGTCAAAAATAAGAAATGGTTACTTCCACATTTGTACTGTGTTGCTGGCTTGCGCCCTTTTACAGATAAACACATATGCTGTGGAGGTTGAAGATCCTACAAGCCAAACAAATGAGCTGGAAAAACGACTAAAAAGTCTAGAACCGCCGCAACCCACGCATATGGATGAACTTCCTTTTGAAACGAATCTCAATAAACAATATCCTTCTCAAACTGCCCCTATTAGCGATGTCATCAATAATGGTTCGACAATGCCTTATACGGTTATAAAGAACCTGCCTGATTACAAAAGACCCGTTTATGAAGAGCATTGGCATAGTACATACTGGGGAGGCAGATGGAGTTACATTCCTTCCCGTATCTATTACGCTTCACATCGTATGTTTACCAACTATGATATTGGCCTTTCAGGTTGGATGAATTTCGAGAAAGACATGGGGATTCCCATAGAAATGTTCCAAAATGAGACTGCACTGGACATGTATATCGTGGTTTTTCAAACGGAGATTAGGCATGTCTATACGAAAGGAAATCAAGTAGTTGTTGTCGGCAATCCGAAGCGAAACGGTGTAGAAGTCATTACGATTAAAACAGGTGACTTGCAACCCGCTAATAAAAAAGAAATGTTACTCGTCCAATTGGCTACCCCGTCTGGTGATGAATTGGATTATTCACTTATCAGTTATGTACCAACTGATTTCTGGTTAAAGCAGAAAGAGAAGCATAAATGACCATCAATGAGAACAGCAAAAAGGCGCTTTAAGAAGCGCCTGCTGCCATCCGAACTATTTCTGTACTTGCTTTTTCAGAAGCATGATTTGACCGATGTGATAGGCGTTATGGATACACACATTTGAAATCACACCCCACCACTGAGCATTGTAATAAGTAGGTATCCTCTTCTCCAGTTTAGCATCTTCACAATTCGAAATCGCCTCTCGCCATTTTGAAAAACCATGACTTAACCTCTGAATCGTTTCCTGCCACGCTACTTCATCCTGACTCAGGTGCTCAATATCAAATGTCTCGTCGTTCACAATATGCTCTGTATCAAAGGGGGCATCCTTCATAAAACGTTCTAGCCACATCTCATTCCAAAAAATGAGATGGTGCGTGATCTCCCAAATGGATTGCGGATTGTCATTTAATTTCAAAACAGCCTCACTTACGGAGATATCACTCAAAATCGTTGTCGAAGATTTAAACCAACTCTCATCATTATGGCATGCGGCTAATTGATCGAGTAGGACATGTTTCACACTTAACAGCTTAAACACCTCCACGAAAATAGGACTTCCACCCTAAAATAATTTCAATTTCCATTTATTACACCCTTCCATTTTACACTTTCATGACGAATTTATGTTTTAATTAAGGAGTTATCGTATTTTGGGATGAAAAGGAGTGAAACAAAGTGGAAATTAAATCGTTTTTATACCCTAAGGACAAAGTATCTTACCTGACGACTTCTGCTTCAATGAAAGAAGCGATCGAGCGGCTAGAAGCCTGCCATTATACAGCGATTCCGATTATCGACGAGGATGGGAAATACGTTGGCACCTTATCCGAAGGAGATTTGTTATGGAAACTGAAGTGCACGCCCGGCCTAAATTTCGATAATATGGACGAAATTTCAGTTACCGGCATCCGTAAACGGATATATAATGAGTGCGTCGCAATTGATGCGTATATGGAGGATATGCTGGCTCTCGCCGCTGACCAGAACTTTGTTCCGGTTGTCGATAGGGACCGCGTCTTCCTCGGTATCATCCGACGCAAGGACATTATTGAATATTATACTAGAAATATTACGGATTAGTTGCAAAGGAAAAAGCAGTAGGAACTGGGTTCATCCACCCATAACTACTGCTTTTTTGTATCCATGTTAAACATAAATGGCTCTCTCACTAATATTATCGATCATCACATGAAGCGAAGTCGATAGATCAATCTCATAATGTGACTTTAACTTCTCGCCTCGCTCGTTTTTAAGTACTCTGACGACGGGTCTAGATGGAATGTAGGCATTTTGTCGACAGACAACGCCTAATTCTCCTGTGCTTAGCTTAACGCCTTGTCCAACCGGGAAAATGGCCACTTTATTTCGAAATTGCGTTACTTTCTTTATATCGTATAAGCTCCCAGCATTCGCATAAAGAATCTCAAGCGCATAATGCGGAGCAATGGAATTCCGGTAGGCTCTTGGATGCGTCATAGCATCATAGGAATCCAACATCCCGATCCAGCGAGCATACTCATGAATCTGGTTCCCCTTGAGATTATGAGGATAACCGCTGCCATCGATACGTTCATGATGCTGCAGTGCACAAATTGCAGTCAGCAACGGGATGCCGACATCCTCCTTCAGCATATTAAAGCCTAATTCAGTATGCTTTTGAATCTCCAAATATTCGCTCGGGGACAGCTTTGCGCTGCTTAAAAGCAGCTTGGATGGGATCTGAATATTCCCCACATCGTGAAGCAGCGCTCCTAGCCCTAGCTCAGTTAACTCTTTGGGTGAGTACCCATGAAGCATCCCAAGCTTAGTGGCATAGATACACACATTGATAGCATTTTGGCAAAAATGCTGTTCCAATGTCGTTGCTGGTGCCATATTTAATGTGGTAATGGAGACAAGATGCTGTCTTCCCTTACTCATATCTTCAATCACTTTAGACATCCCATCGAAAAGCAATCGCGAGATTTCAGCGGAGTTCGTCGATCCTCCTAAGGTGGAGGTTGCGCTGAATTTGGTGAAAATCTTGGACAACGCCATCCGCAGTAAGGCGCGGGTCTCTTCATCGATCGCTTCTTCTATGGGGATGTCTTCGGTTTCCCTATCTTCGATATACAAGAAGTCAAGTCCCATTTGGACTAACTTTTTAATCATAAATTGTGTGAGTTCTACGCGATGTCCAAGCATTACACGTCCATGTTCGGACAAAACGGCTTTACCAATCCGCATGCCCGGTTGGCATAGGGCCGTAGGAACTATAATCATGAACTCAACCTCCGCCGAAAGATACATTTTTTATCTGTATTCTTCCTAAGTATACGAAGTGGATCACGAAAAAACTGTCGAACACTGCAAGTGATGAAAAAATATTCTGACAATCAACCCTTTTTAAATCTTTATTTCAAAAAAGCAAACTACCTCATTCATTTTGTAAGGTCAAGAGTAACTTTAATATTCAAGAGCCTAGTTCTTGTTACCATGCCTGCACTCTCTAAAGTCTTCTTTGAAGCCTCATTATAATACCAGCAGCCACTAATTGGCTTCAAATGATGGGTATAACACCAAGATTTTAAATGAAGGATGATATGTTTCCCAATTCCTTGCTTTCTAAACGCATCATTAGTAAACATGCCTATACTCGCTATGCCATTTAACATTTTACTTTTTTCAAGAACGCCAACTCCTAACAATATAGGACCTCTATAGTAGGTGAAGAGCTCTCCTTGCTCAATTCTGGCTTCATGCTGATCGAGAAAATCCCCACTTACCTGTTGAATGTTAACAAGATCCTCTAACATCGCTAGGCCAAAAATGTCGCCTTGTAAGGAATCATTTACTTCAATTTTTATTTGATTATCTTGAAAAAAATAAGCTTGATTGGTGATCGTAAATTCGCTGTCTAGAGCTAAGCTTAGAAACAACTCATCACAGGTTGGAACGAAAAGTGACTTCACTGAGAATTGTTCAATTACTTGGCTAAGCAGCGCTTGAGCGTGCTTCTGGTGTGCTGGACGAATGAAAAATTGGGTAAGTTTCTCCTGCATATGAATGGAAAAGTAACCTGCGAATTCCAATCCATCAAGGAACACATAAAACGTTGATTTGAGAATATGTTCTTCTAAAAACGAATCAAAAGGCGAAGACAACGTATTTAGATAATCTTGAATGAGATGATGGATGTCATTCATTTGGCACTCTTTTATAATCAAAAAGTTCACCCTCTTCAGTTACTTATGGACTAATCCCATCGTAAAACAAGGAATATGCCATATCAAAGGATTGTTTGATTATAGTTATACTGGAACATTTTTTAGCCGATTTTTCTAGCTTTCCGCTTCCCCCAAGGCTTAAATACCGAAAGCAAAAACATCAAAACTAAAGATATTATCTGTAAACCTATTCCGATGAAGAGCGAGATCGTGTTCACGACGTATGCCCCTTGATTCGCGCTTTCCACCCCTACACCTGTCAGTAGAGTAATGCCTTCCAATGTCCAGAAGTACATGCCAATTGGTCCAACGAGAATTGCAATCAAGGTCAGTACTTCTTTGGCGATGATCCACTTATATTTCACTAAACCCCAATGAGTCCGTAAGGACAAAAGGATTCCTGTCACGATTGTCCCGATAACTGACGCTCGAACCGAGGTTTCTGATAACACATGCATGGCTTTATAACAAGAAAGTATTAATCCCGATTCGTTCGTGCTCACAGCGGTTATGCTCAATATGAGAAACGTCACACTTGTCCCCAGCATAATGGCTGAGAATATGATATGTAAGCTCAGAAGCCACTTTTTCTGTGTCATGGTTAAGATTTTCATTGATTCATTATCTCCCTTGTTATCTTCTTACCTATAAGATAATCAATTGAAATTAACTACATCTAAACCAACTATTAAATATTCATAAAGTGGACATACATGCTGCTTACCGAATCGGTGGTTCAGCAAGGTTTAATTTGGAATTGTACAACTTATGGTCCTCTAGAAATGACTTTACTTTCTCACTATTAAAATGAACAGCAATAACCCCATTTTCTTTCGTAAAAATGAGCAGCGTTGGATAATAGGTTTTAGATGAACTGATAAACATGACTACTTCTGTAACGGTTCCAGTCATCCACTCCGACTTCATCTTGTAAGGCGGCGTTAGCGGAATCTTAATGGCTATCCCATCGTGCGGCTCAATATCGAATGATACAACGGTACCAGTAATGGAAGACAGCCATTCTTTCACTTGGTTTTGCAACAAGTTTGAGTTTGGAATGGTCAGCATGATTTCACCTTTCGAAATATCAAACGCCTCTGCCCCATCCGTTGCTTTAACGGTTTGTCCCCAAAGGATACTACATGTAACCACTAGGAATAGTACGAGATCTACCCTTTTCAGCACGATAATCAACCTCCATTCGATGGTACTATTCCCCATCAAAAAGAAATCATTTATCAACTCTCCGTGTTGTAACAGATGCTGTCCATGATCTAATAAAAATCGATTCGTCACATTTCTATTTTGGTTAAATATAACATATACAAAACGGGTGCTCCCCCAACGATGGAAGGAACACCCGTCTCCTGTTTCTGTCTTATTCGTTTAGGACAGCAGCTTATTCAGCGCTTCTTTCACTATCGACTCAACTGCGTGATCAAAGCTCGATGCCATCGCAAAATACAAGGTCGACTCATGAGTCTCATAGCCTCCCTCTGAAAGCTGCTGCGCTGTTGGGATGTAGCCAAACATGCCATTCGTATAACCGATAGGTAATACATTTCCATGTGATATCCGTTTGATAAAAAGTCCGTAATCGACCACAACTTCGGCATTCATGCCAAACAGCGAGAGACCCTCTGCAAGCTTCAGCACCGTCATCTCAAGCGGAATACTAGACGACAAGCTGTCAAATCGTTCCAGCATGATACGGCTCCATTCGCCAAGAACCCCTGGAGCCAAGGCTGAGATCTCAAGCTGATCTCGCTCAGGCAGCGATGAGAGCGGAAGTTCGATGACAGTCTTGCTCCATTGCAGCCGATGGGTCAGCAGCGTACTCATCGGCTTTTCTAACGTGCCGATCACACTGTCAGCGAATGCTTTGCCGATTTGTATGACGACTTCGTTATCTCCACGGATGACCCGCTCTCCGTCACTAGGGTTAATATCGCCGCAAGTTCCCTGCAAGAAAGCAGCGATTGCGCCTTCATCCAAATCTCGCTCTACCATCTCCATGGCAACGCCAACATACTCGGAAGAAACGGCATTCTCCCGCGTTATGACAGGATGACAGGCATAGTGAACGAACAGCCCTTTCAGCACGCCGTCCTCTTTAACAAAACGAATGACGCGCAGTTCGTGATCAATCGGTCCCGTATCCGGCGGCGATTTCACCACGCCGCGGCGATTAATTCCGAGCGGAGAATACCCCACACCTTGCTCAATTCGAACAGGCTCAACCTGCTGAAATGCCGCTCCAATGGCTTCGATAACGCGATCTTCCATCGCTTCTACATAGCTCAAGTCCATCACGCCTAAGTACGAAGTGAACAATCCACTCGTTTGCGGACCAGAATGCGTATGAGTACCATGAAGGAGAATAGCGTCCTCGGATATCCCGAATCGTTCGCGAATACGAAGTCTGATCCCCGGAACTCGATCGCTGCCCCACCAAAGCAAATCCGCAGATATCAGGACAGCCTTTTCTTCAGTCGAATCCACAAAGACAAAAATGCGAGCATACAGTCTATGAGACTTGCTCTCGAATGGGCCAAGCTCGCTGCGTACGGCAAAGCCAGCGAGCGGCACGGGAAACTCGGGTGTAATATCCACTTTACTTACCCCAAGTCGAAAAGTTGGCTTCAAATTCGTCACCATTCCCTTGTGTATGAGATGAGTACGTATTATTACTTAATACGATTCCACTACTTTTCGAATGGCCGCCGCGATGTCATACATGGCTTGCTCGTCGGCAAGCAGTACATTTTGGGTAAGCCATATCACTTCTTTGTCACTAAGACGTTCACTGATTGGACAAGCATAGTACCTGTTTTGCCCTGTCAAGGCTTGCGAGGCATTAATAATCGCTTCGTTTCGATTAAGCGGAACGTAGCCATGGCTCATCGGAATCCCTTCAGCGTTCACTTTGCGTATAAAGTCTGATTTGTCAATCCGATCTGTGACCTCTGAAGCAATCCGAAACATGTAAAGGTGATGAGCATGCCGTGTGATGCGTGGATCCGACTTCACAACAGTGATCCCATCTATTTGGCTCAACAGCTCGGTGAGCAGCTTCGCATTCGCTTCTCTGCGCTGCATCTGCTCTTCCAAACGGCTCATCTGCGCAAGCACAATAGCTGCTTGCAGCTCGGTCATCCGGTAGTTCTGCCCGATGCGATCATGCTGGTACCAAGCTCCTGTCCGGGAGCGGCCGACATTGCAGAGCGACCAAGCGATTTCTGCAAGCTCCTGATCATTGGTAAGAATGATGCCGCCTTCACCGCTGTTCAGGTTTTTGCTCGATTGTAAGCTGAACGTTCCAAAATCGCCGATCGCCCCTACACTTCGCCCCTCCCAGCTTGCCCCAACTGCTTGAGCCGCATCTTCAATCACTCGCAGCTGATGAACCGCCGCCACTTCTTGGATCCGACTCATGTTAGCTGGGGCACCAGCTATGTGAACGGGGATGACAGCCTTCGTCCTCGATGTGATGGCGCCAGCAATCTTCTCTGGATCGAGCAGAAGCGTATCCTCTTCAATATCTACAAAGACGGGAACAGCGCCATAGGCAAGAGCTGCCGCCGCCGTGGCGATAAATGTATACGGCGGTACGATGACCTCATCGCCCGGTTTGACCCCGGCCGCTTGCAGCGCAACTGTTATCGCTACGGTGCCATTTACGACGCTGATCGCATGCGCTGCATCGTGAAGTTCAGCGAATCGACGCTCCATCTCGGGTAGCTTGGGTGAATACTCTGGCGATAAGACGGTGCCCGTACCACCCCATTTGCCAGATCGAATGACATCGAGTATGAGCTGCTCTTCCAATTCACCGAATATCGGCCAAGCTGGGAAGCCTGCCGTCCGAACAGGTGCTCCGCCATCTACCGCTAGTGCCAGCTTCTCCATGTCCTCACCCCATTCTTATGAAACTTCAACATTCATATTCACGACAACCTTGCGACAAGGGATTCCGAACTGCATCTCATGCCCTTTATCAGGCAAGAATGCTTCAGAAGTCAGCATCGGCACCCAAACGACAAGTCCCGGAACCGCCTCGTCTGACTGCAGCTCAACATTCCCATCATCATCGCACGCGGTAATTCGAACCGATCTGCGTAACCGCGTCCAATCTTGTATTTGCTTCGACTTCCAGAACGTGAAGCCCATTTCATTTGCTTTATTCACCAACATCCGAATTGCGTTCCGAACTTCCTCTCGGGTATAGATGTGAATCTGATGGAACAGAAAATGCGCTGCACCGTTTACTAGCTTGGCTTGCTGCAGAAACGGCTCAATCACCGTATTGTCAGCCAGATGACCCAGATCCAGATCCTGTGTCAGGAATCCAATCTCGAGCACATCGTAGAACCGATTCTTCTCGTCGAATAAGGCAATGGGAAAATAAGGATGGCAGGTGCCAAATAAGAAGCCGACATTTCCCTTTTTGCTAGGACCTCTCGTTTGATCGCTCAGAATCCCGTTCCGTTCAAGCCACAGAAACAGCTCGCCCCAGCCTTCCACACGTGTGTAATGGTTTTTATTCGTGGTGACATTCTGCAGGCCTGTCGCTTGCTTGACCCAGCTAACTTGCCGATTAAATTCCTCTTCGTCCCATTTGCCATTGTCTTTGTCCAATGCATTATAGTGGAAGGCGAGCTCATGACCTGCTTGCCTAACTTGCTCATAAATAGATGCACCATAGCCGGGTTCAAGCATGCACCACGTTGTTTGAAGTTGAAGTTCTTCAAGCAGCTGCAGCGCAGCAACGGCATGCGCAACTTCATTGGCGTCACTATCATGCGAGATCATCGCGATCGATTGAATGCCATCTGGCCAATACCCCGTGAACGGAAGTGTCATGTCCTTGTCAATCGCACATTGCAGCAGGTGCCTAACCAATGCCTCTCTCCAATAATCCGCATAAGGCCATGGGAAATAGGGAATTCCAGTTTCCGTATACACACGGTCATATGTCCAATCCAGAGCGATGCGATCATCTGCTTTTAAAATATCTTCATTGACGTTCGCACTCCCATCGGCAGCTGGAACCCCATCGTCGAGAACAGGTCCCGTGCCTTGCTGCATGTGCACGATGGTGAGCGGGATATTGACGGTCCAGCGATGAAGGCTTCCTTGCCCGATCTTAAACTTAAGCAGTGCTGGACCTAGTTCTTGCCCATCAGGCCGCCACTGTTTGATAATACCTGTAGCCGCATAAGAAACTTGACCCGCTGCTTCTCGACTACTCTCATCGGCTTCTATCCATGGGTTGGCTGATATAAAACGCAGCGAGTCCGGCTGACCAGCCTGTGTTGGCTCAATAGCTGCATAACCAGCACCCGTCTCTCCCGTCTGGATGTACCCAAGTCGGAGAGCCATGGCGTTTAACCCAGCATAGCTAATGAGTGTGCCGCCTTGCTCCGCATATGACCATAATAGGGAAGTCTTGTCACCATTCTCTTGAGAGCATGCGACAATGAGAATGTCGTACTTCTGCAGACTCACCGCGTCCAACTGGGATACCGTTTCAAACGGCAGGCCGACATGCAGCAAAATTTCTTCCACATATTTCTCAAATACGTTAAGACCGTATGTCCATTTGCGTTCAGCAGCTTCGCTTTCTACGAGCACACCGACTTTGGCCATCTTCATTTTGATTCCTCCATCCTCTGTCGGCTACACGACTTCCAACCCCGACTCACTGTAATGAGCAGCCACTTTTCGAATACCTGCAATGATGTCATCGATGTCCTGATCACTGAAAAACTCACTGACAGGCACTCGAATCGCATACTTTAGAATGTGTTCGGCCGTAGGACAGAGCCCTTCGCCATATGCGATATCTGTCAGGTCAAATGGGAACTGACTGCCTGTATACGCTTCCCGATTCAAAAACAAAGGCTGCATATACACCGGTTTTGGAATATATCCAGCGGAGCAATCGATACCTTCGGCTTGAAGTGCTTCGGCAAATTCAACTTGCGTGCAAGTGAGCACGGCGGGTTCAATCGTAAACATGTAAAACCAATACGTGCACCGCCCCTCTGTCGTCACTTGATGATGCTTTATTCCTGGCATGCCGTTGATACCGGCAGATATGTTGTCGCCGTACCGATTGCGTCTGTCACAAATCCAAGTCAATTTCCTCAACTGCGCGACGCCGACAGCACCTTGCAGCTCCGTCATACGGTAATTCGGGGCAAGCAAACGCATTTCCCGCGAAACTTGATTGCCGAATCGGCTGTAATTTTTGTCTGCAAAGGCATGCGTTCGTTGATAATCCACCTCGTCTTGCGAATTCACAACGACGATACCGCCATCTCCCGTCGATATATGCTTGTAATCATTGGTGCTGAAGCAGCCATAATCCCCAATCGTCCCGACTAATCGGCCTTTATAGGAAGTCATATAGCTTTGCGCACAATCTTCAATGACGATCAATCCGTGCTCGCGTGCGACCTCAAGGATCGGATCCATATCCGCAGGATTGCCGGCTAAATGGACGACAATGATCGCTTTCGTTCTCGACGTAATCCTTGCTTTAATCGTTTCCGCCGTCATGTTGTACGTATGTGGATCCAAATCTGCGAATACGGGAATCGCATTCTGATACAAAATACCAATAATGGAGCCTGCATCCGTGATAGGACTTGTAATTACTTCATCTCCTACACTTATGCCAGCCGAACAGATAGCCACATGCAGAGCTCCCGTGCCCGATGATGTGGCGACACTATGTTTTACGCCGTAGAGCGTATTGAATTGCTCAAGAAATTGCTTAACTTTTCGTCCGGAATGATAAAAGAGTGTATTTTGTTCAAGTGCTTGGGCAAGCTCCTTGACCTCTTCCTCACCAAATCTTCTACCAGTACCGAATGGCGTCGTTTTTATTTTACTTCCACCGAGAATGGCTAACTTTTCTTGATTCATGCCAAACCCTCTCTCGTGTTGATTTATAAGATAAATTCTATATATTTCAATAGGAATAATCAGATATGAAATCACAGCACGCCCCCGTGCTTCACCTAGAACACGGGAGTCGTGTATGAAAGCCTTACAACGATTTCACAGTTCTTACGGGTTTTCAGACTTAAAGACAACAGGCGTTTTAAACACTTGCGATATGGTTTTCGCATAATTGTCGAAAATTTCTTTACCATGGTACGTGGTCATCAATTCTTTCCGATATTTCGGCCAGTTGCTTGCGTCCTTCTCTTCAAAGAGGATCTTCACCATATACGCACGCATTTGTGTACGGAATGCACCGATATCAAAGCCTGGAGGGGGAGCGACGTTCGTGCCGAGTACTGGATACTTGTAGGTTTTCAGCGTTGCAACAATAGCGCGGTCATGATCGGTTTCGCGTGGATCGATAACCGTTAACCCAATTGGGCTCGGATCTTGCACACCATAAGCAAAGATTGAGCTATACACATCAAAGAAATTACCATTTGCTTGATTGTCTTTTGTAATGGCATCAGGAATAAGTGTGATGGTGTTGCCGTTTTTCGTATAGTTCGTGCCTTCTTTACCGTAGTGTGACAGCAAGTAACCTTCTGGTCCTGCCAGCCAATCCATGATTTCAATACTTTTCTTAATTTTTTCCGGAGGCGTTTTGGCCCCAAATAAGAATGGAACACCTGGCAAAGCGGCAAAGTTAACGGCTTCTGGCATAATGTGGAACGGAACGAAATCTGCCGTTTTAACACCGCTAATATCAATCGTCTTCTTCTTCACGCTCGTAGCTACGTTATCAAAAGCAGCCGTACGCAGCAAGCTTTGGAAAATACCCGCTTTACCGGCTTGAACTTTTTCAAGCTCTTGCCCTGGTTTAGCTAAGAACCAGTCAGGATCTACGATTTTAAGCGCGAGTGTTGCCCGAATATCATCGAGCACTTTCCCTGCCCGAATATCGGATTGCGGATCGACATATTCACCATGCGCTTGATCATACCAGAGATCGATTCCTAGGCCATTTTTATACCATTCTGGGAATTGCTTCGATACGCCGACTCCGTTACCGGTGGTGGTGAAGCCGTAAGTGTCATTTTTCCCATTGCCGTCTGGATCGTTGAACGTGAATGCTTTCATAACATTGATCATTTCGTCATAATTCGTCGGTACCTTCAGGCCAAGCTTATCCAGCCAGTCTTTACGCACATAATACGATTGATATAGCTGTTTTTCATAAGGAACGGGGGCACGCATGAATACTTCTTGCACTTGATAGCGTTGAATAATTTCAGGGGTTACCCACTTGTAATAGTTGGGCATCGTTTGCGGGTTCACATAGGGGGTCAGATCGGCGACAGCTTTATCAATAATAAATTGATTCGTTTGTGCACCGTCAGCTTGGAACATATCTGGTGTAGCGCCTGACGTGATTTTCAGATTGATTTTCGTCTTATGATCCTCACCGGGGACGCCATACTCCATGTTTAGTTTGACATTGAACTTTTGCTCAATGGCCTGGCGAATATAATCTTTATCAGGCGAAGGCAATGATACATCATTTGTCGGAACGAAAGTTAGCCAGTTCAACGTCATTGGCGGAGCCTTCGTAGCTGCCGCTGTTGCTTCAGGCGCAGCAGAAGTGGCTGTTGAAGCGGACGGAGTAGCCGTAGAGTCGTCTTTCGAACAACCACTTAACACAACTAAGCTGGCGATTACGCCGAATGCTACATTTTTACGCAAATTCATGCATATGACCTCCCATTTGTACTCGAATTCATTCACAAGTCTTCACTGATTGAATTTGTGACTGATACGAAGCAAAACAAGGCATCACTCCTTTCAAGTCCAATTGGTCGAGCGAGGTCACCCTTTGATGGAACCAACAAGCATTCCTTTTATGAAATATTTCTGGATAAACGGATAGATCGCCAGGAGCGGCAGGGTCGTCACCACAACAGTTGCCATTCGGATGGTGTCCGGAGGCAGCGTTTGAAGCATAGATGGATTCGCGTTCAACTCTTGACTCACGCTGGACGTAACAATCATATTGCGCAGAATGACTTGGATCGGATACAAATCTCGATCAGATAAATACAAGATCGCATTAAAATAGGAATTCCATTGAATTACGCCATAGAATAAGCCAATCGTGACGATAATCGGCATGGACAACGGGATTACGAGCTGGAATAACGTTCGGACGTCCCCACATCCATCCACTTTCGCCGACTCTTCTACTTCTGTTGGGAAATTAATGAAATAAGTCCGCATGATAAACATATAGAACGGTGATACGAGCGTTGGAATGATAAGTGACCATACCGAGTTGATTAATCCCATTCCCTTGACAACGAGATAGGTCGGAACAATTCCGCCGTTAAACAACATCGTGAACACAATGGCTAGCAGAAAAAATCGGCTGCCGGGCACATCCCTTTTGGACAATGGATACGCCAGACAAGTCGTAATCAGCAGGCTTAAAAACGTACCGATCACTGTAATAAAAACAGAAATCTTCAGTGCATCAGGCACAAGTCTTGAGCTGAAAATCGCTTTGTACGCCTGCAACGTCAGCTGCTCAGGGAATAGGACGAAGCCACCGTTACGGATTAGCTCTTTATAAGGTGTAATCGACTCGATAAACACAAAGTACAGTGGGAACACCGCAGTTAAGCAACAGAGTGTAAGGAAGACATAAATGATGACATCGATTGAACGATCAGACTTGGTCTTATGTACCGCATAGGACAAATGTTCCACCACCTTTTAATAAATTCCCGAACCACCAAATTTCTTGGCGATGCGGTTAGCGGCAATCACGAGCACAAATCCAATGACTGATTTAAACACGCCCATCGCTGCAGGAATGCTGAAATCGTTCTGTTCCACAATTCGCCGGAAAATCCACGTATCGAGAATATCACCAACAATGGTTACCCGCGCATTTAGGAACACGTAAATTTGATCGAAGCCGGCATCCAGAATTGTGCCAAGCCGCAGGATCAGCAGCAGGATGAATACTTCACGGACGCCAGGCAATGTAATATGCCAGATTTGCTTCCAGCGGCCTGCCCCATCCACAACTGCAGCTTCATAAAGCTCTGGATTAATCGTTGCTAAAGCTGCTAAGAAGAAAATGGCGCCGAAGCCTGTATTCCGCCAAATGTCGGTCAGAATAATGAGCGGTCGGAAGAAATCAGAGTTCGCAAGTACATTGAGCTCTCCCCACCCCATATTTTGATAAAATGTCGTGACAAGTCCAGTGCCTGGGGAGAAGAACGAGTATACCAAACCGTATACGATGACCCAGGATAAGAAGTAAGGTCCGTAAGTGATGGTCTGCACGATCTTTTTGAACCAACTAACGCGAATTTCATTGAGAAGTAAGGCGAGAATTAAATCAGGAAGTAGATTGAAGACGAGTCGATAAACGCTAATGAGGAGTGTGTTGGTCATGAGGCGAAGAAAATCAGGTGATTTAAAGATGGTTTCGAAGTTGCGCCATCCAACCCAGGGACTATCCCAGATACCTTTGGTGACGCTGTAATCTTTGAATGCGACGAGTAGTCCCGCCATCGGAATATAACGGAAAATGAGGAAGTACAGTAGGCCTGGGGCCATTAACAGGTAGAACCATCGATATCGAACTACTTTTCGAAAAACACGACTTGACTTTGTACTGGCGATGGAAGCCATGTGGTCACCCCCCGTTTACAATCCCATTATAATTTATAAGTACAAAAAAATACAAGTGCTATACATGTTTAAATGTTGTCTTTAAATTGACCAAAACCCTTGTGGCGTCTCACTTTTTTTATGTTGTAAATTTTCCACATATTGTTTAGAATACATACAACTGCGCAAATAGGTGGCGATTCTGATTATGAGAAAAAAAGACCAATATTGCTATTCTTCATTGACCGATATCCTTCGGGAGCAAATTCTGTCTGGTTTTATCAAGAAGGATGAGTTCCTCATGTCGGAAAATGAATTAAGCAAGTATTACGAGCTCAGCCGAAGCTCTGTCCGTAAATCGCTTGACCTCCTGCTCAAGGAAGGGCTTGTTGTGAAGAAAGCCGGACTCGGTACCTTCGTCTCCCCTAACGTTACCGTTCGGAAATCGAAGCGGAAGGTTCTGCGCATTTTGACCATTACGCCTTCGTACTTTGTTGATTACTGCTTGCCGTTTATTTGCGAAACGTTCGAACAACAGCACCTCGATGTCGACATTAAGCTGCTCAGCTTTCCCATCGCCCAATTCTGGGAGTCCTTACATAAGTGTATCGAAATGGGTATTCAACCGGACATTTGCATTATTACAGACGGGATCTTCCAAGAGCTTAAATCCATGGATGAATTCGTTAGTTTAGATCGGATTCTGGACAGCGAATTGACGAGTATGTACCCGAAGCTGCTTGACGGATTTCGCAAGGACGGTCTTATTAAAGCGGTTCCTGTCACATTTTCAGGTATTTGCCTCGCCTACAATCCGCGAATGTTCGACAAATTCAACATTGAATCACCTCGTCAAGGGTGGAACAAAGATACATTTATTCAGACGGCAAGGCAACTGACCTGTGATACGAATCAAGACGGCATTATCGATAATTATGGCTTTTCACTGCCATCTACGTTAAATCGCTGGAATGTGATCGCGATGCAGAACGGCGTTGATTTTAATAAGCCGAATAAGAAAGCGCTTCTAGATACACTCACCTTCATGCACGAAATGATTTATCACAAACGGAGCGCACTCATTTCCCATATGCAGCTGCATCGTATCGCTTTCCAAAGCGAGCAAGTCGCTATGATGCTGACGACGACAATTGAGCTTGCTGGGTTTGGCGACAAGCTGCCGTTTAAGCCTAAATTTGCGCCGATGCCATTCGGCGACTCTTCCAAAACATTGCTCATCGCCAATGCGCTAATGGTTCATTCCGCAAGCACAGAACGTGAGCTGGCGATCCAATTCCTACAGACAGCGTGCAGCCCGGAGGTTCAAGCCAAAATTGGCGAATCGCGCTTCCTCTCGGTGCTAAACCCGATTAATGAGCAGCTGTGGGACCGGCACGATCTGGCGTCGCTTCACATTGCGGACGGTCAATTACATGATGCTTATTATCAACATGAAACGATCTCGGACAATCAAGTTATGCAAGAGGTTAACAACGAGATGATGCTCTATTGGGAAGGTATGGAATCGGCTGAGCAATGTGCGAAACGTCTGTATAAACTGCTTACACCGCGTAAGAAAGTGACAAGCCGATGAAACAAAATAAGGACCGCCAGAAAGTAGGTTTACCTACGTTCCGGCGGTCCTTTTCCCTCTTTATTGCAATTCAAACATGACCGCGTCCGCGCGAAGGTTTTTGCCCGTGTTCCCACTGAAGGAATTCGTTACATACCCGCTGGTTCCTGCTGTGAAGGTGAAATTACCGAGCGTATACCAGCCACTGGTACCCGTTGTATAATCAACAGATATTGGACTAGAAAGTCCAGCAGCAGAATTCACTCTAATCTGAGCATTGTTGTCACTGGTCGGATATACGATCCGATAAATCGATACCTTGTAGGTACCAGCCGCAAGGGTCGGCGTCCATTTCACGCCTGCACCAGGTGTAAAGGAATATCGTGTTGATGAATTATTATAGCCAAACAATGTGCTATCCCCAAATGTCCCAGACAGCTCTGAATATCCGGTTGTGCCATTATCAACGATGATGGCGCTGCTCACTGAGTTATAGGTGTTATCTGCCCCGATATTAGGCGCATTTGTGCTAGACACGGAAGCTCCGAAATAGTCTCTTCCCCCATTTGAAGCCATTAACACGCCTGTATTTATCGCTGGTGAACTAGCTTGCAGCTTGAATGCCCCCAGGTTGGCTATCCCAGTCGGCAATGTTGTTGGAAGTGGCCCGACAAACAAAGGATTTGACGTGAGATTGGAACTATTATATCCACCAGGAAGAGCTATGCCGTAAATCAAATTATTCGTCTTGGAAGCGCCATCTGATGGCAACGCACCAACGGTACCAGCTTTGTAGACGATGTTGTTTTTGGAAGCCCCTGTAGCCAGCATATTCGCTGTACTCGAGGATGAGGTTACTGCTGGATTTACAGCATTCGCAGGGACAAAGATTGTATTATTGTAAGCTGTCACAGCACCCGTTGTACCACCTCCAAAGCCTGCCTCCATAATCATGTTGTAACGAACCACAACATTCGTCGCATTCGGCATCACGAGCAAAAACCCGCCAGCATTATCATGACTGTAGTTATATTGGAACGTTGTTGAAGTCGTATCGATATCCGCATCAAAGCCTTGACGGTCGCATATCCCATTTGTATTTTTCACGTTAAAAGATTCATTGAACTGAAAGACGGCATTGCTTGTTGTGTAATTCCATATCCCTGCGATGCAAGCAGTAGCAGCTGTACCCGCGCCATTTAATACATTGTACTCAATGAGTGGTGAAGTCGAGTCGGTTACGACGATTCCGTCATATTTGGTATTGATTATTGAGTTAGATCTCACAATTAAATTGGTGCTTCGCGTTGCAACAGAATTCGCCTCTGTTCGAATTGCAGCCTGATCACCGGCATTGGTGATGGTGTTATTTTCGATAATAACATCGTTCCATTTACTTGCAGTCGTTCCATCTGAACTGAGAAGAATGCCATTCTTGGCCGTATCATGCACGTTCAGATTCCGCAGCCTGATTTAGTTTTTATTGCCGCCATTAAAGTTAAGCACCGTGACGCCATTTCCCAAATTATTGGTTACATCGAGATTACTGACTTCCCAATAATCTTGATTTTTCAAAAATACAGCTCCATTGCTGTTGAACTCCCCGCCTGAAGCTCTTACCGCAGCTACGTTATAGCTGATAATTGGTTTATTGCCGGTGCCATATTTATCAATCTTAATGGGATTGCCGGAGGTGCCGCTTCCTTTAGGATACAATTGCTCGCTCCAGGAGCCGCCTGCTTTCAACAGAATCGTATCCCCTGCTGCGAAAGTTGTGGCATTGACTTTGGACAAATGCTGCCAAGCCGTCCCTGTACTTAAGCCATTGTTCGTATCCGAGCCGCCAGCGGAATCTATGTAATAAGTTGTGCCAACCGCCAGTGCTGTCGGAACATTCCATAATGGCAGTAAGCCACAAAGCATAATCGCCAAACATGTCCAGATAAGGCCCTTTTTCTGATTCAATCTCATCTTGATCAGCTCCTTTTTATAATCAATTTATCGCATTGTAAGCATCGTAATTAATCGTTACTATCGCTTGTTGTTTTAACTGCTCCACCTTTCTCAGATACCGCTCATCCTCATATCTTGCTTGGAGATCATCTTTCACTTCTTCAATTGGTCTGTAGCCACCCTCCCGCTTCTCCAAACTGTTCAGGATATATAACGTATGATTGATCTCCATAATCCCGCTAAATTGACCTACTTCCAGCTGCTTAGCAGCATCTTTCAATGCCATGTTTTTCCTAGCATCTTCTTTGGCTGTAGTCGCATCAAACCGCTGCTGCTCCAGCTTCAATCTCGGTGAACCTTGATCATTTCGTATAATGGCCTCAAGCGATTGCCCTTTAGTCAAGCCTAGCAAGGCTTCCTCCATCTTTCTGCTTGCAGCTGATTTGACCAACGGATCGACATTTCCCTGTTCATCTGCTGCGGTAACGAATAGTTTTTCAATCGTCCATTCATCCTCTTTTTTGTAAAATCGTTCCTTCAAGCTTGAATAAACATCCCTCGCTTCTTGATCTGTCATCGCGCTTTCTTTCCCAGCCAGCACTTTCTTCAGGTTGATAACCAGATGACTAAATAGATAGTTATAATACCCCCATTCCTCATATTGCACGGGTCCGTAAATTACTTGTTTATTCGCGACAGCCTTCTCTCTACGTGCGTTCTCTTGGGATAATTGATTGATAAAAGTCGCGTAACTGCTATCGTTCAGTAGTCCATTTTCTATGGCTAACATCTGCTGCACTTTCACCGATTTCAGCTCTTCAAGCGCTAGTTGCTTCGCCATCTCAATCGGCGTTTCTCCCGAGTAAGACGTGTGCCAAAAATTCGGATGATCACTGATGCCATATTTATCTTTGAAATAGCCGAATACTTTCGCCCGTTGCGTGTTCAAGAAAAGCATAAATTCTTGGTCATCAATCGGAACCTGATTAATGGTTAATAACGGTGTAGACTGCTTCCCCATGACAGTTCCATATAAAGCTGCAGCTAACGAGACGATAATGATGATGCCAATAGCAAGCATAAGCTTAAGCGGGTTTTTCATTGATTTGCACCTCATCACTTCCTTCATAATGAAAACGCCTACATTTATTGTAAATGACGTGAAATCGCATGCAAATACACAAAAGTGACAACATTCATATCTAAAATTTCACTCTCATATCTTTGTTGCCCACCCTCTTTGTCTGTATTTACAATCCACAAAAGCTGCACTATAGTTTGACTATATCGAAACGGGGTGGGATCATATTGAAGATTGAAGCACAGGCAAGTAAAGCTTTTTTCCCCACAATCAGCGACTACACTTACTGGAAAAAAAAGACACATTTTCTGTTGGAAACAGATCAATATCCGGAATGGACCGTGTTCGCCATTGAAGACGGTTCTTTCTCTTTCGAAATAGGATTGCATGCAGATACTGCACGATTTGGTGATATCGTCATTTGTCCGCCAAATGTACCTATGACTCGCAAGTTAATAGAACCGCTCACCTTTCACTTTATCTCTTTTTCTTGGGATGAATCGACAGTCTCTAAGCCATCACCGAGCATTCAACCAACCATGCCAAGTGGTAAAATGTCCTTTCAAGATATGAATCACCTCTTAAACAGCTATGCCAATTTACGCAAACTGGAAGAACGCATAGATCCCATTTCTTATCAATGGCGTAACATTTTACTGGCCAATTTGTTTTATGCCTTTTTTAACGAAAGCAATTTGGAACAAAATCTGTTAATCAAAGCCGATCCGCTTATCGAGAAAGCACGAACCTTCCTACATCAGGAAATGTTTAGCCCGATCAATGTCAAGGATATCGCACAGCGGATTGGACTTAGCTCGGTTCAATTTTCACGACGATTCCACAAATATTACGGCATTACCCCCATTCATTACATAACGTCTCTACGCATTCAAAAAGGGAAAATCCTCTTGCAAGAAACGACCCTCACGCTCGAAAAAATAGCAGAATCTTGCGGCTATACAAGCGGGTACTATTTCAGTCGTGTCTTTAGCCTGCACATGAGCATGAGTCCCTCCCAATACCGTAAGCTTCATCGCTAATTTCTATAGAAAACCACCACAGTCCAAGTTATTAAAATGTGTGCCTTACTCATTCCATTCTAGTAAGATGCTACATATGCTAGTACTAGTTGGACAACCAGTTTGCGGGAGGCGATGCGCGTGTTAAGCCCTGAAGATGCCAATACAATTATTGAGACCTTTTTGAGTCCGATGTGGTATTTCGTCACTTCCCAAGCGGATAAAGATGAAATTCACCGACTTGCCAATGCGTTAAGATTAGCATCCGGTCAAGCTCAGGATTAAGCGACATACGACATCATGATGGAGGGGGAGGTAGCTGGTGCTGCATGAGAAAGATGCGCTCAAAATCATAGAATCGTTTCTTCAACCACGCTTGAAATTCGTTCAATCCCAAAGCGAGAAAGACGAGATTCTCCGGCTAGCTGATGAACTGCGTAAAGCTGCTGACAATTCTCCAAGCTTACGTTTTTCCGTTGTCAGTGATATTCACATTCAGTACTGGGATACGCAAGCTCAACGTAAATTAAGTGATGCCTTAGCGGATTTACATCAGTTAAACCCAAGTCTAGATGCACTAGTGATTAATGGAGATCTAGGCGATGGACGTGCCAATGACTATGCCATGTTAGCTTCGATTCTGCAGAAGCAACCCGTTCCGAAGGAAGTCTGCTATACGATCGGAAATCACGACTTTTACAAAGCTTATTACAACTTATCCGGCGACTGGTCGCCAAGTACGTTTCCTAATGGCGAGTCTGACCATGCCTCTAAAGCTCGATTTCTGTCCTATACCAAACAGGCTAGCGTTTATTACGATCGTTGGATTCAAGGCTATCATTTTATTTTTCTAGGCTCCGAGCAATATAGACAATCCAATCCAGCGAACGCGGAAGATGCCTGGTTATCGCAGGCACAATTAAACTGGTTACAAAGTAAACTCCAAGAAAACTATTTAAAACATAAACCGCTGTTCGTATTTCTGCATCAGCCTCTACAGGGCACCGTTTCTGGCAGTTCGCCTCGCGGAGTCGTACAGAAAGATGAATTGAAACGGTTATTATCTCAATACCCGGAGGTCATATTTTTTACAGGTCACACGCACTGGGAATTGCGGTTGTCCTCTACGTTCTTCAAAGATGTTTTTTCGATGGTCAATAGTTCGTCTGTGAGTTACCCTTACGACAGCAACGATCAGCTAATTCAAGGAAATCGTTCGGAAGGCTTGGTTATCGACGTATTCGAGGATCATGTCCATATTCGCGGACGAGATTTTCAAGGGCAAACCTGGATCCCGGAGGCTGATTTTAAGATAATGTTTTGACCAAATGGCAAAAAGACCAACCACATGTTTAGTGATTGGTCTTTTTTCTTTGCTCGAGTCATGTTCTCCTACTAATCCTCCAGATGAAGGAAGCGGTAACTATCCCTAAACACATCCCAGATATAGGCGCAACGACTAAGATGCCAAGTATGTTCGGACTGGCTGTAAAAAGTAATTTTATCCCGGTTAAAGCGATCGCAATGAGTAGTGCGAGACTCCAAAATAATCGTTTTTGTTTGATGGACAGGATCGGCATATCCATCGCAATTGCAGGACTTCTATTTAAACTATTAATAATAAAATAAAGAATCACCAACAGCCCAACTGAAGATAAACTATGTTGCAAAATTTTATACAATGGAAGATGATACACAATGAATTCGTTTAATATTGACATTTGTGATACAAAAAAACCATGCTCATGCGTAAAGGCATCCGTAAATACGTGCGATAGATATCCAATGAACACTGAGAATAAGAAGATGATCCACTCTCTAAGCTTATTCAGTCTCCATGCACTTCGCATATTGTAAGCTCTCTGGCTAAGATTAAATCGGTTTGGTAGATGTACGGCAAGCGCTTCTTTTACCAAAAAATGAAAGATAACGGCTATGAACAAACATAAGGGTATTACTTGTAAGACTAAACCTAATAACGAGTGACCGATACTACGATGTGGCTCAAGATATATAAAATATTCAAGATCAGGCCCCATACTCCCGAGAATAAGTCCTGTCAAGCTTACATGCTTCGGCAACGCATACTTCAATGGAAATGTATAAGCAGGATGAGCAAAAGTAAATGGCATAGTTCAACTCCTACTTGGCTTCAATCGTAAATGTAAACTCTTTCGTCCAATCGAGATCCGGCACTAGCTTTACTTCGACGATACCTGGTTTAACGATTTGGAATGCTTCCTTGTAGGCATCCAGGTATTTAATTATGTTTGAATTCCCCTCACCGCCATCGATAAATCCTAGCTCCCTAATTTCATTCAAATCAGTTCTGATCAGCTGCACGATGCTACCCACTGGAACGGAAAACCGAGTCTTTCCAATTTTCACACGGCCATCTGGAAGGATGGCATATTCAATCCGAACTGCTCCAGGAATCTTAGGAATGAGATACGGAATCAACGTTAAACGCCACTTCTTGACAACCCACTCCGAATAGCGGACATCTCTTTTCTCAAGCAACCTGCCATCCTCAAGGAAAATGTCTCCTTTATACAGGTCCTCTTTGTCAACCAATGAGACAACTTTGCCATTTTCTTTGCCTAGGACAGTATACGTTAAATAGCCTCCGCTTCCCCTCCTGCTTTTAAGTATAAGAACAGGTTGTTTTAAAGCTGTAAAATAACCAGATGTCATTCGGTAGTGTAATGATGCATCTTTCATTTTTCGATAGTCGGTTATCCATTGACCTGTTTGCTTATCCTTATGCTGCAAGCTGATATCTTGAGCTGTTTGTACGACTCGTTCTTCTGCGTTGACTCCACCCCAATTAACTGGCGTAATCTCCGCTTCTTGCTGATGACTATTCGATGATATCGGCCTGACGAATCGAATCGTACGCCTGTTATTTGAATGATTATAACGTTCCAAAGCGTCTCCTCCTTCAAGCATCACGAAATAGGAACATTACATTCTATTCGCAACTAGCTTTTTTGGAGATTAGCTTCATCACTTATCGGTCCATGATATCTCTAAATAATTGATCTCTTTCTACCTGTTTATCTTTGTATACATCAAGGTAATCAAATATCTCGAAGGAGAAATCAACAAAAGCTCTTCCACCTGCGGTAATCACATGCCCGTCTCTCATTGCACGTTTTTCAACATAATTGTGACGAGGGAACGGATCACTTACTGCTAGTTTGTTGATTCTTTCTACCGAGCAAGATGTGGTGAATGATCTTCTATGTAAAATGCCAGCTCGTCCTAAATATTGAGGTCCATTGCAGATTGCCGCCAGCATTTTCTCTTCTTGATCCAGTTTTTGAAGCAATGCTGTTAACACATTGTGCTGATCACGAATAGGTCCGCCAGGGATAATAAGCCCCTCTATATCATTTAGTTCGAATGCCTCAGAAATGGTCAAATCCGGTTTATAGGTCAGACCTGATTCACTAGTTACTGCATCAAGGGTATAGCCGATGGTAACGATGTCTCTTTTGCCCACATTTTTAAGCTTATGAAAGGCTAAGGTGATCTCAAAATCTGCGAAGTCTTCGGATATAAAACACAAAATCTTTCCCATATACACACCTCACTCATCGTTAATAATGACTTGTCATTCTCGACAACTAACAATACCTTGTCCGTAAGTTTTAACAATGTAAAAGGACCTGCCAATAAGCAGGCCCCTCTACTCATTCATCACATTCTTATTTTACCATATTATTGAAAAACGAATGATATCTTCTTGTGGTAACTCATTGCCCAATAAAACTTCCATAACCTCCAGATCACTAACAGCTTTAATGCCATGTCTTACCCCTGCTTGAATGTGCAGCACTTCTCCCGCAGAAAGCTTATATAGTTTGTCCTCCATGAGAATCTCCGCGCTGCCGGATAATATTGTTAGGCTTTCTTCTCGATTGAAATGCTGGTGGTAACTCGTTTGTTTTCCTTGAGAAAGCTTCACATGTTTAATCATGCTTTCTTTCCCGGATTCATTCTTCCAATATTTCAAGACTTGGTAAGAACCCCATCTTTTTTCCACATGCATTGGCATCTGTGACACTTGAGAGAGCCGCTCCTTGATGAGATGAGCTTTCTCCTTATTAGCAATCAATATGCCGTCTGAATTGGCCGCGACAATCAGCTCTGAGACGCCTATAATTTCAATGGTATAAGGAAGTTCATTAATTAGATGTGTATCAATTGAATCTGCGGATATTCGCCCTGTTCCAATAACATGATCCTCTAAATAAGGCGTCAGCGCCTTCCAGCTGCCCACATCATGCCATCTACCCTCGTATCCCATAACTGCTATTTGCGGAGTAAGCTCAACGACTTCTCGATCAAAGCTTGTATTCGCAAGTTGTTTATAAGTACTCATCCAGCTATCCACTTGGACCGGATGTCCCTTGTCCTTCAAGTAATTCAGCATGAACTTTAAAGGAAATGCAAATACTCCGCAATTCCATAAAGCGTCGTGCTCGATCAAATGGGCAGCTGCTTGCTCATTCGGCTTTTCTATGAAATGCCGAACAAATGCAAATTCATCATTCTCTTTCGGTTGAATGGGTACGATATAGCCGAATTGATCAGAGGGCATCGTCGGTTTGGTTCCAAGGAGCGCAAGATCAGCCTTAGAACGAGAGATGACATCGGGAAAGCGATGAAGCAGCCCGAAAAACTCGGAATCTACATACGTATCAACGGGGAGAATACATATCGTTTCTTCTGGATCTATGTGCATGATCTCATGTAAATACGTAGCGGCCAAAGAAACAGCTGGAAATGTTCCTCTTTTATAAGGCTCACTTATGATTGGAATGTGCTCACCCACATAATTGCGCGTAATCTCCACTTGACTGTGATGTGTAACGATACAAGTAGCTTGAAGCAAGCCCACCTCATCCAATTGTCTGCATATTCGCCCAATCATGGATTCTCTGACCCCATCATTGGATTTCAAAAGCTTCAAAAACACTTTGGAGCGAATCTCATTGGATAAAGGCCACAGCCTCTTTCCCGACCCTCCGCACAATAGCACAATTCGCAAGCCCAATTCTCCTTTCCTGAGGAACATCACGCTGCACCCTTATTTCTTCGATTGCATGACTTTTTCAACCACATACTTCATCAACATCCCCGCACGCTCCCAAGTTAAGCGAAGGACATCACGTCTTCCTTGCCGTCCCTTACGCTTGCATAAATCGGGATTCTCGTATGCTTTACGCATGATTATTCTTAAACTAGCATGATCCGGTTCCGCCCATAGCTGCCCTTTCTCCGCAAACAGGTAACTGAATGATCGTGAAATGGCATGTCGACTGTTCATACTAACTGTAGGGTTCTTTAATTGATAGGGTATGAGAAACGAGTTATTGTGCGTTAAGAAGTCCATTTGACCGCCCCAAGCTGTTGCAATGACGGGAATACCACTGGCTAACGCTTCTAGAAAAGGGAGTCCCACACCCTCGCCTCGCGAGGGCAAGACGAAGGCATCTGCCAATGTGTATAACCCTTTGAGTTGGCTTTCACGGAGCCGTCGACCCATGATGACAACAGGAGCCGTATCTTTGCGAACCCCTAATCTCTTTTTGTATTGCCAAATTTGTTGTTGAATCCACTTCTCAGTCTCATAGGATGCATAGCCATTCGTTTTAATTACAAGAATAACGTTATCCGCCGCTGAAAATTCTTCCCAATAGGCTCTTAGCAAGCCTTCTGGGTTCTTTCGGTGCTGGAAACCAAAGACAGATAAGAACGTAAACTTGCCAGCTGCACGCGGCAAAACAAATTTCTTATTATTCGGGTGAAATTCCTGCGTATTTACACCATGAGGAACGATGTAAATCGGTACCGTAACCCCGCTACTCTGAAGTGCCCGTTTATTATGCTGCGTTGGCACACAAACGGCATCAAATTTGTTCATGTGAGCTAGCCACTCATTAGGCGTTTTGCTTGTTTCCCAAACGGTATTTAAAATAATGGCATCGAATACACTGCGATCGCTGTTCCACTGCATAAAGCTCGGTACATCGTGATAGATCAGCACCTTTTTTCCTGTGACGGGACGTAGTCTAGACCTTAATGAACCGATCCTAACATCAACACCCTGCCGTCTCAGGGACGCTGCATACGTTCTACTTGCATGGCCTAGACCACTTGCCTTCTGTACGGGTCCCTTCCAAACAACAACATAGGGCTTCATGGTGACATCAGCTTGGCGGATTTCACATATCCTTTGCGTTTGTGCAGGGAAACGGACCTATATCTTTTGGCTAGAGATGACATTCTAGATGAGGTAAGCCCTGAATTAGGCACATGCAAGCTAATATTCCTAGCTGGTTTCAGTATCATCTGATTGGCCGAGGACGAATAGAGGAAATTACCGTACGTTTCAAATTCAGAAAAGGCAAACTGCCTGGATTTGTTCATACTTTTCATAATCGCTATATACCAGCTGCTGTTGTGTTTGGACTCGATATACTGCTTCAATTGCTTAACTTTCGCTTTTTCGAACAGCATATAATGGGTAACGAAGGACAATCGGGCTGAGCGGTTTCTTCCCATCAATTTGCGATACGTATTGAAATATTCACCTTGACTCCAGTTCCGGCAATAAAACACCGTTTTACTGCCCACTTTGAAGACATGTGGACGAATGAGTACGGTATCAGCATCAATAACCATATAGTACTTCGACGAGCACAACGTATCTCCGTTTAACTTAAGTAATTGCTGATATAGCCATCCGGTCCGATCCCACGTCTTGGATTGATAATGGATGTCCTTTTTCGTAATAGGGAGAACTGTATCTTCATTCACGAAGCGACATCCTTTTCTCTCACATAGATCAAGAATGCGTTGTTTCACCGGAGCTACAATGATGATCTCACCTATTGGATGCTTCACATATTTTCTTACGGCATCAATCACAAGAGGGAGAGTCCCTAGATCCTTCTCAATTGCTGGGATCAACACATCAATTGGAGTGGAGCTCGCTGGCTCCTCTTTAATTTGCATGAACATTTACTCAACTCCATTACTCAAACGTATGGATTATCATATGTCAGGAGAATGAATTGGCATGGGTGAAGAGGTAGGATGCTTGCCCTAAAATAACGAAAAAAAGGCCGCCAAGGATAGGATCCCTGACAGCCAATTCAACTTTACCCTATTTATTCCAAAAGACCGCTTAATTCTGAAGCTTTGATTTCCGCATTCGTTTTATTCCCTGGCGTCAAACCAAGACGCTGTGTCATTTGCTGGCTAATGTTCCCAAGCCGCTGCGTGTGCTCTGTAGCCGATTGAATGATTGTCCGATTCGACTGTTCAAAGAGATCCAAGGCAGCGAATAGATCGGTCATCCCTCTTTCGATCGAGTCCATTTGTAAGCCTGGTTTTCCAAGCAGCTCGTTCGTTCTTTGCGTCGTTTCCTTCAACAAACGCGAGTTATCTTCGAACATTTTATTCAAAGTAGAGTTCGCGGAATTTACCGCTTCAATCGTCTGGACTTGATCCTCGATCGCCATCGAAATCATCGCAGAGACGGTCAGCAGGTTCTGCGTTTTATCAATCGTCGCATCGACGGCATCAATCAGTTTATCGTTATTGTCATTGATGATATCCGTTCCTGCAATCGCCTGTTGATAGAGAATGACCATTTCCTGAAAGGATTGAATACGCGTAACAACTTTGCGAAGGCCTCTCTCCAAATGTGTTTTACGATTTTCATTCTCGGGCTTGGCTATTTCGACTTCGAAAAGCTGCTTTAAATTCTCCCCCATCGCGATTCGCATTTGCAAATTGTAGACGGACTCAATTGAATTTTTCTTCAGCGTTTTCATGTACGCCATGTTCTCTTCCAGCGTTTCTTTCCCATTTCGCAGGGATTGTACGATGGCATTGACGTTTGTTTTCACGGACTGATACTTGTAAATATAGTTCTTTAACGGTGTCTTTTTCATCATTTTCTCAAAAAAACCAAGCTGCTTGCTCTTGCTTAACGAATCAATTTCGCCGCGCAGCTTCAAAATATTGTTTTGGACCTCTGAGCGTTTCCCAGACATCAATTCATTCACAGGACGCTCTAGCATAGCTAGTGATTGCCCAGCCTGCTCCATCGTCTTGGAACCCATGCGTCCGATAGAATCCATTAAGGTTTCTAACTCCATGGTATCGGTCGAAGAAACTTTCTCGAGTAATTGTTTCGCTTCTTGTTCAACTTTCTGCAAATCCGTTGACTTTAATTGCACCAATTGGGTTGTCACAGTTCCATGCCTCCTTAGTCTGTTGAACGATAACGTTGTTGGATCAGTTCCATGCGAGTCTGTAACTCAATCAAATCTTTCTGTTCAATGGTTTCTACATAATCCGAGAGCTTAGAGTTAATGTCCTTAATCCCTGTAAGAAGTAACCGACGATTCAATCGTTTGGCTTCTCCTCCCAGCTTCAGAAACGGGTTAATCGCACCATTGAGATCCTTGAAAATCAGTCGTTGTATGTTATGATTCATATTTGCATCGTTTAATTCTTTCAGCTGTGGAATCAATCTACCTACCCTTGTAAGCAAGCTTAGCGTTTTCTCCACAATCTCGTCATCTAGCGTATTCTTCTGACCCTCCGAGATCATCGTCTCTTCGATCACATGGATATATTCCGCTATTGGGTCCCAGAAAGGATCACTTTCATCTTTCGCAGTTTCCTTCTCAGGAGTAGTACTCCGCGTAGTTGGTGCATGTGGGGTAGTTTCGCTAAGCGGAACTGGATTTGTGGTCCCTTTTAATGCTAGTGAAGTTCGGCTAAGTACAAGAATACTTCCGATCGATAAAGCCGTTGGTACTAATAAATTAATGGATTCTGGTAAAAAAGTAGCGGTTATAAGACTTGCCACATATCCTGCAACGGAGATGCCTGCTGCGACCTTGAATTGCTTATGCATAATACCTTCACACCCCTGTTCCTTTCGTGTTACCCCTTAAAATCATATATCCACCAGCGATTGATGTCAATTTGTTACAGGAAAATGATATTCTTGTTGGAGAAACGTCAAATGGTGTCAGTGGTTTGTATGATAAGAAAAGCTGCCCTGCAGAGGACAGCTTTCACAACTCAATATGGATCACTTTCATTCAGATGAGAAGCTTTCGCTCGTTTTTTAACTTCTGGTTAAATATGATCCCACCCGACAGCTAACTCAACGACATTGTCTCCACCTATCGCGACAGTCTTCTCCCCAATAATTTGTCCCCCTACGGATTTGTAAAAATCAAGAAAGGGGTTGTCTTTGAGGACCCATAACATCATGGAAGCGTAATCGCTTTTAATGAGTGATGATTTAACTGCTTGGAAGAGCAAAGTTCCAAGCCCTATTCTCTGATATGTTTGAAGTAAATAAATCGCATATAGTTCTCCACCATAATTAAATTCTTTATTTCGATTTCTCCCGCCATTTGAAAAACCGACGATCTCACCAGCCTCGTTTTCTGCTACGAATATTTGTTCATTTTCGTTCAGATTTTCAAATGTCCATATCCAATTCTTTACTCGCTTATTAACGGTAATATTGGACAAGTACTCATCGGAAATAATACCTTTATAGGTCGTTTTCCAACTCTCAACATGGATAAAAGCAATGTCTTCAATATCTTTCTTACACGCTTCTCTTATTTTCATTGGGTTCCCCCTACGTTCCTAATCTCACGTTCATATAAATTCGCACTCCAGCCGCGGCCATCATATCTCCCACGGTAAGTCATATTCAAACTGCGGTAATACTCATTCAAGGTTGGATTATCCGCCATACAGTCCAATCGCAGCCAAGCTTTGCCTTTCTCTTTCAGGTAGGCTTCCGCCCACGACAGCATCCGGCTGCCGTGCCCTTGCCCCTTATACTTTCGCGCAACGACTAAACGGTGTACATAACCGGCGTCCTCATGAAACATATCTCCCCAAATCTCTTCATACTGCCAATGTATAGACAAACAGCCCATAATCTCACCATTCAGACAAGCGACAAACACTTCATTTTCCTGGATAAAATGTGCGATATACGCTCTCGTAAACGTATCTTCACGCCACTGTGTGAATCCCTTGGTTGCACATATCCATTCGGCTGCTTCCACATAGAGTAGTTGTATGATTTCTAAATCGTCACTCTGAGCTTTTCTTATTACAAAGTCCTTCCGCGGCTGCAATTCGGCCAACTCGTTTTTTTGCCAATGATATTCGATCCTTGAAGCCGTTGCAAGCGCCCTCTCTTCACCAAATAATCTAGATACGACATGAAGTGCAGCATCGAACCCCGCGGTTACCCCTGCGGACATGACGATCTTGCCGTTATCGACGTATCGGACTTCCTCAACAATAGTAGCACTGGATGGCACTAATTCTCGCAATAAATCAAATGCGTTGCGATTAGTCGTCACCCGTAGTCCATCCAACAAGTTAGCTTTTGCCAGGAAAAGCGCACCTGTGCACACAGATAAAATAAGTTCAGCATGGTGCGAAACAGCTCTAATCCAGTTCGTAATCATTTCATTGTTCATTGCAGTCCGCGAGCCTAAACCACCGGGTACAATCAAAATATCAGGTACTGGACAATTCTCAAAGCTGAATTTGGGGAAAAGCGTAAGTCCACTGACCGTTTGAACAGGTCTCTGAGCTTCTTCTACCGTGAATACATTGAAATCTTTGCCCCAATTACTCGACACGGCGAAAACATCGTACGGACCTGCAATATCTAACAGATCTACCCTTTCATAAATAAGGACTGCCACATGCCTAGCTCGTTCCATTGAAAATGCCTCCTTTAAAATAAAAAAAGCATTTGATCCAATGATCAAATACTTTGCCCAGGCGAACGGCTGTTATGGAATATGTGCTCCCCCGTAGTGATCTACGTTTCGCCAGTTACACATACCAAATATTACCTTCATTATATTCGGAAGAATTCAAGAAAATCAAGTGAAATTCTTGAGCGTACCTTACTTATCATTAGATTAATTGTGAGATTAAATAAATGGAAGTTCCCCACATTATGAGGGCGGAAGCTTTATTTAGAAAAGTTATAAATGTTCTTGATTTATCTAATTTCCCAACTTGTCTGCCTACTAACGCAAGCGCTGCAAACCATATCCATGAGACTAATATACAAGCGACGGCAAAAACAAGTTTTTCCTTCCCAGCATAGTGGATTGAGCTTGTTCCGATAACACCGATTGTGTCCAAGATCGCATGTGGGTTTAATAACGAAACGGAAGCGGCGAAAGCGATTTGCTTCTTAGGCGATAGCGCTTTTTCTTCGGATTGGCTTGAGGCAGGTTTACTCTTCCATGTAACGAACCCCATATAAATAAGGAATAATATACCTAATACAAACAGAACGGTTTTAATCATAGGCAGTGTAACGATAATGACTGATATGCCCAAAATAGCTAACGAAATAAGAGCCGTATCACACAAGGAAGCGGTAATAACGACTGGCAACGCCCGAATAAATCTTGGTTGTGTCACACCTTGATTAAATACAAATACATTCTGAACACCTAACGGCAAGATAAGTCCTGCTGATAAAAGAATTCCTTGAAAGATAGCCGAAAGCATGATGTTGTTCTCCTACTCCTATCTAATAAACGTTAATTAGGACCTACGAACTGCCCATACTCACTTAGAACCTCATCAATCGTACGTCTTGAAATGGCGGACAGCCCTGGGTTTGTGTCTATGTAATATGCATAAGCGATCAAACCAAAAGATAGCGCCCAGCCGCGACCTCTCGACCAGGTCTCTTCATCGTTTGTAAGCAAGGTGCGGAGTAGTTTGCGGCCGTCAGCCGAGAGAAATGTCCATGCAACCATAAGGTCACAGGCAGGATCTCCTACACCTAACGTGCCAAAATCGATCACCGAGCTTAGTTTTCCCTGCTCGATTAACAGATTCCCTGGATGAAGATCCCCATGGAGCCAAACGGGTTTCCCCTGCCATACCGGCGTTTGCAGGGCCTGTTCCCAAACAGCAGTTGCCGCATCCGTGTCGATGATGCCTCTCAAGTTGGCGATTGCCTCTCTGACCGCTGCATCACGCATGGCGAGTGGCACACCTCTGCCAGAATTGTGCGAAACGGGTGCAGGACCATCCGTGGTATCGATGAGTTGAATAGCATGAACGAAATGCGCTAATTCTGTCGCTGCTTGGTGTTGGCTATCGAGTGTAGCCATCGTTGCGTTCTCGCCTTCAAGCCACCGATAGACGGACCAGTGCCACGGGTATCCTTCGGTGGGTGCAGGTACCCCCTTTGCGAGCGGTACAGGGATAGGCAGGGGTAAATGCTGAGCTAACATTGGCAGCCAACGTTGCTCTTTCTCCACTTGCCCGATTGCCCAATCCGCATGTGGTAATCGGACCGCCATGTCATCGCCAAGACGATAAATGGCATTGTCTGTACCTGCTGAGTCAACTGCCTGAAGACGCAAGTGTGCCCATTGTGGAAATTGTGAAGCGATCAACTGCTGTACGAGTCTTACGTCAATATCCAGCACATTAACTTGGCTCATTCATACACTACCTTTCACCTATCGCATCTAACCGTCGATAACGATCTTTGTCACAAATTTCTCCGTACCGAAATCATATCCTGCGAACCACATTTTCACCTGTTTACCGACTGTGATGTCAGTGAATTGTGCTGTATTGCTCCCCTTCCTGAGTTGGGCAAATGGAAGAAGTTTATATTGCACCCCATCTACTTCAATGGTGCGCTCTGTGTTTACTCCCTCGCCTTTTGTGACAATGCCAGTGACCTTACCGCTTGTATCACCAATGCCTTTGTCATGTTCGAAGATTTCGAGGCGAAGCCCTGTGGTTTGGCTAGGGTAACTCGATAACATGATGCCCTCACCCCACATTTTGACGGTTGACCCGATTTGTACGTCACTCGGTTGAATCTTCTTCCCTTCAAACTCAATGTGTGCATCATCAGACATACCATACCACGCAGCATTTGGCATCTTCTTTTCTTGATCTAGAAATTTATCGGATGAAACAACCAAAAACCTTCCCTTTTCGTCGATAGCTGTGATTTTCCCACTCATTCCGGCTTGCTCATCAATTGTGTAGACCGTTATCTGTAATGGAAACTCTGCGCCAATCTCCTCATAGATCGCTTGTTTTAGCTTGGCTTCATCCGTGTCCGACAGTGTTTTGGCATGTTCGCCTACCCGACGCACCTCCAGAAAGGCCTCTTTGTCAGTGCTATAAGAGGACTGCGGCTTGACTTTGTGTTTTTCAAAGACTGCCGTTAAAGTGGCGAGTTGACTACCATATTTTTGTAAATCATCTTTAGAAACTGATTTCATCTTCTTAGGTGTCTCTTGGAGCTGAGCAGCGCCATCGTTACGATTTCCTACATTTCGCTCACCGCAACCGGCTAAAAGGACACCAACAAGAATTATACAAAGCATCGTTGGAAACCAATAGGCCTTTTTCCACATAAAATAACCCCCTCCGGCTTCTACATCATCTTTGTGAGTTGTATGTATAAGACGATCATTCCCTTATTAATGTTTCTAATTCAAACGCTTCTTTGGTAAAATGAAAAAGACAAGCCATCACAGGGGAATCGATAAGGAGTGTTTTCTATGGCGTACGAAGCAAAAATGAAAGAAACTGATAACAGCGTCCATGAGTTTATAGAAAGTGTTGAAAGCCCTAAAAAGCGCGCAGATTCCTATACATTATTAGATATTTTCACCGAGACCACAGGCTATGAACCGAAAATGTGGGGACCGAGCATTATTGGCTTCGGCGCCTATCATTATAAATATGAGTCCGGACATGAGGGCGATGCGCCACTTTCCGGTTTCTCACCTCGCAAAGCCAAAATCAGCTTATATATTGCGACGGGCGATTCGGTCCAAGAGGAACTATTGAAGGACTTTGGCAAACATGAAGTAAGTAAAGGTTGTATTTACATCAACAAAGTCGCCGATATCAACGTTGAGGTATTGAAGGCTCTGATCAGCCATTCGGTTTCATTTGTGAAGGAACGCTACCCAGATCATAGCTAAGTAAAAAAAGGGGCCGTCTCCGCGTAGATCCTACTACGCGGGGATTGCCCCTTCTTGCTTTGTAAGGGAATGGCCGCCCAGGCATCCGTGAGCTATAAGGCCCAAAAAGGGCCTTATAGCTCACGCCACAGGCTGCGATCTGACTTTAACGCCCAAAAAGGGCGTTAAAGTCTTGGATTCACTGCCTTTCCGGGGGCATTCGGTGCTATAAGGCCCAAAAAGGGCCTTATTGCTCCCGCCACAGGCTGCGATCTGACTTTAGCGCCCAAAAAGGGCGTTAAAGTCTTGGATTCGCTGCCTTTCCCACGACTTCCCGCGGCTTCCGGCGAATCGCACCGATAGAGGTTCGCTTACTTCGCTTGAATGTACCCTTCAGCTTTGAGCAATTCAGCGATAAGAACAGCTCCACCCGCTGCTCCGCGTAATGTGTTGTGCGATAATCCCACAAATTTATAATCAAACATGGAATCCTCGCGCAATCTTCCCACCGAAACACCCATCCCACGTTCAATGTTACGATCAAGATTAGTTTGAGGTCTGTTTTCTTCTTCAAAGTAAGTGATGAACTGTTTAGGCGCACTTGGCAGTTCAAGCTCCTGCGGACGTCCTTTGAACGACAACCAGCGAGCAAGAATCTCTTCCTTCGATGGTTTGTTTTCGAAAGAAGCAAATACAGTTGCCATATGTCCGTCCGTTACTGGAACACGGATACATTGCGTCGTAATAAGTGGTGAACTCGCTTTAATAATTTCATTATTAGCGATACTTCCCCAAATGCGCAGCGGCTCCTGCTCACTTTTCTCTTCTTCCCCGCCAATATATGGAATAACGTTATCCAACATTTCCGGCCAATCCGTGAAGTTTTTACCCGCACCAGAGATTGCTTGATAAGTCGAAGCAACTACGTTGGTTGGTTTGAAATCTAGCAAAGCATGCAAAGCTGGCACATAGCTCTGAATGGAACAGTTAGGCTTTACAGCAATGAAACCGGTCGAAGTCCCCAGTCTTTTTCTTTGGGCTGCAATGATTTCAATATGCGCTGGATTCACTTCTGGAATCACCATTGGGATATCCGGTGTCCAGCGGTGAGCTGAATTGTTGGAAATAACAGGTGTGCCTGTTTTGGCGTAGGCTTCCTCTAACGCTTTGATTTCATCTTTTTTCATATCTACGGCACAGAAAATAAAATCAACGCCAGTAGCAACCTCTTCCACTATCGAAGCATCTTGAACAACGATCGCTTTCACATTTTCAGGGATTGGGGTAGCCAATTTCCATCTATTTCGAACGGATTCTTCATACGTTTTTCCAGCTGAACTGCTGCTTGCAGCAATCGCTGTAACCTCAAACCAAGGATGCTGATCTAGTAATTCAACGAACCTCTGGCCAACCATGCCAGTGCCTCCGACAATTCCAACTTTTAATTTTCTCGACATGTTAAGTTCAATCCTTTCAAATTCGTATGATGGTATGAAGTATCTCACTATTACATTCAAATTGCCTGATTTGGTGTGCCAAATGTTGCGACACATGAGCAAATTTTCTATTGCTACAACAAAAAAATCCCACCCCCAAGACTATTGCCAGTCTTAGGGACGAGATTAATATCCTCGTGGTACCACCCAGTTTCACCAATATGTCGCCATATCAGCCTCTTCAAGTACGACAAGCCAATGGCATGCGTATACTTTAGCTCTGTAACAGGAGCTCCTGTCACACCATCCCCTTCTGAATCAGTTCCGATGTGCTGCTCTGAGGCTTTGTTCAATAAAGTTCTCTTTACTCCTTTTCAGCTGCCGGAGCTCTCTGTGAAAGAATTCATTTATTTACTCTTCTCTTCAACGCATTTGTTATTGCGATTATATTATCAAATTACCGGAGGTACGTAAACAATAAATTTTGGAAATGGGTTGATTACTATATAATTGCACCTTTCAGATTCATCATTTTGTATTCTTTGAATACACGTAAAACCCGCTTCTTTTTTCCCAACCCGTAGAAGTCCAAAAGTGATTCCCAACCACATTATCATCGATAACAAAAATATGGCATTTATGAATCCCTTCTTTGCCTAATTTATCTAAACTAGTTTGCACCAACAAGTTGCCAATTTTCTGTTTACGGTAGGCTGGGCTTACAGCAACATGGTAGATAAAACCTCTTCTGCCATCATGACCACACAGAATCGTTCCAATAATCTCATTATCTTGTTCGATTACATAACTTAGTCCTTTATTTCTGACTAGATACATGTTGATATTTTCTTTCGAATCCGCTTCACTCAAGGCTAATCCCTCAATACTGTTCCACAGCTCAATCATCTGTTCGTAATCTTGAATCGTCATTTCTCTGATGGTTCGCATACTTATTCTCCTTGTCAGTAGGGTGTAATCAAGGTTTTTGCCCTATATGAAGGCGGGTTGTAAAATAAAAACCCGCCTCTCGGCGGATCATTATCGACCTATATGTCTTTATTCAACATCATTTCGAGGACAAGCTTGTCCATGTCAGAAGTTGCTTCATTCCCGATCCGGCAGAAATTGTCGATCGTTTTCTCAGCGTCATTTTCGATAAAGCCATTCGTAGATGAGATAGTCATCCCTTTAGAAGCGAGAAGCGCTGATTGTACAGCTGCACTCGTACAGGTCGCTACCTTCATCGCACAGCCGCCTTTGGCGCCGTCACACATCATCCCAGTGACATTACCGAGCATGTTTTGGATCGCGGCTTTAATTTCATTGTTTCCGCCACCTAGGAGATAGGTAATGCCGCAGCTTGCCCCTGTTCCTGATACCGTGACGCCACATAAGGCGGATAACCGCCCAAACTTGGATTTGATATGAATAGTGACTAAGTGGCTCAAAGCCACGGCCCGAATGAGCTTCTCTTCTGATACGCCTAGCTTCTCAGCGGCCGCGATAACCGGGTTCGTCGCTGCGATGCCTTGGTTCCCGCTACCCGAATTCGCCATAACTGGCATACTGGAGCCAGCCATCCGTGCATCCGATCCCGCGGCAGCAAGTGCCATGGCATGTGAGATTAAATCATCTGACAGAATGCCGCGTTGCACATTCTCTTTAATCGTCTTCCCTACTTCAAGACCATAAGATTTCGACAATCCGTCTAATCCTGCCTTGCGATTCAGTTCAATACTCTGCTGAACCAATTGGAGTTCAGCGAGATCAACCGTATTCACGAATTGGACGATGCCATCGATCGTCAGCTCGCCGCGTTCCTCTTTGGAACTCTTGAAGCTTGCATTCGCACAGCCACCCGATTCAACGACCTTCCCATCAACCTCAATTAGCGTTATATTCGTGTGATTATCCGTAATAACAACCTTCGCATACCCTTGCTCTGTGGTAACGACGACTTCAATATATAACTTCCTGGAAGTATCCGCCAGATGGACCACCGAATGACCTCGATCAACCATCGCTTGAGCAGTAACAACATCCTCGGGATTAATATCGGCAAGCACTTCTAATTGTTTCTCGGCATTTCCACCAATGGCTCCTAAAGCAGCGACAAAATCGATCCCTGTCAGATTCGTACCAGGAATCCCGACGGCAAGCGCATTCTTAATGATACCTGCGCTGGCATGAACGGTTACTTGCTCTATTGAACCATTCACATAGCTTCTGGCTTTCGCAGCGGCTAAAGCGATAGCAACCGGTTCTGTGCAACCTAGTGCGACTACGAGTTCATTTTTTAATATGTTGATGAATGTATCTGTATGCAAAGATGGACCCCCTTAACATCCAAGAAGCGATAACCCTCGAATGAACATTTAGAATATACTATAGCTGCTTAACTGAGTTCAACTCCTACTTTCAACTACTACTATAACGGAAAAGTATGAGGAGAGTATGTTGAAATCATTAGAAAATCATAACAAATTAGCCTTCTGCGACATCGGCACCCAAGGCACTTGCAACCTCTAACATCCTCGGAATAACAGCTTCGTTCGTGCCTGATACGTAAAGATCACCCTGATAATGTCGGAATGGAATCTTGATATCGCCATAGCTCCACATGAAAAAATCGCCCTCAATAGACATGCTAGTAGCACCAGTCACGGTAAAAACGGATGAATACGTAAAATCTGGTTGTGTCGAAAAATATTGTTTGCACGTTTCCAAAGAAATGGTTTGTGCGTCTTGTTCCAATTGTTGAAATGCTTTGGTAATGCGATAGCGTTGACTCATCGTAGTGCCTCCGTTCGAGATCGTATATGATTTCTGACAACATTAGTTTGAGTTTCATTGGTCTATGTCTCTTTGAACAGGACTCAAATGGATAGTGATCTTACGAATAATCTTATGATAGGACATAAAAGAAAGAAAGCCAACCAGAGAAATTGGAGTGTGAACATTAGTGGGCAAATGGAAATCAGGATCAGTTGGATTCTTGTGCGGTGCATTATTTTTCTCAGGACTTTCCTATGCGGCGACAGTGCCAACCGGCATAGACGTATATTTCCGTAAGCTGCAGTATTATTTCGATGGAGAGAACAAGCAACCTCCGTCAGACCTTCAAGGCTTCATTTACAAAGATACGACCTATGTACCGCTTCGATTCTTGTCAGAATCATTAGGGAAGCCAGTGGGTTGGGACGATCAAACCAGCTCGATCTTTGTAGGGGACAAGCCCCAACAGCTGCCAGTACCACCCAAGCAAACCGAGAATTCAACCTTACAAGTGTTTCCGAAGGATAATCCTTGGAATACGGACATCTCTGCCTTCCCTATTCACCAGAAATCCAAACAGTTTATCGATGCAATTGGCTTGAATATCAGTGTTCACGCGGATTTTGGGACCGAATGGGAAGGTGCACCGATTGGGATTCCCTATACGATTGTAGATGGCAATCAACAGAAAGTAAACGTAACTTTTACAGATTACGGTGATGAAAGTGATCCCGGACCTTATCCAATACCTGCGAATGCTCCCATTGAGGGCGGCCCAGCTAGTGATGGCGATCGACATGTGATTGTAGTGGATAAGGACAATGACATGCTGTATGAATTGTTCAACGCACACGTCACGTCCAATGGCTGGCAAGCCTCAAACGGCGCGAAGTGGGATTTGAAATCGAATGCACTGCGTCCTAAACACTGGACGTCCGCTGACGCGGCCGGCTTACCTATCTTCCCTGGTCTCGTACGTTATGAGGAAGCAATAACCGGAGAAATCAACCATGCATTGCGATTCACGGTGCGGAAAACACAACGTGGATTCATCGCTCCTGCTACTCATTTTGCATCGAGCAGTACAGATCCTAATCTTCCTCCTATGGGGCTTCGGATTCGATTGCGTGCCGATTTTGACATTTCCAGCTACTCAGTCACCAATCAAGCCATCCTGCGCGCGATGAAGAAATACGGGATGATTGTCGCCGACAACGGCAGTGATCTCTATGTGAGCGGAGCGCCAGATCCTAAATGGGACGATGATGATTTACATAAACTCGGTAAAATCAAAGGCAGTGATTTCGAGGTCGTGGATACCGGGCCCATTGAGAAATAGTTGAGCTATGTCAGGAAGCCTTTTAACGCTTCTATGCTTTTATTTGCTCTCAGGTTCAGAGATTTTTTGTCTTTCATATCGAAGGATTTCAGCTCGTGTCCAGGATCTAAAATCAATGGATTTAGCATAATATCATCGAGGATCAATTTCGCAGCCTGTAAGGCTTCGTATAATTGTTCTTTGGTGATAACACCCTTCACTGAAGTCAAAATGCGGACGATCGATTCTGCATACATGAGCTTGACGATGCTGTCCGCACTCTTAATATGCCTGGATGCGAAGCTTACTACATGTTTCAAAATGACTACTTCTTGATAATCCCGTGCTAAGGATTCCAGGCTATTCAAGGCTTCCCACTCTCTTATGGATAGTTCTCTTGAATTGTGGTCGATCATTTCGTGAACCCACGTCACTTCTGTCTCTTTGGAAACAGCAAATGACTTGTATTCATCATGTGCGCCTTCTCGAAACATCTGCATTTTGCTGCCGCGATAATAAGTAAAAAGTTCCTTTGCTCTTTGCTGCTCTAATTCCATATGTGAACCGCCCCGACATTTCGTAGCAAATTTTGTGATTTCTCAAATCATAGTACCATATCCAAGTTCAGATCAGCCATTCGCCTATGATTGGCGTACAAAAAGGCCATCCTCAAGTAGATTGCTCTACTTTTTGAAGGACGGCCTTTTCTAATCCTTTATTCAGATAATTTCATGTTCGGGGCTTGAAACAAGCTGACTATGCCAGATTTGACCCTCGTATAAAATCTGAAAACACAAAACCCCAGCACGCCCCCTGCACTATTGAGAATAAGATCATCCACATCAAAACTCCCCATCGACAAAATGACCTGTAAACTTTCCAAGGTGAAGCTTAAAGCAAATGAACGGATGAGCACACCGAGCAGTGAAATCTGCTTAGATCTCGAAGTAAGCACTAATAAAATGCCGTACGGCATAAATACTGCGATATTCCCAAACAAATTAACAACATCATGATGCGATAGCCTTTGGATATTTTCAGAAATAGATTCGAAAGGCATAAAGTTCGCGAATGACAAGCGACTCTTAATATGAATAGGATTTTCTATATTCCGTTGCAGCTGATGCCACAGAAATGGTAAGTCGATAGAGCTGAACTTAAATAAAATAACTTTGAACACGACGTACATATAAACGGCAAATAAAGCCGACAGCATCATCTCATTCCATACTTTCGTTTGTTTCATTTCGTATTCTCCTTCTCCTAGATCTTAGTTGTTCTTTATGGTAGTACGGTTACAATGACACCATCCATATTGTTGCCTGATAGTTCGTAAGCACGATTGCTTGGCACATGTATGGTACTATCTTGGTTAATTGGATAATAAGAAATCTCGTATATCTTGCCTTGAAAGGACGCAGTCACACTCTTTTGCTGTTTCAAGTATTCCAAATATTGTTCCAACGCGAAATTCTTCTGCTGCATAATCACACTGTGCGGCAATCCAACATAGCGGAAATGCCAGGGTTCATATTGGATACCTGTGATGGCTGTTTTGTCTTTCGGATATCTTAAAATAAATCCATATGTCGCAGCATTCTTAATCAACCAATCTCCCTCAGGAGCTTGACTCATTTCACCTTGGGTAGAACCAATATCAAGAGCTAAGCCTAAGTTATGTTCACTGTGCCCCGCGGGCAATGCATAATTAGCACCCATGTCTTTGTACAATTGACTTTGTTCTTTATAGTCTCGATAACCACTGTTGATCATAAAATGACGAATTCCATCTTTTTCAGCTTGCCTGATCATCCTCGTAAAAGATTGAACGACACTTTGAGATAAACGGATCGTATTATCTAACAAATCAAATCCTTTAACCAGCTCTTTATGCTGTGATAAATTGACGACATCTAATTCCATGCCTACTTGATGAATTGGATTCTCCTGATTGATCAACACTAAATTCCCTTTGTAGATATGATCCTTGGACACTTTTATTACCATATCCTTGGCTTGGGAAATCACCTCGTAAGATTTATCGTTTTCAATCACTTGATCACTTTTCACGGCAGCGGCATGCTGTTGTATGGCATCATAGCCTAGCAGTATGGCTATAACAAGCCAAAAAACCCACTTCTTCATCGACTGTTTTCCCTCCTAAACTTGCATGCGTTTAGAATAAGGAAAACTGTTTAAAAAAGAAGTGGGACAAAAATAAAATTTTTCTTAAATTTGATCAATGAAGGGCAATCGCACTTCAAAAAGTGTACGAATGACATTACTTTGGACCGAAATCGTTCCCTTGTGCTGCTCCACAATATTCTTCGCAATGAATAAGCCAAGTCCCGTACTCCCACCTTGATGAGTTCGAGCTTGATCTCCCGTATAGAACATCTCAAAGAGATTAGGCAGATCGTCTGGGGAGATCATGTTGCCGTAATTGATGACTTGAACAACCGCTTCATCCCCATCACGAAGGGCATGAATATCAACGAATTGTCCATCTTTCCCATACCGATTGGCATTCGTCAATAGATTTTCAAATACACGAGCAAGCAGCTCCCCATCGGCCGAAATTTCCAAATGCGGTGCAACATGCAATCTGCTAATCAAATTACTCTTTTCAAAAACAGGAAATAACTCCTCATTTAGTTGAGTAAGCAGCTCGCTTAGATCAATTTTCTTCTTTACAATGGTTAACATGCCATATTTCATACGTGTAATTTCAAAAAGTTCATCAATGAGTTTCTCTAAGCGTTGCGATTTATTAAAAGCAATGGTTGTATAATGGATCATTTGTTCCCGGGATAACTGATCATCTTGAAGAATAAAGTCCAAATAACCAATAACTGAGGTGAGCGGCGTGCGTAAATCGTGAGCTAAGTTCAGTACCAGCTGATCCTTACTACTCTCTGCAAAGTCCCCTCGTTCTACCGCTTGCTGCAGCTTCTCACTCGCCATATTGATATCATCCGCGATATCCTGGAACTCGTCATTAGAATCAATATGAATACGACTATGGAAGTCACCGCCAGCAAGTCGATGAATCCCCGTCGATATTTCATTAAAATACGTGGCATAGCGCTTGGTCAGGAAAAAGAAAATCAAAATGGAAAGTGGAATAAAGACCAGCAAAAAGAAGTTTAAGTCCCCAATCCTGTTAACAAAATGACGTAATCTAGCTACTGGATCTTCAATTCGAACGCCTGCGTAGTAAAGCTTTAACAATCTATAGAGAATAAAGGTAAACGTACCCGACATAAGCAGGCTGAGCCCTAATAAACCGATCATTTTGGATCGAAAGCTGCGTAATAGTTTAGCCATTGAATGTATATCCCACGCCCCATACGGTTTTAATTAATTTATTTTTGTTGATATCTTCGCCAAGTTTTTTGCGCAATGTACGAATATGTACCATGACCGTGTTACCACTTTCATAATAGGCTTCCCCCCACACATGTCCAAAAATGTGCTCCGCACTAAACACTTTCTTAGGGTGACTGGCTAAAAGATAGAGAATATCAAATTCTTTCGGTGTAAGATCGACCTTTTCGCCATATACAAGAATGGATCTTTGCTCAGGATCAATGGTCACGCCACCTGCTTCCAACACCGGGCTGCTTGCCACTGTCGGTTGGTTTAATTGCATAGAGCGCCGCAGCTGTGCATTCACTCGAGCAACTAATTCCATCGGATTGAACGGTTTGGTCATATAATCAACAGCGCCCATAACTAATCCCGTAATTTTATCCAAATCGGACGATTTGGCACTCAAAAAAATAATCGGCAATGCATAGCGCTCTCGAATTTGCCGTGTTACTTCATAGCCATCTAGCTTGGGCATCATAATATCCAAAATCGCCAGATCAATGGCATGCGATTCAATCGCTTGAATAGCCTCGATGCCATCCGATACTTTAATCAGGTGGTAGCCTTCTTTTTCTAAATGCAGCGCAACGAGATCAGCAATTTCCGGCTCATCATCAGCGATTAATATCGTTGTACGTTTCATCCCTACCTCGCTCCTCTAAAAACTTGTCCTGCGCTTGATTTACAATTCATTCCTATTATAACCGATTCAGACAAAAACAGCTCTGCCGATGGCAAAGCTGTTCATTCTGACGTTGCATGAATTGGACATTGCAAATGGCAACTTTGAGAAATTCTTAAACCTATCAGAGTCTTACATGATTTGCGGATGCGTTGTTTTTAATTAGGCGTATAAGATAGACTGGCGCTAAATGAGAGCTGGGTGATATCAGCTGCTGAGGGATTAGATGCTAATCTCGTCCTTATACGAATACCAATACGATCACCCTCTAGGACATTTAATGATCCGAGATTTATATTGGTTGCTGTATAGAAATTACCGGCAGTAACCGTATTATTAGGACCTCCAAAAGTAAGCGAGCTGGTCAGACCAGTTGTCAAGTAAAATGATGAAAGATGACTAATCCCATCATTTGGAGCTGAAGTTGCTTTAAAAACTGTAAAATCATATATAAGAGGTGTCACATTTATAAAAGCCACTGCAGCAACCAATAAATCTGCGCTTATTTGCAAATTTTGAACAGTTCCATCAAAGGGAATTGGGAATGCAAAACCACCTGCTTCTGGTGGCATCGTTGATTCTCCAGCACCATTAATAACTTCAACCGTGCGATTACCAAAACCCATTAAAATTGGAGCAGCTGATACGACTGTTGCGCCACTGAGGATGATACCTGTTGAAAATGGAATTAATCCTCCAGATCCAGCCGCACCCGCGGGGCCTGTGGCTCCGGTTGGTCCTGCTGCTCCAGCTGTTCCAGCTGTTCCCGTTGCTCCCGTTGGTCCGGTTGGTCCTGCTGCTCCCGCTGTTCCAGCTTCACCCGTTGCTCCCGCTGGGCCTGTTGGGCCAGTTGGTCCTGGTGGACCACCTGCTGGGCCTGTTGGGCCAGTTGGTCCTGGTGGACCACCCGCTGGGCCTGTCGCTCCCGTTGCTCCTACACCTGTAGCTCCTGTTGCTCCTGTCGCACCCGCGGTTCCCGCTGTTCCGGTTGCTCCGGTTGCTCCGGTTGCCCCTGCTGCACCTGCTGCACCTGCTGGCCCTGTTGGGCCTGTTGGTCCCGGCGGACCACCCGCTGGCCCTGTAACTCCTGTTGCACCCGCTGGGCCGGTAGCTCCCGTAGCTCCTGTACCTGTAGCTCCTGTAGCTCCTGTTGCTCCTGTTGCTCCTGTAGCTCCTGTAGCTCCTGTAGCCCCTGTTGCCCCTGTTGCCCCTGTTGCTCCTGTTGCTCCTGTAGCTCCTGCTGCTCCTGCTGGGCCTGTTACTCCCGTTGCTCCTGCTCCTGTAGCTCCTGTTGCCCCTGTAGCTCCTGTAGCTCCTGTAGCTCCTGCTGGGCCTGATGCCCCTGTAGATCCCGTAGCTCCTGCAGCTCCTGCTGGGCCTGATGCCCCTGTAGCTCCCGTAGCTCCCGTAGCTCCTGTAGCTCCTGCTGGGCCTGATGCCCCCGTAGCTCCCGCAGATCCTGTAGCTCCTGTTGCTCCTGCACCTGTAGCTCCTGTTGCACCCACTGTTCCCGTTGGTCCTTTTTGTCCCTCTGGCCCTCTGGGACCTCGTGGACCCTCAGGCCCTTCTTTCCCTTTTTGACCTCGTTGTCCTTCTGGACCCGTAGCTCCCGTTACTCCTGCTGGTCCCACTGGACCTGCTGCCCCTGATGCCCCCGTAGGGCCTTGGGGCCCCCGAGGTCCTTCTGGCCCTGGAGGACCTGGCGGGCAATTACATTTCCCCATACTAATCTCATCTCCCTATTTTCAAACGTATTTCATCATATTAAATGCCTAAATAGATAGACACAGTATTTGCCTACCAAATTATTAAAAGTGGAAAATAAAGCTATTTATTCAACAAAAATCAGCTCTTTTATGTGATTGTCCCATACCAAAATGAACGCGCTAGCATTACTTAGTAAAGATGGTTCGATAACTAGGGAGTGATAAGATTGGACAAGCGCCCATTCATAGGTATTATGGTTACTAACCGAAATAGAAGAAAAAGAATTTTGTATCTCTGCCAACGATATCAAAATACAAACCTGAGACTTTATGCGTTCACACCAGCAGATATACGTTGGAAAAAACGACGTATTATTGGACTTAGCTTGATAAATGGCAAATGGATACAAAGTATGTTTCCTTTCCCACTTGTCGTCTATAACCGCTGTTATAACAAAGTCTCAATGACCATTCAAAACCTAGAGAAAATAATAGGTAAGAATAAGTGTTTCAATTCAATCAATCATTTCAATAAATGGGATCTTCATAACCAGCTACACCAATCAAATCTTTCGGAATATATACCCGACACATTTCAATATAATGACGTGAACATATCAGAACTATTAGTCAAAAATAATCTTCTCTTTATAAAGCCGATTTATGGATCTAAAGGTGCGTCTGTCTATCGAATTGAACGTCTGGAGAATAACGATATTCATATTTCCTTACACAGTTTAGCTCCAAGCGTTATTTGCAGGAAAAATGAAAGCATTCAGGAGAAGTTAGATGAACTTCTCGGTCAAAAGAACTATTTGGTCCAACAAGGGATTCAAATGAGTCAATTAGATCGTCAATACTTTGACATCCGTGTCCTTGTTCAAAAGGGGATTATCGGTCAATGGTTGATTTACAACATCACTTGTAGAGTGGCATTCGAGGGTTATTTTAACACTAGTATGTGTGAACGCGTTTATGATGCAGCAGAAATTCTCTCGCGAATACTTTCGCCTGAAAAAGCAAATGAAATCCTACAATCACTGAATGAAGTAAGTGTAATGGCCGCTCAAGAAGCAGAAACTCTTCTGGGATCATTAGGAGAACTGAGTGTGGATTTTGTTTTGGACAAACAATGTAAATTATGGATTATTGAACTCAATGGAAAGCCACAAAAAAGTATATACGAGGATCTAAAGGGTTTTAAACATAAGGATCTGTATCGTAGACCTATGGAATATGCTTATTTTCTTACTCAATCAAAAAAAACCGAACTCATCGCTGCAAGAGATCGATGAGTTCGGTTTTTTCATTTTATACATAATCCGCTACTATCGGACTTACCTGAACCGCACATACCTTAAAACCAGGCATTTTGCAGGTTGGATCGAGTGCATCGTTCGTCAATTTGTTGACGTTCTGCGCATCTCCCCAATGCATGGGCACGAACAGGGTGTCTTCGCGGATCGCGTCGCTGTAGCGACTACGCACAACGATGTTGCCGCGGGCGGAGGCCACCTTCACAAATGCAGCATCTTCGATATGGTACCTCTTCGCTGTTTCCGGATGGATCTCTACGAAAGATTCCGCATCCCGAGCAGCTAAAGAAGGACTCCTACGGGTTTGCACACCAGTTAGATAGTGCCTGAGTACCCGACCCGTAGTCAAATACAATGGGAATTCTGCACTGACCTGCTCTTGCGGCAAATGATTGTTCACAGCAGTCAGCAGTGCTTTACCCTCAGGAAGAGGGAAACCTGATTCGAATAAGCGCTCGGATCCAGGATGCCCCACTTCTGGACAAGGCCAGTAGATACCTTCTTCCTTCCGCAATCGATCATAAGTAATGCCATAATAATCTGCTGTCCCTCCACGACTTGCATGGCGGAGCTCGTTAAAAATACCTTCAACATCTGTAAATTGGAAGAAAGGGCCTCTCCCTAACTTGTCAGCCAGCTCACACAGAACCTGCCAATCGTGCTTAGCTTCTCCTGGCGCAGGATGGTTAGCTTCCCTTAGAAGCACTCTTCCTTCAAGGTTAGTTAATGTTCCGGCATTCTCCAGAAAGGCAGATACAGGTAAAATCAGATCAGCAAGCTGAGCCGTCTCCGAGATGAGAAAATCTGCAACAACGAGAAAATCAAGCTTTTTCAAACCTTCTTCTACAAAGTTAGCATTCGGATTCGATATAAGCGGATTAGATCCCATGACGAATAAGGCTCGTATTTCCTGCTCATGGACTTTCTGCATCATTTCGTAGGCAGAGACACCCTTGCCAGGTAATTCATGAGGATCCATGCCCCAGACACTCGCTATATAAGCGCGATCATCCGGATTTTCGATCAGGCGATATCCTGGGAGCTGGTCTGCCTTTTGACCATGCTCTCTACCGCCCTGCCCATTGCCCTGACCCGTGACAGCGCCATAGCCACAACCAGGTTTGCCGATTTTTCCCGTGAGCAGCACGAGATTCAGGAAATTGCGAACGGCCATATGGCCATCCGTCTGCTGCTCTACACCTCGCGCTGTGAACACCATGCCTGTATTCGCTCGGCCATATCGCAAGGCCGCTTGACGAATCAATTCCGCTGGCACACCAGTTAAATCGGCAATCTCCTCCATCTCGAGGGAATCTAAATGTACCTTTAACTCGGGGAAGCCAGTCGTCTGAGCTGCAATAAACGCCTCATCGATCAAACCTTCTGATAGAAGAACCTTGAGCATCCCATTCGCTAGGGAAGCATCCATGCCTGGCTTCACCTTCAAATGAAGGTCCGCGATCCGCGTTGTGCCCGTTTCTCGAGGATCGATGGCAATAATATAGGCACCCTTCTCTTTCGCTCTTGTAAAATTAGGCATCAGCGTCGGTTGACACTCCGCAATATTCGTTCCTGCCAGTATGATACATTCCGATAATTCAATGTCAGATAGTTGGTTTGTTAAACCACGATCGATCCCGAGTACTTTGACACCTGCTGACGCCGCGGCTGACATACAGAATCTGCCGTTATAATCTATAAACTTCGTCTGCAAAGCGACACGAGCGAATTTACCTAATAAGTAGGCTGATTCATTGGTAAGCGAACCCCCACCATACACACCCACCGTGTGGTTGCCGTAGTCGGATCGGAGCATGTTAAACTTGCTCACAATGAGTTCATAGGCTTCCTCCCATGAAATACGTTCGAACTCTCCATCCCGCTTCCTCATGGGATAATGAATGCGTTCTCCCGTGAGCACATGCTGGTGCGCGTACACGCCTTTGATACAAAGGCGCCCTTCTGACGCTTGATTTGGCTTTGGCACAACGGAATATACGAATTCTCCGTCCGTTGAACTTTTTTCTTCAATCACCTGCAATTTGCACTGTACACTGCAAAAAGGGCATTGTGTATCTATCACTTTCATAAGTTCACCTTATCAAAAGCAGCCCATGGCTGCGAATTTACTTTCTACTGTTCCCAAATCAGCTACGGACTAACTCTTTCCGATGGTAACCTACAATGTCGTTATATTCAACACCTATTAAACATTCATTTCTCATCATAAAAAATGAATTGTTATCACATGAATGTTAGTTTATATTACATATATGACCAAAAAATATGAAAAATATGGAAGGTTGGGTGGGATTCCGATGATTAAGACGCGTCGTTACTCTACAGTAGATACCGATGATGTATGGAGAATTCATTTATTAGTTATCTCTGAGGCAAAAGTAGAACCTACCCATCAGCATTATCATGATATTTTGCATATCCCTGAACAATATTTAAACGATGGCGGGGAATTTCTTGTGGGCACGGGACCTGACGGCAACGTATTAGCCATGGGCGGGTTGAAGCTTCTTCAAGAAGGCAAAGCCGAAATTAAACGACTTCGCGTTCATCCAAGTCACCAAAAGAAGGGATACGGTCAGCTCATCCTCACGCAATTGGAACAAACGGCCAAAGAGCTTGGTGTCAAGCATCTCATTCTTGACACGCTTTCCAACCAACTAGGCGCTCAGCAGCTTTTCACGAAAAATGGTTATCAGCAAAAAGGTCCTGCAACCATTGACGGTTTCCAAGTATTTTTATATGAAAAGGCACTTATTTAAGTCATACTAGTTAAGATAAAGAGGTTGGTCCGATGTCTGCTTGACTCATCGGACCAACCTCTTGTTATTTTTCAATATATAGCGTACGCACATCGATACTTGAAGTGTTATATGGTTTTGTCTGAACCCTTCGCCGCGACTAGCTTTAGACTCGGATTCCGGGCTTATTTCTATGTTCCCCCTGCTACCCTGCATGAAGCACACTCATCAGCTGCAATGGTACATCTTTATCTACTTTGTACCAAACTTCCTCTTCGTCATCTGTTATTTGGATACATTCATTGAACAGTTTCAACGTTATTTTCTCGCCATAGGAATAGAAAATTAGGCTCTCTCCTGAATCACCCGCATCCATTGGACGCGGAATCATAATCGTCTGATATCTTAACAGCGCATAAATGACGCTTTGAATGCGGTTTTCCGAGAAGTAAATGACCCCATCCGAATCCGTAATTAACATGCCACTCGCGGCCATTTTACCGAATAATGTTTGATCTGGCAGGAAATTCGGTTTCTTCACTAACGCTTTGCATAGTTGATGCAGATACGGACTTGTTCCGAAAGCATGATTAGATAGTTGATCGAACGTGAGGACTCCCCGTGCAGGTACGTTAAGTGCATAGGTTTCATTGTTTTCATATTTGATTTGATAATTACAGGGAAGGGTGTCCGAGTTATAGTTGCCGCCAGCATTTAGCCCGAATAGCTCACGTTGAATGACCAATTCTCCGGCAAAAGCATGGAGTATGCCTTGATCCGTCACGTTAACAGAAGTATCCTCATTACTGGCTAGTGTTACTTTTAGACTTTTTATCGGTTTGCCGGATTGCTTAAATTGATTTAACCAAGGCTGATTCGTGACGATTTCATCCAAATTGCCCGTTTCATGTTTGAGTGCGGCTATGATTCGGTTTAACGCCTCTATTTGTTGCGTGTGTTGGCTTTGATCCGTCTCAACAATTACACTTGGCGATGGTTGATCCACGGGTACGGCTTCTTGCTCACATCCAACAATAAAAATAAGCGACATTATGGCGCCGAGCATTCCCCTTTTTTTTATCAACGAGGCATCCTCTCCTTCTTCCAAAGTATTTCATTATATAGACGCTCATAAGCAGCAAAAAGAACCCCGAAGGATTCTCTAACTACTACTATTTGTCCCGCTATCACTGCCACTGCCGCCGCTGCTATCAAATCCGCCACTGCTACCGCTATCCGAACTCCAATTACTGCTAGTGTCTATACTGCTTGAACTGCTATTATCGATATTATCGCTGCTAAAGTTAAAATTTGAATCTGAGCTGTCAGTCCCCCCGCCTGTTCTTCCACCTTGCGAAACAAGTGAAACAACTACACTAATAATGGCAACCAAGAAAAATATCCCAAAAAACACCATAACCATAATATCCATCCCCATTTACACGACTGATTTACAAATATTGTATTCGCTGTCAATGAGTTAAGTCCTTCAGGACAAATTTATTTAAAAAAGATGCCATACGCGTATCACGTATAGCATCCCTTTTGTAAAAATTTACGGAGCAAGTGGACCTACATTAGATGTGGTCAAAGGTACATTGACAACTGAACTAGTTGCATACTCATCTGCACCAACATCATTCGTTCCCGAGCGGCTTTGGCCATCCATGTCTGTGGTTACAAATGTAAATGAACCTGAAGAAGCGTTAATTGCCGGGCTGGAACTGGAGAGCTTCTGTAAACCGCCTGAAGTTGTTAATAGTGGATTCACGTTGTTAATTTCAGCAGTAGTACGAGCCACATTACTTAACGTTGAGCCGTAACCAATGTTACCTTGGAATGTGGTATTACTTGTTTTCACCTGATTATACAGCGTGCCTGTTGAGTTTTTCACGATATTGTTTGCAACCGTGCTATCAACTGGCGCTTGTGTGTAGTTTCCGCCGATCACGATACCTGTTGTGCTATTTACGATGGTATTATTCACAATTTGAGCACGGTAAACTCTCCAGTGTTTGCTTAAATCAGAGCTCGTATAGGAAGATCCATTCGTGCCTCCATCGAAATCCCCGCCATCTACGTTAATCGCATCCGAGTAGCCGCTACCTGTTAAATTTTCAAAATAATTATTGAAAACTTTATGATCATTGGCATATAAACGGATACCACCGATGCCCGATTTCACCCCATCACCGAGGAAGAAGTTCCCATAGAAGCTCTGAGCATGCCCATGTCTTGAAGAAAGAACACCTTGCGAGTTACGGAACGTATTAAATCGCACCGTGTTATTTCCGCTTTTTACAGAAATATACTCAGGATCGCCATCGCAGTTTTCAAAAAGATTGTACTGAATTGTCGCATATGCATTGGACATGGATAATGTACTGACGCCTAAGCGAATCGCTTCCATTTCATTCGTTGCACGAGGACCAATATCGTGGAAGTAATTGTACTCGATGGTGTCATATTGCGAAATTTGGGTCGAAGATCCATCAACCGTAATAAAGTTACCCAAATCATGCTTAGGTCCGAATTCATTGTGATCAATTCGATTGTGATGGCTATTCGCGCCTCCGATGTACACCCACTTGAGTGAATTCCCATTTTCGGTAAGAGCAAATGTATTACGAGTAACACGGATGTTATTGGATTGATCCAACTTTACTGCCGTATTGCCAGTGTTTGTAAATTTCAAGCCTTCAATCGTGACATAAGAGGAGCTGGTTACTACAAAATACGCCCCACCCGATATGATGGCTTGTCCCGTATTGGCCGCTTTAATGGTAATTAGGTTCGAAGCCGTTCCATTTTTACCGTTGATGCTAAAATTACTGCCATTGGTATATGTACCGTTAGCAAGTACAATTGTAGTCCCTGCTGTCGCACTGCTAATGGCAGTTATCAGTTGAGCTGATGTAGAAACATTAACAACTGTACCGCCTCCACTTGCTTGCGTCGTTGCTGAGGCTGCACCGCTGGCTGCAGACGTATTCGTCGCTGCATCCTTCGCTTTTACGGTGTAGCTGTACGATGTTGAGGCGCTCAAGCCTGAATCGCTGTACGATGTCGTAGCAGATGATCCTACGAGAGAACCGGCACGATAAATATCATAGCCTGTCACGCCGACATTATCGGTCGATGCCGTCCAGCTTAAGTTAATTTGGCTGCTCGAAATGGCAGTAGCTGTAAGTCCCGTTGGTGCTGTCGGAGCTTGCGTATCACTTGAAGGAGCTTGCGTTGTAGCGCTTGCTGAACTGCTTGCTGCGGAAGCGTTGCCAGCTGCATCCTTCGCTTTAATGGTATAGGTATAAGCCGTGGAAGCGCTCAAGCCTGAATCGTTATACGAAGTCGTTGCAGATGAACCCACGAGTGAGCCACCACGATAAATATCATAGCCTGTCACACCAACGTTATCCGTGGAGGCTGTCCAACTCAAGTTAATTTGGCTGCTTGACGCTGCCGTTGCTGATAGACCTGTTGGTACTGTTGGAGCTTGCGTATCACTTATGGCACTGTCCGTCACCGAAACATCGTCATACTCCACGACGCCATTCGCATAAAACCCAGGAACACCATTGGTTAAGCTGCTATCTGTCCCTTGAACCAATAATACCCCGTCCACATAGCCCTTGACCGACGTTCCATTTACTTCTAGCTGCAGATTATAAAAGGTTGAAGTGTTCGCTGTGAACGGGACCTGCTGAATCGTCGAAGTGGAACCGCTTACTTTTTTATTCAAAAGTAAATTCCCATTATATAAAATAAGGAAATAGTAGTTATTGCCATTTGTGTACCTGGCTACAATACCATTGCGAACACTTGTAGATCCCACTTTTACTTTGGCTGAATAGGTATAATTGCTCCATGAAGAAGTCCCATTTGTCATGATGTACGTATTCGAAGTGGATGAAGTTTGGGTCGCAACCTTGCTTCCATCCGTCGCAATACTCCAAGTTCCGTTCCCCGAAGCGTTCGTCCATCCCCCTGATGGGAAACTACTGTAGGATTCAAAATTATCACTTAACAGTGTCGCTGCAAATGCAGGTGTCGCAAGTGGAAGTAAAGAGAATGAAAGCATGCAACTGAGGGCAAAAGGAATCATTTTTTTCGACTTTACGATTTTCATGTTTGTTTGCTCCTTAAGTTTAATGTGCGTTAGCTAAAGTTATAAATATGAGCCTCCTCTAATGTATGCGCTTTCTAGTTGTCAAAAGCAAACTGCCTCGCTACGTGTCTTCGTATAATGCTTCCCTCTCAACTCCTTTTACAAAATAAATGCCTTTCCCGTTAAAATCATCCAGCAATTACCAATCAGGATAACAACTTCATTATAAAATCATTCCGAGTTAGATAGACAGGGATTATTCTAGGTACTGTTGTGTTTTATTCAGGAGATGTTCATGAAATTGCAATATTTGCTTTTATAAATTAATTGTCAAAAGGTGTAGAATAGTGTAATACGTTTTTTTGAATGCAAAAGGAGGATTGTCAGATGTCACAGACAACATTAGATCAAGAAGTAGCAGCAACGCTTGCTGCTGAGCCCAAATCATTAGACGTACTTGACCAATTATTGAAGCCCGAGGTGCAACAATCACTGACACTTCTGGTAGATAATCTTCCGAAATTAGCTGAAATGGTGACCATGCTAACGAAAGCCTACGATTTCGCGCAAAACGTTGCGACCGATAAAGTGCTAATCAACGATTTTGCACAAGGTATCGGTGAATTCGTCAAACCTGTTCAAGAGAAAGCGAAAAACATCGCGTCCGCGGCCATTGAAGCTGGCGAACGTTCACAGGCTGACGTGGGAGCAACCATCGGTCTTTTCGGTATGCTGAAAATGTTGAAGGACCCTGAGGTGCAGAAGACACTTCGTTTTGCTCAAGCATTCTTAAATGTGCTCGCTGAAAGAAAAAATTAATCCGGACAAGGGATGATAACGATGGCTAAACAAATACTTATTCTTGGCGGTGGTTACGGTGGTCTCTTGACCGCATTAACAGCCCGTAAACATTTGACATCTTCAGAAGCTAACATTACGATCATCAACAAATTTTCAACGCATCAAATCATTACGGAATTACATCGATTAGCTGGCGGCACGATTAAAGAGCAAGCCGTAGCTCTTCCACTTCAAAAATTACTAGGCGACAAACATGTAAATATCGTCGTCGACACCATTAAAGAGATTAAGCCGAATGAGAAACAAGTTCTTACTTCCAGTGGTGCAGTTCATACCTACGATGCGCTTGTTGTTGCGCTTGGCAGTGAAACGAATTACTTTGGTATTCCTGGTTTGGAAGCGAACAGCTTTATTCTGAAATCTGCTGCTGACGCTAACCGTATTCGTGAGCATGTAGAAGCTCGTTTGGATGCTTATAAAGCTTCTGGGAATAAAGCCGATGCAACGATTGTTGTTGGTGGAGGCGGACTAACAGGCGTTGAGCTTGTAGGTGAATTCGCTGATAAACTGCCTGAAGTTTGCCGCAGCAAAGGCATCGATTTCAATGATATTTCGATCTACTGTGTTGAAGCTGGCCCTGCCATTCTGCCTGTATTCCCACAAGTACTGATTGAGCGTGCCGTTACAAGCCTTGAGAAACGTGGCGTTACTTTCTTGACAGGTGTTGCGATCACAGAAGCTACGAACAATACGGTGGCGCTGAAAAGTGGACAAACGATTGAGTCCAATACGATTATTTGGACTGGCGGCGTTAAGGGCAACCAGGTTGTCGGCAGCTGCGGAATTGCAGAAGATCGCGGTCGCGCAACGGTAACATCGACACTGCAATCCACATCGCACAACGATATCTTCTTAGCTGGCGATTGTGCAGTTGTCTTCCCAGAAGGAAGTGAACGACCTTACCCTCCTACAGCTCAGCTTGCTTGGCAAATGGGTGAAACCGTTGGATACAACTTGTCCGTACAATTAAAAGGCGGCGTGATGGAGAAATTCGTACCTGTATTCTCCGGAACATTGGGCAGCCTAGGACGAAAAGACGGCATCGGTACAATCGGTGGAAAGAATACTCAGCTGAAAGGTTTGCCCGCGACGCTGATGAAAGAAGCAAGTAACGTACGCTATTTATCACATATTCATGGTCTTTTCGCTTTAGCCTATTAACATAAAAGATGTCCCACAGCCAAATGGCATTGTGGGACATCTTTTTTTCACAAGCCAAACTTAAGGTCGAATCGTAACCCGTGTCCCTACAGGAACAAGATCAGCGAGCTGCAGCACATCCTCATTGTACATTCGGATGCAACCGTGACTGATTTCCCTTCCGATTGTGGAAGGATCGTTCGTTCCGTGGATGCCGTAATGGGGTTTAGATAAGCCCATCCAGAAAGCTCCGTACGGACCTCCAGGGTTGGCTTGTTTATTTATTATCGTAAATTCACCTTTCGGCGTCTTCGTAACCATCTTGCCAATTCCAACTGGGAAAGACCTGACAACGATATTCCCATCAAGCACATACAGGTCCCGGTCGGACAAATCGACGATAATACGATATTTTGGCATTACATATCGCCTCCTATGAACCATGCTATGCATGCCTAGTTCCGGAAGTGATATCTGCTATCTCCCATGCAAATCTGCTCGTGCACTCACAACTCTGAAGCCATCCCCTGTGTCTTCCATTTCATACAGCTTACATCTTGAATTTGGCATTTTGAAAGGCTGATGGAGGATCAGCATCCATGAACCTGCAAATGTTTGAAATAGCATCCCGTGTCCACTATCTTCTTTCACCAATGGAGGGAGTTGTTCCCATGGTCCCTCTAATCTGTCCGTTTGGGATCGAGCGATGGTCTGCACATAGCTGCCCGACTGATAACTGGACCAGAGCATGATCAATCGGCCGTCCTTCGTCCGATACAATTGGCATCCATCCGTTACAAATGCACGAATATCACCTTCTGGCAGTTCATCTTCATTGATCCAAGGTGCTTCAGATGCATTGAACAGACGAATTGGTTCTCCGACGGCTTCGGATAAATCCGCTTGTAAACGAACACATTCGATCGTGCCATCAATCGTCTGAATCCATTCATGACAATAAACCATCCAAGGTACGCCGTCTTCTACATATAAAGTTCCGTCTAAAGTCATCATCGTTTCCGGCAGCACATGTGAATCATGTTTCAATAACGTGAACGGTCCATCTGGTGACTCGCTAATGGCTATGACGGTACCCCTCCAATGCTTGGAGTACCCATTCACAGGCTCGCCTTCCAGTCGTTTGTCATTGTTATGTAAGGTGACGAACAGGTAGAATCGTCCGTTATACGCATGAACTTCAGGCGCCCAAGCACCATGTTGCGGATGTGCCCACCCGTCATCGGGCACGGTGAATACGATATACGGCCCTTCCCACTCGGATAAATTTGAGCTTTTGTACGTGATGACCCCGTATCGATCCATGCCGTGCAGCCGTGGTGAACCCCCGGTATACAAGTGATACATTCCGGTGCGGCTGTCAGCCAAAACGTATGGATCATGTGCAGGAATATCCGCCAAATGGTGACCCTTTTGGGGGTTGTTTACATCGCAGGCCGCATTATAAATAGGCAAATGAAATCAACTCCATTTCATAGATTCGACAGAGAAAACTTCTTTTCATCCATTGATGTTTAGATTTAGATAGAAACTAAGTTATAAAATTCGTTAAGCATTCTCGACTTCCTTTTTATGTAAATATACTTAGCAAAAATACCGATTTATTTTCCCATAAAATCCTTTATACTAGTACGTATCTGGGAATTGGAGGCGACCTTACAATGACTGAATTCATTTCCTTTTCTACGACTGAGAATCTAACTACAATCCCCGGAAAGTTGATTTCTGGACATTATCGGCAGTCCTTTGGCTACAAGGTCAAGCGTTCCAACGGTACCAAAGATTATTATCTGACATTGACATTGAAAGGCAGAGGTTTATTCAACAATGGGAAGGAAACCTACGAATGCCAGCAAGGTGAGGTAACGTTAATTACTCCAGGCACTCCCCATTTCTATGGCACGCCAGAGAATACCCTGTGGGAGTTTTATTGGTGTCATTTTGTCCCCAAGGAGGAATGGTTACCGCTATTACAATTGCCAGAGGTGATCAAAGGAATTCGATTTGCTCGGTTTGATACAGAGAAGGAATTAGTTCGTTTAACAGGTGCTTTCCTCAACTTAATTCAATACAACGAAGAAACGGATCACTTCTCAGAAAGATTGGCCGTCAACGCTTTAGAAGAAAATCTGCTTCTTATTTCCAAAAGTGTCCTACAGACACAATATCCACTGGATACGCGAGTAGATCGTACGATCCAGCTTATCTCACAGCACTATAATCAACCCTATACGGTTGCTGAATTGGCAGCAATGGTCAACCTATCTCCTTCCAGGTTCGCTCATCTCTTCAAAACGCAGACTGGCGAGTCCGTCATGGAAATGTTAATTAAAATACGACTACGACAAGCAAGAAAGTTGCTCGAAACAACCTCATTGAATATTGCTGAAATTGCAGAGGAAGTCGGGTTTAACCACCCCTTCTATTTCTCCCGTCAGTTTGCTGCTTTCTATGGAACATCCCCTGCTGTATTTAGAAAGCGCATACAACAGTTAAGACTAGAATGATAAAAAGAAACGCCGGAGTTACCCGAAAGTTTCTCTTTATCTTCCACTCGCTGTTATGGCGTGGTGTAAATATTCGGCTGTGCTGGCGTTGCCATGCCTGTTCCTAGGTAGAAACTTGTATGAGGCGGCTGGTTATACGCCACATTCTGCCATGCGATGTCTAAGCGGTAAAGCGGATCATGCATTAAGGTCCACAGGCGCGTTGATGTTTCGTATGGTGTTGCGTAAATACGTAAAGCCGTACTGTCCGACTTCCGCCAAATAACTTCTTCACGCCAGTCACCAAGTAGATCGGCTTGCAAGCTTGGATTCCCTTTCGTGCCGTTGACGGAATTGGTACCCGTTGCTGTCAATAAGGTCGTTGTATTGAGCGAAGTATAGTTCCATTTATCAATCCGGCCAACACCATTGGTGCCATCCCAATTATGATCAAGGAGCTCACGAGAAACATCGCCGTCCCACCAGATGCCAAAGTTGATGGAGGAAGGAACGGTAGAGCTGATTTTGGTACCGTTGATTTGATACAGACCGACACCATTGCTCGCCCATACTTCTTCGCCAGCATATCGTGGATCAATATCGGCGGCCATACCTCTTCCTGTGTCAGCGCCGGTATTCACGCCCCACTTGATGGCTCCAGTGCCAGCGTTCCATACGGCTGCGCCATACGTTGCGCTTGTGCTTTCCATGACTTTGAATACTTCGAGCCCTGCTGAGTTCGGATCCAAATCGCCTACATGAAGAGCGTCGCCATGGCCTAACGCCGTGTTGTACTTTTTGGCGCCGTTATCATCAATCGTCATCGCTCCATACACGATTTCATCCTTGCCATCATTATCGACGTCGGCGGCTGTTAAGTTGTGGTTCCCTTGACCTGCATAAGCGGAATTGCCAGAGCCATTGCTGTCAAAGGTCCATAATTTGGATAATGTGCCGCCCCGCCAATTATAAGCTACCAGTACCGTTCGCGTGTAATAACCGCGTGCCATGACGATGCTTGGCTTTTGCCCATCCAGATAAGCGACTGTCGCTAAGAATCGGTCTACCCGATTGCCATAGGTATCGCCCCAATCACCTACTGTGCCACGCGGTGGATCGTAGCTGGTTGAGGTTAAGGCTTTTCCTGTCGCCCCTTCGAAAATAGTTAAAAATTCAGGGCCAGTCAGCACTCTTCCTACGCTGTTCCGATAATCCGCCGTGGAGCTGCCGATAACGACTCCGGTACCGTCCTTCGTGCCATCGGCCGTTTTCATGGCGATTTCTGATTTGCCATCTCCATCTAAATCATAGACCATGAATTGCGTATAGTGAGCGCCGGCACGAATATTTTTACCCATACTAATTCGCCATAACCGTGTTCCATTCAACTTATACGCATCAATGAACACTTCACCTGTGTAACCATCTTGTGAATTGTCTTTCGCATTAGTAGGATCCCATTTCAGAATGATCTCGTATTGACCGTCGCCATCCACATCACCAACACTTGCGTCATTAGCGTTATAAGTATAGTTAACCCCATCTGGTGTCGTACCGCCTGCTGGTTTCTGTATGGGAACATCCAGATAATTATTCGCCCATGGCGTAGCTGCAGCTGAAGCAGCCTGCTCCACACCGCCTACCACAGCTTTGACTGTATAACTGGAGCTTGTTGTTCCCGCATTATCTTGATAATTCGTGCTCGTCGTTATCGGTGAAGCATTGAGCTTAACACCATTGCGGTAGACGTTAAACGATGTACTTGCGGCCTCTGTACCTAGAAGCCGCCAACTGACGAGTACACCAGTACTTACCTTGACGGCAACCAGTCCGCGGTCTAATTTCTCCATCTGCCTAGCAACCGCTGCATGTGCGGAAGGTGCTTGGAAGCCGAATGAAGAAATGAGGAGTGAACCCAATGTAATGAAGCAAGCTGTTTTAATAAGATGCTTAGCGTTTTTTAACATTCCTACAACCTCCAGGTTCTCCATAGTGGACTTACATTTTCTTAGCCTCGGGACATACACAAACCTCCCGTTTCACCTCCCTCTACATTTCTCAATGGCGCTATGATTGCGCTTACATTACGTCTCGTTCCTCATTATATCGTGAATATCAGCTGGAATTAATGCAGACAATGGCTAACTTCCTGCACAATACTGCTACTTTTTGGCATTTAGTTGTCTCTCGTAAAATGAAAAAACAGCCCCACGCCATTAGCGAGCTGCTGTTGATTCCGTACTTATTTGATATAGGACTCCAGTAAATAAATGGTCTTCTCTTGTTCTTTCTGTAACAGATCTTTGATTTGACTCACAGTCATTCTGTTGAACTTACCCCAAATCAAGTTCCTGCACAGATTGTGCGGAAAAGCCAGATCGAGATACATCAATCTTATTTCCTGCGTACTGAGCCTATTCTTTTTGAGATATGCGCGTATCACTCTATTGAAAGCTTGTTGATTCCAAGAGGTGGACTTTTTTATCATCGCATACACAACCCGATTCAAATCTCTAGAAGGAAAGTCAAGTCTTACAAACTCCCAATCGATGATATACACACCGAAGGACGCTGTCTGTAACATATTTTGATGATGAAAGTCACTGTGACTTAGAACAAAATTCGGCTTTTTATCCTTCCATGATAGGTAACAAGCATTATTCCTAAGCGATTCTTTCAGTTGTTGACCTGTTGTCATATAAAAATCGAGATAGGCCATCACGGCTGAACGTCTGGCTTCATCTCTAAGCGGACTGTCTTTCTTCCATCTCTCCAAATATCGAAGTGCTTCCTCATACTCCTGCTCCCATCTGACTCCGCCCATATAAATAGGAATAGTAGATGATTGATACTCTCTTGAAATGGCATGCATGCTGCCCAGTATTTCAGCTAACCGAACAGTTTGAGCTAAGCTAGTTAGTGGGTAAGGAACACCCTCAATCCATTGCTGTAAGACATACATTTCACCTTTATAGTTAACATATTTCCTGTTCTCATTGGTAGCATATACAAATGGAATCTGAATCCCTCGGTTTCTAAGAAAGTCTTCTGCGTCCAGGATAAATTGCAATCGATGTTCCTCGATGCTCATACTTTTCAAAATAAATAAACCCTGATTGGCAGTTATTTTTAAAACATAGGATCGAGATGTTTCACGAATAATCTCAACCTGTTGGATTCTCAACGTGTACATGTTCTCAACGGCTGCTAGAAGTCCATTATCCAACTGCACCACTTCCCATTTGCAAGACTCTCAATTCGCTGCTCTTAATAGTTTATTCCCCTTGTCCACAAAGGTTTGTATGAAAGCGGAAGTAACGATGAGGCGTGTTAAGAAAAACGAAAAAGCAGATCGCCGCGGCGCCTGCTTACTTGATCTTCTACCTATTTACTAGTGAGTGAAGAATACGATTTGTATAAAAAACAAGACCGCAAATAGATAAAAAATAGGATGAACATCCTTCCTTTTGCCTCGAACAAATTTTAGAATCGGATACACGATGAAGCCAATGCCAATACCTGTCGCAATACTATACGTTAGCGGCATCAGAACAACGATCAGGAATGCCGGGAAGGCCTCCTCCAAGTCCTGCCATTCAATTTTGCGCAGCACATTCATCATTAGAAAGCCGACAATAATTAAGGTTGGAGCCGTGATGGCCGGAATACTTGCTAGAACAGCTATGATTGGCGAAAAGAATAAGGTCAATGCTAGTAAAAGGCAAACCATAACCGCAGTAAGTCCCGTTCTTCCGCCTACGGCAACACCTGAACTAGATTCAATATACGCCGAAGTTGGACTGGTTCCCAGCAGTGCCCCCGTCGTTGTGCCAACCGCATCTGCCAACAGAGCTCCTCTTGAGCGCGGGAATTTATTGTCTTTGAGAAGACCCGCTTGCTCAGCTACTCCCAGCATGGTCCCTGTTGTATCGAATAAGGTGATCAGTAAAAATGTGAAAATAACCGCATATAAGCCTCCCGAAAATACACCCTGAATATCGAGTTGAAAAGCTGTTGCGACTAAGCCGCTAGGGGCTGCTACGAACGTATCTGGCAGTGTTAACAAGCCAAACATCCATGCAAGTACAGCTGTGATCAGCATGCCAAAGAATAAATATCCTCTAACATGATACGCTAGCAGAATAAGTGAGATCATGAGACCAATCAATGTAAGCGCAGTCATGGGCTCTCTCAAATGTCCTAATGTGAGTAAGGTTGCAGGTGAACCTACGATGATTTTCGCATTTTGCAAACCAATGAAGGTGATGAAAAGGCCGATACCAGCGGTTATGGCATGTTTGAGGCTGGTGGGAATGGCGTCAAGCAAGACATAACGGAAAGAGGTAAGCGACAGAACGATGAACAATATGCCTGCGATAAACACAGCACCAAGCGCAACTTGCCAGGCAACACCATTCCCTCCAACCACGGTAAAAGCAAAGTAGGCATTCAAACCCATCCCAGGCGCAATCACGATTGGATAATTCGCAAATAGCCCCATGATAAGCGTTGCAACGAAACTCGCAAGTACAGTCGCCATAAATACACCGTGAAAATCCATGCCAGTCTTACTCAGAATCCCAGGATTCACGATAACGATATAAACCATGGTTAGAAATGTAGTTACACCTGCCATGAGTTCCGTGGATACGGTTGTCCCTCGTTCTTTCATTTTAAACAGCTGATCCATGGGATTCCTCCTCACTTGTCCTACCTTTATTGGGTTTATCTCGGATATACAACAACACAAGTAATAACATAGGTAATAAAATACAAAAGACAATGTCGAACCAATTATAGTAGTGCTCGAGTATCTCATTATAAACCGTAATATTAGGTGTACCTGCAATCGTTCCAACCAATAGTATCATCCCCATGGGGATAGTCAGCATATGACTTTCCTTCAGCTGAAACAGTTCAGAAAGTCCTGACGTCAGTGAGAAAAACAGGAGTAACGTTTTATAAAACACCGAAATGAACCATAGGAAAGCTATAATCGCCTCTACCCGCTCCAAAAAGTGTCCAATTGTTATTTTCTGTGCGAGTACATAGGTTGGATAATATTTGGTTTCCATTAAATTTGGACCTAGAACGAGTACGCATAACAGTACAATAACAAATAAAATGACACCGCTGATGGCAATCCCCGTTAATATCGGTTTAGTAAGACTCTTGCTCCCAGAGACATACGGAACGAGCATAAGCAGGACTATTATTTCGGTGAATCCCGTATTAAATGCCGGCAGGAATCCAAGCCAGATGGGTGTTATACCTTGAGCAGCAATTGGTCTTAGATTAGAGACGTTTATTTGAGGCAATAGGAAAACAAACAAAAATAGGAATAAAATTAAGAAAACCGGAAAAAGAAGTTCACCCATTCTTGCAAAGGCTTCAATTCCGTATTTGTATGCAATAATAATCACTGTGGTGAAAACCAAAATGATCGCATTAATCGGTGTTTCGGGCATCATTTGTGTCGTCATGAATTGACTCATTTCACTCAGAAGCGTTAAATTACACATGAAATATTCAAAGAGAAAAAGCACGCAAACGAAGCTTCCAAACCAAATGCCAAGCTTTCGTCGGATGACGACAAATAGGCTCTGTCTACGAAGCTTATTCGCAATGGCCGCGATAAGTCCGCCAAATACGAGTCCTAGGAATACGGCAGCCAGCATCGAGAGCCATGCATCCTGCTTCGCTGAGTAGGCAATCATGGTCGGCAGAATGAGTATGGAATCTCCAATAATCCCAAGAATAATCAAGATTGTAAATTGACGTACGGATATTCTCGCATTGTCAAATCTGTTCATGGGGGCTCTCCTTGTCTTCGTGAATAGCTTGTCTATTGCGTCCACTTAAACATGAATTTGATGAGCTCAAATGGATTCGGAAGGACCACTTCTAACGTTAATGCTCCATAAAGTGCTGTCGCAGTAATGAGAAGAATAACGAAAATAAGTAACTCCCGATGATAATTACCGCGAATGAGTTTAGGCGCTTCAAGCCAGAAGGTACCTGCTGCTATAGCCATTACTGCAAGAAAAGATGACATGCTTTAACCACGTCCTCTCTACCAACCTATTTCATCGTTGAATTCCCTGTAGTACCCGTTTTCCTAATAAACAGATCGATATGATAGATAACTTTGGTTTTCAGGAACATGTCATCATTCCATGTGTCCTTCACTTCGTTCCAGTAAGAAGGATGATCCTTCCCAAGCTGAGAGCCGAATCCCAGTATATCGGACTTTATTTCTTTCGCCCGAGATACAGCCGCAACCACGTTCGATTGAATGATTTTGGTCGTTTCATCTTCCAGACGTTTGATCGTAGCAGAATCAGTCAAGTCGACATCTCGGCAGGTTCTATCCACCACATTGCCCTCTGTTCGTATGGAAATTGTGACTTGCGGAATGCCATCTTGCACTTTGGTTTTTAACTTAGCATCGGAAGACGTGACTTCAACCCCCATAAATTTGTTCTCACCGCATGGAAGTTCGATCGAAGTACTGTCCAAATGATCGGTAATATCGGTATATCCTTTACTTTCTTGTTCACTCAACCATCCAACTAACTTATCTTGCTTAAATGCTGCAATTCCCGTATATCGGTATCTACTTGGTGGTTGGAATAGCTCAACATTTTTTTGGGATTCACCCACAGCCGTATTTCCGATAATCGAAATCCCCGTGATCGCTAATTCATTACCAGGTCCCGAGAGCTTATTAAGCACCTCATCCATTTGGATGGCTATTGTTGGCGCCCAAGATTTCTGAGAGGTATGTAAGGATTGCTGCATACTGTAACTAGGGAGCTTCTCTAGAGGTGTATAAAGCTTTAAAATATTCTCGGCTTTCAACCCTCTAGCTACGATTATGTTGTAATCCATTCGCAACTCATTATCACGAAATGCATTATCGATAAAATCCTTGATTCCCTTTCTTGCTAATGACTCACCGATGACATAGAGTTGTAAATGGCCCAAATACACTTTACGAGGTGCCTCTGCGGTTAAAGACCTTGCAGCTTCCATTATGGTCTTGCCTCGTGCTTGATAGAGTGTGCTAGGAGGTCGATCCTCTCCTCTTTCTTGCTTAGAAATTTCACTGGGATTGACGACTTGGAAAGAGACTAAGTATTCACCATTTTCCCAGTCAATTCCTATTCCAACCACAATTAATAGTTCGTTTAGTTCCCGTCTACTCCAACAACCCGTAAGCATCAGCAAGCAAAGCACAATTACTGCCGTTTTCTTTTTCATTAAGAAGCGCCTCCCGACTAACGCTTTCCTATCCTATCGCTTCCTTTTCCCAACGATGTCTCTGTACGTTTATACGATAACCATCTTGGTAAGCGTACAAGTGTGTCCTCCATATCCGCTTTATTGAAGGGAGAAAATGGAGACATAAAAGGCTCTCCGAAGGAACGAAGAGCACATAAATGCAGGAATAGCACAAATACGCCCATGGCAATTCCAAATAATCCAAAACTGGCGGCTGCTCCCATAAACACGAAACGAAGGATACGAATAGGTATCGACATACTGTAACCCGGCAAAGTGAAGGTAGAAATAGCTGTTACAGAAACGACGATAACCATTGCAGCCGACACGATGCCCGCTTCCACAGCTGCTTGTCCGATCACAAGTGTGCCAACGACAGATACCGCTTGTCCAATGGCTCGCGGCATGCGAAGGCCTGCTTCACGCAAGATTTCAAAAGTGAGCTCCATGACAAGTGCCTCCACAAAAGCGGGTAACGGTACGCCTTCTCGTTGTGCAGCTAGACCGATCAGCAGCGAAGCTGGCAGCATATCACGGTGAAACGTGGTTATCGCAATATAAATAGATGGCAGTAGCAATGAGATGAATACCGAGCCAAAGCGTAGCATACGAAGCAGCGTTGCATAGAACGCTCGTTGGTAATAGTCCTCAGCCGATTGAAAAAAGGTAACGAGTTGTGTAGGTACGAGCAATAAATTGGGTGTACCGTCTACCAAAATTGCTACTTTTCCCTCTAACAGCTGAGCTGCGGCGGTATCAGGCAATTCCGAATTGAAAACAGTAGGAAACAATGAAAATTTGTTATCCTCGATCAATTCTTCGACATATCCGCTATCCAGAATACCATCTATATCGATTGATCTTAGTTTCGATCGAACCAATTCGATGACAGATGGTTTCGCAAGCCCATTGATGTACATCATAGTCACATTTGTTTTGGTCATTCGCCCAATGGACATTGTTTCCAACCAAAGTCTAGGATCCTTTATTTTACGTCTAATTAACGATGTATTGGTACGAAGTGTCTCAGTAAAGCTTTCTCTGGGTCCACGTACGGACGTCTGGTTTGTAGACTCCGTAACCTCGCGTCCCTTCCATTGACGAATGTCAGCCCGGTAAGCGTGATGTTGATGATTAAACATTATAATCGCTTCACCCGAAAGCAAATTATCGTACAAAGCTGACATGTCTTCCACGGTTTGAATCGAGCCAATACCCGTTAGAAGCTCTTTGGCAAGTGTTTCTGTATGCAAACTGCCTCTAGGTGTTCCCAGTGAATCCGTACTTAACATCGTTTTTAACACATCGAAAATATACGAATTAATTACTTGCGTATCCGAAAGCCCGTCGATATAGACGACAGCAGCGGCTATCTCCAGCGTTTCATCATCTTGAATCTCACGGATGACGACATCGTCACTTCCGCCTAAATCCTTTAAGATACGCTCTATATTAAGTTCAACATTCGGGTCTATAGGAATCGGTGCATCATCAGGCATGATGTTGGTGCCTCCTTATTGTCATCCCATCCCCATTATGACCATTTGGGTAGGGAGATAAACCGAGGCGAACGAATACACCAATTCTTGTTATGAACAGGAAAGAGCCGTTACCAATAGGCAACGACTCGAATTACATAGTATTGTGAACACATATATGTTTTCGTGCGCATGACAGACACAACTGCGAATATACTCAATTAACACCTGAACCATTATGAGGTACAACTAATGATTCCTAAGGAGAGGGCGATACTCATGTTAATGACTTTGACATCGGATGGAGATCTATTTACAGCCGCGCTATCTCAAACGACGGTTTCTGTCTGGCAGACTGACGCAAATGGTGTTTATTGTGAAGTCGACCGTGGAATTATTGAAGAATTCACGCGAATCTCGATTAGAATGAGCACAATTACCGATGAGATTGCCTTTTATTTTCGAGATGATGGCACCGTGTTTCGTGCAGAAACATAGGTTTATTACATGTAAGTGATTCTCGACCCAGATCTTGAAGATTCATAGATATCCATGACCAAATTAAAAGCTTTGACGCCTTCCGGTCCATTCAGACCATAGCTGCGATCATTCAGAATATGGTCATAGAAATCAGCAATTTGCACGCCATGACTGATTCCCCAATATGATTTTACGCCCAAATTATTAGCTTCTGGTGAAGTCAGCATGGTTTGCTCGCCATCAATCACGCGATACAACGTATCTCCTGATAGTAGCAGCTTCCCTTTTTCAAAGACAAGCTCGATTTCTGGCGGTGAATTTACCCCATAGGCATTCGTTGCATACAAGACGGCCGTTGCCCCATTTCGATAGGTTAGGTGTGCGTGAACGGTATCTTCCACTTCAATAATGCCTTCAAGTGAATCCGTTGACATCGTCCCTTTAATACTCGTTACTTCGCCGCCTATCCATTGCAATAAATCCAAGGTATGAATGGCCTGGTTAATGAGGACACCCCCACCTTCTGTTTCCCATTTGCCTTTCCACTCGGTTTCATAATAGGATGCCGTTCTACACCAAGTGACGATCCCTTTGAGACAAAGCAGGTTACCTAGTTCACCGGATTGAACGGCCTTTTTCATGAGCTGGGATGCAGGATTATATCTATTTTGGAAAATAACACCTAACTGCACATTCGGATTGGCTTCCGCTGCACGCAGCATCGTTTGAGCAGCTGCTTTCGTTTCTGCCATAGGCTTTTCTGTGAGAACATGTTTGCCAGCATTCAGCGCATCAACCGCCATGGGTGCATGTAGATAATGGGCTGTACATATATGAACGACGTCAATATCTGGATTCTTCAACATCTCGAGATAATCCGTATAATACTGGCAATGATATGTTTCCGCTGTTCTGGCAGCCAGATCGGCGTTCGTGTCGACAACAGCCACTAATTTCGCTGCCTTGATCTGTGAAATGGCGTTCAAATGTACACTGGAAATCGCTCCGCAACCAATGAGTGCAATACCAATCTGTTTCATGGGAATCCCCTCTTCTGCTTGGAAATGTAAATCTACGACATGAGCATGTTTCGTATGTCTATACTAGGTTCGCTCATACAGCAACAATTTCCTTTAAGGTTATGCATGCGGAAATTGACTACTTCATGCTTTATCATGACTATTTCAACTCAACCACAGGACACCTGCCCCACCTTGGCTTTAACGCAATTTCCCACAGCAACTTCTTGTTAGAATAGCGATCCATTTCATATTCCTCAATATACATATAAGTCCACATTTGTTTATCAAAAAATCGTTCGATCTCATCTCGATCAAAAAATCTTCTGTAGATTCCTTCGTTCTCTAACAAATATTTCTCCGAGCTTTGGGCTATTTTCCCCATATTTACAATCTCTTTGGTAGAATTCAATCTGCAAAGCAATAAGCCATCTTTTTTTAACACGCTATGTATATCCCGAATGATATCGCGAGTTGTAGCTTCGTCAAAATAGTGAATACTTAGATCTGCGATCAACACCCGTACAGATTCTTTTGGAAACGGAAGACCGGCTGTCATATCCAAACAAAACGTTTGAATATCTGGCATGAATGACTTCAATTTCTTGATTGCCTCTTCCGAGATATCGCAAGCAATTGGGGACATCCCATGTTCGATCAAGTACCTTGTGTTATTACCGACACCGCAGCCGAGATCAACAATAAGATCGTTCCTATATCTCAAAAAATACTCATCCAAATATTTGTCCAACCAGTTATCAAATTTAGGTGTCACGTTAAGCTTTTGATACATTTCATTCCAATATTGTTGTAATGGTTTCATGTCCATGTCCCATCCGCTCTTTTTTCTTCTTTCATTGTTAGATCTCTTCAAAAATGAAATGAAGTTTCGAATATTTTCCACAGTATATACGGAAATAATCACTACAGCAACAATAAGTAACACCCTTAGCACATCACACTAATCAAAAATTCGTATTCAAGATCTGGATTCTATTTTATAGATAAAAAAGAAAAAGGCGTGCAAGATGCACGCCTACTTTCCTTCAGATCAATTACTCATCCTTCTGCTTCTCTTTCGTTTCTTCCTCTAACAAACCCTTCGTCCCTTGTCTAAACTCTTTGATCGTTGTACCAAAGGCACGACCTAATTGTGGAAGCTTCGTTGGCCCAAACAACAGTAACGCGACACCCACGATCACAATTAGACCCGGAATACCAATACCTGATAGCATGCGAATCACCTCCCCTTTTCATTATTAAGACTACTTAGAATTTTACCATTAACGCGGTCACATACATAATCAGGATTCCTGCTGTAAGTCCGCCGAAGTTTAACCAAGATACCGGTGATAGACCTTTCTTCTCGGATTCTCTTAGAATCATTTTAGAAATCACATAAATGACCTGCAGAATCGCACCAGCGCCAATACCGAAGAAGAGCGCAGCTAGTGTATCGTTGAAAATAAATCCGCCAGCCCATGTACCTATTATAGCAGGTCCGCCGGCAATGAGTGCTAATTTGACAAAAGTCCGCCAAGTTGGACGATCTTTCAGTAATGGAGATGCAATCCCCACACCTTCGGTGATGTTATGAAGGGTGAATCCGATGATTAGGAACGTGCCTAGCGCAGCCTCTCCTACCGCAAAAGCTGAGCCAATCGCAAGACCTTCTCCAAAATTATGAAGCCCAATGCCCGTTGCGATTTTGTTCGCCACTCTTGTTCCTGCATACGACTCGCTGCTAAGCTTACGCTCATTCGACTGATCAACCGCGATCAGGAATAGACAACTCAGTAGTGCTCCAAACCACACTAGACCCGATCCTTGGAAAACGCCAGGTGCTTCCGCAGCCATTTCAAAGCCTTCTCCGAACGTATCAATAACGAGGAAGAACAACAGACCTACGGTTAAAGCGAGAATGGCATGCATGCCTCTAACCGAGAATCTACGCAGGAATGGATACCACAGCAAGCCTAGGCCTACCGGAATAACCCCCACATAGAAGCCAATTAACGCGTATTGCCAGAACAGCTTCCCATTCGGTATAGGCGTTGCAGCAGCAGCGGCAACTTCCCCTGTGAAAATCAACCCATTGGACGTGATGAATTTCACTTCATGCGGGTCGCCTTGTACCCAAGGATATGGGATATCAACGGTACCTCGTTCAAATCTTTTTAACGTATCACTAGGTGAAAATGAAGCATTCCAAAAGGCGCCATCGACCACAACTTGTGCAATCGTGACATCCTCTGGCCCTGAGTTCAACACTTTTACATGAATGCCATCATCATTTAACGTAATTTTCTCTACATTCAGGACTTCGATTGGAGCAGCGGGCTCGCTCTCGATCCCTGTACCTACTTTGGCAATCGTCGTAATAATAGCTAATAACAATAGTAACGGAAGAATGCCCCAAAGAATGGCTTTCATTTTAGATGGAGATGATTTCTTAATGGTTTGATCGTTGTTACTCATCTTGTACGCCGCCTCCTTTCTCATTCAGCTATGAAGAAGCCCATCCAACCTAGCTCAGCAAATTCGCTTTGATGCGCATGGAACATATATCGCCCTGGCGATGGGAAGACAATTTCGAGAATGCCGCGTTCGCCTTGGCACTGCATAATCGTATCGGTAAACGCAGGGCGAGCTTCAGGGTCTGCCCCCGTTGCGTAATAATTAAAGAAGTTGGCATGGAGATGAAACGAATTGATCAAGTCAAATTCCGTCAGATTGCTCAAATAAATGCGCACAAGCTCTCCGACTTTCACTTTAATCGGTTCTTGCTGATAGGCAAAAGCATACCCATTCACGGTGTAAATTTCATTTTCCCCATCGAGATCCAGATCATAGCCATTCATCAACATATTGAATTCTCTAGCTGCTGCTCTTGGCTTCTTCGGGTCAATAATGAAATTGCCGTAAAGCCCTTTATGGATATGTCTTGCAAGAGGCGCTACATGGCAATGGTAGACATGCATACCAGCTGGTTTGGCTTCAAATTCATAGATAAATGAATCACCAGCAAGTACGGCTTCTAGACCATCCATATTGGTAGGGTGCATGCCATGAAAGTGAATGGAATGCGGATGCATCGTGCCATTCGTAAATTTCACGCGAAGGACATCCCCTTCTGTACAACGGATCGTTGGCCCAGGTATCGTTCCATTGAACGTCCAGCCGGGAAATTTAATACCTTTGGCAATTTCCACGTTGGCCTCAAAAGCCGTGATTTCATATTCCCTTAGTGTTCTTCCGTCAGGAAGCTTACTCACTTTGCCATAATCAAAAGCCGTAAGCGCATGTTGTGCGGCTTTGAAACCTTCCGTTACTTCTGCACTCGGCACATAGCCATGCTTCATTCCTTCATGTAATTGTTCTTTCATGGCATGATGAATATCATGCTTATCATGCGCTAGTGCAAGTGGTGGTTTGCCAAATAACGAGGAAGGATTCAACAATGCGCTCCCTATTACAGCAAAAGCACCTGTTGTTCCTAGCTTCAAAAGATTACGTCTCGAAAGCTTTTTATCTGATTTCTGAAACATCGCTTTGACCTCCTATTTTAAATTGCTTGTTTACAATAGTTTTTACCTAGGGAAACATTTAAGGTGAAAATAAAGTTTCCGATGGGACAAAAAGTTTACCACAGGAAACACCGTGTTTTAACTATATGCTGAATGACCACGAAAGTAAACCTATTTGTTAAAAAATTCATCCGAAAATTCAAAAAACATTTCCAATCAGCAGAATTGTGTATTGGGGAGCACAAAAAGTTGGACAATTTCTTATTCGAAATGGCATTTTCGACAAAACTAGTCGGATTTCCAACTATATTTTGACAAATATTTTCGACAGGGTCATTTATAATGAAGTTAGGATTGTTGATTTGGTTCTTAAACATTTGTGCAAACATTTGGGAGGATGATCGACATGGACGAGCAGTTTATTAAAAGATTACACACACTTAATCGCCGCGATTCATTAAGGTCTTTGCTGCTAATCGAAGGTGTTCGACTAACTCTCAAACGTAAAAAGAAGGTTAGCTTTTTCAAAAAACTATTTCATCGCAAGAAAATAACGATAACCGCCAAAGGGTGGAAATAAGAATAATTGGCAAACAACGAAATGCCCTCTCCTCTCAACGTGTGTTGATAGGATGGGCATTTCTCGCGTAATGGCGACTTTTATTGTAGAATGAGATTTCAGCTACATGAAATGGATACGGGGTGCAAGCATGGCGATAAGTTTTACCAATACAATTATCAGTCAGTTGAAAAAAGAAATCGCTGACTTAGAGAGCAAAATTTTCAATGAGAAGAAGAAAAAAGAACGAGCACAAGCCAAAATGAAACAAATTCAAAGAGATATGAAATTAAGTCAATCACATAGCGATTTGAGCAGCAAAATGACGCGAGTGAATAAGCTGAATGAAGAGATTAAAACAAGTGATCGTCTGCAGAGAGAATTCGCTAAGGAATTAGTCGCGAAGAAAGCTTCTTTGAAGCTGAATTTAGCCAAAGTGTCAAAGCAAGAGGAGTCTTAAGCTCAGTGTCAGCGTGAACGAAAACAAAACAAATTGAAACAAACCGCCCTGGATTAGCAAGAGCGGTTTGTTTCGTTTACGAACCCTATGATGAAATAATGTGCAGCTCAGGTATATAGGTTCTCATATGTTTCTTCATCCTGTCATACTGAGAATCGGCATGAATGAGCTGCTCATTGGATAACCTATCCATGGTTATTATTTGAAATTGACGTCCTTGACGGCTATACGTGTAGGTTGGGAGAAAGCTGGGCTCAGTCAGCTCAATTTTCTTGGCATCTTTATTTGTGGTTTTATGCACCTCAATGGTTGCCATTCCACCTATTTGCTTATACAAATTGATTTGAGCCGATAAAAAGTTACCCAACGAGTAAATGACAAAAGTTCGATGCCCATCTTTTCCTTTCACCCATGCCGGCGGTTGTAAGACATGCGGGTGGTTTCCGATTATAATATGAACCCCAAGGTCTGCTAGCTTTTGGGCGAGACTTGTTTGATTATTGTCCGGAAATCGTTGATATTCATTCCCCCAATGCAGGGCTACCACAATGACATCAGACACTTGTTTCGCTTGTTCCACATCATGACGAATTTGCCTATCCTCGATCCGGTTGACCAGAAATGATTTTCCAGCTGGTGTTGAAATCCCATTCGTCCCGTAGGTATAGCTCAAGAATGCAAAAGTAATCTCATTCTTCGTGACCGTTCTTAGGCTGTCGCGGTCATTTTGGGATTTAAATGCACCTGTATAAGGAATCCCAAGGGTATCCCAGTAGGTGAGCGCACTTTGAATCACCTTTTCTCCTCTATCCAGCGCATGATTATTGGCAATCGTTACAACGTCTACCCCGGCATATTTCAATGCGTCACCTATTTCGTGAGGGCTGTTAAAAGTTGGATAACTAGATAGTCGCAGCTCCTTGCCACCGATCATCGTTTCTTGATTGGCAACAAGAATGTCAGGTGCTTGTAAATACGTCTTCACCCCTTCGAATACGGGCTTAAAGTTATATGTGCCATCTTTCTGCTTAGCGTCTACATACACTTTATCATGAATGAGAACATCTCCGATGGCGCCGAGTGTAACCTTAGTGACGCGTGGTTCTGTTTGTTTCGTAGAGGAAGCGTGATATTGCGGGACTGGCGGTGAGGCTGGTGGTGAGGCTGGTGGTGACGGTAACTCGACAATGGGTAAGATTCGCTTCGTTTCGATATGTGTCTCCTTTGGCGTCACGGAAGTGCCTATGCATCCGCTTGCCAATAACAACGAAGAAACAATCGCAGCAGTTCGCTTCATCACGAAAACCAGCTCCTTATGCGTCAATCCTAGTATTGTCCAGTAGTATTCCCCCTAAGAAAATCTCTCATGAATGAAGATTTTTACCAATTCCTAGCCAACTTAAATTTCATTTGGTGCATGTAGCCCGATCAGTTTCAAGCCATTACGCAATGTGATTTGTACGCAAGCAACCAAGCCAAGGCGAGCTTCACGCACATGTGAATCCTCCACAAGGATGTAACATGCGTGATAAAAGCGATTAAATGCTTGAGCAAGATCAATGAGATAACGTGTGACGATCGAAGGCTCCAGCTTCACCATTGCCTGTTCGACACGCTCAGTAAACAGATAGAGCATTTTAATAACCGCAATGGCTTCTTTATTTTCGAGAGAGGTACCGTCCAGCGCAGATGCGTGAATGTCATAACCAACCGCCTGTTGAGCTTTCCTCAACACACTGCAAGTTCTTGCGTACGTATACTGCACATAGGGCCCCGTTTCACCATCAAAGTTAAGTGCTTCCTCCCAATTAAAATCAATATCTTTGATACGATTCGCACTCAAATCGTTAAAAATTACAGCCCCAACCCCAACTTGCTGGGCAACTTGTTCTTTATTCGCCAAGCCAGGGTTTCTAGCTTCGATAACATTTCTTATTTTCTGAATAGTTTGCATCAGCAAGCTCTCCAGCTTAATTACATTGCCTTTACGTGTCGATAAGGTCCCACCTTCAATACTCACACGGCCAAAAGCAACATGTTCAAGCTTGGCTGCCCACGTGTATCCCATTAATTCAACAACCTTAAACCATTGCTGAAAATGAAGATTCTGAGCATAATCGGTCACATATATCAGCTTGGCGAAATCATACTTATCCGCTCTATAAATTGCTGCGGTTAGATCACGCGTATGGTAGAGGGAACTTCCATCCTTTTTCAACATTAAAACCGGCGCCATGCCGTATGGATCCAAACGCACTAACCAAGCTCCCTCGTCTTCCTCGAGCAGTTGCTTCTCTTGCAGTTCCTGAATGACGGGCTCCATTTTATCGTTGTAGAAGCTTTCACCTTGATAAGCATCGAATTGAACGCCGAGCAGCTTATAAATCTTTTGGAATTCAGTGATGCTGATGTCTACGAACCATTGCCACAAGGCAAGCGCTTCTTGATCTCCTTGCTCCATTTTCGTAAACCAAGCACGAGCTTGATCTTCTAAAGTGGGATCCTTCTCTGCTTCCTCATGGAATTTGACATAAAGCTGAAGAAGCTCCTCAATCGCCCCGCTAGTAACTGCTTCCTTGCTTCCCCATTGCTGATAGGCAACAATCAGTTTCCCGAATTGTGTTCCCCAATCACCCAAATGATTAATCCCCACACAGTCGTACCCTAAGAAGGAATGAATTTGATATAAGGCATTTCCGATCACCGTGGACCTCAGATGACCAACATGAAATGGCTTTGCAATATTCGGAGATGAGTAATCGATAACAACCGTGCTGCCTTGCCCTAGATTTTGCGATCCATATTGATCTCCAGCTTGAATAATATGCTTAACCAGTGATTCCGCAAAATGAGCCTTCTTGAGATAAATGTTCAGATATCCTGATACGGATTCTATATAGTCGATTTCTTCATCTTGAAGCGAAGCTTTCAACTCCTCGGCAATGACTTGTGGTGGTTTACCAACCGCTTTACTCAGTCGAAAACACGGTAACGTTACATCTCCTTTATCCGAATTCGCTGGGTATTCCATCCAAGCAGCAATCTCCTGTGCGTCGAAACCAGTAAGTAATGATGCGATTTTACCAGCAAAATAGTGCTTAACATGTAACATGGTCTTCCACTCCTTTTTTTGAAAATATAAAAAGCCCCCGTCTCTAATAAAGAGACGAGAGCTGAAGATTCCCGCGGTACCACTCTAAGTGTTAAACGTGTACGTTTAACCCCTCTGTTTCGTAACGGTCGAAAGACCGGATTCGCCTACTCACGTTCAGCAAACCATTTCCTGGGTCCGTTTCATTCGTAACATCCGTACCGGCTTACACTGACCCGGCTCGCTGTGACTGTCTGTTAGGAATTACTGTCCCATTCATCAATATTTCGATATGAATTTCGATTATCTTACAAGGGATTCGGGGGAATGTCAAGCCTAATTTGCCTCCGTATCGTTATTGCTTAAAGGTTGCACTCGTGACCGTGAACGATTCGCTGACCACTTGCTATGGATGGCGCAGGCATAATCATCGGCGGCTCCTCCCCTGCTTCGACCATCCGTTCAATCAAACGATCCCGTAATACGGCTGATACTTCTTTGTGTGACTCGTACCCTGCCAGGTTAGTAAGCTCATACGGATCTGCAAGCAAATCATACAGAAATTGTTCCACATAGACACTAGAACCAGCGTCACTCACGGGGTTTTTATCAGGTGCATAGACACTGTATTTCCATCGTTTCGTGCGAATGGCTCTACCCACTTGGGTCTCACTGATTTGAACGAACACTTCGGATGGCCAATTCGGTTTTCCACCTTGTAACAAGGGTAGAATGGATCTACCCTGCATATGGTCAGGAACGGGAATTCCCGCAGCATCCAATAAGGTAGGTGGAAGATCAATCAAGCTAACCAACGCTTGAATACGACCGCCACCATCAAATCCAGGTCCGCTGATTGCTGTCGGAACTCGAATAGAACTCTCATGACAGGAACGCTTATATTCATTGTTTCGTGTTTTGAAATGACAAGCATGGTCTGAGCTAAAAAGAACAATCGTATTCTCGCTTAAATCGAGACTCTTTAAGCTGTCTTGAAGCCTGCCAAGCGCTTCATCCAACCGGCGTACCATCCCGAAGTAGCCTCCTAAATGTTGAGCAGTAGAGCCACCAAGCGCAGCTAAATCTGGAGGAGTCCACCTTCCTGCATACCTTTCCCGATACCCATCCGGCGCAGGATAATCGTCAATATGGTTCTGATGATGCGGCTCTATATAGGAAAGGAACATAAAGAATGGATCATCCTGATGGCTATCTATGAATCGGATTGCGGCATCCGTTTGGGCATCTACGCGATAGCCCGGGAGCTTGACAGCTTGATTGTCATTGTTATAGAGGACCGTATTGTAGGAGTCAGATGAAAACTCGAGCAGTTCTGCAGCAAGCCAGTGCGTATATCCGCCCCTCTTCGCCTCTGGCACTGGCTCTTCACCTGCTAAATGCCACTTTCCGATGTAGGCTGTTTCATAGCCCGCATCTTTAAAATAATGTCCTAATGTTCTGGCATTCGCTGGCAGCGGATTAAAATTAGTGACGCAGCCAGTTGTCGTTGCGTATTTCCCCGTCTGCAAGCATGAACGCGCTGGGCCACAAACAGGCTGGCAGGTAAAAGAATTATAAATATGTGTTCCAAAGCCTGCCATTCTGTCGAAGTTAGGCGTTAAATCTAATGGATTTCCATGAACGCCAGTCGTATCCCAGCGCTGTTGATCCGTGAAAAAGACAATAACGTTCGGCTGCCCATGTCTCGTTTTACTCATGACAACTGCTTCACTCCCTACAGGACATCTGTTAAAAGTAAATTTTTATGAATAATGACCTCTATTTGCCTGACTTTTCAGCTTTCCAAGTCTTGTTCACTTCATCTTCAATTGCTTTGCCGCCCTGCTCGTAATATTTCTTAACGAATTCATCCCATGCTTCAACTGGCAGCTGGCCAAGTATAATTTTTAAAGCATATTCCGGCCAAAGCTTCGTTTCCAAATCTGGGTAGTCAAACATCGTAGGTGTTGTTTTCCAGTAAGCATTCTTCGTAATATATTGATTACTCACACTGATAGCCTTACGCGCATCTTCAGATGGCACCCAGCGTCGGTCAACGACTTGAACGAAACGGACAGGATTGCCTAATCCAAGTTTATATAAGTCTAAAATATTGGCTTTCTGAGTCAGTATGTTTGTCGCTTTATCATAGGTGTAATGTTCGCCTTCTTTACCATAAGTAACTAGAGAAAAACCGCCATTATCACTTTGATCTGCTGACCAATCAATCAGTTTTACTAAACGACTTGGATCTTTCGCTTTCGCGGAGATTGCTCTTAAATCCCCGTATCCAGGAGCCGTTTCGGCCCCTCCACGGAGACCTTGTGGTCCGGCCGGCGGAGGTAAGAAGCCGATTTTACCTGTCGGATTTGTCTTAGCGAGCGCAGATGCACGCGGCGTAGTAGGGTTAACATCTAATGCGCTGCCTAACCATACGCCAACCTTGGAGTTGGCAACCTTCTCATCCACCTGTTTCGCTTCATTAACAGGGAAATCCGGATCAATGATGCCTTCCTTATACCAATCGCGCAGAACCTTCAAGGCTTCCTTTGTTTCTGGTAAGGTGAATCCCTTTTGCAGTTTACCGTTTTTCTCCAACCAGAATGTAGGCTGTATGCCGAATGCCCCAAAAATATTGCTAAAAATCTCCTGTCGGCCTGACGTATCCGTTTTCGCAATTGTGAGACCGATCGTATCCTTCTTGCCATTCTTATCGGGATCTCCATCCGTAAACGCTTTCAGCACAGCGTGAAGCTCATCAAGATTCCCTGGCATTTTCATACCAACCGCATCTAGCCAATCCGTTCTGATATTGTAGCCAACTACTGATGGACCGTTGAAAGCTTCAGGACGGTAGCCCGGGAATATTGCCCAGATTTTCCCTTTATACCTGAGTGCATCGAGTTCTCCTGTATTCTGGAGCTTTGTCAAATTAGGTGCATTTTTCTTCATCAAATCATCCAATGGAAGGATAAGCCCCTCATCTGCATATTTGATCATGGTTGGGATATCCACTGAGAAGTAATCCGGAAGATTATCAGATGCAGAAAGCACATTTAACTTCGTGAAATATTCTGCTCCACCGGAAATAGTGATTTTATAATCAATATCTGTAATTCCGGCCTTTGCTGCAGCATCCAGAATGGTCTGTTTGTAAGGTCCTCCATCATCTGGGTAGCCCACGATATACGCGGCATTTCGAAACATATTGTAAGTGACTGGTCCTCCAGTTGACTTACTGCCGTCGGCATCTTTCCCCGTTCCTGTGCAACCAGCGGCAATTAACACCATACTAAGCGCGCAGGAACAACAAATTACGGTACGTCCTATTCTTTTCGGCGACATAGAAACCCTCCTTTTTTATGATGGACCCTATAACAACATGCTTATTACAAGCATGACATTACCCTTTGATAGAACCGATCATAACACCTTGCACAAAGTACTTCTGTAGAAACGGATATACACACAAAATGGGTAAAATCGTCGCTACAATCGTTGCGCCAATGACGGATTCTGTTGACGTATTGGATACTTCTCCAGTAAATCGAGCGTAATCCTGACCGCTTATTAAATCTCTCAACAACAGAGATAACGTGTAACTTGCCCTCTCGTTGATATAAAGTAGTGCCGTAAAAAATTCGTTCCAATGTGCCACAGCAATCCATAGTGATATCGTGGCTAGAACTGGCATGGATAGTGGCAGTATGAGTCTCACAAAAATATGCAGCGGATTTGCTCCATCCATTTCTGCTGATTCCTCGATCTCTATCGGAATGGTTTGAAAGAAGCTCATCATCACGAGCGTATTATACGCAGAAATCATGCCTGGCAGGATCAGAGACCAGAGCGAATTTAATAACCCCAACTGCTTTACAACCAAATAGGTTGGGATGACGCCACCGCTAAACAGCATGGTAAATAGAATAGCGAAAATCAACCATTTCCTACCAGGTACGATGGACTTAGTTAATGGGTAAGCGGTTGAAGCTGTAAGTAACACACTGAGTATTGTACCGACGATTGTAACGAACGCAGTATTCAAATAGGTGTGCCAAATCATGTTCGTACTCACAAGTGTTCGGTAAGAATCCAACGTGAATTCCTTGGGCCAAAGAAAAGCCCCTCCTTTGGTAACTTCTTCCGCTGAGGAAAAAGATAACGAAATTTCATACCATAACGGATACAACGTGGCTAAAGAAAAAAGGAGTAAAAATAAGCTGTTCAGGAGTTGGAACGTTCCTCCGTTTTTTATGACTGAATGCATGCTATACCTCCTTGGCCGTAGTAAGATTGGTAGCAGATTCCATTACCATAGTCCCTCTTTTCCCAGTCGCTTCGCAACCCAATTGGTAAAGGCGATCATTAGGAGTCCTACCACGGATTGGAATAGTCCTGCAGCCGCTGCTAAGGAATAGCGTCCGTTACTAAAAGCGACCCGATATACATAGGTGTCCAGAATATCGCCAACACTCGTCACCAGAGGTGTTAGCAGAATATATACTTGATCAAAGCCCGCGCTTAGAATGAATCCCATTCTTAATATCAACAGTAAAACAATCGTCTGAGAAATACCTGGAAGAGTAATATGTAGGATCTGTTTGAACCGGTTAGCACCGTCAATCTTGGCTGATTCATACAGACCTGGATCAATGCCTATGATAGCTGCTAAATAGATCACAGTTCCCCAACCCGTTTCCTTCCACATCTGTGAGAGAACAAGCATACTGCGGAAATGCTCGGGAACAACTAGCGGAGATTGTTCAAATCCTAGGGCCGAGATCAAACCGCTAGAAGGAGATAGAACCGTAACAAGGATCCCACCGATGACAATCCAAGATACAAAGTGAGGGAAATAAATGATTGTCTGAACGCTTCTTTTGAATACAAGATTCCTGACTTCATTGATTAGAATGGCTAGCACAATTGGCGCAGGAAAATTAAACGTTATTTTATAAAAGGAAATCAAAATTGTGTTTCTTAATACCTGCCAGAAATCCGCTCGTTGAAACAGCATATCGAACCATTTTAGTCCAATCCATTCACTGCCCCAAATGCCTGTGGAAACCTTATAATCTTTGAAGGCCATGATAACGCCGCCCATGGGGATATATTTGAAGATAATGAAATATAGGATCCCCGGCAAAAGAAGCAGATAATAATATTTAGTTTTATGAAATGTTTTTTTCCAAGCTTTTCTTGATGGTATGGATGCCATTCTCATGCCCTCGCTCTCTTGTTTACGCTTTCATTATTAGCACGGTGAACAAAAAAAAGAAACGGTCATCTTTTGCCGTTTCTGTATAATGTTTGAACCAACAGCTGTTTAGTTCAGATAGTGAACATGAAGTTCATAAATTTTTCATAACCTGCATCCGATAGTCACCAGGTGTAGTTCCTACATATTTCTTAAAATAACGAATGAAGCTGTGTGCATCATTATACCCGATTAAGGTGCTAATCTCCTGAAGGGATAATTTATTGTCTGCCAGATAAACTTTCCCTCTTTCCATGCGATATTCCGTTAAATACTCCAATGGTGACTTCCCTTTCTCGTTTTTAAACATCCTGCTTAGATAACTGGGACTAATCTGTAGGTAATCAGCAATATCACTTATTGAGATATTGTTCTGATAATTCACCTTGATATAATCAAGTGCGCGAACGATATGGACGTTTCTATTCTCATCCGGTCCTGTTTGATGGCTTTCAACCAGTCTGCCAATGAAACTTACGATTAGTGTCTCTAACTCCTGCTTACTATGTGCGTCATTCAAGTGTAACAAGTATCCATCTGGAGGTTCATGAAAATGCTCATCTTCTTGTCTAAGCTCATGGACAATTACGCTTAACAGCATGATTAACATTTCTACCAACTTATCGTGGGATGATTTAGTCGGATACACGTAGGTTTGGAAGAGCTGTGTAATCACCACACGTGATTTCTTCTGATCCGCTGATCGTATACACATCAACAGTAGTTGTACGTATTGGGAAGGATAGCCAATCGCATCTGTTTGCTTCAGATCTTCCATTATGACAACATCCACCTCATTGATGAGGGCATTATATCGTAGATTCTTGGCCGACGTTCGTTTCAGACTCAATTCTTTAAGTGAACTATGAAGAGAACCATAAATAAACTGCAAATTAATATGAAGCTCTGATTGCGCGAGATCAATTAACGGAAAGCTGATCTGCTTGAGAACTTGACGGAATTCATTATCTAAGCTTGTATGATTTGTATTAATAATAAAACCAAAGCTGTCACCATCTAGTATGGTCCCCGCAATGCCAAACTCAAGTGTGAATGCATTTTCAATCATCGAAAAAATAACTAACCTAATCTTGTTCTTTTCAATCTCCGTATGTAAGCGCAAATCCATAATAACCGTCAAATCCATGAAATGAGATCTACTGAAATCAATCCCTGTTTCACTCATTTGCTCGGCTGACAGATCGTTTTCCGCATGGATTAAGCTGTTCAGGATCGCATTCACCCACCGTTCTCTGATGATCGGCTGATTCTGAAGCACTGCAGACTTAATCTGTTCATTTTCGATTAATATTTGATGGAGTGCATGTTCAACAAAATCGAATTCATTGTTTTTATCTGATGTTTCTATCGTTTTCAAACGATCCTTGATCGCAGAAACAATGCGCTTGAATGGGATATACATCATCAAAGAAAGCAGGTATGAGAAGGCTGTGAACACCAATGTTACGGATAGAATGACAATAAGGACACTTACCAATTTCTTGTTAATCAACTTACTATATTCCACCATAGGCACTAAGCGAATAAAAGTCCAACCTAACATGGGGGATTTCATTGAGCTCCAAATATACTGACTTCCATTTAATTGAATTTCTCTCCATGCTTGTGTATCATAATCACCTATAGCATAGTGTTTTTCTAGTTGCTCTGTCATCTGATTCGCACGAGGATACACAATCTTTTGGGAAGAATCCATAACAAGAATCGGTAACTTCTCATTCTTTTGAATCAATTGTACTGTCTCAAAAAAAACATCTTTACGGATGTTAAAAATAAAAATCCCTAGAGACTCTTTGGAGGCTGTTGGCACTCGTCTACTAAAGGTAATGACCTCTTCCCCTGATTTCAGAGAACGAATGGCATGCCACTGTGCAACATTCTCATTTTCTGAGGCCGCATCTATAATAGCTTTATCATAGAAATCATTGATCGGATAAATACCTTCCCCGGTCGTTAAGACCCTATTATTAATCTTGGTGTACAGATACACAGAATGAAATAAAGTGTTGGACGATATCGAAGTCTGCATTGTGTTCTGTAGCAAGCGGTAATCATAGGCATTATAATGTGGATCTTTTAAGATCTGAGAAAGCTGTGGAATAAAAGAAAACTGAAGCGATGCGCGATCCATTTCAGAAGTCATGGCTTGAATCAGACTTGAATAAGACTGCAAATTGGTCTGAGATTCAGACTTCAGTCCTTCCTTTACTTGAGTTGAGTAATAGTAAAAATAAACGCCGCTTAAAACTACTGTAGGCACCAGAATGACAGCAATATAGGAAATCAGCAGCTTTTTGAAGTAAGACATTTGCCTGAATAAGTTCAATTAACTCCCCACCTTGTAAGCGGTTGCTTTCTTTCTCTTATTTTACAATACGCGTGGTAATAATAGTGTCGAATTTTGTATAAAAAGGAATTGGAGCAGCTACCCCTCAACATACCGCAATACAGCACGACAATGATACTCAGAAAGTTCCCTCGCAAATTGTTGATTAGGAAATCCCCGCTGTAACAGCTTCAACCCACCACAAGTCAAAGAAATATGATGATGAAAGCGATAAAATGCCATTCGATTAAGCTCCAACGAATCATTCTTTAAATATCGATAAAACTCGCCGAATCGGAACTCTAAAAAACTGTGCTCGTGCTCGATGTCGTAGAACTCAGCCCCTTCGATATCAATCAAATACGGTTCTAGTTTCTCATTAAGCAACACATGATCCGGTCCTAGTTCCCCATGAATAAAGGTATATCGGCTTCTAGATTCAATTTTCGATTCAAGCTCAACCAATTTATCGAGAATTCTATCATGCTTTACCTTTAAGGAATCTACATATTGGCACGCATAGGCTATATCATTCTTAGCATTGTTGAATTGCAAATGATGACATTTGTCTGACTGGACTCGAGTTTGATTCACTTTTCCAAACGTGTCCCTGATGTTTCCATGCATACTTGTCAACATATCGCCAATCCGTTGTAACACCATCTCTTGAACTTGTATATCAGTGTCGTGGAAATAGACTTCTGCTTTTTGCCCATAGATGTACTCAACAATAGCAAAGTCATATGGATGGCGACTTCTTGACTTGTTAAGGTAATATAATCTGGGAGTTTGAATCCCTTGTTGTACTAAAAACTTATTATTTATTTCAAATAAATCAGCCCCATAGGATTGCTCATGAATTTCTGACTTTGCTATTTCCTCCTGAAAATAATTCTTAGTAAGATCCCATACATACAGAACACAAGAAAATCCATTGCTGCAATCGACTTTATAGACGACCTTTTGCGCACCACCGTGCATGGTGGAAACTTGAGAGATCCAATAACTAGATCCAAAGATCGCAGTCACATAGGCCTGTAAATCAGCATGCTCAAAATAATTGGTGTATTCCATTGAACAACACTCCACTCCAAGAATTGCCGGCAACCCAACTATATGGTTAATTTAGGAAAAAGTATAGACTGTTTATTTCATTTCGTTTATGATGTTGAATAAGGTCTTTTTAAAAATACGCATACAAAAATCCATTGGAACTCCAATGGATTTTTTCTTGCTGGTTAAAATTTCACCCCGTGAATTCGCATCTCTCCAGTCTTAACCCAATCCACCGCTTGTAAAACGAGAGGCGATGAATTGTCCGCTGTACAATCCTGCAGTGATATCCAACTTGCCCCTAATGAATCTTGTCCAGCAAAAACTTCCGGATTAGCAGATAATTCCCCACTTATATATTCCACGGAAAAGTAAAGGGCAATGTGATGGATATGTGTAGTCCCCCTCTTGGGAAGAGGATATGGAACCAAATAGTCGCAGACGCCTATATTTTTATTTACAAGTATCTCAATGCCAACTTCTTCTTGAATCTCACGCTTTAATGCCTCAAATACAGTTTCATTGGGCTCAATTGTACCTCCTGGAAGATCGAAGCGGCCTGTATAAGGGCCTCCGTTTTTATGGATCACTAGAAGATTTCCATCCAACTCACAAATCGCATACACACCCAAATGCCGATGCCAATTCTCATTATCCGCCAACTAGCCCACACCCTTCATAAGGAATCTCGTGTTGTATTCTTCATAATTATTCTGATTCCTTTCTTACCTAAGCATAGGTCAGCTCCAAATTGCTCATACTATCGCGTAGGTGATGGGTAATGTTGGATAACGCGAGAAATACGCCACGAAATCATGTGATGGAGAAGTTGGGAGTCTGTCAGGATCTTCATCATCAAAACATAGTCATATGCGGGTTGCAGATTGAGGTATTCGCTCTTTCCAGCTTGGTAGACATTGCGGGAACTCTTCGTCGACTCATTGACATCGATCAAGAAGGACCAAATTCTTGGGACACCCTGCAACTGAAGCTGGGCTCGGAAGATGCTCTTGCGCAGGATGATTTTGCTCAAGGTATTCTAGAGGGCCGTACCCTGCTTGTACAGCAGGATAGTTTGAAAGCAGCTTGGATGCAATCTGTGCCACAGCAGCTTTCACGATCGATTACGCCCCCACAAAATCAGAATATACTAGGATCTTCTCAAACTGGTTTCATCGAAAATCATTTGACCAATCTTGGTTTAATACGCAATGAACTTCGATCTACTTACTTGCAACAAGCTCATGTGACCGTTGGTTCCATTCACAAGAAAAAAATTATTTTACTTTCCCTAGAAGGTGCAGTAGACTCCGCAGCTTTCTTGGAATCTGAATCAGCTCTTCGTGCACATAGCAGTGAGGATTTTACTTCCCTAAGACAAATTACGAAATGGCTATGCAAGAAGCCTATGTGGAGTCCTATCCCCTCTTTTATAAAAACGGAATCTCCACATGAAACGGTTTACTTCATGAAGCAAGGAAGAATCGTTCTTCTGATTGAGGGCTACGCCGAAGCGATTGTTATTCCCGTGCATCTCCCCGACTTGTTTATGTCGGATACAGATCGAGATTATCCGATTGCACTCACGACAATGCTCGTTTTCTTCCGAATCCTTGGTTCGATTATAGCTATCATTGCCCCTGCTGCTTATGTCGCCTTGCTGTCAGTGAACCCCGATGTTATGAAGCTAGAATTGATATACTCGCTTGCCAAGAGTCGGGTTGGTGTGCCTTATCCGACCATTACAGAAGCGCTGATTCTATTGTTCATAATCGATATGCTGCTCGAAGCCATTATTCGCTTGCCAAAAAGTATCGGGCCAGCCATGACCATGGTAGGAGGAATCATACTCGGTCAAGCAGTCGTTGAGGCCAATCTAGTAAGTAATCTGTTGATCATTGTGTTGGCAGCATCTACAATCGCCAATTTCACGATTATCGGCTATCATTTCGCGTTAGCTGTTCGTATATGGCGATATCTCATGCTGTTCTTTGCAACGTTATTTGGTCCCATGGGGATCGTGTGTGGGTTATTTTTGCTTCTTTCTTTAGTAGGCTCCTCAACCGTGCTGAGTAAGCCGCTCGTTTCCATGCCGCAAACGGAAGGTAGGAAAAGTACTGAATGAGTCAAGGGATCAGTTTCGCTGTTATCTATATCGTTCTTCAATACGGACTGCTAATGTTTATTTATCCCCAAAGCATCATTCAGTCTCAAGTATCCGGCCACTGGGTCATCATCCTGATCGGTTGGCTGATTCAAGGTGGCTTGCTGCGTTTACTTATTGGCGGATTCCATAAGGGTAACGAAAATCTATTAACTTCCTTCATTAAAGCCGGGAAATGGTTCCGCATCTTGCTTGTCTGGCCTTTGATCGCGGGAAATTTGTTTGCGATTACGATCATTATCCGCGGACAATCCCAAATCGTCAGCACGCTGTTTCTACCTGAAACACCTCGATGGATTTTAATGGCCTTATTACTCGTATCAGCCGTAAGTGTTTCTTTTGCAAGTCGAGATTCACTCTTGCGACTTGCTTTATTACTTGGGCTTTTCGGATTGCCTCTGCTTCTATTATCACTTTCTGCTACATTTACAAATGTTACCATTCACTTGCTATTACCACTTCAGCCGAAATTCACTTTCCTATCTGATCCAGGCATTTTACCCTTACTGTTCGTGTTCTCACATGTTATCGGTTTAGTCGGTTTTTTCGGACCTCTACCCGTAAACGGCAGGAAATGGATCTGGCGAGCATGGGCCTTTTCCTTACTTTTTCTGCTGGTTTACGTGTACCTCCCTCTTGGTGTCTTTGGTCGTGAAGTAGCCGTGCATCTGCGATTCCCACTAATAACCGTAATGGATTCGGTCAGAGTGAATTGGTTTTTCTTCGATCGGATATCACTGCTATATATCATGGCTACTATGTTCAGCACACTGCTAAACATAAGTGGACTTCTCTGGCTGACCAGACAGCTTACCAGTGGATCTTCAGTCGTCGCCAAATTTGTAACAAATCCATTGATGACGGGCCTGATTACGATCACCTTAGCGCTATTTATTTCGGATTGGCGGATGTTAGAGAAGATTTTAGATTGGGGAGGCATCTTCCGTCTTGGCTTGATATTGGCAATTGCGCTGGTTGCAGCATTTCTGCGAGGACGAATGAAGCTTGGGAGATGAATGAATGCGTACGTTATTACGGAAAAGGATTTGGTTATTCGTGGTATGGAGCGGATGCGGATTGCTACTAAGTGGTTGTTGGGATAGCCATGATATCAATCTTAGAGCAATGCCCGTGATTATGGGCGTTGGCAAAGGTCAATCCCATCGCTATGAAGTTACCCTTCAAATACCGATACCTGTTGAGAAGAGTTTATCAATTAAAACCATTTCTCAAGAGGCTAATACCATCAGTGAAGCCGTGGACAACTTAAAAATAAACATTGAGAACTACGTTGACTTGTTGAACGTGGAATTATTAGTTTTCCAGCAAACGCTAGCTGAAGGAGGTCTGGAAGAAGAGCTCAATTATGCCATCCGTTCCAGAGACTTATCCCCCAAAGCATTATTAGCGATTTCCGATGCGGATATAAAAGAACTATTGTCAAATACGAAAAATGCCGTCATGAATGACGTTACGACATTTTTTAAATATTCCGATCGAAGAGCTGGCTGGAACCCCAAAACATCCACGACCAGTATTTGGGAAGCTTTCCGTTCCACAAAGTCATTTACGGAAGACGCCATTTTACCGATTATTCGGCCAGGCAAAGAAACGGTTCTTTCGTTTGCCGGATCAGCTGTCATGCGTAGAGGAAAGATGATATCCCGTTTGAGCAAAGAAGATACGATGTTAATTAATCTAGAGTCAAATAATTACCATGGTGCAGCAGTAGAAGTATTAGATGATGCGAATATGATACTGGAATCTGCTAGAATGCATTGGTCATCCAAGCTTACCAAGGAAGGTCCTGCACTTGAGGGTAAGCTGAATGTGCATACTTCGCTCAGTGAGATAAAGATCAAGATCACGAAAGAAGAGTTAATTTCCAAACTTCAATCACATATGACGGATGAACTAAATCAGTTAACGAAAAAGCTTCAACAGAGCGGCAGCGACCCCATTGGCTTTGGCAATTACTTCCGAGGCACGATTCCCTATGATAAGCTAGAACATTGGCGTAGTGACTATTACCCAAACTTACATGTAACGTATCAGGTCAACGTTGTAGTAGACAGCATTGGGAACTTGGAGCTAGAGGAATAAGGATTCCTTGGAATTAGAGATCCCCCATATAATAAGCAAACACTTGCTCAATCGGTTTAAAATACAAATGTCCATCGTCTTCCCAGGGCTGGAAATGCAGATCCATTCGTGAATCATTCCAATTCTCGGGGGTCCCCTTCGTGTTCAATCTTCCTGACACAATCGGCTCCTCTATGACCTTTGGAAACTCTTGATAACCGAATAATAAATTCTCATGCATAGCAATGATTTCATACTTGTCACCATAGAAGGCCCGTTCTTCCTGTAGCTGGTAATGATAATAAATGTAACTGCTCATCATTTCAGGTTTCAAATGGGCGACCCTCCCTACACGTTTCACTACAGGGGCCTTTCGTATCCAGTGTTCATAGCTGGCTGGTTCGTTAAAATGAAACACATCAATCATCCGTATCCACTTCCGTGGATCCTCCTGCCCTGGCCATTCTTTCAAAAAGGGAACCGCAGCCCCTGCGATCTCATCGGGTGACACCTCCCGATTCAAACACTCATAATAAAGGAATACTTGATTTCGCCAACTGAAAGCTGCAGCAGTCATTAATTCTCCCTGTGCTACCAGCCATTGTGCTTGTTGGTTTAAGGCCAAAGCTTTCAAGCCCACAACCTCTTGACCTGTCTGCCACTCGGCACGATACATGCATCTTGTAATCATCTATGACTCTCCCTTGACTAAAATTATGGGTTAGTTTAATAATAGGAAGTTTATCCACTAGTTTCAATGCCAAACTAGTAAACCATATGGCATTTGAACGCAAAAAATAACTGTGCTAAAATTAGTACAGTTATGACAAGGTGGTGAATGGACTTATTGGTACAAACATGGTTACCTTAAATACATATGCTAAGCTGATCTTTGCCCTGATTACTGCCCTTATAGGCGGATCCTTGTTCAAACTCTTGCATATCCCCATTCCTTGGCTGCTCGGACCGATGATTGCTGTATTGATTGGTTCGAATGTGTTCAAAGATCGTTATGCTTGGCCTACCACAATCAGAAATGCAGGGCTCATCATCGTCGGATACACGATAGGACTTTCCATGACGGCAACAGCCATGCATGAAATGGCGATCCAGCTGCCTTCCATGCTGCTTATGACACTGCTGTTAATGCTGCTTTGCGCATCACTTGCCTACTTCGTATCCAAAATGTCCAGCATCAACTACAAAACTGCACTCCTGGGAAGTATACCTGGCGGGCTTACCCAAATGGTCATCTTGGCTGAAGAGACTGAAGGTATCAATTTAACGATTGTCACCGTCTTACAAATCATTCGTCTGATGATGATTGTTGTGTGTGTACCTTTACTGGTGTTTAGTCCGATCATGGGCAATCACAAAACAGATGAATCCATGATTCATACTGTTACTACCACTTCATCTGCAAGCTGGGGAGCACTCATGCCGAATATTTTCATTTTCGCTGCAGCCAGTATCTTCTGTGCACTTCTAGGAAATAAAATTAAATTTCCAACCGCTTTCTTGCTTGGACCAGCTTTCATTACAGCGATCATACAGTTTATTGGACTTCATGGACCCGCTCTGCCAACCAGTATCATCAACGCAGCCCAAATTATGATTGGCATCCAGGTTGGACTCATGTTAAAACCAGCTCAATTAACCCATAAGTTCCAGATTATTTCGCTTGCGATTGGCAGCAGTGTGGTACTTCTGGTTGGCTCGTTTGGTCTCAGTTACGTGTTTATGCAGCTGCATGCCGTAACCAAATCAACGGCTCTGCTCAGCCTCGCTCCAGGTGGCATGGATCAGATGGGGATCATCGCCCATGAAATTAATGCTAATTTATCCGTCGTTGTCGGCTATCAGTTATTTCGTACATTTTTCATTTTCTTCGCTGTGCCGCCACTCCTGCGCATTATTTTCAAATACAGCGCGGCAAAAAAAGCGATCAGAAATAGCCCATCCTAATGCAGGAGTGGGCTATTTTACTTTTTCACCCTTTTACGCGATAGGCTTGCTCGTGATACTCGGTAATGTAGGTGAATAATTGTCTGCCATCTTGTTGTTCGAACCCACTAATGCTCAAGTACATAGCTCGATACGTTTCGGGGACCCAAATATAGGTATGGATATAATCGGTCAAAAGAAATCCGGCCTTTTCCCAGAATCGAATTCGCTCCGCATTTTCCTGGCTAGGTTCAGCCTCCACTTCAATGACGATTCCTTGACATCCTTCGGATTCTGCCCAATTTCGAATGTCACGCATACAAGCCAAACCCGCACCTTTCCCACGCTGAGCTTGACGAACCGCGATATAGTCGATGATTAGAACTTTGGCCTCCTCATTCCAAGCAGTCAGAGCCATCGCAACTACAACTGAACCATCGCTCCATGTATGCAGTTTGCACAAACCTCTTTCGAACATGCTGCGAATCAGAGCTCGATTCTTTCTTCCGTGTTTAGGAAAGGCAGCGTTATATACTTCCTCTGCTTTCAGCCACAGTGTTTCATCCCATTTTGATGTTATTTCATAAACCATCCGATTCGTTCTCCCTTAGAGCAAATTCCACCGCAGACTCAGCATGAATTTTCGTGGTATCGAATAGTTGAACCGAGGAATCCTGTTGAGATACTAACAAAGTAATTTCCGTGCAGCCCAGAATTACCGCTTCTGCGCCCTCTTTGACCAATTGATCAATGATCGCTATGTAGGATTGCTTAGATTCTTCTTTAAAAATCCCAAGACATAATTCTTCATAAATGATATCATGTACAATTTTCCTTGATGACTCATGTGGGACGATGACTTCAAGACCATATTTGTCGATAAGTCTCCCTTTGTAGAAATCTTGTTCCATTGTAAAAGCCGTGCCGAGCAAAGCGACTTTCTTAATACCCGTTTTAACAATTTCTTTGGCTGTCGCATCAGCGATATGAAGCAACGGAATGTTTACTGCATCTTCAACTTCTTTTGCCATCTTGTGCATCGTATTCGTACAAATAACAATACAATCCGAACCGGCTGCTTCTAGCCTTTGAGCGGAATCTATCATCATTTGGGTCGCTTCATCCCATTTCCCCTCATGTTGGAGCGTCTTGATCTCATGAAAATCAACTGAATACATGAGACTTTTAGCGGAATGATGCCCGCCTAATGTGTCTTTGACACGTTGATTGATGATTTGATAATAGAGTAAAGAGGATTCCCAACTCATGCCACCGATTAAGCCAATTGTTTTCATACATAAACCCCTTAGAAAAAACGATTTACTACATAATACCAGAAACTAAGCTTTGTGATAAATTAGACCGCTCAGAATGCTTGATTATGCAACTTTTTCCTTTTTTTGGCGTTTAACTGAGTGTTCCTACTTTCCTAACAAAGGAGAATTACATGCAATGAGACGCAAATCAACTGCTGGTTTAGCTACGATTCTATGTGCAGCAATGGCAATCACCCCTCTTCCCCTAACCAAAGTACATGCGAACGAACTGCCCGTTGGAACGGTCGTCGGAAGCGTGCTTACAACAGATATTCACGCATTCGTAAATGGAAGCGCCATCCAGTCGATGAATATCGATGGAAAAACCGCTATTTATGTGGAAGATTTGCGCAGCCACGGCTTTCATATCGCTTGGGAGCCGAATAAGCGAAAGGTCACCATTTTCCCTGACAAAAATGAACTAAATACGTCGGAGGACAATACTAATCTCGGCTTTACTGGGGGAGCAATTGGCGTCAAAATCGCTGACGTGCTAGCCACCAATATTCACACTTTTGCCCTAGGAAAAGAGATTCCTTCTTACAATGTAGACGGCAAAACAGCCGTGTTCCTGCAAGATCTTACCCCGCTACTTGGCGTACTCGAATGGAACGAACAATTACACACCGCTTCTTTCCAAGAGAATACGAACTTCATTACTGATCCGCAGGCAGCACAAAGTGTCGAATACCCCTTACAGGTAGAACAAACATCGAGCACTCGTCTGTCCATTCAGTTTCAGGATGACGAACTTTTCGTAGGTAACAACCTCATTGGATTCGGTCAAGATGGAAAAGCGATGCTATCATTAACGAAAATGGCACAATTACTTAATTATCAGACGAAAAGCCAAGATAATGGGCATTATTTTTATGACAAAACTTACGGATTTCATATAGCTCCGAACCTCGATACAGTCAGTTTCTACTGGTTTAATGGTAAAACCAGTGAGGGAAAATTAACATTTCCAACCATAGAACGTGATGGAGAACTCTTCGTGTCCGAGTTTGATTTGAAGCAATTATTCGGATATTCAAGTATCTGGCATTCGGATATTCGGCAACTGGACATTGATTATGCCCATTTCGATGTAAAGGATTTCGGTATTTCAGAGCATACGAATAACTATTGGTACACGTTAAAGGGGCTGTTTAATGGACCAAGTACAATGGAAATGCCGAATCTTTCGATGTTTGTTACTAGAGACGGCACGAAGTTCGGAGGCAATTCATCTACATCTTTGATGGAACAAACATCATCAACCGGGACGCCGATATACCAGTTCTCATCCGCGGTGCAACTTGACTTAGGTGACAATGAAGTCCAGATTGTCTACCACATTGGCAACCGAATTTTGTACAATAACACTTTCGTAAACTCCCTTACACCGATACTTCTGAACCCCGTTATCAATTACAGTGATTTGGCGAACGGATTGGGCAGCTTCAGTTCGATCAGCTTGGCGTCGCCAGAATCCGGCTTGATTCAGACAGATACCGGCAAGATAGAGCTTAAGGGTACTGTGATCAAAGCACAAGGCAAGGAATTACACGCTGTTATTGAAAAAGAGGACAACGGCAGCTGGATCGAACCGGAGACAACGTCAATCCCTTTTGACGATACGCAATTTACAGCATCCCTACCGCTACTTCATGGAACTGGACGATATCGAGTTACACTTCGATCTGACTTGTCCATTCCCGCTCCACGTCAATACAATCCCTACATCGATGTTGCTAGTTATTATGTCGATTACAAAGAGAGCCTCCCTCGTATTCTCGGTATGCAAGATGCTGAAGGCTTCAGTTGGCGAGATGGAAAGTTACTGCAAACCTCGGATAAGGGCCTCTCGTGGGATGTCGTCATACCTGACGGCGTGTCTGAGAAGGATCGTTTGATGGCTGCCAAATTTGAAGTGCCAACCTGGGGATATGCCGTTTATCTCACAGACGACCAACAACCAAGGCTCATTGCAACCCATCAATTGTACAATGGAGGCTGGGAAACAGCAGTACTGCCCACGTTAGAGGCTTGGGAAACCTCCTCGGAAGTAACGCCATATGTAGCCAATCTCTACTTTGAGCCCGCTTATATCATGCTGACTTCTTCACCAGCAGCAGGTCAAAACTTAAAGTCACTGTACCGCACCGATGACCGTGGTAAAACCTGGACACGAGTAGGAAATGTGAACTCGGATATCGCGGGTTCCCCGACTGGCATCAGTTACCGTAAGGCCAAAGAAGGCTGGATGACCACAATGAATCAAGGGCATCAGGATTTCCCGCTTTACCGCACACAGGATGGCGGCCAAGCCTGGTTGATTCAGCATGTCGACGTCCCGGCAGATCTGAAGATGAGCTATGCCAACGCTTATCCCCCCTTTTTCGATCAAGAAAGCGATTATCATGCTATTTTCATTGCTGAGTTCATACAAGACAATAAGAAAACATATGTCTTCTATGAATCGAGAGATGCCGGCGAGACATGGACACCTCTCCCTTATCGACTAGATGATGTGCAAGACATTCCGGTGTTGCACTTCGATAACTTGCTCATGGGCAAAGCGATTTCTCAGGATGGCAAAACCATCTACACGATGGATACCTATAACCGTACAAACTGGCAACCAATCAAGCCTACTATTTCATTGCAAAAAGCTACGCAATTTTACCTACGCACGGATGGTTACGGTTGGGTACTTTTGAACGGCAGCGTCTTAGTCACGAATGACGGTGGCCGGTCTTGGGAAGAAGCGAAACGAAAATAGACAATTGAAACGACAAAGCTGCCGCTCTATAAGAGTCGGCAGCTTTGTTTATTAATAGTTAAATTCAAAAAGCAAACGATGACCGCATTTTCTTCTCCATCATCGCATTAATCTCATGCACCAATTGAATCGAAGCTTCGATCTCAACTTTTCGCGTGGAGACACTTTCAACGCTGCAGCCGATTGGAATCCCTTTTTCCAGGCCAAATTCGAAAATTTCTTCAAATATTTGCTTAGAAAATGCGACTGATTTATCCAAGACATCATGGGAGTATTTCAAATCATTTTCCAACCATTTCGGAATACTGATCCCTAGCCACTTCATAAATTCCAGTGTTTTGGTAGATCCGCAAGGCGCAATATTCATTAATATCGGCACCATGTCTAAGTTGTTTTCTCGACAGTGATAGTAATAATCGGATAAGAAGTTTTTCGATGCTTCCACATTATAGGTCGCCTGAGAAATGAAAAACCGACTGCCGCTCGCTATTTTACTGACCATTCTAAGATGTTCGTCATCTTTTTTCATGTGTCTTTCGGGAATGACGACCGCGCCTAAAGTTAGCTTATCGTTCAGTTTTTTACTCAATTCATAAGCTTCGGGCAACCCCATACTTACTTCTTGCTTACTAGACGACGCCCCGACAAACACAGAAAACCGATCTTCATCGAGATCCGCTTTAATCCATTCTGACAATTGTTCCTCCGAATACTTACCAACACAGCGATAAATAATTTTCGGGATGTTTAACCCCGCTAAATATTCTTTACTGTAGGTTGTCGGGTCAACGGTTTGCAAATAAGGAAACGGTCGATCTTGATCAATCCGATCACTTTCCTCCTGCACATCATAGAGAATTAAGCCATCTATTTGAAGATTTTGGAGTCGTTCACATTGTTTCTGTGAAATCTCAGCCATTTTCTCTAGCGATTGTGTTTCCTTCGGAGGCGTCATCCCGTAAGTGATGATACCTGCTTCTCTTCTAAGTATTTTGTCTTTTAGCATATGTGTCACAACCTTATCTTCCAAATTCCCGAAAACAAATAATTCACAGTTAACTACTCGGTATTCTATATTTCGACCTGAATCGGCAAAATCCTTTTCAAATCGATACGATTATTAACGGAACTTATCTCTCATGAAAGCCAAGCTAGCGGCAAAATCCTTCTCTGGATCATGAATAGTACACTCTGCCGAAATCATTCCTTTATAGCCTGACGCCTTCAATGCCGTAACAAATTGATTGTATGGATACTGACCTGTACCCGGCGACAATCGTCCGGTATCGGCAAGATGAATGTGCTGCAGCCACTCTTTATTTTCGATGAGCGTATGCAGTTGATCCTGCTCTTCATCCATATGATAGAAGTCAGCCAAGACCCGGATGGACGGATGGTTAACCTGTTTGGCAAACATCGCTGCTTCAGAGACGGTGTTAATGATGTTGGACTCTTTGCGATTCAACGGCTCAATAGCCAACGAAACGCCTGTTCCTTGGAACTCTTCACCGATCAATGCTAGCAGTTGCAGTAGCTGTTGCTCTGCGCGATTTCGCTCCCAGCCGTCCGGAATATGCCTAGCTTTCCCGCTCCCTAGTACGGCCGTCTTGGCTCCGATTTTATTTAAAGCGCTTGCAGCTTTATGGACGTATCGTCGAATCCGTTCCTCATCCGCTTCTGGACCAACGATTTTCAAATCTCCCGGAAAAAATATGCTGAACGCCTGTACCGGGAGCGGACAGTTCAAGTACAAAGGAAGTTTAGCTGCGAAATCTACTTCATCCTCTAAATTTAATGATACGAGAGCGCACTCGATATAGTCGAAACCAATTCTTTGAAGTCTTTCCGCCTCCTGAATTCCACTGCACCATCCAAATGTGTACATGAACATTCCTCCTATTCGTTATCTCAACTCCAATATATCAAAATATACCAGTAATTGGGATCATTAATTTATACAATTGCTTAATGAATACTTCGTCTATGAATAAAAAAGAGCTGCATCGCGGCAGCCCTTCTCTAATACGACATACTCAACTATGTAGCTGTCTTAACGTGCATTCGAATCCGCTTGAGAAATCCCAACAATCGTGCCACTTGGATCAGTAAAATAAGCCAGGTAGCCCATGCCAGGCATACTCATTTTCGGAACAACAATCGTTCCACCATTCGAAGTTACTGCTGATAAATAATCATCGATCGAAGTAACTTCAATGGAATTAATGGTTCGGGTCAAGCCATCAGGTGACTTCAATAATCCCCCATCAATGCCTGGTACATCACTGTGTCCAGTTTTAATAAACCAATAATCTTGCGGTCCTGGAAACTTTGTGAATTCCCAATTAAAAGTTCGTGAATAGAACTCAATGAGTTGATTAGGATCTGCTGCTTGCATTTCAAATCGTAAAATCCTGCTCATAGCAACACCTCCTTTACCTTCATTTTAACAATTGGACCGCTGCTGCGCAAAGCCCATCCTGCACATCGAATAATCGAAGCTCGTTTGCTGAATTTTATCGCATAAATCCCACAAATTGTCTAGAACACGAACCTCAACATGTCTTCTAAATAGCTCTCCGAACAAATCTCGAATTTCAAAACGATGAATAGGTACTTGTGATTTCTCACTTACATAATAACCCGCACTAGGATCTTGCGAATAAAAATCCGTCGACTCAAATTCATATAGAAATAGCGTTGTATTCTTCATAATCTCAAACCATTTATGTTCAATGGCCACGACATGATGCGTTGAGCTCGATGAAATAAAGTGCTTTTTATCCTCAGCAGTGGTTGCTTCATGACAATGATACGTCACTCTCGGACAATTCCGAGGGGTTAGAAAATTAGGCAAGCAACGCTCATTGAGCGCCCATACCAACCCTTTCTCAGGGTCTAAATCTTTTCTTGTGGGAATTCTAGGGTGAAAAATAGGAATGTCTTTTTCTTCGCTGACATGAAATAATTTCACAGCTGCTCCCCCTTATCAATTCAACTAAGATAACTTCTCTGCAGCGTCTACGGTGTGTTTCAGCAACGTTGCAATTGTGACAGGCCCTACTCCCGCAGGAACAGGTGTAATCGCGGAGGCAATCTGCTTGCAAGCCTCATAGTCAACATCCCCGATGTTCCCTTCATTGTATCCCGCATCCAAAACAATCGCTTCTGGCTTAATCCAATCACCCTGCACAAAGTTCGGTTTACCAACAGCCGCCACAACAATGTCGCCTAACCGAACGATTTCAGCTACATTTACAGTCTTTGAGTGGCAAATGGTAACTGTTGCATTGCGATGTAATAGCATCATGGATACTGGTTTACCTAGGATTGGACTTCTTCCTATCACCACAGCGTGTTTGCCCTCTATGGCAAGTTGATAATAGTCCATAATCGCAAGTATTGCCGCTGGGGTACAGGAAGGAAAATCAGCTAAGCCGAAGGCATTTTGAGCAAACCCTAGCGTTGTTACGCCATCCACATCTTTCTCGATCCGAATCGCTTCAAATGCAGCCCTTTCATCCAGATGATGAGGCACAGGATGTTGCAGCAAAATCCCATGTACACTGGAGTCCGCATTTAGTTTCTGGATCTCGGCAACCAACTCTTCTGTCGTTGTATGTTTTGGAAGTTCAACCCGAATAGAACGGATTCCCAATCGCTTGCACGCATTCCCTTTCATCCTCACATAAGTAGCTGATGAGGGATCATCTCCGACTAAAATCGTCGCTAAACAAGGAATGATTCCTTGCTTCGATAATTGATTGATTCTGCCAACTAATGCCTCTTTCATGTCTGTTGCCACTCGATTACCATCCAAGATCAATGTTTCTGCGGTCATCTCATCATCCCTCTCAAGTTAGAAGCAAACATAAAGAGGTAAGGGGAATTCCCCTTACCTCTGCCCAGGCGTACGGCCGTTATCGACATGCTCCCTCATGGTTACCCATGCTCCGCCAGTTACATATCGCTTAATCATAAAAGTATCATAACAATGAATGCCAGAATTTTCAATATATTAGTATGAAAACAGCTACAACGCTGCCGGCGACATAAAGTAGGAATACCACATATTCGTCATGAAAACATCCAGAGCAACGAAGTAGAACATCTCCAGTCCAACATTCCGTTCGGACAGCCCTTTTCTCCATAGTCTCGTGCATAGGTAGGAAATCACGGCAAAAATGAGAAGTAAAAGCAGACTAATCCATATCGATTGCAAGAAATCTGGCATCACCTGCAGTGCGATTGTCTTCCGGTAATCCCCGACAAATAAGGCTTTTACCACCAAATACATCGCGAGTGATATCCCGAAATGCCTCTTCGCATACTCATCATAATGATATTGCCAAAATACACTGATGACGACTAAATAAAGGCCAGGTAATAAGATCCATTTTAAGCTTATGAGTGCCGTGAGTACCCCAATCCCCCAAAAAAGCGGTAAATTCCCAGCAGCATTTTGTAAGTCGTCTCCTTGAATACTGTTCATTCGCTCCACATAAGGAAGCTGATCAGTGGCATAGTAAACTCGAAATGATTTCGTGTTCACGGCATCCAACCAAATGGCGAATGAACTACCTTTGTTTGCAGCGTAAGCGGGATAAGAGGCGAAACCGCCGAATTGACTAATCCGAGTAGCATCTAACATCTTACCATCCTTAAAACCAACTCTAAACACTTCTTGACTCGTTTGACGTCTATTCTTTTCATAAACCGATGAAACCACAAGCGTTACTTCACCTGTACTTGAATGCGTAAACGTGGGATGTAAAATCGTATCGGAATCTATCCCTTTGGCAACAGGAATGCTTAGGATTTCATCTTGTACTTTGTCTGGTTGATTCGATGGGAAGGTAAGCATGTGTAACGTACTTTTGCCGGATTTGCGAGAGCTAGTCGTATACGCAGTAATAAATGAGGAACCATCTACACTAAACGCCATATCATCCAAGCTGCTAGCTGCAAAATCCAAGTCCTTAAGCTTATTCTGCACTAGCGGCTTCCATGTGTCAGACGCAAGCTTTGCGTAGTGAAAGGATTCATCACCGTCCTTATTGACCGCGTAGACTAGCGAAATACTGCCCCCAGAGGTATCCATTACACCTTGTAACTGCTTCACATTCGTAATATCCAGTTTGGACCAACTCAGCTTTTCATTGGGATGAAATGCACCCACATAAAGAGCTGATTCATTGTAAACCAAGAGAACACTTTCCCCTTTTGTGTTCTTTACAGTTTGAATACCAGAGATCTCATTCTCATTGATTGCGAGCTTAGTTGTCCACGAACCGTTCTTCCATTCACTCGCATAGAGCTTATTGTCTTCACCGATCCAGATCACATGATCTTTATCCAGCAGCTTATACGAACGAAATGCACCTGAGTCAGGCAAACTGCGCGTCTCTGAGCTATTCCGTCCCTCGTCGTCAATCGTGATGTATATAAGTGATTTATCTGCTAGATATGTAAAACTGCTTTCCCCTAGCATTTGGACAGGTCCCCCATACGTAGCCAATTGAGGTAACTCCGTTGCTCGGCCGAAAGGCTCCGGATATGGCTTCACATTTTCATTCGCCAGCATGAATGTTTGAATCAATCCGATGACTAGAAGGGCTGCTAGAAACGGCACATACGTAAACAACTTCCATCTTGCTCTTTTCACTTCAATTTACCTCCAAAGCATTCTAACTGACCTCTAAAAAGAGTGATCACGTTTCTTTTGTTAATTTGCCATTGTTCAATAAACGCGCAACCCAATGATAACATTGATTCAACTGTTCATCACTAATTAAATCTGATCGATGTTCAAACATGATGTTCACTTGATCGTTTTCTTCAGCAATTATCTCCAGATATTCTTCAATTGGTGCCCAGCCATCAAGAGGATCTAGCTCAGGTAAGACAGGTTGACGATGATTAGAAATGATAGCATTTACTTGTACATTACTCAGATGGACTAAATAGGCAAATCGAGCGAATGTTCGAATGACTTTTTTAGCATCAAAAAAAGGATCAAGCTTTTCCTGCAAGAAAAGTCTCGCTGTATCTAGACATAGCTTTATCGTTGGATATTTCAATAAAAGCTCTAAATTTCCATATTGACCTATCATGAATCGATTCATCATGGGCTTCTCCCAGGTCTAATTGATATCAGCTATATAAATGGCTTCATATTTCTTGATAGTACGTAAGTGATGATCCCTAATGACGATCCCCTTCACGCCACATCTTGCTTGCAAATGAGATCCCTCCTATTCTTCAATTTCAAAAATAGAATCCACTATGATCGGCAAGTTATCTCTCACCGTTACAGCTCCGAAGACGGATCTCGCGTGCATCCCCTTTTCGCCGAAAACTGCTAACATCACATCCGAACAGCCATTCAGCACCTTGTGCGGCTCTTCAAATTCAGGGACTGCGTTAACAAAACCTTGTAGTTTTACAACTTGTTTAACCTGATCCAGAGAGCCTAATGCAGACTGCAACACTGCGAGAATCTCGATACCAGCTTGTCTAGCAAATTGATAACCTTCTTCGGTTGTATAGTCTTTACCTAATTTCCCTTTTGGGCTGCCCGATGGACCTTTGCCCGAGACAAACAAAAGTCCGTTCACTTTCACATAATTGGCATATTTCGCTGCTGGTTCACTGGCTACTGGTAGTACGATTCCTAGTGCTTCGAGCCTTTGAGCAATGGTTTGTTCTGGCATGTTGGTTCCCCCTAATTAATGAAATTGAAATGTATCATTATTCCTACTACTTCTTACTTCAAAATCAGAACCCCATCGAATTTTCTATAGTCCTCAAACACTTCGTCATGATGTCTTGCAAAAAATTCGTTTGATGCTTCTGGTAACTCATGGATGGGGTAGAATTGTGCGTTTGTACTTTCATTTGTTATCTTAATAAGATTACCTGACCATTCATCCACACGAAACAGATACTCAACCACTTGATACTCATTTCCATATCTATCGGTATATATTTGCTTTTCGGGGTTCGAATAAATGGCGATCAAAGTAGCACTTATAACGTCAAGTCCTGTCTCCTCTTTAACTTCTCGTACTAAACAATCATAGACAGACTCATTGTGTTCCATGGCACCAGCTGGCATGCCCCATTTGCCATCCCCTCTGCGCTTGATAAACAGTGCGTCCCCCTTATCATCACATAGAATAGCTCGAACCGAGTTCGTTAGCAACATTTGTGATCCGATTAGCTTCAGAAGCTTACCCGTATAAGATTCTGCCCAGCTGATGGCAATCGCCGCCTTTCCTATATGTTCTTCATGGTCCAGAACTCAAGCTCTTTATTTGGTATTCGCCATCTGTCTTCTGAAGCGTAACATAAAGCACTCGGTTAATGATCCAACCCTCCTCAGTTCGCTCACCACCGCCAGTAAGGATGAACTCGAGGGATGCCGGTAATGTATCATAGGTAACAATATAATAGGTATCCTCATCATTTTTTAAAATCTGCATGTCATCATGAATCATATAATTCAAAATTCTTCTGCCTGCGGATACGGTGGATTCCTCATCCTTTTCTAACTTCTCAGCAAAGAGCTTTCTTACGATTGGCTTCAACTCATCTTGTTGATGGATACTCATCTCATGGCTCGATCCTTTAGCAGCATAAGCAGAGCATCCGGCCACACAACTTACACTAACAAGTAAGATTATGGTTTTCAACCATTTCATAACATCACCTCGTAGAATGAATGTGTAGTTGCTTTTATACAACATATCTGGATTCAAAAATAATCCAAATTTTAACAATTCATTTCATTAGACGAAGCCCAAACGGATAAGTTGCAATCCATCACCATTATTTACAAGAATTCATAGGACTCATTAAAATGACAGGCCCCAATCTCCCCGTTTTCGTATTCGAAAGCCGAACCTCCATCGTACTATTCGTTAAATCAGCCGTGATATCATCGATTCTCCCTGCCCATGTCGGACCACCTTCTTGAGGGGTTGGGTATAATCTGAAGCGCCAACTAATCTCATTTTGAATATAAGCAAAACCTTCATACCCATCATAATCTCCTATTGAAAAAGGTACCGGCAAGTGATTGGCATGTATGCTGATACTTGTGCGAGGAAAACTCGGCGTAAGTTTCACTTTGTAGACAAGCGCTGCGCCTTTGGCATTAGCATTGTCAGCAATTACTGGTTCTAGAACGGCACTGCAAGGCATGGGTACATCAGCATGGCCTTGCTCTGGACGAATCAGGACACTCCCCGCAATTAACGCTAATACAATAACTTTCTTCATATGACACCCTCCACAAATGTTTTGTGGTTATTTTTCCCATTTCCCCCATTCCTATGACGTTTTTATAAAAAGCCGCCTCGCGGCGGCTAAAATCCTTAAACAGTGACTATCGTTGAATAACTTGTTCGCGTCTTGGTCCCACTGAAACCGTAGTAATCTTCACGCCGATTGCGGATTCCACGAAATCAATGTAGTTCTTTGCCGCTTCTGGCAGCTCCTCCATGCGTGTAACCTGAGAAATATCGCATTTCCAACCTGGCATTCGAGTTAAAACCGGCTTAGCCGAATCCATTAATGCGGTGACCGGAAAACGATCAACGATCGTTCCATCCGCCAATTCATATCCGACACAAACCGGAATTTCATCCAAGTAGCCCAGCACATCCAGATTTGTTAAAACAACACCCGTAGCTCCCTGCAGCATGCACCCATATCTCGTGGCAACTGCATCAAACCAACCCATTCGTCTTGGGCGCTTCGTGTTTACACCATATTCACCGGCATCGCCGCCGCGACGACGTAATTCCTCTGCCTCACTGCCTTCTATCTCTGAGACGAAAGGCCCTGCCCCAACACAGCTAGAGTAAGCTTTGACGATCGCGAACACACTCTTTATCGCACTGGCAGGGAGTCCTGCACCGACTGATGCAAAGCCTGCAAGCGTTGAAGAGGATGTCGAATACGGGTAAATACCATGATCCGGATCACGCAATGCACCCAGCTGCCCCTCCACCAATATGGGTTCTCCATTAGCATTCGCCTGTTGGAGAAGTGTTGTCGTATCACATACATATGGAGCTATTCGCTTAGCCTGACTCAGCAGCTGCTCCATGAGTTCATCTGTTTGGATGGCTGGACGTCCATATAGATGCTTGAGCAATACATTTTTTGCTGTGAGCAAACGCTCAAGTCGTTCCTGCAAACGAGCTTGGTTAAATAAATCGGCCACCTGAATGCCAAGCTTAGCATACTTATCCGAATAAAATGGTGCGATCCCGCGTTTGGTTGAGCCGTAGCTATGAGCACCAAGTCGCTCTTCCTCAAGCTCATCGAAGCGTCGATGAATCGACAAAACCACTTGCGCCCGCTCAGAAATGTACAGCTTCGGCTTGGGTACACCTCTTGCGTCAAGTTCATCCAATTCCCCTAACAAGATATCTATGTCGAGTGCTGTTCCTGGTCCAATCACATTCAAAATATGAGAATAAAACACGCCTGAAGGCAACATTCGCAGCGCGAATTTGCCGTAATCATTAATGATCGTATGCCCTGCATTGCTCCCACCTTGGTACCTAACAACGAAAGATGATTGTGCCGCTAACACATCTGTCATCTTCCCTTTCCCCTCGTCTCCCCAATTCGCTCCAACAATCGCAGTTACTGTCATATGCAACGCCTCCACACTTGATATACCTTACAAAGCTTATTATAATAGCGTCAATGGCATTAGAATAATTGATATAAGTAATATCTGATATAAGGTGAGGTAATAGGAATGGACGTTAATCTGGAGTGGTATCGTGTCTTTTATTGGACCAGCAAGACAGGCAGTTTATCCAAAGCGGCTGAAGAGCTGCATATCACACAACCTGCCGTTAGTCATACGATTAAACAGCTGGAAGCCGCGTTGGGTGGTCAACTTTTTTTCCGAACAGCCAAGGGAGTCACGTTAACCGTTGAAGGTGAAGTGTTATTTCGATACGTCGAGCAGGCATTTAGTTTTATGAAAATCGGCGAAAAAGCTATCGCTGACATGCATAGCTTGCATAGCGGGGAAATCAATATCGGGGCAAGCGATACGCTGTGCAAGTATTATCTCTTGCCATATTTAGAGGCTTTCCACCAGCAACATCCTGGCGTGCGAATTCGTGTTACGAACCGTACCACTCCTGAAACTTTGGCATTGCTCAAGGAAGGCAAAATCGATTTTGGTATCGTCAGCCTTCCGGCCTCGGATAAACAGATTGATTTCCGTGAAAGCTCATCCATTCAAGACTATCTTGTCGGCGGAAAGAGTTTTGCTGGGCTCGCAGAATGCCCGTTATCACTTGCAGATTTGCATAAATACCCTTTGCTTTTATTGGAAAATGGCGCAAGCACGAGGCGCTATATCGATGAGTACGCTGCCTCCAACGGTGTTAGCCTCTCACCTGAGTTCGAGCTTGGCAGCATCGATCTCCTTGCGCAATTTGCCAAGCGCGGCTTCGGATTGGCCTTTGTGATCGGTAATTATGTAGCCGATGAACTCGCTAATGGCGACTTAATCGAAATTCCACTATCTCCGCCAATCCCTGCGCGTCAAATAGGGATAGCCACTTTTCGAGGTGTTCCCCTCTCGGCGGCTTCGAAGTCTTTTATGGCGTTGTTGCCCTGATGCGAGCAAAAAAGAGAGGCTGTCCTACTCAAGTAGATCATGCTACTCAAGTAGGACAGCCTCTTCAACGTCTAATCAGTCGGCGAAAGAATAACTGTATTTCTTACAGTTACTCTTTCAAATAGGTCAAAATCGCATCTACTCTCTCGTTCACTGACATATCGTCTTCTAATCGGAGTATCGGACAATTCAAATCAGACAACCAATGCTCATGAAGAGCTTTGCTTCGAACCTCATAACCAGATTCATCATAGCGTGCCGCCCAGTCAAGGAAGGTTTTTGATTGCTCGTATTTACTGCCGCCTGGTAAAATGTCTTCCCCATATCTTTGAAATTCTCTCTCCTTTAAGCGCTCGAGCCTTACTGTTTGAGGAATATACAAAAAAACAACGAAATCAAAGAAAGACTTGAGTTCATCTCCCCAACCACAGACAGCCCCTGAAAGAATCCATTGCTCATGTTTAGAAAGATCATTGTGCAACAGTTCAACTCTATCCTCTGGCGATCTCATCTTCGTAAATTTATCAACCCAGAAATAATCGTCCCCATCAAATAGTTCATGAGGCAGCTTCAGCGATAACGCTTCACCAAGTGTAGAGGCACCTGAGCCTGATGCCCCTAGAATATGTATATGATGTTTCATGGCGCCACCAACTCCACTTTGATACGATCCGGATCCTCAAAGAAAACGGCGTAATAATCCTTACCTCCAGCATAAGGATGTTTATCCGCATACAGAATGGGTACTCCCCTTTCGGCCAACTTCGTTGTCAGCTCATCAACGTGATCGCGCGAACTTGCATGAAAAGCAAGATGATTCAGCCCGACGCGGCTTCTATGATAAGGGATGTTCAAAAACCTTTCCTCCGCCTGGACAAATACAATGTAGGTTTCACCAATTTTCCAACTCTGACCGCGTTCCCATTCTTGATACAGATGGTACCCTAATTCTTCCAACAACCATCCCCAGAATGCCATGGACCGCTTTAAATCGGAGACATACAGCTCGATATGGTGTATGAGGCCACGTTTGCTCGGCTTATGATTATTCATAGAACACCATATGAGACTTTTCCTCTTTGTAATAGGATAGTCGGTCCTCTAAAGTTCCTGTATGGAATTCGAATTTATGCCCGTCTGGGTCTGTAAAATAAATGGATCTTTTATCACGCTCGTCTCGTGTTCGACCAGGAAGCAGCGATACGTTCAATTGTATAAGCTTGTCTTTGATAGCATCAAAATCACTCTCATCTACTGTAAACGCAATATGCGTATACGAATACTGGATCTCATGACGCGGAATATCCTTCTCTTGATTCAAAGCCAACCAGTTCCCGTTCAAGTCAAAATAGGCTAAATTTCTTCCTTTGACCAGCAGCTTAGCCCCAAAAACCTGTTGATAAAATACAATCGATTGCTCTAAATCTGACACTGAAAAAAGCAAATGATTAATCGCTCCTATTTTCATGAAGCTATCTCCCTTCGCTTATTGATAACTTCTCCTAGCTTCTGAACAGGGACACTGAACAGGATAAGAACAGCTGCTAGACCATCCATCCAAGTCAGCCTTTCCCCTAACAAAATCATGATAAACACAAGTGTGACAAAAGGAGCAAAGAAGGTGAAGCTCGCGATTAAAGACGCAGACGAGTACTTCAATGCCCGGAAATACAGGAAAAATCCGAAAACGATATTACTCAGACATAGCCACAATACGCCATAGAAGTCCGTTATTTGAAGGAACGTTCCATGAGAGTATACTAGCATCCCAACAATCGCCAATAACCAAGCTACTACCGTGATCACAAAGGTGCTGATTAGCATATCCTTCCTATTTTTCTTAACAAGATTCGTAAACAACCCCCAGCTCACAGCTGCAAGAATCGCGAACAGATCGCCTTTGACATTGGTAAAGCTAAGATTAGCAAAATCCCCCTTCGTTATCAGCAGGATTGTTCCTATAAATCCCATGACAATGGAGAGGGTTTTATACCGATTTAGCTTCTCCTTATGGATCGGAATGGCAAATACCACGATAAAAATCGGAAATAAATAATTCAACATGGACGCTTCTACAGCTGGTATGAGTTCTAGTGATTTTAGATAGAGAAAGTCATATAAAAACGTAAATACCCCGCAGGCAAGCACCAACATCCATTCTGAAAACCTCCATAACAGGAGGGTGCTCCACTGCGTTTTGACTACTAAAATGACTGCAAATATGACCACGCCAATGCCATACATATAAAATAACACCTGGTAGCTGTCTAATTCATTCAAAACCAGATTACTAACGGCTGCAACCGATCCCCAGATCAGTAATAAAATAGGCATGAGTACGAAGGGACTCTGGGATGCGCTTAATTTCTTTTCACTTTTTATCAAAATCACTTGCTCCTAGTGTAAGTTATGTTCCTTGTAAGCTCTAATCTTACATGATCGAAAATGGTAAATTCAAGCGAACAGCCGCATCTTCCGGGAAATTTGTAAGCTTTAAATAGATGTTATACTCGTTTAACTTAAAATAAAGCTTGTCATCCTCTTTCCAATCAAATGGTATCCCTTTAGCAGCTAGCCTGGTTACGATCTCTTGCAAATACGACATGCTGCTTACCCCAAAAGTAGCTTTCATGTCCGGTTGTAAAGCCGTCATTGCAATTGGAATCCACTTTCGCTTCTTAGACGGAATCACAACATGTGCAGTTCCCCCAATCGCAAAGCTAAAGTTCTCGTACACTTTATCCAAGTTGAAATCAAAAAGATCTACCATCAACTGTCTAAAATATGCAACATCGTCCACTGGAAATCCGATCTCACGCAGGTATAAGATTTTTAGATCCCCATAAGCTGTCACAATATCCTCTTTGATATAAGGATGAGCGATGATTTCTAGTAAATTCCCGTCCCCATCGCGAAAATAAACATTCTTCCCGGTTCCGAAATCGTCAATGGTACGACCATCTGGCCATTTTAAAAGGGTTACACCTGTCGCTCTAAGCTCGTTAATAACATCATCAAATTTAGTAAAAGGAACCTCAAATGCGAAATGCGCTGGATGTATGGCCACTTCCGTTTCTTTAAATGTCAATGTGCAAAAGGCTGTCGGCTGGAAGCTAATTTCATGCTCCGATTCCGAGATCACAGGAAACTTTAACTGGTCCTGATAAAATTGTTTCACGCTTTGCAGTGATACCGTAGGTAGTTGCAGTCCAGCATAATGAGTAATCATGGCTACTCACGTCCTCTCTGGCGTTTCTATTTATGCGATTAAACTTAGTATACATTCATGTTTCGAAAGTACAAATCAAATTATTTTATACAACCTTTATATTCCAATGATATTCCCCGAATAATTTCTTGCTACGCTAAAGTTAAATTGGAACTACAGGAGGGATTCATATGCGTCTCGCGTTGTTTACCGACACTTTTGTTCCTCAAATGAACGGCGTTGCACTCACGCTTGGGCGACTAACAGATTATTTGAATCGCCGTGGGGTGGAGCATCTCGTTTTTTCACCGAAAAGCACAGTAGATATGGTGTACTCCGACCACATTCGCTCGATTACGAGCATTCCCTTTTTCCTCTATCCGGAATGTCGTCTAGCTTTACCCAAACTTGCAACCATTCGTGCTGAGCTTGATCAATTTCGTCCAGATATACTTCATCTGGCAACCCCTTTTAACCTCGGCTTATGTGGCTTGCATTACGCTCGCAAGCATCACATATCACATGTAGCTTCCTACCATACTCACTTTGATCGTTATCTGACTTATTACCGGATGAAGGCAGCTGTTCCGCTCTATTGGAGCTATACAAAATGGTTCCACAGCTCCTGCGATGCTACCTTCGCACCGTCTCGGGATACGATTAGCACCCTGCAAAATCAAGGTATTGATCGCCTATTGCTCTGGTCTCGCGGCGTAGATTGCTCTCTATTTACACCTGATAAGAAGAGCGATGACGTTCGGGCACGATATGGGATTACGGCCCCTTTCCTTTTCTTATATGTAGGTCGAATTGCGCCCGAAAAAGACATCGACACCTTATCGGCCATTATGAAATTTTTGCCAGACTCCGTGAAGGATCGCGTTCATTGGCTTATTGTTGGAGAGGGTCCACAGCTCCCTGAACTGCGCGAACAAGCACCCGCAAATGTGACATTCGCAGGCTATAAAAATGGCGAAGAGCTTGCACAGATTTACGCTTCCGCAGACCTCTTCGTCTTCCCTTCCAGTACGGAAACATTTGGGAATGTCGTACAAGAGGCTATGGCTTCCGGGCTCCCTGTAGTTGCTGCCAACAGCGGCGGTGTGCGAGAAATGGTACTCTCTGGTGAAACAGGCGTATTATGTGCACCGCGTCAGCCGCAATCTTTTGTTCGAGAAATTTGTCAATTGGTGGATGACATGGATCGCATGTCAAGCTTACGAACAGAAGCTAGAAGTTTCGCACTCGGGCGTTCATGGGACGCCATCTTTGATCAATTGCTTCATGATTATGAGCAGATTATTGATTCCCGCAGCATTGGGAAGATCTCAGGATTCTAGTCAACTTAAAGGGGGATCACACATGCGATTAACGATCATAGGAACGGGTTACGTGGGATTGGTGGCTGCTGTTTGTTTTGCAAAGCTGGGTCATATCGTTACAGCGGTCGATCGTGAACCTGTGATTCAGAACTTTCTAGAAAATAAATTGAACATTTGGGAGCCTGACCTTCTGGAGATGTTTGTTGCGTGTAAAAGCAATGAGACTTTACGGTTCGACTCCGACATAGCAAGAGCATCAGCTGGAGCTGATGCTCTTATGATCGCTGTTGGAACCCCTACACGTGAGGACGGCCAGACAGATCTTAGTCAAGTGGAGAATGTGGTTGCCCAGCTGATGCTGGCTGGCGTCTGTCCTCCTTTATTAATTATGAAAAGTACAGTTCCAGTGGGTACCTGCGATAAGCTTGAAACGAGTTTACTTGCGTCAGGTGTTCGGACCGAGGTGGCATTTAATCCGGAATTTTTACGACAAGGCAGTGCCGTACACGATTTCATGAATCCCGACCGCATCGTAATTGGATGTCGATCACGTCAAGCCGAAGCAGCTCTTCGCCAATTATACAAAGGGATTGATGCCCCCGTACAAGTCTGTGATCGACGCAGTGCAGAGCTTATCAAGTATGCGTCCAATGTTTTCCTTGCAATGAAGATTTCATTTGCGAATATGATGTCTGATTTGTGCGAAGGATATGACGCGGATATTCGCCAAGTCATGCATGGCGTAGGTACGGATCGACGCATTGGGCCTCAATTTTTGCAGGCTGGCGTTGGGTACGGAGGTTCTTGCTTCTCCAAAGATTTACAGTCGCTGTTAACCTCCGGCAAAGCTATTGGCCGCTCCCTTCCCTTACTAGAAGCAACCGCTCAAATCAATGATGAGCGAATCCCGCAGATGCTGGATAAGCTCATTTCGCAATGGGGGAATCCTCGTGGCAAGCGGTTAGGTGTGCTTGGTATCTCCTTCAAACCGAACACCAATGATGTGCGCGATGCGCCTTTTCTCACTTTGGTACAGCTATGTCACCTCTATGGTATTGATATTCAAGCTTATGATCCCGTCGTTCAGCATGTTTCGGTGGAAGGCGTGATGGTGATGGAGTCTGCTTATGAGGTATCAGCCGGCGCTGATGCCCTCATCATCATGACAGAATGGCCGCAATTCACCGAATTGGATTGGGCTCTTATGGTTGAGTTGATGAACCAACGTATTCTACTTGACGGTCGAAATACCTTATCGGAAGCGTTGATTTCGAGGTTGATGACAGTAGAAGATGTGATTTACGTGCCTGTTGGAAGATCAGTGGTACGAAGTGGCGATTATGAACAGGAACGCGTTATGAAGGCTATTTCGGCAGGATAATATAAAAAGGGCAGCCAAGGACATGAAAAAGTCTTTGGCTGCTGCTTTTTGGATTCGTTTACACCTGAATATATAAATCTCGTATTATTTTCCGCGCTACAGCTTCTGGTTCATCTAAATTCCCGTCTTCATGCTGTTTTGTAAAATATTGTTTTAACGCGAAATCAGTTTCTCGTGCTATTTGTTGCATCCCTGTATTCATCATTCCTGGGTCTATGGTTAGTAACCGAACAGGATTCGTATCTACGCCTTGCTCAAGCTCCACACATTTCGTGAACATGTTCAGTGCAGCTTTCGTACCGCAATATAGGCTCATACTGCTTGCTGGATATTGCCCCGAGCCTGATGAGATGTTGACAATCGTACGTTTCGCAGCCCAATTCTCCGTTGCCCTAATAAAACAAGAAGTGAGAATTATCGGTGCAGTCAGATTGAGTTGAATGGCTGAGACAATTTCAGCTTGCGAGCAATCTTGAATATTTTTTATTGGGGCCACGGTTGCAGCATTATTAAAAAGGGTTATCGAGTCAATAGCTGTCGAATCCATGGATTTGATCATCTCCAATATGATTGCTTCTAGGGTATCCACCTGTGTAAGATCAACATCGATACATGTATATCTAATACCTGCGTCAAATGCAAGTTGTTGAATATCCCTATTCACCGTCCGCGATAACCCGAACACCTGATTCTCCTCCGACAACAACTGTCGTGATAATTCTGCCCCTAACCCGCTGGATGCCCCCGTAATGATGTAGACATGTTTAATCAAACTAAGCACCTCCTTCAATTCGTTCAATTCAGATTCGAACCTATCACACTTACCAATGCTTCTCCAACGCTTCTTCACTTCGAGTGAAACCATTTCTCGCATAAAACTCACCGCTTTGGCTGCTTGGCCATAGGATAAGGAACTCGACATGATTGTCTTTGGACCATTGTTCCATAGCATGATGAATCTTGGTACCTATCCCCTTATTTCTAAAAGCAGGACGTGTATATACATTAGTCACATAGGCAAAAGTAGGGTCTGTCACTTTACCGGGTCTTGGTACTTTATGGATCAATTGAAGATACATATGGGAGACGATTTCATTATTCACTTCTGCAACCCAAATGTACCAGTCTCCGCCTGTTATGGCTGAAACTAAAAATCCTTTGCAAATCGAGTAGAACTCCTCAAAGTTTGCCCCGCTCTGGTTATCTTCTTCTGAGAAATCCCAGCGCATCTGCACAAGCTTATCAACATCTGCTAGTATAGCTATACGAACATTTTCCAAGTTATGACCTCGCTATCTTAGCCATATTTTCTCAACCGCCAATTTACAAATCAAAGCACACTTCTCAGATAATTCGTCTGTTGGCGTATACCAATTGTCCCATGTATTTCGAGATAGCTTCTAAGTTAACCAATTCGCTAACCATGAATTCATTTCCTTTTTTCTCCAAAATGAGGCTATGGAATCTGTCCAAACAGCAAAAAGACCGCCGCAAAAAGCCACGACGGCCTACTCCTGCTGCTTACCTACACACCAATGTTAAAAACGGCGATCTCTGGCGAACAAGCCACGCGAATCGGAATCCGCGAAGTGCCTAGTCCTCGGTGGATATAAAAGTGTCTACGTGCATCTAATCGTTTTAGTCCAATATGATAGTCTTTGTAGGCGCCAATCGTGCGTCCCATCAGTCTAACTTGGCCCCCGTGCGTATGTCCGGCGAGCAAAAGATCATACGGAATTTGGCTAAGTTGCGCCGAATGGATAATACTCGGGGAGTGCGCAAGCAGGATGACAGCATCATATTTGTGAAACTCATCCACATGTAAAGTTAGGCGTTCCTTCCCAGTAATCGAGTTATCAAAGCCGTAGACCAGCCACTTCTTATCACCCATCTGGATCGGAAATCCGCAGTTGGATAAGACAGCTATATGAGACTCCTGAATGGTCCGAATCATTTCATTGTAATTCTTCTCATCTGAGCCGTAACGTTCATGGTTACCTGGAACAAAAAATAAATGTGCGCATTTGATTCGACGAATTTCCTTTAAAACCTGCTCCATTTCCGCCATGGATGAGGCCATATCACCTGTGATCATCACAAGGTCAGGGTTGACGTTGTTCACCATTTTACTCAATGAACCATTGAAGAAATGGCTTTGCCCATGCAGATCAGATAGCTGAACTACTGTGAAGTTCTTCTTCACTGGATCACCAAGTTGTATATGTGAGTATTTGACCCAGAAAGTGCTATAACCAATAAAGAGTGCTCCTAGCACAAATATAACGAGTATACCAATGATTACCATATTACAACACTAACCTCCACTTACTTGTCACCTCATGAAGAACATCCCTGCCAATATACATCTTTTTCTACGCAAATTCCACTTTCATGAAAAAATTGAATCTATTTACATTAGAAAGAAATGTAAACCAGTTGGTTATTCATACAAAACATAAGCCATGCGTGGGAAATCAACGCATGGCTTTCATTCAAATCCGTGCGTCCGATTTAAGCCCGACGGTATGACGATAACCCGCCGCTATGGAAGGCAGGGGGTTCACAACATTCATAAATCTCGCTCCTTAGTTGTTGGTAGATGTTTCTACCTAAACTTTTTTCGATTTCTGCGAAATTGTTTTTGGTACTCGATTAATTGGTTTCGTCCTCATCGAGCTCAGCTTGCAGCAAGAGCCGCAGCCGCGCCACGTTATCGTTCCAGAATTGGCTGTAGAAGGCCACCCAGTCCTGAATTTCCCTTAATGGCGCAGCCTGCAAACGAAAGCGTGTTTCACGGCCTACCTTGCGATCGATGACAAGTCCAGCCTCTTTCAGAATAGTTAAATGCTTAGAAACCGCCGTTCGCCCCATTTCAAAATGCAGCGTGATCTCGTGGAGAGGTAACTCCGCTGACTCAGCTAAAAGTTGAAGGAGCTTACGCCGAGTCGGATCAGCTACTGCATCATACACATCTCGTACTGGATTCTTCTCGTTCATACTCACCTCTCCTGACTCTGCATATTATAATGGGGCACCTAAAGGTGTCTTATCATTATGCGATGCAACGAGATGCCGTGTCAAGTTGCTGCAAAGGCAAAAGCCAGCTGCAGCAGCAACTGGCCCTCTTTTTAAGATTTCATAAACACCGTTTTGATATCCGTGTAGAATTCAATAGCCGCCTGCCCTTGCTCCCGTGAGCCAGAGCTCGACTGTTTCATGCCGCCGAATGGTGCCTGCAGCTCCACGCCTGCGCTCTCGGCATTGATACGCACAAGGCCTGCGTCGATATCGTGTATAAAGGAAAGCATTTGCGAGAAATCTCGCGTAAAAATCGACGCGCTCAGCCCAAACTTGACGTCGTTGGCAATTTGCACAGCTTCCTCAAATGTATCCACTTTAATTAGAGCAAGTACAGGTCCGAAAATCTCTTCCTGTGCGATCGTCATCGAGCTTGAAATATGTTCAAATACCGTAGGCTCAATGAAAAACCCTCCCTCTAAGCCCTGTCCTTGCGCTTTTCCCCCACCGCAAAGCAAGGTGCCGCCTTCTTCTATTCCTTTGGCAATGTAGGATAGTACGGTACGATACTGCTTCTCGCTTGCGCATGGACCCATCCACGTAGAAGCATCCATCCCTGGACCCACGCGGATCTCCTTAATCCGTTGTAGCAGCTTCGTTTTGAATTCTTCGTATACGCCACTTTGTACGATTACACGGCTTGTAGCGGTGCATTTTTGACCCGTTGAACGCAATCCGCCGCTAACCGTTGCTTCGACAGCGAGGTCGAGATCCGCATCATTGACAACGATGATCGGGTTTTTCCCGCCCATCTCCAGCTGATATTTCGCCCCTTTAGCGAGAGCGCTTTGGCCCACACCTTTGCCAACACGGTCCGATCCTGTAAAAGTAATCCCCTGAATATCTGGATGATCCGCTATCGCTTGACCAATCACTTCGCCTTGGCCTGTTACCATATTCACAACGCCGGCAGGAATTCCAGCTTCTTGGAAGCATTCCATAACCAGTGCAGCTGTCACGGCGGTTTCTTGTGCAGGCTTGAATACTACGGTATTTCCAAAGATTAAGGCTGGAGCTATTTTCCAAATTGGAATAGCAACAGGGAAATTCCACGGCGTAATCACGCCAACAACACCTAATGGCACGCGTGTCGTGAACATTAAAGCAGCGCTGTCCGTTGACGGAATAACATCCCCCGTCTTCCGCATACCCTCGCCTGCGTAGTAGCGCAGAATAGCGATGCCCCGTGCGGTTTCACCTTTGGCTTCAGGGAACGTCTTCCCCATTTCACGCGTCATCATTTCGGCAATCTCATCCAGTCGACGCTCTAACTTATCTGCAACCTTGTTTAAGTAATCACTGCGAACTGAACCTGCCAATTTGCGCCACCCCAGCTTCGCTGCTTTCGCTGCGGCAACAGCTTCGTCCAAATCCGCTATGGATGATTTCTGCACATAACCCACGATTTCGTGCTTATTGGCTGGGTTTATACTCTCATCTACTTCACCACTTGATGCTGCTTGCCACCCACCATTGATGTAATTTAGATACGTTTTGATTTCCGTCATGTTAGTCTCTCCCGCCTCTAAACTCCGTTAATGCGGCCAATAATGCTTTTACGTAGCCAATTGCATAAGCCCAGCCGACCCAATTCATCTTGCTTTCTGCACTTCGATGAGGTGCGCGATCCATTTCGAGCGAGGTAATGTGATCGGGATTAATACAACCATTAAAACCTACCTTATGTAGCTCTAGCAGGATTTTAGCCATATTCATATGGCCATCATCTAACATTGCCTCTTCAAATGCACCTGCTGTCGCCAGACTAGCCCGGACATTGCGGAAATGTACAAGGAAAATTTTATCCTTCCGGCCATACTGATAAATTTCATCAAGCACAAGCGGCGTTCCACCAGCTTCTCCACGTGTACCGACACAATAGACCAGACCAACATTTCTACTAGGGAAGCTATCGAGCACCCGATTCAAACCCAGTCCACCGAATGGCGTATTATGATACGGCGTATCGGAAGGATGCACAGCTAATTTCATATCATACTCTTCCGCAAGTGGAACCAACTTACCGAAGACCAAATCGAAGCGCTTCCACCATGCATTCAATTGCTCCACCGTTGGAGGTTGTTTGTCCAGATTACGTTTCATAGACTCCCCGCGAACTAACGCGCCGCCTCGGTGGACAGCTGTGTATTCTTCAGCCATGTAGGGAAATACATCTCCAGCAAAACGCTGACGAACTAGCGTGATCCCAGCTTCTCCGAAGGTTTTGATCGCATTGCTGACGTTGTCCAACTGGATTTCAGAGCCTGGCTCCTCCAGCATAAAGCTAGTCGACATGTCGGGAAGTGTTACCCGATTAATTTCCATCCCATGGGAGCGAACTCTGCGTTTTAGTTGCAAAAGTTTATCCAGATCCGGAAAACCCTGCTCGCGAACACCCGGGAAGGAACCACCCTGCGTAAAATCGATACAGTCAACCCCAAGCTGACACATTTGTCTCAAATCGCTATCGGATAATTCACATGTGGGAACTTGAATGGATACCTTCATCATGACATTTTCCTCCTAACCGTTATTGGCTATCGCGACCAGGTCTAAACTTCGTTTAATAATGGACTCCAACCTTACATAATGCTCACGTTCCACTTGAACTAGCGGTGTTCGAACTTCGAGACCTACCGGCAACCCTACAATGTTCATGCCCGCTTTAATCAATGAAACGGCATACCCTTTGCGCAATTGACGAATACGGTGGATTGGTAAAATCACTTCTTGATATATGGAACTGACCGTCTCTTTATCTCCTGCAAGCAAGCTTGTATAAAAAGTTCTCGAGACTTGCGGAATATAGTTGGAAATTGCCGACGAGTAGGATAGGTAACCCAGAGCCGAATAGGCTGGCATCGTTAATTCAGCGAGTGGCATCCCATTCATCCATTGTAACCTTGAACCGAGGGATTGTACGAATTCAATATTGAGCTCGAAATTGCCTAACCCATCCTTAAATCCAATGACATTAGGTAAGGTAGTCAGCTTTTCTAAGGTGCTTAAGGTAAAAATCGCGTTATCACGCTGATAAATGATGACGGGTAAGCTTGTGCTCTGTGCAAGCGTCTGATAGTAGTTAAATAATCCTTCCTGCTCAGGAATGATCAAGTAAGGCGGCAGCAGCAAAAGTCCATCTGCACCAAGCTTTTCAGCAAGCTGGGCACGCTGCACTGCTTCTCTGATATTGCCGCCTGCCCCAGCAAACACGGGGACTTGGCCAGCAGAAGTTGCAACACCAATCGTGACTAATTGTCCATATTCGTTGATATCCAAGGATTGAAACTCGCCTGAACCCGCGCAAACGAAGACAGAATCCAAGCCATTTTCCACTAAAAATCGGACATTTGCTTGAAATGCTTTCTCATCCAACTGTTCATTACTATCATACGGCGTTACCGGAAATCCCATAATTCCTGCGAGTGAAATGTTCAAATCTTTCCCCACTGTGCACAGCCCCTTTGCAAATTCTACCTGCCTATGAAGGTAATTATAAAAAATGAAGGCGTTTACGTCTTTATAAAAACTGGCCGCTTTTTTTCAAAAAATCCATGATATAATAGTTTTCAGTCTACTTGAGAGGAGCCCCCTGCGTGCTGAGTCCTACCGTTTATTCGCGAAGCAACCTGTATCTCAACCAACATCTGGTCCAGTTGCGAGGTGCCTCCGCCTCCATTTTTGTACATTACTGGGGTGCTAAGCCGCAGCATAAAGGCAATCGTCCGCATACCCATTCCTTTTTTGAAATTTGCTATGTTGTCGAAGGCGAAGGACATTACTTTCACGATGGCGTCACCTATCCTCTCCGGCCAGGGACCCTGTATTGCTCAAAGCCCGAGAGTCGTCACTCCATTCAGAGCAATGAAGGCATGCTGCTATTATTTTTTGCGCTTGAGCCGGTGGCATCCGAATCTAGCGATGCTTTTATGCAGGATTTCAGCCAGCTATGCGCGTATCCGCATCTCTTCATCCCGAATGCTGAGGGCACAGCCCCCTCGCTCATTTGGCAAGCGCTTCTCATCCAAGCTTCCGAGTCGGGGGATCGCTACAAGGAAACGGTTGAGCATTTGGCCTATACGCTTGTTATGAGCTGTATCGCCTTGTTTCTGCAGCATTGCCGCTCGGGTGAAACCGCTTCATCTACCACGGATTTGGAATTACAGGGCACGCTGAAGAAGGTCAAAGCCTATATTCAGGACCATCTTTCTCATAAAATGGCACTAAGTGATGTGGCGCAGAGCCTCCATCTATCGGAGCGACAGCTCTCCCGTCTGATCTCTGATGAGTTAGGACAATCGTTCCCTTCCATCGTCAAAACGGAGAGAATTAAGCGTGCCGCCTACTTACTAGGCTACACGGATATCCCGTTAAAACAAATCGCCGAAGATACCGGATTTGAAAGCATCCACTATTTCACCCAGGTATACACCAGGGAAATGGGAACGCCACCCAGTCACTTTCGCAAAAATTGTTTGAACTCCGAAACCGTCGATGCTTGGATTCATACGTATTTGGCGCAGGTTGCAACGCGGTATCAGAAAAAGACGGATCTCAACTATGAAACAGCGGCAGACAAGACTTGAAAATAAAGTCTTGTCTGCCGCTGCTGTTTCAAACTGCTATTTGGTTTTGATCAGATCTAAAAAACTGCCCATTCGGATGCCGGAGCCTTGGAGTGCAACATTTACATTGACCTTGACATCCGCTTCTGCAAACTCTTCATCCCATTGATCTTTGACTTGTTTAAAGCTCTTGTAATCCGTTTGCCGCAGAATTTCACCAAATCCGTAGATGTCGCTTTTATATTGTTGCTGCACCTTCTTAATCGTTTTGAGAACTCTCCGCCCAATCTCTTGTTCGGTAAGCTTTTCAATTGAATTAAAATCTCTTGTATTGCCTGAAAATAAACCTTTGCATTGATTTTCGTCCAGTCTGCCAATCAAATTCAGATTAACAGATATGTCGGGTTTGTTAAGATAGTTGACTTTAATTTCTTTCACTCGTTGCTGCACATACACATTAAAATACTGATTTTTGCCACATGGAATATCAAAGGAGCTGCGGCGAAATTTCTTTTGCGTTAATAAATAATCTCTTGTTTCTTCCACACTCAAATGACCGGCTAATTTGGGCCCCTTAAAAACAGCAGTTCCCTTGAGATGAATATAGGTTTTCAGATCAAGTTTTTTGGCATAGTCCATCGACTTGCTATCCTCGGAGGGATTTTTCACCTCCAATAAAGGAATGACAGGCTGATGGCCCGTTTCCGTGAGTAATCGGATTAATTCCTGCATTTGCAGCGGTTGAATACCTCCCCACTCATCCGAATACTGATCCATTTGGTCTCTGATTTTATAGGTCGGAATAGTCAGATCTGAAAATTCGGTCGTTAGGATATCCTTCACCGTACCTGTTTTCGCCGCGTAAATGTAAATAATATTCCGAATATCCTTATACCGCTCCAAAAAATCTAAGAACACAAGATCACCTTTTTGAAGCAATGCCTCGTCAATCACGAGAAGCTGCATATGCTTAAAGTCCACATGCCTAGGCAGCCCCCGGTTAATACGCGTGCTGACATCAGCGAGTGTGTTGAAATCTGTCTCGTAAAGAAAAGATTTAGAGATGTTCATCCGTTTATTCTGGACAAATTCCGAGGTATTCGCGGCTTCAATATCCACGATGTAATTCTCTCCGGTTCCAGGAGAAATCCCCATACCTGTTACGATCAATTCATTCCCAAGCTCGATATAGTCCCAACAGCCGCTTAGGAGACTGCATGTCAGGATAACCAAGAGGCATTTTCCGCCTAGCCGTACCATCATGCTTAGCCTCCTTTTCCCACATATAGGGTACGGAACGACCGCAGACTGGTCACGTAACAAACCAAAGCTGCGATTCCTATAAAGAGTCCGTAGATACCAAAGGCAGCGGCAAGAATAATAAACCCATATCTTAGCACTCGGACCACAACCACCATTTCATCATAAGGAACCAGGTAGCTCGTGACGGCTGAAGTCGCAACGACGATGATAACAATGTTCGTAATCACACCAGCCTCGACAGCCGCTTGTCCAATCACGAGAGCACCAACGATCGTCAGCGCGCTGCCGACGGCCCTTGGCATGCGTGTAGCCGCTTCACGGATTAACTCGAAAATAATTTCGACCATGATGAGCTCAAACACGGAGGGAAACGGAGCATCCGTCCGCTGTCCTGATAACGCCAAGGCGAGACTAATCGGCATAATTTCTGCATTGTAACTGGTTACTCCGATAAATGCCCCCGGTAGTAAAACAGATAAGAAGAAAGCAAAGTAACGAAGCCCCAGAATGAAGTTGGCATAAATTGAAATCATGTACCTGTCTTCAGGAAAATGAAAAAAATCAACCAGCTTCACAGGAACGACGACGGCATAAGGTGAACCGTCCATTAGTAGAACAATTCTACCTCTAATTAAAAAAGCCGCGGCGGTATCAGGACGTTCAGAGTTTAACGCTAACGGAAAAATTTGCAGTTTACTTTGAGGGTGCAGCTGCAGCATGAGCTGACTAATATCGAATGTGGAGTCAATCGCAATTCGTTGCAATCTGCCCAAAATTTCATTTAAGGCTTCCTTGTCCGCCTCGCCTTCTAAATAAGCAATTGAAACTCTAGGGTGATTTTCCGTGTCTAAGCGAATGGGAAGAAATTGTAAGCGCGGATCTCTGATTCTTCTCCTAATGAGACTGATATTCGTGTCTAACGACTCGACAAAGCCCTCTTTTGGGCCAAATATAGTCGTCTGCGTTTTCGGTTCGCTGATTTGCCTAATTTCCATTCCGCCAATTTGAATGGCAAGCGCTTGTGGTTCTCCTTCCACCAAGATGACGGCATGGCCGAGCAAAGCTTCTTTCACGATTTCAGTTACATTTTGGATGTATTTATAGGGCAAGCCTCCTACAGCAACCAAGCGAAAGGATTCCAAGATCTGAATTTGATCGGCTTCGAAATCCGTTTCGTTCATTGGCTGAATGAGTTCGGAGGTGATCTTGTCTGTCGCCGCAAGACTGCTGAAATAAACCAGCAGCCCTTGCTTCGAGCCGAGTCGAATCGTATTTACCACAGCATCTTCGGTTTTCCCTATATATGCATTTATGATTTGCTCGGTTTGGTGCCATTCAAGAGGTAACGGAATCTCAACGTCCTTCGGTAAGGAATCATTCATGAAGTTTTCATCCTCCTTTGTCTTACGAGCAGCACCACGAATAAAATTGCGGGTACCACGAACTGCAACGGGATATGCATGAAGATCGGAACGACCACGATGCCAATTTGCAAATGATCGGCTATATTTCTCGACATCAGCAGTGACATCGTGTAGATGACGACCGCGAATGGCAGCGCCATTTGTTGAATCGGAAATTTAAATAAGGTTTCCACTCCTTTTAACGCCGCAAATAAAAAAATACTAACTTTCACCGTAATGGCAAGCAGCATAATAAATACAATTAAGATATCCACACGCTCGAGAAACGTACTGATGGAAACGTTTCTGGCCGCACTGAGCATCGGGAAATTCGTGCGCTGTTTGGTTGCAAGACCTAATGATATGAGCTGGATGATGGAGGAAATGGCCAAGATGACGCCACTTAGTATCGTGGCAGAAATACCGGCCTTGTTGGGGGATTTCATACTCGTAAGATAGGTACCAATTACTGCGATGAACACAATGGTTTCCCCAAAGGGAAACTCCATCGTTTGAAACAACACCGTATGAAGCACTGGCTTGACACCATCACCCAAGATGGGTCTGAGGTGCCCCCATTCGTATTGTCCGGTAATAAAGATCAGTGTGATCACCAAAACATATAAAACCATAAATGCCCAAATATAAATCGTACTCAGTCTAAAAATATTAACTACTCCTGTAACAGCTACATACAGCACTAGGAGAATAAACAAAGCTGCTATGATCTCTTTCGGCGTTTCAAGCATGACCGCGTTAGAAATCAGTTCCGTAATGTCTCTGACATCGCGTGAAGCAATATAAACGAAGTAGATAATATACAGAAATACAAAAATTGACCCCATCCACTTGCCAAACCCTTGAATTAACAAATCAAACAATCCTAATTGCGGATATCGTTTTAATACATACAGATAGACTGTAAATATGATGGCCCCCAAGCATCCAGACAACAGTAAGGAAATCCAGGCATCCCGTCCTGAGGATGTAGCTAGATTTAACAAGATGGCGCTGCCTTGAAGGAACATAAATAAAGCTGTAAACAGCTGTCTTGAGGTCAGGTTCTCCATACTCCGAAGTTCATCTCCTTGCCCGGAGGAATCAGTTGATTCACGATCGCTTTCTATATTTCCAATCGGCTCGCAACGCTGCAGCGAAGCCAATGAGGATTACGCATATAAGTTCTGGCCTATTGTTTGCTGCGGGTACAAAATCGTTTATGGCGATTCCCAGCTTTTCTCCATATGAAATCATATTGAATCCGATTTGGAGAGCGATGCTGAATACGAAGATTAAGACGAACAGCAAAGTTCTCATGATACGTCCCCTTTTTAGTAAAAATTTACTTCTATTATGCCACGAATTGGTAAATGTACTCGTCTCATAATAAAATACCGCTAATGATTGTCAGACTGAGTGGCTTGGAAAAACAAAAAAGAAGCAGCTATCAAACGCTGCTCCACAACGATATAGATTATTCATTTACTCCATCCCTGAATTCCGAAGCACCATATGAATATGGTCCTCCCATACGTCATGAATTTTCAAATATTTGATCGCCAAGCCTTCCTCATAGAAGCCAAGCTTCTGAACAACTTTCATCGAGGCTTGATTGCGAGGCATAATATTCGCTTCAATCCGATGCAGCCGCAGCTCATCAAACGCATATGCAATAACTGCTTCGAGTCCTTCTGTCATCAATCCCCGATTGATCAGCTCGCCATCCATACGATAGCCCAGATGACACGATTGGAATGCGCCACGCACGATATTATTGAGCGCAATGGAACCGATAATGCGTTTATCGTATAGCATCCATACTTTGAACAGGTAACCTTCTTCGAATAGCTTCTTTTCTAACTCCAACAATTCTGCCTGAAAGTCCGCTGTAAAAAACAACTCATCCCTCACCATTTCCCATGGCTCAAGAAAGTCGCGATTACGACTAAAGAAATCCACGACCAAATCACAATGTGAGGAGTCTAGTTGAACTAATGACATGCGATTTGTTTGTGTAATAACTTTCATGTATGTTCTCCTTAAGCTATTGAATATTTGCGTAGGGAGCCTTGTCTGCTACCAGATTCAAGCGGATCCCATGCTCGAGATAGGCTTTCAAGCCACATAACACAATCGTAAATCCTTCTGTTGAATCAAGTGCTTGCTTCACAATTTCATCCGCGCTGCCCGTAAAACCCGTGTTCGTGATGGTCACGAAAGTTTCGTTATCCGCTTGTGAAATAAACGACCACTCGACTAAGGTGCCCCAGTCCACAAGAATTCGCTTATTTAGCTCGATTTCTTTGACCTCAACCTCTGCGGTTGCCCCGTACATAGCCCAGTTCCATTGCACACGACTTCCAGCTTCTAGTCTTCCGCTGCCATGGGTAAACCAAAATTTCGACGTGATTTCTGGGTTGATAAAAGCTTCAAAAACCTCTTGAGCTGGTTTTCTAATCAGCATTTCTACTTTCACTACTGGATCTTGGATTAGCTCAGCCATCTTCTATGCCTCCATTTTACTACTTACTTGTTTCTAACTATTTTAGCATAAGTGGAGGTTTATTCTGAAACTTAAACAAATTCTTAAACAAAACAAAAACAGCTTTCACAGAACCATTCTCTGCGAAAACTGTTTGATTACTCCCGATCCCTGTTTCTTATACAAAGTGATGTCCACAGGACGAACAGAACTTCGTGTCAGCGACAACCACTTTACCGCATACGCATTCTTTCTCATTCCGAACTTCCGTAATTTTCTGTTCAATCTCACTGATCTCTGTATTGATTTGAGATATGCCTTGGCAATAGTCCTTCACATTTACTTCAACCTGTGTGTAGTCACCAGAAAGATACGAAGTATAAACGGATTCCCCAATTAGTTTGTAAATTTTATCAATTTCTCTCTCTTTCAATGAAATCTGTGTTTTATATTTCGTAATCTCTACGGTTTGTTGCGCCTTTTTCGCCGCTTCCGATGCACCCTGCTTCACTTTATCAAAAAAAGACATGCCCCTTCCACTCCCCGACCCTTAATATATTCACTTCCTAACGAATCATATGCGAAAATGTCGGAAAGTAATACTATTCATGAAGCCTGATCAGACGATTTGCAAAATAGTTACATAGCGAAAACCAGCACCCATTGTGAACTGCACCTCCATTGTTAGTTGTGTCTAACAAATGGGGTGCAGTTCAAAGGTTGCTGGTTTTCGTACAGTAGCTGTTTATTGAATAACCAGCTGTGGCTTGTTTGATGCATTTTCGCTCGTATTCAGCGTCGTGTATTTCCCTGCGCTCTCTTGCAGCTCGATGGAGACTACTTTATCCCCAGCAGCTTGCGCTTGCACATACGATGTAATGTCAATTTCATAGTAAGCATTCGTCGCATTCATCGCGATGCTTCCAGCTGCGCTGCCGATCGCTGGCTTATTATTCCAGTTGATCGTACCTTCCGCCCAACTATCCGTTGTTTGATATGCCGTCACTGTCGTTGCGGCTGACGCACTGCCGTAAATGCGCAGCTTCGCACTCGTTACACTGGATATACTGCTCAAGTCAAACTTCAAGTAAATATAACGACTAGAGCCTGAGGAGGTTTTCAGGAACATCGTGGTATCGTTACCGTAGTTGGTTGTCGCATTGCTTTCATGTACATAGGAATCATCCGATGGATTCAATGTAGCTGAAGAACTGCCGGCCAGCGTCGTCGCGCTCGCTGTATTACTCGCTGCAGAGGCGTTGCCAGCTGCATCCTTCGCCCTCACATAGTAGCTGTACGCCGTGCTCGCTGCTAAGCCTGTGTCCGTTGTTGATGTTCCTGTTACCGTCTTCAGGAATGTTCCTCCGCGGTACACATCGTATCCGGTTACGCCAACATTATCCGTAGACGCCGTCCAGCTCAAGTTAATTTGCGAGCTGGATGCTGCCGTTGCTGTCATACCCGCTGGCACTGTTGGCGCTTGTGTATCCGTCGCGGCCAGCGTCGTCGCACTCGCTGTATTACTCGCTGCTGAAGCGTTGCCAGCTGCATCCTTTGCCCTCACATAGTAGCTGTACGCCGTGCTCGCTGCTAAGCCTGTGTCCGTTGTTGACGTGCCCGTTACCGTCTTCAGGAACGTGCCACCGCGGTACACATCGTACCCGGTTACGCCAACATTATCCGTAGACGCCGTCCAGCTCAAGTTAATTTGCGAGCTGGATGCTGCCGTTGCTGTCATACCCGCTGGCACGGTTGGCGCTTGTGTATCGGCTCCTCCGGTACATGAATTCGTTGCAGTACCGCTGCCTAATAAGGAGCTGCCCGTAAAACTCAAACAAGCATAAACACCCTTATTCGGAGCTTGAGAGAAATCGACGGTCTCATTTTGACCCCATGTACTAATAAAAGTCCCTGTAGGCTTCTGCAGATGTGTCCACTGTGTGCCATCCCAGCCGATTTGGTAGATGGTATTCGTATTATTGTAAGGAGCGAATGGTACGTAAGCGCCACCCTTCGTCGTCTGCTTCGTCATCGTATTATTGAAGAATACGTTCTGCTCACCCGTTCCGCCAGACCATTTGGAAGCATGCGGGCCTGCGCCATACCAGATTGGATACCAGGTCCCCTCCAGCATATCCTGGCCGCCTTCACCTTCACCCCATGAGCTATGCTCAAAAGGGATGCTGATTGTATTTTGCTCAATCAAATTATGACGCTCCCAGCCTCCATGTAAGTTCATGTCCGCACTCAGCGCATTGCCCTGAATCACGTTGCCAGTTGCCGACCACTGCAAGGTTAAATGACGAACACGATCAATCGTGTTATTTGTGATTTTGGAATCGTACAATTTGGAACCACGAACGTAACCGTGACCGCCTTTACCTTTATTCCAAGCTCCATAAATAATGTTATTGGTAATTTCCATATTTTTGGCAAATTCCGTCACGATCGGATGGGAACCTGTCATGTAGGTGCGGATTCCCTTCACCCAACCGTCCTGTGCAAATTTGAACAAAATCCCATGGATCGCATACTCCAGCGCTTCATTCTTATATTTGAGTCCAACTCCGCCTGGGTTCGTTACGGCATCGTAATCATTGGCATTAATGAGCCCATTATAAGGTGTATAAGAAATATCTTGTGTAAAATAAAAATCTTCAAAGCCTACACCTTTCACAGCCGTTACTTTCATGACTTTACTGTAATACGTTGAATTCGATCCGCCTGGATCTGCTGGCAGCTGTCCGCTATTACTAAAAGGAATATCAAACTCGAGCGGCTTATCAATCGTGATATTATCTCCGCTTACACTCACAACCTTGAACATTTGCGTACGCATGTGACCATTGTAACGATACGCTTGTGGCGCTTGCATCTGATCATAAAAGGCAACCGTATTGGCGGCGCCAACATAAATCGTATCGCCAGCAGCGAATTGCGAGCCTTTGCCTGAGGCTACTTTCACAAGCGTAGCGCCCTTGGTTCCTCCGCCTGCTGATGCAACCCTCTCCCCGGTTAACCAGTGGAAGTTAATGCTTCCCTCATACGTTGTGTCACCAGAGTCTTTGGCACGATCTTCTACGCGGAAGGCTGCATATCCTGGCCACATTTTGCCATCGATGAGCGGAGCGCCAGGATTGGCCGGATCTTCGGAGTATGTGGCTGCCGGCTTGAACACGATCTTCGTTCCAGTCGTTGGGTTATTCCCAGCACCCCGAATCGTGATATAGCTGGCATCTACGCGAATTTGCTTGTTGAGGTCAATTTGCCCCGCAGGAAATTTCAAAATCGCTCGGTTGGCATCACTTACAACCGCACCATTAACCGTCAACGCACCGCTGCGAATATCATTAATGACTTGCTGCAACGCGTTCGAGTCGTCAATGCCGTCGTTGGCTGTAATGCCTTTCGTTGTGAGATCAATCTGCGTTCCAGTTGTCGGCAGCGCCTGCCCGCCTTTGTAACCTGCAGTTGTCCAGTTCGGCAAAGTTGGATCAACCGCTGCTACTGCTGGCGTTAGACCGATGGTTGCTGAGATTAACACAGAGGCGAGTGTTGAATGGAACAGCAGCTTGCTTGGCTTTGATATTCGCATGCTTGAATTCCTCCTATATTGGCTGTTTCTATAAACGCAAAAATTGACTTAGTAATATCTTCAAAAACGCTATGTAACCTTTCAAATTCCCTCCTTTACTCAAATAAACATTTAACTTTTTTATTCTTCGTCTGAATTAAGCGTAGCATTTTTGTAAGCGCTGTTATAGTCGTTTGTTGCTTAGTTCTTGCACGCTATTGCTATGTTTTAACTTGGATTGTTCTTTACTGGAGAATTAAAAAAAGGCTACATCTTCAAAGGAAGATTGCCTTTTTTTGAAGTATTGCAGATGAGGTTGCGAGTAAGTCGATTTTTCCGACTTACATCCTAGATTTGCTGCTCCTGTGCGTGCGTAATTCGATTTTTTCGACTTACATCCTAGATTTGCTGCTCCTGTGCGTGCGTAAGTCGATTATTTCGACTTGCATCCTAGATTTGCTGCTCTGGTGTGTGCGTAAGTCGATTATTTCGACTTACATCCTCGATTTGCTGCTCCGCTGCGTGTGTAAGTCGATTATTTCGACTTGCATCCTAGATTTGCTGCTCTGGTGTGTGCGTAAGTCATTTATTTCGACTTACATCCTAGATTTGCTGCTCCTGTGCGTGCGTAAGTCGATTTTTCCGACTTACATCCTAGATTTGCTGCTCCTGTGCGTGCGTAAGTCGATTATTTCGACTTGCATCCTAGATTTGCTGCTCCGGCGAACAAGTTAGTCGAGTTTTTCGAGTAACTCCGCTCTGGTCAGCGCCTCGGCACCCGAGTTACTCAATATCTTCGACTAACTCCTCATATCCACACCGTGAGTACAGTGTCTTCATACATCTACCAATCAATTCAAATCCCTCGCCTTATGCGGTTTACTATAATGACTTACTCCGCCAGAGCCAACAAGGACTTTTCCACCCTTATCGAAAATAATCAGCTTTCTTAACCCTGTAGTCAGCAAAACAATAATCTTCGCGTTATTTCTAGTCGCTGTATACACGACATATCCACTACTCGACACGCTTGTCTTCCAATTGTTATCGAATTCCGATCGAGCAACGCGATTTGAATACACCTGATTCTCCAAAATAGCCGCTTTCGCTTTTTGCATCTCATTTCACACCCTCTCATTCTAGTATCCCTACTAGTTTATTCAAATGCGCTTAATTGGTATGGATACCTTCCAAATAATCACAAAAAACCGCTCAAGATTAATTCACCTTGAACGGTTCGGAAATGCCGGCGATTCTCCCCTCACGGAACTCGGATGGGGTGCGATTCGTGATCGTTTTGAACACGCGATTGAAATGTCTAATATTCGTAAAACCAGTAGAATCTGAGATGACTTGAATCTTTTCATCGGAATAAAGCAGGAGTGATTTGGCCTTCTCAATCCGCTTCTCCGTCAAAAAGTCAATGAACGACTGACCTTGCTTGCTTTTGAATAAGCTGCTTAGATAGGACGGGCTGAGATAGACAATGTCGGCCATCGTATTTAGCGTGATCGATTCTGCATAATGCTCCTCCACGTAGCGCACCACGATTTCGACGGGGCTTGTCACCATCTTCTTTTTGCGATTCCCGATGCACACGGTTAGATCGCCCAGCAGCTTCTGACAGCGCTCAGTCAGTTCTTTGCTCGATGAATACGAGTAAATGTCTACCAAAACCTGCTTCACATCCGTATTCTGCAGCCACTGCTTCACGACAGCCAAGTTCACAGCCAACTCGTAGAAATGCAGCAGCATTTTACAAATTTGTTGGTGAATGATTTCAGGATCCTTCCATTGTTGGCAGAGCTTCGTCACGTAGAGGCTTGCTTGCTGCTGAACATTCGCCAAGTCACCTTCTTGGACGAATTGATTCAACGAATGCCAGTCGGCGGCGTGCCAATCGTGCTTCTCCATTTTCATCTCCGCAACAATCTCGTTAGAGAATAATCGATCCCCGCCTATAACCAAACGGTATAACAATGCTAATCCTGCCTCTTTGTACGACTTGGAAATAGCTTCTAGATCCTTAGCGGGACTGCCTAAGCCGAATGTAAGCGTAAAATTAGACTGCACCCGAATATCCTTCCGAATTCGATTCGTCAGCTTCTCGATCTCGACGTTGATGGTTTCAACACCATCATGATTAATCAGAGCAACAACTTCCGTGTCATGGTGTATGAAAACATAACCTTTGAAGCTCTCATCGAGGCTCTCCTGGATAAACTGCTGGATGTAAATCGAGAACAAGGAAGGATTCAATTGATAATACCGCTCATCCGTCACTGAATCTCGATCCAGCTTAGCAATTAAGCAGCTAATGAAAGCATATGGGAATTGAATCCCAACGTTATCTAACAGCTCGGCCTCTCCATGATGGACATTCCCCGTCAATAGACCTGCAAGCACATGCTGCCGCATCTGATTCTGAACTTGTTGATCCATTCCATTGGACTTATTGGGCCTTTTTTCCGTCATCCACTCTTCCTGCAGTTTCTCGAGCAAAGCATAGAGCTCTTCCCGCTGAAAAGGCTTCATCAAGTAATCCTTCGCACCCAAACGCAAGGATTCACGCGCATATTGAAAATCGTTATAACCGCTCATCACCACGCATGAGATATGAGGAAATCGATCCTTCACAATGTATTGTAGCTGAATCCCATCGATCCTAGGCATTTTGATATCCGTAATAATTAGATCAGGCTGCAGCTCTTCGATTTTCTCCAGGGCTTCTGCACCATCCGTTGCCTCATCGATTACGAACCATTCGCTGTTCATATCTGTAATCATGAGTCGTATCCCTTTGCGGAAAATGGTTTCGTCATCCACGATTAATATGCTAGGCATCCAGCTTCCTCCCTTCATGATAACCCTCGATGAGCGGTAAGGTTAATGAAATCGTCGTCCCTTGCTTGAGATCGCTCTCAATCGTTACACCGTACTGATTCCCATAGCGCAAAGCGATTCTCCGATGTACATTCATTAGACCTGTACCCCCAGTTCCTTCTTCCGTTGTCGTCATTTGGAACTTCCGATCAATCAAGCTCTGCAGCTGCATTGCACTCATCCCAGCGCCATCATCTTGAATTTGGATCAGCATATGATTATCCTGTTTCTTTCCAATTAAGCTAATGCTTCCATAACCATTGCCTTTATCAATCCCATGTACAATACTGTTCTCCACAATCGGCTGCAAAATAAAGCGAATCACCGAATAGCTCAGCAGCTCAGGCTCGATGCGGACGTGGAACTTGATTTTATCCTCAAAACGAATTTGTTGAATCGCCATATAACCTGTCACATGCTCTAATTCCATATGTAAAGGAACTTGGCTCTGATGACTGTTAATACTGTAGCGGAGCAGTTTGCTTAGATGATTCGTCATTTTCACGACTTCTTTATTGCCTTGTATTTCAGCATACATACTGATAGAACCTAGCGTGTTGTATAAAAAATGCGGATTAATTTGACTCTGGAGCGCCGATATTTGGGCATTTTTCTCCCTGATTTCCGACTCATATAGACGATACCCCAAATCACTTAGCTTCGACACCATGATATTAAAAGATTGGCTCAACTGACCAATTTCATCGCGACTATGAATCGGAATGGAAACAGCTAAATCACCTAAAACTACTTTCTTCATGAGGTTTCGTAATTCACTAATCGGATTGGTGATACGAAGGGCAAACAATGTGAAAATAATAATGGCTAACAGCAAACAGACAGCACCAATACCAATAATGTAATTCCTCACATACACCGTATCCTGCAGCAAAATCGCCAGAGGAACCATCTCAATCATCGTCCACCCCGTTAGAGGTGAGGTAAAATAGGAAACCAACTCTGAATCCTTGTTTTGCTTATAAACGACGGTTCCGGCGCCTTTGAACTGCTTAATTTGCTCAGCATCTAGGCCGTTAACCATGCTTTTATAAATCATCGCGCCTTCATTATCCACAATCATGATGTTCTTTTTTTCATTGGAAATCGCTTCCATTTTATTGCGGATAATATTCTTATCAACATCTAGCACGATGTAAGCAAGAACAGCACCTGTATCTACACTGCGAATTTTTCTGGCAAAAGAGTACACTTGGGTCGTGGAAACTGACCCGTTTTTGTTAAATGTCCCGATATACACGACTTTTCCCGTTTGTGAAACCTTATCATACCAGACCTCATTCTTCACGTCTCGCAGCGTATAATTGGCCTGCTCTTCCGACATAGCCGTATACGTATTCCCGCCTCGAGTGCGGTATAACGTCAACCCGGAAATATCTACGCGCCCGTTGGCAAACACACGCTTCGTGAAGTCTTCTATCGTTACACGATCATTAAAAGAAAGATTCCCATTCTGCTCGCCAACCTCCAGAAACTTCATGATTTGTGGTGATTGATAAGGTAATAACGTCAACAAATTTAGCTCATTCAAGTAGGTATCGATGTTAGCGGTGAGTTCCTTCACTACATCCATCTGATATTTCCCTGTATTTTTCTGAATCGAAGCTGAATAGCTCGTAAAAGTTAAATAGCTCGCAATGCCAAGCGGGACCGCAATAAAAATAGCACTCATCACGATCAATTTCATCGCAATTGGCAAATCTTTGATGACTTGCAGCCTATTGTGCAGTCGAATTCTGCTGGATTTGAAGATTGGTATTAATGATCTTTTGCGCATTATGCAGCACCTCTTGTGGCGTGATTTGTCCCGCCATCATCTTCTCAAATTCACGCACAAGCTCATCGTTGATCGAACCCTGTCGCGGTTGATTGGGGAAATATTTCACATCGTCGGCTGCGCTGGCATAGTCTGGGCGGTATTTCAACATTTGAAACTCTTCCGAAGCGACAGCCTTCTTCACCGCCGGGATATGACCGGCCTTCGCCCAGCTAGCCCCATGCGCCGCTACCCAATTCGCAAATTTAAGCGCAGCGATTTGCTTCTGTTTATCCGGCTTTTCATGATACGGAAGCGAAAACGTATGAGAATCCCCCCATGCTGCCGGGTGATCGTAGATTTGCGGGATTTTGGTTACACCGAAGTGCAAATCAGCTGCTTTCTCGAATGTACCCGTTCCCCACACTCCAGAAATTAGAGTAGCTGCATTTCCCTTGGCGAAGCTTTGAAACTGATCATTGATATTCGGCAAAATGAGTTTCTTCGTATAAAGAGAGTTCACGAATTCCAAGGATTTGAGAGCCGAAGGATTGTCAATCGCAGCCGCTTTGCCATCGTCGGTGTAGAATCTTCCGCCATCTTGTTTCATTTGATTATAAAAGGAGAACCAAAGCCAGAAGGAGTCGATCCGTACATTAGGCTCGGCTAATGGCGTAACATTCGGCGGGACACTGTCACGGATTTTCTCCAGAAAAGCAAGGTATCCTGCCTCTCCTTCCGCCATAATTGGCCTTTCCTTTTCATCTAGGAGGCCTGCTTTTCTCAACCAATCCTTGTTGTAGTACATAACCTCCAGGTGCGTATCCAATGGAATGCCTAGGTGTTTATTATCGGCCACCGTACTTTGCAGAATCGTCGGGTTAAAATCATCCCAATGTACGCCTGCTTCGACCGCAAGCGTATTCAAATCCGTCAAAAATCCGGCTGGCGCATATTGCGAATATTTCGCAGAGTGCACAATCGCGATATCCGGTGCCTCTTCGGTTACGATCGCCGTTGACAGCTTCGGGTAATAATCACCTGAATTATTGTTGATTTGCTCTATTTTCACATGATCCTGATTCTCATTATTGTATTGCTGGATCAATTCAGCCATAAACTGGCCATCGCCACCGCTGAACGGTGTCCAGAACGTAATCCGCAGCTTGCTAGCTGCAGGCTCCTCGGTTGAGAGCTCGGACTGCGAATCGCAGCCAACCATGCATACGCTCAACATGAGAAGTAGACACATCACTTTTGTAGCTTTCGCAGCTTGCTTAGGATTCCAATCTGATTGTTGCTCTACGCTCATTTGAATCCCCTCCATGCCATACAACTCTGCCTTCATTATACAAACTAGCTGGAGTCAAGCCAATGACCTATTTCCTTTAGTCATGGACATATTTTTGGATTTGTAGACAAAAGAAGCCGAAACGCCCGGAGGGGTGTTTCAGCTTCTTTGCTCACGATCTAGCACTTTTCACTCATTGACGTTCTCTTTAAAAGTATGTATCGCCACTATCCCCTTCGCTCAGGTCGGGGTGAATCGATTCATATCCTGAGCCAAGGGGATAGTGCTCAAAGAAGTGGCGCTAAGTTCTCACCCGTGCCAGCGTACACCAAAAAGGCCGAAGCTCCTCAACCGCACCATCGCCTACTCGCCACCAGGCACCTTCACAGGTAAGCCTTCCGCAATCGGCGTACCAAAATTCGGCGTACCGTCCTTGTTCCACTGGAAAGGCTGCATACGGACGTTACGATTCCAGCCGGAGCCTTGCGTTTTCGCGGCATGGTACACGATCCAGTCCTCTTTGCCATCCACGGACTTCACAAACGAGTTGTGACCCGGCCCGAAGACTTGATCCGTTTTCGTAAAAACAGCCTTATCCCCCTTCTTCCAGGAAGCCGGATTCAGCACATCTTTGCTCATGTCTGTACTGAGCATGCCTAAACAATAGTCGTCCGTCCAGCTGCCGCTTGCCGAATAAATCACAAAAATACGATCCTCATGTAACAATACCTGCGGTCCCTCATTGATCGTTGGATTACCTACCAGCTCCCAATCATAGGTTGGGCGTGAGATTTCAACTGGCTTGCCGCTTATCGTATATGGATTGCTCATAGGTGCAATGTAGAGATGCTGACTTACATTGACGGCACCCTCCCAGCCCGACCATATGAAATAGAGTGATCCGTCCTTCTTCTGCAGCGTCGTCCCATCAATAGCCCAGCGGCCCGCTGTATCCATCATGCCCTTGTCGACATAAGCACCTTGTGGATCATCCGTTACGGATTCGAGCACGAACATGCGATGATTCTCATTCTGGCCGTTATCAGCGGCATAGTAGATGTACCATTTTCCAGCGATAAAATGTAATTCAGGTGCCCATATGTTGGATGTATTTGGTCCTGATAGAGGCGGGAACCAGACGTCTTTGTACTCTGCCTCGGCTAACCCCGTCAACGTCTTCGATTTCCATACGCGGATGGAGTTTCCCGTTGTTTGTGTATAAAAGTAGGTTCCATCTTTTGTGGTGACCCAAGGATCTGCTCCATTATCCATAATCGGATTGGTAAATGTTTTCGCTTCCTTTGTCGGTGAAACAGCGCTATTCGTTTCCTTCACTTGTGACTCCACAGCTCCCTTCGTACACCCTGCTAGGAGCAAGATGGTTAAACAACATATCAGACTTAATTTCCGCATGAAAAAGCCTCACCTCTACCTATTCGCATCTCATCTCTGCTACTATTGCTTGACACCTGTTGCCGTAATCGATTGTATAAATTGACGCTGTCCAATTAGGAAGATGATCAGTGTTGGTATCGTCGATAACGTAGCAAGCGCCATTAATTTGCCATACGATTGCACGAAACTGCCTGTTGCCATAACCGCCACCCCTGCTGTCAGGGTACGCATCTCGAGGTCTGTAACCGTAAAAAACGGCCATACATAGTCGTTGAAAACATTCATAAACGTAAAAATCGCTAATGTGGTTACAATGGAAATGGAAGATGGCATCAATACCGACTTGAATACCTGCCATTTATTCGCCCCATCGATCCGAGCAGCTTCAATAATTTCATTTGGAAACGACTGGAAAAATTGGATTAACATAAAAACGCCAAGCGCCCCACCCGAATAGGGCAAAATTAACACATAATACGTATTGATCAGATTGAAATTACTGAAATTCAAATATTGAGGAAGAAAAGAGATAATGCCCGGCACCATCATCGATCCTACGAATAGAGCAAAAAGCGTTCTTTTAAACGGAATATCTAACTTCGCTAACGCGTAAGCTGCCATCGCATCCAAGAGGATTACCAACAATGTCGCAGCAAAGCCTACGAAAAAGGAGTTGAACATCCAACGGAAAATCGGAACCTCGACAGCTCCTCCAACAAAAATCGTATGGAAATTATCCCACGTAAATTCTTGCGGAAACAAATGAAATACCGGCGCCATGACTTCGATATCGGTCTTAAAGGAATTGGAAAACATCCACAATATCGGAAGTATGAAAATAACACCTAGAAGTGAAGCAAGCAGCACATAAAAGATTTTCAGTGATTTCAACGTCCTCTACTCCTTCCTGCTCGTGACTTTGAATTGTATAACAGATACAATCATGATCGTTAAGCCCATAAGAATTGCCATCGCTGACGCTGAACCGATTTCTCTTGCTGTATAGGCTGTTTGCAAAATCCCCATGAGGAGCACCTTCGTCTCATCACCAGCGTTACTCATTAGATTCGGCTGGGCGAAGATATTGTACGATGCAATGGTTGAGGTTATTAATACAAAGATGAGCACCGGTCTGATAAAAGGAAGCGTAATACTCTTCAGTCTGTCCCAACCGTTCGCGCCATCGATTTTCGCAGCTTCATAGAGATCTTCAGGTACGCCATTGAGCGCATTGACAAAAATAATCATGTTAAAGCCGATGGTCCACCAGAGCGTTGCAATAACTAAAGCAAACCAGACGAACGGCGTATCGATCAGCCAAGGAACGGGATCGAACTCGCGAATGCCTACTTTTGCAAGGAGTAGATTGATAAATCCGCCTGTGACATCGAACATTCGCTTCCAAATAACCGCCATGACGGTTGCCGAAACTGCATAGGGGATGAAATAGATCGAACGGAAGAAGGAGCGCAATTTCGCTGGGAGTGCATTTAACAATAAGGCAAAGCCTAGTCCTACAATGACGAGAAAAGGTACTGAAAACACGACGAATTTCAATGTGGCCTTCATTCCAATGAAAAACAGGTCATTTTCTTGCGTGCCGCTTGTAAAAATCTTTTTGTAATTGTCGAAGCCCACGAAAGGATGCACAGGATCAAGCAGATTGTATTGCTTTAAGCTAATGATGAACCCGTATACAATCGGGATCAGCGTGAAAGCTAAGAAAGCGATGAAATACGGTAATATGAATAAGCTTGACGTCAGCTTTGATTTCCAATTTGATGGGGTAGGCACGAGATTCCCTCCTCTACTTTAAAAGGGAAGACGGGTACAGGGTACCCGCCTTTCCATGTTGTTACGCTATGATTACTTCTTCATGGCAGCTGTTGATTTGGCTGCTGCATCGTCGAGTGCAGCTTTTGGTTCTTTTTTGCCTTGAAGCGCATTCGCAAGCTCGCTCCAGATACTGTCAGAGATTGGACCCCAATTTAATACTTTTGGTGCAAATTTAACATACTCAAATGATTTCGCCACTTCAGTTTGTTGCTGTGTCATCGCCTGGAAAGCTGCGCTGTCGCGAACCACTTTGGAAGCAACCGCTTGACCGGACTCTGCCCAATCAATGGAATTCGCATTGACATATTTCAAGAAATCACCCACACCTGCAAGAACTGCTGCATCCGTTGTTCCTTTTGGAATAACGAAGTTATGGGATCCACCGAACACAGCTTGTTTTACTGTACCTAGTTGTGGAACCGGAGCTACACCATAATTGATTTTCGCTTTATCGAACGCATCTTTCGACCAAGGACCATTGAAGTGCATCGCACTTTTCCCTTGTTGGAACAAGTTGAAATCGCCATCAGCCGCAACGGTTGGTGGTGAAACCTTCATCGTTGTCAAGCTTCTCATGAACGTAACCGCTTCAACACCTGCTGGGGAGTTGTATGCGATATTGCCTTTATCATCTAGGAAATCCCCGCCATTTTGGAACAAAATTGTAGGGAACAAGAAGTTTTGAATCCAGAAGGTTGGCATCGCCGCCCCCCAAATACCTTTGGAAGCATCCGTTAATTTGACTGCTGCGTCAACAAATTCTTTACGATTGGTTGGTGGTGCAGCAATGCCGGCAGCTTTAAACAAATCTTTATTGTAATACATAACTAGCGGATGAATATCTAGCGGTATGCTGTACCAGTTGTTATCCTTGGTGGAGTATTCCACCGTTGCTGGTGGGAAATTGCTCTTCTCTACACCAACTGCTTTCGCAATCGCATCAACAGGTTGGAGCTGATCCTTCGCAATGTACGTAGGTGTTTGGTCAAGATGCATGATCGCGACATCAGGAACACCTTTTTTCGTTGCAATGGCTGTATCAAGCAGTTTGTAGTAGTCACCATTTGGTTGAATGGTCATTTTCACAGTATATTTGTCTTGCGATTTATTATAGTTATCCACGATTTTCTTCATGAATGGACCGTCATTACCAGAGAACGGATTCCAGAAGTTAACCGTTACTTTCTCTCCGCTTTTCGCTGGTTCCGGAGCTTTCGTAGCTGCTGCCGCTTGTGAAGCTGCCGGGGAAGCCGCTGCTGGTGATGTTTCTGCTGTTTTCGTAGAAGAACAACCAGTTAAAATCAATGCCATCGACAAACTTGCTGCACCCATCATTTGTAAGCTTTTCATTTTTCTCATCGTTTTGAACTCCCTTCAATTTTAAACACATATTTTTGTACTTGCTTATTCTTCTGAATGTGTGTCAAAATTGTAGTGAGCTGTGAATTTCGTAGAAATTCATTCTCACTACCGAGAGCGATTCTAAGGAGTTCCCACGCCAATGGACCTTAGATCGCTCTTTCCTTTGTTTTCAAGCCCCGTACTGTTATCATCTGGTTCCTCCACTTGCTGTTACGAATGCAGCGTCACCCTTTCACTTGTTATCTTAACCACAATTTAACTATACGGTTTTATAGAAAACGTTACCATGACGATATTCATGAACCATTGGACATATTTTTAGGGTAAGTGGATTAGCTAATAGGAACAAAAAAACAGCTGCGGACGAAGACTTGAAAATAAAGTCTCAGACTGCGGCTGTTTTCTGCTTTAGATATCATCCAAGATCATTTACGAAGTAATTCTTCTGAAGCTTCAGCGTGCTTTTTAAAATTGTCGACAATTGCTTGCCAACCGCTTTTTTGCATCTCCAATGAATTAATGCTTTCTGGATCAAATGTTTCAATTACCTTCGTTGCATTGTCTTGGCTAATGAAACTGATCTCCACTTTACGTCCATCTCCCAAGCTATAAGAAATCCGATCATGTAGTTTCACTTCATCATAAACGCCAGAGAAATCAAAACCAAAGCTGCCATCCTTCGCTTCCATTCTGAATAGAAATGTTCCCCCAACCCTTAAATTATTTTCAGCAATCGGTGTGTGCCAGTCATCTGATGGCTGATTCCATTGTGTAATATGAGCAGGCTCTGTCCAATATTTCCATACTCTTTCAACTGGTGCTTGGATTGTTGTTTCTACCGTAATTCTTGCCTGATGATTGGATTCCATGTTAATACCGCCTCACTCTAATTTTAACTATATTTTACCTAAAATTTCCTCATAAGATCAAGCTAGCATCACATTGATAAGATTGTGAAGAACATAAGCTGAATAATTCCTTGTACTCTCGGAAAAATTAACGTAGCCATAAAAATAACAATTGGGAGGTGTACCCATGTCTGACCAACAATCCGATCAACAAAATGCCGTAACGGCGGCTCACAACGCTGTAGCCGATGCCTTAAGCGAATTGAATCAAGCACAATCCGTTAGCAATAATCGAAGACAGACCATACAGAATGCACAAGAACAACTTGATCAATCTCATGCACAATTAGCCGAAGCAAGAACGACACAATCTGCTAACGCTGATGAAGATAGCCTCTCATAAATTGTTAGCCTTCTACTCACTACTAAACGCAAGAAGCCTCAGGAACGAACTGAGGCTTTTCTTATTTACAGCTTAATACCAAAATACGTTAGCAACGCTTCTTTATACGCTTCATTCGTCTGCGGAGTAAATGTTTTTACTCCGTCAGAGGTGAAGCTTCGAAACTCCTGGTTGGCAAGTGAATGCCGGCCCTCAGGTGTGCGAATCGCTACGATTGGGTATTTATTGAAAATCGAATCCGGAGCATGTTCACACCAGAAACTTGCAAATTGATAGTCTTTCGGCAGTTGCGGCTCTTCTGTGAAGGAGTATATGCGATGCCATTCGCCTTTTTTCAACTCGCAAAGTGCCCAGCCAAAATAGGGATCCATCTCGAGGCGGTAGATCTCCTCACCTTGCTGCTGTTCTAGCCCTTCGTTGAAAGCAATAGGTCTGCGGGGGACAATCCCGCCAACCCCAACATCACACAAATATTCGACACCTTCGGCCTCGACCTTCAGTACGTGATGACGCCTTTTTGGCGGAGTATTCGTCTCATCGCGCCAAAACCGAGCAACGAAATCAGTTACCGTGTAGCCAAGTTCCCGCAGAAGCCAGCCGAATAAGGCATTTAACTCAAAACAGTACCCACCTCGTTGACGAATTACAATCTTCTGGTATAAATCCTGCGGATCGAGCGACAAGGCTCTACGCTCCAGAATATCTAAATTCTCGTACGGAACCGAATACAGATGGTGTTCTTGCAGGTCGGCCAGCGTCTTTGCGCTGCCATCGAGCGTGCCTTTAAAACCGATGCGATCCAGATAGCTCTGAATTTGTTTATTTGGAGTAATCAAACGAAATACACCATCCTTATGCGAGGTATTTACAATGAAATGACCGTTAAATAAACCGATCTCCTGCGTACTGATTTAATGCGTTGCTCCCAACTTTATCAGTAACTGAACATTCTCATGACGCTTCCAACTGATCGCAATATCAAGCGGCGTCTTGTTATCTTTTGGAGTTTTCCCATGAATGTCAGCGCCATGGTGCACGAACATCTCTACAATTGCGATGGATTCACAGGCTGCAGCCCAATGCAAAGGTGTTCCGAGAAAATGAAACCCTGTAGGCATTGCATGAATGTCAGCTCCGCGCTCAAGTAGATAAGTGACACTCTCAGCTTTGTTGTTGATCACGGCATAGACCAATGCTTGCTCCAACAATTCTTCTTTGTTCGTATCTGATTGAATTGCATGGTTAATCGGTTCCGTATGCAAACTTGCGTTGGGGATTAATCGACCATCAGCATGGAAGAATTCCTGCATTAAGTCAATCCTGCCCAGTCCCGCAGCGAACTCTAGGGTCACAGTCGCTCCTCGACATACTAACATCTCTGCAACATTTTTACACCCGTAGAATAAAGCTTGTGCTAGTGGTCGGAGATCATCATCTAAGCCATTTACAGAGGCACCCGAAACGATCAGCAACTCTGCCATGGAAACATCATTAGAACTTACCGCCCACTGTAGGGAAGTCTCCCCCTTTGCAGGATCGATGGCTCTGGCATTAATATCTGCTCCCGCAGCAATTAACACGCGTCCAGACTCGACCTCCCGTGGAAAATGTCCCGGCCAATCACATAAGTGATTCAGCAAAGTCCTCCCTTGCAAAGAGCGTGCGTTTGCTAAATCGGGATGTTCAATCAGAAGTTGCGTTAGCTCTTCGACATTACCATTTTTTACAGCATGAACAGCAACTGGGAATGCATCTGCCAATGCATGTACACTTGTCATTTCATCACCATTTTCGGCCAACCTGGTCACCTCATTTTATACCACTCTTCCAAAATCATATCAATATGTATGCAGCTAGTAAACATGAATGAGTAAAAGGAGCTGCCTTTTGCGGCAAGCCCCTTCACACTTGAGCGTTGGACTATGACTAGTCATTGTTATTATTCTGTAAGATATTATTATTCTCGCCCATATCCAAGATGTTATGTGGTTGATTGTCCTTCAGCTTGTTATCAAATACGAAATTGGCTGTATGCGGATTCTGGATAAATACACCATTGTTATCGTTATGTTCAATTTTATTCTCCTGAATATCATTAAAATCAGAAGAAATATGAATCCCGCTTTGGTTATTATCTTTAATCATATTAAATCCAGCAAAGTTATAGTTAAACGTAAACAATAGGCCATTCCCGTGATTGCCCGTTATTTTGCTATCCAAAATAAAGTTATTCGTGCTGTCGGCCTTAACTCCGTTAGCACCATTCTTACTTAACTTATTCTCGAATAATAGGTTATTATCAAGCCCGCTCATTAGAATACCCTCACTCTTATTATTCGATATCTGATTCCCCACAATTGCTGAATGGTGACTATTGATGACCTCGATTCCATGAGCTGAGTTGTTATGCAGCTTGTTTCTAATAACCCAGTTTCCTAAAACAGCTTGAAGCTTTATACCCGAGCCTATGCAACCTCTTCCTATCCGCTCGATTATATTCTTCATCAAAAGACTCCCCGTTGAATCACTTGCAAAAATACCAATCGGATTATCCGACCCGTGTATATCGTTTATTTTGTTTTGAATAATACGATTAGATTTCCCATTGGTTATTCGAATACCAGTAAACTTATAGTTTCTTATTTTAAACCCCACGATTTCGACACCAGCCACGCCAGTTAATTCAAAAGCAACATGCAGGATCGACTTTCCATCGAGAATGGCACCATGTATGTGCTTAGATACGATGCGAAGGTTGTTTTTCGCGCTTGATACTTGAACATTCTCATGATACACACCTTGATGCACCAAAATGACATCCCCCTCGTTCGCCGAGTTAACCGCATCTTGCAATGCAGTCGGGCTGTTGGGAAATACCTCAATAATCGCCATTCCATCACCTCATTCGATAAGAATCTAACTGTAAATAGTAAATTCATATCGTGACATCTTAGAAAGGAACAATAGACTAGTCGATTTAAAAAATAAGGACCAACCCTCAAGGTATCGCCCCTTGATGATCAGTCCTCCTAATTGATTCCTTTAATTCCCTCTGAGCTTCTCCAACGCAAACAAATAAAATGCCAACGCATCCTCTCGGCTGTTGAACCCAGCCTGCGCCATTTTATCGCTGCCGCCGCCTTTGCCATTATAGCCACCTAAATGAGCTTTGAAGAATGCGCCGCAAGCTTGCGAGTAATTGCCATTGTGGGCGAATACAACTTTGTTCTCCGAAGTCGTCACGAACAGAATCGGCAAATCCGTCTTCGCAGCAAGCGTAGTCGCTAAACTCTGCATGTCCTTCAGTGTTTTATCCTCAAACTGATGGGCTACAACAACCTCACAGTTATTAAGTAAATCTTGAGACATGTACGCATCAAGCTTCTCTTTAAGCCCTGCTAGCTCCGTTTGAAGCTGTTTGTGCTCAAATTCCCATTTCTCGATACGGTCCATAATTTCATCTTTACCCGTATTGAATTTGCCAGACAAGGCCGCAAGTATACGGATATTTTCGTTAAATTCCGCCAACGCTCGGAAACCACATAGAAAATAAATACGTGTATTCCCTTTCTGTTTCTCTGTTTTCAACAACTTAATCATCCCGATTTCGCCAGTTGACGAGACATGTGTGCCCCCACAAGCGTTATGTTCCACGCCTTTGATCTCCACGATACGGATGTTCTTCGTCACCTTCGGCTGTTTGACAAGGGGCAGCTTCGCAAGCTCCTCCGGGCTAACGAAATAACTGGTAATCGTACGATTCTCATAAATCTTACGATTCACCTCAGTCTCCATAGCTGCCAACTTAGCTGGCTCCAAGTCAAGCGTCTCCACATCGATTGTGCAGTAATCCGTCCCGAGATGAAAGCTCACGGTGTTCGCCTCATACAGATCTCGACACACTGCCGAAAGCAGATGCTGTCCACTATGCTGCTGCATATGGTCGAATCTGAGTTGCCAGTCTATTTTACAATTCGCACTCGTGCCTTCTGGCATACTTTCTAGCTTATGAAGAACTTCGTCCTCCTCCAGTAGTACGTCGAGCACAGGAATTCCATTGATTTCACCAGTATCACAAGGCTGACCACCCCCATGCGGATAAAATGCAGTCTCCTCCAAGAGGACATAGTTGCCATCTTCTCGTTCAATCTTTTGACTGATGGTTGTGTGCCATTCCTGCTGATAGGCAGAATTATAATAAAGCTTTGTTGTCATGATATTTGTTTTCCTCTCCGTCCATATCCATATGCTTAGTACCGTGGAACAATCGTTCCATTACGATATATTTTTTGACATCTTTATCAAATAATTACTTTCATTTCCATCTTGATCAACTCCACGCTATGGATAAATCTTTTCCCCATTCTCAAGCATCAAAATAAATTCCTTAATGCGCTTCACGCGCGTTTCTTGCTTCTTCGCCGTATGAATTCGGAACGTGATGGCATATTTGTTTTGCCGGTCCAGCGTATCATAGAATGCCTTGGCCTCGCTGCTTCTCTCCAATTCCAAGGCAAAATCCTCAGGTATGGTCGCATTGCTTTGCGGTTCATAGGCCTTCTCCCATTCCCCGTTCTTCTTAGCTGCTTCTATCGCCTTCAAGCCAGACGGCTTCATTCTCCCCTGTGCAATCAGTGCTTCTGCCTTTTCTTTATTCACTTTGGACCAAATGCTTTTGATACCGCGAGGCGTAAAACGCTGCAGCCATGACTGCTCGTCCGCCTTTTCTTTCTGGCTATCAATCCAGCCATAGCACAATGCGCTCTCTAGCGCCTGATCGTACGAAACTGAAGTCATTCGAGCGCCTTTCTTCGCGATTTGCAATCGAATGCCAGGTGAAGTGTTATGATGAAGCGCAAGCCATTTCTCAAGATCCAGTTGATTCTCAAAATGCAGCTGCGGTAATACGTTTTTATGGTTCACAGAATTTCGCCTCCTAATGTAGACAAAGATGTACATCCAATATCAGAAAACATGACAGGGAGCTCTTCCCAATGCTTCGTCAGCCAAATCATTTCCTCTAGAAACCGCTTAGGAACAGCCGTATCTTGGAGCACAGAGGTACGAAGCCACCATGTGGATTCAATGAGATATAACATTTTAAAACTTCGTAAAATAAGTCCATGAGGTACTTCCATGTGTTCACGATAACCTCTTAGAAAGTCTTGAACGGCATCCATTCGAATACCCTTCACATCGAAAGCGCCGGATAGGATGGCTCGCGCCACGTCGATTTCCGGATAAGCCACCGCCATCCTGTCAAAATCAACAATGCCTGCGACACCATGCTCGTCCATCAACACATTATCCGCCCACAAATCCCAATGGGTCCACCCCATTGGACTCTCTTCAAAAATCCCGAAATCGAGTGGCTGAACGTTACGTATAGCTTGTTCAAGCAGTTCAATTAATGAACCACTTTGTTCATTTCTAGCCTGTTCCAGATTTTTATGCAATTCTGCCAAACAGGCTGCCTGATCTGGCTTCCACGCATAAGCATCAAACTCCTGCTCACGGAGCAGATGATGCATGTAACCCGTCGTTTTACCGAAATGGTGCATGTGAGATCTGCTTATTTTCCCAGCCTCAGCTACGCTCCCGTGAACCCAATCCATCATGGCAAAAAGATACCCGCTCGATGTTTCGTGAATAAACTGCCCATTACAAGAATAAACCTTCGGACAAGCCACGCCCGATTCGTGTAATCGCTGTTGCAATATGAGCGTCTTCTCAATCTTATCCCGTCTTTCTGGCAGATGCAGCTTATAACGATTGGGATGATAATATTTAACAAACACGGAGTTGGTACCTGAATCGGTCAAGAAACGCCACTTTACATTTAACCAACCCTTATCTAGAACGTGTGTATCCACAACGCTTATCCCAAATTTCAATTGCACATTTGCTATTATTTCATCGAGCACTTGATCGATACTGAACATACACGTGTCCACCCCGGTTTCAATCTACCTCTTTTTCCTTACCAAAGCACCAAATAAACATACGCCAAGAAAATAAACCGGAAATAGAATGAGCCCTACTACAGTAATGGCTAAAATTTGAAACATCTTATTATCGTCATCAGTGTCGTTATATTTGTTAAAACCATAGAACATCCCAACGAGCCAAATGATCACCAACACATATCCAATTCGATATGCTTTCATTATACCGTGGGCTCGCTCTCATCGCCTAGGAATCCTAAGTTTTCTAGCGCCATTTTCAAAATAACACGATTGTTCTCATATCCATTCAGATAATGTAATTCCCACGCTTCTGCGGCGTTATGCCACTGGACTCCTCGGATTTCCTCCGTTTGTGCTTTGAGCTCCCCACTGATAGCTTCGACTAAAAAATAATGCGTTTCTTTCTCAACTTGTCCGTATTCTGTATGCTCAAACTGATAATAATTGATTGTCAGAGGCTGAATGATCTTGCCTACAATATTGGTTTCTTCATTAATCTCGCGAAGGGCAGCCTGCTCTATTGTCTCTCCAACTTCCATGCGACCTTTCGCAAAGGCTAGCTTCCGATACCGATCCACAATTAGCAAAATCTGAACATCTTGGCCTATTTTACGGTAAACAACACCGCCTGCTGAAATTTCCTTTTTCGTCATGTCTGCAATCTTCCTCCAGTCCAACAAAGCTCCATCCCTACCATTTTACAAATAGTACCAACAAAAAAGCAACCAAAGTGATTAGCTTCGGTTGCTCGGATGTCATTACTTCGTTTCTTGCAGCCACAAAATGCTTGTCACACCGCGTGGATAATACTTGCTTCCGGTAATCTCGCCTGAAATGATTTGATCACTCCAGCTCCAGATCGAGAGGGTCGGATGTGTTAGCCAAGCGACATGGGCTGCATCAGCCGCAGCGCCCTTTTCATCCCAAGACAGATCTAGGATTTCACGTGCTACGAATTGGCACAAATAAATTTTACTTAACCAGGAGTTATTACTTGTTGAGGAAAGCTTCCAGCCACCATCCTCGAACAGGCAGGTGCCTTCTACAAGCACAACATCCAGATGCTTCTTCAATGCTTCGATATAAAAGCCGTAACGACCATTCACATCCAGCGCAGACTTATTGCCTGTGAAGTATGGGAATACCAGGCCTTCGATGGCTGGAATGATTTTGGAATCATTGCCTTCTCCGACAACGGCAGGAATATAACCAGCTTCGGTAACGTAAGACGTAACCGTTTGCGCGCACTTCAACGCCTGCTCACTCGCGATAAGAGCCAGATCTTCTCTGCCATTTTGAGCAAAAATGCCTTCCATGGCCACGTATGCCGCCCAACATTTGCCCGCCATATAAATATTGTTACGGGATTGTCCCAGCGAGACGTCTAAGCTGTCATAGGTCGTGATTTCCGCTCCACCCATGGTGCGTGTGCTGTCCAGTGACATGACACCATTGCGCAGCTCCGGATTCGGATGATCGCGATTGATCATGCTCGTTAAACATTTATCAAAAATCGCTAGATTCGCTTGCAGCCACGCTTGATCATCGGTATGCGCCACATAGGTTGCTCCACACAGCGTCCAGTTCACTAACTGCTCATGCGTCATATGCGAGAAGCAGTCGTCCAAGCCGTAAAGCTCATAAGCCGAATAACTAGGACGTGAAAGGGTATTGGCTACCCCCATGTCATGCGTAAAGGAAAGACCGCCCGGGTACTCCGTAGGGTCGCCAGGGAAACACACTTTATCCTCATAGCTATATCGTTTCACGAACATATCCAGCTCATTACGAACGGTCCATGGGTTCACTGCCAGCTCATAGAATAATTGATCCACCGTCAAATCGAACGTATTCATCATGCGATATTCGCCTTCATTGACTATCCAGAATGGCTCATCATCCATATCCAGAAGCTGCGTGTTCCCATAGTAACTGCGGATGGCATGTGCAAGCATAAATTTCTGATCCGCAGACAAGCAAGAGTTGTCGATGTTGGCATCTGCGCTTTGTGCTAGTGCAGCAAGCTTGTCGAAATTGTCCAAAGCGTAATCTGCAACGGCTTCAATATTTTTGAATAAACGTGCGTACGTATACGATGCATCACGACCCGCAGTAACGAAGCCAGAGCGATGGAAGCAAATGGCGAATTCATATGTACGCTTCTCACCCGCAGGCGTATCTGCGAACAAAGCACCAACGGTACCGAGACCGAAGGTTAAGTTTTCTACAATTTTCATTTTCAAAATATCTTCGATACTAAAGTAGAGACCTGAACGTACATCAGGATCTTTGGAAACAATTGCCGTCATTCGGCCTTGTCCAACACCCGCGGCGCCTTCCATCGTATCATCCAACCTGCGCATCGCACTGTACGGATCTGTCCCTTGATACCCGAAGAAAACTCTTCTAGATGAAGTACCTTTGGTATTATCCACGGTAATCTTCGCTAGAACGGCTGGGACGAGAGCTAAGCGCAGCTCCTCATCATTAGCTTTTGTTGGATCAGGCACCGATTGTGTCGGTGAAATGAGGCTGAATTCCAAATCGCCAGCTTTCCATGTATCTGTGCTAACTTTGAAATCTCTATGGATCTCTTCTTGAGCAAAAGGGAACACTGTTTTCTTTTTCTTCGGCTTCGGATCCGGATTCTCGATGTCATAGCGAAGGCTCTCATCTTCGACCGAAAATTCGAAAAAGGGCAGTGCATCGTACTTGCCGCCTTCCGGGGATTCAAGACCAATATATATATTTTGCTTAGGAGGACGCGCTTGTTCTAAATCGAAGCCTCCGCTTTTTCCTGGAAATCCAAGGGTAAAGCTTGCGAATGCGCCTACTGGCGAATGGTGTGCGTTGAAAAATTGATTCTTCATTTCAGGATGCTCCTCTCGGTCATTTGCCCTTATTATACAATGAAGGAAACCTCGAACCCATGGGCAATACGATCTTCCATTTGGACAAAACAAACATTTGATTTCCACCCTAAGGAAGTGAGATAGTTAACTTAACGAACAGATGTACATAACCTTTTCAGAGGAGTTATCGAGATGAAAGTCCTTCAACAAGAAGCATTACCCGCTGGTCTCGACAATGTCGTTAACGGGGGCATGCTGCCAGATGTGCAGGCATCTTTCCGGATTTTCGCCGCCCATCTTCGCAAGGTTAACGCACAGTGGTCCTTCCCCGAGCATCAACATCCCATGTTTGAGCTGAATCTTGTCATCGAAGGCTCACAACGGATGCGAGTCGGGGAGAAACATTTTGTCCAGAAGCAGGGTGACTTGGTCTGGATTCTTCCGAATGAGGTGCATGCTAGCTTGGGGGCAGTCGATGGGAGCATGATGGCGTACGTGTGTGTGCACTTGGAGGTCACCGATCCTTGGCTCAGGCAGCAACTAAGTCAGATTAAGGAAACACTTCACCCTACTGGCAGCAAAATGGAGATCTATCTCCGTCCCATCCTGCTTGATCTTGCACAAATAGCGAGAGAACATGTCTCCAGCAGCCTGAACTTGAAGCTTCAGACGATGCATGCTTCGTTTCGTATTTTCACAGCGCTAAGCGAACTATTACTAGAAGAAGCTGTAGCTTCCACGCAGCATAACGAAGATTCCGGCTTAGCCGCACAGCTGGCAACGCTGATTGAACATCAAGCTTCAACGACAGTTAAGGGGCAGGAGCCCTTCCGCATAACGGTCATCGCAAAGCAGCTTGGTTATAGTCCCACGCATTGTAATCGTGTATTTCATAAAGCATACGGCGTCTCGCCGCGTCAATATCTAAGTACAGTCAAGCTTCGCCAAGCAAAGTTGATGCTGATGGATCCAACACTTTCGATCGAGTACATTGCGGAACAGCTGGGTTACAAGGATTTGTCGCAATTCAGCAAACAATTCAAACGATGGACGAATTTATCCCCTACCGCTTATCGACATCTGTCTTGGTGAAAATAAGTTGGGTATTGCTGAAGATATCATAAGATTTTTACCTTTCTCTTGTCCTATACTCATAGATATTTCTATGGAGCTATTAGATAAGGAGCAATGGATATGAAACTAGTCGGCTATAAGTCCTTGTGGGAATGGAACGGTAAGTGGAAGGGGAACTTAGAGCGAATCGCTGAGGCAGGATATTCCGGTGTTGAGTACACGCCTCCTCCCGACCCTAAGGATGATCTGCCCTTTCGAAAAGAATTAGACGACATGAACTTGTCATTTATAGCGCAAGTGGTGACTCGAGGACCAAATCACACTCATTCTTTCCGTGAGCAGGTGCTTCGCGCAGCTGAGCTGCGACCTGATCTTATCAATTCGCACAGCGCAGCCGATCGGATGTCATCCGATGATCAGCTGCGCTTCTTCGAAGCGGCGCTCCGCGTTGAGCAGGAGGTCGGCATTCCGATCGCGCACGAAACGCATCGGGGGCGGGCTTTTTTCACGCCGTGGCAAACGGCGGCCATGTTGAAGCAGCTGCCGGAGCTCAAGATCGGCGCCGATTTCAGTCATTGGTGCGCAACCTGTGAGAGCATGCCGAGTCCGGAGGATGAGGACGTGAAGCTGAGCATAGCGCGTGCCATCCACATACATGGACGCGTTGGGTACCCGGAAGGTCCGCAGGTGTCGGACCCGAGGGCACCTGAATTTGCCGGACATGTGGAAGCATTCATCGGCTTATGGTTGAAGATCTGCCAGAACCGAATCGATGCCGGAGCGGATTCGATGACCTTCACGCCCGAATTCGGACCGCCGCCGTATATGCAGGTGCTGCCCTTCACAAGACAACCAGTGACGGACTTGTGGGAAGTGAATTTGTGGATGTATCAGACGTTTAAGACGAGGTTTGAGGCGATGTATCGATGAAAAAACGGAGGCCTGGGATGTGGTGACACGTCTTGGGCTTCCGTTTTTTATGGGAAACTATTTTAGTTTGAGGTTCATCGTTATTTTCTTCGCCTCTTCAGTGGTCAGTGAAATCGAGTAGCCTCCCTTAATTTCGTATAATTCGATGAGACCACTACTTGCGGGAGAAATGAGCAATACAGCTTCTTTCTCTATTTGACCGATCTCTGCGAGCTCATTAAGAGTAGTATTGCCTGTATGAACCGTCCAATAATAGGTTTGTATGCATCCCCGTGACTCCAACTGTTGAGCGACTTTTCGTACTTTGTCGATGTTCTTGAAACTAGATGCAATGTAGAATTTCAATTGGATACCTCCAATCTAGTTAATCCAATCGACTCTTGTCAAAAGGATCTTCAATTGTATCCTAAGATCTTGCAATCTGGAATCAGTATCATGTGTGTGATACCTTAAAACGGCCCAACCATTAAACTGGAACAGCTAACTCCTTATCCTAACCTTTTTTCAGCTAAAATCTTTAACTGTTCATTCCGATATGTCAAAAATCTCATCATATATTTCTTTAAGACAACTCTCTCAACTACCCATCCGAGCCATCCCATTGGCGCTTCGAAACATAATGTATCCTTCATTAAGGTTCGATTATTACCTAAATCAATAAATTCATGTTCATGTCTCATACTTTTGAAAGTACCCTGCAGCATTTCATCAACAAAGCGATACGGTCGAACGTAATTTGAAATGAGTGAAGTGTGTTTTTGCCGAATGAAGAAGTGCCGCGCCTCAAATGTGACTGTTTCCCCTCCACTTATCATGCCTGAAGTTGTTCCGGCAATCGCTCGTTCCTTGGTGTGCGGCCAGACCGTCTGCGTATGTATATCAATATTGCTCGCCATGTCAAAACAAATATCAATCGCGGCTTCAATTTCAATTTCTGTGTAAACCTTAATCACTGGATGCACCTCTAGTTTCTTTCATTCTCAGCAAAAATTCTTACTTCACAAAAGTTTCCTTAACTCTCTTAGATCTCAGAAAATACAAAATCCAAACCACACTAATTAATCCAATAAACATGGATACAAAATATGAATTTGGTATTTCATGATAACGAAAAATCACGTCACCGAGAGTAAACATTCTTATGAAAATACAAAATAGTTCAAAGCTTATAATAATCTTAGGGGTGAAATGCTGTTTAGTCACGAACAGGAATAAAATCAGACCAGAAGCGAGTAATTTAATAATTGTTCCTAAATAAATGACTATTTGGATCAGAGTACCTTCCGTGATAACTCTAATAAATTGGCTAATTTCATTGATCGTTCCCATCCCGTATAACGCCGCAGTGATAATAAGTGTTATAAAATAAATCAGTAACCATCCACCGATTGGTTTTGGGTAGTTTTCTAAATTAGTCATCCAGCCAGCTCCATGATCTTTATATTTTTTTACTATTTTCTTAATGGATTTGACTCAAAATATTTTGTTCTCATAGCTATGTTTAATGTACTTCCTACGTAATAAGATTTGTCAGTTTGGTAATCGTATAGCTGGTAAACATGATATCTCGCCTGCCCTGGTTCAAAACGATCTTGCATGACATCATCTTGGTCGTTTCAGTTCTCACTTCCGCTATTAGTGAAATTATTAGCAAAACTCCAATTCTCTAGTTGATTCCCAATTCGACATGTACAACTTAACTCCTTTCAGATGAAATAAAAAAGGCAACCTCCATAAGGGAGGCTGCCGCGACTTATTATAATAATTTTACTCATTAATTACTGATAAACTCCTGAACCCACTCACCATTATAATAAGCAACACCTATTTGCGTGAAGTTAGGGCTTAGAATATTTTGACGATGACCTGCGCTGTTCATCCATGCTGTCATGACGGCTTGAGGCGTTTGTTGACCCTTAGCGATGTTTTCACCCGCATAGGAATAGCTAATGCCGTAGGAGCGCATCATATCAAAAGGAGAACCATAGGTTGGAGATGTGTGATCGAAATACCCGTTATTGTACATATCTTTCGCTTTATCCAGAGCCATCGCCGTTAATGCGCTATTACTGGCCAAAGGCTTCAGTCCAGCCTTAGAACGCTCCTGGTTAACAAGGGTTACCACTTGATTAGCAAATGTTGTTTGCGTTGGCGCAGGTGTAACCGATGGTTTGACAGGTGCCGTTGTGTTTGTGCTTCCCGGAATATTAAGCTTCATCCCCGACCAAATCACGTTGGGATTAGAAACTTGAGGATTCGCTTTAATCAGCGAAGTTAGGCTGACGCCATACTTTTGGGAAATTTTCCACATGGTATCATTACCCGCAACCGTATGAGTTCCCGTTGCAGCCAATGCCGCATTCGCTCCAATTAGTACGCTTAAACCCAGTGCACCAGTGACGACAAGCTTTTTGTAACGTTTCAAAATAAACATCTCCTTTTTGCGGCCTGCGAGGTTAGCTGTCGGATTCGGATCAAAGAGTAATCACCCGGCCGCAAGATTGCGGCTTCACCCCAAAGATTGGGTCCCCCGTGCTTCAAAAAAAGCTTCGGCCTTCTAAGTTTTTGATCCAAAATGGATCCTTAAGATTGTATCATGCGAAATCAATGAATACATGACTCAAAATTTTCCATTTAAATCCCATAAACTCCAATTCACCATGATCTACTCGTATGTAGCCCCAGCTGTTGAACCGTCTGGATACATATAATATGTATAAATCTGTCTATCTTTCCCTTGGGAATACCACAGTTCAACTTTCTCAACTTTCCCATCAACTGACCATGTTAAGATTATCTGTCCACCTAATTTGCCTTGCTCAATCCCTTTAAGATCGATATTAAGTCCTAAATATTGATAGTCTGCAGAAGGTAACATATCATAACGCCAGACAGCTTGCTGCTTATCATCATTTGTTCGTTCTACCGCAGGATTACCAAGAAGTTCTCTTACGTATTTTTGCTCATTTCCAACTGTCAATCGATATTGGACCTGCCATACCCTTTTAGCTGTTTCATCTGCAAAACTTGCAGGTTCATTCATCAATGAAATAACTTGATCACGAGAATTATAAGAAATGCCTAAGCCTAACCCCTCACCGATAAAACGAATAGGTACGTATGCATGCCCTTCCACATTCAACACTTTATATTCAGAAGGTAATTCCTTGGTTTGACCGTTGATTTCAAAAGTAGTAGGAAATAAATACGCTCGGATAGTCTCCGAAGCAAACGCAGTTGTAGTTGCAGTTAAAGCAATTCCACAGGTCATGCCAAGCAAAAACTTTTTCATTGTCTCTCTCCTCGTATTTAATTTCACGATCCTCCACTACCCGCTACCACAAAGCTAAAAGTCTCCCCAATCGCAGCATCCTTACAACCATCCAGCTTATACGAAACACCTCGTTCTACTTTCTCAGAAATGATACGTGTACATGTCGTTTTCAGCCGTTGTTTACTGCCATGTTTATCCGCTGAATTATCATAGGTATAAGAGATCTTATCTTTTTCATAAGCAAAATCATAATAAATCGGATCCCCTTCAATCGTCATTTGCATGATCCGAATCTGACTCTCAATGTGCCCCTCCACGTTGCTCAAGAATTGATTGAATCGATCCAGATTAATGATTCTGCCATGGATATTAATGACATCGCCTTTGGCGGTACCTTTGTCTATATCGTACTTTGAATCCGAGCATGAACTAAGCAAAAAACAACACAATACAATCAACATTAGACCGTTTATTTTCATCTCAGTTCCCCCTAACCGTTCCATCTACTTGTTTGACGCAAGCGCAGCTGGAAATGTTTTGAAACAAAAAAAATAAGCTTGAAATCTCAAGCTTGTCATCATTCAGCTATGAATTTTGCCTACCGATAAAGCTCGATACCCCCAAAGCACATCCTGTACCTCTTGAAATCGTCCCTCATGGCATTGAATAATAACAGCTAACTCGGGTAATCTTTCCTTTTTTCGAATAACCTGTTTAAGGACCTTCACTTGTATCACGCGCGTACTACTATAACCTACAATAAATCCGCTAACAGCGGAGATAAGTCCCCAAATAATAGGGCCCCAATAAAGGATGAAGCCAAAACTGATTCCAAATACTGTAAAACCAGTGGACGTTGCCATCCCAACCTCGAAAGCCAGCATTTTTTTATTCGGATTGGAATTATAATTATGATCCGAGATCTCCTTATAGTTGTCCATCATCACGGTCATGATCGCTTGTCGCGATAGCCCCATCTTCTCCAGAACAGCCAGTGCTTCCTCCACCTCGATAGAATGCTCAAATGTACTAATAATCAACATGTGGGTCATTCTCCTTTTCAAACAGGGGTAATGGGAATTGAGGATACGTCTCTGTCAGAAATTGCTTCTGCTCGATTCGGAAAAGTCGATTATGATCATGAGCAGTCATATAGGCATCATACATGGCGCCACAGATGACCGAAGGCATAAATAGGAGCCAATGTGGGTCTAAAAGGGCTGTTGATCGGGACACCTTACCTAATATCAAATAAAGCATAGCTTCATGTGATCGTGACATTGTCATATAAATAAACCACCAGAAGACGCCATAGAAGCCCAGCGCTAAACGGTTATTGTAAAGCTGTCCAAGCCCAGGAAAAATAAATGAACTAAACAGAGCTGCGCCAGGTCTTTTGAAACAAATACTCGTAATAGTCCATGGCTTCATCAAATTGGAAGTAATTCTTGCTCCTTCCAGCCTCGCTAGATGATACTGCTTATTCGCATCAACAGCCTTAATATAACTATCCCATATTGCAAATAAATAAACCATCGCATAAGCAAATGCCCATCTAGGTTCGATGACTTGAGCCGCCAACTCGAATTGACCACTGAACGAATAGTAAATGGCTTCATTAATACGGGCAAGCGTATTGATGGCAACTTCCCAAGCTGACAGTAGAAATCCACGTATAAACTGATGAAGCAAGAAATGACCGAATCCTGGAAAAGAGGCAGACCACCAGGCAATGATCTTGGGATCCTGCCAACGCAGGCTGCTTAAACCGTCCGAACTTAATAAGGCTTGCTGTCTGCGTGGCGACTGTACGTGGTGCGAGCTCAACTTCGATTCATTCTCCTTATCGAATGACTTTTTTGTTCTATCCAATGCTTTTTCAGTCTTGTAAATAAAAGAACAAACAGTGTCTGCACGACAAGGTATATACAGAAGGAGTAGCTTAATTTCCATTGTCGATACTGGAAGACGTCAAAATAAACATTTACTGCCTCAAACGCCATTCCGATGAATGAACAAAGCAGAATATAAATCGGAATCATGATGCCTCTGATACGGAACCTGTTGTAGTAATAGGCAAATAAGTAACCAGATACCGGATATAGGTACCATGTTAACAGGTCGGCGAAATCAAAATACGGATAGATATTCGTGTTATAGAAATCGAACGGTTTTACCCCAATGCTAGTGTCTAACCCTTTGGCTGCATCCAAGCTGAAGAGCATCATAATGAGACTAACCGATCTTGGCATCGTTCTTGGCAATAGCCACATGAGACCATAGCTCAGAACGAGACAAATCATCGTAAACATCGTATTTCTTTGAAATAAGACATCAAGGTGACTCATAAGATATGCCGTCTTTCCGCATGATACCACGATAAATAACCAGTAAAAGAACAGTCAATATAAGCAACAACAAGCTTTCCAAATAGGACCACTCCATTTTCCACTTTGCTGAATATTGAACAATTCCCAACTGATGTAAGTAAATCTTCAACAACATGAGCACAACGGAGAAAAAGATTACTGACACTAACTTATAAATTAATCCACGTTTCGCTACCCACTGCTCCATCGCCCATAGCACAATGATCGGCAAAATAATCTGTTGGTACCCAATACGCAGGAATACATCCGATAATCGAAGTGAAGGAATAATATACGGAACATTTATTGTAAAGATCATAAAGTAGAAATCATGCAGAAACACCACGAGTAACCAGCCGAAAATGATTTCAAACAAATGCAAGCGTTTCTTCGTTACGAAGAATGTGATAACCGTTAGTATGTAAAATGTAATTAATACGATATCTCCCATTGATGCGGCACCTGGGTCCCCTTCAATAACTGTCGTTTTTAACAAATATACCCAATTTAAGTCACATTTAAAACCAATTCCCAAAAGCATAATACCCCATCTTCATGCCTAAAATGAATACATGATATACTAGTCCTAATTAGTCAGATTCTTTCGCAGTACGTTTACAAGGAGTGGTTTCCTATGTTGAAAAAAGAAATAAGCATTGCGCTAGGTACGCACAATCAAGCGAAACGCGCTGCCGTGGTCTTGGCTTCTGGTATTGAACCGATCTGTCACTCCGTCCCTTCCGGTGTGTCCGATCAGCCTTTGACGGAAGACGAAACCGTCCTCGGTGCCATCAACCGGGCGAAACAGGTGCTAATCGCTGAGCCTAATGCAGATATTGGGCTTGGTCTTGAAGGTGGACTAACCTATGATGAGGTCCATACGAAACAATGGTATCTCTTCTCCGTTTGTGCAGCATGGGACGGGAAGCGGCTTTTCGTCGGCAAAGGGCTTTATTTTCCCATACCCAATGACATTGGCGAGAGACTGAAGCAGGGCGGCATCGAGCTGCGTCATATTATTGATGAAATGAGCAGCACCGTCGGGAGCAATCATAAAGAGGGCGCATATGGCTTATTTAGCGATGGGCGAGTTACGCGGAGTGATGTTTTTCGAGATGCGGTTATTGCGGCATTGACACCATTTCGGTCGTCATTCTATAAGTAGGGTTATGCGAAGATAGCTTGCTTGAGAATTGGTCAAAGATGCTAGAGTTATCACAAATTTAAAAGAGGGTGCCCCTCGCCATTTTTATGGCTTTAGGTACCCCCCTTCTGGTTATCACTGCTACTCCTTATACAAAGGCGCAATGCGATCAATCCGATTCGTCCAAATCCCACCTGAATAAGATGCCGGAAGACGCTCCAAATCCGCCACAGTATCAAACCCCGTTGAAAATTCCGTGCCATTTCCACCAACCACAATAATTCTCGTATCCACTTTATCCATTCGGTTTAGAAACTTGTTCGGCCATCCCCATAGCAAAGGCGCCAACTTTTCAGGTATATGAATCTGAATATGCTCGCATGCAGCAGGTGTAATCCCTGTCCAGCCATAGGCAAGGTACGGGAGTAGACAGCTTTTCATTGTATCTACTGAAATTACACGCATGTCAGGCAATTTCTCTTTCACTATAGCAACAGGTACGTTCCCGCCATAGATCGTCAATTGGCTTCGACGTTCTGGCGATAACTTAGCCAATGTTTCAACGAGTAAGTCTCCCTCATGGGGATCATTGGTTTTAATATGAATGAGGAGCATTTGGGTTGGAAACTGCGAGAGTACCTCCGTTAAAGAGGGCATTAATCCCACCCCTTTACCTCGAAAAGGGTACGTTTTCCCATTGTCGGCCGTGTAGCCGTAACCAATATCCACCTTTTTTAGCTCAGCTATCGTGTAGTCTTTAGACTGACCTTTGACATCCGTCCGACAATCGAGCGTCCAATCATGGAACACCGCGAATTGATCATCCTTGGTCACATGAATGTCAAATTCGACCTCATCTGCCCCAGCGTCAAATGCAGCTTGCATAGAAGGAATCGTATTCTCCAGATATGGATGCTCTGGCTCAAAGATCCGTTCGGCTGTGCAGGTATCGTTTTTCAGATCCTCCGTATGGAACGCTTGTGCCATCCCGCGATGCGCCATCAGAAAAGGGTCACCACTTCGCTCTTTCGTAAGTAACGACGTGTTATTGATGTAAATAAATACGATGAGAATGAGTAAAGCCCAAACAATTTTACTTCTGAATATTTTTCGCAAGCGATTCATAGGTCCTCCGGTTATGGTTTACTTGCCTGCCAAATATACTTATGCTCTCTAATACCGAGGTCCCCAGCCAATCTTCCTTGCAACGCAAGTTCACTGATTAGCTTGTCAAGTTCAAGCTTATGCTCAGCTAAGGTGAAATCCGGGCTCCCAGGCACGTCCGATAAAAAGAGCACGAGTTCTTCCCTTGTCGGGAATTGCATGACGGCATCTTGAAATTCTTCAATAACGATGTCGATGAATCCGATGGTTATGAATTCATTAGCATTATCAAAACCAATAATACGATTCGTGTATGCGGACATTTTCAAAGTAAATTCACCATGACCTGAACCTGCATCCAATACAGACTGAAATTGAGGTAACATCTCAATCAGGCGATTCTCAAAAACATCCTCAGCAGATCTTCCTACTGTCTTGTAAATCGCTCTGCTCTTGTATCCGCCATTTCGTCTGGCGATCATGTCATACCATTCAATTCCCATAGGTAACCTCCGATTGATAAAGATTAGTTGTGATCCAAATGTTCTATCGGATTATCCAAACTGTGAATCGATAGCAGCGCACCTGTACGTTTAGCAACGAGCAATTCAACTGCCTGTTCGACTTGAAAATGTTCATATTCTGCGGCTTTTACACGTACCTTCATTAATTTCCCATTTAGCTTCCGTATATGTACACGATACTCTTCTAGAAATTCTACTTTAGCTGCCAGCTTCTCCGCGTCATTTTGAGTGAGATCTATACAAATAATAACAGCAAGTATGAGGAATACACCTAGAATTACACTAAAAAAGGAAACGAAGCCAACAGGTCGATTAGCGCCAATCGTTATGAGTAATTGCATGGCCGTTAGGAAGAGTAAGGTACAGACAATAATGAGCTGGGTATTTAGAGATCTTTCGTAGAGCTTCACTTTTTCCTGCCTCCCTGTGCAATTATATCACCGTATACTCTATATGATATTCGTGAGACTCTACTTATTCCCTGTTTGTAAGTAAAATTGAAGGTCCGGATGTATTGCAAAACAAAAAAAAGGAGCATCCCAAGGGATGACTCCTTCTTCTTTTCAACCAAATTTCTTAGAACGCTTGTGCGGCTTTCACGGTTTCGCGCAAACCTTCAGCAATGATATCCGCTGAACGATCTTTAAATTGATTATGTCCTTCTATCACAACGACTTGTGTTTGAATACCGAACAATCCAAAAACACCGCGAAGTGGTCTAATTGCGGACTCAACTTCAGCCATTGGTCCTTCGGAGTACACGCCTCCGCGTGCGTTTAACAAGATTACTTTCTTATCGCCAGCAAGGCCAACTGGGCCTTCTGCTGTATATTTGAACGTCTTGCCTGCCTGGCATAGGTAGGAAACATACGTAGTCAAAGGAGCTGGTGAAGTGAAGTTCCATAGTGGGAAAGCAATGACGATTTTGTCAGCTGCAAGGAATTGATCCAAATAACGATTAGCCACTGTAGCAGCAATTTGCTCTTGAGCCGTAAGCTCATAGCCTGCATTTTGCTTAAACGTTCCAGTAATCGCGTCATTTCCGTAATAAGGAAGTTCAACGTGATACAAATCAAGTTCTGAAATCACATCAGTCGGATTTGCTTCTTTATACGTATTCAGAAATGTTTCATACATTTGAACACTTACTGCTTGGTCTGAAGGTCGATCGTTTACTTTTACAAAAAGTACTGTTGCCATGACGTCATCTCTCCCATGTCTCTATCTCGTATTATTAGTACAATTTAATTGCAACTAACATAGGCACATTATAGGACGTATGAGATGATTACTCAAGTGAATTTTTTGACACATGTGTTAAAGTGCTTATATAGCAGGCTTTAGCGAGCTTTATTTTTCCGCTTATGAAATACAAACCATGCAACGCCGATCGTTCCTACTACGAGTAAAGCGCTAAATAACAGAATGTAACTTAGATGGAATAACTGCAAGTTTCCCCCTCCTCCATACCAAAATCCCCTTAATTCGCTTACTTATTATGATGGGTCACACGAAGCTAAAATATGTATTTTTAGCATAGAATAGTTGCAGGAGGTGCTGCTACATGGATAATAACCGTACATGTCGACTCATCCGCTCATCACGAACCTATCATGGGAAGCAAGGCTTCGATTACGCCGAGGCAATTTCCAAAGAAAGCGCAGATTCGCAAGGCATTTGCATGATGCTGCTAACTATTCCCCCAGGTCAAAGAGCAACAGCTCATCTTCATCAAGACCATGAAACCACCATTTATATGCTCGAAGGGATATCGGCCATGTGGTATGGGGAGAACTTGGAACAGCATATGGAGCTGGAAAAAGGTGACTTTCTCTACATTCCCGCTGGAATGCCTCATCTCCCTTATAATCCGAGTGAATCGGAGTCTTGCACATGTGTCCTTGCCCGCACCGACCCCAATGAACAGGAGAGTGTGCTCCTGCTTCCTGAGCTTGATGCGTTATGGGCTTCCAAAAAGATCTGAACATGAAAAGCAGAGAATCCACCGGGATCCTCTGCTTTATTATTTGAATTACATGAATGTTAATGTGTTTCCTGTTTCAAGCAAGCTCTTCAAATTGCTAATAATAGCTGGCCAGCCATTATTAAAGCCTTCGAAGGTATCGTCTCGCTCGACAATATCGCTTTGCACAAGCTTTTCATGCTTCAGGGTTAGCTTCACCGTGTCCTTCATGGGTTTCAGTTCGAAGGTTACTCTCGTCGGTTGCGGACGTTCTGTGGTATCTGCAACATAATGCCAAGTGAAGGACAGGATGTGATACGGCTCACATTGCAAAATGATGCCATGATCCGTCACTTTTCCCTCCCGCGAATAGGTGACTGTTGCGCCTTCTACCCAATCGGATTGGACAGCTGTCCCGAAAAAATATTTTTCAGTAAAATCCGTGCTTGTTAATGCCGTCCAAAGCTTCTCTGGTGTTGTCGCGATATAAGTTACATAAATAAAAGTTACCTCAGACATTAGGGTTCTCCTCTTGCTCCAAATTTTTCTTCAAATCCTGGATCAGTGTGATACGTTCATGCTCATATTTGCGAATCCAGCGGTCGTAAATATCAACGATCGGTGCCACGTGCAAATAGTGGATTTTATGGCGTCCCTGCCACTCTACAAGAATGAGTTGCGCTTCCTCCAAAAGCTGCAAATGCTTCGTGACGGATTGGCGCGTCATCTCCAAATGTTCACATAGCTCACTTAAGGTTTGGCCATTTCGTTTGTAAAGCTCATCAAGAAGTTGTCGACGGCTTGCGTCAGCCAAGGCTTTGAATACGTTGTCCATGCATCCATTATATGCAACCATTTGACTGCATGTCAATGTGTACAAAAGAAAAAGACCCGCACTAAGCGGATCTCCTCTTATATCTTCTTTACAAACTCCGACTTTAATTTCATCGCCCCGAAATCATCGATTTTACAATCAATATCATGATCGCCTTCGACCAAGCGAATGTTTTTCACTTTGGTACCTATTTTGATAACGGATGAAGTTCCTTTTACTTTCAGATCTTTGATGACCGTTACGGAGTCACCATCTTTCAATACATTGCCGTTCGCGTCTTTTACCACTTTCTGATCTTCACCGTTCTCATCATCGCTACCTGATGACGACCACTCATGCGCACACTCTGGGCACACCAATAGATCACCATCTTCATACGTGTAAGCCGATTGGCATTTGGGGCAGTTCGGCAACTCTTCCATGTTGTCCATTCCTCCATTCAATAGTGCTTATAGTGCCATATACGTGGAGAAATGACAAGCCAATAACTGCCAATCAACCTGCTCCCCTGCCGATCCGCGAACTCACATTACCTTATATCCACAAGGGGAAGTGTCCTTTTCTTCGCCTTTAATGCCAAATAACAAGCCGTCACGATTGCACCTGCTGTGCCGCAAATGATATCCGTCATGGTATCGAGCAGGCTTCCGTTTTGAGAGTTTAGCCCGAAGAGGTGGTCTGTCGCAAACTCATAGATTTCCCATACGCCTGCCATCGCGATCGAAAAAAACAAGCACAACCACACCGGGACATGCGATGAGAGGTGCTCTGTTCCCTCTTGATGGTCAGCAGCTTTGCTATAAATTAATAAGCCGATGAAGCAGAGGATCACGCCCGAGAAGAGATGCTCCATTTTATCCAAATAAGGAATAACGCCATAATAGCCGAATTCGTTCGCAACGAACATTGTGACGAAAATAAACAGCAACACACAGAAACGCAACGAAGTAAACATGGTTGTCTTCGTCCATTTGACAACAAGCCGAATGAGCTGGAGCACAGCTACAATGAGTACAGCTTGAAACATTTTGGCCGCGTTGCCTTTCACGAGAAAATATACAAAACATCCACCAGCCAATACATACATCGCTAGTTCAAAGAGGTCATTCCACCGATCCTTACCCTTCATCTGGTTCATCTCCCTATGACTTAATGTGAAAGGAAGCTTATATATTGTAATTTTCCAATTACTTCATTATCCTATGCCCATACTTCAAACAAATGAATGACACGCTACCTACAAAAGAAAAATCCCGCCTGGCCGCTTTACAGCGAATGACGGGGTTCTTCCTGACTACTTTTTGTCTGCAAGCCATGTCGACAATGAACTGACTTCATCATCAGATAGTTTCCCTTTAAAAGCTGGCATGGCACCCTTCCCATTCGCAATGATTCCGGTGAGTTGTTCCTTGGAGTGCTTTCCGCCAACCTTTTGAAGATTCGGACCTACCATTCCTTCCAAATTAGCACCATGGCAGCTGACACAGTTCGCTTTGAAGACTGTCTGTGCATCAGCCTTGGTTGTTGCACCTGTACTTGCAGATGCGGTTGGTGTTGTTGTTGCTGTGCCTGGAGTTGGGCTAGGTGTCGTTTCACTCTTTCCGCATGCCGATAAAGCACCAGCAAGCAATAAGGTGAGGACTACAATCTTTCTGTTCATGAGTATGCTTCTCCTCACATTCATAGACTCAAATGTCGGTTATAGAAAACGGATACCTACCACTACATTGCCCCCGTTTCCATTATTTCATGCAATTTATGCATAGGAAATCCGCTTACAGCTCAACATATCCATAACTACCCAGATGTACATAAAATTCCAAGGAGGTATGACAAGATGGCTGACAAAAACACGCAAAATCATACGCCCGATCACTCACGCCGCCGTTTTCTCAAGTACACAGGAACTGCCATTGGTGGCGTAGTCGTTGGTGGCGTCATTGGAAGCGCAGTGTCAGGAGGCTTTAAGAAAGATACTGCCCAGACCTCTCCTTCGCCTACGATAAGTCCTAAACCGCAAGTCACGGCTGATTATAACCAAGCACCGATGTTTTTCAATCAAGCTCAACTTCAAATAGCCGAAGCCGCTGCTGAACGTATCTTTCCCAAGGACGAGAGCGGTCCTGGAGCTACCGAGCTTGGCGTTACCTTTTATATCGACCACCAGTTAGCGAGTCCTTGGGGTGTGAATGCCCGGACGTATCGAATGGGTCCATTCGTGAAGGGTGAAGCCACACAGGGTGATTACCTTAGTATTCAACGCCATGAACTCGTCACGATGGGACTGAACAGTCTCGAGGAAACGGCAAAAACCAAGCATTCCAAAGGCTTCGTAGAGCTTAAACCAGAGGAACAAGACGCGATTCTAACCTCGATGGAGAAAGGTGAAATCAGCGTCGTTAACGGCGTGACCGGTAAAACCTTTTTTAACCTTTTCCGCATACTTGTCATGGAAGGTGTTTATTCCGATCCGTTGTATGGCGGGAATAAGAATATGGCTGGCTGGAAAATGCGTAAATATCCAGGTAATCAGATGAGTTATATGAATATGATCGATAAAGATCAATTCGTTGCTATGGAGCCCCGCAGCTTGCGCGATCATTTCGCTCATTAAGGGTACGACTCTTACACAGGAAGGAATACGTTGATGGCTACTAAAATGCCGAAAGTCCCCGTTGTCATTGTGGGTATGGGATGGGTTGGGGGAATTATTGCCGCTGAGTTAGCAAAACAGGGTGTCAAGGTTGTTGGCCTAGAGCGCGGGAAGCCGCGCAGTACGGCAGATTACTATATGGTGCATGATGAGCTGCGTTACGCCTCTAGGTATGATCTCATGCAGGATTTATCCAAAGAGACGGTGACGTTCCGAAATACGGAGAAAATGGCCGCAGTGCCAATGCGAGAGTATGGCTCCTTCCTCCTTGGGGAAGGTCTAGGCGGGGCGAGTGTGCATTGGAATGGACAAACGTTACGGTTTCTTCCATACGACTTTGAAATTCACAGCAAAACAGTAGAACGCTATGGGAAATCTAAAATCCCTGAAGGAATGACGATTCAAGATTGGGGCATCACGTATGATACGTTGGAGCCGTATTTCGATAAATTCGAGAAATTAGCTGGCATTTCTGGTGAAGCTGAGCAGAATCCACTGGTTGGCAAACGTTCAGCGCCATTCCCGACCAAACCGATGGTGAAAACACCGGTCTTGAAATTGTTCGAAGATGCGACCAAAAAGCTCGGCTACCATCCCTACATGATGCCTTCCGCTAACTTATCGGAGCAGTATACGAACCCAGATGGTATTACCCGTGCTGCGTGCCAATATTGCGGCTATTGCGAGCGATTTGGCTGTGAATACGGAGCTAAAGCAGATGTGATCGTGACCGCTCTCCCTGTAGCTCAGAAAACCGGCAATTTTGAGCTGCGCTCTTACTCCAATGTGATTCAGGTGCTCAATGACGGCAAAAAAGCCAGCGGCGTTGCCTATGTGAACACGGTCACCGGTGAGCAATTTGAACAGCCAGCGGATGTGGTTATTATGGCCAGCTATGTATTTAACAACATTAAGCTTCTCCTCACGTCGAAATTGGGTAAACCTTATGACCCAGCGACAGGTAAAGGCGTCATTGGGAAGAACTACTGCTACCAAACGAACGGCGGGAATGCGACAGGCTTTTTCGATGAGAAACAGTTCAACTTATATGCAGGGGCTGGCTCCCTTGGCATGGAGATTCCTGATTTCAACGGCGATAATTTCGACCATACGAATCTGAATTTCATCCATGGGGCAGGTATTCGGATCTCCCAAACCGGCCAACGGCCGATTGCGACGAACTCTGTACCCAAGGGCATACCATCGTGGGGGAAAGATTTTAAGCAAAAATCGCTGAAATATGCGAATAGTGTGTTGTCTGTCTCTCCCCAGGGAAGCAGCCTGCCATGGAAACATCATTATGTGGATTTGGATCCGACCTATAAGGATGCTTACGGTCTTCCGCTTCCGCGGATCACTTTCGATTTTGAAGAGCAGGATCGTCAAATGATCAAATTCATGGCTGGGAAATCTGCAGAAATCATGAAAGAAATGAATCCATCCACCATTGGCTCGTCGGATCAGCTTGCTCCGTACAATATCGTTCCCTATCAATCCACACATAACACTGGTGGTGTCATAATGGGTGCTGATCCTTCCACTTCCGCTGTGAACTCGTACTTACAAATGTGGGATGCGGAGAATGTGTTCGTGGTAGGTGCCTCAGCATTCGCTCATAACAGTGGTTACAATCCAACTGGAACAGTCGGAGCCTTGGCCTATCGCGCCGTGGATGGTATTGCAAAATATTTGAAGCAAGGTGGAAGCGTCGTTTAATACAGCCCAGAATACACGTTTCATGAGAAGGGAGAAATGGCATGGAGCAGGAAGATTGGATCTTGCATTTGACTGAGGTGCGCAAACGATTGCTGATCGTATTGGGCTGGTTCATTATCACGCTGTGTGTCGGCTTATACCTCTCATCAGACATCCTTTTGTACTTGAAATCACAGCCATTGATCGGAGAAATCAAATGGAATGTGTTTTCTTTCACAGACGGGCTGATGATTTATATGAAATGTGCGGCTCTGTTCGCTGCGTTATTTACAGTGCCCGTCGTTCTCTACCAAGCATGGGCCTTCGTGAAGCCAGGCTTAACCGTAACCGAATCCAGGAACGCGCTTCCTTACATACCCGTCGCTTTTGCGCTGTTTATCATCGGGGTTTCGTTCAGCTATTGGGTCGTATTCCCGATGATGATGCGTTTCATGATACGAATGAATCAATCCATTGGCGCCGTCGAGACGTATGGGATAGACCGATATTTCGCTTTCCTGTTTCAAATTGTCATCCCGATGGCGATCGCGTTTGAGCTGCCAGTGGTTCTCTTGTTTTTAACTAAAATTGGACTGCTAACCCCTCAGCTTTTGAAAATGTCCAGGAAATACGCGTATATCGCGCTCACCATCACAGGCTCATGCATCTCGCCTCCTGATATGATTTCACACTTATCGGTCACCGTGCCTTTAATTCTCTTGTTTGAAATCAGCGTATTGGTTGCCGGTTGGCAGTGGCGAGCCATGCAGCGTGTTGCCAAGCTAAACCTTATCGAAGAGTGAATGAAAAGATACAAAGAAATGATATGACATGAAAAGAGGATGATTTGTATGTTCAACAATATCGGAGTTTCAGGATTAATTTTAATTCTGGCTATCGCCTTGATCGTCTTCGGACCTTCCAAGCTGCCACAGCTGGGCCGTGCTTTCGGAGATACCCTGCGTGAGTTCCGTAACTCAACGCGCAATATCATGGAAGATGGCGAACATGATCATTTGATCGAAAATGAAGGCAAGAAGCCGCCGCTATAAGCCGTAACCGGCATAGAAAAAGGAGCCTTTCACAATGTGAAAGGCTCCTTTTTAGCCTACGAATCCCCAAGAATCACTTCAGCAGCTCTAACCAAACTGACGTCGCTACTTGTACAACTTCCTGTGGAGCAATGCCCTTAGCCCCCGTCTGCTCAGGCGGATAAGGGAGATTAAACGCATCCGTTACATACGTGTATGGTTCAATTGAGAAAGCATCCGTCCAATTCGGTTTAAACAAGACCGCGAACGGGAACTGAGGATCAATCTGGTAAGCGATCCGATAACCTGCCTCCTTCATAATGAAGCGGCACGTACGATCTTCACCAAGTGAGACCAGTGAACAACCGAGCTGCGGATATTCGGCTAACGAAATTCCGTCTGATAAGCTTTTACAGAAATCCGTCTCGGCAGGTGGGCCCTGCACGAAAGCCAAGTTCGAAACCGGCCATTCTTCTATCGAAGGTACGCTTAAAACAGCATCTTCTCCAGCGAACGAAGTGGCAAAATACGGATGAAGCCCGAGCGCAAATGGTGCCGTGTCATTCCCTTTATTTTCAACCGTAATCTGCGTGGTCAAACGTCCTTCGAATAACCGATGTGTAACACGAAATAACAAGGGATGAGGAAAATAATCCATTATTTCCGGATGCTCCGCAAAGTCGAACTGACAAGTCACATATGCGCCATTCTGCTCTGCAGCACCTACCTCAACGATATCCCACGCTTTATGCGAGATTTCACCGTGTAAATGATGATGCGGCGGCTCATTCAGCGGAAGGCTGTACGCCCTGCCTTGGAAGGTAAATGTCCCATTCCGAATACGGTTCGGAGGAAATAAGATGGGCGTACCATACATCGTATGTGAGCTAGGATGATCGATGAATGCCTGCAAGCTGCTCGGTGGCACAATGATCGGGATCTCTTTGCTCGAAAACGAAAGTAAATTAGCGCCAAAATCAGGCGATATCTTAGCTCTCTCATCCCCTTCGACATCTACTAACTCTAACAACGTGTAACCCAATTCCTGAATTTGGTTCACAGCATAACGACTCATTGTGCAGCATCCTTTCATGCCCTGTTAAAGGCTCTCCGCTACCAAAATGCTAGTTTCCGTATACTGAAACTCACTATCTGGCTTCTTCCCCGTAAAAATCAAATCGTACAGAATCCTTAACGAACGGTAGCCTTGCTGAATTGGATTTTGCATAATTGTAAAATCAATCAACCCTTCTCGCAGACCCTGCTCCACGTCAGGCATCAAATCATTACACACAATGCGAAGCTGACCACCTTTGCCAGCCAATTTGACCGCATCGATGCAAGCACCAGCATGACCTGTCGCCATATAGATGCCATCCAAATCCGGATACATCTGCAGTGCCTCATTCAGCTTGCGAAATGTATCCTCGTAGCGATCGTACCCTTCAATCACACCAACAACTTCGATCCCCGTTTGGACTAATTTGGCCTTAAAATGATGAACCCTTAGGCGATGCGCATGGAATTTCATGTTCGCTACGACAACTAGCACCTTGGCTTTGCCCTTGAACATACGGGACATAAGACCCGCAGCGATTTCGCCGCTTTTCCCAAGATCCTGACCAACAAAGCAGCTCCGCTTCGAGTTTTCGATATCCGAGTTAAAAGTAACAACGGGAATGCCTTGCTCAATCGCCGTATCAATGCTCGCTCTATTCGCTTCCTCATCGATGGCCGAGAATAGAATGCCGCTTGCGCCATTGGCAATCAGCGTTTGGATGGCTTTGGCACCATCATCTGACTGTTCATTATTGATATACGCATATTCTAAGCAAATGCCCAGCCCTTTTAACTCTTCTTCTGCAGCATGAATGCCTTTGCGAATGTCATCAAAAAATGAGATTTCCTTCGGAGGCATCACAATACCAATTTGTATAGGCTTTCTATTAAAAGCAAGGGCCTTTGCGGCCACGTTGGGTACATACTGAAGCTCATCTGCGATGGCAAGCACACGTTCTCTAATTGCTGGCTTTACGCCAGTCCTACCATTCAGTACACGGTCTACAGTACCTCTAGAAACACCAGCTTGCAGTGCAATTTCCCTAATCGTAACGCTCATACTGATCTCCATTCGAACTGAATTGTGCACGGGCACGTAACTAGTATGATCGAAAATAGGCCAGTGATCAAGTCCGCGGCGCCGCATATCACAATGGGGCACACGCTTAGGTGAGCTGGATAAACACCTTACCTGCATCCACCTTCGTTGCATAGGTTTTGAGTTTGATACACACGGGAACTCGCTTCGGCTCCCCCGTCGTAATATCGAATCGTCCATTATGCTTTGGACATTCAATGATATTACCCATCACTAAACCTTTGGAAAGATGAATTTTCTCATGTGTGCAATAACCGTCTGAGGCGAAAAATTGGCCCTCCGCATTTCGGTATATAGCAAACGTCGCATCCCCATGATCAAAGCGTATGACATCTTCCTCATCTAGTTCATCTATTGCACATACCTCAATCCATTCGCTCGTCATGATGGTTGTCTCCTTAAGGTAGATTGTTCTTCTTCCATACCATTGCCAAAATAATAAGGTCTAGCGTTCACGGGCAGCGGCTTCACAACTACGTAAGAAGGATCCTTCTTTTGTAAACGAAGCGCAATGACAACCTCTTTCAAGGCAGCCCATAAGCTCGTGCGAGGAGCCGGGCAATCGTCCTTCATCTCTTGATGCAGCTTAGGAAGCGCGTGGTAAGGTACCATCGGAAACATGTGATGCTCTGTGTGATAATTCATGTTCCAATACAGGAATCGAAAGATCGGATTCATACGTACCGTACGTGTGTTCAAGCGGTGATCCAGTACATCCTCATACAGTCCAAGATGCTGGGTCATGCCAAAAAGAAGAACCATCAGATTGCCATAGAAGGAGGGGAGAAAAATAAACATGGCTGGGAGTAGGCTTCCCATGATTAGGCAAGCACCCGCAACGGCAAGGATAATGAGCATATAGATGCGTGCTTCGCGAAATACTTTTGGATACTCCGAAGCCGGAATGTAATCCATCTCTGCCGTTTCCAACTTGCCAATCGTATGCAGAGCAAATCGCTTGATCTCGATCGGTCCACCGTATAGATGAAAAATTTGCATCATTATAATTTTCCAAATAGGTGGTCGCTCCGTCAAAATCTCAGGATCCCGGCCGACAATAATCGTATCGGTATGATGCCGCGCATGGCTCCAACGCCATGGTGTTGCCGAACGCAAGACGCAGAACGAAGCGATCTGGTAGACAACATCGTTCATCCACGGGGTCTTGAATGCCGTCCCATGACCACATTCATGCCATCTTGAATCGCCTGGAGAAGCGTAGAACACACCATAAATGAAAAAAGCTGGAACTGCCCACCACGTCCCCCAAGAAAGGTATGCCAAGTAACCGAAACCAAGTAACGCTCCAAACCAGATCAGAGTGTCTCGGATGGCTGGTCCATCCTTTCTTTTCATGAGCTCTTTCATTTTCGCGCGGGGAATGGGACTAGCATACCACTCTGCACCTGCTAAACCGCGTTCTTGTGCTCTTTTGCTTTCCTGTCCAGTGATACTGTAGTCTCTTTTCTGAACAACAATCGCCATGGTAATGCCTCCTTTTTTTAATTGTAAAATGTATGTTTTTCATTTTCGTGCTCGGGCACGTAAATGCTTAAAAAATAAAGCCAATCGACTTATTTCGAATTGCCTTTGCTTATGAGTACTATTTTCGTGCTCGGGCACACTTTTATATTAAAACATCTTTCCATCCTTTTCAAGTAGAAAAAAGCCATGAATAGGAATTTCCCTATCCATGGCTTAAACGTCCTTGTATCTATTATTAATTTAATACTATTACATACACCCTGGGAACATGCCAGTCGAGATCGCGATACGGTTCCAAGAATTAATCGTATTGATCGCCATAATCAGCGTGACAAACTCACGCTCGTCGAAATGCTTGCGCACACGGTCGAATACTTCTTGCGGAACTCCTGAAGCTGAAATGTTCGTTACTGTTTCTGTTAATTCCAGCACTGCTTTTTCTTTCTCGCTATAGAATGGAGCATCGCGCCATGCGCTGAGCAAGTAGATACGCTGCTCGGTCTCACCCATTTTGCGAAGCGCACTCGTATGCATATCTAGACAAAATGCACAGCCATTAATTTGAGACGCTCTAATCTTAATAAACTCATAAAGGGTTCCATCTAAGCCGCTTTCCTTAAGGAATCCTTCTAGTTTCATCATCGTTAGGTAAGCCTCAGGGTTAACTTTGCCGTGCTGAATTCTAACTTCCATACGAAATCTCCTCCACATTATCTCTAGTTTAACTCCACGCTAATAAGACAAGTGAGATTGAAGTTTTGTGACATTATTGCACAGAATTAATATGATGCAATTTATCTGGATTACGAATTAGGTACATATGGCTTGATTGCTGCTGTCCAACAGCTAGATCAAACAAGATAACCATTTGAGGTTGTTGATCCAGCATGTGTACAAGTCCAGTCTGACCATTGAAGGTTGTAGGCAGCCATTGCCCCTGCAACGCTCCTTTGGCCCGGATACCTTCGAAAAACGCAGCAATCCGTTGTTTCCCGTAGATCGGTTGAATAGCGGCGCGCACTTTCCCGCCACCATCTGAAACCATAACCGCATCTTCCATCAGCAGTGTAACGAAGTCTTGGAAATCTCCCGTTTCTACGGCGTGAAGGAATTTCTTAACGAGAGGTTCCGTCTCACCTAACGAGATTTCTTCTTCTTCCGAAGCTTGATTGATTTTGGTTTTAGCGCGACTATAGATTTTGCGACAGTTCGCTTCTGTCTTCTGTACCATATCGGCGACCTCATCATACTCGTAACCGAGCACTTCTCTGAGGACGAAGACTGCCCGCTCCACAGCGGACAATTCTTGCAGCAAGACTTGAAACGCATAGGATATCGTTTCCTCTTGGACTAGGCTTCCCATGGGATCCTCGCGGGATGAGGTCACTTGGGGCTCAGGCAGCCACGAGCCTATGTAGGTTTCTCTTTGTTTGCTAGCTGAATTCAAGAAATTCAAGCAGCGGTTGGTCAGCATTTTGACTAAATACGATTTCAGATTCGTCACATGCTCGGTGTCCGTCTTTTGTAACGTGATGAACATGTCTTGCAGGATATCTTCCGCATCGGATACAGAGCCCAACATACGGTACGCAATCGCAAATAATAGCTGTTTATATGTCACATAGATGCTTTCCAACTCCATGGAATGAAGCCCCTTTCCCCCTTGTAGTGTAACCGCGGGGCTCTAACACATACATATCATTAGCATATTCCCATCGGGATCCTTGAAATTAAACCAGTGTCCGTGCTCAATGCCAGTTACTAGTTCAACCTTTTTATCCTTCATATATGTAAAAGCAGCTTCGATGTCTTTGGTATTCAAATGAAACGCGGGTGCCTTAAAGATATGATCTTCAGCGAAAATCTTGCTATCCAGCACGATACTTGTCCCCTTCATAGGCAACACGTACAAATGTCCGTGAAGGATCTCCCCATCATTAGTGACACCCAACAGATCACAATACCAGTCACGTGCTCGTGCTATGTCCCTCACGGGGATAAAAACAGTGCCAATTTCATTCATAATAGGGTGCATACATGATACCTCCACTAAGTTTTTCTAACGACGTAGGTTAAACAATCTGTTTTCAACAGGATCTGTCTGCCGTTCCGCTCAATAGGAAATGATAACTTCTTGACTGTCGTTAATACAGTAGTCCAGCCTTCAAAATGTTTATTCAATAGGAATTGTAAGTGATCCGTCGTGAGATTCAGTTCAATACAAGGTGTTAATTCTTCCCCTGTCAGTACATCAATCTCCTGCAGATTCGAATTGATTATTAAACAATTTACCCCATTAACTTTCGTGCCTTGGCCAATCCTAGTCAGCACATGCTCAAAGGTTTGTTCAGAGTCAACATGCTCTAGCGTCGATACCGCAACGATGTAATCAAAGGCTTCAGGTGGAATTTCATAGTCTCCAATGTCAGATACATGCGTTTCAATCCGATCACGAACACCGAACTGCTCACTGTAACTTAGCAGCTTAGTTATCGCGGATTGCATGATGTCCACACAGACCACTTTCCCACCTCGGGGGATCAAAGCTTGCGCTATCGGAATGCTATTCCGTCCAACTCCACAGCCCAGATCCAGAACTGTCACTTCGTCATAAGCGTCGAAATAAGCCAATTGCTCCATGACTGTTTTCACAGGCTTAGCCAGCCATGAGCCTTCTTCAAATAACGTATAGTTTTCATAGCAAGCTTCATGATATTTTCTTTCTTCATCTCTTACTTTTGTAATTCGCGAATACGCTATTAACCAACAATCCCTAAGCTGACCCTCGTGCTTCTCATGAGCTATCAGTTCCTTCACTTTCGTAAAGCCACACCGTTCATAGCAGGCGATTGCTCGAACATTCCATTGCTGGGGATCCATCACAACACGATCCGCTTTCCTGACACCGAGTAGATAATCCAGCATTGACGATACAAGCTGTTTCCCAATCCCCTTATCCCAATAAGCGGTTTCTCCTATGAATTGGTCCGTTCCGTAGATTTTTTCATTTGGGTCCATATAGCCGTATGCGAGACGTTCCTCTTCATCAATCTCATAGAATTGAATATATCCGATCGGCTGATGATGATATTCAATGATGCATCTAACCGCCGAATCTTTCTGATAATAATCTTCTTCCACCCTACCCATATCGTGGGGGCTATCTCGGCCTGCATAATAGGTTAACACCAATGGATCATTCAACCAAGCAACTAACAGCTTCTTGTCACTGGGTTCAAGCTCGCGAACGCTGAGTGTCTCTGTTTGGTAAATTAGCATAGAGTCCCTTCTTTCCAAATCTTGCTATATGCTACTTCGACATGGGACTTCGAAAATCATTTTCTATGTGAAATGAAACTTAAGAGGCTGACACATATCGTAGAGATTTCTACTTGTGGACAGCCTCTTATTAGGGTTACGCGTAGCATCATTGACTCCAAACAATCTCAATAAACAACTCTTGCTTCACGTGACTACAATCAACCTCATAAACGCCATTTCCCAATGAGAGCGATGGCTGCTCTTCCTCATTCACCATTACACGATGGGGTAGATGTTCTGTGTGATAAGCGAATCTGCCGCCTTCCCGAAGTCGTATGAGGTCACTTCCCGCCATCCTTCGATGATCCATGACCGCATGTGGGGAGGCATACTTGTTCAATAACCCTAACGAAGTCACCTTACCTTTGATTTCAACGAGAATAAACAGTTTGCATTGCTCCGGCTGTAGATCAAAAGGGAAACACTCGCCAGCTTCCAGCATCCTGAACTCCTGTGAGAAATGTTCGTAGAGTACGACATTTTTTTCTGAAAATCCAGGTATATCTGCCGAGGTTAGTGCGCTCTTCAGCTCTACTTCTTCTTCACAGATGTGAAAAGCTGCAATGATCCCGGCTTTACCCGCATAATTCCATAGTTTCAGCGGGATTCGCTCACAAGTTGGATCCTTCGTTAAGCAATCTGATGTAGGAACAGCAGTTCGCTCACATCGAATCAGCTTGCCATGGTGATAAACAAGTGGCACCAGCTTAGAAGGATCAGTCTGTCCCAATGGATCACTGATATACACAGGCCCACCGCTAATTGCCCGAAGCACCGCGTTCTGCGTGTCGTCATGATTGATCGTCCAGAACATATCCCAATCCCCCCAATAGAAGGACCCGTGATAGTAGGAATTGTAGGCGTTCTGCAGCGCATGCTCCCGAAAGCCATTCGGGCTCTTCGGCATAAAGTCATCACTGTTACGCGACACTGCGGATTGGGGACGATGCCAAATATTCTCAGGCGCCATTCCCATACAATTGATCAACGAATGATTGAAATGGAGCGCAACCGACGCCTCAACTGCCTGATGCGCAGCTGAAGCTGATGCCCCCACCGATCGTTCATATTGCAGGTAATTGTTAATGGAGGCCTGACCGTCCACTTTGACGAAGTCGATGCCTTGGCGGCGTAAATACCCATGCCAAGCGTGCCAGAAGCCGAAACCTTTACCTGGATCTGGATAGGGAATTAAGCTGCCGTCAGCCGTGTTGTACAGGTAATCGCTCAGCGACTTCGCCAACGGACTACCAGGATGTATGCCACACCAATAACCGACGATCGTATGCCAGACGCCAACCCAGCGAATTCCATGCTGATCCTTTAATTGGGTAACTGTGCGTGCGAGTCCTTCTGGAAACTTGTCCGTATTGGCATCGAATGCCTGCAACTTGCCGTCCGACGTAGTTAACCAGCCATCATCGATCATCATCCACCGAACAGGCAGGTTAAGTCGGTTAAATTCCTCGGCTTTCGCGAGAACACCTTGCTCATCGACCTTCTGGTAAAATGCGTCCCAACTGCACCACCCCAAGTAATCCAGCACGTCTGGATACGTTTTGTGCTCGCGCGGGAGGACAGGATAGTCCAATTCTTTCAACGCAGCATCGGTCGTTCGATCGGCTAACAGATAAGGATCTTTGCCACTGCCCAGCACGAAAGCTAATCCTTCATATCGTTTCAATCCACCTTGATAAGAGGACAAAGATATCGATAAGCCCTGACCGTCTGCCCCTCCTCCACCTCTAAGATCGGCACGGCATACAGGCCCGCACACAGGAAGCAGTCTATAATACAAGGAGTCGACCTGCCATAACAACGAAATTGTTTCAGCTGGAAGCTGCGATATATCCGTATCAAAATGAGGCCGGGTCCACCAGTCGCTATGCTGATAATTGGCTAGCAGCCCATCGACTCGCTCGAGCTGGTCGACAGTAACCGTAATTCCCTGCAGCGACGCAAACGATTTTCTTCTCATGAAGGGATTTTCGCTATGTATCTTGCCTTCAACAAGGCCCAGGACGACATCGCCATAACTCCGCAGCTTGAGCGATACTGATACTTCCTCCTGATCTCGAAACTGAAGCCTATATTCTTCATAACTACCCAGCTTGCCCGTCACTCTCGAAGTATCACAGGACTGAAGGGCAAGCTTCTTCGGTGCCTCTCCCTCCAGCGAAACCGTGATACCGAATCCTTTTATAACCAGCAAATCTGAAGTACCTTCTCTTGCTGATGAAGTGAATAATGCCGAATCCCTATAGTGAAACATTGTCGCCAACTCCTGCTTTTTCGTCTTTTAAATGGAAAGGGCCGACCTCCAGCTATGCTAACCTCGTACGTTTTACGATTGCCATCCTCCCAGATTCGGCGAAATAACGTCCATGGCAAATCCGGCATCGGTGTCGCTAGAAAACGATCCCCTTCCGCTATCAACTGCGCAAGAAACGGCTGGTAGGCAGCTTTCGTTCGAATGCCTTTGCGTACTTCTTCGCTATCGCCATCCAGCAGCCAAGCACCAACGGGCCTGTGACTACATAGATGCTTCACGATGTCTTCCTGTTTCATGCCTTATCTCACTCCCTTCTGGCAATTTCACATTTCGTCCAGCACCAAGACCTGCCCATATGAACGCAATAACTGCAATCGAAAGCAGACTAAGAGGAACCTTCCAGCCTCCGCTTAGGTCATGCAGCCATCCGAACAGCGGTGGTCCTGTACAAGCGAGCAAATATCCAATCGTTTGGGCCATGCCGGAAATCCCGGCTGCTTGGCGCAAGCTGTTCGTGCGCAGATTAAAGAACATCATAGAAAGGCTGTAAGCAGCACCTGCTGCACTGCCAATCAAGGCTCCTCCCAGCGCGAGCAGCACCACGTGGTTCAAGAACAAACAACCCACCCCAAGAGCAGACATCCCAGCAGCCAGCATGGCAAGCACACGTTGATCCTTCACTCTCGTTGCGAGCAATGGCATGACGAAATTAAAGGGTAGTCCCGCAAACTGCATCAACCCAACCAAGACACCCGAAGTCGCAGCTGCAACGCCTCGCTCCGCCACAATATCAGGAAGCCACGCCATGACGACAAAAAATAAAAAGGATTGCAGTCCCAAGTACAACGTCATCTGCCAAGCTAATTTATATCGCCATAGCGCTGCTCGATTTCCAAATTTTCCATGCTTAGACGCTAATGGTGCTTGACGTTGATGACGTTTACTGATGATCCAATAAGTCGCTGCACAGATAGCCAGCATCCCCCACAGCGCTAATGTGCTTTCCCAATCCCAGCCCATTGAACGTACAAGCGGAATACTCACGGCTGCAGCAATTGCGCCAAGCAAATTCATCGAGACGGTATACACCCCTGTCATCAAGCCTAGACGATCAGGAAAATAGCGGTTGATCAAAGCAGGAAGCAGCACATTGCAAATGGCAATTCCCATACCTGCCAATGCCGTTCCACACAGCAGCAAGCCTACGCCTGACCATGGTCGAAGCAGCAAACCTGCCGACATTATGAACAATGCGATCAGTACCACACGCTCTAATCCATAGCGATTGGCTAGTCGTGGGGATATCAGGGAGAATACCGAGAAGGCGATAAGCGGAAGAGTCGTTAGTGTACCTGCCACCGGATGTGACATCCCCAATTGATTACTTATCGTTTCCACCAACGGGCTGACCGATGTTAACGGAGCTCGAAGATTGGCAGCAATTAAAATAAATGCCAAAACCAAAGGCCATCTACTGTTTTCGCTTTTTGACATGAACATCATCCTCTTCCATAAAGGAACGGCCCCGAAAATCGGAGCCGTTTCTTTTACACGTATGCGACTACTTACTTTTTGTTTGCAGCTGCCCATACTTCCAGCTGTGTTTGAACTTCTTTATTAATTTTATCCATACCCGCTGCTTTCAGCTTCTCAACCATCTTAGGCAGGTATTCTACTGGGTCTAATGTACCTGTAATCAAACCAGGATAGAACTCAGCTAAAGCATTGGTGTACGCACTAATTTCGTTTTTCACATTTTCATTGTTGAAAATAAAGCCAATGCCCTTCGCTTCTTCCCCATCTGTATTAAACTTATTGTATTTATCCCACTTCTGCGGATCTTCGTTCGTCCAGAGATAATCATTGAATTGATTGCCGAACATGTAAGGCGCTCCAAGAGAATACCCGGAAGTTTGCGCTGTCACACCCTGCGGGAAGTCGATCGTATTCGCGTCTTTCTTCACAAAGTGCTTGCCTTCAATCCCGAATGCAATCATATTGAGCAACGTTTTATCCGAATACAACAGATTTAGGAACATCATGACACGCTCTGGATTTTTGGATGTACGGGAAATCGACAACATATTTCCGAGTACACTGCCCGTTGTAATAAGCGGCTTCGTAAACTCAACCTGAACCCATTTTTGACCGCTCGCTTGTGACACTTCCAAATCTTTACCCGGTTTCAATGTTTCAGGGAAAGCAAATACTTTACCCGAGCGGTATGTGCCAGCGAAGTCGGTCAACGTCGCAGCATCTTTGTTAATGTAGCCTGCTTTATACCATTTATTTGCCAGTTTCAGCATATCCATGTAGCGTGGATCGCTGTAAAGGTCAACTAGCTTCAGATCTTTCGTGGTACGATCCAGGACGCCAAGATTTGTTGCACTGGAGCTTGCCCCGTAAAAATTGCCTTCTTGCACGGCGATGAATAGCGCGTTGCCCTTGCTGCTTAAGAACGGAATCATCCCCGGCTCATTCTTCTTAATGACCTCGAAGAACGGCTCCATATCTTCCGGTTTTTTCACTGTGCTGAGATCGAATTTATACTTATCCACTAAATCCTTGCGCACCAAGAACCCTTTATTGGCGGCAAATTCTTTGTTGGTCGGCATTCCGTACGTGACACCGTTATACTTGATCCCGTTCATCACCTTAGGATTGACAATTTTAACTGCATCTTGCCCATATTTGGCTATCAAGTCATCAAGCGGAATGATCGATTTGTTTTGGATTTTGCCAACCCAGTTGTCCCACGACGTCGTCCACGTAATATCAAACACTTCGTTGGACGCGTATTTTAAATTCATTTTGTCCGCCCAACTGCCCCAATCAATGACCTGCATATCGAGCGTTACATTAATCTTGTCTTTCAAATACTTGCTGATCTCAGCGTTCACAAGCTCTTGATCTTTCTGTGGAACACCAGGCACGAACATCTTGATCGTGTACGGATCTAGCTTTGGCTGTACTGCGGCCGAAGCCGCTGGAGTTGCGCTTGCAGCGGGTGCAGGGCTGCTGGTGCTTGCCGTGTTGGAAGAGCACGCGCTTAGCACGAGGCTTGTGATTAGTGTCAAGCCTACGGCAGCACTAATTCTTGTACGAATCGATTTCATCTTTTTAACCCTCCAATTAGTTGATTGTTACGAAGAAGCTATATGCTCAACCGACTCGTCAGCCGGATAAAGCCTACCCTTTTACAGCGCCAACCGTTAAACCTTTTACGAAATATTTCTGGAAAAATGGATACGCCAGTACAATCGGCCCCATCCCGATAATGGCCATCGCCATTCGAGCCGTTTCACTCGGAAGTTTGGCAGTCTGATCGCTTACTCCGCTATCCACAGCAATAGTAGTTAAATATTGTAAGTTTCGCAACGCTTTATACATCAAATATTGAATGGAAACCAGCTTATCCGTATTTAAAAACACTAAAGAATTAAACCAATCGTTCCAGTATCCTAATGTGTAGAACAGACCGATGGTTGCCAGCACTGGCAGCGATAATGGCAGAACGATTTGTGTAAAAATCCGAATCTCGCCAGCTCCGTCAATCTTGGCTGACTCTAGGATGGACGGATGAATGCTGGTCGTAAAAAACGTCCTCATAATAATCACGTAGAAGGCACCCAGCAAATGATTCGGAACAATTAGTGCCCAAATCGAGTCCCGCAAATCAATGAAGTTGGTATACACGAGATACCAAGGTACCAACCCTCCGCCAAAAATCAACGTGAAGAAGACGAAAAAAGAGAAGAAATTTCGAAAAGCAAAATCTTGCCGGGATAACGGATACGCGACCAATGCTGTGATCGTGAGCGCAATCATCGTCCCGAATACCGTCACGAAGATCGTAATCATGTACGATCTAAGGATCGGACCGAGATCCCGCAAGAGATACTCGTAGGCAGCCCAGCTGAATACGCGCGGGATGACATTATAGCCATACAGGTAAATCGTATCTTGATCCGTCAGCGAAACGCCTAGCACAACGAGGACTGGAAAAATACAGGCAGCTGAGAACAGCAGAAAGAACAGATGAAGAGCAATTTCTGTCGGTCTTTTAATGGCATTGATTTCGCGCTTCCGCCTTGTCAGCGAAAGTTTGCTACCCTGTGGGGGAGCTTGCGAGGCTACAGTCAACTTCTGAACAGATTCTTTCATTACGACCCCTCCTAGAACAATGCATTCTCTTTATCGATTTTACGCACCACATAATTCGTGGTCAGCACTAGCACAAACCCTACGAAAGCTTGATATAAACCAGCTGCTGAGGACATCCCGATGTCTCCCAGCGTAAGAAGCGCGCGATACACATACGTATCGATGACCTGTGTAGCCGAGTAAAGCGCTCCCGAATCAAGAGGTACTTGATAGAATAAACCAAAATCCGCATTGAAAATTTTACCTACCTGCAATAGCGTCAAGATAATGAGCACGGGACGAATGAGCGGAATCGTAATACGTGTAATCTGCTGCCACTTGCTCGCACCGTCGATGTGCGCTGCTTCGTAGTATTCGTTATCGATACCGATGATCGCCGCCAAGTACACAATGCTGTAGTAGCCGACAGACTTCCATATATTCACTAGTGGTAGAATATATGGCCACAACTTAGCCTCGCTGTACCACGATACCGCAGGAAAACCGAGCGGTTCTAGCAGTGATTTGTTAATAAAACCATACTCACTGTTTAACAAAGAATACCCCAGATAGCTAACAACAATCATGGACAAGAAGTACGGCAAGAACATAACACTTTGATAAAATCGTGCTGCGAGCCGCACTCTCATCTCATTCAAGGCAATGGCAAACCCAACTGGTATAACTAGATGAAGCAAAATGAACAACGCATTATACAGCACTGTGTTTCGCGTAATGATCCAAACTTCCTTCGTACTGAACAGAAACTTGAAGTTATCGAATCCAACCCAGTCGCTGCCGAGAATCCCTTTGGAGTAGTCGATGTGTTTAAAAGCAATTACGACACCGAACATGGGTATGTAGTTGTTTAAAATGAGATACAGGACGCCAGGCAGAAGCAACATAAGCAGCGCCTTGTCTTTCCTCACATTTCGCAAGAATCGTACGAATATGCTTTGTGACTTGAGATTCATGTTATTGCTTTTCATGTGATGTCACACCTTTCACTTAATTCCTATACGCTTAGTATACTGTCGTTTCCGCGCTCTCTCTATCGGGTAGCGTGACTCCTATCTCGATTTTGTGACTGCTTTGAACTGGCATTTAACTTAAAAACAACAAAAGGGCTCAGCATGGTGCTAAGCCCTTTATTCGTTCATTCTTTATTTCAATTCTAGATTTTGGAATCGTTTACGAAATTCCACTGGCGAGATGCCTACCTTCTTCTTAAACGCTTGTCCGAAATGGGAGTAATTCTCATAGCCAATCTCCTCGCAGATATCAATAATTTTCAGACTCGATTCAGTCAGCAAAATTTTGGCGCGATCCATCTTCGCGTTAATGATGAAGTCAATCAGGGACTGACCTGTTTCCCGTTTGAATATGCGTGACAGATAAGCGGAATTCAAGTAAATGTAACCGGCGGCCTTTTCCCGTGTAACGTCCTTCAAATTGGCTTTGATAAATTGCTTTGTCTTCTCAATAATCTGAGAGCTTTCATTTCTTTGGGATTCGAGATATCGCGATCCCTTATCGATGATTTTCTCCGCCCATACTTTCAATTGGGAAATCGAACGAATGGCATTTAATTCCCCACTGCGTTCACGAAGACCTGACCATTCTTTCACCGAAAAGCCGTTCTTATGCGCAACATGATAGATCATATACACTAGCGCATGATACAGTGCACTTGCCGACTCCGTATCCGCACCGCCTTCCTGCATCCCGGCAAATAATTGTTCTAACCGCTTTAAGAGCTCTGTTTTATTGCCTGTTTCAAAAAGAATGACCCAATCCGACCATGGGATGACGAACGGATGCTTGCTAGCATGGCTGGACCGTACCGATTGATTCAGCTGCTGAACAGACAGGGGATTAGACAAATTCTCCTGCTCCATTTCGATTAAACGATGGTACACCTCGGTAAGCTCTGGGAAGGGAACCAAGTGCCCGATATAACAGGAAACCGTGCAGTAAAAGTACCGACTGCAAGCATCGGCGAACGTGCGGCATGCCTCTGACAGTTGCTCCGCACTGGACGACCGTTCAGATGATTCATATACAAGCGCAAAGAGAATCCCATTCTCATCTTTAATAATATCCCCGGCAAAGCCGCCTAGAAGGAGCTCAGACGCTGCGTTGCGAATCGCATATTCCAACGTGTCCTCATCGCGTAAGCTGAATTCCTTATGCCATTGTTCGATACTGATGAGAATTGGCAAGATTTGCGAATCTGTTCTTAAAGGCAAATTGACCGCTTGCAGATTGCTCGCCTCAGGAATAATTCTACCTGACAAAAGGTTCTGCCAATAGCGCTCAACGACAACTGATTTCTGGCGTTCCCACAAGGTGCGGTATTTCTTGCTCGTTTCCACCATTTGAGCTGCGTTTTTGTTTTCATTGATTTTGTCAATCGCCTTGTTCACTGTGGTGATGAGCTCTTCCGTTTTGACAGGCTTAAGCAAATATTCGAAGCTGCCTAATTGCACGGCTTTTTTGGCATAGGAGAACTCCGCATGTCCAGTTAAAAAAATCGTTTCCACTTCGGGATAGTGATCATTCACCCACGCAATAAGCTCCAGTCCGCTCATGCCAGGCATTTCAATATCGCAAATGATCAGATCGATGGAATGCGCTTTCAAAATTTCCATAGCTTCTTTACCGCCCATGACCTGATACACTTCTTCAAAGCCAAGTGCCGCAAAATCCACAGACCTCATCATGGCACGCAGCACGTACACCTCATCATCGACGATCATCAACTTTGCCATTTTCCTCATCCTCCATTTCTTGAAATGCGCCAATTGCCGGAATAATCAAACGTACAACGGCACCATTCGGTTCAGCTTGCAAAAAGGAAAGCTCTGCTTGATCCCCAAAAGCCATCCGCATTCTTCGGTATACATTCCAGATACCCATATGCGTCCCTGTGCCGTCTCCAAACTTCTTGTCATTAAATGTTGAAATGATCGACGTGCTAAAACCTACGCCATTATCGCGGATGAGAATTTCGATACAGTTCGTAACTTCTTGACAGGTAGCCACAGAAATCTCGATGTGAAAAGGTTTACTCCCCTCTTCCATCCCGTGAATCACTGCATTTTCCACAAATGGTTGAATCATCAGAGGAAGTATCGTTATGCGTGTGAGAGGCTCTGGCAGCTCAATCTGATACGTGATTTTATCTGGAAAACGAAGCATTTGAATTTCCAAATAGTTGCGAATGTGCCGCACTTCTTCGTCCAACGTAATCGTATCCCGGTGCGATCTCGTAATAAATCGGAAATAATCGGCAAGATGCTCCGTCATCTTTTTGATCAGATCATTTTCCCCAAGTGTAGAAAGACTATTAATAATATTCAGGGAATTTAGATAAAAGTGAGGGTTAATCTGTGCTTGCAGATGCTTAAATTCCGATTGCTGCGCTTTCAGCATCTCTTCGTAAACGTTAATTTTTAAGTGGCTAATCTGTGAAATCATGTGATTAAAGGTTGTAATCAGGAAATTCAGTTCCTCTGTCGCTGCTTCCTTTACACCGATTTCCATATCCCCTTTCACGACACGCCGCATCCCCATAATCAAGGAATTCATCGGTCCGAATAGCATTTTACGCAAATAATGGGAGTAGAAGTAAAAGATAATAATGACACCAAGCGGAATGAGATAGATGACCCGTTGAAAAAAAGGCAGCCGCTGCAGCAACGATTTTTCAGGGATCATAGCGGCCAGGCTAAGTGGCGCCTGTTGAAAGGGCGTACTGACGAGCAGGTAATCCTCATCGTCAACTGGATTTTCAAAAACTTGAAAAGCTTGCGGATTAGCTACCAGCTTACGGTTAACCGCTGTCATCGTTTCCGGCGACATCACCGATTTAGTTAACGGTTGCCCCGTCGTATCCAGCAGAATCGCCTCCCAGCGTTCGCCATAGTCTAATCCGCGCAGAGGTCGAATCAAATCCTCTAACAAGATGACAGCGCCGATATAGACGCCGCTATTCGCTTTCGCTAAGCGGACCAGATAGCTTCTTTCCCCCTGCTGAAAGACCGTCCAATTCCCGAATGTTTGTCCATTCACCTGCCCTCGCAAATACGAGCCCAACATCTCTTTCAGATTGTTCGTATCCGTGTACGAGGAACGAGAGAAAATAAAATCTTCTTTGTCGATGGAATAGGCGAAGAACGAATGGAAATTTTCGAACGCACTGCTGCCGGCCGTTATTTCATTATGAATTTTGATCTTGGCGAGCGTATATTTCCCGTTCGTTTCTGGATATGAGGCCATATCGAGATAAGCAGATTGGGATTCAGGTGAAACAATCTCACGCAATAAGTAATGGGTAATTTCCTCTAACGTACGATCGATCTGTGTGATATGAATCGAGAGTACGTTGCTGGTGGATTGCGAGACTTCCATGCGAACAACTTTAATTGCATAGTAATTTTCATAATACAAAAACAAGACTAAAGGTGTAATAATCACTAAGAAGCTGCGGATCAAACCGATACGAAGTGTTGGTTTTTTCATTTATTTTCCACCCGTCTTGACACTAAGGTATAAAAATAAGGTACTCCGATATGAGCACCTTGTTTACTTGCTTATGATCATAACACGCACTTCGGGTCTATCGTCAAGTAGTAAAGTTGTTATAAAAGTTTCATTCAAGCCCCTCTAAATGCGCAATACAATTGTATTGCAAGCACTCCCAACGGCTCTCTTTATGGCGTATTTTCGTAACTGATGTGTTATGCAGATGTTCCTCGAGTTCTTCATGAGGGATCAAATCCATTAAAGTAAAATTTAGTAAAGCTCCATGACTCACGATTAACACTTTCTGATCCGGATGTTTTTCGATCACTTCCTGAATGAAATCAACCCCGCGTGCAGTAATATCTTGCTGTGTTTCTACCCCAAGATCCAGTTGGGACCAATCTTCTCCCCACTTTGTCACACGATCTTCAAGTGTAGTCCCCTCAATAAGTCCAAAAAATCTCTCTCTTAATCGCTGATCAGTTTTCACTTCCATTTGCTTCACATTGCCAATGTATGCTGCTGTTTCACGAGCACGCCCTAGATCACTAGCATATATGTAATCCCATGTCTCATCCTTCATTCGTTGGGACAATAATTCGGCTTGTTGACGCCCATAGGCATTTAAAGGGATATCCGTCTGCCCCTGAATCCGTCGCTCCGTATTCCAATCTGTTAACCCATGTCGTATTAATCCAATCACCGTCATCCAAATTCATCCTCCAAATAAAATATCCAAAATCGTTCCTAAGGAACCTTCTTTCTTGTTATGTAACACACTCGGATCATAAATTTCAACGAAGCCGCAATGTAAACACGAAACGAATAAGAAATGGTGATGCTGAATATCGAACATCTTGCTTAAACCAGTGCCCGTCATCGCCACTTCTTGGACGCGACACTCTTCATGGTTACATTTACTGCACTTGAATTGTTGTGAGATCCGCTCTTCCAGGCTCAGATCTGCGTTCTCCTCGAGCTCGGATAGCTCCTCGACATCACTTTCATTCCATTTCAGATTCAAATGATTTGTAAGAACCTCGTGCTTACAGGCAGGACATATCTCGTTAACCAACTGCACGTGTTCATGACACCAAGGGCATTCGATCATCGTAAGTCTCCTTTCGGTTCCTCTTTTTACTATTCCATATGTACCCAAATATACCTGCCTATATGTACAAATGATGAGAGAACCTCAATCGAGGCCATTCAAGGATGTAAAACTTGTCCCCACGTTCCTCACATGAGACAATATAGTCATTACTTTTCTTGGAGGCGAACGTAGATGTCTGAGCAAGCAGCAACAATGGAAATAGGTATTAGTACTTTTTTGGAAACAACACCTGATCCTGCGACAGGTAAAATCATGAGCCACGCCGAACGCATCCGCAACGCCGTTGAGGAGATCGTGCTAGCCGATCAAGTCGGCTTGGATGTATACGGGATTGGCGAGCATCATCGGGCTGATTATGCAGGTACTGCGCCTGCAATCGTCTTGGCCGCAGCCGCTGCGGTAACCAAAAACATACGGCTCACCAGCGCAGTCACTGTACTTTCTTCCGATGATCCGGTTCGGGTCTATCAAGCCTTCTCAACACTGGATGGGCTCTCGAATGGCCGTGCTGAAATCATGGCAGGTCGCGGCTCCTTCATCGAATCCTTTCCCCTGTTCGGATATAGTCTTGACGATTATAATGAATTATTCGAGGAAAAGTTGACTTTGTTGCTGAAAATACGCGAATCCGAAAAGGTCTCGTGGCAAGGTATTCACCGTCCAGACATCCCGAATCTTGGCGTGTATCCACGCTCCGTTCAGAGCCCGCTTCCCGTCTGGATTGCCAGCGGTGGAAATCAAGAATCAGCTATTCGCGCTGGGATATTAGGTCTGCCGATCGCCTTTGCGATCATAGGCGGCATGCCGGAGAGCTTCGCACCATTAGTGGCCCTGTATAAAGAAGCTGCCAGACAATCAGGTCACAATCCAGACACCTTACAAATCGCGACACATTCTCATGGCTTTGTGAGTGATACGAGCGAGCGTGCAGCTGAATTGTTTTACGAACCGACAGCGCGGCAAATGAATGTCATCGGACGCGAACGCGGTTGGGGACAAGCCTACAATCGTGCTACATTCGACGCTGCTCGCAGTCTTCTCGGCGCACTCTATGTTGGCGATCCGGAGTATGTCGCTGAGAAAATCCTGCTTTTGCGCAAGAACCTCGGCGTTACCCGCTTCTTCCTCCATCTCAACGTCGGCACGATGCCGCATCGTGAAATGCTTCACGCGATTGAGCTATTGGGCACGAAAGTAGCTCCAATCGTACGCAAAGAGCTTGCTCGGGGAAGCTCGTCTAACTAACTGAAATGACAAGAAATAGCTGGAGATTCTCCAGCTATTTCTCATTTCCAGCTATAGATCCACCTATAGAAATTGTTCCACGCCTGTCTCCGCAGATCGGTACACGGCCTCTAATGCTGCAATCACACTCCGCGCATATAATGGCGGACAACTCGTTTCGCTTTTCGCCTCAATCGCACTCAGCAAATCCTTATATTGCAACTCGAAAGGTGTTTCCATCGCAGGCACATCTACCTTCTCATAGGCGCCGCCGCGGCTAATCCATAAGCTATCTCCGGTAACTAGCTTCAGCATCCCTGCCGTGCCAATGATCTCCGTCTCGTTCCGAGTTGCTCCCGGGTAGCCCGACTGCGCAATCGTCGCTGGAAGCCCCGAAGCTAACTCCATATAGATCATGCCGCTTCCTTCTACATTTCCTCTTCGGCCATGATGGCTCACCGAGGCACTCACCTTGCGGACTGAACTCTCCATTAGCCACTGGATTTTATCAATCGAATGCGTGCCCAAATTGGCAAGAATGCCGCCACCTGACTGATCTTTCTCCAGAAACCACTGAGGCCGCGTGTCTTGGAAATAGTTCAGATGCCTGACATCATTGATCATGACAATCTGACCTAGTTCTCCGCTTTCAACAATCCGCTTCGCATGAATATTCTCCGCCATGTAATGCTGCGTATGTCCTACTAAGATACGAATATCCGCTCGATTCGCAGCTTCAATAATGTCATCACATTCTGCAACGGACAAAGCCATTGGCTTTTCCAGCATCAAATGACACCCGTGCTCGGCCGCGAAAATAGCTGTTTCTCTATGTAAAAAGTGCGGCAACGCAATGACCACGACATCTGGTTGTTCTTGACGTATGAGCTCTTGATAATCACTGTAGGCCCTAATACCATAAAATTCAGCAAGGGCTTCTGCTTTTTCGATATGAATATCTGCTACTGCACAAGCTACAAAGCCATCCGTACTTCGTATCGCATCAAAATGCTGCCCAGCAATGGCCCCAGCACCAAGTACTGCCACTTTTAAATCTAGTATTCCCATCTTTGTATCCCCCACTTAACCATGTTTCAATAACCTATAAATAGACTGGAAGTCCCGTTTCACGGCTCTCATTTGCGGCTTCCATGAAGCGGATAATTTGCAGCGTTTCTTGCTCATCGATATCTGGCGCACCCGTCACAAACATGGTCATAACCTTCTCCAAAAGGCTGGCGTAATACGGCTTCGGATGTTTATAAACGTCGATAAAATGCGTATTGGCCTCATAATGCAGCAGCGCACCGAATTGTGTGTTGCCCTTCCGATTACCCCGAATCGTGCCGATCACGCCATTCTCCCACACGCCAGTAATGACATCATGATTCTCCGTCGTTACAGCACTTACTTTAAGGCAACTCTTGCCTAGTGATCTAAAAAGCATCTCCACCGTATGCACTCCATACCAGAACAATCCTGGTTGTGTCGGTTGCAGGGTCATTGGACCGTAGCAATCCATTCCGATAATTTGACTAGTATCCGAATCTTCTAAGATATTCGTCAATTCCTCCGTATAACGAAGAGAAGAACAGCTCATGATCGGGATATGATAGGATCTCGCTAAGTCTAGGATTTCACGAGCATCGGCCGAAGAAACAGCCATCGGCTTATCAATGAAAATAGGACGACGGTAAGCAGCTACGCGGCGGAATTGTTCGAGATGAATTCGACCATCAACTGAAGTCATAAGTATAGCATCACAATTTTCAGCTACTTCCTCCGGAGAATCGACGATTTGTACACCATAATAATCGCGAAGCTGCTCAGTAAACCCACCGATGCGGGAATAACTCATTTCAAAATCTGGCGAACCACCTGGATAAGCAATCGTTACCTTGCCACCTGTAACATGAAAAGGATGCTCCGTATCGTTTAACAATTGTGTAAACGTTGGAGCATGAGAGGAATCAATACCAATAATACCAATTCGTAAAGTTGAATGAGTCATGAGTGAAACAACCTCCAAGCAATTTGAATGATATTGTAAAAGATGGCGTTAACCACTTGATTGAGAAACTCTTCTCTCCCATCATAATGAACCTTTATCTAAGAGACAAGTCTTTTAATGGTCTATATATCAACAAAGAACTCCCTTCTAGAACGACCAAAAGCCCCCAACTAGGGAGGCTTACCAAGACATCTCGTAGTATTCACTCACTTAACAATTAACCGATAAACTGCGTGAGTATTAAATTAAACCGATCTCTTTCCTCCCAGAATCCTCCATGCCCGCTGTAATGAAACGGAATTAGCTGAGAGTTAGGTATCCGTTTATTCATTTCGACCGCTTGCTGATAAGGTATCACTTTGTCATGAATCCCGTGAACGATCAAGGTCGGTACTTCAATTCGTCCTAGATCGGCAGCCACATTCTCATCACGCAGCAATCGAATAACAGCCGCAGTTGACCAGCTTGCTGCTTCTAAGCCCATTTGGAAGAACCAGTCCGAGAATCGCTCCGTAATATACTGAAAGAAGAACGTATCCGTTACACTTTGCAGCATATTTGCGCGATTGTTGGCATTCTCATTCAGAAACTTTGCCGCGGTTTCGTTCGTAAACCCGGTAGGAGCAGCTGCATCGATCAGCACTAGCTTCGACACGCCAAGGCCCTGATGTCTGGTCATATATCGAATCGCGATAGCACCGCCTGTTGAGTGACCTGCAAGTGTAATCCCTTCCAGCTTCAGCGCTTTAATCACAGCATGCAGATCATCCGCCAGCTGATCGAACGTGTAACCATCCATCGGTTTATCCGATTGACCGAATCCCCGCCAGTCCATACCAATACACCGATATCCCAGTCCTGGGAGAACGTTAAATTGATACTCAAATTGTGTATGTGACAAAGGCCACCCATGTATGAACAGGATGGTCTTCGTCCCTTTTGGATTAACATCTTCGATAAACAGTTTCACACCATTATCCACTTGAACATAGTATCCCACGATTGACGCCTCCGTTATGGAAATCACTTCTGTCCAATACGATATTCAACTAGGCAAATATCGGTGTCAATGGTGCGGAGGGATCCGTAATTATTCCGATTTCTGATGGTTCGTGTACACGCCAATTACAGACAGTAACGCAGCAACACCATTGGCAATGGCATTCGCTGTGTCATCCGAAATCAAGTCCATACCGAATGCGTCCAAAATTAATTTGGCAGCACCCAACAAGCCTAATGCCAACGTATAATAGTTGATTGTTTTCAAATCTCTCACCACCCGTCTAATAGAGGATGCTATATCCTATGTGAGAGAGTACGAGCTTGCACAGTTCGAATACAGGGGTGTAAACGCACAAAAAAATGCCGCCATCCGATTCGGATAACAGCATTTTTTCCCCTTATTTCAGCCCGCTTGCTTCAGCCTTCACCTCATACTTCGAAGACACATAAGTCACTGCCTTCGCCTCCGTCATGACTTGTGCATACATCATGTCAGGTTGTGGCTCCTTTAACGAATATTTCACGACCGCTTGACCATCTGACTGGAACTGGATGCTGTCAATGACAATACCGTAGCCAGGATTCGGTTTGATCCCTCTGGATAACGTCACTTTGTTCACATCGTCGTTTACTTTTTCAACCGATACGGTGACTTCATCTACTTGTGGTGGTTTCACATGTGTCTCTAGCACACGAATGGCGTTATACAGCCAGTTCGCGGCCTCTCCTCTTGTTAGTTCGCTTTTCGGATTGAACTTGCCGTTCCCATCCAGGGCCGTGATTTTATAGAGCAGCAATCTTTGAATCGTACCCTGGTAATCCACAGTAAGCTGATCCTCATCTTTGATAGGGATATACATTTTTACTAGTGGGAATTGACCTTTAGTTTCAAGAGCTTTTACGAGCAAATTACCGAATTGTTCGCGAGTTATCGTAGCGTTCGGATTGACATCCTTAGGGATGTCCAGATTGTGGTAATGCGCAATGATGAACGCATCGGCATACCAAGAATCATTCGGGATATTCGAATAGCTATCGGATGCTAAGGGTTGCTTAATGAAGCGCATAGCGTCCAAGTTAAGGTTCAGACCTTTGACGATCATTTGGACACTTTGTGCATAGCTGATTTTACCCCTCGGCACAAAATGCTCGTTATCAAAGCCGCTGACGATACCTCGTTCTTTTAAAGCTAGAACTGCACTTGCTTGTCCTTCTTCTACATCTGAGAACGCGTAGGCGGAACCGAACGTCAAACTACTGCCCAAAAGAAAAGTTAAACTTAATGCTGCTATTTTTTTCATACGTGTACTCCTCCTCGTTAATTGGATGGCTACTAGAACCATTGGATATGGATACCTTCCTAACGTAGAGAGCAACGTGATTGTTGCAGGAACTTGTATTTTTATTAAAGAAGCGCATCCAACAACTCTCGCAAAGCAATGGCTTCCTCATGTTTAGGTGAAACCGAGATCGTTCGCTCAGCAAATCGCCTCGCAGCATCATCCTGCTCTAACTCGTAATAACACACCGCCATCTCATAGAGAACCGTTGCATCTTTTGCCAGCTTAGGCTGTGTACGTTCAAAGTAAGGGATTGCTTCCTGATACATATCCATTTGATATAAAAGGATTGCACAAGCTAGCGCAACATCCGTATTGTCATCCATGGGATAATAATGTGTCCACATGCGTTCAGTTCCTTGCTGAAGTGCTATCCATTCATGTTCCCCACAATTTGGAATTATATCCATGAGACGCTTGGTACAAGGCAACAGAAATTGCGTATCATAGCCACTCAAACGCCACAAGGCCAGAATCTGAGGCATAGACATCTGCTCTACTTGGGAATCAAAGGCTTCTTTTAGATTAAAAAAATCATCGGGTCCAAATTGTTCCACAACTCTCTCGTAGGCTAATCGTGTTAAACCATAATGGACAGGTTCTGGAAGATGAAGAATACTTCCTATGTTTAAATAAGTATACGGATGCTTCGTGAACAGTGGCAAGGCTCCCTGCGATTCGCAGACATAGCTTAATGCGTGATAATTTGCCGTTAATGAAATGCTGCCGTGATGAATAAGCTTCGGCGGCTCGTTGTATTCCCAGCTTTCTAAGCGATGATCCCCTTTATCAGCTGTGAGCAGCAGGAATCCGTCTCGCGACCACGTTTTCAAACGCGCTATACACTGCAAGCCGACCTCAGGTATGAGAATATGTGAATCAGAGACATGCCCACGATACACATTTAATAGCTCTCGATAGGGGTAGGAATCGTCGTCATAAGCTTGATCCCGCTGATAATGATAGCTTCCTACTACCTCTTTCAGTTGCTGAGAAGCACTCAGCTCAGATGCACCCTCTGGAAATTGTAACGAAATCCGACAATCATACACTTGCCCATCTTCAACATAAATTAATTCCTGCGGCAGGCTATCGAAAAAGTAATTCGCCAGAAGCACTAGAGGCTGCATTAAATCGCCAGACCCAATGCGCTCACCTGCGTGTAATAAGTGAATTTCTTGATCCTGTACCGCGTCAAATTTGGCAAAATCAAGCAACCCTAGCTCCACAAAAGGAGCTAAGCAAACATGCTGCCGCCAGAACGCGATATTTTTCTCTGCCAAATCGCTCATCACATAGCGAAATGGTGGCAGCGGTATGCCTGCCGTTCGAATGAGCTTCGTTAACTCCTGAAGCACATAAAAAGCGAATTGACCTGACCCCGCTCCTAGCTCTAGGATCATCACGCTCTCTGTTAATTGCCCCATTCTAGCTCGATCTTGCAGGAAAGCAAACAACATTTCCGCATAGGAAATGGCCATTACTCGATTACTGGTTATGTATTGCGGAACATCCCCACTTTGCCAAGCCGTAATCCCTTGCTCCTCATAGTAAGCACGCTGCAGCTCCCAAATAGGTGCTTCACTAAATCGGTACATATTCTGCTCAGTATGAGCCATTTGTGAACCAACTTCCCTTCGATTTCAAATTCTAATCGCACATATAGCTTCTGGGCATATAGTAATACATCACTACGCGAGAGGAAGACCATAATGACTTTCCTGAATGAGCATTATCCCAATCCCGACACATCATGGCCAACCCCCTATCAACCACCGTATATGCCAACGAATTGGCCCTATATGCCAATCCCATGGATCCAAGAGGATGACTCATCCTTCCGTGAAAAAGAACAGCCGCTTACCTTCGTTCTTGTTCATGGTTCCTGGGCGGATGCCAGCTTCTGGGCAGGCGTTGCTGCTGAGCTAAGCAAAAAAGGCCATACCGTCTACGTCCCTGAATTTCCAGGACACGGCGCTGACCCGAATAAAAATGTGACCCATGGGATGATTAGCAAATCTGTCGCGGATTTCATCATTTCACATAAGCTGAAAAACGTCGTCCTTGTTGGTCATAGTTTTGGAGGATCAGTGATCCAAAAAGTAGCGGAGCTAGTACCCGATCGCTTAAAGCGACTCGTATTTCTCAATGCTTTTGTCCTCAAAGATGGTGAAATGCTTGCTGATCAATTACCACCACAAGTCGTTGAGAATTTTAAGCAGCTTAACGCAAGCTCCAAAAACAATACGATTACGCTGCCATTTGACTTTTTTAGGGACGCCTTCACCAATCTGGCCAGCCTTAGCCAAGCCCAACAGATCTACAAAAAAGCTTTCCCCGAACCGGCTGGTCCTTTATTCGAGAAATTAGACCTGAAGAAATTTTATAGTCTTCCTATTCCCAAAAGTTACGTACACCTCATGGAAGATAATGTGATTCCATTAGGCGATCCTAACTATGGTTGGCATCCGCACATGTCTAGCCGTTTGGGCCTATTTCGTTTCATTCAACTGCATGGCGATCATATGACAACCGCGGTTTACGAGCCCAAACTCGTTGCTCGCAAGTTGTATGAAGCTGGGCGAGATTAACTCGGTCGAATTATGGTGAGCAAGCTGGTGCCCCAACCTTAGGATTGGCCTTCAGCCAATTTAACATATCATCTAGCGTTCGAACGGGTACGATAAGAAGATCGCCTGCACCTTTTCTCGCATCTGCTTCATTCGCGATCGGTACAAAGAACACATCCGCATTCGTGCGGCTCACCGTATAAGCTTTCTGCACGAGCCCGCCAACCGGTCCGACGGAGCCATCAGGTTCGATCGTCCCTGTCCCTGCGACGTGATGACCATACGTAACACCGCACGGTGTAAGCTGGTCAATTAACGTTAACGCCAGCATGGCGCCATGGGACGGTCCACCCTCGTGCAGCAAGTAATTATGATAAGTCACGAGATCAGGGATATCATATCTGAGCTCATTCGCGATCATGATTCCGATCGAAGCACGCGTCGGGTCGTCTGTACTTGCACGTGTTGGAACGGACAACTCGACCTTCGCTTTATTGCGCAGCACAGACAATCTAATGGATTCGCCTGGTTTAATACCATGCATCTGATCACTTAGCTCTTGGATCATTGTGATCGGATGTCCATTCAATGCGGTAATCACATCGCTTGGCTGCAGAATTTCAGCCGCTTTCGTATTTTGCAAAACGGCTGTAATCCGTACACCCTCCGATAGGATGCCTTTGCCTAAACCTACTTTATGGAAGGCAATTGCGCTGCCCGCAGCGTTCGCATCTTCCTTCATCGTACGGACTTCTTGATTATACTCACCAATGGACATGCCCAGATTTTCAATCTTCTCGAAGGTGTAGTCTTTAAAAAGCTTCGCATACAACCTGTCCATCGGAAACGCTGGCCGTTCGAAAATAAGAACACCTGATATATCCCCATGCTTAGAACCGCCTTCTGTTTGTGCATACCGATTCATGTTCAGCGTGATGCCAGGATAGGTCACTAAGTATGACGTCGGCCACAGCAATAACAATAAGAGCCCTAGAGTCACACCAAAAACGATTATACTTTGGCGTGGCACTTTTCGTATCCTCCGCTCGTGCAGGACCATGTCCACTGAGATCAGAAGCAAGCTGAGAATCATGGCGGTAGCGGAGAGTTCAAGCTTTTTGGGCATATAAATCACGATACCAACACTTAACAAACAAATGAAACTTATAAGGCCGCGAAATACCTTCAACCAGCGTGTTTGCGACTGTGCAAGGTGCAGCAGTGCTGCAATCATCCATAGCAATGGAACTAGCGCAATTGCATAAATCAATAGATCAATGAGATCAATCCAATAATAGCGAGATCCCCATCTTAACGGATCCGGCAGCCAGACTAGCTCTCCTAACATGATTAACAGAAGGATGATTCCTATCCCCCAGTAATATAGCTTGTGCCAAAGTGCCATTGCACACATCCTTTTTTGCGAACAAACACTACCGCTACAATACGACGCTTAATTGCTGGACAACCTCGACATAGGAGAGCTTTCCACCGAAAATATCAAGGGCACTGCCGATCGTAATATCTAATTTCCCTTGGGAAAGCTGTCTAAACAACGCCAAATCCTCAAACGATCTTGCACCGCCGGCATACGTCGTTGGAATGGTGACCCATTGTGCCAATGCACTTACCAAGCTTTGTTGAATACCGCTCTGTTTCCCTTCGACATCCACCGCATGAATGAGAAATTCATCGCAATACTGCTCAAGGAACTGAATCGTTTCCTGATTCAATTCCACATCACTTAACTGTTTCCATTGATTGGTAGCTACATACCACTTGCCATCTTTTTCTTTGCAGCTGAGATCAATGACTAATTTTTCTTTCCCAATAGCCGCTACGATGCGCTCCAAATTGTCCATATTCAATTGTCCATCGCGAAAAATATAAGAAGTCACAATGACGTGAGACGCCCCTTGCTCCAGGTAAAAGCTGGCGTTCTCCGCTTGAATGCCGCCGCCAATTTGCAGTCCGCCAGGATAAGCCCCCAGCGCTCGCAGCGCTTCTTCCTTGTTCCCATCGCCAAGCATGATTACATGCCCGCCGGTTAAACGATCTCTTTTAAACATCTCCGCATAATAAGTAGAATCATACGAGGATACGAAGTTCTCAACGACTGGCTGTCCCTCGCCACCCAAGGTTTCACCAACAATTTGCTTCACTTTCCCGTTATGTAAATCGATGCATGGTCTAAATTTCATGACGTATATTTCCCCTTTGATAGTCGTCGTACTTGAACGATTTTCCATCTATTATAACATAAATTAGCTGCTTGAACCGGAAACGCGTTCCGATGCAAGCGGCGTGCGATGCCCGACGGCATTTCTGACCCTGCGCACAATTTTTGTGCGCTAGCATGCGCTGGCCGACGGCATTTCTGACCTTGCGCACAACTTTTGTGCGCTAGCGTGCGCTGGCCGACGGCATTTCTCACCCTGCGCACAATTTTTGTGCGCTAGCGTGCGATAGCCGACGGCATTTCTAACCCTGCGCACAATTTTTGTGCGCTAGCGTGCGATGACCGACGGCATTTCTGACCCTGCGCACAATTTTTGTGCGCTAGCGTGCGCTGGCCGACGGCATTTCTGACCTTGCGCACAATTTTTGTGCGCTAGCGTGCGCTGGCCGTCGGCATTTCTAACCTTGCGCACAATTTTTGTGCGCTAGCATGCGCTGGCCGTCGGCATTTCTGGCCTTGCGCACAATTTTTGTGCGCTAGCATGCGATAGCCGTCGGCATTTCTGAACTTGCGCACAATTTTTGTGCGCTAGCGTGCGATGGCCGACGGCATTTCTGACCCTGCGCACAATTTTTGTGCGCAAGCATGCGATGGCCGTCGGCATTTCTGACCTTGCGCACAATTTTTGTGCGCTAGCGTGCCATGGCCGACGGCATTTCTGACCTTGCGCACAATTTTTGTGCGCTAGCGTGCGATAGCCGACGGCATTTCTGACCCTGCGCACAATTTTTGTGCGCTAGCCTGCGATAGCCGACGGCATTTCTGACCTTGCGCACAAATTTTGTGCGCTAGCGTGCGCTGGCCGACTGCCTTGCTGTCCTTGCGCACAATTTATGTGCGCTAGCATGCGCTAGCCGACGGCATTTCTGGCCTTGCGCACAAATTTTGTGCGCTAGCGTGCGCTGGCCGACTGCATTTCTGACCTTGCGCACAAATTTTGTGCGCAAGCGTGCGATGGCCGACGGCATTTCTGACCCTGCGCACAATTTTTGTACGCAAGCGTGCGATGGCCGACGGCATTTCTGACCCTGCGCACAATTTTTGTGGCGCTATCATGCGATGGCCGACGGCATTTCTGACCTTGCGCACAGCAAGACCGCCTTTAATTTTTATACTTTCTAAATTACAAAAAAGCCCTCCAAGGAGGGCTACACGTTCAACGTTCATGGATCACTTCTTATCGAAACCTTCTTCTTCCAAATACTCCTGAACCTCTTCATACGTCTCAAAGGCACAATCGAGATTCTCTCCCGCGTAGATATACCATAAATCTTCCACGAAAGTAACACTCAATGTATTTCCGTCTTCATCCACCCAAATTTCTTCTTGAGCGTCTTGGACTTCCTCAACCTTCGAAATCTTAGGACTACCGCTACGAGTTAAAGACTGAATCGACTTCGCAATAATATCACGAAGCTCGTCTTCACTATAGTCCCGAATATTGATTAAACCTTTTGCATCTACCGTACAACCTGGGATGTATTCGGCAAACACGAATCCATTGCCATTCGGGTGAAGATGATAAAGAACTGTCGTCTTCTCATAATCACTTTCTAGATAATGAAAATTGATTCGTCCCAGTGAAACATCCTTACGCTGGAGCTCAGGGAAGGATGTTGCAATTGCTAACTTTTCGTCTAAACTAAGCATACATGCCCCCGTAACTTAATCGATCACTTGAATTTTAAACACGTTCTCCAACTTACCGTCCGCTCTCTTCTTCAGGGGCACTTTAATATCTCTCCCAAGCTCTTTGAAAAAAGTCTCAACATCACATTGTACATTGGAAAGAACAACTTTAAATGAACCATCTTGGACGATATTCTGATTTGCTTCAGCAGGCACCGTAATATCAACTGCGTACTTCTTCGTTAACGTGTTAATATAACGACTAAAAATTTCAATGAGCTCCTCATTATTGAAATTTTCGATTACCACTTTGCCCTTGTTTGTAAAATTTAAATGAACGTTCACCTTTAAATGTCCCCTTTTCCTGTACACCCTGTATTTGCTTGTGGGTAAAAGCCTACATCGAACGAATAATGCTTCACTTCTATTTTACTTGTTAATAGGGGTATGAAGCAACACTAAAGCCAAATTCATTTTCTGTACACAAAAAGAAGCAGGTATTTCCCTGCTTCTACGGGTATTGCTTCTATACTAATTATGCCACATTTACCTAATTTCTACGCATAAATGGCCTTAAGCTTTTTCAGAAATTCGTCTCAATCGCGTTTGAAACCGATTAATGGAGAGAATTCGAAACTCACCAAATGTCAGGATTCGTTCGCGCACAACTTCAGGAAAGGTATAATGATTTACTTCCAAACGATCATCCAGCTCGTTATACCACGGCAATAAATTCATTTTAATGACGAGAACTCGCTCACTCACATCCCAACTCCACCTTTTCGACGCATTTAGGCTGCTTACGTTGCGCCAGATTGGACTCACTTGCTCAATAAGTATTTCGCATAAAGCATGGGGGTTTCATACGTGCGATAAAATGTCTTATTCAAATTCAACTGCTTATATTGATACCTCTGATCCCTGCCGTTTACTTCGATTAACCAAATCTCGCCTTGCTCATCGATACCGATATCCATCCCAACATCCGAGATTGAAGGTATTTGCTTACTCAAGCTTTCTGCGATTTGTAGAGCTGCTTTTTCAACTTGCTCCCTTTTTTGAACAGGGTCAAAGCCATTACTCAGAAACAACGTCTCGCAAATCATGGCTTCTCCACCCCTTGCAAGATTTGTGACATGGCGCCCGCTCGCAGCAACCTTCCCCGCTATTCCTGTAACGCCCCATTGTCCTTTGTCACCACGTTGTACAGATACACGCAAGTCATAAGGACGTCCCTCATACATCGCAAGAGCAATCGCTTTTTGAATCAAATACGATTGTCCGCTGACTTTTTCATCTATATAATCAATGGCTTGGTGTTCTTCAAACTGCTTTGGTTTTTGTTTCCCCCACCACACTTGCCATAATTGATCTGGCAGCACAGTAACCTTCAGAATACCTTTTCCTACAGAGCTATTGGTAGGTTTCACAAAGAATGACGCATATCGGCTCATTGCCTTCCCCAAATTGTCACGCGAGTAAGTCATAGCTTGAGGTAGAAAGGCTGAACTTTCGGTACTCGCACGTAACAATCGATGGATACGAAGCTTATCGTGTCTATTCTGACCATTGAAAACTTGGCTTGTCTTCGCTATATCATTTAGTTTCTTTTGTGAAAAAGGAGAAAGCGTCATCGCACGGTTATGAATGACCGTTGGAATCGGCAGCCGCTTCAAGGTGTACTTTTTATTTTCATAACACAAGCCTAGAGCTGACTTCGTGCTCACGTGCTTTAAACACATGTAAAATGGAGTCATCTCCAGCTGGGCAGCTGCTTTATTATAGTATTCGATATGTTCGAACCCAGTTTGGTTCCGAAGTATACCGAGATACGTTTTCCGATCAAGGAGAATACCGATTACATTGCGCACATTCTCACCTCATCTGCTTGGGTTCATCCTACTAATGTATGCAGAATAGGCCTAAAGGGTCCTGTTTCACACGAGGAAATCGTGACATCTGACTGCGACTATAGCGGAGTTTGACTGATTCTAAGTGAAGTGCTACAATTCAAGCAAATTTGGATTTACATTGTTTGGAGGGGATGTCCCTGAACCCTTTTTCACGAAGATGCTGTTGGACAATCATGGTCTGGCTGATTCTCGGATTATTCGTATTTCCTTTAACACCCCCTATTTCTAACCATGCTACAGCCGATACCGATGTTCTCATTTCAGCCAATACCACTCAGGTTTTGACCATTCAACAGCAGCCGCCTTCGAAGGAAATCATCCATGTTTATGAAAATAAGATTCACCTGCATGACCAGTTTCACAAGCACTATGAAATGACGATTTTTGTCGTTTTCATCGTATTTCTAGCTAGCCTAATCTGGAAAAAGCTGAAAGTACTCCTGCTTGCTTTCCTCAAATTCACATCACGTTATGCGGGCCTCATTCCTTCTTACTCATAAGTAACGAAATTGAATGATTGAGGAAAAGAGGAAACTTTCATGGCTAATTCATCAACAGGTAAGGAACAGACACAGGCACAAGCACAGCATCGAAAATTAACAAGATTGAAGTTTGCACGCAGAGTTTTCTTCATGATAATTGGTACGATCCTCGTTTCCATTGGTTTGGAAATTTTCTTAGTTCCAAATCATATTATCGACGGCGGCATCGTAGGGATTTCCATCATCCTATCTCATTTATCCGGCTTTCCAATCGGTATATTTCTAGTTGTACTCAATCTGCCGTTCGTGCTGCTCGGATATAAACAAATTGGTAAAACCTTTGCTCTTTCCACCACGTTCTCGGTCATACTGATGTCCATAGGCACCACCTTACTACATCCCGTAAAAGCGATCACGATCGATCCTTTGTTAGCTGCTGTATTCGGTGGGGTCATCCTTGGAATCGGTGTCGGGCTCGTCATTCGCTCAGGTGGTTCACTAGACGGTACAGAAATTGTAGCTATTTTATTTAGTAAAAAATCACCATTCTCCGTTGGGGAAATCGTTATGTTTTTCAACTTTTTCATTCTTGCCAGCGCAGGCTTTGTATTTGGTTGGGATCATGCCATGTATTCTCTCATTGCTTACTACATTGCCTTTAAAATGATTGATATCACCATCGAGGGTCTTGATCAATCCAAATCCGTTTGGATCATTAGCGATGAATATGACAAAATCGGGGAATCCATTACGAATCGACTGGGTCGGGGAGTTACGTATCTCAAGGGCGAAGGCGCCTTTACCGGTGATGATAAAAAAGTCATCTTCAGTGTGATTACACGACTGGAAGAAGCGAAGCTAAAATCCATCGTCGACGACTTGGATCCCAAAGCTTTTCTAGCGATCGGGAATATCCACGATGTTAAGGGTGGACGGTTTAAGAAGAAGGATATTCATTAGTCGGACTGGAACCCGGATGTTACAACCAATTTAAAGTCTTTCCACTTACTTGATAGGTAAGGTGCTTGCTTAAAATATTACCCACCTGGCTGCATCGTCTTTACTGTCCTGCAATACACAGAAAAGCCTACAATCACACTTTAACGTGTGGATTGTAGGCTTCTTTTCATGCCTTGCACCTTACTCTGCTCGGCTCCAATACGAGCGCAGGTCGACCTTCTGTCCTAGCTTCGCACTGTCCAGCGCGCCCAATACCATCGCCATGCTATTGATATTGTCGCGGCAATCGGTCTCCGCGCGGCGGCCTTCGGCCAGCGCCGCGAACATCTCGTCCAAGCAGCCGGCATGGCCGCTGCGACCAGTCCAGTTCACGTTCGCGTCCACGCGCGTGAACTCCCGCAGGAACTTGCCGTCTTGATCATTGCCGGCAGCCACAACCTCCGCGTACGGAGCGCCCGCTCCGTCCCACAGAGCAGTGCCCAGCTCGCCCGTCACGCGCCAAGCCGCCTCCCAAGAGGTCGGCGCACCTTCCGCGCACCAGGAGCCGCGGTAGCAGAACACAGAGCCGTCTGACATCTCATAGATGCAGATCGCAGAGGCATTCCCGGCATACCAGGAGCCGGGTGGGTTAAATTCCTGGCAGTACACTGAGACGGGGTCTGCTCCCGTAATAAACCGAGCCTGATCGAAGGTATGGATCGCCATATCCAGAATGAGCGGGCTTTCCATCGCTTCGCGAAAGCCCCCAAAATGCGGCCCCAAGAAAAAGTCCGCACCAACATACCCAACGCGACCAATCGTACCAGATTGAAGCAGCTCGCGAAAGGCGCGAATATTGGCGTCGTACCGACGATTTTGCATAACAGCAAGTGATTTCCCTGCTTCATCAGCAATCCGAATGAGCTCTCGAGCTTCATCCATCGTAGCCGCCATCGGTTTCTCTCCAAGCACATCACATCCATGGCGAAGCGCGGTGCTTCCAATTTGGAAGTGACTCGCTGGAATGGTGATATCCAGAACCAGATTGGCACCAGTGTCACGAATGGCTGTTTCAACATCCGTATACACGCCACAAGTCAGTCCATGACGATCAGCCATCGCTTGCGCAAACTCCGCTTTAATATCTACGAGCGCGACGATCTCACACCCTTGTCTTTGCTTCATATTTTCAACCCACACGTTCGCCATGCCGCCACAACCAACAACAACAATCCGATAGCTACTCATCGATAATTGACCTCCAACAGCAATTACTAGCGTGTCTTCACACCGATTCTATCCGTTTTATCGATCCATCGCTCTATCCAATCTTGTGTTAAAATGGTCCCATTTTGCGCAACAATGAAAGCGCATACGTACAAGCTTTCAACAAAAGATTTGAAACAACCCAAAAATAAAGTGCATAGCCTCTTCCTCATCCTTCCCTCTCGTGAGCAAACGCAGCGTAGTGCCTGCCTTGATGGGAACTAGCAGCATACCTAATACACTTTTCACATCAACCTTATGATGCTTCTCATCAAACTGAAAGTCGAGTGTGATATCCGAAATAAAATGAGATGATTTCGTAGAAATACCAGATAAATCGCTACGCTCTAAGTCTTTTGCAATTGTAAATTCATGTACGCGCATGCTGCTCGACTTCCTTTCCAAGACATTTGGAGGTTTGTGATTTCTCATTATGTGTGGTATTATACAAAGATATTTCTGAAAAGCGAAGTGTTGAAAATGCCCTGTATTGATAGTTTACTAGATTCTCACAAAAAAATCAGCCCAATCCCCCGACCTTAGGTCGAGGGATTTTTTTTCCTTCGGGAAACACTTCTGCAGGAGGTCATCATTCATGCACATTAACAACAAGTCATCCGTCTGGGCCATTTGGCTCTCCCTCATCAGTAACATTTTATTAACAATTATCAAAATTATTATCGGTCTCATTTTTCAAAGTGAAGTACTGCTTGCAGATGGTGTTCATAACGCGGGGGACATTATCGCAACCATAGCCGCACTAAGTGCTATGCGGATTTCCAAGCTGCCAGCGGATGAAGATCATCCCTATGGCCATGGAAAAGCCGAAGTACTTGGCTCGGGTTTCGTTGCTTTTATCCTCGTAACTGCAGCGCTTTATATCGGGTACCACGCGGTTGCGGCGCTATTCCATGAACCGAGTGCGCCAAGTCTAATTGCCCTGATCGCATCAGCTGTTTCAGTGGTATGGAAATATCTTCTTTATGTATACACCATGAGAATCGGACGCAGTACGAACAGCAAAAGCTTGATTGCCACTGCTCATGATCATTTGGCTGATGTGTATGCCTCACTTGCAGCAGTTGTAGGTATTGGCTTGGCGTTTGTCGGCAAAGCTTATGACATTCATTGGCTTGCGTATGGTGATGCAGCTGCGGGGGTTATTGTTTCCCTCTTAGTTTTGAAATTAGGTGCTGAGATGGCCAAAGAATCCTTCGATATTCTCATGGAAAAAACCGTCGATCAACACATGCTCTCGCAATTTACTGCGTTGATCGAAGCGGTTCCTCAGGTGAAGCGTATTGATCGTGTTCGTGCGAGAGAGCATGGACACTACATTTTGGTAGATGCGCGTATCTCTGTTCCTGGCGAGCTCACGATTCAAGAAGGGCATGATATCTCGCGCGCGATCAAGAAATCCATCATGGAACATCACAGTGACGTGGATGAAGTGTTGATTCATTTGAATCCGTGGTATGACAAATGATCTTGTTATTGCTTCGATTGAATTTCTGAAGTAATTTGCTCGAGAATCTCTGGTAGCGATCTGATTCCAAGATCACCTTCTCCCCTTTTTCGAACGGAGACGCTGCCGGAGATTTTCTCATTTTCACCAAGGATGAGCATATACATCACTTTCTCGAGCTGCGCTTCGCGAATTTTATATCCCAACTTCTCAACCCGCGCATCCAATTCCACACGTATTCCCATTTCCTCAAGCGATTGCTTCACTTGGAAGGCGTAGTCCAGATAGTGGTCGGATACCGGCAATAGTTTCACTTGAACAGGGGCTAACCATAATGGGAACGCACCAGCAAAATGCTCCGTCAGAATCCCAATAAACCGATCAATCGAACCATAGACCGCCCGATGTATGACGACTGGCCGGTGCTTGAGATTATCATCGCCAATGTAACTCAAATCGAATTTTTCAGGCATTTGGAAATCCAGTTGGATCGTTCCGCATTGCCAGCTCCTTTTCAAAGCATCAAGAATGTGAAAGTCGATTTTGGGCCCATAAAAAGCACCATCACCTTCATTAACACGATAGTCAATTCCTCTTTTATCTAAAACATCCTGTAAAGATTTCTCCGCTTGATCCCAGAACTCACTTGACCCCATGTAGTCAGCCGGTCGTGTGGACAGCTCTATCCGATACTGGAAGCCAAACACCTGATATACATGCGCAATCAGCTCAATGACACGCCCGATTTCATCCTCAATTTGTTCTGGCAAAACAAAGAGATGGGCATCATCCTGACAAAATGTACGCACTCGCATCATCCCGTTCAAAGCCCCAGAAAACTCATGTCGGTGGACTTGACCAAATTCGGAAAGGCGAATCGGTAATTCCCGGTAAGAGTGTAAGCTATTTTTATAAATAAGCATGTGTCCTGGGCAATTCATCGGTTTAAGTGCGAACTTTGTCTCGTCTACATTCGTAAAATACATATTGTCTTTATAATGATCCCAATGTCCCGATTCCTCCCAAATGCGATTATTCATCATTAGCGGGGTACGCACTTCGTTATAATCTCTTCGACGCTGCAGCTCGCGAGCGAAATTCTCGAGTTCATTCCGGAGGATCATCCCCTTCGGCAAATAGAAGGGCATACCCGGCGCTTCTTCTGAGAACATATAAAGTTCAAGCTCTTTCCCAAGCTTCCGATGGTCGCGCTTCTTAGCTTCCTCGAGCATATGCAAATGGTCATCTAACTGCGCTTTCTTCAGGAATGCTGTGCCGTAGATCCGCTGCAGCATTTTGTTCTTGGCATCGCCACGCCAATACGCTCCTGCCACATGGAGCAATTTAAAAGCCTTGATCCGTCCTGTTGAAGGGAGATGAGGACCTCGGCATAGGTCGAAGAATTCCCCTTGATCATAGATCGAAATCAACACATCTTCTGGCAGATCACGGATTAGTTCAAGTTTATAGGACTCACCTGACTTCTCAAACGTGTCCATCGCTTCTTCCCGGCTAACGACTCGGCGAACAATCGGGATGTTTTCCTGAATGATTTGGTGCATCTCAGCTTCAATGGCTCTTAGATCATCACTGGATAACGGTTTATCGATATCGATGTCGTAATAAAAACCATCTTCGATGACGGGACCAATGCCAAGCTTAATGGCCTGCATGCCATAAATGCGTTTGAGCGCTTGCGCAAGCACATGAGCTGTGCTGTGCCGATAAACAAATAATCCTTCTTTACTCTCAAGAGTGACGATTTCGATGTGACTATCCGCTGCAATCTGCTCATGCAGATCGACCAATGTACCATTCATTATGCCTGCGATGGCTTGTTTTTTCATCCCCACACTAATCGATTCAGCTACTTGTTCAATCGTCGTGCCCTGTAAATACCTCCTATTTGTGCCATTTGGTAAAATAACTTCAATTTCCATGCCAATGCCTCCCTTTCCCTTTAATGGTGAACCAAGGATATTTCCAAATCAACGCAAAAAAACGCCTCTATCCCAGAAAGGGACGAGTGCGTTCAGCTCGTGGTTCCACCCTAATTCGACTTGCTTATGCAAGTCCTTATTAGTATCCGGTATCGAGGATAAGACGGTGTCGCATACTTCCTTGGGGTTAACTCCATGGGTTCAGCATCACAGCTACAAAGGGGTAATTCCCAACCGGCAACAGGAGAAGATTTCAGCTAATACTTCTCTCTCTGGGCAGTTCGTGAAGGAAATCATGTCTTTGATCATAACTTAATATGTGATTATTGACATCATATTACCGACTCAGACGGGTCAACGTCAAGAGGCATCTGTGGATAAAATAATTATACCCATTCTCCCCTATACATACTTAACAACTGTAAACATACCGCCAGTAGGCTTCGTCATGTTGTTCGACGTATGATGCGGCATATGACAATGAAGCGGCCAATCTCCAGGGTTTTGCGCTGAAAATTCAATATCGTAGGTGACACCGCTAGGCACAAGTATCGTATTCCGCAGCTCTCGATTGTAGTAAGGTATTGCGTTCCCATCTGCTGCCACTACCCAGAACTGATGCCCGTGAAAATGAATGGGATGCGCGTTCATTCCGATATTGCCAAACCGAATGCGCATTTCCTCCCCGTATCGAACGGGTAACGGAGTTGTATGAGGGAAGCAGCGACCATTCATCGTAAAAAAATTAAAGGCATCCGTCATGGTCTCCAACTCGTATTGCCCTGCCTTCACGACACCTTTTCCCATGCCTTTTAAGTGAAATTCCTGCAGCATAATGAAATAGTCCCGCTGGACAGTGCATTCGTACGGATCCTCAATGATAAAGCCTCCACCTAGACCCATTAACTCTTGGAACGCCGTGTCCACATGGGTGTGATACATGTGTGTACCTGGCGGATTTACAATTTGAAAATGATAATCATAATATTGGCCTTGCTCTATATACGGTGAGGGTTCAACCGCCGGTACACCGTCCATACGATTCGGTACATCAAGCCCATGCCAATGCACACTGGTGGCCTCCGGCAGCTGATTATGAACGCGGATAGTTACCCAATCCCCTGGAAACACACGTATCGTCGGCCCCGGGATACTGCCGTTGTACCCCCACCCTTTGATGAACACGCCTGGAAGAATTTCTTGTACAACCGGCTCAGCAACTAACTCAAAAAACTTCACACCCTGCATAACAACATAGCTTAGATCTCGTAGATCCGGTGATACGACCACGGCATATCCCTCCCGCTTCAACGATCCATACTTTCAATGTATGCGCCTAAGCTCGGGATTTACCTGCATGGAACTATTTCCCTTCAAAGAAACGAAGATATGCGCCGTAACCTTCCTTCTCCATATCCGCATATGGAATGAAGCGCAGGGCAGCAGAATTGATGCAATAACGAAGACCATTTGGACCAGGACCATCATTAAAAACGTGACCTAAATGCGAATCCGCCTCCGTGCTTCGTACTTCTGTACGTATCATGAAATGGCTCGTATCTGTCACCTCTTTCACATGACCTTCGAATAATGGTTGTGTGAAGCTCGGCCAGCCGCAGCCAGAGTCGAATTTATCGTAAGAGGTAAACAAAGGCTCCCCTGAAACGATGTCTACGTAGAGACCTTTTTCTTTGTAATCATGGAACTCATTCTGGAATGGACGCTCAGTCGCATTATTTTGTGTAACTTCGTATTGGATCGGCGTTAGAGCTTTCTTACGCTCTTCTTTATCCTTCGCTGTGTTCCAATATTGCGAAATATAGGCATCGCGTCCTGAACCTTTGCGGTAAGCTTTGTAGCGAAGCGGATTTTTGTGGTGATAGTCTTGATGGTAGTCTTCTCCTGGGTAAAAGGCTTCCTCATCGATGCGCACGATTTCCGTTACGATCGGACGATCGAATCGGCCGCTATCCTGCAGTGCTTGCTTGGAAGCCTCGGCTTTGACTAACTGCTCATCGCTATGGGCAAAAATCGACGTACGGTACGATGATCCCCGATCATGGAATTGTCCACCTGCATCAGTTGGATCAATTTGACGCCAGTACGTATCTAATAATTTTTCGTAAGGATACAGCTCGGGGTCAAATGTAATTTGCACAGCTTCCGCATGACCCGTCGTCTCTGAGCACACTTCTTCGTACGTCGGATTGCTCGTGTGCCCGCCTATATAACCGGAAACCACGGAAATAATGCCTGGCAGTGACTCGAACGGCGTCACCATACACCAGAAGCACCCTCCCGCAAACGTCGCTTTATCTAAATGAATGCCTTGAATGTTATCTGTCATGTTCATGCCACCTCTTTCTCAAAGTATCTTCTTATCATATCAAAAGTTTCAGGGATAACCAAAAAACACCGTTCATCGAATGAACGGTGTTCGTCAACGCGTTGAAGCTTTGTATCTTACAGGTTGTTGAAGATGTCTGTAAGTACAGGCACGATTTGTGACTTACGGGAAACAACGCCTTTAAGAAGGGCTTTGTTGTCAACGAGAGAAACGTTGTAAGCTTTTTCAACTGCGTCAGCTTTACGTCCAAGAGCAAGACCTACGGAATCATTGTTCAAAATGTCCGTTACAACGAACAAGAACAAGTCTAGGTTTTTCTCAGCGATAATCGCTTGAAGCGCCGTTTCGATTTCAGCTTGCCCAGAAAGTACATCGTTCACATCAACCGCATTGACTTGTGCGATTTCTGCTTTGTAGCTGCCCATTTGGAATTCTTTGGCATCCAAAGAGATCAATTGCGCAACCGTTTTGTCGCTAAGATCTGCGCCAGCTTTCAGCATGTTCAGACCATACACTTCAGCATCAACACCAGCGATAGCAGCAAGCTCACGAGCAGCTGCAACGTCTTGCTCCGTGCAAGTTGGGGATTTGAATAGCAAGGAATCAGAAATGATAGCAGAAAGCATCAAACCAGCGATGTCTTTGTCGATGGAAACACCGTTTTCTTTGTACAATTTATTTAGAATCGTTGCTGTGCAACCAACCGGCTCCGCACGGTAGTAAAGCGGGTGGCTCGTTTCGAAGTTCGCAATACGGTGGTGGTCAATAACTTCCACAACGCGCACTTGATCGATGTCGCTAGCGCTTTGTTGGCGCTCAACGTGGTCAACCAAGATCACATTTGCTGCTTCATTTGCAACGGTTTGGACTTCACGTGGAGCTGCTACATTAAAAAAATCAAGTGCGAATTGCGTTTCACCGTTAACGGAACCCAGGCGAACTGCTTCCACTTCTTGACCTAATTTTGTTTTCAGTGCAGCGTATGCAATTGCGGATGTGATTGAATCAGTGTCCGGATTTTTATGTCCGAAAATAAGTGTTTTTGACATTGTACGACTCCTTAAAAGACATTTTTTAGTGAAAATAGATACCAACTCTATATACGATTATACTCAAAATTCTGGGTAAATCCACCCGAAATGCTTAATAGGCAAATTTAGTAGACTTTCACAACTATCACAAGGCTAAAATGCATCTCACTTACTGTGGCGTCGGCTCGGACAATTGCTGTACCCAATCTTCGAATGGTTTTTGGTTGTCAACCACGATGCGGTGCAGCTCCAATGGAGGCTGATCGGATGAAGCCCAGCCATCTAGGGTCGTGAAGGCGTAGCGAAATTTGGCTTTTCGTAAAATTCTTAATGTCTTGCGATTGTACTCGCCATACGGATAAGCAAAGGTATTCGCTGGTTTTCCCAGCTCTTGCTCAATGTGGCCACGCGCTGCGAGAATCTCCTCGCGTTGCGCCTTCTTACTGAGCTCGGGCAGGTGTGGATGCGTCACGGTGTGTGACGCAATATCCCATCCTGCTGCGCTCAGCTGTTTGACTTGCGGCCAGGTAAGGTAACCTGGCGTATTGATAAGACCCGTCGACAAGTACAACGTCGCCGGAAAGCCGTGCTGCTGGAGGATGGGCAAAGCCACCTCCGCGTTGTTGGCATAGCCGTCATCGAACGTGAGCAGCACGGGGTGAGCCGGTGACGGCATCTTGTGTTCGAGAACGCTGGCGAATTCATCCAGCGTCAACGGGGTGTAGTGATGCGCGGCCAAATAATCCATTTGGCGCGCGAACGTATCGGGGTGGAGCACGTACGTGTTCCCAGGGTCCGCCCCGATGCTGTGGTAGTTCAGCACGGGGATGGCGACCCCGTGCTTGGCCTCTGCTGGCGCTGCGAAGCTAGCCAGCAGGAGGCACGCAAGCGCGAGCGCGACGACGCGCTGCGTTGCGCTCCATGCTCGTACTCTTTTATGTATCCGAAGGTTCATCAAAGATCCCCTGCCTCTTAGTGGACATGCATGTCCACTGTTTGATCTCCTAAGCCTCCCCCATCGACTCGACGAATATGCAAAAAATTCCAGATTCCTTCCATGCCGAGCTTACCACCACCATATCACAACACACCCTTGAACTCTTCACTGGAAGCCGCGTTAGTCCGATATTGCCGACTTAAAACAAAGTTTCCTAAAAAAAAAGACCCAATAGTCCGATTCTGCCGAACTATCTACCCATTTTTCGACTTACTTCCGCACAACAATGGCCCTTGGAGGTGAGTTAGCTGGTTTTTCAGACACCTAGCGCCAGTGCGCTTTTTCATAGGCTACTCTATTTCACCGTTTCAACCGCCAACTGAATCAACTTATTCACCGTTTCCCAATTCCGAGTGGTGGCGGCTACTCCTAGCTTTTTCTCAATAAAGTTATTGCTGAATTTGGAGTCACCGTAGTTCTTACGAATTAACAAATATACGGTTAATCCCTTGACATGGTACTCGTCCACTTCACTCTGCGCAGCATTTAGCTTGGCAAGCGCTGCCTCCGTCGGAGCATGCGACAGGAAAGTAACATATCGCTGCTCATTTTCTTCTACTTTCACTGTCGGATACGGTGTCTCTGTTACGACCTCTTGCAATTCAACCGGGGTCCGAATAATGACTGGAATGTCAAACGTCAGTTGTACCTTCAACTCATGAACAATCCGATCACGAATGATCGCCGGGTCTAACTCCTCACTTTCAAAGATCACATTTCCACTCTGGATGTACGTACTAACATTCGTAAAGGTCATAGATTCGAAGAGCTGCCTAAGCCGGTCCATTTTAATAATCTTCTGACCACTGACATTAATTCCGCGCAGCATTGCGATATATTGAGGCATAGAATCCCTTCCCTTTCACTCGTTTTCCTCACCATTTCCCACGCAGCTTACCCTACTTCATTCACACGCAACCCACTCGTACGAGCAGCGATATAATCAGCTACGCCATCCTCATCATTTCTCGCGACAAGCTCATCCGCCATAAGCAAAATATCAGGATGTGCATTCGCCACAGCTACTTTACGGCCTGCCTCACGAAACATTCCAATATCGTTCAAATTATCACCGAAAACCGTCACTTCCTGAGACGGGCAGCCAACTAGCTCCGCCCATAAGCGTAAACCCATCTGTTTATTCGCCTCCGGATGACTGAATTCAAGGAAATAATGACCTTCTATGTAATTATCCTTCATCAAATGAATGTGAACCTCTTGGCCCACGACTTCCTCAATGGCAGTTTTCAACGGAAGAAGCTCGTCCAGCAACCCGATATACGTTAGGATCAGCGTACGCAGTGTTTCCGAACACCTAATCTCCTCCATCTCTTGGAATCTCGGATCATTGGGCCGACTAGCCAGGAATTGCAGATCCCCGGTTCGTTCCAATCTCTCGTGAAGGACACGCTCGTTGTCCTGCTCATCCAGCGCAAACAGCAACGGCGTTAATCCCATCGTTTTACCTAGTGTAATAATCGCATTGGTTCGCTCACGATCCAGCCAGCGTCCGCCCAGCACTCGCTTCTCTATAGGATCAAACAACATCGCCCCATTATACAGAACGAGCGGATAACGCCATGGAATTTCGGAGACAACAGCTTGTGAACTCTGATAACTTCGAGCAGTCGCATAACTCACGACCGTTCCCTGCTCAAGGGCTTGCGTTAGTACGCCTACCTTATAAGCGGATGGCTTCGCATTGGATCTCAGCAACGTTCCATCCAAGTCTGTTAGGAAAAAGTCTCTTTTCATCCGAGCCTCTTCTCATAGCATAAGCTGGCTTTACTTCCGACATATTCTCCAAAGCAAGGGATCGGGTAATAGCCATTTTTCGTATAAAACGCCAAGGCTTCAGGCTGCGCTTCGCCTGCTTCCAATCGAATAATATGATGGCCCAGTCGAATGGCTTCCTTTTCCAAAAAAGCAAGTAAATTCGTCGCAATTCCCTGCTTACGGAAGCTCGCATCCACGAAAAAACGCTTCAACTCCGTGCTTTCCTCATCAATTGGGCGAAGCGCTCCACATCCGACCGGAATGCCGTCCAGCTGCGCAATAGCAAACGTAATCCGTTCAACGGAAGGATCATTGAAATCCACAAAATATATGTCCTCAATCGGGTATCTCGCCATTAAATCTTGATCTAGCTTTGCAATTAATGTATGTAAAATAGGGTCTTTATAATGTACGAATTTGATTTCCAAGCTCATTACCGGACTCCTCCAAGCAGTTTTATGGTTTCTCTTCACTTTTCCCAAAAAATTATATCACAAACCTATCGGAAATAGCCTACTCCATACGCTTAACCTGTTTTCAAAATCTTCCATTATGAATTATACTAAGGTCAATTACTTCTATTGAGAAAGGATACGAATCCCATGGCGCAACCTGCAGCGACGAATTATGAAATCGCACAAGTGTGTTTACTAGCTGGTAAAATTATGCTCGAAAACGGCGGCGAAACCTATCGCGTGGAAGATACGATGACCCATGTTGCTGAAGCCTTCGGCATCCCGAATTCACATAGTTTTGTCACGCCAACTGGCATTATTTTCTCGATCGACGGGCCTGAACAGACAACTCGACTAATTCGCATCTCTTCTCGTTCAACGGATTTACGGAAAGTAACTGTGGTTAATGCTATTTCTCGCAGAATCAGCCAAGGTGAGCTTTCACCAACTGAAGCCTATCATGAGCTTGAAACCCTCAATTCAGATAAACGCAGATATCCCGCTTGGTTACAAGCATTAGCCGCAGCGATTGCTAGTGGTTGCTTTCTCATTATGTTTCAAGGCGAGTGGTCGGACTTCTTCCCTGCTTTCCTTGCTGGCGGCGTTGGTACGATCTCCTTAACTTTCTTCCATCGCTTAGTTCCGATCAAATTTTTCGCCGAATTCCTAGCTTCGTTAATCATTGGACTTATGGCCTTTCTGACTGTCAAAATAGGGCTCGGTCATAATCTGGATACGATTATTATTGGCTCTGTCATGCCGCTCGTGCCTGGGCTGCTTATCACCAATGCTGTTCGCGATCTCATGGCAGGGCATTTCGTATCCGGCGTTTCAAAAGGCGCAGAGGCCTTCTTAACCGCATTCGCCATCGGGGCCGGAATCGCCTTTGTATTGACATTTTATCCAGGGAAGGGGTTTTAGCATGGAAATGTTCGAGCAGTTAATAACGAGCTTCATTTCGACTTCCGCTTTCGGCATTATTTTCAACGTACCCAGAAGAACCCTTGTGCAATGCGGTTTTGTAGGGATGATTGGCTGGATGCTCTATTTCTCTTTTCAAAAAGCGTATCTGGATCCTATCTTGGCCACACTCATTGCGTCCTTTGTTGTGACGATTATTAGTCAGTTTTTTGCGAAAATATATAAAACTCCTGTCATCGTTTTCAGCGTTTCCGGGATTATTCCACTCGTTCCGGGCGGACTAGCCTATGACGCTATGCGCAATGTCGTGCAAAATCACTATGACGTGGCTGTTCAATTGGCTGCGAAAGCTTTCTTGCTCTCAGGTGCAATTGCCATAGGACTTGTATTCTCAGAAGTCATTAATGTGCTGTTAAGACGTACAAGAGCTTAATTTCCGCACAATTCAACCAATAGCCATATAAACATTAATAGTTTTTACCTATAGCTTCATGCCTTTTATATCTTGGATTTTTTACCAACTGCCCTTTACACTAAAGGTATAGAGCAAACAAACCAAGGATAGGAAATGGAGCTGAACACACATGAACGACAATGCCAACCATCACATTTTAACGAAATTCGATGAAATTTCCCAGAAGTACGACAGCCAGCGGAGAAAGCTGATACCTTGCTTCGAGGATTTTTACAATACGGCCGCATCCCTAGTCCAAGTAGACCATGTAGCTCCGCGTATTCTCGATTTAGGCGCAGGTACGGGACTTTTTTCATCCTATATCCTGCAAATGTACCCGCAAGTGAGATTAACCTTAATCGACTTATCGACCGGTATGCTCGACATTGCCAAAGAAAGATTCGAACAAGTAGGAACAGCGGAAGTTAGAATCATAGCCGGAGATTACACTTCTTTCGAGGATACCGAACCCTATGATGCGATCATCTCCTCCCTGTCCATTCATCATCTGGAGGACGAGGCTAAGCAAGCACTATTCTCACATATTTTTCAACTATTGAAGCCCGGCGGCGTATTCGTTAACGCAGACCAAATCTTAGGTCACACACCTTATCTCGATGGCTTATACCGTTCCGATTGGGTCGCGAAGATTGAAGCAACAGATCTGTCCCAAGAAGCATTGCAAGCAGCCTACGAGCGGACCAAGCTGGACAAAATGGCGCCATTAGATGCACAGCTTGGCTGGCTTCGCGATTCTGGTTTCAATGATGTTGATTGTGTTTATAAATCCTATAATTTTGTCGTTATGCTGGCGAGAAAGCCGTAACAAGTAACATAAAAGAGAGAGCTTTACGTCATCCGTCACCAGATCATCGGTTTGGACACCATAAACCACATCATTGCAAGCGTAATGATTACATACAAGATTAAAGCTTTGCGAAGCTTATTGACGAGTAAATTACGATCTTCGTGAGGAGCTTTCAGCTGTCGTAGAAGTGGCGAGAATGCACGTGCGATGAAGTAAAGCGAAGCTACCATGATAAGCACCGTAGCGACAATCCATGAGGTTTTCCAACTCCAAGCTGTGATCCAAGTCAGTAGAATACCTGTAACGACAAGCACATGCCCTGCATGCTTCGTTAGTCGGACTGTAATCCGAAACGGCTCTAAGTAATCAGGAAGCTGCTCGAATGGCGCTCTACGTATAAGGGCAAGTAACGGAAACAGGACGAAATAAGGGCCGATGCTTAATACAACGCTGAAAATATGAATATAAAGCATGACAATGTACCAAGACAATTTGATCATCCGTTCTATCAGTAATGTGAATAAACCGTGTGAATCCTAGGATCCACACGGTTCTTTGTGTTATTCTGCTTTTTGAAATTCGTGTACCCATACTTTCATCTGTGGCAGCCAAGGCATACCTGGATGAATCGCAAGGATACTGTCGCGATACTCATCAACGGTTTCGTGACCTTCTTGTTTCGCATGCTCAGGTGTCAGATCGCCAAGTGCTTGTTGATACACATTGGTTACCGTAAAAGCTGTGCCTTGCAAATCCATCGTTTCACCAATATCCGCATAACGTCCATTACGACGACAAGCTGTTTTAAGTCCAGCAAGCACTTTGCTTACTTCTGCTTCTTTCGTTACAAGTCGATCGATGGTACACGTTTTTGGTGGTAATGTGTCATTTACATTTACGTTTGTTTCACTCATGTTAGTTCCCTCCTTTTGCCAGTTTTCATTATAACGAATCACAATCCCTTTGTCGAACTGAGGCGTTTCTTCGTTCCAGCAGCCGGAATTATTCGCGTAAGGCTTCCTTAAGCTTTGTTGACATGCTCTCCATCGATCCTGATGCTGGAGGCTTAACGCCGCGCAATCGCGCGATTTCCGCTTTCAATCTTGCATTTTCAAGTGATAGCGCATCAAGCTTCACTTCTATTTGCTCGCGATCCAAATGATCCCACTTCCCCATTCTTACCCCTCCTAGTATGAAAATACCCCCTCCTCGCAAGTCGATCATCCCATCGGATTCTCTCCATGCATCAAAGGGGGTGGTTCCTATCGCTTATCGCTTACTCCGCAACTTTAATCACATATAAACGTGCTGTCTCTTCCCACACTTCGCCTGGTTCTAGAGAAACAAGTCCGATTTGATCGGCTGGCAGATTCACATTCGGCGCATTGACCAAATTCATTTGCGGCTCTGGGCAAAAGAAGCCTTCTGTTTTGCCATTGTTCCAGATCATCCACTGCTTATAGGAAGTTCCTACATCATAGACTAGTTTGATGCCTTCACGAGCATCTGTCAATGCCATGAAGTTACGGCTATTTTGCGGAACACTCGTATAATGATTATCCATGCCTTCAAAAAATGGCGACAGACCGCCAGTTTTCATTTTCATTTCATCTGCGGATAGTGCTTGATACTCGCCAGTTGGCAGCATACGCTCGTTCAACGCCCAACGCTCGCCGATCGTCATTTGGAACGTATAATCGGAAGGCTGACTGCCCACAGCAAACGGCGCATTAATCGTCGTGTGGAACGCCAGTAAGCACGGCATCGCTTCGTTGCCTTCATTATGTACGGAAATTTGCTGATGCAAACCTTGCTCATTCAACGTGTAGATCAAGCGAATCATAAAATCAAAAGGTAAAAATTCATGGACAGAATGTCCTTCACGCACGCGCAAGGCTAATGATACGCGACTTTCATTGCCATCGTTGCTAAAAGTCTCCACAGCCCATGGAATATTGTGTACAAATCCGTGCAAATGATTCCCCGTTTTGGGTTCATTGACTGGGAATTGGAGCATCTTACCTTGCCAAGGGAATTTACCATCCTCATAGCGATTCGGCGGGAATAATACGGGAATCCCGTGAACGATCGGACGCTCTTTAAACGCTTCCATCTCTTCCAACGCAGGCTCGCGCAAGAAACGATATTCCTTCTCTATATCACGAAAAGCAATCAGATTTGCACCAACATCTGGCAAAACAACCGCTTCATAACGTCCAGCTTGCAGCCATATTGCTTGTTCTCCGTTGTACGTTCCTTCATATGCTTTGGTAGACATCCTCTTCATTCTCCTCCTAAATAACTGCTTGTCTTCTGTCCAAATTATGGACGGACACATTGATTTCACTTTAGCCCATATTCGCGAAAAAAGTCAATGGACGTAAATTGCTTTTATATCGATAAATGTGACTTTCCAATACGTGTGAAGAAAAACCTGAGGCTATGCCTCAGGCCATTCATGATCACGTTCTGATTAGCGTCTCCAAACCGCATCGTTCCAACGAAGCTCATTGCGGAACTGAAGGGGTGACGTATTTTTATTAATGATAACAACTTCAATTCCAGCTAGTTCTGCCCAATCCACAAGCTGTTCTGTGCTCACAGTGTAAGAGAACACCGTGTGATGAGCACCGCCTGCGTAAATCCAAGCTTCTGCTGATTCATTCAAGGAAGGCTGCGGCTTCCACAACACGCGGGCAACTGGCAGCTTCGGCATCGCTTGAACCGGTTGAACAGCATCCACTTCGTTAATCAACAAGCGGAAACGGTTGCCCATATCGATGAGGGAAGCATTCAACGCTGAGCCTGAAGCACCGTCAAAAACGAGACGAGCTGGATCTGCTTTGCCACCAATGCCCAGCGGGTGAACTTCGATTTTCGGGCGAGTCGCCGCAATAGTCGGACAAATTTCAAGCATATGTGCGCCGAGCACAAGCTCATTGCCTGGCTCCATATGATACGTGTAGTCCTCCATGAAGGACGTCCCTTTGTTGTTCGCGATGATTTTCATCACGCGCAGTAACGCTGCCGTTTTCCAATCGCCTTCGCCGCCAAAGCCGTACCCTTGCTCCATCAAACGTTGAACAGCAAGACCTGGCAATTGCTTAAGGCCATGCAAATCCTCGAACGTCGTTGTGAAAGCGCCGAAGCCGCCTTCTTGCAGAAAGCCTTTCAATCCAAGCTCAATGCGCGCTTGTTCACGAATAGCATCACGAATCGGACCCGCTGAACGTCCTTCAGGCGTTATATCGTAAGCTTCATTGTATTCATCCATCAGTTGATCCACTTCAGCTTCTGAGATATCCCCAACGCGCTGAACAAGATCACCAACACCGTACCCATTGATGGACCAGCCGAATTTAATTTGCGCTTCAACTTTATCGCCTTCTGTAACGGCAACATGACGCATGTTGTCGCCAAAACGAGCAACCTTCAGGCTGCGCCCTTCCATAAACGCCACTGCAGTACGCATCCAACCTGCGATACGATCAAGAACAGCAGGATCTTCCCAGTAGCCAACAACCACTTTGCGAGAAATCCCCATACGTGCACCAATGAAACCATATTCACGGTCACCGTGTGCAGCTTGGTTCAAGTTCATGAAATCCATATCAATGGTTTCCCATGGGATATCACGATTGAACTGTGTATGCAAGTGAAGTAACGGCTTGCGGTACTCCGAAAGACCTGCGATCCACATTTTTGCCGGGGAGAATGTATGCATCCAAGTGATAATTCCCGCACAGGAATCGTCTGCATTCGCATCTAGACATAATCTACGAATCGCATCTGGTGTAGTTAGAACAGGTTTGAACACAAGCTTGCTAGGGATCACTTCGGCACGATCGATACCTGCTGTGATCTGTTTGGAGTGCTCATCTACTTGAAGCAGTGTTTCAGGTCCGTACAAGTGTTGACTGCCAGTGACAAACCAAAATACTTTTTCGGAAAAAGGGTTCATGGGCTTGATGCCTCCTAGGATAATGGGATAAATAATTAAGGGAGAATCGCGTTCATTTAATAACGGATTATGATTCTACGAATGACGAGCTTCCTCGCGAATCGAGCGAAGTCGTTTCATGACATCATTGTCACCGCGGCCAAAATAGTCGTGCAGCTTGCTATACTCTTGGTACAGCTTCTCGTAAACAGCTACGTTCTCAGCAATCGGCTTGAACGTTTCTTTACGAACACGCGCCATTTGCTTCGCGGCATCCACGATGCTGTCATAGCCGCCTTTGTCCGCTCCCGCAGCTACCGCTCCGAACATCGCAGCACCAAGCGCTGGTGTTTGTTTGGAATCGGCAATTTTAATTTCTCGATTCGTAACATCCGCGTAAATTTGCATCAAAAGATGATTTTTCTGCGGTAGACCACCACATGCGTATAACTCCTCAACTTCTACCCCGTTGCTATGGAAAGCATCGACAATTTTACGTGTGCCGAAAGCTGTTGCTTCCAGTAATGTACGATAAATTTCTTCCGGTTTTGTTAGCAAAGAATATCCTAAGATAAGTCCATTCAACTCTGTATCTACAAGTACTGAGCGGTTGCCGTTCCACCAATCCAATGCGAGCAAGCCTGTTTCGCCTGGTTTGTAAGCGGATGCACGGCGTTCCAACCATTCATGTACATTTACGCCTTCTTCTGCCGCAGCCTTTTCTACATAAGCAGGAACCCCTTGCTCCACATACCATGCGAAAATATCACCAACCGCCGATTGGCCAGCTTCATAGCCTAAATAGCCTGGAATAATGCCATCTTCTACGACGCCGCACATGCCTTCTACTTCTTTCTCCTCTGTGCCAAGCAGCATGTGACAAATGGACGTTCCCATCGCCATCACTAGCTTGCCGGGTGTTACCACACCAACACCCGGTACTGCAGCATGCGCATCTACGTTTCCAACAACAATCGCTGTGCCAGCTACTAGCCCCATGCGCTCTGCCATTGCAGCGGTTAACTCTCCAGCTTTCGTACCTAAGGCAACAACATCACCGCGAAGCTTTGTTTCTGTGACATCTACAAGACGAGGATCCAACGCTTTAAAGAAATCTTGGCTTGGATAGCCATCTTGCTTGTGCCAAATGGATTTGTAACCCGCCGTACAGCTGTTGCGCACGATCTCAGATTGACCTGTCATTTGAGAGACAACCCAGTCTGTCGCTTCTAAGAAACGATCGGCTTGCTCATAAATATCAGGCGCTTCGTTCAAAATCTGCCAAATCTTCGCGATCATCCATTCGGAAGAAATTTTGCCGCCGTAACGCGGTAAGAAAGCTTCCCCTCTGCTCGCCGCAATCTCATTGATCAAATTCGCTTCATCCTGTGCGGCATGGTGCTTCCACAGCTTTACCCAGCTATGCGGATTTGCGGAAAGCGCGGGCTGGAAGCAAAGCGGTTGACCTTCTTTATCAATAGGAAGCATTGTGCATGCTGTGAAATCAATTCCTAAGCCGATGATATCAGCCGGATCTACCCCAGATGCACGTACAACTGCAGGAACAGATTGTGTTAGTACATCGATGTAATCCTGTGGATGCTGCAAGGCCCAATCGTATTCTAGCTTCACGCCGGATACCGGCAATTTCTCATCAATTACGTTGTGCGGATAAGGAGTTACGTGATCAGCAACCTCTGTGCCATCACTCAAATCAACCAGAACCGCACGACCTGATTCCGTACCATAGTCAACACCAATCGCATATTTCTTCGACATCGAGAGCCTCCTTAATTAGTGAGCATGATTCTTGCTTATAGTATATCACTTGTACGTACAAGTTGACTACCCCTATTTTTCGAATTACGAGATGCGAATTGTTGATTCACGGATGACTAATTCTGGCTTGTACACCTTCCCTGTTTCACTTCCATTAGCACGTTTATTCTCAATCATATCAATTAAAATGCCTGCCGCGTCACTTCCAAGCTCCGTCTTAGGATGTGAAAGCGAGGTCAATTTCACCTCAGTTGCCGTAGCTAGATTAGAATCGTCAAAACCGATTAATGAGACATCTTGTGGCACCTGAAAGCCAATTGTACGTACAGCTTCAAGCAGATGAATCGCTAGCTCATCATTGTAGCATACGAAGGCTGTTGGGCGATCCTGCACAGCATCATGCTCAAGCATAGCAATCGCACTTGCATACGGCTTGGATCGTTTCTCCTCCGTGGTATAATGAATCACAAATTCCGGAAGCAGCGGGATCTGGTAGTGATGATGCGCACGAATAAAGCCTTTTAACCGATTCACACCTTGTAGATCATCCGTTTTGAAGAAGCCAGCTAACCGCCGGTGCCCTAGCTCTATTAGATGCTGCGCGGCCTTAAATCCGCCTTCTTCATCATCCACGATGAGCGAAGGACAGTTCATTTCCGGGTACCGCTCGTTAATCATGAGATACGGAATATGCTGATAGTCCAACGACAAGTAGTAGCTAAGATTCGGGTTGCCCTCAGCGCTTTTCGTCGGTTCTATAATAAGTCCACTCAGCGGTTGGCTCATCATCATATCTAAGCTTTCCCGCTCTTTCACTTTGTCGTTATCCGTTGAAGAAAGCAGCAGTCTATAGCCTCTTGCGCGTAATGTCGCCTCCGCTCCCCTAACAATATGCGGAAAAATATAGTCCGAAATATAAGTCGTCAGGATGCCGATGGTTTGTACATCGCGTGATTTTTGAGTTTGCGGCGTGGAGACGAAAGTCCCTTTGCCTTGCATGCGGTAGAGCCAGCCTTCCTTCTCTAATTCACCAAACGTTTGACGCACCGTCTGACGACTCATCAGAAACTGCTCGGCAATTTCATTCTCAGAAGGCATTTGATCATTGGGCTTGAGTCTCCCTGTATGTAACCAGGATAAGATTTCCTGTTTTAACTGTAGATATTTCGGTAATTGCTTTTCTTTCATGCTTCACCTCAAGGCTTTGATTGTGAACGTATTATACCATTTGGTTAACTTGTATGTACATATTTTGATGAAATGACGTTTCAGGTAAAAATGTCATCTATTCGCCGATTTTGCTCATCAATAGTCTAATTTTCGTATCGGTATCAGATCCAATGGACGGGGTATACACACTGCATCTCAGATCCGTCCGCCCTTGCACCTGCAGGGTTGTTAGATCGAACAGCATTTTCCCCACCTTGGCATGTCGAAATTCCAAGAAAACTTCAGGCGCGGTGCTGACATCACTCTCATTCCAAAAGGCACGAAAATCCTTACTCCGCTCACTCATTTCTTCAATAAATGCGCTATACCAGTTATCTCCCACGTATTGTCCATAATAGGAACGAAACATCGATAAGAAGCCTTTTGCAAAGTCACTCCAGTTGACGGCCAGTGCTTTCAATTCTTTGCGGGTAAAAACCAGCCAGATCATATTCCGCTCCCCTTCTGGCAGCTTAGCAAAGTCAAGAAAAACAGCCGCAGCCGCTTGGTTCCAGCCAACGATATGGCATCTGCGATCGGACACGATCGTCGGACAATCATGAAGCTCCGTCAAAATTCGGTTCAACGCCGGACTTATCGTCGTTATTTGATCAACAAAGGTCGTTGGTGCTGGCTGCTCTAAAGCTAACATAAATAAATATTGCCGTTCGTCCTCATTTAGCTGTAACGCCATTGCAATTCGATCCAGCACTTGTACGGACATTTTGATATCACGTCCCTGTTCCAGCCAGGTGTACCAAGTCGTACTTACGCCAGCTATCGTGGCGACTTCCTCTCGTCGCAAACCCGGCGTGCGACGCCTGCTTCCGCCTAATAATCCTACTTCATGCGGCTGGATGCGCGAACGATGTGCCATAAGGAAGTTGGATAATTCCTGAAGTCTCTCCTTCGTGTTCATGCCAAGATTCCTCCTCAGCCTAGTATCATAGAAGCCATTATACCAGTATAAACGGTAACTTGTAATAGGATACGTAGTATGACATTCTAAGTAATAAAAGGAGGACGACGCAATGAAACGTGTGGTTATTACGGGTATGGGAGTCATTACACCAATAGGAAACAATGTAGATACATTCTGGGGAAGTTTGACGAAGGGGCAATCTGGGATTACTAAAATAGAGCATTTCGACACATCGGATTACAAAACGAACTTTGCAGGTGTTGTTCGGGATTTTGATGCGGAGGCAGCCGTTGGTCGGCGCGAGGTACGCCGCATGGATCGGTACTGTCAATTCGCAGTTGCCGCAGCCAAACAAGCCATTGATGACGCTGGGCTAGTGATCGATGCCTCCAACGAAGAGCGCGTTGGCGTCTATATCGGCTCTGGTATTGGCGGCATTCAGACGATCTTGGACAACTACCGATCTCTGCTGTCCAGAGGGCCAAGCCGCGTCAGTCCAACGGTTGTCCCAATGATGATTGCCAACATGGCGGCCGCACAGGTAAGCATCCTTTACGGTGCAAAGGGGCCCTCGTTGGCTCCCGTAACGGCTTGCGCAACGGGCAATAACGCGATAGGCGAGGCTTTCAAGCTCATCCAGCGCGGAGGCGCAGATGCCGTTATTGCCGGCGGCGCCGAAGCGACGGTCACCGACCTCGCGCTCGCGGGCTTCGGCAATGCAACCGCGTTGTCGACGCGCTGTGATGCGCCGGAGCAGGCGAGCCGCCCGTTCGACGCGCAGCGCGATGGATTCGTCGCCGCCGAAGGCGCCGGCGTGCTTGTCTTGGAGTCGCTCGAGCATGCGGAGCGACGCGGGGCTCGCATCCATGCCGAGATCGTCGGCTATGGATCGACCTCGGACGCCTACCACATCGTGGCGACCGATCCTGAAGGCTCGGGGGCCTACCGAGCCATGCGCGAAGCGCTGGCCGATGCGGGGATCGACGCGTCGGAGATCAGCACGATCAACGCGCACGCGACCAGCACCGTCGCGGGTGATCTCTCCGAGACGCTGGCGATCAAGCGTCTACTTGGCCGCGGCGCGTACGATGTGCCGATCAGCGCGAACAAGTCGATGATCGGCCATATGCTAGGCGCCGCCGGCGGTGTCGAAGCCGTCGCGCTGATTAAGACATTGCAGGACGGACTCATCCCTCCGACCATCAATTTGGACAATCCAGATCCGCAATGTGATCTGGATTACGTCCCGCATGTGGCGAGGCGTGCGGAGTTACAGTATGGGTTGTCCAGCTCGTTTGGGTTTGGCGGGCATAATGCGGTTTTGATTTTGAAGCGGTTTGGGTGAGGGGCAATATACGAACCACGTAAATAGACCGGTGACAAAAATCAAATAATGTCAGTTGTAAAATGATTCTAACAAATAGTATCAATCAAAATAGCCCCTCCCCCGTAGCGTGCAGGTTGAAATCCTAGACGAACAAAAAACGTGCTAATAAGCACGTTTTTTGTCGTTGTACTAACCTATTTCAAGTTTCTCTTTATAAATGTGACGTATAAGATCAGCACGACTAATGATGCCAACAAGGACTCCATTACGTTCAACAGGTACTTTCTTTATCTGCTTATGAGCCAGGATTGCAGAGACTTCCTCCATGCTAGTATCCGACTGCACCCTGATCACTTTACGCTTTGCAATTTTCATGATGTTCATATGTCTGATGTGATCACAACGAGATTCGAAGGGATCGCAATTTTCAAAAAAATTGATCATATAAAATCCATTGTCAATCACTTTTAGCTGATGTTTGCCAATCATTCTAAGAATATCTCCATCACTTATAAAACCAATCATTTCATTATAGTCGTTAACGATTGGCAACGAACTAATTCGATATTTGATTAGCTTGTCAATGGCATCTCCGACAGAATCATTTTCTTTTAACTTATAAACAGGGTGAGTCATAATATTAATTGCTGCTGTTTCTATGTCCCCACAATTTACGAGTCTATTTGAAAGAAGCATACCCGTCATCTACTTTTATGGTACTTCCATTGATCCCGCTTGCCGCATCGGACGCGAGGAATAATACGGTATCGGCGATTTGGTCTGGATTCAAAAATTCACCATGCATATGCTTTTGTGCGATCGGATCTTCCATGCCTCTATCCTTTAACCCTTTAACAATATTCGTGTGGACAAACCCAGGAGCAACGCCAACAACACGAATATTGTAAGGAGCTAACTCGAGCGCGGCAACTTGGGACATCATAACAACGGCTGCTTTGGCAACGTTATACCCAAAACCATTTGTCGTCGCTAGAAATCCCATAACCGATGCCATGTTGATAATGGTACCTCCATGACCAAGTTCTTGCATTTTCCGACCTGCAGCCAAAATCCCATAATAAACCCCGTCTTGGTTGATTCGAGTTACTTTATGATACAAGTCTGGCGTGTGCTGCAAAAGTGGCGCAGCAGCTCCAATCCCTGCGTTATTGAACATCACATCAAGTCTTCCATACGTGGTTACAGCAATATCAACCAGAGCTTCAACTTGTTCAAATTCGCCAACATCAGCCTTTTTAAAGGATGCTTGTGCGCCAAACGCCTTAATCATCTCAACCGTTTCTAAACCTGTTGTTTCGTTGTAGTCGGCTACCACTACTTTGGCACCCTCTTGTGCAAATTTCAGGCAAGTTTCTCTGCCAATCCCGCTGCCGCCGCCAGTAATAATGGCAACTCTATTATCGAATCTCATTGTTTTTTCCTCCGTCTCATTAAACTTTGAATTCACCTTAATTAAGCGGTCATACCGCCATCAACAACCATCTCAGTACCTGTAATAAAGCTGGATTCGTCTGCAGCGAGAAACACAACCAAATTAGCAACTTCTTCAGGTGTTCCTACTCTATTCAGCGGAATTCCAGCAGCTAATTGCGTGGTTGTAACTTGCTTCCCAGATGCAACCGCATCGCCCATTTGCGTTTGAATCACTCCTGGATGAATGGAGTTGACGCGTACTTGGTGTGCCGCTACTTCTTTTGCCAAATCCTTTGACATAATTCGAACGGCACCTTTACTTGCACCATATAGCGTAGTATCCGCACTGCCTTTTATACCTGCAACCGATGACGTGTTGATAATCGAGCCACTCTTTTGCGCAACCATCGTGGGCACCACATGCTTCATACCTAAAAACACGCCGATGACGTTAATTCCTAGTACGGCTTGCCATTCCTCTACCGCATAGTCAGTAACAGGTTTCGTGCTATAAATGCCGGCATTATTGAACAAAATATCAACAGTTCCGAATTTTTCAATTGTTGTGTTAACGACTAAACGCCAGTCCGCTTCCTTTTGAACATCGTGCTTTATAAAAACAACCTCTTCAGAAATCGCTTTGAATTCATCTAACGTCTGATTGCCGAGTTGTTCATTGATATCGGTAAAGACGACTTTTGCGCCTTGTTCTAAAAACTTCTTGACGGTTGCCTTGCCAATTCCACCTGCTCCACCTGTCACGATTGCTGTTTTCCCTAGTAGTCTCATGATTCAAATCTCCTTTTAGTAATCATGTAGCAAGCCAACATATATGACATTGAGAGTCATACATGCGCTGCAAAACTAGTATAACTTACGCATTAAAATAAATAAAATTAATGTTATTTACTTTATGATTAGTTATACTAATGATATAAAGGAGCGAATTTATGAAACTAGAACAGATGCACTACATTATTGAAGTCGCTAAAACGAAATCACTTACGATGGCTGCGAGCAATCTAAACGTAACACAATCTGCCGTTAGTCAGTCGATTGCTAGTTTGGAATCGGAGCTTGGACTTCCGATTTTTAATCGGTCACGTTCGGGTGTTATGCCTACGAAAGAGGGCATGAGCATCATTCAAACTGCTTTAGAAGTCGTAACTAAACTGCAGGAAATGAAGGAAAGAGTATTAAGACTATCGCAAATGATGCAAGTAGAATTGCGAGTAGCGTCTCTACCAGGGGTAATGAGCTCACTTGTGAGAACTGTTTCTAGCTTTAAAAATGATTACCCCGATGTGTCTTTCCGCATTATTGAGGGCTCTTCCGATATTATTCTGCAAGAAATTAGACAAAACAACGTTGATTTAGGATTGGTCGGGCTAAGAGGTGAGTCGACAATTGAGGCTGGATTGAGTTTTGATTGTATTTGGAAGGGGAAAATCGTTGTCGGGGTTTGGAAGAACTCCCCACTCGCCGCTAAAAAGAAAATATCGCCCACTGACATGCAGAAATGCTCTTTCGCTTTGTACGAGGAAGCCTATCTTCATGATTTTCTGCATGACTTTTCTGAACATCATGGTGCACTTCCGATTTTATTTAGGAGCAATAATCCAAATGCGATAGCTACGGCTTTGAAAGAAAACCTAGCAGCAACCATTGGATATGATTTTTCATTTTTTGATAGCCCCTATGCCTTGAGTGGAAATCTGGTTATGCTCGAGATTGAAGATGTGGAGCAAGTGCCGATTCAATTAGGATGGGTACGTTCAGGTTTGGATAAAAATGCGCAAGTATCCAACCTATTTATTCAACGATTTTTACAGCAATTTCAAATTAAACGATAACGACAAAAAGCCGCGCTTACCAGCGCGGCGATGACTGATATTTACTTCGCTAACGCTTCTCGCGCCGCATTTACTAACAGATCAAACCACTCATCTTCCTCAAGTAGTTCCTCGACCGCCTCGATATCTTCTTCTTTACCGGATTCACGCAAGAAGTGAAGGGCATAGCTCCAGTCGTTTTTGCCTTTGGTGCTTTGAAGTGTGATTTCATATGGATGCTCATGGCCTTCGACTTTGAATTCAACATGGCCGAGGTAGCCATCTTCCTTGCTGTGTTCCATACTCGTTTTTAAAATTTCAATCATGTTCAACATCCTTCTCTATTGTTTGCAGCCATGTCCAGATTGCGTTCATGGTTGTTTGTAAATTCGTTGCATTTTGCCATATGTAGGGATTGTGATCTCTGAAATAATCAGCGTGACTCCCGATGATCGGGAGCAAGAGCTGGTGAATCGGCGCATGTTTTACACGGTTCCAGCCGTGGACTCCTAAACGTGTTCGGCTCCACCCGCCCCATGTCCCAAGCCGAGGAATTGGATCACGGGACTGATTCTGTGGATTCGCAGCATGTACGTACAACACTTTGTGTTTTAATGATGCCGGAATCGCGCACCTTGGGGATCCAATTTGGATCACGCCAAGAATGTCGCAGCCGTGACGTTCAAGCTCTTTTGCTGCCAAAATAGAAGCTACAGCACCAGCGCTATGCCCGATGAAAAGCAGCTTTTCCCCCTGTTTCATAGTAGATGATACGAATTGGAACAAGCTTTTACCACCATGAACCGATTTCTTCCGATGAGCATTATGCCACATATCACGTATGATTTCCTGCAACTGACCTCGCTTCGAGCGATCCCAGTCGCCATATGGAAAATAAACATGAACACGTACACGCTTGCCAACCTGCTCATATCGCGAAGCAAGCTTAGCTGCGAAATCATCCAGGAAATTAGACGCGGTTGCAAATCCAGCTGAAATATAAATAACGATGTCCGCGGTATCAGCGTGAATAGTCATGACTTGCTCCGTTCCTTTCTCGGATAAAATGGTTCAGTTTCTTGGCTTCGCTCGGTTCGTCGGAATCGCCGCCATGGGATCATCAGGCCAGTAGTGCTTGGGGTAGCGGCCTTTGAGATCTTTTTTCACCTCGAAGTAAGCCTCTCGCCAAAAGCTCGCCAAATCCTTCGTCACCTGCATCGGCCGATGTGCGGGAGATAGCAAGTGTAAGGTGACTGGCACCCTTCCTTTGGCTATTCGCGGGGTATCTGCTAATCCAAACATCTCTTGCAAGCGTACGGATAACGTCGGTGCCTCCATATTGCTATAGTCAATGGGAATTCGTGACCCACTTGGCACTTGAATGTGCGTAGGCGCCCACTCATCTAACGAACGACGCTGTTCCCATGTTAGCATTTCCTCTAATAGGCTTGTCAAGTTAAGGCGGCTCAAAGAACCTTTATTTTTTATTCCATACAGATGCGGGCCAGCCCAATCTTCAAGGGTTGCCAGTAATGTTTCTTCGCGAAGATCAGGCCAATTTTCTGTAAAACGGTGTAAAAAGATGCTTCGTTCCTGAAGCTGGCGCGCTGATCGTGTCCAAGGCAGCACATCCAAGGATTCTGATCGAATCCCTGCAAGTAAAGCTTGCAAGACCAAATCAGGATTAGGCTCCTGGAGTGGTTTATCTTTGAGTATAAGCGCACCTAGCAGCCATCTTTCTCTCGCTCTTACAGAACCCACCGCTCCATCCCATTCTACAACCTGTTCCTTCCGGATGTGCTCTTCAAAAGCGGTGAACAGCTGCTCTTCCTCCAGAGGTGCAGCGAGATAAATCCGGCTCTCGATGCCGCTGTCGTCCAGCTCCGCTGCGACGATATACCGCTCGTTCGAGAGCGGCTGCAGCTCCGGCAGCATGGCCCCGCGGCCGTTCGCGAGCGTAAACCGCCCCGCCGACCTTCGCTGCGCGACGCGGTCGGGGAAGGCGAAGGCGAGCAGCAGCCCGCTCGCTGCCGCATTGCCCACGCTCTGCCGAATGCCGAGCGACTGCATCAAAACCTTGGCCTCCGCCGCGATGCGTTGGCAAAGGCCAAGGTCCACCCCTTCGCGCGCTTCGCCTCGCAGAGCGCGCCAGAGCACTTCGATGCGGCTGCGCACATCCGCATCCCTACTAGCTGCGCGCATGAAATCGCGCTCGCTCAGCATGACCGCGAGCTCGCACGCCAGCGCGCCGAGCTCAAGCGGGATGGCTTGCAGCACCATGTGCGCAAGCCGCGGGTGCAGGCCTAACGCCGCGACACGCTTGCCGTGCGGCGTTAGGCCATTGTCGTGCAGCGCGCCGAGCTGCACGAGCAGTTCCCGCGCCTGTTGATACGCAGCAGCAGGCGGTGGGTCTAGCCAGACCAGCGCAGCGGGGTCTGGCGCGCCCCAGGCGGCAAGCTCCAGCGCTAGCGGGGCGAGATCAGCTTCGCGGATCTCGGGCGTAGAGCTCGTCGGGAGCTGCCGATGCTCGGTCTCGGTCCATAGGCGGTAGCACACGCCTGGACCGAGACGCCCTGCCCGGCCTCTGCGTTGGTCCGCAGAGGCGACGGACACCGGCACCGTCGTCAGACGGGTCATGCCGGTGCGGGGCGAGAAGCGCGGCACACGCATGAGGCCGCTGTCGATCACGACCGTGATCCCTTCGACCGTCAAACTGGTCTCCGCGATGGATGTGGCCAGCACGACTTTGCGATGGCCGGGCGAACGGACAGCCGATAGCGCTTGGTCTTGTGCTTCTATTGTGAGATTCGCATACAGGGGAGCGATCTCCACTGTCGGTCCTAATCGCAATGCCGCAAGTCCATTCGCAACGCGATGGATTTCTGCTGCTCCTGGAAGGAAGACGAGCAGGCTCCCTTCATGATCGCGCAGTGCCTGCCCAACACTAGCTACAACCGCATTCTCTATTCTCCCTGCAACTTTTTGTTGTAGATAATGAGTCTCAACGGGAAAAGTTCGACCTTCACTCTCAATAATTGGCGCACCATCTAATAATGCAGAAATCTCTTTGGCTTCCAAGGTAGCGGACATTAACAGTATTTTCAAATCATCACGAAGCAGCGTTTGTGATTGACGACACAAGGCAAGACCGATGTCTGCATGCAAGCTGCGTTCATGAAATTCATCAAATATAACAATGCCCACCCCATCCAAGGCAGGATCCTGCTGCAGCATCCGCGTTAGGACTCCTTCTGTGATGACCTCAATGCGGGTGTTGGGACCAACCCGTGTATCATTTTTTACTCGGTAGCCAATCGTTTGACCGACTTCCTCACCGAGCAGCCTCGACATGTATCGAGCCGCTGCGCGAGCAGCCAATCTTCTAGGTTCCAGCATGAGAATCTTTTGGTCGTGCAGCCACGAGACATTCAAAAGCGCCAATGGAACCTGCGTCGTTTTGCCCGCACCAGGCTGCGCAACAACGATGGCACAGCTATGCGCTTGCAATGTATCTATTAGCTGTGGTAGAACTGCCGTAATCGGTAACACATTCATGAGGTTCACTCCGAGCTTGCAATCTAATTAACGATATTAAATATTCCTGCAATGAATGAAAGATCACCATTTGTTCATCTGTTTTCTCCTTGAAAACCTGTTCCTTCGCATTTCAATCGTGTATACTAGAAGACAATCTAGTCACTAAAGGAGAACTTTAACATGAATGTACATGAAGCGATTTCCAAACATTCGAATGCACAGCATCTGCATCTCGTTCGATTTGCTGAGCTTGATGCACAGCGGGAGCACGCTATAGACGCGGCTGTCGATTTGTGCAAACGCGGGCTGCCTTTTAACGTTGATTCGATCAACGCCATAACGGCCCAAATTATCGCCCATGCCCAAAAAGGTATCTCTCCTCTCCGTTCCCTTGTAACCGAGGATATGGTTCGTGATTACGTAAACAAAGGGTAAGGAGATACATTTTCATGGGTGTACTAACTTTTATTTCAATGCTTATCATGGGATCCGCCTTCAGTGCGGGATTCTTGCTCTTGTTTAAGCGCAAAATTGCATGGGGAATCACCTGCATCGGGCTTTCCATTGTGTGCTACATCGCTTATTACTACATTGCGAGTACTTACTTCGTCTAGAAGAGCCTCGCACTCCGAGAACCGATCAGATCAGCTGAGTCGGTTCTTTTCCATTTTGCTCATTTCCAATCTTGCTCCTCAATCTTTTGAAAAAGAAGTTCGAAATAAGCCGGAGGATGCGGTACCAATGCCTTCATCGAAATCGGCCATTCTATATTTTCGAATTCGCCGTTCATCCCCATTTTGAAACCACTTGCCTTAATTTCCAAGCGCTCACCCCTAATGAGTTGTTTGAAATCGGACACCGTCACCGCAAATAGCCCGCTAACCTCATCTGGCTGAAGCACGTAGCTCTTCAACGCTTGATCGCAGCGATAGATGAATACATGACAGAATTCTCGATCGATGAGCTTGTCCGATATCAAATCCTCCTCGGCAAATACGCCGCAGGAGATTAAGTCATCGAACTTAACGATTACGCCCAGCTCTTCCTCAAGCTCCCGCGTCCCCTCTTCTATGGTTTCGCCAGCAGCAAGATGTCCTGCACAAGAGATATCCAGCAAATCTGGGAACAAGTCCTTGTCGGGATGCCTTAACTGAAGCAGAAGCTTCGGCACTTTCTCCTCCATGCTGATAATCCAGCATTGAAAGGTCTGATGCCATAGCCCCTTGGCATGAACTTCGGAGCGAGGCGCCACGCCGAGCCAATTCCTTTTCGCATCAAACACATCAAAAAGCTCTTCTGACTTCTTCACTGCTTCTTCCCACTCCAATCTGCATACAACTCTTGTCTATTGGTGCTATCTACGTGTAAGCTTCGTAACCTTCAAAGCGTAGAGATCCTCTTCCAGTACGTTCATTCGATCCCTCACGCCCTTGAGTGCGTCCTCGATAGCTTGGTTATAAATAGGTGCTGTTAGCTGCTGAAGCATGTAGTCAATCAATTGCTCTGCTGCAATTTGACCCACTGTTACACCCAGCTCCACATCCAAATGCTCCTGCAGATCGCTGATAAGCGCGTCTTTTTCGTCCTTGGGTAATTTTAAAACCTTCATCTCGTACGCACTCCTCTTACACGAATACTTGAAAATCGATTTCTTGGAAGGAGCTAACTTCTTTCAACCAACGTTCTGCCACATATTGGGTATGCACAGGATGATTATTATAAGCCTCATACGCAGCTTGATTCGTAAAAACCATCGAAAAACCGTAGTCATAGTCCGCTTTCGGACTCACTTGACGGAGTATTTCAAATTGCTCAACACCAGGTATTGTTGTCAGTTCCTCTGCACTAATCCTTAAGAATTGCTCCGCGTTAGCGTTCCCCTTGCCTGCATGCAGCTTGAAAACAACCATATGTTTAATACTTGTCGCAGTCATCCGTATCATCTCTCCTTCATTTTACATCTTCGCTTATTATAGCGGATTTTGTAGTTTGGCACTATATTGACTCACTCCACTACCTTTCCATGCCTGAAAAGGGAATAAACCCCTTCCATGTTGTGCACATTATACAGGTACTGTAAATCAACTGAAAAGGAAGTGCTCCTATGGAAAACAAGAAACATGAAGGCAACTATACAGGAACGACGAATATGAATGCAGAGAATCAAGATATGGCTTTCGTTAATGATACGTTAGAAAATGCGCCAAGCACGTCTACCATTAATCTTGCCAAAGACGATATTAGTGAAGAAAATGAAGAGAAGCAGTTGAACCAAAAATAATCAGCTTCATTAATATAGAGCAGTCGTCTCGTTCCTTCCTAGGAGCAGACGGCTGCTCTATTTTCGTTAATTCGTCTTATTTTCAGAGACAATCGAACTTGGCATCTCCTACCACGTACGCTACTATAGACTAAAGAAGCTGGATTAGAGGAGGTTGTTACTTTGGAACAAGTGATCGTTATTGGTGCAGGACCTTGCGGGTTATCGGCTGCCGTTGCCTTGGAGCGTGCAGGTCTAACACCTTTACTCATAGAGAAAAGCTGTATCGTCAATGCTATTTATTTATATCCTACGTATTTGCAATTTTTCAGTACGCCCGAGCTGCTTGAGATTGGCGGTTACTCCTTTACGACCCCACACGATAAACCCTATCGGCAAGAGGCATTGGTTTACTATCGTGAAGTTGCTCGCAGAGAGCAGCTGCGGATCCGTTCTTATGAGGAAGCCGTTCTCATTGAGCAAGTAGAAACCGGGTTCAAAGTTCACACTTCCGATCAATTTGGGAACAAAGCCACTTACGATACGCTTAAAGTGATTGTCGCTACGGGCTACTTCGATCATCCGAACATGCTCGGTATACCCGGTGAGGAACTTCCGAAAACGACCCATTATTACAAGGAAGCTCATCCCTATGCTGGAGCCAAAGTCGCGATCATTGGCGGCAATAATTCTGCTGTGGACGCTGCCATGGATTTACTCCGGGTTGGTGCAGATGTGACCGTCGTGTATCGAGGGAAAGATTTCTCCGCTAATATTAAACCTTGGGTCCGTCCGCTATTCGAAAGCATGGTGAGCAAAGGGCGCATCCAGATGTGGTTTGACTCACAGGTAGAACAAATTGACGAACACACTTTATTTGTGCGAAAAGGAAGCGAACACGTCACTTTACCAAATGACTTTGTGCTTGCCCTAACCGGCTTCCGTCCGGACCGGCAGCTGCTAACGGATATTGGCGTTCAGTTTCACGAGGAAACGAACGCGCCTTTGGTCAATCCCGAGACGATGGAAACGAACATTCCGGGCTTATATGTCGCAGGCGTCGTCGCTTCATCCAAATATGATGCGAACGAAATCTTCATTGAAACAGGCCGTTTGCACGGTCTTTCCATTACCAAACACATTATTTCCACCCAAAACCATCAATCTTAGCGATTGGTGGTTTTTTTCATGTTAATTCTATGAAAATATTTCCTTTTTTCAAAGATTCCTCTTCCATTACGAACACTTGTTTGCTATAATGAAAACAAGAACAAATGTTCCAATTAGATGAGGAGGTCGTTAACATGATGAACCCCAGTCACAATTTCCGTTTTATCGAGAGAGATTATTGGTACCAGAAGGCATTGTGTGACACTGACCATCTTCTTCCTGAACAGATCGATGCCTTGCTTGATGAAGCTCACTCCTATTATGCCGACTACACGTTCAAGTTTTATGATGATGGGTCGGTTACAATCATAGATAACGACACGAACAACCGCATTAAACCCAAAGAACTTACGGGTGCTGTCTATGATTTCTACATCCGCAAACGGATTTATATGATCAAAGCCAATTTAATTGAAAAGCAACTCCAACATGCCAATTGAAGCACAATAAGGCCATCTGACTCGGACAATTTGTCCCATCAGATGGCCTTATGTTTTCCTGCACGCTATTCGTTCTGATAACGGAAACATGTTTGCGTGTGATCATTCACCATACCTACTGCTTGCATATAGGCATAACAAATCGTTGACCCAACAAATTTGAATCCGCGCTTCTTTAAATCCTTGCTCATGCGATCTGAGATGTCTGTTTTGGCAGGCAGTTGACGACTGTCTTCCCACTGATTCTTGATCGGTTCTCCACCTACGAAGCTCCAGATGTACGCGTCGAACGTACCAAACTCTTGTTGAACCTTAAGAAAGGCCTTCGCGTTCTGGACAACGGAAGCAATTTTCAAGCGATTGCGCACGATGCCGGGATTTTGGAGCAAATCCTGCAGCTTCGCCTCATCATAATTCACGATAATGTGCGGATCAAAGCCATCGAACGCTTCCCGATAGTTGTCCCGCTTCTTCAGAATTGTATACCAGCTTAAACCCGCTTGAGCGCCTTCCAAATTCAGCATCTCAAACAAGACGCGATCATCATGTACGGGAACGCCCCATTCATGGTCATGGTAATCTTGATATAAAGGGTCTTCATTCACCCAACCGCAACGGTTTGTCATGTTATTCTTCCACCTCACCCAAATATCGAACATGCGTTCTATTTCATTATAAAGCGATGACGAACACTTGTCCAGTTGGATTTAGCGAAGTCATGGTTATGACAACTGATAAAAGCTGCGGGTGTTAGTCAGTAAGATGGAAGCCGTTTCCTCTGAGGACAAGCCTTTCAACTCGGCAATTTGCTCAACAACGGCATGGATCATGCGAGGATGCGTTTCTTCACCTGCGAAGGGCCCCTCAAACGGCCAAGGACCATCTGTTTCAACCATCATGAGTGCTAAGGGATATTTACGAACAAGCGCTCTTATTTCATCCTCATAGCAGACATCTGGCGTGATCGATATAAAATAACCAGCGTTTATCATACGTTCGACTGTTTCGTCCGAACCCTTGAACCAGTGAAAATGCGCTTGCTTGATCTCATATTTCGCTAGCAGGTCACATACGATACCGGCATCCTCATACACCGCATGAAGTACAACGGGCTTACCCCATTCAGCAGCTAGCTCTAAGAATCTCTCCAGCAGATGAATGTAAGGCGTTAAGTTGAACACCTGCCCCACTGCTTCCGTTTCTAGTCGTGTGTAATATGGCAGTCCAATTTCGCCAACTGCGACCATTTCGCTTGCATGTTCACTCATCCAGCTGATTAATGCCTCCATCTGTTCTTCTGTTGGAAGTTCCTGCTCTGGATGAAACCCGTAAGCCGCAAAGACTCGGTTTGGCGCCAGTAACTGCAATCGCTTCGTGTCCTTACAAGACTCAAGATGTCTGGACACCGCGATCAATGCCTGTACCTGAGACGCTTCCAAATCCTCTAGGATCGACTGTGCTGACTCTTCCGAATACATATCGAGATGAATGTGTGCATCAATGGCTAGCATCATTTGTTTTCTCCCGTCGCAGAAGTCCTTGGATATGCTGCCTAAGTGCTAGAAACGCCGGTTCCTGCAGAACAGCTTCCTGGCGTGGTCTTGCAAATGGAACCTTCAACTCTTCCAAAACACTAGCAGGCTTATTCGAAAGCACATAGATGCGGTCCGAAAGAAAGAGCGCTTCCTCAATACTATGCGTTACAAATAGAATAGAGCGTTTATTTTGCTCCCAAATGTTAAGTAACCACGCTTGCATATCCTGCCGTGTTAATGCATCTAAAGAGCCAAATGGCTCGTCTAAGCACATGAGCTCCTGCGGGCTTAACAACGCTCGCAGAAATGAAACCCGCTGCTGCATCCCTCCTGAAAGCACATGAGGGAGCTCTCGTTCATAACCACTTAAGCCGACTTTGGGCAGCCATTCTCTGGCTTTGGCTATCGCCGAACTGCGCGACTCCCCTGCCACCTCCTGCCCAAGCGCCACATTTTCCTCAATGGAGCGCCAGGGGAATAAGGCCGGCTGCTGCGGCATGTAAGAAATTAACCCCTTTTTCCCTGTCACCTTCTCGCCATCTAGCCAAACTTCTCCAGAAGTCGGCTGTACGAGTCCGCCAATAATATGAAATAAGGTACTTTTGCCACTGCCTGAGGGTCCAATGATAGATACGAACTCCCCTTGCTCGACATGCAGATGGATATCGGCAAGCACGGATACCTGCCCTTTTTTGCTCGGGAAAACGTGCCCAATCCCTGCAAGTTTTAATTTACTCATGAACACAGCTCCCCCTCTCCTACGAAGAACGTTTGACGTTCCAACGGATGACCAGCTTCTCTATCCCTGCAATTAACCAGAAAAAGAGTAAGCTCAGGATCACGATGATCCCGATGGCGACGAATTCACGATCTGCTCGGAAGGCTGATTTTTGTAAAATCATATAATAGCCGAGCCCCACATTTCCGCCTAACCATTCAGCGATGACAGCACCCATGACACTGTAAGTAGCTGATATTTTGAGTCCTGTAAACAGGAATGGCAGCGCGTGTGGCAGCTCTAATTTATAGAAGATTTGGCGTTTCGAAGCACCAATCATTTGCATGTAGTTGTACATGCTGCGATCAGTCTGCATAAAGCCATCTAGCGTTGACATCGTCACAGGAAAGAAACAGACAAGTGAAATCAATATCATTTTAGGTAAAAGGCCAAAACCAAATAAAATAATTAACAACGGACCTAGCGCGATGACAGGGATATTTTGAGACAGGATGAGCAGTGGATAGAAGCCCGCTTTAACGAACGGGAGTCTATGCAATACACTGGCAACGAGAACACCGCCAACGGCTCCCACACTAAAACCAATGCACATTAAACGGACTGTTGCCCAAGTATGCATCCACACACGCGGCATATCTGTCGTACCGTCCCGCCATATTTTGAGTGGACTCGGAAGCAGCCAATCGGCAGTTCCTCCCCACGTGACAGCAAGCTGCCAAATAAACAACAGAAGGATGACTACCACGAGTGGCGGCCATCCTGCTTTGATCCAGCGATGGATGTTCATTATCTGTATTTCTCCGTCAACTTGTCCATCGAGGCTCCGGACGGATTGAAGTAAATTTTCACTTGAGAAATGACGTTCGGGCTGCCCATCTCAATCATCGCAGTATTCATATCTTGGATAATCAATAAGAGCTGATCCAACTCGCCTTCCATTGTCGTCTCCAGAGGCGATACGAAATATTTAACTCCAGACTTCGCGATCACTTCGATTGCTCGGTCTACATAGGGGATTACATCTTCGCCATTCACAGTTTTGGGAATAATTTGAATACTGACAAGTGCATTAGCCATTATTGGAATTCTCCTCTTCGGATATGGAATTATTTCTTACTTTCAGGTAAAAATGTATTCGTAAATGCCGCATCTACATCCAGCTTTTTCTCCAACAGCTTGTGGTCCAGCATCCATGTCGCATAATTTTCCCACACGGATTTCTTCTGCTCACCCCAACGTACTGCGTCGTCTTGGTAGCGTGGGCTTAGCCATTTTTGACTGGCAACGACCAGCTTAGGATCCAGATCAGGGACAGCTTTAATCAGAATATTAGCCGCATCTTCAGGCTTCGAGATCGCGAATTGATAGCCTTTCGCCGCCGCAGCTACGAAAGCTTTAACGATTTCTGGCTTCGATGAGATCATCTTCTCATTTGTCGCCAGAACCGGTGTATAATAATCCAGTTTATCCGAATACTTGTTTAAATAAATCATGTTGAGCGGCTCACCGCGAAGTTCTGCATCGACACCTGTCCAAGCGTAGTAAATCCAAGCGAAATCGATATCGCGTTTGACCGCTGTGAAGTAGTCTGCATCGCCGATATTGACCATTTTCACTTTCTTTGGATCTGCTTTCTCGGATTGCATCAACGAATCAATCATGGCACTTTCAGAAGGAGCTCCCCAGCCGCCGTAGGATTTATTCTCGAAATCCTTAGGTGTATTAATGTTCTTGGCAATGGGTGAAGCAAAGCCAGATGTATTATGTTGAATAACTGCTGCAATCGAGACTAACGGCACACCTTGAATTCGGCCTTGCGTAATGCTTTCTTGATAGCTCACACCAAACTCTGCTGCACCAGAAGCGATCATCGTATCTGCTCCGCCTTCACCTGGCGCAATAATCTGAACGTTTAAACCCTCTTGCTCAAAAAAACCTTGATCCTTCGCGACATACAGCCCCGTATGGTTCGTATTTGGCGTCCAGTCTAGGACAACCTTCACGTCGGTTAGCTTTTTGGCTCCGTTCGTTGGTTGAACAGACTTCGCGTCATCGCTGCCGCAGCCCGCCATAAATACTGTAAAGCTGACAAATACAAGTGGTGCTATTTTGTTCCATTTCATACCTTGTTTCCCTCTCCTCTTTTCTCTATGTACCCATAAGAAAAAGCCCCCGTTATCCGGGAGCGCCATGTGTAGAAAATGATATGTCCAAACGAGAATATCGTTGGATGTGCATTTATATGAGATCTCTACGCTGGCATTACCCAGATCAGATAAACGGTTAGTGACAAAGACGGTCACAATCTCAGCCTGACTTCTCAAGCTCCCGTGGGTTCTTATTTGGTTAACTTCTACGATACCGCATGTTTCGACAAATTGCAAACCTATCTAACAAGACTCAACTGCCAAGTTACACCGAAACGATCGCCTACCCAACCGAATCTTTCACTAAAAGGGTATGCATCTAAGCCCATATAGACTTTGCCATCTTGTGATAGCGTTTCAAATACGCGCTCAATTTCCTCCACTGTATCGCAAGTCACAAACAAGGATATCGAAGGTGTAAAGGTAAAAGCGTGCTTTACTGGACTGTCACTACACATAATTTGTTGCCCATGAATAGAGAAGGTCGCTTTCACAACACTTCCTTCAGGTCCAGGTCCTTCGGGACCATAGCGCTGAATACTAACGATCTCAGATTGATCAAATAGCGAGGTATAGAAATTCATTGCTTCCTCAGCCTTACCCTCAAACATCAAAAATGGCTTAACTTTTTGCTTCCCTTCGCTCACTACTTTCAACCTCCTAGTGGATTAACCAATCTTTTAACTGCGCTCCAAGCCTCTTCGCATCCTCATACCCAAGGTCATGCAATTTCTCCAGCTTGCGCGGATCTTTCTCCATCCTTCCAACTTCCACTTTGGTTGATGGTCGGATAATGATCGCACTTCCCTCTGCTTCCATGCGTTCAATTGTTTGTAAGGTGTTATTGTAAATCTCACTGCGATTGGCAAGCACATCCACTAAGCCATTATATTTCGGATAAAAGCTCTTTGCCAACCAACGCTGCGTTTTGTTTAAGGGTCGTTTGCGGTAACCAAGCTCCTTCGTCAATACAATAATATGCTTTTTATTGCCGTCAGCGACGGATTTCTGAACAGGGATCGGATCAACCAATCCGCCATCAAATAAGGTTCTACCCTCATAATGAATCGGCGTAGCAACAAATGGCAATGAGCTCGAAGCTTGAACAATCGGCATGGTTTGTTGCTGCAGTTCATGCTTCGTGAAGTAAATCGGCTCCCCTGTATGTGCATCTGTTGTACCAATTGCAAATTGCTGGGAAGAGGCATAGAACGTGTCATAGTCAAATGGCACTAGCCGGTTCGGCAGTTCATTAAAAATAAAGTCCATACCAAATATACTTTTGCTGCGCAATAAATTACGATAGCTTAAATAACGGTGATCCGCGATATAGCCGATTGTTACTTTTTTATTCCGCCCAGGTTGTTTAGATATATATGAAACGGCATTGCATGCCCCCGCTGAAACACCCACCACATAGGGGAAATATAAATCCTGTTCCATAAAGTATTCCAAGACTCCCGCGGTGTATACGCCTCGCATACCTCCGCCTTCCAGTACGAGTCCAATTCCTTCCATGGTGACACCTTCTTTCTGTCTGTCTCAAGCCCCTTTCTAGCATACAGGAATTGTAAATTAAAAGAAACGGGCTTCTTTCTTCGAAAATGAGACAAAGACGAAGATTTCATCCTACTTTCTAAGACTAATTAAGGGAAATCCCAGTTCAACCGTATTTTTGCCGAAATTTAACGTGTACGTCAACTTTTCAATCTCAGCTGCCGGTAACTTACCTAGAATTGACAAAAACCCCTGTTCCAGAAAAAGAACAGGGGTTTGTAAGCCTGTGGATGAACTAAGATTTGTTTTTACTAATGTTATTAAGGCTTGGCGGGAAATCGTCCGCTTTTTGTTTCTTAAGGGTCTGCGCTTCTTCGGTGAAGTGAGCGGCATTTTGTTGATTATTTTTTTTATCAGGTCGATTAACTTTTGGCATTGCTTTCACCTCCATCATCTCAACCGTAGTATGAGAAGGTGATCCTGATCTTATGCCATCAGAAATCCTTAAGGTGATTAACGATTTTCTTTATACAATTCTTTGATGACCATAAATTCATCCAAATTGCTTAGGAAGAGATCTACAATGACGGGGTCAAAATGTTTACCGCTTTCAGATTTCAATAAATCTAGCACACGCTCTAATTCCCACGCCTTCTTATAAACACGATCGCTGCAGAGGGCATCAAATACGTCTGCTAAGGCTGTTATTCGGCCATACAGGTGAATATTGTCCCCACTAAGCCCTTGTGGATAACCTGTACCATCAAATCGTTCATGATGCTGATGGGCAATAATCGCCGCGGCGTGCAGCACTTTCTTATTCGAATGTTTAAGCATTTCATAGCCTAATTTAGAATGAGTTTTCATGATTTCGAATTCTTCGGTGGTCAGAGGGCCGGGTTTATTCAAGATCGCATCAGGTATCCCAACCTTACCTACATCATGCATAGGCGTGGCTAGCCGAATAATTTCAGCTTCCTGCTCCGTCAAGCCATACTTCAAAGCTAACAACCGTGAATATTCAGCTACTCTTTTCACATGATTTCCTGTCTCTTGTGAACGAGTCTCTGTGATCTCTCCCATGGTATAAATGATTTCCTGCTGCGTGCTTTCGAGCTCATTATTCAAATAAATATTTTCGAATGCAACCGACACATTCGCGCAATAAATATCTACGAGGTAGTGCTCCCATTCGCTAAGGGCATTGAACCCATTCATGAAGATCACGTTCTCCATTCCCATTTTGCTCTGGAAATAGATGACGAAACGATCTGCTGAAAAGCTGCTTTTACGTGTCTGAAACGCAAGTTCAATTTCCACGAGTACATCCTCAGGAACTACATCACGCGCTCTCGCATCTTGATTAGCTGCATAATCTCCGCTTGCCGCAAGAATATAAATATCCTCGACACCCTTGGTCACGGCGAAGCTGCAATGAATAGCGTTCTTATGTAAGTTTACGATGGAGGTCATTTGGGTCAAAACACCTGATGCAAATTTCTTCATCGACTGCAATTCAAATAAAGTCGCTGACGACTTAATAATTTCTTCTAAGCCGATTCTGCTTTTTTCAATCGTTTTGATATCTCGAAAGGATCGCAGTGCTGTGACTACGGTAGTGAATAGCTTCTGCGATGTCAGCTCCGTCTTTTCCTTATAATCATTAATGTCATAATCCATGATGACCGTTCGCTCAGGCGCTTGTCCCGGCTGGCCCGTGCGCAAAATAATGCGTACAGCTTGATTATTTAATTCTTCACGAATAAATTTAACGATTTGCAAGCCAGCATCTTCGTATTCCATAACAACATCTAATAGAACAAGTGCTGTTTGCGGTTGCTCTCTCAATAGCTGCTTAGCTTCCAACGCTGAGAATGCGCTATGAAACTCCAACTTCCTTCCAGCAAATTCGAAATCCTGAAGGACCATTTTCGTCACTTGATGGATTTGTTTCTCGTCATCTACAATAAGAACGATCCATGGATCTGGTTCCATTGACCTTTGGCTCGTAACTTCATCGTCTTCCTCTGCAGCAAAAAGAAGCTCATCCTCATCGATAGACTCCACTTCCTTCGTCATAGCTCAGCTTCCTCCTCTTTGGGGATTGTTATCATAAATAAGCTGCCTTGTCCTATTACACTGGAACATTGAATCGTGCCATTTAAGGATTCTTTTACGAGGTTATACACGATATTCATCCCTAAACCTGTCCCGCCTTGTCCGCGGCTAGTGGTGAAGAACGGATCAAAAATTCGGTCCAACACATCTTCCGTCATCCCTTTGCCATCATCGGAATAAGCAAGCTGGATATGATCGGGATGATCAATAACACGGATACATAAGTTGCCTTCATCTTCAACCTTATAAGCATGATTCAATGAGTTCATCACTAAATTCGTAATGATTTGAGACAATGCCCCTGGGTATGTATATAACTGAAGATGCTCATCGCAGAATACGTCTAAGTGAATCTGTGTTTTCTTTAGTGCAGGCTTCAAGCTTGCAATAATACCTTCGACATATTCTTTCAAAAGAAAAGTACGCTTCATTTCTACACTTTGATCTACGGAAATCTGTTTGAAGCTCCTTACCAACGAGGAAGCGCGCTCCAAATTCGAATGAACCATGGCATTCGTCTCGTGAGTAATAGATAGAAATTGCTCCAAATCCGACTTCTTCATTTTCCCTGACTCATATAAAGATTGAAACTGTTTCGTTTTCTGATCAAGATAGGTAATTGCGGTTACACCAATCCCAATGGGCGTGTTGATTTCATGCGACACGCCGGCAACTAAATTGCCTAATGCACCCATTTTCTCGGAATGAACCAGCTGATTTTGTGTAACTTGCAAGGTATTCAATGCCTGCCCAAGTTCCTGATAACGTTCATCCAAATTTCTAACCATATCATTGAAGGCTTCCGAAACCTCGTCAATTTCTGGCGACGCTTTGAATTGCAGCTTTGGCAAATCCCCGCCCTGTTTTACGATAACAGCGGCTTCTCGCAACTTGCTTAATGGACGGATGACAATAATTCGAAGAATGAGCCATAATAACGTGGATAAGATGATGGCAATGCTGAGACCAACAATCACAATAAGCTTAGTTCTTTGTTTAAGCAGCAGTTCTTCCTCTGAAGAGTCAAAAATAACCTCAACAGCACCAACAACAGCGCCATCTTCTTGCAGGGGTGCAGTCAATCGAACGATTGGCTTGTCAGTCTCCGCCATGGGGATGCGGTCAACAATGGTGTTGTCTTGCTTCGGTATCACAAGGTTAGTTGGGTTAAGTATCGTTCCTATTTCCTTCCGATTCGAAGCCGCTAGCACTTTCCCTTGTTTGTCATACAGCTTCATATCCAGAACACGATTATTCTTATATTGAATGTAATCAAAGATCTGTTGAATATCTGAGATGGATCTTGACTCTTCGTAGCGCCCGTTAATGGCAATTGTCATGCCGCTTATTTGACTCACATAGGCTTCACGAATCGATTGATTGAGACTGATCGTATCGAACACCATCATTGTCGAAATCATTCCGACCGTAACAATGGTAACGAGTAACACAATGCGTCTTTGCAAGCTGAGCTTCTTTTGAAGAAGTGGCATGGTCACTCCTACTTCACATCAAACGTAACTGTTTTGCTAACATCGTATGGCGTGTGGTCATTATTATGTAGAGAGACTTTCACTTCATGCGTCCCTTTGCTCAAATGATCCAATACCTTTTGCTTAGTTGTAACAACAATCTTCTCACCTTTGTCCAACGACATATGAACATGGCCTTCGCCTTGAACACGTTGTTGATCGTAATGCTCCTTGGATATTTTGAGATCTGTTGTCAGATCAATGGTCACCGTATCGTCTTTCACAGTCGTTGTGACTTCTAAAGTTGGTGTATAAGAAGTTGTTTTGGACGTGGTCGTCTTAGCTGTACCGCAACCTGAAATAACGATTGTTAATGCTGTTAGTAAATAAAAACCTTTGAACTTATTCATTATGCATCCTCCGTGAAGATGTTTTTTGTCTAATCATGCCAAAAAAACTATCCTCTCTAGCTTAAGAATAATCAAGGAATTTGTCCACTTTTATTTTGGAAACAAGTGTCAGAATGCAAGTGCTCCACCGAATAGTTACTTTATTCAAAATTGTCTGACAATTGTTGTCGAATCTTCATGATAACGCTCACATTTTGCGCTTACCCAGGAAATAATTTCATTTCCCGAAACGGAATGATTTCCCCAGTTTTGGCGCAATGTAGTAAAGTCGGTTTTCATAGCTTCTCCCTATTTATTATGAACCCATAGGAGGCCTCCCCCCATGACAGGAACGAATCAGCATCAACAACCGGTTCAGCATGCCATTGACGCCGCTGATCATGCCATTCTTCAAGCACAAGCCGCCCAGCATGAGTTGCAAGTCGCCATAACGGAAGCTAATCCTCATGCCATCCAATCGGCACAAGCCGCACTTGTTCAAGCAGACCAGCAGGTTAGTCAAGCACAAAGACAACTAGCCGAGTTTGCAAATGAACAGTTCGGCCAGCAAATCAAGCAAACCTTCGAGCAATTAAACCAAGCCGCTCAGGATATCGAGGCCAATCAAGAGAAGTTTCATACGCCTAAGCAGATTCGATAACAGCTTATCTCTCCCAAAAGTGATCGATATTCGATCGCTTTTTCTTTTTATGCACACATTATGTTAAACTACGTAGGAAGGTTTTCAAGTTATTTGGGGAGGCACTACATACATGCTCGTGATTGGAATTGCCGGTGGTACCGGTTCAGGTAAAACAACAGTAGCTAGATCAATCATTACAAAGCTCGGATCCACGAATGTGACCTTAATTTCACAAGATAATTATTATCTTCATCATAGTGGTCTAACTTTCGAAGAGCGGGAACGTATTAATTATGATCATCCTCGTGCATTTGAAAATAAATTGCTCCTTCAGCATTTGCAAATGTTGAAAAATGGGCAGCCCGTAGACATTCCTGTTTACGATTTCACCACGCATGCACGCTCGCAAGAAACGATTCGCGTTGATGTTAAACCCATTGTGCTCCTTGAAGGTATCCACGTTTTAACAGATGAAGAGCTGCGCGGCGCATTGAACATCAAAGTTTTCGTTGATACGGATCCAGATGTCCGTGTCCTCCGTCGTCTATCACGTGATATTAATGAACGCGGCAGGTCCTTGCAATCGGTTTTCGATCAATATTTGACGACGGTTAAGCCGATGCATGATGCGTTCATCGAACCCTCCAAGAAATATGCGGACATCATCATTCCTGAGGGCGGAGAAAATCAAATCGGTATCTCACTGCTTACGATTTTGACAGAACGTTATATGACGGATCAAGCGGCCAATTATGAAATCGGCTAGGATAGGTAAATTGAGAAGAGCCACCTTCCCTTTAAACAAGGAAAGTGGCTCTTTTCATGCTGTGCGAGCTCTGAAGATGAACCCTGAAAGCCCAAACAACAGGTAGACAAGGCCAAGAAAGTAGAAAATGCTGACCACACTTAAATAGTGAAGAGCCACCCCTCCAACTAAGGGGCCGATAATACTCCCTACACTATATTGGATCGAGGCAATAATATTAGCTGTTGGCAGCAAATGACGCGGTAGAATATCCGCCGCATACGCGAGGCCCAACGAGAAGAAAGAGCCTACCATGCCGCCCGCTACGCCTAAACAAAGCGCAAGTCCCCATAGGTTTGTGCCTACGAAGGGCACACAACTGAATGCGAGAGCTCCTACAATGGCTGTCCCCATCAGGATTGGCTTTCGACCTACGCGATCACTCCATACTCCAAGTGGAAGCTGCATTATGAGCCCTCCGATCCCCGTTACGGGGAGCAGTAAGCCGATTGTCGACTCCGAAATACCGATTCGAAGACCATAAAGAGGAAAGTTGCTGTTCATCGCAGCTTCCATGTAGCCAAAGAGCAACGATGTGATAAGCGGAAACCACGCTAGCGAAATAACGGTCGATACCCGTTTATGTGCAGCTTCCGCTCGCTCGGCTCGCTCGGGCTTCTCGTTCTTCAGCTTCGTAAGAAGCAATAGAATCAATAGAAAGAAGCAGCTTGTCACCATAAATGGCATCCAAATCCCTGCTTTTAGCAAAGTAATCCCCAATGGCCCCAAACTAAACCCAACGCCATACGCCATCCCGTAGAGGGAGATATTCCGTCCTCTCTTCTCCTTCGGACTGGAGGCTACGATCCAGAGCTGAGTGGCAAAATGCAAGGCGCTATCGCCAATCCCCACTAGCAGTCTCAGCACAAACCAAAAGCCAACCTGCTGCCACACTGGGAATAAGCAGTTGGCGATAATAATTAAGCTCATCCCAATCATAATGACCGGTTTATAGCCATATCTTCTTACGGGCCTCTCGATGAAGAACATCGTTCCGAAAATACCAATATAAAGTGCAGCCGCGTTTAACCCGTTGGTATCCGTTGAAACACCTGATCGATCCAACAAGATTGTGAGCAGCGGTAAGAGCATGCCTTGACTCATTCCCGCCACGATGATGACCATTATTAATGTCGTTAATTGATAATTGGAGCGCAATAATTTAAGAACCATTCCCGAAATCCACCGTTTCCCATCTCTCGGCATATTCATTTAGCTTGCCATGAAGGGGAACACGGAAATGCGTAAATATGACGAGTCTTGCTTTTTTAATCCATTCCTTGAAGGATGGGTATGTAATGAATAGGTTTGCATAACGATCACTCATGCAAATAAAGTGAGGGCCGGGGGATTTCTCTGCCAGAAAGCTTAATGACGTATCTAAAGGCGTGTATTTCTTACGCTTACCTTCCCATTTATCCACTTCTACTTGAAGGGATGTCTCTACATCCTCCAGAAGCTGTTCAAGATGCTTCACACGGGCATAATAAGGCATTTCCGCTCGAATATCCATCCTGCGAAGCGTTTCCTCGTGCTGTGGATAAAAGATGACTCGCACGAATTTCCGTTCCTCTGCCCAAGCAATAAAACTGCGCATCTCATTCTCTGTCCAGTCTTCGAACGTTTCGAATACCAAGACGGTTCCCTTCTGTGTTTCTGCTGGGGGTTCATACCCGAAAGGCACCTTAATTTGATCTCTTGCCATAGCGACCTCCTCTAGTTGTTATTACTAAGTTGAAATATTGAAATTTCTTACTCCTATGAGTAGTATACCCCTTCCATCTCCATGAAGCCATTGACTCGATTGGATAACGTGAACGCGTTGCGCTATAATTTGGGAGTAACTATTTTTTATTAAGGGAGACCTACAGAATGAGAGATCCAAGACTACAAACTTTTGCCCGAAACATAATTCGATATTCCGTGAGTCTTCAGCCCGGTGAGAACATATTGATTGAAATGATTGGCGTTAAAGATCCTGAGTTGGCAAAATGTTTAATTGAGGAAGTGTATGCCGCTGGGGGTAACCCTTTCATCGAATTGCGCGATCCTGCCATCACGCGGAGCCTGCAAATGAAAGGCACACAAGCACAATTCAGTGCCTGGTCTGACATTGAGCTTGCTCGGATGAAACAAATGGATGCTTACGTGGCTGTTCGCAGCGGAGATAACATTACAGAATCATCCGATGTGCCTGATGAGCAAATGAAATTATTCCTGAAGTACTTCCAGCGTCCTATCTTCGACGAGCGCATTAATAATACCAAATGGGTCGTAATGCGCTACCCGAACCCTTCGATGGCGCAGCTGGCTGGTAAAAGCACAGAAGCCTTTGAGGACTTCTACTTTAATGTATGTAACCTGGATTACAGCAAAATGGCGAAGGCGATGGAATCCCTTGTCGACCTCATGAATCGCACAGATCGCGTACGTTTAGTAGCCAAAAATACGGACCTCAGCTTCTCGATCAAAGGGATTGGAGCTGTTCCTTGTTCCGGACGTCGCAACATCCCGGATGGCGAGGTGTACACTGCGCCTGTGAAAGATTCTGTGAATGGCGTTATTAGTTATAATACGCCAACCATCTATTCAGGCACATCCTTCGAGAACATTGTGTTAACCTTCGAAAACGGCCGCATTATTAACGCGACCAGCAACGATACCAAGAAGCTGAACGAGATCCTGGATACAGATGATGGCGCTCGCTTCATCGGCGAATTCGCGATTGGCGTGAACCCTTACATTCAACATCCGATGAAGGATATTTTGTTTGATGAGAAAATTGACGGCAGCATCCATTTTACACCTGGTCAAGCCTACGAAACTGCGGATAACACCAATCGTTCTTCCGTTCACTGGGATATGGTCCTGATTCAACGACCTGAATATGGCGGCGGCGAAATTTACTTCGACGATGTGCTCATTCGCAAGGACGGCCGCTTCGTCATTCCTGAGCTGGAGAAGCTGAATCCAGAGAACTTAATGTAGTTAACGATTGGCAAAAGCGTAAACATAAAAAGCAGTTGAGACTTACGAGAAGACTCTCTCGGTAAGCTTCAGCTGCTTTTTTAGCCTAACCAATGGAAAACGACCTGTTCCGCGGTTTCCGAATGCTTAGGCAAACTTGCCGGGATGAGGCTTGAGGTGTGATTCACCTGACCTAATGGCTTAGCGGTATGATCCACGGAAAGAATTCGTACCTCTGCTCCTTTGGGAACGAAAGGAAATACTTGCTGTATGTCAGCATTGGTTAGCCGAATACAGCCCAATGACTTATTTCCTCCGATGGAACTCTCATCGTATGTCCCGTGTAAAGCGATTGCGCCTAGTCCTAGGCCTGCCTCACCATAGCTCTGATTTGTCTTCCCCTTGGGCTGTTGTACGCGGTCTACGACCCGGAATTCGCCTTCTGGCGTGCTCCCAGCCGAACCGAGTCCGACATCTTTCTCCCATAGCAAATACGGGCCGCTGACGAGCTTCAAGCGATACTTACCTTTATCGACCTCGAGATGGATGGGGTCATAGGGAATTCCAGCTCCTCCAGAAGTATTCGCATAGAACATGTGCGCGATATCAGGCGCTGTGGGATCGTACACCCATCCCCCAGCTCCATTGTAGACTTCTGCAATCGTGTTGGAGCCTGACCCAGCTTCGGTTGGGATGAAGCTCAAATAATTACTCGGATAATCCTGCAGCAATTGATCTATTTGAGGAGGGGCATGTCCTGTATCCTTCTTAAACGATTCCAGAGCAGTTCGAACTAAATTAGCACCAATCGCGCTAAGCGGTTGGTGCTCTTCAAATTCTGCGTTCAAAAATCGGATGTGAACGAGGGCATCAGCTTCTGGTTGATAAGAAGCGACGACAAAAGCACGCTTAATATCGTCCTCATTGGTCAGCAGCATGGTTGTCCCTTTTTCCTTATTATCTTCAGACACAATCCCATAAATCATAATATTCGCATTCGGTATTTCTTTGGCTAGAACCAAGGCTTGCGCATGAAGCTTCTTTTCGATGTCGGAACGTGCCGTATCAGGCGGTAGGTAAAGGATAAAGGGCTTGTCCACCGTTTCATAGGTGACCTGAGTGCCTACTCCCCAAATTTTCATTTTGGATATCGTCCGAGAGATCGAATGATCGCCCACAAAGAACAAAACCAACAGGACATTGAGTATCAGCAATACGATCAACAGCGTTTTCATAAATGGAGGTAATAATGGCTTTCGCTTCTCTGGCAACGTCTGTTCTAGATGCGCAACGTGAGCAGCTTGTTGTTGATCCAGCATGTGAATTGCACGATTCGCAGCAGAATAGAAAGGCGAGGGATAAGTCTTGAGCACTTCCTTGTAGTGGAAACGGGCTCGGTTCCAATTCCCCTTCTCGCGAAATTTCTGCCCCAAATTAAAGTGCGCTTCCGGCGAATTCGCATCCAAATATCGAATCACCTTCTCATGATAGAGCGGATCAGCATGACTAATGAACAAATTCTTGTGCAAATGGACGAGGTGATCATCGAGTTGGTTACGGAAACGTTGGTTTCGTCGGATCATTTGGCTCCTCTCCGTTCATAAATTTAGCTTGTCTCACTGGTTGAATGATACAGTTAGTATCTCTGATACATAATGTATCACGCTATAAATGGAAAGACAACCCTTTTTGTATCCGAACGATCGATGAACACCAATGAGCAAAAAAGACGCCCTCAACCAATTCATTCTTGGTCGAAAACGTCTTTTCATTAATTACATTAAAGATTTAATGAGCCACTGTATTATATGTCATAATCCAGATCGAACCCCCTACGATGGTTACTAATATAACAAGGCCGAAGAGCAGTGCCATGATGTTCCATCGTGCATTCTCGCCCTCTTTGACATGCATGAAGAAGAACAATTGCACACCGAATTGCAGAACTGCCATGAGTAAAATTAAGATTAATGTCCCGGTTTTGTTCAGCATGTGGTTCATCACGACGACAAGTGGAATGATCGTCAAAATGATCGACAGTGCAAAACCGATAATATACGATTTCAATGATCCATGAGACTCATGATTGTGATGTGCTTCTGTATGCGGTTGGCTCACTTACATCACCCCCATGAGATAGACGACTGTAAATACGAAGATCCAAACTACATCCAGGAAATGCCAGTACAGTGAAATGATAGCCACTTTACGTTTCGTTACCGTTGTGATACCGCGGCGTTTCAATTGAAAGATCAAACCAATCATCCAGATTAAACCAACAGAGACGTGCAAACCATGCGTTCCTACCAACGTGAAGAAGGCAGATAAGAAGGCGCTGGTGCTGATCGTTGCTCCTTCATGATTAACCATATTAATGAATTCCGCGAGTTCTAAACCTACGAATGATGCACCTAGAATCACAGTCACGATCAACCAACCGATCAGCTGCTTCAAATTCCCTTTGTGCATGCCAAGTACAGCCAACCCGCTAGTGAAGCTGCTCGTAAGCAAGATGAAGGTCTCCGCTATGATACCTGGCATCTTGAATAACTCTTCGGGTGTGGGTCCTCCATTCGTATTTTGGTGAAGGACCATATATGTGGCAAATAAAGAACCGAATAAGATAACGTCTGTGATTAGAAATATCCAAAATCCAAACGTTTTGAGCGATTCGTGATCATGTTCATGATCGTGTTCATGGTGGTGATCACTGTGTGCAGCTGTGTGTGCCATTTACCCCTTCACTCCTTTCCACGCGTCTTCCGTCGCTTTCACTTCATCCGCTGGAATATAGTAATCCGTATCATAGCTGAAGGAACGAGCAATCATACAGATGGCAACACCTATTAAGGATGGAATCGTTAGCCACATCCAATCCCAGACGAATCCGAAGCCTGCGAAGAACCAGAAAGCCGAAATGATAAACGGAATTGACGAGTTCTTAGGCATATGAATGGGTTCATAGGTTGTTGGCGTTGGTTGTTTTGTAACCGTACCTTGCTTCTCTTCCCACCACGCATCAGCGACATCAGCCTTAGGCAGCACGGCAAAGTTGTAGAGCGGAGCCGGCGAAGGAATCGACCACTCCAACGTACGTGCATCCCATGGATCGCCAGTAACATCTTGTTCTCTGAACTTAATTGAATGCGCGATTTGCCATACTTGGAATATAAACCCAAGTCCCATCAAGAAACCACCGACTGTGGAAACCATATTGAGCGGCCCCCAGCCCATATCCCAGCCATACGTGTAAGTCCGACGTGTCATCCCATCTAAACCTAGGAAATACTGCGGCATAAAACATACATAGAAACCGATGTTCCAAACCCAGAACGCCCATTTACCCAAATGCTCATTGAGCTTAAAGCCGAACATTTTCGGCCACCAGTAGTAGAGACCAGCGAAATAACCAAACGCTACACCGCCAATAAGTACTTGATGGAAATGTGCAATCAAGAAGTAACTATTATGGAACTGGAAATCAGCTGGAGCAACGGATAACAGAACCCCTGTCATCCCCCCGACAACGAAACATGGAATAAATGCAATCGTCCACAGCATCGGTGTCGTGAAGCGAATTTTACCCCTGAACATTGTGAAGAGCCAGTTAAATACTTTTGCCCCGGTTGGTATCGCAATTAACATTGTACTTATCGCGAAGAAGGCATTCACATCTGCGCCTGAACCCATCGTGAAGAAGTGATGCGCCCATGTGAAGAAGGATAATAAGCTAATGATCAGCATCGCGAACACCATCGATTTATAACCGAATAGTTTCTTTTTCGAGAAGGTTGAGACGATTTCGGAGAAAATACCGAAGGCTGGAATGACGACAATGTAAACCTCAGGGTGACCCCACATCCAAATTAAGTTGATGTACATCATTGGATTCCCGCCGCCGTCCAATGTGAAGAAATGCGCACCCAGGAAGCGGTCTAGGAATAGCAAGGCTAGTGTAACGGTTAAGATTGGAAAAGCGAAAATAATCATGATACAGCTTGAAAATACGGACCATGTAAACATCGGCATTTTCATCAATTTCATGCCTGGCGTACGCATTTTCAAAATAGTTACGATAAAGTTAATCCCCGTTGCTAAACTCCCGATACCTGAAATTTGAATGCCCCAAATATAGAAGTTCTGACCCACACCTGGGCTATGCGACATTTCAGACAGCGGCGGATAGCTTAACCAACCCGCATCTGGTGAACCACCAATAACGAAGGACACGTTGAATAGCATAGCTCCCCAGAAGAACATCCAGAAGCTCAGTGAATTTAAGAACGGATACGCGACATCGCGCGCTCCGATTTGCAAAGGAACAACAATATTGAACAAGCCGAACATCAGCGGCATCGCCATGAACAAAATCATGATAACGCCATGCGTTGTGAAAACTTGATTATAATGTTCCGGCTGCAGGAACTGACTGTCTGGAATGGCGAGCTGTAAGCGCATCATAAGCGCATCTACCCCGCCGCGGAATAGCATCAGAATCGAACAAATGATGTACATGATGCCAATTCGCTTATGATCGACACTGGTCAACCATTCACGCCAAAGCCAGCCCCATTTTCTGAAGAAAGTAAGAACGAATACCATGGCTACTAACGAAAGCCCGATACTAACCTGGGCCCCCAGAATCATTGGATCGCCCGTTACGAAAAACTCGGATGAAAAATCTTTTATTTTATCCCACATGAGCAGATCTCCCTTTCAAGAAACTTTGATCTATGATCATCTACTTCGACATATTCATTTGACTATGATCCATTTGGGAATGGTCCATGGCATTGTCTTTCTTAGTATCCTTACCCTCATGACTAGCCCCATGGCCGTTATGGACGGGTTGTCCATTCGTATATTTCGTCACGATTTGTCCGAAAAGCCCCTCTGGAATCGATGAGAAATATTTCACACCAGATTTACCTGGCATCGCTAATTCATCATAGCCTTCCTTGGTTAATTTCGTAGGTACTTTCTTGGTCTTCGCAATAAACGCATCGAAGTCCTCTCGCGATGTCGCATTCACGTCAAACGTCATGTCAGCGAAATGCTCCCCACTGAAATTCGCTCCAGTACCGAAATAATGTCCGATCTCATCCGCTTGTAAGTAGAGCGTCATCGCCATACCTGACATAGTATAAATTTGCCCGCCAAGCTGTGGAATCCAGAAGGAATTCATCGGTGCATCTGATGTAAGCTCGAACTTGATCGGTGTATCTTCAGGAATTTGCAAATAATTCACGGTTGCAACCCCTTGCTCTGGATACATAAACAGCCATTTCCAGTCGAGCGATGTCACTTGAATGGTGATCGGAGCTTTGTCCGACTTCAAAGGCTTAGAAGGTTCTAAAGCGTACGTGTATTTCAAGGTAACGACAGCTAACATGACAATAATAATAATTGGTACAGCCCACCAGACAATCTCAAGTGAAGTGCTGTGAGACCAATTTGGTTTGTATGATGCTTTATTTCCTTTGGAATCGCGATACCGCCATACGATCCATGCCGTGAGGGCAAGAACGGGCACAAGAATAATCCCACATAACACAGTCGCAATAACTATTAAATCTCTTTGCTCCGCACCTACGGGTCCTTTGGGGTCCAAAACCATAGCTTGATCGCTGCAGCCTGATAGTACTGCGATGATGGCGACCATCATGAAGAGCATCCCTGCTTGTATAAGCTTTCTCTTCTTCATCCTTTAACCTCCCAATCAACAAATCCTGTCTGTAATCAACATATCATCTTGTAGGGCAAAGTACATCATCAACAAACTCAACTTAACAAATACGTCAAAGGTTCGACGTAGGAATGTAAAACAAATGTCACAGAACGTTTGTTGACTCTGCTGGAAAAATATGAACAGCAAAAAGCCTTTCAAGTATTAAACTTGAAAGGCTTGCATAGTATTCCTTCGAACCCTCGTTCTCATTCACTTTTGGAAACATTTCTAGAATGAACCAAATGAATCGCTGTCCGCATCACATAAATGAAGACACTACCCACCATAAAACCAATACCCACCATCAATGTTGTATTGCGATCACTGAAGCTTTCTAAACTAACTAAGCTAAGAACTAAACCTATAGCAAGCAACGCCCAAGCAGCAAAAGTCATCAATTTCACTAATGGCATCACATCTCGTTCAACGCGCTCAACTGGATTTGCGGATACAGCTCTATTTGACATTGTCATCACAACTCCTGACTTAAATGTAAGTGCTTTATAACTAGTATAACACAAAAAGCTGGTTTTGTTCATATTTTATTCACACGATGATCAAAATTTGGACAAATATGCACTGGGTAGTATCATTCCTTGCCGATGTACACTTATCATTCCAATTCGGAGGGTTTCGCATCCATATTTCAAATGGACTATATTCTCTAGAATTATCAGTTCCCCTCACGGGTAGAGTCAGCGTCATTCCCCCACTTTGTTCGTCGATGAACATGCGATTGAAGTGCCCTCCTGGGTAACAAACAAATAAGGGCTGACTAACGGTAGTTCACCTACCGATAGTCAGCCCTTGCTATTATGTACGTTCTACTTCAGAAGTGTGTAGCTGCCGATAAACGGAAGCGGTTTGACTTGACCTTGGGCGGCCGCAACAATTCCTAACACGGCCAAAATGACCAAAGCCAAGTTAGCTATCGGTTGTAAGAACCAGCCAATGAACGGAATAATGCCGAGTACGACGTTAACGATAACCCAAGCTAGAAATAAAGTAAGTCCTTGATTGGCATGGTACCAAGCATACTTGGAGTCTTTCGCCGCGATTAACGGGACAAAGAACAAAATGTACGCAAGAATAGCCATCCCCTTGTTACTTTGAATATCCGTGGAATCGTACATAGACAGCACCTCTTTTTCTCAGAGTTTACTCTTCCATTATATTCAGATTCCTGCAGCTATTCGCCCGCGTATGGACAAAACTCAAATTATTTTTGTCCATTCCAATCCCGTAATAGTTGCTCCTCACGCTCTGGCTTCAGTCCAGCAAGTCGTGCAATCGCCGGGTCACGACTTTGGTCCCACGCTAGTGTATCTCTTGCCGTTTCTGCGAGCGGCCTTGTTGTTAAGCCGGCTTGGAACGCTTTCGAGTTGTTAAGCTGCAGCATTCCAATCAAGCTGTCGCTAGGCAGCCAAAGAGGCAGCTCCATCCACGGGCCTACTTCTTGTTCGACCAAGAATGATTCCGGCACCCATGTTAGTGTCGTTTCTATGGAGCTGGACATACAAGCTTGTACAACTTCTTCCATTGAATACTCACTTCCACTGGCATGAATGGTACCCGTTACGCCTTGTTCAATTAAATCCAATGTCCATGCTGCGAGATCACGTACATCAATGAATTGCAGTCTGCGTTCTTTCGGCAGCGGAACTAGCACATTCCCACCTCGCTGCAAGCGTGCTGGCCAGTACGTGAAACGGTCAGAAGCGTCATATGGTCCTATGATTAGTCCCGGACGAATGATAAGTGCTCCTTGTGGAAATGCCTGTTGGACAACCTTTTCACACTCTGCTTTAAGCGCCCCATACCGTTGCCCAGGATCTTCTGCATCTTCGACTCGCAACACAGTTGCAGATTCATCCAGATGCAGCTGCTTTAAGTCCGCATACGCAGAAACAGTGGAAATAAACGTGTAGTGCTTCGCACATTGCTTTAGGATTTCCGTCGAAGTCGCAACAGCCTCTGGCTGATAGCCACTCGTATCAATGACCGCATCCCACTTACCCTCTTTGAGTTTAGCAATATCGGTATTCCGGTCTCCCAGAATGTGTCGAACCTGTGGGAATGCTTGAGCATCGTAATGTCCACGATGAAACAAGGTCACTTCGTGACCCTTCGACAGCGCTGCTTCCGTTAGGGCTCTTCCTAGAAATTTGGTACCGCCAAGAATTAAAATGTTCATGGATGACCTCCTGTAAGACTTAATTAGACAATCCCATCAAGAATTGCTCTTGCTTTCCTTACTTTCTCTTCCTCAACAGCTCCATCCACACTGCTATTCTCTCTTACCGCAGTGCCCAGATGTACACTTTGAACACCTGTAGATTGGACAAATGCTGCTAAGCTCTCCAACGTCAATCCACCGCCGGGCAAAATATGTAATTGGCTGCCGCGGCTTAATGCTACAAGCACGCGAATCTGCTCAATAGCTTGAAGTACGCTCGCGGCCCCTCCCGAGGTAAGCACGGAATGAATCTGTTTATAATTAAGGAGCTGTTGCAAGGCTGCCGCTTGCTGCGATATCTCATCAAAAGCCCGATGAAAGGTGACGGGTAATGCTGTAGCAGCCAAAAGAACGTCCAGCGTTCGATGATCGATTTCATTAGCTGGCGTAAGTACGCCTAAGACAAGCGCACTCGCGCCTGCTTGTTCAGCCCTTTGGATCGATTGGATCATACATGCAATATCATCATCCGACATATGAAACGAGCGGGCATGGGGCCGAATCATGACATGAACAGGCAGACTAACGGATTCACTTATCTGTTTTACAAGCTCTATCTCAGGCGTTAATCCACCCTGCCGCAAATCGGCAACAAGTTCTATCCGATCTGCACCGCCTGCTTCAGCACGCATAGCATCCTGCAGTGTAGTCGCGATTACTTCTAATAACATGGTTCGAACAACCACCCCTTCTAAGCACAAGATTTCTCTCTTACTCTATCATAAATTGGACAACACAAAAAACTCCATTCATCCATAAGGATTAAGGAGTTATGTATCCAATATGATTAAGTATAGGGTCCTAGATATTCGAAGCTGTCTGCCATTGTTGTTGCTGCACTTCGACGAGCTCAAGATTGGCAAATGATCGACTAAGCTTCAACATTTTCTCTGTTGCTGCTAATTTCGGCAATGGTGCACTCATAGGCTTGCCTTTGTAACATACGATAAACAACAATTTCATCACCTTCTCTTTCTTGGATTACGAATACAACATGTCATTTAACTTTCTACTATATCATTCGAAAGACCCCCTCAGTTTTGAGGGGGTCTTTCGACATTTCGACAAGTTTCGCCTAATGCAATTAAACAATCACCAATTCAGATAGCTTCGCTCGAACATCCTCAACTAACTTTGCAGCATCTGACGAACGATTAACGACATCGACACGATCCATATCAACGATTAAAACTTCTGAAGCATGATAGTGATTCATAACCCAATCATCATAGCCAGTCCACAGTTGACGATAATAATCAACCAACGATTGATCCTGCTCGAAGCTGCGGCCGCGAAGACCGATGCGATGCATTACCGTTTCGAAGGAAGCTTTTAAATAGACCATAAGATCTGGCGCTTTCTTAGGAAGCTCTGCCAGCTCGGACATCATATTGTCAGCTAAGCCTTCATACACATCAAATTCCAATTGTGAAATTCGTCCTAGTTCACGGTTCACCTTCGCAAAGTACCAATCCTCATAAATACTTCTATCCAGTACATTGCGATTATGTACTAATGCCTGTTTAATGGCCTTAAATCTCGTATTTAAAAAGTGCAACTGCAATAGAAACGGATACCGGTGTTTTTCGATTTCTTCCGGTGATGCTGTGTAAAAAAGCGGCAAAATTGGATTATCATCAACACTCTCATAGAAAACACTCGAATTTAGTTCTCGTCCAAGCAAAGTGGATACAGATGTCTTACCAAGACCGATCATTCCCCCAACCACAATCACTGCCATTGACCCCTTTCTCCTTCTACCCAATCATAATTTACCTACTGTCAATTCAGCAAAGCTTTCCTATTATACAAGGAATTCAAACATGTGGGAACCCTCTTTTTTTTCCTTTATCGTTAGTCTTCCTCAGGGTTATGCTCATAACCCCGCTCTAGCTCTGCTGCTGAACGAGACCGAGAACTTGGCTATGCAAAATTTCTGGCATCGACTGCTTATATTCTACAAATTTTAGGAAATCCTCAAAATAGAGGGTATGTGAAAAACGAAATGAAGCCATTGCCACAAAAAAAAAATTAATATCACAGTGTGACGATTTCTATTGCCATACTGTCTCTATTAATAAGTGCCTTACAATACTATCCATAAGACAGAGGTGTATCGATGATTTACGGAACGAAGCTACTTGATACAGATTCAGAACTATTTGCGGCAGCCCTCACGAAAACGCCTGTATATGTATGGTCACTCGATCAACTAGGCGTCTATTACCAAGTAACTACTGGGATTATCGTCAAATACACGCCAGATCATGTCCAAATTTATAATGAAAATAACGCAACTGTTTCGACTTGGTTTTCAAGAGAAACATCCGAATTTAGTATTGCTTACTAATAAAACGAGAAAACCGCCGTTTCCCGGTTCCTGAGGGCGGCGGTTTTTCAGTATTCATTCGTGTATTACTCAAGCGAGAAGTTTATCCTCATCGGTACAAGTAGGCAAGAACACATCGATGGTCGTACCATACCCCACTTGACTTTCGATGTTCATGGTTCCTTTGTGCGCTTCCACAATTTTGAAGCACATCATTAATCCTAATCCAGTCCCCTTTTCCTTCGTCGTATAGAAAGGCTCCCCTAGCTGTTTTAATCGATCCTCTGGTATGCCACATCCATTATCTTGCGTCCGAACTCGAATCAGATCATCCCCATGTAACGAAACGATCAGTTTGATCTGCCCGTCTTTCGGAATTGCCTCCATCGCATTTTTGATCAAATTGATGAATAATTGCTTCAAATGCATTTCAGAGCAAATGATTTCGGGGATATCTGACTGGACTTCCAATAGGAGTTGTACGTTACACAGTACCGCTTGCGTATCCAACAGCGCAATGACCGATTGTAAAATCGCACCTAAATCGCTTTTCTTATAGGTAATGGCTTCTGGTTTAGCGATAACAAGGAATTCACTTACTATGAAATTGATTCGATCCAGCTCGGATAGCATGATGTCAAAATAATGCTTCTTGCCTTTGAGATCATGCTGGAGCAATTGTAAGAACCCGCGAAGCGAGGTTAAGGGATTGCGGATTTCATGGGCGAGTCCCGCCGCGAGCTGACCCGCGACAGATAGCTTGTCTGACTTGCGAAGCAGCTCTTCCGTTTGCTTACGCTCCGTGATATCTCGCGTGATACCTGCGAATCCGAAAATCTCACCTTTTTCATTCTTAATCGGTGTCTTCGTAATACTAACATGAATCAATTGACCATCTTTTCGGAGGCGAACCGATTCTTTACCCGATATTTGCTTCCCTAACCTGAGCTGCTCATAGATCTCTTTGCGTTCATTTTTCATATGATCCGGGTAAATCGGCAAAATCTGATCCCTTAACTCCTCTTGACTCCAGCCAAAAATATGTTCATGCGCAGCATTAACTGAGATGACTTTCTCATTCAAATCAAGGACACTAATCGCATCCGAAGTATTGTTTATTACGGATTCAAGCAGCTCCTTGGTCTCTCGAAGCTCCGTCTCCATCCTTTTGCGCTCGGTAATATCGACGCACGAACCAATCACTTCTATCATGCGATCATTTTCTAGAATTGGCCTCAGGGAAGTCAAATAAGTAATGCCGCGGAAGGTAGCCTCGAACATCACATTTTCTTCCCCGTTCCATGCACGATGGTAATACACTTCCATCAAATTCGCCAAAGATGCCGGCCAAATGTCATGAAGCCCATTCCCCAGAATATGCGCTGGCTTAAAGCCTAAACGATACAGCAGCTCACCGTCACACAGCGTGTGGATGAATTGCCCTTCTATTTCTCTGAACTTCAATGTCATCCCTTGTTGTCTTCTCACCGTATCATGAAGGTCCTGCTGCGCTATCCTTAACGATTCCCGATCTTTTAGAAATTGGGTAATATCCTTCGCGATCAGATACACGCCATCTAAACGATCATTGACAATAATAGGTACATTTTTTACACCTAATTCAATTCTTTCCCCATTTTTATGACGAAACACTAACATGTAGTTATCCGATCGCGAAAGTATGTCTGCCGCAGTAATCGCGTCTTTGTCGTCTTGTTGAAATAAATGATGGATGAATTGGCAAGCCAACTCATTTTCAGAAAAGCCCAGAATCCGTTCCATGGCTGGATTGAGAAATTGAATCCGACCTTGCGTGTCACATGTCAAAATACCAGCAGGGTTGTGTTCAATTAAAGACTTGTAGCGCTGCTCACTCTCCGCTAGCTTTCGTTCCATTTCCGATTGCTGGGAAAGATCCTTTACTTGAACAACGAAAGCTTGGGGTTCGTTGTCTGAATCTCGCAGTATGGACATTAACCAGTCCACGTTCTTAAATGTTAAATCCTTATGTCGCATCCGGATATTAACTTGTATAGCTGGAAGCTCCCCATCTATCAATTTCTCCATAATGGTGTCTATAAGACGATCTTGATGCGGTTCAAATACGTCCTTTATATGTGTAGTTAGAAGCTCTTGCTCCGTATACCCAAGAATGCCGCTTAAGCTGCGATTCATTCTCAGCCATTGACCTTCGATCGAAATCAGAGCCATTCCCATTGTTGTAAAGTCAAAAATCGCATCGAACGAAGGCTCCATTTTCGATTGCTTTTTCATATATATGTTCCCCCATGACACAAGCTTGGATAGTAATAATCAACGTTAGATAAATTCGACAATTCCGGTAGAAATCCTGCCCTTTCTGGCAAACTGCAGGAATTAGTTCACGAAATGTGCCCTTGTATTTCCTCAGGTATGATAGAATGGAATGGTTCATTATTCTTCAATTTATGCTTTAGGAGGAATGCTCCCTTGCCAAATATTTGGACTCATTTTATTTTCGGTCAAAAAGTCATGAACGAACTGGGCCATACCTCGGTCCTGAACGATAAACAGCAGCGAAATATATTTTCACTCGGCTGTCAGGGACCCGATTTTCTTTTCTATCATAACTTTCTACCTTGGAAAAAAGAAAAAACCTTAAATGAACTCGGAAGCCTCATGCACAAGGAAGCCTGCGGTCCCTTTTTACTTGAGCTTGTCCGTCAGGTCCAAGGAAGAGGCTTATATAATCCAGCCGTTCTCTACGTACTTGGATTTTTGACACACCATATTCTAGATCGTAATTTACATCCCTATGTATTCTATAAATCAGGTTTCAAGAAATGGGACCACCAACGCTTTGAAATCATCATGGATACCATCTATGCCAAGCATGAGCGAGATATTCAAACGTGGGAAACACCGGTGTGGAAAGAAATTTATGTTGGTGAAAAGTTCCCCATTGGCATCGTTCCCGCTCTTTCCGCTGCAGCAGCGATTTATTATCCCGAAATAGCCTCGCAGATGCGCGACTCCGATTGGGATGATGCCTACTATGACATGATCCGTGCCCAACGGTTGTTTCATGATCCAAGTGGACTCAAACGTATTTTGACACTTGGTCAAATAACGCCTTTGGTTTTTACGAAGCATCCGGCTCCGCTCGATTATTTTAATGAAGCCAAGACGACTTGGAACTGTCCGACTGATCTTAATGAAACCTACACCTCTAGTGTATGGGAGTTGCTGGACATGGCCATGAAGGATGCGATCGTTGTGCTTCAAGCCGCTATTCAAGTCTTACAGAGAGGTTCAGAAGCTGATTATGAAGCATTCCGCGAAGTACTCGGCAACCGCTCCTATGAAACCGGGAAAAACTGTGAACTAGCGTTACCTATTACCTATGTTCAGCCCATTTTATAAGGAAAAAGAAGCATGACTATCCTTACCTGAGCGTCATTTCTAATACACCTTAATCATAGTATTCGTTTCGAAGATCTGATTTCGGTCTATGCATATGAAAAAAACCATGAATGTTGTCATTCATGGTTTTTGCTTTTTGTATGATTAGGGAGATTCCAGTCGATTTCAGTCTTTTTAAGTCGATTCAAGGCAGCATTGACTTGAGAAAACGGCTTACTACCGAAAAATCCGCGATACGCCGAAAGAGGGCTTGGATGGGCCGAAGTAAGGATGACATGTCTCTCTGTGTCGATGAATGTCGTTTTCGATTGTGCATGACTCCCCCATAGCAGGAAGATAACAGGCTCCTCACGCGCATTTAGCGCTTGAATGATCCGATCCGTGAACCTTTCCCACCCTTTTCCCTTATGGGAATAAGGTAACGCCTCACGAACAGTTAACACCGTATTTAACAATAGAACTCCTTGTTCTGCCCAAGCTTTCAAATACCCATGATCAGGTATGGCACAGCCGATATCGGACTCCAGCTCTTTATACATATTCCTTAAGGAAGGAGGGATCGCCATACCTGGCTTCACAGAGAAACTGAGTCCATGCGCTTGCCCGCTTCCATGATAGGGGTCTTGTCCAAGAATAACAACCTTCGTATTCCCGAATGAAGTCAATTCCAAGGCGCTAAACACCTCATCCTCTGGCGGATAAATCGTATGCTGCGTAAGTTCCTCCTGAAGAAACTGTTGTAATTCCTTAAAGTACGGAGCTTGAAATTCATCTGCCAAAACAGTCAACCAATCGTTCGTTAATGACTTCACTTGCTTGTTCCCCCATCCGCTCATTCGGTGCCTAGTGCACCTGTAGCGACATCCATCAGCACAATCTTCCCGTCCGTTTCGATTCCGTCAGCTAAGACCAGCTTCAGCTTTGTCGTTTTCCCTTTTTGAACGAGTGCCTGCACCTGCGTATCCGTTAAGCTTCGTCCGAAGCTTTCCTTCCAGATAACGAAGCCACAGCCTTCCTTGTAATGCGAGCAGCCATAGCCTTTACGCCCCATGAAGAGAGAGCCTCCGCAGCCAGGTCGCGGGCAGGTCGCGATGAATGTGCTCGTTCCGTCACCTGTCGGTTTCGCAGCAGCTGGAGCCTTCTTCTTTGCTGGAGCTTTCGCAGCGCCGTCCCCGCGCGAAGTCGTCTTCGCTGAAGCGGAGCCTCGTTTACCGCTCGTTTCCGGCGCGTTCTCACCTTCGAAATCTGTTTTCGAAGCTCTGGCTTGCTTGCGCACCTTATCGACGATCAGGGTCGCGAATCTTTTCACATTATGCATAAACTGCTCATCAGAGGCCGTACCACGCGAAATCTCGTTCAATCTGCGCTCCCATTGTCCGGTCATCTCCGGTGATGTCAACAGCTCGATCCCGGCTCCGCGAATTAATTCAACAACCATTCTGCCCTTCTGTGTCAAAATGATTTTCTTCCCTTGCATGTCGATGTATCCGACCTTTTTCAAACGTTCGATCGTTGCGGCTCGCGTCGCTGGTGTACCTAAACCGGAGTCTTTCATCGCATCGCGCAGCTCTTCATCTTCAATCTGCTTCCCTGCGCTCTCCATGGCTTTCAGCAAGGTGCCTTCATTAAAATGCTTAGGCGGCTGCGTATCTTTTTCTTTTACAAGTGCATCCGTACAGAGCACATCCCCATTGGCATCAATGGAGAAGGGCTCGTTGACTTCGACTTCTTCCTCGTCATCAGTGTCTTCCTTTTCTTTCCCTTTCGTCGCCTTCGCCTTTTCCTTCTTCTGATCAGCGTAAATAACCTTCCAGCCTAAGGATAGCAGTTCTTTCACGGTTGTTTTAAAAAGCTCTTGTTCCACTTCCGTCATAACCGTATGAACTTTATAAGCCGCAGGCGGGTAAAATTGGGATAGAAATCTCCTAACGATGAGATCGTACAATTTCTGCTCGTCCGGGCTTAATCCGGATGCCTTCTTATTGGTAGGCAAGATCGCATGGTGATCCTCTACCTTGGTTGGATTACAAATGAATTTATTATTCACATGTACCAGATTGCGATTGGCGCCTTGCACGAGTTCATGATAAGCCGTTCCTTGCAAGGCATTTAACGCCTTGTGCATGTCCGGAATATTTTGCTCGGTCACATAATTGGAGTTCGTTCTTGGGTATGAAATGACTTTGTGCTTCTCATACAGAGCTTGTGCAGTATCCAGTGTCTTCTTGGCTGAAAATGCATATTTCCCGTTCGCCTCGCGCTGCAGCAAAGTCAAATCATACAATTTGAATGGGAATTCTTTCGTTTCCTTCACCTCGTAAGATTGGATCCGGGCTGGCTTCCCTTTCACTTTCGCAGCAAGCGCTGCAGCCTTCTCGCCATCCGTAAATCGCTCGCCCTGCCACATCCCTCTGTATGGGGTGTCACCTTGCGCGAAATGACCCTCCAGCTCATAAAATTTAAGCGAGGAGAAAGCCTCAATTTGCTTCTGTCGATCATAAATAAGCGCAAGCACCGGCGTTTGAACGCGCCCCACAGACAGCAACACATTATGCTTCGTCGTAAACGCGCGTGAACCATTCATCCCGATTAACCAATCGGCTTCACTGCGAGAGCGCGCAGCACGCGTTAGATTCTCGTACTCTGCGCCATCCTTTAAGGTTGCGAAGCCATTACGAATCGTTTCAGATGTTAAATCGGAGATCCACAGCCGCTTAACAGGCTGATTTAGACCAAGATGACGTTGAATAAGGGAGAAAATGTGCTGCCCTTCCCGCCCCGCATCGCAGGCATTGACCAAGTGATCACATTTCTTTGCAAGCTCCGCAATCACCTTGAGTTGATCATAGGTACGCGGGTTTGGAATCAATTTAAACTCGGAGGGAATGATCGGCAGATGATTGATATTCCACTTTTTATATTTTTCATCATAGTGATCAGGTTCAGCCAGCTCAATCAAATGTCCGATTGCCCATGTGATGATATATTGCTCACCTTCCAGATGAGACCTCATATTTTTGGCTTTTGGCTCTATTGCGGCAGCTATGTTTCGCCCCATGTCGGGTTTTTCCGCAATAATTAATGTCTTCAACCGCAAATCGCTCCTAACATGTGATTCCCCCAACAGCGATGGAAATCAGATTCTGTCGATTCAGTGTATCCCACTTTATAAGAGCCTGCAATATAGAACCCGTGAAATACGACTTTTGACTTAAAAAAAAGCCCAAAAAACCTCCAACACCACGTAAAGTGGCATTGAAGGTTTAACTGAAATCACTACATAAATACCCACAGAAATGTCCAGCTCATCAGACCAGCTTTCCATTCCAATAATAACTATCTTCCCGGTATACCTTGAAAGCAATCTCCACTTCAGGTATGCCGAGTGACAAGATATGCTTGGTCAGTACTTGGGCGTAGGCATCGCGAATGTCCGGCCCTCGCTCGAACCAGCCTACCTCAATAAATGGATACGTCTCACAAATCTCCCCTTGAAAGATGGAGACGGTCGGAAGACACTCCAACATGAAATTGTCCGTACCACAAGAACAAACCTCAGCTAATTCGGTAATAAGTGCTGTACTGATGGATTGGATGTGTGGGACACTTATACCTCTAACAATCATATGCGGCATACAGATAAGCTTCCTTTCGTGCAGGTGCAGCGGTTAAGCTCTCATTAACTCTTTTATAGTTTGCAGGGAAACCCCTGTTTTATGGTAAATTTCAATAAGCGTCGCACGTGGGTGTGCTCGAACAAAATCTTTCACTTTATGCGAATCGCTCAGAACTAGCTGTGAACAGCTTGTACATCTCGTTTCCCATTTCGTGAGAAATACGCGCCCACATTTATCACAATTGCAAAGAGACATCCCGACACTCCCCTAGAAACGATGAATGACCTACTATCTAAGCACATTCGTAAAGACCACTCGGTTTCAGGGGGTACATGACGAAATTAATTTTGAATTTCTACCACATCGCCAACCTTGAGCTCACCGGGATGTTCGACGTAGGCAACAATCCCTCTTGCTTGCTGTGCTTTTTGCACAAATAACTTGGTTAAAATCGGCTCATTATAATGGGTTGCAATTATACGACCTGGACCAGAGCAGGGCTCATTCTCGCCTTCACATACTAAACCGCCACCACTCGGGAGCATCATCCGTATGCCCATTGGGAGTTTGGTTAACTCTGGGACACCGCTAACAACAATGTTCGCGCCTAACCACTCCGGCTTAATTTCATCCACACCAATACGCTCGGCAATCCCCTTCAGCTCTTCTACAGAAACAATACTGAGCTGTCGTCGATTCATAATCTCCTGACCGCGCTTATACATCGGTTGACGCACATCGGCTTTGGCAAAAATACCGAAATGGCGATCTCCCTCTATCCCGCCGAAACGCAGCTCGACTTGTTCAAGCTCTCTTGTCACAAATGTCGTTGGATCATCTGCAATGAGGATCGCTTCAACGCGTGCTTGAATGGGCATTACTATTCCCCGCCTTTCATTTAATGCTTACACTCGCTCAGCAGACTGCGCCAGCGGCCAAAGTACGCCATCCTGCCAACCCAGCACAAAAGCTTCCCAGCGTCTCTCTTCTGGAAAATCAATCAAGTTCCCAAAGTATCTCCCGATCGTGACATGCTGCGTGTGATGCGCTTTAAGTGCTGCGGCCTTGATGTGCCACATCGCTTCTGTATCCACGATGATTGATGGTTGATGACCTTGAGCACGCAATAATGGTGATACCGCATAATACAGCTTCCTGACACTCGGACAAGCTCCACTATGTACAGCTGCTGTTGTTGCTTTGGAAATCGCGATATGGTCCCGATGACCATTGCCTCCATCTTCCGCGAACGTAAACACATGCTCGATTTCATACCTTTGAATAAAGGAAACCACCCCGTCAACTAACGTCTGAAAGTCAACTTCGTCTAGCCGACCATCAGGATATTTCAAATGTTCAACCGTAGATATCCCCAGAATTTCGGCAGCGACATTCATTTCTTGCTCTCTTAATTCAGCCAACTCTTCGCGATTCGTTGCACGTTCTAACCCTTGTCTACCCGCATCGCCACGCGTGGCTAACAGCAGAACTGGCGGTTCGCCTTGATCAGCAAGACGGCGAATGAGGCATCCGCTTAAGAACGTTTCATCATCAGGATGGGCATATACAAACCCGTTTCGAGACCCCATTGCTCGTCCACCTCTCTTATTAATTAAGCTAAAACAGCTTCAATATCCGTCGCAATTTCCGCTGGCTCTGTACGTGCACCGTATTGTTTAACCACGTTTCCGTTCGCATCAACTAAGAATTTCACGAAATTCCATTCAATGTCGTTGGTAGCATAAGGCTCAGGCGTATGGCTAAGCAGGTACGTATACAGCGGATGAGCGTGCTCACCTTTGACATCAATTTTATCAAATAACGGGAATGTTACCTTGTAGTTAAGCTCGCAAAACGCTTGAATCTCTTCATTCGTACCGGGCTCTTGACCCGCGAATTGATTACATGGAAAACCGAGTACAACCAAACCTTTCTCTTGGTACTGCTCATACAGCTCTTGAAGACCTTTATAGTGCGGAGTAAGTCCGCAAGCACTTGCAACATTCACAATGAGAAGTGCCTTCCCTTTATATGTTGAAAGTGTTTGTGTTTCTCCTGTAATCGTTTTGACCTCGATATCATAAATTGACATGAATCCCTTCGCCTCCATTAAATAAAATGCATACCTTCTGAGTATACCATTCCTTTCCACAGAAGCCCAAATGGTAAAGCAATCATTTTCCAGAATCGCTTTCTATCTCCAGTCAGGTGTGTTATAGTGTTTACCTGTTTATGATAATTCAATAGACAACATCTGATCTTAGGAGGTAACTGATCTTGGACACAAAGACTCAAAGTGCCTATCAAGAAGAACTTCATCGGCTCGAACAAACGAATAAGGAAATCGATAAACAGCTGGAGCGGCTACGAGCAACTCCGGTTTATTACGGTCCTGATTTAACCGAGCAAGCTCTTGAAGTTTTGCGTGAGAACGGCAGACACAACTTAACCAAAGCAATTGACGAACCGTATTTCGGCCGCCTTGACTTCGAAGAAACGGGAACTGGTTCACCTGCACCGCTCTACATTGGCAAAGCCGGTGTGGAAGACGAGCGAACCGGCAAACTTCTGGTCATTGATTGGCGCGCTCCGGTTGCAAGCCTATTTTATTCCTTCACAGGCGGCTTGGACGCAGCATCCTATGAATCCCCGGACGGTCTCATCAACGGCTTAGTCTATTTGAAGCGAAATCTAGTTGTGCGCAAGCAAATTCTCCAGCGTGTTGTAGATACATACGACCGAAATGAAGACTCCCTCTCAGTCGGGGATGAGTTCTTGCTCTACCGATTGGGCGAAAATAAAGATAACAAGCTGCGCGATATCGTCTCCACGATTCAAGCGGAGCAAGATCGGATTATCCGTGCCGCCAAGAACACTGCACTCATTATTCAAGGGGTCGCAGGCAGCGGTAAAACAACCGTAGCCTTGCACAGACTCGCTTTCCTACTTTATCAATACCGCGAACAGGTTCGGGCGGAACGCATGATTATTTTCGCGCCCAACTCGATGTTCTTGGACTATATCTCAGGCGTATTGCCTGAGCTCGGTGTCGGCAACATTCAACAGAGCACCTTCACGGACTGGGCAATTGATGTACTCGACCATGAGGTGCAAATCGCAGATCAAGAGGTCACGCTGCAGCGTTGGTTTGCCCTCGGGAGCAAGCGGCCGCCGGTTGACGATCATGCGCCAGGGCGGTTCAAGGGAGCCATTGCCTTCAAACACTACTTGGACGACTGTCTGAACCGTCTAGAAGAGACCTACGTTCCTACTGCGGACTTCTCGCCTTGGGATGGCGTCAAGCTGCCCATCGCCACCATTCGCGAATGGTTCTTCGTCGAGAACAAGCATTACCCCATGGCGAAGCGTCGCGAGCGCGTCGTTGCGCGAATCAAGCGTTGGATGGAGATCCAGCTCGAGAAGGTTTGGGAGCAAAGTCTGAAGAAAGAACTGAAAAAGAAATCAGCCCAAAAGCTGCGGACCTACCTGACTGCTTGGCCTGAGTATACAGCATTCAGCTTCTATAAAATGCTGTTCACGGACAAAGGTCGACCCGACAGCCTGCCAGCAGAGCTGCTTCAACAGTTGCCTGAATCGATCGTGACCGCCTCTGCAAAGCTTTTCAAAAAGAAGGAAGTGCAGCTTGAAGATCTAGCACCACTTCTTTACATCCATACACGACTTCATGGCATTTCGTCGGATCGCTTATTCGATCATGTTGTCATCGATGAGGCGCAGGACTTCTCGCCATTCCAAGTGGCAGTGTTAGATGCGTATACGCGTAATAGCTCTTTCACGATTCTAGGCGATCTTTCGCAAGGAATTCATGCGTATCAAGGCATCCAGGATTGGAAGGAATTTTCCAGTCTGTTCCAAGAAGAGGACAACGGCTATTTCGAGCTGGAGCGGAGCTATCGTTCCACGATGGAAATCATCCAGTTTGCCAATCTGGTGCTCCAGCGCGGCGTTAGCAACCCCTTGCTTGCCGTCCCTGTCTTCCGCAGCGGGAACAAAGTTCGCGTACTGATGACAGTGTCACTGAAGGAGCGACTGCCGCTTCTGCAGAAGGCGATCGCAAGCTTACAATCGGGAACCTCCAGTACCATCGCGGTCGTTGCACGTACCGAGAAGCAAGCGCAAGAGCTGCAAGAGGCCTTAACTATCGTCGGGATCGAGACGAATCTGATTACAGCGAAGCAACGTGTCTATCGCGGCGGAATTTCTGTGCTGCCTGTGTATTTAACCAAAGGCTTAGAATTCGATGCCGTCATTCTGATGGATGTGACTGCAGAACACTATGAAACGACCCTTATGGATGCGAAGCTGCTCTATGTGGGCTGCACACGTGCCCTGCATGAGCTTTGGTTGCTCGTAACCGGGGAGATGTCGCCGCTCGTCTCTACGGATGATCCGGAGATTACAACGACTGAGTTTCCGCTTTAACATCGGATGTCCTTCGAGGATGAGCGACCAACCAGTTATCACTCATTGTACGGAATTAACAGCGAAGTTTCTCTTCACCTTGTGGGGTAGAATTGCGGATACTCTCTATCTGCTGAGAAATGCAAAAGTGCAACTTTTCTCTATTAAATACACGATTTCAGCTAAAATTGATGCAAATAGGCATCAATTTTGGGAGTTTTCAGCCCTGTTTAGACATATCCGACCTAAAAAGATGCCTTTTTTCATTTTTATAAAACGGTGAAGTGAATTCCCCTGAAAAGGATGCTCTTTTGCATTTTTGCTACCTGTGGACCGAACATAAATAATGGTAAGCTCGTTTGCACCAAAAACTTATTAATCCTGATATGTGAACAAAGACCGCTCTCTCCAATATGGAGAGAGCGGTCTTTTCCATGGATTAGCGGGAAGTAAGTGTCTCTAATCTTCCCTTAGTAAGCGACCAATACGCCGCCTTCGCCTGCATAGGTGCCAATCACTGTCCCCATATTGGAGAACAGCACGTTGCGAAATGGATGCTTTTCCAGCAGCTGTACCATGAATTCACGAGCCCTGGCTTCACAGTTGCTGTGCGCAATCGCAATAACATCTTTCTCGTAATCATGCTCTTTATCACCGAGAAACGAGATAAGACGCTTCAAGGCTTGCTGCGTGCCGCGAATTTTCTCGACGACTTCAATCGCGCCTTCTTCGCTAGCTTTCATGAGCAGCTTGATATTCAAAACAGAAGCCACAGCGCCACGCACTCTGTCGAGCCTACCGCCTTTAATGACATTTTCCAAGGTGTCTAGGAAAAAGAACGTTCCTGAGCTCGATACTGCTTCCTGCATCGAAGCTACCAATTCTTCATAGCGCATACCATTCGCCACCATTTGAGCCGCACGAAACACATGAACCCCTAATCCTAATGAGGTTGTTTTGGAATCAATGACCTCAATTCGGCCTGTAAAACCATCTTCAAGCAGCATCTCTTTCGCCATAACCGCGTGGTGGTACGTTGAGCTTAACGCCGATGAGAGACAAATCACGAGAATATCCTGATCCGGACCCGCCTTTTGATACTCACTTAGGAAATGTCCAGGCGAAGGACTTGAGGTCTTCGGCAACGCGCTCTCCCGCTTCATTCTTGCATAGAAATCGGCAAGATCCATATCTGTCGGCATGCATTCCTCGCCAAATTGTACAGATAAGGGAACGATCCCTACTCCTATTTCATCCACAGTACTTCTAGGGAGATCGCAGCTGCTGTCCGTGATAATCTTGATTGTCGTCATGGGTGTCCACTCATTTCTTATTTTTTGGCGAAAACAATACCTACCGTATGTGGTCCGCAGTGGCTCGAAACGACGCAACCGGTTTCCGTCAAAAATACGTTTTTCACATGGGTATGCAATTCAAATTGTTGTTTAACATAAGCAGCTTCTTCATGCGCCTGCGCATGTGTGATAAACATGAAATCCGTATCCATGTCATCTTTAAAAGCCAGTGCATTTTCCAAAAGCTGATTCAGTGCTTTCTCTCGTTTACCTCTCACTTTGTCCGTTAATTGCATAGAACCATCAATAACTTGGACAATGGGTCTAATTTTCAAAAGACTGCCAATAAAAGCCTGGACGCTCGAACATCTGCCGCCTTTATGTAAATATTCTAAGGTATCGATAATGAAAGAGACTTCTACTTTACCTAAGTAAGATTCAACGATCGTTTGGATCTCCGATGAGCTTCGACCTTCCAATGCAGCTTGCGCTGCCTTGATTACTAGTACGCCAATCCCCGTTGATAGGTTTCGAGAATCGATGACCCTAATTCTACCATCGGGAAAACTATCAGCTGCAATCATTGCATTCTGAATCGTTGAAGACAACGCAGAAGAAAGGCCAATATAAATAATATCCTCTCCTGCCTCGATAATTGGTGCAAAAGCTCGCTCAAAATCACTTGGCGAAGGCGCAGCAGTCTTGGGAAGCTTGCCTGTTTGCGCAACCATTTCAAACAGCTGATTGGCATTTATAGTAACGGAATCCTGAAACGTTTGTTCCTCAAAAATGACATATAACGGAACAACCTCAATTTGGTATTGTTGCAGAAGTTCTTCATTCAAATCACTTGTGCTATCTGTAAAAATACGAACACGAGACATCCGATCTACCACCTTATCTACATGTTACCTCTAAAATGAGACCAACTATCAATTGTCCATGTTTGTGAATAGTATAATAGAACTATACAGAAAGCTCAATCCTACATTTTTAGACAAATTTCGCTAAAATCCATATATTGTCATGCCGCCATCCACGAAAAGCGTCTGTCCCGTGATATAGTTAGCTGCATCGGAAGCCAAGAAAACGGCAGGTCCAACTAGCTCTTCTAACTCACCAACGCGACGAAGCGGCGTACGTGCAATAATCTCGGCTAAATAAGCCGGTTGACTTAGAATCTTCTCTGTCAGCGGCGTTTTGAAATACCAAGGTCCGATGCCATTAACCAGAATGCCATATTTCCCCCATTCCAGCGCAAGCACCTTGGTCATTTGGATCATAGCGGCCTTCGTCGCGGCATACACTACGCCTGTTCGGAGCGCTACTTGCCCGGCAACAGACGCAATGTTAATGATTCGCCCAGATTCACGCTGCTGCATATGGCGACCGACAATCTGTGAGCACAAGAACGCAGATTTCAAGTTCGTCTGCATGATCGTATCCCACTCTTCATCCGTGACTGCCAAAGCTTGACTACGGATGTTCATGCCAGCATTATTAATGAGAATATCAATGCGATCTGTCTGCCTGATGATTGCCGCTACGGCATCTTCAATTTGTTCACGATTCGTCACATCCACGGTAAATGGATAGGCTTGTCTGCCTAATGCGCGAATTTCTTTCGCCACCTCTTCTAAATCTGATGCCGTACGAGCAAAGATAGCGACATCAGCCCCAGCTTCTGCTAGGCCAATTGCAAGTGCTCGTCCAATGCCTCGCCCAGCTCCAGTCACTAACGCGACTTTATTATTTAGTTGAAATGAAGGTAAATACATCGTTTCATCGTCCAATCTATAGAGGGATTCTCCATTCTGTCTAAGAAAGAAGGGATTCATATGCAATATTCCATAAAAGAAGAGCGAGCTAATGCGCTCACCCACGGTATTGGCGTCGTTTTAAGCATCGCAGCACTTGTACTGCTTATTGTACAAGCTTGCACGCAAGGGAATGTTTGGCATATCGTGAGCTTCAGCATTTTTGGAACAGCACTTGTTATCTTATATACATGTTCCACACTGTTGCACAGCGTTACGCACACGAAAGCAAAAGATGTTTTTGAAGTCCTCGATCACTCCGCCATTTATGTGTTAATCGCTGGGAGCTACACGCCCTACCTACTCGTTACGTTACGAGGAACATTAGGATGGTCATTCTTCGGTGTTATATGGGGATTAGCCCTCATCGGCATTGTTTTGAAATTATTTTATGTAAAGAGATTTATTCTAGTTTCAACTTTATGCTATATCGTGATGGGCTGGTTAATCGTTATCGCGTTTAAGCCACTCTACGTGCAGTTGCCGTTTGGCGGCATCCTCTGGTTAGTTGTAGGCGGCCTCTTCTACACACTTGGATCGATATTCTATGTATGGAGGCGCATCCCCTATCACCATGCCATATGGCACCTATTCGTGCTGGCCGGCAGCGCCTGTCATTTCATTTCCGTTTTCGGGTATGTGAGATAGTTTCATATTATAGAAACAACTGCTGCAATTGCTGCAAGGATAGGGCTACCTCTAATTGATTTGCCACCTTTTCATAGCCTAATTCATTAGGGTGAATGGCATCCTCAGATAGGAATCGTGCCGCTTGACCTACAAACGCGTCGTACACCTGAACAACTTGAATATGTGGCTGCTCTAATTTACGCAGAAATAAATTAAAACGCTGTACCCAATAGGCAGCATCCGGTATTTGCGGTAATGGATTATATAAACCAATTAAGGCCAATAAATACGGAGTTTGTACGCCTTGCCGCAGCTTTTCAATTTGCCCGATGAGTTTACGATAGTTAGCCTCATACGTTTGTAACGCCGTTTTGAGCACCGTATTGTCGCCGTCATAAAAGAAAGGAATCGCCGCTTGAATGAGATCATTTCCGCCTGCCGTAATGGTGATAAGCGTCGCTTCTTGAATATCCTTCTGCAGCTGTGGATCAGACTCAATCGTCTCCAGCAATTGTGCGGTCGTAGCACCATTGGTGCCAGCATGACGCAAGGAAACAGGTACATTCAGCAGACATTCCAACCTATGGCGATACAACGAAACGAAGCCTTGACCTTCCTCAGCACCATAACCAACGGTTAAAGAATCACCTAACGCCAAATATTGAATTCTTTTTTCCATCGCTATCCTCTCCCCAAAGCATGACGTATATTACTATATGCGCCACCGCCCAGTTTGGGAAGGGATACCTATAGGGGATCATTCGTCGTTTTTTTGACGCTTTCAAGCTGATTGACATACGCTTCGATTTGCGCTTTCTCCGCATACGTGAATTGGAATTCACTATCACAGCCTTCATCGTGCAGAACAATTTGCACAATCTCCCGGTCCATATTGCAAATAACAAGAATAGAAGGATCGGATAAGCCTTCTGGAAGCTCCTCCCCTTCTGACAATTCGATGCCTAAGAAAATGTCCCGCCATTGACCGCGACTTTCCTCTTCAACAAAACATAAGCTAAACAGATGTTCCTCATGCTCTGCCCCATATTTCATCATGGTAGTTCCCTCCACTTTCTCATGTACTCGAATGATCATGTTTAAGCACTGCATCTTTGCATTTGGTAGTTCTTGCTTCTTTATACTACAATGGACATAAGAACCATTCAACAAAGGAGCAATCATCCATGAAATCAACCATCGCTCAAACCATAGAAAGCAATGCCGCACGCTTCAAGGATATCTCCCGCTATATCGGGGCAAACCCCGAGCTAGGTCATGAAGAATTCCTTGCTTTTGCTCGACTAACGGAAGAATTAACGTTTCATGGCTTCACGATCGAACGCGGTGTCCTAGACATCCCTACCGCTTTCATCGCGACTTACGACTCTGGCAAACCAGGTCCCGTCGTAGCGTTCATGGCGGAGTACGATGCGCTCCCTGAGCTAGGGCATGCCTGCGGTCATCATCTCATCTGCATGATGAGTATCGGGGCTGCAATCGGCCTTAAAGCGGCCTTAGCAGAGACCGGTGGCAGTATACGTGTCTACGGCACACCTGCTGAAGAAACCAAGGGCGCCAAAGTTCCTATGGCTGCGGCGGGGCTCTTCCAAGACGTCGATATCGCACTCATGGCACACCCTTATTATGCCTATGAAAAATCAGGCGAATCGTTGGCCATGGATGCCATCCAGTATGAGTTCTTCGGCCGCTCCGCGCATGCCGCGGCCCAACCGTACGAAGGCATCAATGCGCTCGACGCCGTGCTGCAGCTATTCAACAGCATCAATGCGCTTCGCCAGCAGCTCAAGACCGATGCCCGCATTCACGGCATCATCAGCGAAGGAGGTAAAGCGCCCAACATCATTCCAGATTACGCGGTTGCCCAATTTTATGTCCGCTCAGCTACGCGCACTTACACGAATGAGCTCGTACAAAAAGTCCTTCACTGCGCAGAAGGAGCAGCGATGCAAACGGGCTGTACGCTGAAAACATCGTTCTACGAGTATTCCTACGATGAGCTTCGCACGAATGAAGCCTTATCCCATGTGTTCACAGATCAATTATTTGAGCTAGGTATCGATCCGAAGGAAATCGAAATCGGCAAAGACCACGGTTCCCTGGATCTCGGCAATGTCTCGACACAATGCCCGACCATTCACCCTTTCGTGAAGGTAGTCAATGAGAGACATTTGCTTCATACGAAGGAATTCCGTGATCTCGCGATGACCGAGCCTGCACTAGACAGCATGCTGTTCACGGCTAAGGCGCTAGCCTTCACCGCTTATGAAGTACTTTCTAAACCAGCCTTATTAGCTTCCATAAAAGAAGAATTCGCAGCTGCAAAATGACCGTTTTTCCGTTCTTCCAGCTGTGCAAGGATCGTATAGAACATCGTCATCCCAATCACACCGCTGAGTGCGATCAATGAAGCCATCAGCCATGACGACAGCACGCCGCCAAGGATAACACCCAGCCCGCCTAAGAACGTAGCTCCTCTATATACCATGCCATATAAGGCCATATAGGAGCTGCGTGCATGGTCGGGTGCCAGATTGCCGAGGTAGGCTTGCTTGATCGGGACATACATCAGTTCCCCAACCGTTGCAATTAGCATCGATAGCAAGAGTAATCCAGGTTGATTACTGTAAGCCAAATAACTATAGCCTGCGATATAACAGGCATATCCGATAAAGAGCACTTTCCGATCAGGAAACTTACGCATCAGAACCCCCATAAATACCGAGAGCACAACCACGAGCACGGTATTCTCCGTACGCATGAACCCTAGCATCTTGAAGCCATCAATCCGCCAAGCATCCGTTATCCATGGCAGGAATGGCGTATCGACCATCTCTTTCCCCAACCGAACAGCCACATAGTTGCCCAAATGAAACTCCACCGAAACAAGCAATAAAGAAGCGATTGTGAAAATCAGAAAGGTCTTATCTCGCAGTACCATGCGGTAATTGGACCAAATCGAAGGGCTATTCTTTCTAGTTTTTCCGCCTCCCACAGTTGCTTGCGGCTTATAATCATCCTGAATATAGACATATGTAATGATTCCGGTAATCAATCCGATCACAGATAAGGCAATAAACAATTCAAACAAATACGATTTAAATAAAAATGCTCCCGCAAGACCCGCGATTGCAAAGGATAAATTATTCATCCAGTACATAATGGCATACATGAATTTACGTTCCGCAGGCAGAGTAGCATCCAAAAGCATAGCTTCATTCGCAGGTCCGTGGATCCCCCAGAAAATGCTGACAACAATCATCAGAATGAAGGTAATCCCCGCTGACTCGAACCAAGGCGAATTCGCTGCTGCCATTAGCATAAAGCAGAGCATCCAGCCGACTTCTGCGGCGAGCATGAGCTTCTTCCGGCCAAATCGATCGGAGTAGTACCCGCCGATGATTCCTGCCACGACACCGGCCAGAATGCCCAGAATAACAACCAATCCAGCCAGCGTATCCCCTAATTTTCCCGAAAAATAAATCGACATAAACGGAAGCACCATATTATTGGCTGTGCCCGATAAGAAGGATAAGCCAATTCTTAATTTGACATTACGATGAAAATCTCGAAATCTCATGCTGTCTCCTGCCTCCATCTTAAAAATTGTACCGCAGCCTCGCATTATTTACCTTCGTTCAATTAAATCCAGTGAGAAACCATTAATGTTTCTCATTACTTCGCAAGAACATCGCTACACCAATCAACAGCAGACAACCCGCCAACAGCTGTATGGTCGTAATCGTTTCGCCAAGCAAGAAATAGGCTAAAATGGAAGCTCCAAGCGGCTCTCCAAGCACGGTCATAGATACGGAAGATGCCTTCATGTATTTCAGCAGCCAGTTGAATACATAGTGACCGAATATCGTGGAGACAAAGGCTAGTAGGAAGAAAATCCCCCATTCCTTCAGTGGATAGCCCGTGAACGATTCACCAGCGTACACATTGGTAACTGCAAGCGTCAGCCCCGCGAATAAGAAAACGAGAAAGCTGTATACATAAGCTGAAATGCGCTCGCGCAAGCTTTTGCCAAGCAACATATGTAGAGCAACAGCGATCGTCCCCACGAAAGACAATACATCCCCTTTAAGTGCTTCTCCAGAAAATTGAAAATCGCCCCATCCGATGCAAATGGCTCCCACAATCGCGATACACATCGCAATCAATGCGGTACGGCTTGTTCGAACACCATGCAGCAAGAACGCGCCAACAAGCACGAAGATCGGCTCAAGAGTTAGAATCGCAGTTGAGCTCGCTACAGTTGTATAACGTAATGAATCCATCCAAAATAAGAAATGCAAACCTAGCGCAATCCCAGACATCGCCGTGCGAAGCCAATCTCTCAATTTAATTCTCTTAAACTCGTTGCGATAATTCCATAGAAAGGGCAGCATGAGAACATTCGTCATAAACAGCCTATACATGGCGATTACAGCAGCTGATGCGTCCGACCATTTTACAAAAATAGAGGAAAAAGAAATCGCAATAATGCCGATTAAAAGGAAGATCGGGATCGGTATTTTCGTTTTATTCATAGCGTTCATAATAAGTAACTCCTTAGTTGAAAGTCTCCTTCTAGTTGTCGTCAGATAAGTATATAGGAGGATGTTAGGCTTGCCAATCTTTTTTGACCGTTGATAGATAAAATAAAAAACCCTTCGTTTCACCTACATCACGTAGACAAAACGAAGAGTTGTATGTGTTGCAAGAATTAGTCCAATACCGCGGACATATGTTTGTTCGTTACAGACCAGTGCGATGTATTCCAGATGGATTCTTTATTTTTGAAATAAAGAATTTGCGGAGAAGCATGCTTAATGCCAAGGTCCTCGGCAATTTGATTCGAAACTGGGCGTGACTCAATGACTTTCACCAAGAAATAATCAACTGCCTCATTGTGTGTACCAGACAAATATTGTTCGTATTCATCAAGTGCGCTCGCACTTACTGGACAAGTTGTACTGTGCTTCAGAACGACAGCAGGCTTTTCGGTGGAACGTTCAAGCACTTCCTGCCATTCCGTTAACGTCGTTAGCTCTTTCCATGCAGACATGTTTCACATCTCCTTTTTTCTACTCTCTCCTCAAAATTATAATGTAACAACTTCGCTTATGCAACTTACCCGCTTTCAATAACATATGGTTTGCAATACTCCACCGGCATCCACAGTTGCTCACTTCTTCACTTGCTGGAATCTCTGTTAATCCGATTTTGCCAAGCTAATTCGAGGATTCCATACTACAATCGGGGAATAGTCAGATTCTGCCTTACTAAATCTCCTCAAACAGCGCCCAACCAAAGGAAACGGGCAAATAATTCGGCAGAATAGGACTATTTGGTCTTTTCTTAGAGGAAAATTGGTTTTAGTTCGGCGACTTCGGACTACACGCCAATTCCGGCGAAGAGCTTACCCAAACCAAAAAACCCAAAGCGCCTCCTCAGCAGCTTCGGGTTTCTGATCACCTATGATCTCACATGCAAGAACTGACGGAATAAGAAGACAGCCTTCAGCTTCAATAGATCATTTACTTTTTTGAAATCAACTTGCAGAAGATCACTAATTTTCTCCAACCGATACGTAACTGTATTCCGATGAATGAATAATTGCTTAGCCGCCTCACTGACTTGGCCATCGTTGCGAATAAAAACTTCAAGTGTACGGATCATCTCTTGCGAGTATTCAGGATCTTTCTCTAAGAGAGGTCGTAAAACCTTGGCACAATAATCCTCCATCATCGACCCAGACAAATGTTGAAAGAGATGAGCGAATTCGATCGTTTCATAATGAAGCACGCGGTCTGGCAAACAAAGCTTTTCCGCCATCCTCCCCGTCTCGCCGCATTCCAAGTACGCTTCGCGAAGCGCTGTTGGCTTCACCTTCACCGCTGAGGTATAGAACACCATGCCATCTCCACCGGATGCATGCGCAGCGTCCCCATCATATTTACTTAACAGCTGCGACAGCTCCTCTTCTGGAAATCCATCCGCTTGTGTCGTTGAATAGATCGAGAACATGTGATCCTTCAGAATGAAATGATGCCCGCGCAGATTGCTTGATTTCGAATGAGACTCCATATATTGCTTTAATTCCTTGAGCCTATCTTGCGTAACTTCCGCAATCAAAGACTCTTTCCTGCTCCTACCGATGACACATTGGTACGCACCTGTGAAGATGAATAAGCCTCTGGCTTCTGCCTGCTCCATAAACTCCTCAAGGGATGTACCTTTATCCAAATAGCGGATCAGGTTATTCTGCAAATCCCGCTCTGCTGAAGCCTCCACATGGGATCGAAACGTATAACTCATATGAAAGGTTAGGATATCAGCAGCTTGCTGGAATAAACCTTCCTCGACAGTTGCCAGCAGCACGACATCCGGAATGATTAATAAATGGCCTAGCGGCTCATCATCCTGTTGCTGTAATCCAACGCGATACGCGCGATCCTTCCCTGCGTACACCCAGCCTGATTTCCGTTTTTTCGGCCAATTCTGAGCTAACTGCTCCGAACTCCATGTACTTGTATTATATAGAATTTGACCTCTTGCTCCGACGACCGCCATGGGATACCCGAGAATCTCACTTACGAGTTGAAACATCGATTGCATGTTATCTTGCTTCAGGCCAAATTGCATCAGCTTCTTTTGCTTTTCAAGAACTGTTTGCAGCAATTCAGTATTCCGGCGGTACTCCGCATTAAAGAGTGCATTCATTTGATCTGAAAATGTAAATTGAAATGGCATTTCGATAATTGGAAAATGTAAGCGATCCGCTTCATCCATCACAATTTGCGGCAGCTCCGTCCAAAATCTCCCGAGCTTAATCCCTAAACCTGCGGCTCCGCGGTCATTTAATTTGCGCAGGAGGTTCACGGTTTCTTGCGGGCTGTCTTTCATCGCGAATGCCGTAGTGAACAGCATTTCACCTGATTTCGTCCAATCTGCAATATCTGGTGCGTCCATGACATTAACCGATTTAACGATACGGGATTCCCCTTGTTTCCCGGCGACCAATTTTGCTTCAGTTAACGGATAAATCGCCAACGCTTCACGAATGGTAAGATGCATCGTGCTCCCCCCCTATGCCTTTTAATCGATTATAGGATGACCTTATGTAATCAGTCAATGTGTTTACGTCATAAAACATGACATTAAATACGAATTTATGAAATTTTCATGAAATATTTCAATTTGATGTAATATTATATGACATTAAGTGCAGAAAAGAACCCTCACAGCCACTTTCCTCGTGGTCATGAAGGCCCTTTACATCGAAGCATTCGTCTAAATCACACGAAACGATCCTGTCCCCATCGTTCCCAGATTACCTTCACTGTCCTCTACACGACCTTGCGCCGTAATCATTTTACGTGATTGATGGACAAGCTCCGCTTTCACAAGCAGTCTTCCTGCATAGAGGGGAGACACAAAATGCACATTCAGATTGGTCGTAACTACCTTCTCATCCGGCCGAGCAATCATCGCAATGATCCCCATCGCTGTATCCAACAAAGAGGACGTTACGCCGCCATGAACCATCCCAATCGGATTCAAATGATGAGAATTAGCCTCCAAGGCAATCGTGATGATCCCGTCCTTCAAGCTAACGAACTCACAACCCAGATAGCCCCAGAAGGTGGACTCCGCTGCTGCTGCGAGCTGCTGCAATCTCCTTATGATACGATCATTTCCATCATCCATTGGACTCCCTCCTTCTCTGTAAGGGCTGCCCTTACGCATGATAGTACCGCATATTACTGCTTCACTTCTTCCTCTAGTAATTGACGTCTTAGCACCTTTCCAATCATCGTCTTCGGAAGAGATTGCCTGAATTCAACCTTGCGAGGTACTTTATAAGCTGCCAATCGTTCTCTGCACCAGACATCTAACTCCTTCTCCGTTAGTGTCATACCTTCTTTCAACACGATAAAAGCTTTCACAGTTTCCCCACGGTATTCATCAGGAACGCCAGCTACAGCCGCCTCGAGGATCGCAGGATGCTCGAAAAGAACTTCCTCAATATCACGAGGATAAATATTAAAGCCGCCTGCAATAATTAAATCCTTCTTCCGGTCCACAATGGAGAAAAAGCCATCCTCATCCATGCGTCCCATATCCCCGGTATATAGCCAGCCATCCTTGATCGTCATCGCCGTTTCTTGCTCACGCTTCCAGTAGCCCTTCATGATTTGCGGCCCTTTTATAATAATTTCACCGATTTCACCCATCGGCATTTCTTCACCAGAGGCAGAATCCACCACTTTCGTGTCCGTATCCGGGAAAGGAACGCCAATTGAACCTATTTTGCGGAATCCCCAAATTGGATTGGAATGCGCGACGGGAGAAGCCTCTGTCAATCCATAACCTTCAATTAATCTACCACCGGTTAAAGCTTCAAATCGCTCTTGAACCTCCAAAGGCAGTGGCGCTGAACCGCTTACACAAATTTTGATTGAGGAAATATCAACTTCCTTCACCCGTTTATGATTGATTAGCGCTACATACATGGTAGGTGCACCTGGGAAAATCGTAGGCTTTAATTTATGAATCGTGTCCAAAATCATATCAATATCAAACTTTGGAATTAAGATGAGCATTCCCGCTCGATACATGGCTTGATTCAGCAGAACCGTCAACCCAAAGACATGGAAGCATGGTATGGCGCCTAAGAAACGATCGCCGCCAGGTTCAACTTGATAGCACCAATGACTCGTCTGATACGTATTTGCGATTAAATTGGTGTGCGTCAGCATCACACCTTTGGATAGCCCTGTTGTTCCACCTGTGTATTGAAGCAATGCAATATCTTCATCAGCATTGACGTCTACACAAATCGGCGCAGCGGAAGCTGCTCGCAGTAATTTCTTGAAAGCATACACACCATCACCATAGGTTACATCCAGCTTGGCGCCATCTTTTTTCATTTTAATCGGATATAACAAATTCTTCGGAAACGGTAAATAATCCTTAATCGACGTCACGATGACATGGCGTACAAATGTCCTTGCTTTTGCCTTTTGTACACGATCAAAGAGCAGATCCAACGTCACAATCACCGTTGCTTCCGAATCAGAGAGCTGATGAATCAGCTCTCTCTCCACATAAAGCGGATTCGTCATAACGACAATTCCACCCATCATTAAGGTACCAAAATAAGCAATGATAGCCGAAGGACAATTCGGCAGCATGATCGATACCTTTTCCCCTGGACGTACCCCCAGATCTGTCAACACATGTGCAAATTGATAAGATGCATGAAGCAATTCACGATACGAAAGTTTTTTACCCAAGAAATACAAGGCAGACCGTTCGGGAAATTGATTTGCCGAATCAACCAACAACCGTGCTAGATTATGTTTCGGGTACTCGTAAGTCGGCGCCACTTCCGATGGATAATGACGCAACCAAGGCTTTTCCTCCCTCATACAAAATCATCCCCTTCAGGTTACTTTCACCCTCGACTCATCCGATGAATTTCTCACCCTGAATTACACGTGCGGCGATGTCACGCTTCAACCCCACCGTATTGACACTGCTGCGTCTAGACAGCTTTTTGAGTATAGATAGTTGAGTCCGAAGCACATCTCCTTCTTCCATCGTACTGAGCGCTTCTTTCGCATATGCCTCAATTTTGTCAAAAGCTTCATGCACAAATACAGTAGTGAGCTGAATCGCGTTTGTTGCCTTCGTTTCGCCTTGCTTGTGAATCAGCTTTTGGGTCCGTAACAGCCCGCTCTCCGCTGCAAAGATTTGAATCATAATATCCGCTAGACAGCTCAAAACCTCCTGATTCTTCTCTAGAGCCATGCCATATTTCTGAACCGCAAGCCCGCCTACCATGAGAAATACCTTTTTCGCCATTGCCACCAGATGTGCCTCTTCCGCCAACGTGCCTTCAAACGTTTGACCCGGCATGTAAGACAGCAATTCGCCTTGCAGCTCTTGTGCTTTTTGCAGCAAAGGCAGCTCACCCTTCATCGCCTTCTTCACCAGCGTACCTGGGATGAGCAGACGATTAATTTCATTCGTTCCTTCGAAAATACGATTAATCCGGGAGTCGCGATAAATACGCTCGACTTTATATTCTTGAATAAAGCCATAGCCGCCGTGAATTTGCAGTCCTTCGTCCGCAACAAAGTCCAGAACCTCTGAGGCAAATACTTTATTAATGGAGCATTCCAAAGCATATTCGGAAATTCCTTTAGCGGAAATTTTACCTGCGTCTGGACTAGAAAGATCAATATCCTTCAGAATTTGATCAAATAGGCCCGTGGTTCGGTATACCATACTTTCAAGAATGTACGTTTGGATATTCATTTCTGCCAGCTTTTTACCAATAAGTGGGAATCTCGAGATCGGCGTCTGGAATTGCTGGCGGGTATTCGCATATTTCACTGCAAGCTCAATGGTTTCTTTGGAAGCACCTAAACAGCCAACAGCTAATTTATAACGTCCGATGTTCAAAATGTTAAATGCAATCAGATGACCTTTCCCGATTTCTCCGAGCAGGTTTTCTACGGGAACTTTCACATCTTCGAAAAAGAGCGGTCGTGTCGAAGAGCCTTTGATCCCCATCTTCTTTTCTTCGGGTCCCATCGTAAAGCCAGGGTCTCCTTTTTCTACGATGAACGCTGTGAAATCCGTGCCATTGATCTTGGCGTATACAATAAAAATATCAGCGAAACCAGCATTAGTGATATATAGCTTGGAGCCGTTTAAAATGTAGTGCTTCCCGTCATCAGACAGTCGAGCCGTTGTTTTCGCACCTAGCGCATCAGATCCCGAAGTCGGCTCGGTTAAGCAGTAGGCAGCAATCTTAGCGCCCGTCGCCAAGTCAGGCAAATATTTCTTCTTCTGGGCCTGCGTTCCGAAGAAAACAATAGGCAGCGTTCCGATCCCGACATGCGCGCCAATCGATAATGCAAAGGAGGAAGCACGCGCTAAATTTTCGCTAATGATCGTTGAACTGACTTTATCCAAGCCGAGTCCGCCATACATCTCAGGCACATCTGCCCCTAACAACCCGAGGTCACCGGCGCTGCGCATAAGTTTTACCGTCAAATCATAATCCAGCTTCTCTAGATGCTCATCATTTGGCATAACTTCCCCATTTACATAGTCACGTGTTGTTTCGGCAATCATGCGATGCTCTTCCGTGAAATCCTCTGGTGTTACAATAGATTGAAAATCAAGATCCGATATAACAAAGCTTCCGCCAACGACTTTGTTCGTCATGAGTCAACTCTCCTTTAAATGTGGATGCAGATAATGAAAATGAATGCTTCACGAGATGATTACTAGAGTATCTGAGTTCCGCTTTATTCAGCTGCATGTACTTGGAACACGCCAGCTGCTCCCATGCCGCCGCCAATACACATCGAGACAACACCATATCCGCCGCCTCGGCGCTGCAGCTCATAGATTAAGCTCGTCGAAAGCTTAGCCCCTGTGCAGCCAAGTGGATGACCTAAGGCAATCGCTCCACCGTTTACATTGACTTTCTCTTCATCTATCCCAAGCTCGCGTACGATATGAACGCACTGCGAAGCAAAGGCTTCATTAATCTCAAAGAGATCGACTTGATCTTGGGAAATACCTGCCATCTTCAGCGCCTTCGGAATCGCTTTGACGGGGCCGACCCCCATAATTTCCGGCTCCACACCGGAAAGCGCGAAAGACAAGAACGTCGCCATCGGCTTCAGCCCAAGCGCTTCTGCGCGCTCGCGGCTCATCAGCACGGCCGCCGCTGCGCCGTCCGACGTCTGTGACGCGTTCCCCGCCGTCACAGAACCCCCCAAGCTGAACGCAGGCTTCAGCTTGCCTAAGGTCTCCACGGATGTCTCGGGACGAACACCCTCATCCGTGGCAAACACGAACTTGCGCTCGAACGCTTTGCCGCGTTCGTCTACGCCTTTCACGCTCGTGCTCACCGGCACGATCTCGTCCGTGAAGCGGCCCGCTGCGATGGCCGCCGCTGCCTTCTGATGGCTGCGCGTCGCGAAGCCATCCTGCGCTTCGCGCGAGATGCCGAAGCGCGTTGCGACGGCTTCGGCCGTATGCCCCATGCCCATGTACACCTCGGGCATGGTCTCGACCAGCCGCGGATGCGGCGAGAGCTTGAAGCCCGTCATCGGGACGTGGCTCATGCTCTCAACGCCTCCGGCGATGACCACCTCGGCGTGGCCGAGCATGATGCGCTCCGCCGCATAGGCGATGGCTTGCAAGCCGGAGGAACAGAAGCGATTGACCGTGATCGCCGGCACGGTCACGGGAAAGCCCGCATACAGCGACATCGTGCGGGCGAAGTTCAGCCCTTGCTCACCTTCGGGCATCGCGCACCCGATTATGATGTCCTCGACATCAGCTTTGTCGAGCCCAGGTACGCGCCGTACGGCTTCTTCGAGTACGGCTTTGCCTAGATCTTCCGCGCGCGTTTGCGCGAAACTGCCTTTTTTCGCGCGCCCAACGGCGGTGCGTGTTATGGATACAATGACGGCTTCCTTCATCGAACTCACCTCATTCGAGTAATTGGGTATAAATCCCATTCGTTGTTTTTCCACTTGATTGCTGCTAGTTGCGGAACCTGGTTCCGCATCTCGGGCTCAGATCCCCTAATTCCTCAAAGCCTTACCCTTCGAAAGCATATACTGCATCCGCTGCTGTGTCTTTAATTCACCACATAAGCTCAAAAACGCCTCGCGCTCCAAATCCAGCATATATTGCTCCGACACTAACGTCCCAGCAGGTACATTGCCTCCAGCCAACACATGTGCGAGCTTATTCGCAATCAACTGGTCATGCGCACTGATATACCCGCCCTTAAGCATCGAATACGCACCGACCTGCATAACCGCTTTCCCGTTCTCGCCTACGACACGGATTTTCTCTTGCGCTGGCGGTGTATAGCCAGCCGCATCCATCCGAAGCACCGCTTGCTTCGCCTCATAAATCCGATGATCCGGATTAACCACAACGGAATCTTGCGCTCGCATATAGCCGAGACGTTTCGTATCGTGCCCACTCGTAGACACCTTCGCCATGGCCACTGTCTCAAACGCTGCATTGATCCACGGCTGTAGATCAACCTCCGGATCTCTCACCTGCTGACTTGCAAGCAGCGCTAACTCTTTGCAGCCGCCACCGGCAGGAATAAGCCCAACGCCTGTCTCAACGAGTCCATAGTACGTTTCCGCCGAGAAAATCGTCTGATCCGCTGGCATACACGCCTCCACGCCACCGCCAAGCGTCATTTTATGAGGAGCAGCGACCACCGGTTTATCCAGCCTTTTCAGCTTAAGCATCGCGTTCTGGAACAACCGAATGATGCCATCCACTTCATCCCACTCGCCGTCCTGCGCTTCCATCAACAGCAGCATCAGATTGGCGCCAACGCAAAAGTTTTTCCCCTCATTGGCTACGACCAACCCGCGATAGTTGCTACGCACTTCATCCACACTTTGCTGAATCATCGTAAGAATATCCGCGCCAATGGCATTGTTTGGTGAATTAAATTCTAAGCAAGCCACGCCGTCGCCAATATCAATTAGACTTGCTCCGCTGTTTGAACGGATGACCTTATTTTGTTGTTTGAGCGCCGCTAGCAAGATGATTTCTGGTCTTGACTCCACCTCGAGAAGCTCCTGATTTAAGATGGCAAAGGTTCGCCCTTCCATGCGCTCATAAAAGCTGTCATGCCCGGCTGCAATCCACGCTTTTACCCATTCAGGCACTTTACTTCCTTCAGCCTCCATGCGTTCCACAGAACGTTTCAGTCCTATCGCATCCCACGTCTCGAAGGGTCCCAAATCCCAATTAAAACCCCATTTGAGCGCATTATCGATGTCCACAATGTTATCCGCGATTTCATCCCGTTTTTCTGCTGCATACAGCAGAACCGGCTTCAAAATGTTCCACGCCAGCTCCGAGTACCGATCCTTCGCACCCAGCAAGGCCTTCAGCTTCCCAACAGTTCCCTTCGCCTGCTTGGCAGCCTCCAACGAACCCGAGCTGATTTTACGACTTGCCGAGTACTCCATAGTCTCTAAATTCAATGCTTGAATTTCCTTGCTATCCGCTGTCTTCACTTTCTTATAAAAGCCTTGGCCCTGCTTCTCGCCAATCCAGCCTTTGGCTACCATCTGTTTCAAAATATCAGGCGTATCGAAGACATCCTTCTCAACTGGATCCGTCACAAGATCAAACACATTGTTCGCCACATGTACAAATGTATCTAGACCAACGAGATCCAGTGTGCGGAATGTTGCACTTTTCGGCCGCCCCATGGCAGGCCCTGTAACTGCATCTACCTCTTCAACCGTATAGCCTTTGGTCAGCATTTCTCGCAGAGTAATCAGCAAACCGTAAGTACCAATTCGATTACTTATAAAATTAGGTGTATCTTTCGCTTGCACAACGCCTTTCCCAAGCTTTTTCTCACAAAAATCACTCATGAAGGTGATGATGGCTGGATCCGTCTGCTCATTCGGAATAATTTCCAATAATTTCATATAGCGCGGTGGATTAAAGAAATGAGTCCCAAGAAAATTCTTCTTAAATTCAGGTCCGGCATTTGCGACCATAGCATTTATCGAGATCCCCGATGTATTCGAGGAAACGATCGTCCCTGGCTTCCACACCTTTTCAATCCGAGCGATAAGATCTTGTTTGGCCTGCAAATTTTCGATAATGACTTCGACAATCCAATCCACTTGGCTCAGCTTCGCCCAATCGTCTTCGATATTCCCTGGTGTGATGCGCGAGGCAAAAGCTTCGCTATACAGAGGTGCAGGGTTGGTTTTCGCAAGCTTCTCCAAAGCACTTACAGCAAAGCGATTCCGCACTTTAGGATGATCAAGCGTAAGACCTGTTGCTTCCTCTTGTGGCGTTAGCTGCTCTGGCACACGATCCAGTAATAAGACGGGAATACCTACATTGGCCAAATGTGCAGCAATCCCGGAACCCATTACACCCGAGCCGATTACCGCTGTCGTACGAATAGTTGTCATGAGATCATCTCCTTAAAGTTTTCGATAGAAAACTAACTTCGTAAGATTTGCTTAAGTTTTTCGCTGTTCGCTATACCCTTTATTCAATAAGTCCAAATACCGATTGTGCAAGTATTTCTGCGATATCTCGCGCTTTGACCTGTTCCTCTACTTCTTTCAGCTTCGTGCCATCCTCCACCATCGTCAAACAATAGGGACACGCCGAGGAGATCACCGTAGGCTTGACACTCAGAAGCTGCTCCGTACGCGCCACATTCACACGGGTACCCGCTGTTTCCTCCATCCACATCATGCCTCCGCCCGCTCCACAGCACATGCTGTTCTCACGCGAACGCGCTTGTTCCACAAGTTCCACGCCTGGAATCGCCCTTAACACGTTACGTGGCTCCTCATACACCTCGTTATAGCGGCCTAAGTAACACGAATCATGATAAGTAATACGCTCATTGACCTCATATTGCGGAGTCAAGCGCCCTTCTTTGACCCATAGATCCAACAGTTCTGTATGATGAAATACCTCGGCCGTTAAGCCAAATTCGGGATATTCATTTTTGAACGTGTGGTACGTATGCGGGCATGTTGTTACGATTTTCTTGACCTTGTACTTTTGAAAAGTAGCGATATTGTCCGCACACAGCTGCTGGAACAGGAATTCATTCCCCATTCGACGGGGTGTATCGCCGGAATTTTTCTCCTCATTTCCTAATATGGCAAAAGAGATACCAGCCTCCTTCATTAATTTCACGAATGCATGAGTAATTTTGCGACTGCGATTATCGTAAGCTCCCATCGAGCCTAAGAAGAACAGGTACTCGAAAGTTGGATTCTCCTTCACGGTTCGTACTTCAAGCGCATCTTCAGGGTCAACCTCTTTGACCCATTTCACACGATCATTGCGGGAGATTCCCCACGGATTCCCTTGTCTCTCGATGTTTTGAAGCGCACGTTGACCATCATGCGGCATACTGCCTTGCGTCAGCACCAAGTGCCTGCGCATATCAATGATTTTATCCACATGCTCATTCGCAACAGGACATTGATCCTCACAATTGCGGCAGGTTGTACAAGCCCACAGCTCTTCCTCGGTGATCACACCGCCGATAAGGTCAACCTCCAGCGGGTTCCCCTGCGATTCTGGCGCGAACACCACAGCTGGTACCCACGGAGACTTTGAGGTGATGGCTGCACCTTTTTCCGTCAAATGATCGCGCAGCTTCGTAATGAGATGCATAGGTGACAGCAGCTTGCCTGTCGTATTTGCGGGACATACGCTCGTACAGCGTCCACATTCTACACATGAGTAGAAATCCAGCATCTGCTTTTGCGTAAAATCCTCAATCTTCCCGACGCCGAATTCTTCCGCATCTTCATCTTCCAAGTTCAATGATGCCAGCTTGCCTGTCGGCTCCGTCCGTCGCAACAAAATGTTGATCGGAGCGGTAATGATGTGAAAATGCTTGGACTGCGGCACATAAATGAGGAAAGCCAGCAAAATCAGCAGATGCATCCACCAACCAGCATAAAAGCCAACCGTTGCCGCTGAAGTGGACATCCCATCGAACATTGCCGCCCAAGCCGATGTTAGCGGTGCGAAGCCTGAAGCCGGGATACCTTCACGCACGCGTTCAAAGCCACCGCTTATGACAACTGACAGCATGAGAAACATGATAAAAAACACAACAATACTTGGCTTCCAGCCTCGCTTAAGGCGTTTAAGCTTTTCGATGTAACGTCGATAGGTCGCGTAGCCCATGGCCAGCACGATCAACCCGACCGTCACTTCCTGCATGAGGGTGAAATACGCGTAACCCGGAATAGGTAACCCTCGGTCAATTAATCCTTTTAAAATAAGGTCCAAGGCACCTAGCTGTAGAATTATGAAGCCATAAAAGATCACGATATGCATAATGCCGCTCTTTTTATCCTTCAATAACTTCGTCTGGCCAAACACTTGAACCGCAAATCCCTTGAGCCTTAAGCTGGCTTCCTTCTTCAGATCCACCGATTTCCCCAATTGGATATATAAATATCGGTGATACACAACCCGGCCGAACCCATAGAGCGCCAAACCCGTAACCGCCAGAAAAAGGAGAAACTGAATCAGTGTACCGGTCATGGAGGACCCTCCTTTATTAAATTTGTTTAACACGTTTTTTGTTAGCGCTTACATTCATGAATCGCAAAAAAGCAAATTTCATTAGTCCCTTTTTATAATATAAGACAGTAAAAGTTTCACTTTATACATTGCTTATATTTCTCCATAAACGCTCCCGTCCTTGAAGGACGGCGTAGCCGTTTATTTTGAATAAGAGTAGAAACATGCTTCATTGTGAAGAGTAAGCCGACAAACCTCCCTACTTGCTGTTTAAGCGGAATAAGTCGTTGACAAGGCGTACTGCGTATTTTATGATGAAATTACAAAAATGAATGAGTATTCATTCACCAATATCTGTATTCTAACACCGAGGTGATCTCCTTGACAAGTGGCAAAAAACCAGACAAATATTATGCGATTCTCGAAGGCGCGATGAAGGTATTTGCAGAAAATGGGTTCCATAAATCCCAAGTTTCTCGTATTGCCAAAGAGGCCGGCGTTGCGGATGGCACCATTTATCTCTACTTCAAGAAGAAGGAGGATATCTTAACTAGTCTTTTTCAAGAGAAATTAGGCGAGCTCGTTGAGAAGTTCAACCTTGCCGTCCGTGAAAGCACGAGCGCTAAGGATGCGTTGCGTAAAATCTGTGAAATTCATTTTAGCGAGCTGGAAAATAACATTCATATGGCCTACCTTACGCAAATTGAGCTTCGCCAAAGTGATTTGGAGCTTCGCAAAGAGATTGGTCTTGCCCTTAAGAGATATATTATCCTCATCGAAAATATATTAGAAAAAGGAAAGCATGACGGCAGCTTCCGTTCCGATCTGGATGTGAAGTTGGTGAGACTTCTTATTTTTGGAGGCATGGATGAAGTCGTGACCTCTTGGCTGATTTCTGGTCAGAAATATTCCTTAACCGCACAGGTTGGGCCTACGCTTGATTTTTTCATCAGAGGCATTGAGTCGTAAATTTGGCTTCAAAGACTACCATTTAAAGTTCTTATTTCATGTATATTCAGGAGGGAGCTTGGACATGGACATTTTTGTATTATTGAAGCAAACGTTTGATACGGAGGAGAAAATCGTCCTACAGCATGGTGTCGTTCAAGAGGATGGCGTGAAATTCGTCATAAATCCATACGACGAGTATGCGGTTGAGCAAGCCATTCAGCTGCGCGATGAGCATGGTGGTAAAGTGACGCTTGTTTCGATTGGACCTGATCGCACGTCAGAAGCACTCCGGACAGCACTTGCCATGGGGGCAGATGAAGCCATATTGATCACGGATGACCGGATTTTAGGGGATGAGTTCGAAATTGCCGAAATATTAGCAGCGTATTTGCGAGATCAATCTATTGACTTATTACTTGGTGGTAATTTCTCCGTTGATAACGGCGCAGGTCAAGTTGCTATACGTCTAGCAGCTTTACTCGGTTTACCGCATGTTGCTTCGATTACAAAACTAGACATTACAGGTGAAAAAGCGGTTGTTCATCGCGACGCCGAAGGGGATATCGAAGTGATTGAGGTTCCCCTTCCTGCCCTTTTCACCGCTCAACAAGGTTTAAATGAACCTAGATATCCCTCACTTCCTGGTATCATGAAAGCGAAGAAAAAACCATTTCAGCACTTAACTCTCGATGATATTCCTGGCGCTGATGCCATTCTTGCCAAAACAACTCGGCTTGCCCTTTCTTTGCCGCCAGAGCGCAAATCGGGCCGCATTCTCAAAGGCGAGCTAGCCCACCAAGTGACCGAACTCGTTCAAGCACTGCGTAATGAATCCAAAGTGATCTAACTTTACCCCACAACGTGATTAGGGAGGCTATAACGATGGCTAAACAATTTCTTGTAGTTGCAGAAGCTCGCAGTGGCAAGCTTCGTCAAGTATCCTTTGAAGCCTTACGTTCGGCGCAGCTTTCTGCTGCCGATGGTGATACGCTAGCTGCCGTGTTGATCGGCGGCGCTGGCACGAAAGCGTTGGCCAGTGAACTTGCCGCATATGGCGCAGATACCGTCTATGTTGTTGAAGATCAACAGCTGGAGAGCTACAGCTCGGAGGCTTATCTAAGTGCACTGCTGGCCGTAACTGCTGTTGCAGGGCCAAATGCGCTATTCTTCGGCCACACGGCTATGGGCCGAGACCTTGCACCGTTGGCTGCGGCTTCGCTCGCCGCAGGACAGATCTCTGACGTTACCGCCATCGAGCGCAGCGGCGATAACGTGTTGTTCACGCGACCGCTTTACGCTGGCAAAGCGATCGAGAAGAAAGCGTTTACCGACCCTGCCGCGCCATGGGTCGTCACGGTAAGACCGAACAACATCGCGGCACTCGAGCCTGACGCTTCGCGTCAAGCTGCGATCATCGATGTTGCCTATCCCGCTCCCTCCCTGCGCAGCATCATCCGGGAGGTCGTGAAAAAAACGTCCGGCGCCATCGACTTGGCTGAAGCCAAGATCGTGGTCTCCGGCGGACGGGGCGTACGCAGCGCCGATGGGTTCCAGCCGCTCGAAGAGCTGGCTGCCGTCTTAGGCGGCGCGGTTGGGGCTTCCCGCGGAGCCTGCGACGCGGGGTACTGCGAGTACGCGATGCAGATCGGCCAGACCGGCAAGGTCGTGACGCCGGAAATTTACATCGCGTGCGGCATTAGCGGCGCCATTCAACATTTGGCGGGGATGAGCTCTTCGCGCGTCATCATCGCCATCAACAAGGATGCGGAGGCGCCGATCTTTAAAGTCGCCGACTACGGCATCGTCGGCGATCTGTTCGAGGTCGTGCCGCTGCTGACCGAGGAGTTTAAGAAGCTGCTGGCGTAGATCAGCTGCTGGATCCCGCCCCCTTTGCGCGAAGCGAAGGGGGCGGGATTTTTGAGTATGACGTGATCCGTCAGGTAGTAGTCCGAATTTACCTGCCTAATTCCGACCAAAACAAGTGTTTAGCACCAGTAGTCAGATTTCACCCACTAAAATACATCAAATCAGCTTCAACCATACAAACTTGCCCCAATAGTTCGGCGATATCGACTTAAAGATAAAGTTAAGGTCGATATTCATCATTTAAGTTGGCATTTTTGGACTAATGCTTTATCGGCATGCAGGTTAGGTAGAATGGAAAGCAGAATGATTGGACGCTTATCCCATACACTCTTGAACTTACTCCAACCATCCCGTATACTCATCCTACCTATTCACTTCCAAGTAAGGAGCTGCACTCATGCCATTATCACCAAAAGAAGTCATCCAACAGTTTTTCCAGCTCGTCCGTTCTGGTCAGCAGCCAGATGCCGCACATGACTACATGGCTGAACAAGTTCTAGCCCATCAAATGACAGCAGAAAATGAGACCACCGTTCACCGTACACCTGCAAACTACGCGGACCATGTGCGGGAAATGCTTGCCGCTTACGGCTCATTTCAATTAGAGGTTCAGGAGCTCCTCGCTCAAGAGGATCGTGTCTATGTGCGATGGAAGCAGACTGGCACGCATATCGGTGACGTCGATGGCTACCCGCCAACGGGCCAAACCATTATTGAAATCGCAAGCGCCGTTTATCGCGTAGAGAATGAACGAATCGTCGAATACTGGATTCAGATCGATCGCGAAGGGATTCGTGTTCAGCTTGAACGAAACGCTTAGTTTCGTTCAAAAAAAGCTGTTCCGAACCAGCCTTTTTACGGCCTATCGGAACAGCTTTTTCACCCATAGCTTTTTAATCGTTACCTGCTTCTATCGCCCGATCCAACTATCCAGCCGCGCAGCAATATCCCCCATAACCTCATCCCGGTTAATCTCATTCAGCATCTCATGCCTGCCGCCAGGGTACAGCTTGTAGCTGATGTCCTGTATGCCAAGCTTCTCATATGCCTTAATTAGTTTGCGTACACCTTTACCTTGTCCCCCCACCGGATCTTCCTCGCCCGAAAAAATATAGATCGGAATTTCCTTACGAATGCGATTGAGGTGCTGGGGTTGATGAATTTCTTTCAGGCCCTTGAAGAAATCTCTAAAATACCCGGATGTAAAAACGCCCCCGCAATAAGGATCCTTCATATAAGCATCAACCTCTTGTTCATCACGACTCAACCAATCAAAGGCCGTGCGATTGGGTTTGAATTTGGTGTTAAAGCTTCCAAAAGAAAGCGCAGTCAGCATCAAGCTCCGGAAATGATCCCCCCGTAAAGCGGCTTCCAACGTTGCAATCGCAATCCCGACATTTAATGCTGCGCCTTCTTTCCCATTCGATCCTGACAACAGAATACCCTGAACATCGCTAGGATAACGCTCCAAATGATTTACCATATAGTACTGTGTTAAAAATGACCCCATACTATGCCCCAGCATAAACAATGGCAGACTAGCACGCTTGTTATTTAGCGTTCCCTCTTGCTTGTTATCTTGCATATTTTCTACCGCTTTATCTTCATATCGCTTACGAATTTGCAACGTGATCTGCCCCATGGCATCAGCCATGGCATGAAAGCTATCCTTGCCAAACTTACCTACAGCGTCCAATGAACCTGCGGTTTGGCCATGTCCCAAATGATCATTTGCATACACCGCATACCCGTTCTTCGTTAATACTGCTGCTAAACGCTCATATCTGGCAGCCGTTTCTGCCATTCCGTGGGCAATTTGCACAAGCCCCTTCACTTCCACTTCTTCCGAAGGAAGCCACTCGTACACAAAGTGATTGATTCCCTGCGCATCTTCCCAAATAAAGTGCCCTTTACGCATAAGATTCTCCTTCCAAGCGACGCTATTATTACTCTATAGTATACACGTCTTCTTACGCATGAAAACAGCCCCTATTCCGAGGAATGGGGGCCGACTTATAAGTGCAGCAATTAAGTTAAGCTTTACTTTTTTGTTTTGTTGATTTCACGGCTTGCAAAGTGGCTTGCGCTTGCGGGATCGCGTTTGTCTCAAATCTTTTTCTCTCCGTTTTATCAATCTGCGTAATCTTGCCATCGTGGACAACGATTTGAACGGATCCATACTCTAATCCGTCTAAAATTTGTCTAATCCGCTCTATCCAAACTTCATCTAGTTCCAGTGGTTTTGCCATCGTCATGCCTCCCAGTCCAATTAAATTGTCCAATCATTCCATTCATTGTTTCGTTTATACATATAATTCAGCCAATTCCCCGTTTTCTCCAGCAATTCTGTCGTTGATGGTGTCGTCGAATACGTATGATTTGCTTGATATACGAGTTCCAGATCACATTGACCTTCTTTGCGAAGCCAGAACATCTTCTGATATAATGGCGCATAATCCACAGGTATGATTTCGTCAGCAGTCCCATGAACGACAAAAACGTCACCAGTAAATTTACGTAATTGCTCAAACGGTTGATGTTGAGATAAAGAATCGAAGAATCGACTTGTTAGTTTATATCCATGATGATCGATCGAACCGCCCTGAGGCAGCTTCTCGTATTCGTTTTTGCCGACGATTCGTACAATATCATTGTGTGGATGTGCAACCGCTGACCATAAAACGAGTGTTTTCACTCGATGATCTTTCGCTGCAGTTAGGACTGCCGCCGCTCCACCTAAACTATGACCAAGTAGGATAACTCTACTTAGATCCACACAATCAATAGAAACCCCATAATCAATGACCCGGCGCGTCTGTTCGATAAGTACATCTAGCCCGCCTGCACCATAATCTCCCGTACTTTCACCACAGCCACCATAGTCAAAACGAAGTACAAAATAACCTTGTGCACTGAAAGAACGAGCTGCCTTTACAAAAAGCCGGTCAACCCCGATTCGACTCCCAATAAATCCGTGACAAATGATGATTAAGGGCCAACGCTGACAATCGGCTTGAACCGCTGAGGGTTGATGTGTAGGGTAATGTAACGTTGCGGCTAATTCGACATTGTCGCTTTGAATCGTGATGGCATGCTCCATGCTGGTAACTCCCTTTCATTACTCATATTATTCTTATGCATTTACTCGGAATTAGAATATAAATCCATACTAGCATGTGAAATGAGAGGTGTCAATGCTCCTTTTACTTAATTATCCAATCATTTTTACGTAAAATTGGATGGAGTGGCATCATAGCTAAGAATGTAAGCCCCCCTCTCTTCTTATGAAGTCATCGCTTCAAACATAAAGACTCCCTCCATTCTCGCTTATTACCGAGGAATGAATGGGAGTCTCCAGTTAACCGGTCGACCAATAATTCAACTCATTTAATCCACACTTGTTTACTTGGTATTAGATTTGAAACTCATGTTATCACCGTGATTAGTCAACGTCAACGGTTTTTTCCTAAATTTGTTTATCTACGATTATATGTAAAAAGAAAAACCTAACACCTCGCATAATTTCATGAAATACATATTGACAGAATAATCCTGTCGCTGTTATAGTCATTTTAATTAAACCAAGTAAGTTGGTATGCTTTATGAGAATAGGTGGTGTTCCATGCGTAACAAGGTTTTTAAAGCGACGGTTCGATCCGTGCTTATAGGCTACTTAATTGTGTTTCTTCTTATCCCCATAGCCTCCATTTACTTCAAAGGATTTTCGTTAGGCTGGGAGCCATTTTGGAAAGAAGTCACAGGACCTTTAGCATGGAAGTCAATTGTATTAACAGTCAAGTTAAGCATTATTGCAACGGTAATTCAAGCAGTGGTAGGAACGATCATCGCATACGTCCTCGTCAGATATCGGTTTCGTGGGCAGAGTATTCTTAACAGCATGGTAGATCTCCCATTCTCACTTCCCACCTCCGTTGCAGGCTTAATGTTTCTCACCCTACTAGGACCACAAAGTCCACTAGGATCGTTTCTTGACTCAGTTGGAATTAAGCTTCTGTATAATCAAACTGCGATTGTAATCGGTCTCGTCTTCGTCACCTTTCCATTCGTCGTTCGAACCGTTCAACCCCTTTTGGAGCAGATCGATCCCGCTGAAGAACAAGCAAGCTTTACGCTTGGGGCGAATAGGTTCTATACCTTCTACCGGATCGTGCTTCCAGCACTTTTACCTGGCACGATTGCAGGCAGTATGCTCGCTTTCTCCCGCTCACTCGCTGAGTTTGGTGCCATTTCCCTGATCTCGGGTAACTTACCTGGGAAAACGATGGTAGCCTCGGTCTATATATATGGTGAAACACAGAACTACAATCCAGAAGGTGCAGCAGCCATCTCACTTGTCCTCCTGACACTCTCCGTCCTGATATTATGGTTTATCCATCTATGGACACGAGGAAAGGGGCGGCTAGCATGAGAAGAATATTGATCGGCATTTCTTTTTTGGTAATAATCCTACTAATTATATTGCCTTTCTTGGGAATTACTTTTGGAGCGTTTGAAGAAGGGCCTCGCGCCTTTCTAGATGCGCTTGTGCGTCCAGAAGCCCTGCATGCAATGAAAATCTCGCTTATTATCGTCACCATCGTTACCGTGCTTAATGCCATTATCGGTATTTATATTTCTTTAGAAATTGTAAGAGGCTCTTGGATTTCACGTTGGTTAAAGCCAATAATTAACGCTTTGATTGATCTACCTTTTGCCGTATCACCGATCATCGTTGGCTTAATGGTTATCCTTATTTTCGGTCCAAATACGGCACTAGGCACGTTCCTTGAAGACCATAACATGAAAATTGTTTATGCGATTCCGGGGATGGTCATAGCGACCATGTTCATCACTTTCCCTCTTATGGTACGTGAAGTAGTTCCCTTACTAGAAGAGATCGGAACTCAATCCGAAGAAGCATCCGCAACCTTAGGTGCAGGACCCTTGCGTACATTCTTCCAGGTGACATGGCCGAGTATTCGTTGGGGCGTCGTGTATGGCTTGATTTTGACAATCGCTCGGTCGCTCGGTGAATTTGGTTCCATTCTAGTCGTGTCAGGCAACATCATTAATCAAACCCAAACTGCTACAACGCTTGTCTATCAAGACGCTGAACAATTCCAGCTCGTAGCTGCCAATAGCGTAGCCTTCGTATTAGGACTCATATCCGTCACGATTTTATTAGTGCTAGAGTGGTTGAAACGAAGAAGCGAAGCAACGAAAAACCATGGAGGAGGATCCCCACATGCACATTGAAGTAACCAACCTAAATAAACATTACGGTGAATTTCATGCGATCAAAGACGTCAATTTCAAAATACAAGAAGGGCATCTTGTCGGATTGATTGGACCCAGCGGTGGTGGCAAAACCTCCATTCTTAGGATGCTTTCAGGCCTCGAAACCCCGACTGGCGGCGACATTTATTTCGATGGCAAGCTGGCCACACACCTACCTGTTCAGGAAAGAGGTATTGGCTTCGTTTTTCAGAGCTATGCCCTTTTCAAGCATATGACGGTGTTTGACAACGTTGCTTACGGGTTGAAGGTGCTCAAGAAGTCGAAGGCAGAGATTCAGGATCGTGTTTCGTATCTACTGAACCTGATGGGTCTCGCTGGCCATGAGCGGAAATATCCGCATCAGCTATCTGGCGGACAACGCCAGCGGGTTGCCTTTGCCAGAGCACTAGCACCTGAGCCGCGGCTACTTCTACTCGACGAACCTTTTGCCGCGATCGATGCCAAAATTCGTAAAGAGCTGCGCGTCTGGCTGCGAAATCTCATCAGTGAATTCAAAGTAACGACCCTTTTCGTTACCCATGATCAGGATGAGGCGATCGAGGTTGCCGATGAAATCATTTTGGTGCAAGGCGGGAAAATCGAACAGCAAGGAAGCCCTTGGGAAATTTACACGAAGCCTGCCTCCTCTTTCGCAGCGTCCTTCATTGGTGAGTCCAACGTTCTTTCTTCTTACACGCCGCTTGTTGGATTCCCCACCCTTGTAGATCTTCAACAAGATGGCAAATGGCTTCCAGATGTGAATGTGCTCATACGACCTGAGAATATCGAAGTTCGTCCGCACAACGTCAGTCATTTGGCTACAGCCGGTGAAAAAGGCAAAGTAACCCATGTTCACTTCCGCGGGGATTCGTGGTATCTAGAAATGGATACGGGGCAATTCAAACTATTTGCTTATCAACCTGTGAAAGAGCGCATTTATCAAGTTGGCGATGAAGTCAACATCTTAATCCACCAGATCTCGCTATTTACCCAAGCCGGTACAACCTGGATTGATAATCAGGCGAAACAAGATCCACAGCCTGTCTTCATATGATTTTCCAAAATAAGCTTTAGAAAAGAAGGGGAGTTGTTAACCATGAAAAATTTTAAAACGCTTGGCCTCGTTACTGCAGCCTTATTCACAGCAAGTATTGCCCTTACAGCTTGCGGATCTGGCACGACGACGAAAACGGCTAGTACAAGTGCACCAACCGCGGCAGCAACAGCTGCTGCAACTACAACACCGAAAGCCGAAGGCGGTAAAGTTACGATTACCATCGGTGCTTACTCGATTTTGAAAGATTCCTTTGATGTCATTCTACCTAAATTTAAAGAAGACTATAAAAAGAAAACCGGTACAACGGTTGAATTCCAAGAATCCTATGTGGCTTCCGGATCGCAGGCTACTGCTATTATTCAAGGCTTCGAAGCGGATATCGCTCCTCTCTCTCTCGAAGGCGATATTCAAAAAATCGTGGAAAAAGGTCTAATCACACATGACTGGAAAAACACTCCACAAAAAGGTTTCGTAACAACTTCTATCGCCGCTATTGGTGTACGTGAAGGAAATCCAAAAGGTATTAAGGATTGGTCTGATCTGACGAAGCCAGGTGTTGAAGTGCTCATCCCGAACCCAAGCACATCTGGTGGCGCGAAATGGGATATCAATGCGATCTATGGTGCTGGTCTCAAAATTTCCGAAGCCGCTGGTAAACAAGATCCCGCCGCAGCCAAAGATCTCGTAGCTAAAATTTACAAAAACATTAAAGTCCTCGATAAGAGCGGCGCCGATTCCCTTACAACTTTTGATAAAGGTGTAGGCGATGCGATCATCACTTACGAGAACGAACTTGTTGCTCGTATTCAATCCGGTAAGAAATATGTTGAAGTAATTCCACAATACACGACTTCCATTGAGAATCCTGTTGCTATTATTGATAAATACGTAGATAAGCATGGTAATCGCGAAGCTGTTCAAGCGTTCTATAACTACCTTTTCTCTGCTGATGCTCAGAAAGTATTTGCTGACAAAGGCTTCCGCTCCGTACTTCCTGAAGTCGCTAAGCAATATGAAAAAAACTACACAACACCTCCAGGCCTATTCAATATCGAATATCTAGGTGGTTGGGATAAAGTGAACAAAGAGCTTTACGGTAAAGGTGCAATTTGGGAAAAGATCCTTGCCGAAGGCGGAGCTAAGTAAAGAACTGTGGACGAAGAAACCCCAGAGCCTGTAGGCTCTGGGGTTTTCGTAATGTGAGGCGAGGTAATCTCTCCTCTATTTTACAATATCGGCACTTATGTTCGGTTCACAGGTGGCAAAAATGCAAAAGAGCATCCATTTCAGGAGAATTCACTCAATCATTTTAAATAAATGCAAAAAGGCATCTTTTGCGGTCGAAAAGGTCTAAACAGAGCTGAACATACAGAAATTGATGCCTTTTAGCATCAATTTTAGCTGAAATCGTCTATTTGATAGAGAATAGTTGCACTTTTGCATTTCTCAGCAGATGGAGAGGTAGCTGGCGGTTGGCTTAGCCATTTATTTCCTCCCCTCGACCTGCTCCGGATATTTGATCCGCTTCAATTCCCCTACGATGATGATGGTGATGATCACCAACAGAAACCAGGAACTAATTTTACCCCAATGCACAATCCGCCAAGATATTTCTTGATCCGGATAGCGCCAAGCGCCAAGAAAGGTCGAAATATTTTCAGCCAGCCAAATAAAGAAGGCAACTAACATAAAGGAAAGTATCGTGTGCATTTGATAGGTCTTGTTCGTGACCGTGAACCGGATATGCGATTTGTAAAACAGAATCACAATCAGGGCAATGAGAATCCACCTAATATCAACCATAAAGTGATGGGTAAAAAAATTGGCATAAATACCTATCGACATCAGGACCGCAACAGAAGTTCTTGGCCAATGGATCAAATGCAAATTGAATCGTTTCCACGCCTGGCACACGTAACTTGAGACACTGGCATACATAAAGCCGCTATACAGCGGAACTCCAGCTATTTTCGTCAAGCCTTCCTCCGGATAGGACCACGAACCCATGTGCACTTTATACAACTCCAGCCCAAGTCCAATAATATGAAATACCGTGATAACCTTGAGCTCATCCACACTCTCTAGCTTCGTCAACACCAAAACAAGCTGCGCAAGAATACACACAAGTAAAATGAAATCATAGCGATGGATGAATGGCAGCGGTACTGCTTTGGACACAGCCAATGTCAAAAAGATAATAACAGGAAAAATGCAGCAAAGCGCTTGTTTCCACCCGAAAATGAGAAAATCCTTCACATGGTCTCTCTTCATTGGTTCTCCTGAGTTCCGTTAGATTTCATATACTTGACCTCTGCATGATTCACGTTAACCAGCTCTTCATCGACGATTGAGTCATCGTGTCTGTTTACCTTTTGACGCCAAATTTCGTTACCTCTGTACCACTTGTCAGCTCGTTGATAAAAGGAATGATTCTTCTCTTTCACCCTATAATCATAAGGCAATTCCGTATCGCAGCTGATCGAGCCTTCCAAATACTCTTCCGTGACCTCCAGATGAAATTGAAACTGATTCGCGGTTGGATTATAAAATTGCAAATCTACGTAGTTATAAAACACGCTCGTTCCCGTACCAAAGGGGATTACTCTGCGATCGTCCGGGAAAAGATCGAAACTGTGATGATGTCTTTCTTTGATCGCTAGCGGCGTATGTAATGCGAGCCAATATAGCATATTCGCTAACTGACACAAACCTCCTCCAGTACCTACACGAACTTCGCCATGCGATAGCATGAGACCCTCGATATAGCCCTTTTCTTTGCTTGTCACACCGATTAGCTTCCAAAAGGAAAACGTTTCACCAGGATGTATCACAATCCCATCCACATGCTTTAATGCGATTTTTAAATTCACAATCTTATTTTCTTGCAAAATAGGATCCGTATTTCCGAGTACCCGCCGCAGTATGGATTTGTGCTTCTTCACCGCATAAGGAAATTTTCGGGAATTTCTACTAATCGCATATTGAATTGCGGGGTTTAGATTGATGATACGTCTTTTTAACATGAGCTGCTTGACGCGTAGTCCATATAAGAAAGGAAATCGCTTGCCTATTCGTTGTTTAATATCCATAAGTTCCATTGCTTACATCCTTATCTGCGAAAATGAAATGGAGGCATGTATTCCTCACTTCATTTGACTGCCTACCTAGTGAAAAAGTTGTGGGATGGATAAAGTTTTCTCATGTGATGCCTTACCATGCCAAAGTAAAAAAGCAGCTCCCATAAGGGAACTGCTATCTATCGTATGCGAACCGTATGCTTATAGACGTGCTTCTTTGCGAAGCTTTCTCGCTGTAAAACGCGCTTCTGCTGTTTCGAACAGACGCTTCTCTTCTTCCGTCTCAGCAATGATGCCTGGAACAGGGCAGGGTTGTCCATTCTCATCCAAGGCTACAAATGTAAGGAACGAGGTGGCTGTGTGCTTCTTTTCGCCGGTTAATAGGTTCTCCGACTCAATTTTCACATAAACCTCCATCGAACTGCGATGCGTCCATGTCACAAAGCCTTCCAATTGAATCGCTTCACCAAGCTTGACCGGAGCGAAGAAATCCAAGCTGTCACTCGATGCAGTTACAACACTTTTGCGACAATGACGCATTGATGCAATGGTTGCAACCTTATCTATATATTGCATAACACGACCGCCAAACACCGTATTATGGTAGTTCGTGTCCGCCGGCAAAATAATTTCTGTCAACACAGTTCGAGACAGTCTTGCTGCTTTTGCTTCCATAGTGCATTGCCTCCGGATGATGACCTCAGACGTGGTACATGGTACTGCAGTCATACAGTTTAGTTGTAATTCAAAGTGAGCTTACTAGCCGCTTCTTTCGCTAGACTGCGCGCTTCTTCCACCGTTTCCCCAGAACTCAGGGCCACTGCCATGCGGCGGCCTACTTTGGTTTCTGGCTTGCCAAATACACGCACTTGCGTATTCGGAACGGATAACGCCTCATCAATACCGCTAATGGTGTATTCAACTTGCTCGCGATCTGCTTTCAGCGTGTAGCTCGCGCCAGGCGTTAACAAACGAACGCCTGTAATTGGGAAACCAAGGATCGCTCTTGCATGCAGCGCAAACTCACTAAGATCCTGAGTAGCCATTGTAACCATTCCCGTGTCATGCGGACGCGGTGAAACTTCGCTGAAATATACGCCATTTGCTGTTAAAAATAATTCAACACCATAGAGTCCATAGCCACCAAGCGCATCCGTGATTGTTTTGGCCATATGCTGTGCGTCGATAATTTGCTGCTCAGACATTTGGTGTGGCTGCCAGGATTCGATGTAGTCGCCGTCTTTTTGGATGTGACCGATTGGCTCACAATAGGTTGTACCTGATACCGAACGGACGGTCAACAACGTAATTTCCGAATCAAAACGGATGAATTCTTCGACGATAACACGAGCGTTCTTTGCACGTCCACCCTCCATTGCGATGTTCCACGATGCTTCTACACCCTCAGGTGTGCGGCAAACACTTTGCCCTTTACCAGAAGAACTCATGATTGGCTTGATCACACAAGGTGTACCGATCTTCGCCACAGCAGCGTGCAATTCTTCTAGACTGTTAGCAAATTCATATTGTGCTGTGCGCAAACCTAATGTTTCGGAAGCCAGTCGACGAATTCCTTCGCGATCCATTGTGAGACGTGATGCCGTCGCCGTTGGGATGACACGGTAACCCTCTTTCTCTAGCTCGACAAGAACAGATGTCGCGATTGCTTCAATTTCGGGCACGATGAGATCTGGGCGCTCTTGTTCGATAATCGCACGCAACTGCTCGCCATCCAGCATCGAAATAACGTGACTGCGATGGGCAACCTGCATAGCAGGTGCGTTCGCATAACGATCTACCGCAATCGTCTCAATGCCAAGACGCTGTGCTTCAATAATAACTTCTTTGCCAAGCTCTCCTGAGCCTAGCAGCATAATTTTCTTAGCTTTGTTTGATAATGGTGCTCCGTACATGAGATGATATGCCCCCTAATGGAATAATGAGTTCAATTGATATCAGTTATTGCGTATGTGTTGCATCCGATTCTTTTGTCGGAGTTTGGCGAAATTTACCTAGAATGACCCTGATCTATTGTACTGGATTTTGAGGGTAAAAGATAGATGAGAACTTCAAGTTGAGCTGCTGGAAGTTACACTAGGCGACACTTTGAATGTGGCTTAGTTCGGCTAGAATTTAGGGATAATGGATTTCTCCAGTTATTATCAGGTTTTAAGGAGAAAAACCGAAAAATCCCTTAAAATAACTGGAGTTAATGTAGTTTATAACTGGGAGTGAAAAGATCAAGTAAGAATCGATTTCAGCAAGAGCTTGCGTAGAATCGGCACGAGCTGTTCATGCAGCTCCTCGACGTTGGGTACAACAATGCTGCTTCGCCCATACATATTTCGCATCGCATTCCGCTGAGTTTCGTGTACAGTGCCGTTTGCAAGAAAAACACTGATCACCTCAATGCCCATGCGTCTTGCTTGCAAGACAGCTTCATGCGTATCTAGGATGCCGAGATCGTTGTAGTTGGCTGCCGAAGGCTCCCCATCCGAGAACACGAGGAGGATGCGCTGCCGCTCTGTGCGCCGCAGCAGCCGTTTCGTCATCTCGCGAATAGCGAAGCCATCGCGATTGTCCTGCTGCGGCTCCAGCTGCATCAGAGCCGCTCCGCTCGAGGCAGCGAGGCAGGAGCCGAAGTCCACCGCAACCTGAAACAGGTTCGGTGCCTCCTGCTCTGTCACGCGGTCTGCGTCTTCCCAGAAGCCCACGATTTCGTGGGGGATTCGCAGGTTTCGGAGCGTCTCGTGGAATAACACGAGACCGAGCTTGGTTTCGTCCATTTTGTCATACATGGACGCTGAGCAATCGACGAGCAGCGCGAACGCTGCGTCGAGCTGGGGGACCGGCGCGCGCTTCTTATAGAAGAGGCGCGGCAGCTCTTGCGTGACGGCTCGTGTAAGCCGCTTGTCGAGCCGCCCGAATAGGCGATCGCCGCGCGGGGCGATCCGCTTCTGCTCCAGCGTGCGCCGTATCGCACGCTGCAAGGGCTTCGCGAGCGGCGCTGCGCGCTCGCTCAGGCGCCTGAACCCGTCCTCCTGCGCAGCAGTAGGACGTTCAGGCAAGAGCCAGGTCGCCGTCGCATACGCGGCGACCTCGCCCTCCCCGTGCCCCGCGGCAGCGGGCACGGAAGCCCCTTGGCGCCGCTCAGCGGCGGCGCCGGTGCGCTGGGCGCGCTGCGAGCGCCCCTGGGTGATGGCGAGCGCCTGGTCGGCGGCATCGCCCTCACGGGGCGCAGAGCCCTGCGCGGCGGTGCGTGAGCCGCGCTCCAGCTCGAACCGCAGCAGCCCTGGGCTGCGGTCGCTGCTCTCACGATGCCAAGTCGGCAGCCGCTCTTGGCCGGGCAATTGACGCTCCCCCTCTTGCTCGGAGAGCACATCATCATTGGCGAGCCGCTTCGCTCGCTTCAGCTCGCCTTTGTAATCCGCAGGCAAGGGTTCCGCGATGCCGCTTCCTTGCTGCATCCAGAAATACGCAGCGACAGCATCGCGTTCCAGCCCACCTGCCAATACTTCACTCATTTGTTCACATAAACGCGCAACCTCAGCCGTATGCGTCGCTTCCTCCACCTGCTCAAGCACTTCATATAGCCCTACCAAACAACTAGATAACTCAGTCCCAAGCGCAGAAGTAAACGGCTCCCTCTGCCACGACCTTCCAGTAAACCAGCCATACACCAATAACAGCACAGCGTCCGCTAACTCACTTTTGCTTAAATGCGTTCTGAGCTTATGTTGAAAATAGCCACCTAAGATGCGATGCCGGTGTGCAAACACCGCTCCTGTTCCCGGACGTTGGCTACGACAAATCCGCTCTAAACGCATATCTTCACAAAGCGCGAATAAGCTATTCGCCAGCTTAGGGAACTTCGTATTCGAACTGTATTGAAGATATGCGTTCACAGCTTCGCTGCCTGTAAACCATGCACTGCCAAGACAACGCAGATAAACATCGCTTTTCATTCCAGCGGTTTTATCGGCCAACGGATAATCCCACCAAAACTGACTCACTGTCATGTGAGAGGCGGCTTCATCATAATGCGCGTGAAACGCAGCTTCTACTTCAAGCTTGCCTCGCTTCGTAAATAAACGAGCCAAATCTACCAGCTGCATGTGCAGCATCGCATCGATTTTATCATCCAATCGGCTAAGGCTTCCTACAAACATTGCTTTACAGTAACGTTTCAGCCGTATTTATGACAGCTGCACGTTCCCTTTCATCCTCTAGCTTATCGGCAATTGCACGCGTAACTGCACGCATTGGGGGTATATAAGCCGCCAAATCACAAGCATCTAGCAGTGCTCTAATAGATCCCGCTTCATCAGGCAGCTGCCCCATCTCAATGAGGGAAAGCAAATCAGCGGAGAGCTGGACAAACGTGCGCATCAACTTCTCATCACGCAAGACGGATCGACTTTTTAGCAACTGAAACAATAACTCGCCCTGCAAATACGGCACATCTATCGTGATAAACCGATTTTTGAGGGCCTCATTTAATGGTACCGTACCTATATACCCTTCATTAATCGCTGCTACAACTCTAAAATTCGGATGCGCCGTAATGACCTCTCCCGTAAAAGGGTTTGTTATTGATCTGCGGTGATCGAGAACGCCATTTATTAGCGGGAGTGTTTCTGGCTTAGCCATGTTGATTTCGTCAATATAGAGCAAATGCCCTTTGGTCATAGCTTTCATTATGGGACCAGGGATGAATACAATCTGACTACGTCCCTGCTCGTCATGGGATAATGTTTTAAAGCCAAGTAAGGCCTCCGCATCCAAGTCCGTGGAACAATTGACACTATGCATGGGTTGGTTAAAAACGGCCGAAACATGCTCAGCCAGCTTCGTCTTGCCAGAGCCTGTTGGCCCCTTCAGCAGCACATTTTTGCCTAAAAAAAGTGAAAGGATCGCATCCGTGAGAAGCTCCTCGGCGGGTGCTTCATACGCAGCGACACCAATCAAGTTGCGGTCTTCAGCTGTATGTACTTTCTGTCTATGCTCGTCCAAACTTTTACGAACTTCTATGGGTAGAGCCTCTATTTGGAATACATTCGTCATCATCGCGTTGTTGATCCTTCCTGATTGCATTATTCTCTAACTATTATCAGGAATGCGCGAATTGTCAAGCTTCTCACGTTAACCAAGGCTCCTCAATGACCGAGTGAGCGTAGAAAGCCATGACTTCTCCACAGGAAGGGCAGCTCGGTTTAGTTGGAAATTCGTTGTAAAGCTGCGCCAAGCTATAGGCGGTTTCATAATTAATGGCAACCATCACATCTTCTTTGTACACATACTCACATACTCTTGAGCTGCAGTAGGCGCGAACCTTGTACTTATTACTCATTTGCGGCTATTAAACGTATATTGCACCATGGTATTAAACTCATGCAAATACGTATCCATGCGTTTATTTTTACGCTGCTGCATGTCATAATACATCATTCGATTCACGAAGAGTGTATTAGCCGAAATATAAATATGCGAATCCGGATAAATGCGCGTAAGCACATTTCGAATGGTGTTAATATTCTGTGCAGGTATTGGTTTAGCAGTCACCCAATCCATCTGAGCACCAGCGCCCGAACCGAACAAGCCCGCTTCCGTCGCTGGATCATTGTATTTGCTCAGCTGCTTTGCGCGATCATTCGTCCCCTTCTCTTGGAGCTCTCCCATATTTACAGCAACATAGATATTTGTATCCGTCAATGCTACGGATGCCCCGCCGAGATGTGCCTCCTGCATCAACTGATCTGCCACTTCACGGTTCATAGATAGATACGTATTCCGATGTAGAAGCTCATCATCAACTTGCATTTGTTCATTCTTTGATTGTTCGAACTGAGTCACATTGCCAGCTTCTTGCATAACATTTTTCAAAGTAGTGCTATTCGAATCGGATAACCCAACACTTTGAATGGAAATTGATGCTTTTTCTAATTGGTTCGTATGTGTGGCTGAACATCCTGTCAAGCCGACGAATGCAGCCGTCATGATGACTGACATTTTCACAGCTTTCATCGTCATTCCCCCTATATATCTCTGTATGTATGACTTACTTATTTACTTGCTTTCGAGGCCATCTGCTTCCTTTGTATACGCAATTAGCGCAATTTCGTACCCTAATTCCTCTTTCATGCGGGTTTCCAGATTGCGAAGATCTTTCATTAACTCCTCATGTATCCCTAAATTCGCAAAATGATACGATGCCATTTCCATATAAACGTGTCCCCCTTTCTGATCACCATTTGACACTAGTGTTAATATGGTCCAATTCCCTTATTTTTACTAAATTAAAAGATAAAGATTTAGAAATACGCCTTACGAAGTCCTAGTATTTCTTTCTCTTTAACGCGTCTTATCTGACTAATTCCAATCCCTCAGTCGCTTCTGGAGATGAATTAGTCGGTTTCGTCGACTAACTCCAGTATTAAGCAAAGGTAAGCCTCGCTTACACCAAACCCCAAATTAATAACTACGCCGTCCTACGAGGACGAAAGCATTAATAGGAAAATAAAAAACTCCACAAAAGCTGCACAATCGCAGTTTCTGTGGAGTGGGTGTCGTTCTTCCATACGTGCTATTCGTTTTTCTTCCGTGTCTCATCTATTTCTTCTAAAAGCTTACGCACTGTTTCAGGATCAACGTTACCTTGAGCATGAAAATCTCTAAGCTTTTGCATCAGATCGGCTGCAATCGCCTCATCCTCATTCTGCTCAGCTTCATGAGAAGGGTCAAACCAGATGTAGAAACCTTCTGGACCGTTTCGTAAAAATGCAGACTTCCAATGCTCCGGATAGGCATATCCTTGCTCACCAAAAATCATGCCGAGCACATCATCATTCTCAATTGGCATTAAATAGTGAAAGGATTCTGGCTCTCCGGTATTCGAGAAATCACGATGCATATAGGCATAGTGCAGATAATGCTCGCCTGTTTCTGAATCCTTAGATACCTCGTACAGATCTAACTCCGTTTGCAGAAGTTCCTTGACGGAAATAATACGTGCAGCAATCGTTTCTGCTGAAATTTTCTGTTGCTGTGTTAAAGATGCTTCCAAATGACTCTCCTCCTTTCTCCAAGCCGAAATCTTGCATCCTGTATGGGTTAGGAATCTGATCTTCTTGTGGATTCTACCATAGAATCACGCAAGGATCGTTTCGGCAGTTTCCATTTGTAATTGACTGAGAACATTCTGAGGATAATGATTAAGCAAAATAAGATCGCTAACTGCCACGTACCCTGTGACCAGCCAAGTCCGACCAGTGCTCCTGCCAGCATACCCCAAACGGCATAGATTTCATCCTTGAGCACCAGCGGCTTCCGACCCGCCAGCACATCGCGGACCATCCCCCCGCCAATACCTGTGAGTACAGCCGCGACAATGATCGCGCTTAACGGATGGCCCATATTCGTTGCATATAACGCCCCTTGGATAGCGAATGCTGCTAGGCCTATCGCATCAAAGAAGGCTTCCCACGTTTTCCATAATCGAATATATTTTACTGGCATAAAGAACACAACCGTCATGGCAAACAACGCGATCTGAAAATACATCCCTTGCTCCCATAGCAGCACAACCGGTTTCCCGATGAGCATGTTGCGGATGATCCCACCGCCAAACGCCGTAACAAGACCAAGTACATAGACACCTAGAATATCATATTCCTCTTCCATCGCCACGATCGCACCACTTACAGCGAAGGCGATCGTTCCGATGATACTAAATAACTCCCAATTCACTTCTTGCAGCCCCTGTCTACTCGATGTCCCAGTTCAATTTCACTTCATCGCCTGTTTGCGACGAACGGTAAATCGCATCTAGGATCAAATTATTCGTGTAGCCCGTCATGACTGAAGTAATTGGCTGAGAGCCGCTTGCGATACTGGATAAGAAATGCTGTACCATGCGTGCGCGTGGATCGTCATTCGCAGCTGGAGCGGAAAGCTCCGTTTCTACAATTCGATCGAATTTCTCTGCAAAAAGTTTTCCTTTCGCGCCTTTCACATAAGCGCCGCCTTCCGTTCCAAGCAGCTGAACAACTGGCAAATTATCTGTCTCCAATAAACCAGCCCAGCTGACATCCAAGGAAAGTGTTGCCCCATTTTCAAACTTGATCAACGCCGTTGCTAAATCCTCTACATCAAATTTACCTTGCCAATTCGGTGCTCCCCAAGTGCCAATACCTTGTTTCCGCGGCCCAAACTCCGCGTAAGTGGATCCATATACCGAAACAGGCTTTGGATTCCCCATCAAATACAGAGTCAAATCTAACATATGTACACCAAGATCGATTAGCGGTCCGCCGCCTGATTTTTCCATTTGCGTAAACCATGTTCCCCAGCCTGGAATGCCTTTACGTCGCAAATAGCTAGCTTTTGCATGATAAATATGACCAAGTGCACCTTTCTCCACCTGTTCCTTCACGGCAATCGACGCTGCTTCCCAACGCATTTGGTGCGGAATCATGAGAATCTTACCTGCTTTGCGCTCTGCTTCAACAATTTGACGAGCGGAAGCTAGGTCAATTGCCATCGGCTTTTCAAGCATCACATGCTTGCCTGCTTCCAAGGCTTGTACGGCAATCGGGGCATGCCACTCATTCGAAACCGCGATGACGACTGCATCAATGGAAGGATCAGCTAACAATTTATCTGAATTTGCATATACCTGCTCAATGTTATGTTCTTTCGCTCTTGTTTCGGCAAGCGGCAAGTATACATCCGTCACACCTGCGAGCTGTGCGCCTGGTATGGTTTTGAAAGTCTCCATATGTACATTTCCAATGTTACCGGCGCCAATAATTCCTATGCGAGTTGGTTTTGCTGCTGTCATTTCTTTGACCCTCCAGAACCTGTTAGAATACAATCTTATCTATTATAAATGGGGTTAACTCTCCCCGCAACCACGAATCTGCCCCTCGAAAATTTATCTTAGCGGAACTAGCCCTGTAGCGCTATTATTCACATATAATAAAATGCTAAAACTTTTTTAATAGTTGGACTCGAACATATTTAACATTTGAAATGTATCCTAAATAGTGTAAAGAAGTGAAAAAGCAGTAGTATCTGTGTAAAGGAGGGCTTGAATATGCAAGCAAACACAATCCGCTTTAAGAATAAATCGATCCCTGTGATGAATTTTACTCATAAACGTTCCCAGATGGAGTTACTTTCGAGTAAATTGAAGGAATACGAGTTGCATTTTGAATTCCGCAGAAAATTAAAAATGATCTCGATGATCGAGATCATTGGTGATGTGGCAATCTTCAAATACAATGATGGCACCAAGTTGTACTTAGAAGTTTCCTAATTGGACGGTGGAAAATATTCTTTATTCAGCTGATCAAGCTCCTGCAGAGAGCGTCGGGCCCATGCTTCCATGTCCGACAGTTTATCGATTTGAGCCAATAGCGCTCTCTTCAGAGACACTTGGTAATCTGGCACCTCACCCGCATAAGGACGAATCGTTGCAATCGGCATTAACGCAATCTCTTGATGGGATAATGCCCTTCTTTGATGAAAAAAAGCTACGCTTGGATCCATCGGATTATGTAAATCTCCTTGTGTTGGGTGCTCCTTCACCGCAAGAATGCGAACAGCCGCCTTCATGCTAGATGTTAATTCAACAACCTCACCGAAATAAACCCCTGTTTTGTACTCAGCGATCACGTGGTCTCCGATTTGAAAATTCATACTGTCCACAGCTCCTATTCTTGTCCTACTAATGGTATTAGTTTACGATACAGTTCATCCACGGATTGCATCCGATATATCATTTGTTTCTCTTTCCCTGGTTCAATTATGACAACACAAGGGACGCTGGCGATCTGCCATTCTTGGCTGACTTGCGGCAGAAAATTAATATTGCATTTCACAAGCGGAAGACTAGGCTTCATCGTCAGAATGATATCCAGCATCCGTTCGGTTACCTTGCAAGTGCCACAGAGTGGTGTGTACATGAAGACAGCGAAGGCTCCTTCGTTAGGTTGACCAACCTTGTCTAGCAGCTCTTGTTGAGATAATTCCCGCATGATTCACAATGCCCCTCTTTCATCCAGCCAGGTCAAGCTTTCGAAGGCATAGTCGATCAGATCCGTAAAGTCATCGAGGTGGCTCTCATCAATTTTACGACCAAAGGATAATGTAATCAGATTGCGATACTCCTCTGGTTGTTCCCCATATAGATATGAAATTTGCTGGGTAATTCGCGGACGCAGCTCCCAAATCGCGTTCAATTGTGCTCCGATCATTGGACAATCTAATTCAGGATCGCTCACATGCGTATGAAGCTTTATTAGCAGTGTGCAGCCGGGCTTAGCTGTTGGATTTTCAAGTATCTCAGCAGCCAAATCACTCAAGTGTACATGTAAATAAATTTCTGCTTTATTAGGCAGCCCCACTTGTCTAGCGAATTCAATTGCAAATGTGCGAGACATCGACGACAAATCAATCAAATCTTCTCTTCGTGTTATGATGATTTTACCTTCCAAATCTAAATCGTAGACGGCTCCTTCGAGCACAACTTTGATATTGTCATAGATCGTCGGATCAAACATCCCCACACACCTTCTTTCATCTTTTCTTTGATTCGATTATACTATGGATATACCACGTAAAGAAGGTGTTCTTATGTCAGACAAGCCTCAAGCTCAGCAGGCCGACCAGGTCGAGCCACAAGGTGTCAAAAAAGTAAGCTTAGCCGACGCCATTAAAGCAAAGCTAGCTCAGAAACAAGCGGATCAAGCCGCAGCACGTGCCAATCCCAAAGCAGCTGGTAATAGCAATCAAACAGCGAAAAGCCAAATGACCAAAAAAGTAAATAATCAACGCCGTCGCACTGGCGGCAGCTAAACAACACTTTGTGTAGGTAAAAGCGCCCTGAGAGAAATCTTCAGGGCGCTTTTTCTTTTACAATTAAGCGTATTGAATTTCGCGTTGTTTCTTCACATCTTCGCTTTCCAAGTACTCATCGTACGTTAGCATTTTGTCGATCATACCTTTCGGTGTCAACTCCATGACGCGATTCGCAATCGTTTGAATAAACTGATGGTCATGAGAAACGAATAACATCGTGCAGTCAGAATCAACAAGGCCATTGTTTAGCGCTGTAATGGATTCCAAATCCAAGTGGTTCGTTGGCTCATCAAGAATAAGCACGTTCGCTCCACTCAACATCATTTTGGAGAACATACAGCGTACTTTTTCTCCCCCGGAAAGGACATTCGCTTTTTTGAGCGCTTCTTCACCAGAGAACAACATGCGTCCTAGGAATCCGCGAAGGAATGATTCATCCGGATCTTTGGAGTATTGACGCAGCCAATCCACCAGAGTTAATTCGGAATTGAAGTAATCTTGGCTGTCTTTTGGGAAATACGCCTGTGATGTCGTTACACCCCATGTGAACGTGCCGCTGTCTGCTTCCATTTCGCCCATCAAAATTTTGAATAGCGTCGTTTTCGCAATCCCGTCTGGTCCTACGAAAGCAACTTTATCCCCTTTGTTCAGGGTGAATGTCACATTGTTCAGTACTTTAACGCCATCAATCGTTTTGGAGATACCTTCAACTGCAAGCAATTGCTTACCAGCTTCACGCTCACCTTTGAAATGAATGAACGGATATTTACGGCTGGATGGACGAATATCTTCAAGCGTAAGCTTTTCCAATTGCTTTTTACGGGAAGTCGCTTGCTTGGATTTGGACGCATTCGCACTAAAGCGCGCGATGAAGGCTTCCAACTCTTTGCGTTTCTCTTCGGTTTTCTTGTTAGCATCACGTGCCAAACGAAGCGCTAGTTGGCTGGACTCGTACCACCAGTCGTAGTTACCAACGTACATTTGGATTTTACCAAAGTCGATATCGGCGATATGGGTACATACTTGGTTCAAGAAGTGACGGTCATGTGATACAACGATAACAGTGCCTTCGAAACGGGACAAGAAGTGCTCTAGCCATTTAATTGACTCCAAGTTCAAATGGTTGGTAGGCTCATCGAGTAACAGGATGTTCGGGTTACCGAATAGCGCTTGTGCCAAGAGCACGCGAACTTTTTCGTTACCGTCAAGATCCTTCATTTTCGTATCATGCAAGGATGTTGGGATCCCAAGACCGATTAATAGCTCTGCTGCGTCGGATTCTGCTTGCCAGCCGTCAAGATCCTGGAATTCACCTTCAAGCTCAGCCGCTCTCATGCCATCTTCTTCGGAGAAATCCGCTTTGGCATACAAAGCATCCTTCTCTTCCATGATTTTGTACAAGCGGGAGTGACCCATAACCACGGTTTTCAAAACTTCGATTTCATCAAACTCGTAATGGTTTTGCTTAAGGACAGCCATACGCTCGCCTGGCGTAATGCTGACTTCACCTGTGTTCGGCTCGATCTCCCCAGAAAGAATTTTAAGGAAAGTGGATTTACCTGCACCGTTCGCTCCGATTAAGCCGTAGCAATTGCCTGGTGTGAATTTAATATTGGCGTCTTCGAATAGGGCTCTCTTGCCGTATCGAAGCGTCACGTTATTTACATTAATCATGGGGTCTATATACCTGCCTTTATTGTATTTTCTTATAATTAATGTTCAAAACAGTCGGCTTTTCAGCACCGAGAAGGTTGTGAGAACCTGAAGAAGGAGGAGCGGAATGTAGGCAAACCTACATGAGCACCGTACTTCAAAGGTGAACACAAGATTCGATGTCGATTAGACTTCTTGGCTTGCTTCGTGATCAAAAGACGACTTTTTGAACTACCTCTACTATCATAACTTATTTTGTTCTATTTGTTCTACTAACTCTGATAAATAAGTCCATCTTTCCATAGCAGCCTCGAGCTCCGCAGTGGTTTGTTGCTCTTGTTCATACAGGTCGCGAGCGAGATCAAAGTTACTGCCAGAGGCTTCGATTTGCTTTTTTAAGCTATCGACTTTGTCCTCTAGGGTAGCTATTGTGTTCTCAATTTCGTCCCATTCCTTCTGTTCTTTAAAAGAAAGCTTCTTCGGACGACTCGTTGCTGTGGCTGCGTTTGAAGGGTTTGAAGCAGGTGCGCTGCTAACCGCTTTCGAGCTCGCTTGGCGAACGATTTCTTTCCTCGCTTGCTCAGCCTCTTCTTGTTCACGCTTATCATCCAAATAATCCGAATACGTCCCGATGAACGGCTCGATTCCGCCCTCACCATCGAAAGCAAATAAATGGGAAACTGTCCGATCTAAAAAGTATCGATCATGGGAAACCGTGATAACAGCGCCTGAGAATTGATCTAGATAATCTTCCAGAATCGTCAAAGTTTGGATGTCCAAATCATTGGTTGGCTCATCGAGAAGCAAAACATTCGGTTCACCCATTAGGGTGCGTAACAAATAAAGTCTGCGGCGCTCTCCGCCTGAAAGCTTGCCGATTGGCGACCATTGCAGGTTCGGAGAGAATAAGAAGCGCTCTAGCATCTGTGCGGCCGAAATGGTTTCACCATCCGACGTGCGGATCTGCTCTGCGGCTTCCTTGATATATTCGATCACGCGCATTTTCTCATCCATTGCGACGTTCTCTTGTGTATAGTAGGCCAATTTCACCGTTGTGCCGGTCTCGATCGTACCGCTGTCGGGCTGGATGCGCCCGGCAAGCATGTTGAGCAGCGTCGACTTGCCGCTGCCGTTCGGACCGATGATGCCGAGACGATCCTTCGGCATCACGATATAGCTGAAGCCGCTGAGGAGCGGCTTTCCGCCCGGGAAGGCCTTGGTGATGGTGTCTAACTCCATCACCTTTTTGCCAAGGCGGCTGCCAGCCAGCGCCATGTCGAGCTTGTCAGCGGGACCGCCCACTTGGCGGTCCCGAAGTTCCTCGGCGCGGTTGATGCGCGCCTTCTGTTTCGTTGTGCGCGCCTTCGCGCCGCGACGGAGCCATGCCAGCTCGCGGCGGAGGAGATTCTGCCGCTTGTCTTCACTAGCGGCTTCGGAATCCATCCGCTCCGCCTTCTTCTCGAGGAACCACTCGTAGTTCCCCTCATAGCTGTAGATCTTGCCCCGGTCCAGCTCTAGAATGCGGGTGGTGACCCGCTCTAGGAAGTACCGGTCATGGGTAACGAGCAGCAAGGCTCCGCGCCATTTGCTGAGGAACTCCTCGAGCCAGATGGCCGTCTCGTTATCAATATGGTTCGTCGGCTCATCGAGGATGAGCAGATCGGCGGGTTGAATGAGCACGCGCGCCATGGCGACGCGTTTGCGCTGACCGCCGGACAGCAGGCCGACGGGTTTGTCGAACTCGCTGATGCCGAGCTTCATCAGCACGGTTTTGGCCAAGGTGCTGGCTTCCCAGGCACCTTTCTCATCCATGCGCGCCTGAGCATTGAACAGGCGCGCTTGTTTCTTCTCGTTGGAGGCGTCTAGCTCCAACTCAGCGAGGGCCAGCTCATAGTCGCGCAGCGTCTTCATGAGCGGCGAATCGCCGTGGAATACTTGCTCGAGCACCGTGGAGTTCGGATCGAACTCCGGGTTCTGCGGCAAGTATTCCACGCGGAAATGGTTCGCGTGCACGAGCTTGCCGCGATCCGGTGTTTCCAGACCCGCGAGCATCTTCAGAAGCGTGGACTTGCCTGTGCCGTTCACGCCGATGAGGCCGATGCGCTGCTTCTCGTTCAGGGTGAACGAGATATCATCGAAGAGCACCTTGTCGCCATAGGTTTTGGTTATATCGACCGCGCTTAGAATATTCATCCTTGCACCGGCTCCATGATGTACGCGGCAAGAAGGGCCGCTGTATTCACTACAGCATCCATATGCGTACGCTCCATGCTATGTGACGCATGAACACCAGGCCCAATGAGCGCAGCACGAATGTCGCGGCCGCCTCTAAGTGCTGCCGAAGCGTCTGAGCCATAGCGCGGGTAAATATCAACGGCATAACCGATTTCCAACTTCTCGGCATGCTCGATCATTTTCGAAGTCATCGCATAATCGTAAGGACCTGACGAATCCTTGGCACAGATCGAAACGTCACGCTCGCTTCCGCTAAGATCATCGCCAAGTGCTCCCATATCTACGGCGATAAAGTCCGTTATATCTTCAGGAATAAATGCGGAGCCATGACCCACCTCTTCATAGTTGGAGAAGAACAGCTTGATCGTGTAAAACGGCTGAATTCCTTGTTCTTTCATCAATTTAAGCAGACCAAACAAGGAAGCCACACTTGCTTTATCATCCAAATGGCGGGATTTCACATAGCCATTTTCTTTCACCTGCACACGCGGATCGAACGAGATATAGTCGCCAACTCGGATGCCAAGTGCTTGCACATCTTTTTTGGAGCTAACAAGCTCATCTATACGTACTTCCATATTCGCTTCATCGCGCTTATACTCTCTCGCGTCCTCATACACATGAACGGATGGTCTAGACGTAAGAATCGTACCATCATACACACGCTCATCACGTGTATGAATTTGCACGTACTCATTCTCGATCGCACCCATCATGAATCCGCCGAGTGATGTGATTTTCAGCGTACCATTTTCCTTGATAGAACGCACCATGGCGCCCAGCGTATCCACGTGTGCAGAGATGCCAATTACGCGATCAGAGCTTGTACCAGGAACGGTAACGATGCCGCAGCCTTTATTCGTATAAGAAAGCTCGAAGCCAAGCTTACTCACTTCTAGCTCTACTTTTTGCATAATGTGATGTGTGTACCCTGTTGGACTAGGAGTCCGCAGCAGCATTTCAAGAACTTCTGTCATATAAGCTCTATTTAATTTGGACTTCAATTGGATTCCTCCCCCATGTCTTATGTAAGTAGGTAATGCGCTAAACACACAAAAAACAGTGCAGCCTCAGAACATTTGCTAGTGCCTGACAACGTCAAGAACGAGCCTCTTCTAAGGATACTACACTGTTCTTCTATGTTTTTCAAACATGAGTTAGCTTACAAAATCAACACAGATGGACGTTCCATCAAGAACTGTTTTCATATGAGCTTTAACTTCTTCATGCACAGGATGTGTATCGTAAACTTTCAAATCGTCTAGCGAATCAAATTTCGTGATGAGTGCGATATCGTAAGAACGCTCTAAATGTAGAATGTCAGTCCCAACCTCAATGTGCCGTAAAACCGGGATTTTACCTTCCATATTCGTAAGAACGGCTTTGGTTACTTCCACAGCTTCAGGACTGCGATCTTTGAGCTTAAAAAACACTACGTGCGTTAACATCGTGATCTCCTCCGATTTGATTAATTGATTTGTTTAATTGATTAATTCGTTACTTTAGCTGACCATTCTTCAACGTCCCAAACACGTGTAACCCAACCTTCATAGAACTCAGGTTCATGGCAGACGAGAAGTACGGTACCCTTATACTCTTTCAAAGCGCGTTGAAGTTCTTCTTTGGCTACGACGTCCAAATGGTTCGTAGGCTCATCGAATAGCAACCAGTTGCTTTCTTGCATGAGCAGCTTGCACAGACGAACCTTCGCTTGCTCACCACCGCTTAACATGCTCATGGCACGAGTAATGTGCTCATTTTTGAGACCAACTCGCGCAAGCGCTCCTCGTACTTCATTCTGAGTCATGGAAGAGAATGAATTCCATACATCATCAATCGGTGTCATGCTTGGCGCTTTGACCTCTTGCTCAAAGTACGCAGGACTCAAATAATCGCCGCGATACGTTTTGCCGCTGAAAGGCTCGATTTTCCCAAGAATCGTCTTTAACAGGGTGGATTTACCGACCCCATTGCAGCCGACGATTGCAATTTTCTCGCCGCGTTCAATCGTCACATTCATCCTAGGAAGCAAGGCGCGATCATAGCCAATTTCCAAATTTTCTGCTTCAAATACGATTCTACCACTTGAACGCGATTCTTTGAATACGAAAGTAGGCTTCATAGCCGTTTCTGGACGCTCGATGCGGTCAATGCGATCCAACTGCTTCTCCCGGCTCTTCGCACGAGTTGACGTTGACGCTCGTGCTTTGTTGCGCGCGATGAAATCTTCCTGTTTCTTGATATACTCTTGTTGCTTCTCATAAGCATCAATGTGCTGCGCTTTGTTCATTTCAGCCATATCAAGGAATTTCTCGTAATTCGCTGTGTAACGCGTCAATTTGGAGAACTCCAAATGATAAACAACATTTACAACTTCATTCATAAATTCCGTATCATGTGAAATTAGCATGAAGGCATAAGGGTAATCTTTCAAGTACATTTTCAACCATTCGATGTGTTCCACATCCAAGTAGTTGGTAGGCTCATCAAGCAAAAGTACAGTTGGCTTTTCTAGTAGAAGCTTAGCTAGAAGAACCTTCGTGCGCTGTCCACCACTAAGAGAAGTGACATCACGATCTAAACCAATGGCATTAAGTCCGAGACCATTTCCCATCTCTTCGATTTTGACATCAAGCAGATAGAAATCACCGATTTCCAAACGCTCTTGAATTTCACCCATTTCCTCGAGAAGCACTTCAAGCTCCTCTGGCGTGGCATCACCCATTTTGTCGGTAATGGCCATCATTCTTTTCTCTTCTTCATACAACGGCAAGAACGCATCACGCAAAATATCGCGAATCGTCCTGCCCGCGGCCAACACGGAGTGCTGATCCAAATAGCCATAATGGACTCTCGGTGTCCATTCTACTTTTCCTGTATCCTTCAAAAGCTTGCCTGTTAATATATTCATCAACGTGGATTTCCCCACGCCATTCGCTCCAACGATACCAACGCGTTCACCAGCAAGTAAGCGGAAAGATACATTTTTGAACAATGTACGATCGCCAAAGCTGTGGCTTAAATCTTCAATTGTTAAAAGACTCATTTTGTAAAACCAAACCCCTGTCTAGTTCTAAGATAATCACATATTTTACTCGTGACTTCTTATTATACCACTGCTCACGGCAGACAGGAAGTAGAACTATTTGTATTAGAGCCGAAAAGTCAGTTCCTGTCGAATAATTCGCACTATGTCCCCATCTTTTAACGGATAAGCCTGATAAGTTACCAGAAGGAGATCATTCAAATAGGTTCCGTTGGTTGAGCCTGTATCTCGCAGCTGAAAGCCGTTGCTCGTTTGTACAATTTCCGCATGGATTCTGGAAACACCCACGATATCCATCACATAGTCGATCTTGCTGCTTGGATCTCCCCTCCCAATTGTAAAAACTTCACTGTTGATGGGAACGGTTTGACTTTCATCTTTCACTAGAAATTCCAATCGAGGTCCGAGCGGTTTTTGAGTTGGAGAATTCCCTAGAAACACTGTGGCATTTGATTGTGTAGGTTGGAGTTGGGTCGTATGCATCGACAGGTTGCGATAATAGTGCTGCATATCGATTGGAGACGCGATTGTTGAGGAATCAAGGGAAGCAGCGTTTCCCGAAGGAGGAGTGTGCTCAGTAAAAGAAGGTATCTTGTTATTCATTGCCCTTCGCAGCTGTGGGAGGCCCAGACAGAGCAAAACAAAGCCCACATCTCCCATTAGCAGCGTGATACCAGCTATAAGCTGAAGTGAACTTGTTGAAGGCGACGTAAAGTAAAGTTGCCAGAGAAAGGCAGCGATGATAAATATTATAGCTATTATTATCCATCGTGCTCGCTGATTTAGGGGAATAAATGATATCGGGAATACGCTAATGGAATAGGATCCTGATGGCGTTTGAATATCATGATCCATGAATTTCTTCTGATCAGATTCACTCCATTTGGGAAGGCTAGTTTCTATTCGTATATTCTCTTCTCTTTTCCAATGTGCTTTGGGCAACCCTTGCTCAGGTAATAAAATTTCATTGGGTGCAGTGGGCTCATTAGGCGTTGAATTTCGCACCGAAATTGGCTCGTCCATTAATTTTAATAACGCTTCCTTATATCCAAGCAAGCTTTTGTTAGCCAAATGAGCTGAAGTCCAGGTATTCAGTTGATCCTGATCCTCTTCTGACACATGTAAATGAAGCTTGGCCAGAAGAGCATCTATCGCTAGATAAATATCATCACTTACATGCTGTATATCTAAAGGTACATATGTCAGATAGATATCCGCCCAATCCTGTCCAACGAAAATAAAATTATCTTTCAGCACGAAATTCATCTCGTAAAGCATGTAATTTTTGCTTTCTTCAAGTGTACATAGAATGGCATACATTAACTTGGCAAGCTGCTGGATCGAGAACGTTTCCACTTTCAGAACATGTGACAGCATACGTTTGGAAGACAATTTATACTGCAAGCGAAGTCGAGAATCGACCTCATGTATGTCGAGCGGCAGCAGTCTCGGAATTTGATTCGCTTCTAGCATGCGTACTTGCAAGGAGGAAAGATCACTAACTGTTAATCCGCCTTCCTTGTACAACTCCATCAAGTGGCCATGTTGAAAAACAAACTCATATCGAAGTCCGAATACTTCTTGTGTCATAAAACCACCTCATCTCAAAGCAAAGAATAATAACATGTGATAGCCACCGCAGGAAAAACGGCATACATAAAGGGAAATTTAATGTTTTTCTGATGCTTGATCTCACGTAAGGTTTCGATTTTGTTGTGGACAACAATCGAGATCAGCCAGCTCATAAGCTTATGACTAGTAGCGCTAATTTGTTTTTGAATAAGTAATAGGAAAAGTCCGATGAGTCCTGCACATAAAACGGCATATACGAGTGTTTGTAAAACAAAAGCAACGCCCATGATTGCGCCAATTGCTGCAAAAAGTTTGACATCTCCAGCTCCCAAAGCACCTAGTACATACAAAACGAGTAGGACGAGAAAACCTGTAAGTGCTCCACAGAGCGAAAACAGCAGTCCGGTCCAGCCCTGTGTCCATGTGTGGAACATTATTCCTAGAATAGTTCCACACATCGTCAACTTATTTGGCAGCTTGGCATGACGAACATCACTAATAAAGGCAATCGAGATAAACAGAATAAACACACCATGTATCAATAAAATATTGTTATTCCTCCCATTCGTTAAGCCCCAACCCAAGCCCGCTCATAGGCCCTCTTTTTCACATCAATTGTTTGGCTCATAAAAGGTAGAGGGAGCTTATAGGTCAACTGCACTTCAATCCCAAAGTAAGCCTCACCGCTTGGTTCCATACTCGGTAGCGCCACAGAAATGACTTTAAAGTGCTTCTTATCGATGACCGCTGCATCACAAAAAACATAAACAAGTGGTGTAAACGCAGCTAGCAATCGCGGTTTTACCTGTGATTCATAGAGTCCATTCAGCTCATCTTGCGCCATTCCCTCTCCAAGTTCTCGCTTCTCTTTTTCCCAACGTACAAGCTCCAGTAACGAATCTGGGATGTAGGCTGCGTACTCATCGGCAAAATCCTCTGCACTCGTCACATGATTGCGAGCAGATTGAACTTGATCCACAGCTGTATTTAGTATGTCCGCGGTGCGGCTTTGATCATATTTCGAGCGTGCTTCTTGAACCAGAATTCGTACAGGGTATAGTTGTCCTGCGATTGACTTCGCCGCCTCGGATACACCTGATTGCATCGCCATTTCAACAATGGCAATTTGAATGAAAAGCACTAGACCCACCACAAACGCTAGAAATATAGGCAAAATGAGCGATGCTTCCAACACGATGCCGCCATCTTGCCCTTTGCTCAATTTGCGAAGCAACTCCTTGCCTCCTTCCTTAATACGATACGACAGCTGTTCGACTCATTTGACATTGATCTCTGACTACTTTACAACCCAAAAGACCTGTTCCATCCAACAGTTTCATTATTTGCGGAATAAACCAAAGCCTCATTTCACTTGTGGCATTCGTTTGTATGTAAGAAGTTTGTTGAATCAAATCTTTGCCAGTTTCTAGTTCAAGGAGTGCTTGTATTCTCGCCAGCAGCTTAGCATTGTTGCTATGCAGCATCAGAAAAACCCGTAAATAGTCTTTGTAAGTCAACTTAAGCGCTGCCACGGAAAGCTTGGACGATAATTCAACCGCATCTCCTTTTACCAAAGCGTTCATATCGACCAACGCCTCAGCAGCACCTTGTGCTGCAGCAGCCAATAACACAAGCAATGGCGACCCGATGTTAAGCAGTTCCTTTTCCGGATCTAATAAGGCTTCAACGGTGCGGATCGCTAGTCGTAAAGAAAACATTTCGGCATAGGCAGCAGATAGGTTAGCGGCACATGAGGAAAACCCGTATAAGAGATATTCCACCTCTTGGGTAGCTAACATATGAGTACCTGGGTCTATGAGTTCGTTAGACAATTTGGACTGACCATTCAGGTCTTTCTCTAACCCGTAAGTACGATAATTAAACTTCGTTAGCGCGTACTCATTCACGTAAAGCTCATCACGCAGCACTTCGGCTGCTTGGTTTATTGCACCCAGTATGTCCATTGCTCTTAGACTAACAGGTTCCGATTTATCAAGGTCATACATAGCTTCATTCCCAATCATCGTATCTTGCATGTTCGCTTGTCGATATTTTTGATATAAGCCCGACTCGCCTTGGAGTCTGTTGTAAGGGGCATCATCACCGGATTGCGAATTGGTAAGACTGCAACCGCCAATGGCTTGCTTCGCTTGGTCCAAAATAGATTGGATTTTATTCTTTTGAGTCTGTTTATTTGTCGTAGATCTATCGTTCTTTTCCATTCTAGATTGCTCAAAAGGGCTCTGTTTAGTGTGAAAATCATTGGAAGCTGTCCAATAGTTGTCATTGGCTTGATTGACCACACTCGTATTTTCCGAAGTATACAAGATGACTTGCTCGACAGATGACTGGAAAGCTGAAAATAACGCAGCAATTCGTGCGATGGATGTTTGATAACTATAGAAATAATCATCCCCAATAAGTGAAACATGTTGAAATACCTCATGTGGGTTTTGAGCACCTTGTGTTGGGGAACTCGAAACTCCTGATAACTTTGATCGTATCTCATCATTTTTTTGCTTGGCTAGCCGTATGGCAGGTTCAATCTCCTGTTGTATCTGTTTAACATCACGTTCATTGGCAGCAACTTCTAGCTTTGTGCTAATGACAAGTGCTGTATACTTCAAGATTTGCTGAACTAAAGCTTCCAGCTCATTCAGCTTCTGAGAAAGGGTACTGGCCTGCAACTCAATAGTTTGTTTGCTAGCAATAATGGCTTGCATACTGGTGGCGGCCTCAGGACCTGCTTGTGCCAAAGAAACCAAGGAAAGATCCATATTCCTTATGGTATTCGTTAGAGACTGCAGTTCAGCTTGAACTTGACTGATTTCAATACGTACTTCATCAACGGTATGAATACCAATGCGCGCTGCTAAATCATCTAATTCCGCGATTCTTGTTCCATAGTAAAGATGAAATGTGGATGTTTTGGCATAGAGCGTCTCCATGCTCTGCCATGCTTCGTCAAGCGCGGATTCGCGCTGTTCGATTAGCTTTTCTAATTCAGCGGCATCTTTAGCAAATTGCGACCCCATCTGAAACGGCTCTCGGACCCCGCTCTTCTGAAATTTATCAGCGATTTCGAGCGAGTATTCAATGGGTGCTTTAATTTTCATATCTTGGATTAGCTGACCTTCAAAAATGACATGACTAGCCAGTGAATACACGGGTGTAACACGTACAGCTCCGTCTACAGCTTTGGTATTGATAAAATGAAAGGCATTTGATGAGATGCCACTGGATAAGTTTTTGGCGAAGACATCGCTAAGAAGTTGTTCTGAGTCCTCCTGAGAGAGGCCCATGCCATAAAGTCCTCTCTGCTGCAGCTCACTATTGAAGGAGGACATCACGGATCGTGCAGCTGCTTGAATCGCTGATTCTGTTTCTCTCTCCGCTGCTTTGATTCGGGCAAAATCGATAAGCACCGCTTGAAATAAGAATATCGGCACGATAATGAGTATCAAATAAACGGATACCGCGCCGTTCTCTGCAAATAAGAATCTCCTCAAAGGCTCCCCTCTTTCTAATTGTGAATAACGACCACGATCCCTTTACGTTCGAGTTCCTTACGAAAAACATCCGTAGGCATCCCTTTGCCGCTTGCATCCTTCTTAAAAAAGTGCCAAACAATTCCCTTTACAGTCGGATCCTGCTGGAGCAGCTCGATGTCCTTGGGGAGCTGTTCAGCCCGCAGCTGAGCCTCGGTCAAACTATAAAAGGCTTGATGCCCTATCCCACGCGCGTCAAATGCATCAATTTTTCTACTTTTACCAGACGCAGTAGTTCTCACTACCTCCGTGCCTCCCACCAATGATCGTAAATAAGATGATGCCTGACGTTCGGATTGGATAGTGACACTAGGTCCAGACAAATCACTCTTCACAGGATCTACAAGTGCTGCCTTTGCTTTCTCGGGTGAGATCCTTCCAATTAATGTTGGCAGATAGGTCCGCGTCAGATCTGTGGTTCGGATTAGCTCTATCGAATCAACAATATGGGCAACAGCTGTTCCTTCCAATTGAGCCGAATGCATCCATTTCCGCAGGATCGAAGGTGTGAGAAATGACTTGTTAACAGTAACTTCAACTTGATGATCCAGTAAATAGTTCGTATATGTTGCTTTTCCAGTGACTCCTTTTGGGAGTAAACCTGCGGCTTTTGCTAGCTTTTTCTCTACCAAACCATTATCCTGATTCGTAGGGATTGTGATGCTTGTACCGCCATTTCCCTGTAGCAAACCAAACAAGTCGCTCACATTGTCCTGCGTCAGTCGCCAGTACAAACTGTCGCTTTCCCGCGGATCAAAACTGCCTGTTGTCAAATCCTTATGGCTGTTATTCCAAGTAAAAGCTAGCTTTTCTGCAACAGATCGCGCTAGCTGCTGGAGATATACATGCTGGTAGGCATACATCCCAACGAACAACAACGTCACCGTACAAATTAAAATTATTGGAAATACGAGTGAGGCTTCTAAAGTGAACGTACCCTGCTCATTTTTAGTGAAACGCTTGAGCCTGCTATGGCGCACAGCTCGTGGTCGGACTAGGCGCACAAGGTGCAACCGCGCTATTATCCTTCAGATCAGTGTTTGCATCGCCGATGAGTTTCTGGAACCAGGAAACGATCCACTTTCTAAAAATAATCGCAATCGCAACAAGCACCGCTACAATCAATAAAATTTCTAATGTACCTAGCCCATCTTCCTCTTGCCACACCCGTTTAAAGCCTTCGATCATCGTCTTCATGTCAACATCCCTTTCTTATTGGTTCATCATGAGTAACGCGGGTGCGGCGACAATCACCATCACCACAACAAAAATTAACACCATTGGAAAAACGAGCTTGGATGATGCTTCCTCCCCTAGGGTTCGCGAAACACTTTTCCTCCGCTGCCAAAGTTCCAGTGAGAGCGCCTGCAGGGCGACGACAAAATCATTACCGCCTCTTTTATAGTTCAATCCAAGCGTTGATGTAAATAAAGACACTTCATGTAACGCGCATCGCTTACTAAAATCCTCTAAAACCTTCGTGAAGGAGATATTCATTTCCAGCTCATGCACAGCTTGAAGCAACTCTTTAAATAATGGAGAATCCGTCATATGCGGCTTAGACTGAACACATCGAATCCACGCACGGTTAACGGTCTCGCCAGCATTCACTAAGAGCACGATAGTGCTCAAAAACTCAGGCAGCTCTAGTATCATCCGTTGTTGCTTTCTCCGAATTTTGGTATCTAAATCACGGACCATCACCATCGGTGTTCCGATTGCTGCAACCACACCAAAGACTAATAAAGAGCTGTCTTCACCAGCAAGAATGGCAAGAAGCGTAACTATGAATAAGCACAAAGTACCAGCAGATATAAGCTCTGCCATGAACCACTTGCTGCCTTGCGAGGACAAGCTTCTACCATACAATGTCAGGCATTTATGATGGATTTTTGACGTAAAATCAGGAAAACGTTCCAAAAATTGAAGCCTATCAATAAGGTAGTAGCTGTATGGTAAGAGTACCTTCAATCGAAATGGATACATGTGCACCTGAAGTTGTGCCCCGTATTTTCTTCGTCCGCGCATTAGAATTGCAATAATAAAGACAACTTGCGTCAAAGCGAATAACCACATCCACATGCTACACCTTGATATTCATAATTTTTTGAGTAAGTACATAGCAAGCACCTAGTAACAGCAAGCACATGGTCATGATCAGAATTCCGCTGCCACTGTAAAGTGGAACCATATAATCTGGTGAAGAAAATGCCAAAACTGCAACAATACAAATGGGAGCAACAACAAGCACTCTCGATTCAAAACGCTTTTGTGCAATCATGACCGAAATTTCCTGCGTTATCTCTAGCTTCTCCGCAATAACCGTTGCTGTTCGTTTCATAACCTCCACTAGGTTACCACCCGTGCGTTTACAGGTTAGAAAGACGTCTGTGAAGCACTGAATATCTTCTAAATGGCTTCGGTCTGCAAATTGTTTAAGCGCTGTCTCAATCGGTTCGCCATTCTCAACCTTACGACAAATCATTCCGAATTCAACGACGATTAGGCAGGCAGGATCAGGATACAGCAGCTTCAAATCTTCCCATGCCTCTCGGAATGCAGATTCAATGGATTTTCCCACTGTCATGGAGGAGGATAGACAACTAAGTGCTTGTTTAAACTGCACAAATAGCATATTTTTGCGTTTTTGGATCAGTTGCTGCCGACGAAAGCGAGGAAACAAAAAGCCCGTCGATGCAAGTGCAGTGGCGAGGATGACATTTTGATAGAAAATATAACCGATGAGGATTGCCGGAAAAGCAAGCATTAGAATCGCAGTTGTTCTCTCTTTGGCGGATAATTGATACTGGTTGTAATCGATGTAGGAAACAACAGGAAGGGTATCTGTAGATTTGTGTTTAGGGGCTTTTTCAAGTGGTTTTGAAAGGGATTTGCGGCGTTCAAGAGATAACAAAATGATCCAACTTCCACCACCTATCAGAAGCAGCAGCAACCATACCATCATGTCACCACACATCCAGCTTTACTCCCTGAAAACCAGGCAGGAAGCTGCTTGCCCGCCATTTGAAGCTTATGCATATTCGCAAGAGTTTGCCCCGTGTAACGGAGTGCTCCAAGGATTCTACCATCTGGTGCCTCCCCGCTCTCTTCGAATAGAAAAAGCGGCTGCAACTGAACTTCTCCATCCTTTAAACCAACAACTTGATGGATCTCTGTCACCTTTCGTGAGCGATCTCTCATTCGAGATACATGAACAATCACATCTAAAGCAGAAGCGATTTGTTTACGTATGACTTCAATGGGCAGAGGAGCTGCACTTAGGACCATCGTCTCCAGCCTACTAAGCATATCCAGCGAGGTGTTCGCATGCCCCGTGCTTAAGCTTCCGTCATGTCCAGTATTCATAGCAGCCAGCATATCCAACGCCTCAGCACCTCGTACCTCACCGACAATAATGCGATTAGGGCGCATCCGCAGAGAAGATCGGATCAACTCTCGCATGGTGATAGCTCCCTTCCCTTCTGTATTTGCATTTCTCGTTTCCATTCGGACTAGATTTGGAACAGCTTGGATCTGCAGCTCTGCAGAGTCTTCAATCGTAATCACGCGTTCATGTACTGGAATCCAAGCACTCAATGCGCCCAGGAACGTTGTCTTCCCTGACCCCGTTCCGCCACCAACGAACAAATTAAATCCCGCTTCTACCATCAGCCTCAGCACTTCCGCAGCTTCCTCGGAAATGCTTTCAAGTCGAATCAAATCGGACATATCCATTGGTTTGGCTGGAAATTTACGAATGGTTAGCGTTGGACCGCTAAGAGAAGCAGGTGGAAGAACGATATTTACACGGGAACCATCTTTCAATCGTGCATCCACAATAGGTGTGGCTTGATTCACGATTCGGTTTACTTTGGAGACAATCATTTGGATAAGATCTTCCAGCTTCTCAGCACTTTCCAACTCATATGGGTAGCGTTCAACTAAGCCCCTACGTTCAAAGAAAATACAGGTGTGACCATTCACCATAATCTCTGTCACTGTGGGGTCATCGATGAGCGGTTGTAGAATGTCTAATCCTCGAAAGCTGGCAAATATTCGCTTGACACCAGCATGCATTTCACTCGAAGTCCAGCTATGAGCACTTGCAGCTCGAAAGATCGTATCTTCGATATGCCCCATTAATTGAGCGTCACTAACCTCATGCGAGAGGTCGAGATTCTCCTTTATCTCCTTCTTTAATTGATTAAACAGCTCTTGATTCAAAGTAAGCAGCAGCTCCTTCTTTGGGAATTTCCACATTCAGATTGAAGACAGCTTTCAACATGTCATACACTTGCTCAGAAAATATATCCGATTGCCAGACCTGTTCTGCAGAACTCATCCCCTTCCATTCAGGAATATAAGGAAGCTTGTACGTCATATTTTTACCTAGGAATTCGAAAGCGTTGTTTTGACTGCCTCTATAACTCGTCATGACAAAATGAATGTGAGAGAATGCGCTCATTTGTTTATACAATGACTTTGTTTTGAAAGCATCGTTCCAATCATCTCGAATCAGCCAAATGATCGTATCGCTAAGTTCTAAGCTTCTTACTATTCTTGGATGTACCGACGCTTCAAGATCAACGATGAGTGTATCGTAGGCCGATAAGCCAACTATGGACGAAATGAGTTGTTTGACATGGTCACCACTCATCTCTTGCATCTCTCTCATTTGTTCGTGAGGTGTCAGGTAATCGAACTTGCGAATCGAATCATGTGATTTTAAAAGTACCAGCTTTGGCCCCAGAGACTCCGGTGAACTTTTCAAATAATAGAGGAGTTGAGATAATCGCCCTGATTGACCTTGCAACCACTGAGAAGCTGCACTCACGGTCTCCAAGCTCAGATACAAGACACGTTCACCACGGAATGCCAGCTGTTTCGCCATATGAACGGCGGTTATCGATTTCCCGATGCTTCCACTGCTGCTGTAGACAGATATGACGCGTGTGCGCTGGGAATGAATGGACCGATGATCTTTTGGCATGCACTCCGAATACAGAGCTTGAATTCGGGCGAGGAGCTGGTGCAATGGTTGAAAACGGAATACAAACGGAAGAACCGTATCAGGGGCATCGGTGTTTGAAATATTCTGACTCAAAAACATTTTGAATAGCGATGTACGATGATGCTGCAACACTGGATAATACGCTTCAGATATCAATAGAACTCCTTTGATTTCGGGTTCTTCCAACACCTGCAGCAGGAGCTCAACTTGTGAGAAGAGCTTCACTTGCACGCGTTCAGCGAACTCCGTTGCCCTAATAAATACAGCTAATCGCTCGGCATAGGCCATGTCATCATCTAAGACATACAGTTGAAGTTTACTCATTCCGACTTCTCCTCCTTCGTTCTTGAATCTACCCCGCGAATTTCGCATAAACACCGCTTCCAATGAGTACACAGCTCATGACAGCAAGTACAATCGCTATACGTGTAGTTGTTTCAGCTCTCATATTTCCCTCCTGTCTACTTCAGAACAGCAAAAAAGCACGCACTGACGAAAGAGAAAACTTCTCAATCATCAGCGGTGCTTCCGCTTGTCCGATTTTCAATTACCCAAATTGTATCACATTTCCCTAATAAATCAATGATTTTATTCCCAAGGATACATCATCGTTAAAAAGCTAGCCAGCTTCTTACTTTCCACTCGTCGAAGACGCCTCATCTCCGCACGATGCGGCGCGGATTCGTGGAGCTTCATTTCTTCTTCTGTTTCCGGAATTACATCCGGCACCTCTACCGGTACCTTATTTTCGTCCAACGCAACAAAAGTTAGGAATGAGGTGGCTGCAATTTTCCTTGCGCCTGACTTCAAATCCTCGGTGACAACCTTGACGAATACCTCCATCGAGCTTTTGCCAGTCCAAGTAACGAATGACTCCAAACATACGGAATCCGACGTGTGAATCGGGTACAAAAAGTCAACCGAATCCGTAGATGCCGTAACGACCGACCGTCGACAATGCTTATGTGCCGCAATCGAAGCAATATCATCGATATAGGACATCAGCTTTCCACCAAAAAGCGTATTATGATTGTTCACATCAGTTGGAAAAATACGCGATGTTTTGAAACATCTGGATTCTCTTGCGTATCGCTGCTCCATGGCTGTTTCCCCCTCGTTTCCTCATACAAAATATGACTCATCATACCATACTTTTGGTTACATTTGGTTATAGGATATCCCTTTTATCGCTACCTTACTAGCCTGAACGGTTTTTCCATTAAATAAAAATATTAACCTCGCTTTATAAAATGGGCAAATATTGACTTTCTAGGACGGCCGGAGAGTTGGTTGATGCTTTCATGGGGGAGTATTTCACGGAGGAATGGTTTCAGCGCTTCATAAAAAACGTTCAAGTATTGAGGTTGATCTTGGATGCAATCTCCCTTCCAAACGGCTTGCATGACTTCTGATCTTGGAATATGTGGCAACGTACACAGCGGCTTAAATGGAAGCGAGTCCTGCCATTCCCTTTGAAAATTCGCGGGTAATGTGCCATTAGCGATGTAATGAACCTTTTTACCTCGCAACCGGTAGGATTCGAACTGCCCAATAAGCTTACGCGAGCTGGGGCGATCACACTTCCCTGGCGAGCTATCCACCATAACGATGATGTCATCCGCACTAAAACAAAGCTCTTGCACCGAAGGGTGCTCCCACTGCGTCGATACGTCCCATAAGACTATCGGCTTTTTCATCATGTGTAGAAGTTTAAAAGCATGGGAAGCTTGCCAAATACCTTGAAATCCATCTGGGTGAATGGGAACCCAAGTTGTAAAACCATTGTTCCATGGTGTTGTGTGAGTTGAAGTTGAGTCACGAATGTGATCCGAGGGAAAAATGTAGGGGTTCGGCGCGTTTCGATCACCGTAAAGCAGCATATATAAATCGGGTTCGATCGTCGGCTGCTCGACCAGCGCGTTAGGGATTTGGAGCGCGTGAAGGATTCTCGCTAGTGTGATTGCCGTGAAAGTCGCACCTACACCTGCGAATAACCCGCCAATCACAATTAACTTATCTTTCATTTGAGCTGGGCGTGATTTGGATTGAGGATTTGCATCTGTAAGTACCAGATTAGCTTCGGGGAAGATGGAACGAAGTCTCAGCTTCACTTCCATTGCGGTTTGGCAGCGGTTCTGAGGTTGATCCTGCAGGAGAAAATGAACGGTGGTACGTAAGACTTCCGGTATCCTTTCCTTTCGCAGTTCCAATGGCTTGGCCTTACTGTACGCATAGTGACCGCCGGATAATAAGTAATAGAGCATCGCGCCCAACGTGTAAAGGTCTGTGCGAGCATCCGTTTGCAGCCCGAGATATTGTTCAGGAGCAGCGAATCCAATGGTACCCATTTGCATCGTATCAGATGCTTGTCCTTGCTTGAATTGCCTTGCTACACCGAAATCAATTAATCGGACCTGATTATGTTGGTTGAGCATAACGTTGGAAGGCTTAAGATCGCGGTATATGATCGGTCGAGGTTGAAACGTGTGTAAGTAGTGGAATATATCGAGTAATTGAAAAGCAATTTGAACAATTTGTAGAAGTGGCATCTCGTGATGATTATTTTCGAATAAATCCTGAAGCGTTGGCCCCTCGATATAGTCCATAACCAGGTAGCCTTTACCATCATCGCTTATAAAATAATCAACCAATTGTGGAAGCTGCGCGTGCGCAAGCTTGGCGAGCATTTCCGCTTCCTCCATGAAAGATACCTTGTCGGAAGCTGTGCACAAACATTCTTTCACAGCCCATCGCTTCCCCTTAATCTTCTGATCTTCCGCGAGATATACCTGACTCATGCCGCCTTGTCCTAGCATAGAAATGAGTTGGTATCTCCCTCCTACTATGGATCCTTGCCAAGTTGGTTGTTGATTCAAAATAGTAAAAAACCCCCTCATATATCCAAGTCATAATGCTCTTGATTATAAGGGAGGTTCTTTCGGAAATCTAGATTTTTTTACACACTTTATATTTTTTGCAAATATAACGTAAGTTCTTCCCGATTGTGAAATAACTGCTTCGCTTTCAATAGGAAGAGCGAATCCTCGAAAATCCGCAGGATATCACGAACCGTTTGAAACGGCTTCTTATGCATAAGCTTTACCGTGATGATGGCAGTCCCACCGCTTTGCAAGGAGAAAAGCAAATCCGCCACGAGGCGTCCCATCTGACGCGGGTCCCAGCTCATATCGCAGACAAGTAAATCAAACTCGTTTTCACGCAGCTTCACATCACCAGCATTTTTCTTCAAGAATGTTAGCAATGGATTGCCTAGTAGTCGAGGATTCAATGCTGCTGGATCAATGGCTGTTACTTTCAATCCGCGCTCAAGCAGCAAGGACGTCCATCCACCTGGTGCAGCCCCAATATCAATCGCTTTGCGAGCAACACTAAAATCAATCCCGAAACGCTGCTCTGCTTCCAAAAGCTTGAACTTGGCACGAGAAATTTGATCCTCTTCCTTCATAAAGCGAATCGCCCCGCCAGACCAATCGGATAAATTGTCTTGTGGTTTCGATATTCCGACGTATAGCTTCTTGGCGCTAATGTACACCGAAATGATGTGATCCGCATAACGAACAACTGGCTCAGCACCGCATTCTGCAACGAGGATTTCATCAATGGCGGCTTTAATGGAGAAAGGTGCATAAGGGACATCTGCACGCTCTTCTTTACGAATTTGCGTAGCCATTTTCTCACCAAAAGTAAATAAACCTGCAGCATAAGCTTCACGAAGCCAAGCCGTTAAATGCGCAATATCAGCATCTGTACGAGTAAGCTCCCATTCCTGATGAACAGGTTGAACATGTCGAAGAAAGATCGGTTCATTCTCTTGCATCGTCGAAATCACATCTGCCGTTTCATCAGGAGTTTGGAAATAAAACACTTCTGTCGGCACTAATAATGTAAATTTCGTGAGTGGAAATAGCTTACGTATTTCATCTTGCGCATATTGTGCGAACCCGTGATTCGCGGTTCCAATAAAGGTCGTTAATTGTGTCATAGCCGCATCCTTTAAGTAATCTACGTTCATTTTTAGCTAACGAACTAAGTACTCCTAGTTGTCTTCAATAACCTTGATCCATGGCCGATCTTGGAACCATTCTAAGGAAACATGAATGCCAAAGGCTTTATGAATGTTCTCTGGTGTCAGCACTTCTTCTTTGCGTCCTGAGGCAATCAATTCTCCTTGCTCAATAATAGCGACATGCGTAAATAAAGGCATTATCTCTTCGATGTGATGAGTGACATAAACAACAGTAACATCTTGCTTACTGAGATCATTAACATCGGATAAAAAACGCTCACGCTCGAATAAATCCAGGCCAGCCGCAGGCTCGTCCATAACGAGGATCGATGGCTTACTCATTAAGGATCGTGCAAGCATGACCTTCTTCCGCTCGCCTTGTGAAAGACTTCCCAAATGTTGGTCGGCCAGATGAGGAATTCGCACACGTCCTAGCATTTCGAGTGCCCGGTCTTTCACTTCCTGTGGAATCTCTTGATAAAATCGAAGGTAAGCATATTCACCTGTTGCCACAACTTCAAGCACAGGATCGCTTAAATTCAATTTCTCAAATAATGATTGGGAAATGTATCCAATTTCCTTCCGTACTTCCCTTACATCACATTGACCATACCGATTACCAAGTACATCAACTGTACCACGGCTCGGAAATTCATAGCCATTCATCATTTCTAGCAGAGTCGTTTTGCCGGAGCCGTTACGGCCCAACAATACCCAGTGTTCACCGGATTCGATATGTACATTCACATCGTTTAAAATATGGCGTTCTCCCCGTATAAAATGAATACCGGATAAATGGATCATGAGTTCGTTTCCTTTCACATTACGGTTTACTTGGATAGGTTCCTTGTGCAACCCCCAGCAAGACTTCATCAGGCATACGATGCGCATAAAGCTCCATGCTCTCAGGCTTGGCAGCATAAAGCATCTGATACATCTGTGTGCATGCAGAAGGACTGGAGGTATGAATATAAATCGATCTTGGAAATTTACGCTGCTGAATCAACCAAATGACAACATCCATGCCTGTTTGTTTCGACATCCAACCCAGATCATGATCTAGAGATAAGATATCAATCTCACAATCCTCAAGCAAGGTGATACATTCTTTAGCATCTTTGGCTAGGACAAATCCTTGAGGACAAGGACGCGAATCATCTAAGTATACATGAATCATCCTCACATTTCCTTTCCAGCAACGATTTTACGAGCGCAATCTCTTCCCGATGTGTGCCATCGAGCCCAGTTCCTGTCTCAAGAACAATAGGTATGTCCCGTAAAAAGGGAGATTCTAAAAGACGTTGGAAATTCGCAATGCCGATATGTCCCGCACCAATGTTGGCATGCCGATCGCGTTGTGATCCGAAAGGATACACGGAATCATTCAGGTGAACAGCCTTCAAATGAGGCAGATAATCTAGCTGTGTTCCTTTCGACTCCAGCTCTTCCCAATCTGAGCCTTGCCATAGCCTGCTTGCAAAGGCATGACACGTATCTAGACAAAAACCAATTTTCTCAGGTGAATCGCAAAGCTTGCGAACCTGTGCCATTTCTTCCATGGTCAACCCTAGTTGTGACCCTTCACCGGCTTGATTTTCAAGCAAAATGAAAGAAGCTCCCGTATAACCCTCCGTAGCGCTATTCAAACATTGTATTATATTTTTGTAGCCTTGTAACGGGTCTTTTCCTGTATATTTGCCAAAATGCACCACAAGTCCAACAGAACCGCAGGCATTAGTAATGTCCATCCCATTTTTCAGTAAGTTAACCATGATTTCACGTTCAGGCTCATCCACAGCGGGATTCAGCGCATAAGGTGCATGTCCAATCGAAAGAATTCCGTGCTCCTTGCACAATTGCGCACAGGCACTCGTGTCTTTATGATTAACAGTTTTCATCGCCAAACTCCGAGGATTCATCGGAAAATATTGAAACGCATTTGCATGCAAGGAAAGGGCAGTTTTGGCTGCATTCAGATAACCACCACGCGTACTTACATGGGCACCGATAAACATGTTCCATCCGACCTTTCACTTTTGGCAATGGGCACAATAAAAGCACTTTCGACTTGAAATTTCGATTTGAATGATGGGATGTCCACAGCGCAGACATGGCTCATCTTTGCGATCATACACTCGGCATCTCGTATTATATTGTCCGGTAAGCCGATCCCCCACGAATAAGGGCTCCTCCATGTAGCCACCGACTTGAATGGCTTCCCGAAGCAGGGATTGCATGGCTTGATAGAACTGGGATTGCTCCAATTCGGTAAGCGAAGGAATCTTGCGTTGCGGGAGAATGCCCGCTTCAAAGCATATCTCATCTGAATAACAATTCCCTATGCCTGAAAGAAAGGTTTGATCGACAAGTGTAACTTTGAGATTACCCCTTTTGTGCCGTAAGACGTTTCGGAACTGCGCTATGTTGATATCGAGTGGCTCTGGCCCTAGCTTTTTCAAAAGGGCAGAAATCTCCTCCGAAGTATGCATATGCAAATAGCCTAATCGCAGCCCAATAAAAGAAAGACTTCGTGAACCCAGGTGGATTTCCACTTGAACGGTTCGATCTGGCTTCTCCTCTTGCGTTCCAACGAACATCCAACCGCCTAGCATGAGATGCAACAGCAGTATCTCACCAGAGGCCAAATGAAACAATAAGTGCTTGGCTCTTCGCTCGATCCGGACAAAACGGTTACCGATAAGCTTTCCTGCAAATTCTTCGGGGTCTACATTTAAGGATTTCGGACGTGTTACATCGACTCCCGTAATCGGTACGCCGATGACCAATCGTGCCAATTGCTGACGATATGTTTCCATTTCTGGAAGCTCAGGCACGAGAATCGCCTCCTTGCCATTTTTATACCTTGTATAACCAAATGGCGGATTGCGTAAACACGTAAATGAAGGTTACACAGATGAAATACGACATATAAAGTGCTAAATTAAGCCCTCACTGACGTAAGCTGGCTTTGGTGCCTTCGGGTTTCGTTTTTTACGAATAATCGTGTTAGAAGATACGGCATGAGAACCGTGTTGAATAATCGAATTGTTCTCCTTTTTTCGCATTTTCTGCTTCAATCGAGCTATCCGCTTCTCCCATGCTTCCTCAATCTCGCTGATTTTGCGATCACCGCGATGAAGCGCACGTCGCCGCCATAGCCTTGCCCACGCTTCTTCTGCATAGAAGACCGCTTGCTCCAAGTCCTTTTCTCGGTGCTCAAAGTACATCGCAAGCTCCAAATATGGCTCTAACTGCAAGGATATACTTGAAGGTTTGAGTAAAATAGCCTGCTTCCACAACTCGATTGCTCGGGTATATTGCCCAGTTTTCTTATAGTATCCAGCCAATTGAAGATGCGCATTTTCTTGTTCAGACGACTGGGTAGCAGAAGCGCTATTCAGAAGCTTTGTGTATAGCTCATTGAAATATCGCTCCGATTTGGAAGTTCTCCCCATTTTATCAAGCCACAGTCCTGTGCGAAAAAGTTCCTCGGGGTCGAGGAGATCAAAGTCGATATCAGAATCGGTAGCTAGCTCCGGATTAGATGCTGGGTCAGATTGTGAGACTAGATCAGAATCCATCACCATAACAGTATTTGAGTCGATATTCGTTATAAGCTCCACTTCTGGTCGCAGCAATTTGCCAAAATGGATCGTTAGGGCAGCCAATGTCACGATATCATGTTCATTATGAATAAATACACCTTGCAGGACAGCCGGATCTTTCTCCGCCAAATATTGAAAGTAAAGTGCAGGTGCCATCGATCCCGGCACGTCATCAACCCGCTCAAACCCAAGCCGACTCTCCTCCACCTTGCTCAACCGACAAGAAGGCAGCGTGTTGCGCCACAAACTTCGTGAAGGATACAGAAGATCAAGCTGCAGCAGCTCTGAATCGTCTAAGTTGAGACGATTCAGGACGAAGCGATTTTTGAGAATCGGCCAATCAAACGTGCGACCGTTATAGGAGACGATATGCGTATATCGTCCTAACCGTTCTTGCAGGTACAGCAGCATCGCATGCTCCTCTGCTGGGTTGCGAATCAGGAGCTGTTCAACGGTGAACAGCTCCCCTGTATAGTAGCCGATGCCGACCATGAACGGCACGTTGCCTGCACCGACGCCGAGTCCGGTGGTCTCGGTATCGAAGAAGAGCAGCTCTTCGAGCCGGACGACGGCGTCCTGCTCGTGAAAGCATGACAGCTGCGGCGCAACATCGGCGAGCTCACGCAGCCGATACTTGCCGTGCACGCTGTCTGCGCCGTACTCGCGGCGCCGCATGACGAACGAGCCCGCGGGGCTCGTCGCAATATGGGCGCCGAGCTGCGCCCACTCGCCCCCTGCCTCTGGCGGGGGCGGCGGTGTTGCCCCAGCCGCCGCGGGTCCCCGCAGGCGGCCGAGCCTTTCGCGGAGCCCGCTCATTGGGCACCGCCTTCAAGCTCTGCGAGCAGCTCCAGCGCGAGCTTCTTGCCGAGCAGGCCGACCTCTTCGATCGGCCCAACACAGGCCGGGCAGCCGCTGATGCAGCCGCAGCTCCTGATCAGGCTGCGCGCCTGATCCATCAGCTGTCCGTGGACCTCGTACAGCCGATCACTAAGACCTACGCCGCCCGGGTAGCGGTCGTAGAAAAACACCGTCGGCAGCTTGCTGTGCACCGCCTTCACTTGCGGCACGACCCGAATATCCATCGGGTCGCACATCAAATACAGCGGCGCCAGATGCGCCAGGACATTGGCAATGCCCAGCAGCGCATGCTGCATGTCATTGGCCGAACGTCCTGCCGCCATCGCCTCGTCGAAGGTAAACCAATAGGAGCTCGTATGCAGCTCCTCTTCGGGCAGTCTTATCGGACCAGAGCCGATATTCTCATGCGTGCGCAGACGGATTTTCTTGAAAATCGTAGGCTGCGCGTTCACAGTTACCTCGCCAAGCTGACGCAGAAGACCGCCAACCCGCCCCTCCCGATTCACATGCAGTACTTTAAGTTGTACAGCCATGCTCGCATCTGTGAAATAATCGACATTCACTTGTCTCACGAATGCTTTCTTCTCTTCATAATCCAACTTTTCCACTTGGAATTGAATGCCTTCATGAATATAGATAGCCTCTTCGTGAATCAGCGTTGGTGCGCTAAAACGATCACATTCCCCGATAACACGATGTCCATTCGTCATATCAATGATGACAAAATTCTCTTGCGCCGCAGAGCGCAAAGATATGTTATGGGCTGGGAACGATTGCTCCATCCAGTACCAACGATCATTGACCTGATGGAGCACTTGCTCCTCGGTCAAATACTCTAGAACATCGGTGAGCGACTCCTCACCGAACTTCTCCTTCGCTTCAAAAGGCAGCTCATAAGCCGCACACTTCACATGATCGACGAGAATGATCAGATTATCAGGATGAATACGCGCCTGCTCCGGCGGACGCTCGAAGAAATACCGCGGATTCTGGATCAAATATTGATCCAGCGGATTACTGCTCGCGACGAGTATCGTCAGCGAGGTCTCCTGCCGCCGTCCGGCACGTCCGGACTGCTGCCAAGTGCTGGCTATCGTGCCTGGATAGCCATTGAGCACGCACGCTTGCAGCTGGCCAATGTCAATGCCCAGCTCCAGCGCGTTCGTGCTTACAACGCCGCGGATTTCGCCGCTGCGTAAGCCTCGTTCAATCTCCCTGCGCAGCTTCGGGAGATACCCGCCGCGATAGCCGCGGATTGATTTGCTGCCCAGCTCGTGACTCACGAGCTCCTGCAGATAGGTCAGCAAGATCTCCACGCGCACGCGGCTCCGTGCAAAAACAATCGTCTGGATCCCGCTCCGCAGCAGCTTGCCTGCTAGCTTACGCGTCTCCAAGACGGAGCTTTTACGAATCCCCAGCTGCTGATTAATAACTGGCGGATTATAAAATACAAAGTGCTTCTCGCCTGCCGGCGCACCATTATTGTCAATCAGCTTTACGGTTTCACCGATCAATCGTTCAGCGTGTTCCTTCGGGTTATCAATGGTTGCTGAGGCACAAATAAATTGCGGATTAGAGCCATAGAAGCGACAAATTCGCTTCAATCGGCGAATCACATTAGCCACATGACTGCCAAATACACCCCGATAGGAATGTACTTCATCAATCACGATATAGTTCAAATTCTCGAACAGTTTCACCCATTTGGTGTGATGGGGCAGGATTGCAGAATGGAGCATGTCGGGATTGGTAACGACAATATGTCCCGCATTGCGTATGGCTTGGCGGACTGTTGGCGGCGTGTCACCGTCATACGTATGCGTTTTAATATCAACATCCATAAACGCAATCATTTCCTGAAGCTCAGCCACTTGATCTTGTGCCAACGCTTTGGTAGGAAATAAATAGAGCGCTCGTGATGCATCGTTTTCTAGAATTTTCTGTACAACCGGTAGATTGTAGCAAAGGGTCTTCCCTGATGCCGTAGGAGTAACGGTTACAACGTGGTTCCCTGACGTAACTTGGCGAAACGATTCTGCTTGATGTGTATATAACTGCCCAATATTTTTATGTTGTAGTGCAGCACAAATACCCTCATGCAATCCTTCTGGAAAATCAGCCAGCTTGGGATCCCGTGGGGGTATCGTGTGCCAATAAGTAACTTGTTCCATGATTTCAGGCGAATTACGCAGCCCGTCAATCATCTCTATCATTGAAGAAACCTTACCTGTGAAAGGATTCATAAACCGAATCTCCTTACCCATTTCGTTTCTTCCATTTTACAGAATATACGTTCGTATGTCTACATTAAATCGGCTGAATCATCATAATCGTATCGAATGCCATCATGATCATCGCTCGTTATCTGAGCTGAGACCGACAGCGCTTGGTTAGCACTTGCTTGCATTTTAAATAACACTTCTTGATAGTCTCTAGAACGGTGCTCTTCTCTATCATGTTTCATGGCAGTTCTTAAAGCTCTTTCAATGATAATGACATCATGACTCGTGAAATTCACGGCTCCTCGCACCCTTCCTAGTCCATCATTTTCATAACAACTAGCTTTGCCAATTTGCGCCAAACCCATACAATTCTACAAAAATCTAAGGAAATTCGTAAACCGGCTTGTAATAAGGTAAAATTAGGATGAAATAATAAAAAGGAGGAATTATTAATGTCCACATCATTACCACATGAAATTGAAGCACATCGCCAACCTGATCATGAAATCAATCCGCAGTTTCTTGAGCGCTGGTCCCCTCGTTCCTTCTCGGATCAAGAAGTGGTTGAGGAAGTGCTTCTAAGCTTGTTTGAAGCGGCACGATGGGCACCCTCAGGAAGCAATATTCAGCCTTGGCGCTTTATTGTTGCCCGCACACCGGAGCAGTTGGCTAAATTCTATACATTTATTAATCCATCTAATCTGGTATGGTGTGAAAAGGCCCCTGTGCTTACACTCGTTTTTTCACATACCCAAACACCAAAAGGTGCACCAAATCCAAGTCATGCTTTCGATGCAGGAGCTGCATGGGGTTATTTAGCACTTGAAGCCAATAATCAAGGGTTAATCACACACGCGATGGGCGGTTTTGATCGCGACAAAGCTCGCGAAGCGCTCCAGATTCCTGCTGACTATGAGCTTCATGCCGTTGTTGCCATCGGGTACCGCGGCCCCGCTAACGCCCTTCCCGAAAATCTGCAAGAACGAGAAGTCCCGTCTGGAAGACGCGAAGTTAGCGAGTTTATTTACCCAGGGCAATTCGAATAATTGTCCTATTTTTAAACAAAAGAACACTTCAGCACTTGAAAACCAAGTAGACTGAGGTGTTTTTTGTCATTTGTAAAGCGAAATCATCCACTATACAAAAGGCGGATCCCATGCTTTTTTGTCCAAACCAATCCGATCACTTATCACATTCATGTCCTGATCAAGATGCACATCCACACCGAAACTCATCTTGCGTTTGTGCCAGAAGCGCATATCGCGCCACTGCACCTCATAGCCGCCATTCTTCTCTTTCCAACTCACATAAATGTGCTGCGCAAAATGCAAGAATGCACGAACACCATCGGTTCCCATGGATGCCTTCACAATGGGATTGGTACCTCGTTGATTATAATCATTCCTGCTGTACTGCTCTAGAACTTTCACTTGACCGTGACGAATTTCACCCAGGTAGAAACTAGTTTCACTTCTGAAGATAAACTGCCAATAAAACCAGCTTAAACTCGGCACGAGATGACATTCGCCTGATGTAAGCTTTAACTCATTTCTCACAAGTTTAATGAGGTTGTTACGGTGCGAGAATTGGATGCCAATATAGATTAGAGTTGCCGCGAACAGCAAGGCAAACATTTCCCCAATGTGACTCCCTGTCTCCCCTCGCCATACCACGAACCAGAGGAGTGCACCTCCGGCATGAAGCACAAACAAGAATGGATCATAGAGACATAGAGTATCCAAATGCACCCATTTGTTCGTAAAAGGCCGTAAACATTGCACACCATATACATTCAGCGCATCAAGACCCACGTGGCAGACAACAGCAAGAAACGTCCACAGGAACAGGCTAATGAAGTGACCCCAAACACCAAAAATCGCTGCAACCGGCAAACTTATTATAAGCGGCCAAAGAAGCAGCGCTGGTAGAGAATGCGTCACTCCCCGATGAATCCGGACATAACTAGCATATCCACGTAAGCGTGTAATCGTATCCAGATCTGGCGCATAGGAACCCACCAGTGTTCCAACGAGAATGGCATGACTCAGTGCTGGCTGTTGCGTAACAACCGTTTCCAAACAAGCTAATCCTGCGAGGCTAACCCCAAACAATAAGTGGCTTCCTGAATCCATTTATCGATTCCCCCGTCCTTATGACTTTTAGTTTTACTGCTGCACGTTTTCCCAACGTTCATGAACGTTAAACCAATAAAACCAAGAAGCAGGCTGCTCGCGAATCACCCGCTCCACAAAGCTGTTCAGTATCAGGTTGGCATCTGCCCTAGCCGCGCGCACTGAACTTGCTTCTAGATTGTGCAGCATAAGAGGTTCACCAACCACTAACCGATGTTTGAAGCCGCGTGAACGAAACCCATAAAACGGTACGATTGGAACTTGTTGCTCAAGCGCCAGCATGGCGGTACCTTCCGGAGTACGAGTGACTCTGCCGAATAACTTCGATAATGGAAATGAAGGTCGCCAGAAATCACCAAGCAGGAAAACAACGCCTCCAGATTGCACATGCCTTTTCAAGGTTCGATACAATTCTAAGGCTGGAACGGTATCATAATCTAACCCTTTACACCCCAATGCGGCAAATTTTAAATATAAAGGTCTGAGCTCAGGACTTCCTGCAGAAGCTACCGTGAGGCAATCGAACTTTTTGGTGAAATACCAATAATAGTTAAAAAAGTTGCCCACATGAGGCGTATAGATAATAAACCCTTTCCCATTCGCCAACTGCTTCGCGGCCCGTAAATGTTCCTCGCCTTGTAACTCGAACTCCAGCTTACTCAATCGCTTATTTTGAAAACAAATTTCGAACAGTGAGAATACAACATTCCGTACATATTGCCTTGTAAGTGATCTTACCCTTCGTTTAGACATAGGTCCTAAGACATCTATCAGATTATGTCTCACGCTCTTTAGAAACCCGTTCCGGGAAGCTAAATACCAAATAGATGCTATGCCCCAACAAAGGAACGACATCATCCACAATGGGAAAATGGGTAGGATTCGCTCCAATTGACTTTCTTTTCCTTCACCTGAGGTTAGCTTAGCTATCCATTCATACAAGGCAATGCCACCTCATTTCACTCCGCATCAAGAAAATGACGTTTGTATCGACGCGCCACTTTATCTTTTTGTAATATGATGAAAAAGTCCACTGTCTCAAACAGCTCGTCATAGGCGGGATCTCCGCCAATTTCAGCCCCTAACCACTGATAGCCTTTCATCAATGGTGGCAGCTTGCGAAACATTTCCTTCTCCGAACCCGCGAGTTCAATTTGAGCAAGTCCTGGAATTCGATGTGTATCCAGCGGCTTGATCCCATAACGGTCAGTCAACACCTGCTTCTGCCGCAACATCGAATACATCTCATTTAATTCCGCTATATTTGTCATATGAACACTGGCACATCCGATTAAATGCGTGAAACTGCGCCCGCTAATATACTCAGCAATCCCTTCCCACAGCATTTGAATCGCCCTACCGCCACGATAAGCAGGTGCAATGCAGCTGCGTCCCAATTCCAAGGATTGTCGTTTCAATTCAGAGATAGCACTTAAATCAAATTCGGTTTCCGAATAGAAACCAATTCCCTCGCATGCGCGGTCCCCAGGAAGAAGTCGATAAGTCCCGATGACTTGATCCGTTTCGAGATCTTTGACAATCAAATGATCACAATACGAATCATATACATCGCTTTCAAGCCTTTGTTCATTCATCAAACGTAAATTTTTCTCTTCTTCTACGAAAATCTGGTATCGCAGTTGCATCGCTTGCTCAATTTCTTCAGCACGATTTGCAAGCTTCATCATCAGCTTTGCAGGTTGTGGCGCCGTTAACAGAGGTACTCCATTCATTCTTCCTCACGCCCTTCAACTAGAGTTTACAATTCCAGATTAACAGAGCTTTATTTTCTGCTGATTTGCGTGTTGTGAAGAATTTGTAAGCATCGTGATATTCGTCTTGAAAATGAAAAAAAGAACACGATCGCCTACTGGCGATTCGTGTTCCTTGAACTCGTTAATTCATATATTCCAAATAAATTAATAACCGTTTCAACATGACTGCTGCTTGTGCACGCGTTGCGAAGGCATTGGGGTTAAGCCGTGTCTCGGTTACACCTTGAATCAACCCTTTTTGCAGGGTAAACGCCATCGCATCTCTTGCCCAGTTGTCGATCGCATGTTGATCGCTAAATGGCTTAAGAATGGAATCCTGTGCATAGCTTTCTTGCGGGCTGCCTGTGATTTGAATTGTTCGGTTGATCATGGCGGCCATCTGCTCACGCGTTACCTGCTGCAAAGGCCGGAAGGTCCCGTCTTCATAGCCCTCGATTAAGCCAGCTTTAGCCGCTGTGATCACCATTTGAGCATACCAGTCTGTCGCATGGATATCCTTAAATCCAGAGTCGCCCATATCAGATTCGCTCTCTCGCATGCCAAGAGCACGAATCAGCAAGGTGGCAAACTCAGCACGCGAAACCTCCTTCTCTGGTGAGAAGTTCTGCTCATCAACCCCCGTAATGATACTTTTGGAGGCAAGCTTCTCTACATCCTCTTTCGCCCAGTGCGTTCCCATATCTTCAAAATGCCTAGCTTTCTGAATGATGGTGTATAAACCGCCATACCGATCTTTTATCACCATTCTCCAACCGTTATCACCATTTATCAGCAGTGAAGGTACAAAGGAGATCTTTCCAGCATCTGGATCTAATCGAACAGCGGTCACATTGGGTGTGTATGAAGTACCTGGAAGAGCAATGGATCTCTCCACCTGCAAGTTTTCATAATACCGAATCGGATTGCTGCCTGCTTGGATTTCAAACTCTACAGGGTTGGTGAGCAGCAGGCTTGCTTGTTCAGTGGCCGCAATACCCGTTAAAGTTTCCGCAAGCTGACCTGCTTCATGCCGAATTTTCACAGCAAATAGCCCATTCGTTGCTTCAGCTTCAGCTACATGATTTTTGAATAGAAGCAACGGAATTGTAACCTGAATCGACGCCAAATCCAGTTGGAGACTTCCCTTCGTACCGACTTCTAGCAATTCATTGATCAAACTAGCTGGAAATTCAACGACTGTCGTATCATTGTCATCCTGAATCTGCATGGACAATAATGACGCCGAACCATTATTTATAGCAGTGAAAGCCTCCCGTAACTCACCCTCATCGACATGGATTCTTGAAAGCATACTGCCGTCAGGTCCGGCTTCACGCACTCGCTCACTCGTCAGAAGGAGTGCAGAAGCACTGGACAGCTTCAAGCCCCCAGCGAGCGTGTAAGTCGTTGTTGGTCCCGTAGAAGACCAATTGTTCGCATAATCTCCCGCTTCTATTTTAAAACTCATGCTCGTACCCGTCGTTAATCCTGATAATTGCGTGGAAAGCTCACTACCACTTACAGACGTTAGAAGTTCTGAATCCTTATATATCCGATAGGAAGTAACCCCAACATTATCCGTTGCTGCCGACCAAGTTAACGTTAATGACGAACCCGAAACCGGTGTTACAGATACACTTGAACCATAATTCCAGGTTGGAGCTAAGATATCTTTGAGAGCTACTGTGACATACACCGTTGTAGAGATACCGCTATATGTCGCCGTGATCATAGCACTCCCTGCACTCACGCCTGTGATATAACCACTGCTGCTAATTGAGACAACGGATGAATTTGAACTTAGGAAGGTCGTACTTGACGTTACATCAGATGAATTATTCTGATTATCATAAGCACGAATGACAAGATAGTGTGTCGCGTTGACGTCTAACAATAATGGACTCTCATCTGGTTCGATCCGACTAACTGTAGATGTTACTTGAACACTCGCCGAAGCTGTGAAATTGCCATAATAAGCAGTGATCGTCGATACACCTGCCGAGATACCTGTGACCACTCCACTTGAGTTGACACTTGCCACCGCTGGATTCGAGCTCACATACGTCAAGCTAGTTGTCAGCGTTTGGGTAGTGCTATCATTCTTATACGCAATCACAGAGGGAATCCGAGTGGCACCGATTTGGATTGTATACGAATAGGAATCGAATGCAATACGATTAACATTCACCAAAGTTGGAGACACGATAATGTCAGCTGATGTTGTTTGACCATTGAAGGTTACCGTTAACGTTGTTGTCCCAGCAGCAACTCCCGTAATAACACCATTCGCATTTACTGTTGCTACAGCGGTATTTGCGATTCTATAGGAGGCGCCTGATTGAATACTATTGCTGCTCCCATTCGCATAAACACCTGTCAAATAACTAGTTATAGTTTCACTTGGTTGTAAACGATAACTCTCCTCATTTAAATAAATACGCGTTAGTGTCAGTGGGTTACTCGAGCCGTTATCTGGTCCATAAATTTGAAATTCTGCAACACTTGCGTATCCGCCTGAAGCTGCACTTGTCGTCGTCAGTCGGAAATACCGTGCCGTAACATTCCCTTCATCCACATAACGAGGCTCACCCCGCTGGGTATTCACTGTACGATCCGTAAAGGTATACCAGGTAAGACCATCGACGGAAAAATCAATTTTGTACCCATACACATCTTGCTGATTGGTATAGGTCGTCTCAAACCGCTGCACATTGCGCAGCTGACCGAGATCCACCACTAGCCATTGTGGTAATGAAGTACTGCTTGGTGCCCAACTGGATAATAATTGACCATCCACTGCCTTATCAGAGCCCCAAGTGCCAGAAAAACTGCTAAAAGCTGCCGTTGTCTTATTTTGTGATAGCAAGGAAAGAGGTTCATTCGTTGAATAGACCCGAAAATCATACACACTGGCTAAATCACCAGGTGACCCTACGCCCAGCACTTGTAAGCGGACGAATCTTGCGAGAACATCGCCGCTATCCGAATAATAGGGAAAGTTAATTGTTGAATTCGCGGAGCGATCCGCAAAAATAGTCCAGTTGATACCATCAATGGAGGATTCGATCTTGTACGCATAGGAACTATTCACATGTTCAAACACCGTTTCAACGCGAGCAACATGCACATTCTGCGCAAGGTCCACCGTTAACCATTGCGGAAGCTGTAAATTGCTTGCTGCCCATTTCGTATAAATAAATCCATCTACCGCTTGACTTGCGCTATATGTAGCTCCTGTAACAGATGATGCCACTGCAGATTTGCCTTGTGAAACTGGTATTTCAGAGGCATACGCATCCTTTGATAAACATAAAATTCCAAATATAGCACAAATAAAAATGAAAACGGAGATCTGGTATACAGTCGCTCTGTAAACCGAATACGTCATGTCCACCCCCATTTTATAAAGCGTTTACAACTATTTTATCAGAAGCCCTAGCATTCCGTATAGGGCTTCCGCATTAACTTTCTAACTATTCTGAATCTTTGTAAGACTTCCTGATTTCCTTAATCATAATGAAAAAGATCGAGGATATAAAGATAGAAAGCAGCACTTCACCAAGTGTAATTTCCATACTTTCACCTCGAATTCCATTGGTTTGGTTTAGTGTATGAGGTGAATGCTGGAAATTGACGTTGAAATGTAAAAATAAGCTTTTCCCGCTATGTTACTAGAGGAAAAAGCTTATTTTTCTTACACTTTGCGTGGTACTTCAAAGCCCCAGAAATCCCTCGCCAAGTGACTGTTGGCGTGTATTTGCTGCGCTTCGTGAAGCAGTTCATTGACACTCTCGCCCTGATACCGGGAGCTAAGATGCGTCATGATCAAGGCATTCGCACCTGCCTCCTGTGCAGTCCTTGCCGCATCGGTTGAAGTCGCGTGATCAAATGCATACGCAAGCTCCTGTTTATCCATCGCGAACGTCGCTTCGTGTACGAGAACATCCGCGCCGCGGGCTAACTTTTTGGCTCCCTCACAGTAACGTGTGTCCCCTAGAATGACTACCACACGCCCTGGAACAGGAGCGCCTAAGAAATCTTGCCCATGAATGATCCGGCCGTCCTCGAGCTGAACCGATTGCCCCTGCTTTAATTGACCATAGATTGGCCCCGCTGGTATACCTAGCTCCTTCAGCTTTTCATTCAGAAGCTTGCCAGGTTGATCCTTCTCCACAATGCGAAAACCAAAACATTCAATGCGATGTTCTAAGCGGGCTGTTTCCACAAGAAAGCTTTCATCCTCGAAAATAATGCCCTCTTCATCTAGTTCAACAAGGTGCAGTGTATAGCTCAGATGAGCTCCGCTGACCTCAAGTGCAGTATCAACAAATTGCTTCAGTCCACGCGGACCATACAAAGTCAATGGTGTATCCCCACCCAAATAGGAGCGGCTAGTCAACAAACCAGGAAGTCCATACAGATGATCGCCATGCAAATGTGTGACGAAAATTTTCTCCGTTCGCCCTAGTTTCACTGGCGAATTCAAAATCTGATGCTGCGTGCCTTCACCACAATCAACCAGCCAGTAGGTTCCCCGTTCGTCCAATAAATTCAAAGCAATTGAAGTTACATTTCGCTGCTTGGAGGGCATGCCAGCCCCCGTTCCCAAAAAGTACAAGTCCACAAGCCAAACTCCATTCTATCTCAATATCACATCGGCAAAACGGAAAGCGAGGATGCCGCTGAACATAATTGTTCACACTGGCTGCCTCGCTCTCGTATGTTTAACCTACGTTAAAATAACGTGCTTCTTTATGAGCAAATACAATAGCGGATACGGAAGCTTCCGGCTCCATCATGAATGACTCAGTCAATTCAACGCCGATATCCTCTGGCTTCAGCAAATTAAACAGCTTCGCTTGATCATCCAGATTTGGACATGCCGGGTAGCCGAACGAGAAACGTTGTCCGATATATTTGGCCCCAAATCGTTCTTGCATCGTCATGTCCACACGATCCGCAATGCCAATGACATCACGCATGATGTGATGCACGCGCTCAGCAAAGCCTTCCGCGACTTCCAGTGCTGTCGCTTGCAGCGCATGGGATTTCAAATAATCCCCTTTGTCGCGCCATTCCTTGGCCAATTCATTAATGTCATGACCTGCTGTCACGAGTAAGAAACCAACATAATCCATTTCGCCGCTTTCGACGGATTTTAAATAATCGGCCAAACAGAGGTATGGCTCTTTGTCTTGACGAGGGAATGTAAACGTCTCGAGTACTTTGCTAGTATCCGAAGGATCATACACAATCACATCATTCCCGTTCGATTGCGCTGGGAAGAAGCGATACATGCCATGAGCTTTAATAATGCCGTTATGCTGCGCTGCGTGTAGGATCGAGTCGACCGTGTCTTTCAACTGAAGCGCTTTGGTATCCTTATCGCTTAGCAGCTGCTCGACTTTACCTTTCAATCCAAGGTGATGTCCTAGCAGCATCTGCATGTTCACATACGGCATCAAATGGCTAATCGGATAGTCACGTAAGATATGACGATCTGTATCCTGCGGCACCTGCACTGGCAGATCCTTGGAAACAGCGGAAGAACTCACACGTGTAAGCTGCGGCATCTTCTCTTCTTTTTTACCCGTATCCATGACATCAGACTCTAAGCTCTCACGAAGCTCTTGAATCAACCGCTTGCGCTGCTCAGGATCGCTCAGTTTATTGGCGATATCAAGCCCATCCATCGCATCTTTCGCATAGAGAACAACGCCCTCATACTCCGGTTGAATCCGCGTTTTGGTGAATTTACGCGTAAGTGCAGCACCACCAACCATAATCGGTACATCTACGCCTGCTGTGCGTAAATCCTGCGCCGTAATAACCATCTGTTGGGCTGATTTCACTAGCAACCCAGACAACCCGATCGCATCCGCTTGCTCTCTGCGGTAAGCTTCAATGATCTGTTCAGGCGGTACTTTAATCCCTAGATTGACAATCTTGTACCCGTTATTGGAAAGGATAATTTCCACGAGATTTTTACCAATATCGTGAACATCTCCTTTGACCGTTGCCAAAATAATTTTACCCTTCACCGCGGTCTCGGATTTCTCCATAAACGGCTCCAAATAATTAACGGACGCTTTCATGACCTCCGCGCTTTGAAGCACTTCAGCCACGATAAGTTCGTTGCCATTGAACAGACGCCCAACTTCCTCCATTCCCTTCATAAGCGGCCCATTGATGACCTCTAACGGGGAATAAGTTTGAAGAGCAATCTCCAAATCCGGTATTAAGCCTTCTTTCGTACCCTCAACAACATAAGAGCCAAGTCTTTCTTCCAGAGATAGATTCGAAATCTTCTCCTTCTTTTCGACCTTCTTCTCACGGAAATGGGCAACGAACTTCGCCAAGGTCTCATCATTCGTATTATAAATGAGCTCCTCTGCCAGCTGACGCTCTGTTTCTGGAATCGACGCATACCGTTCTAGTTTCTCCGTATTTACGATCGCATAATCAAGTCCTGCTTTCGTACAGTGGTACAAGTAGACCGAGTTTAGAACTTCACGACCCGCATCCGGCAAACCGAATGAAATGTTGCTTAGTCCGAGAATTGTTTTCGCGAGCGGATACTTCTCTTTAATCAACTTAATCCCTTCAATTGTTTCCACAGCGGAACCAATGTACTGAGGATCTCCTGAGCCAACCGGGAACATATTCGGATCAAAAATGATATCCTCTGGATTCATGCCGTACTTCTCAGTAAGAAGTTCATACGAACGTGTTGCTACTTCGATTTTCGCTTGACGCGATACCGCTTGCCCACGCTCATCAATGAGAATACAAACGACCGATGCCCCATAGCGATGAATGAGAGGTAAAATGCCTGCGAATTTCGTCTCACCATCTTCTAAGTTAATCGAGTTGATGATCGCTTTCCCTTGTGAATACTTAAGTCCAAGTTCGATAATGTGATCATAGGTCGAGTCAATCATCAACGGAACTTTGACCTTTTTCACAACCTCTTGCATGAATTCCTCTACCGCATACGCTTCATCAATATCTGTATCCTGTAGGTTAATGTCGATCACATGAGCGCCATTCTTCACTTGATTACGAGCGATTTCAGAGCCCTCTTCAAACTTACCTTCTTTGATTAGACGCTTAAACTTTCTGGATCCAGAAATATTCGTCCGCTCACCAACCATGATGGGACGGTTTTCAGGCTCGATATATACCGTTTCGATACCAGAAATCGCTGGTGGATGTGTTCCGTAAGCACTTCTCGGCTTATAATTTGCAAGTGTCTCTGCCATTGCACGAATGTGATCAGGCGTCGTGCCGCAGCAGCCGCCGGCAATATTGATCCAGCCTTGCTCAGCAAAGCCAGCCATCTTCTTCGCCAAGGATTCCGGCGATTCATGGTAGTGGCCATTCTCATCCGGCAAGCCTGCATTGGGATAACAACTGATCGCTGTGTCCGCAATACCGGAAAGCGTACGAATGTGATCACGCATAAATTCAGGTCCCGTCGCACAGTTCAAGCCCATCGAGATCGGCTTCAAATGCTCTAGGGAAATATAGAAGGATTCAATATTTTGCCCAGCTAGCGTTGTGCCCATCGGCTCAATCGTACCGGAAATCATTATCGGAAGCTCTACGCCTAACGTTTCAAAAGCTCTGCGAATCCCAATACTCCCTGCTTTCACATTCAGTGTATCTTGGGAAGTCTCCAGCAGCATCGCGTCTACGCCCGCTTCAACAAGAGCAAGCGCCTGTTGATAGTAACTTTCTTCCAGTTGCTCAAACGTCACGCCACCTGTCACAGACAAGGTTTTGGTCGTTGGTCCCATAGCGCCCACTACATAACGCGGCCATTCTGGCGTCGAATATTTCTCAGCGGCAGCAATCGCCAATTTAGCAGCAGCGATATTTAACTCCCGATGACGGTCTTGTAAGTCATACTCCGCCAAAACGACACTCGTCGTTCCGAACGTATTCGTTTCTATCATATCAGCGCCAGCGGCGAAATAAGCTTCATGAATTTTTTGAATAACATCTGGGCGCGTAACACATAGAATTTCATTACAACCGTCTAGGTCATCACTACCGAAATCCTCAGCGGTCAAATTTTCTTGCTGAATCATCGTACCCATGGCACCATCTAGGATCATAATCTTCTTCTTAAGCTGTTCTTGAATCGGTGGTTTCTTCATGGCAAGACTCCCTTTCAACTTTTCCTAAACCGAAATGAGAAAAAAAACGACAAATTATGTTAAGTTTTAGTGTAACAGAATCCGGCTTCTATGAAAAGATTTTGAATTATGATTAATTCCTATAGGTTTTATCGGAAAAACTTATATCCTTCCATCGACAGTGAGCTGGATATCCTCTATAATATGGTTATATTTATTTATGAAAGAGGGATGTTACGTGGCACAAATTAGAATTAGAAATACCAATGAACGTATCGAAGGCGAAGTGCAAGTTAAAGCCTTCTTGGATAGTCAAGAAGTTGTCTATGAGCACTGGGACGCTAACAAGCTGCCTGTCGCGCTTCGCGAGAAATTTATCCTAAGCGATGATGAGAAAGCAGAAATCATTTCCACTTATGAAGCTGAAATCAAAGATCTAGCTGCAAGACGCGGTTACGAAATTTGGGATGTTATCTCCCTTTCTGATGTAACTCCCAATATTGAAGAACTTCTCAAAAAGTTCGAACAAGTGCACACGCACACCGAAGATGAAATCCGCGCTATCGTTTCTGGTAAAGGGATTTTCATTATCAAATCCGAAGAACATGGCTATTTCGACGTTGAACTTGAGCCAGGTGATGTGATCTCCGTACCTGAGAACACGAATCATTTCTTCACTTTGATGGAAAACCGTGAAATTGTTGCTGTTCGCCTTTTCATCGAAAAAGATGGCTGGGTTGCTTACAATGTTGATGATCCACAATTTACTAAAGCATAATTTCAATACCGCAAAAATAGCCCAACAGCACTTCAAGACCATTAAGTCTTGAATCGCTGTTGGGCTTTCTTATTACTCTCCAACTTAACCGTTTGAAATAATCGGCAAAATATCTTGAAGTCGGCTTACTTCATAAGCAGGTACGATCTCGTCGCCGCTTTGAAGTCCGTGATGATTAATCCAAATGTTACGCATACCAATGCTTCCCGACCCCAAAATATCCGTCGTCAGCTTGTCCCCAATCATAATGCCTTCCTCGGCTTCGATCTCAAGCAACCCTAGTGCATAATTGAAAATAGCTGCAGCTGGTTTCCCTTGTCCAAATTCACCCGAAATCACGATGTGATCAAAATATGGAGCAATCGCAGGAACACCTGCCAATTTCTCTTTTTGAAGATCCGGAGAACCGTTGGTTAATAGAAGAAGCTTGTAATTGCCTTTCAAAGCATCCAATACACGAAACGTTTCTTCATAAACATAAGGACGGCTGCGGCGTTCCGCAGCAAACAATTCACCTAGCTTGTACCCAAGCTCACGATTTTCAATCCCAAGAGCTGCAAGCCCTCTCGTCCATGATTCTGTGCGATAACCTGGTGCAAGCTTCTCTAGTTTACGGAAGTTTTCATCTTCGCCCTGTGTGAAATTTGCCCATAGACCCTCGAACGGGTTGATCCCGATCATTTTGGTGAATGGAAATGTTTCAAAGGATTCATATAAACTTCTTGCTTCTTTACGAACAGATGCTTCTAATTCCTCTGGGTTAACACGAACATGCTTCGCCGCTTCGGCACAAGTTGCAGCAAAGGCTTCCTCCACACTACGATCATCCCATAATAGCGTATCATCCAAATCAAAAAGCACAGCTTTCAACGTCATCATTCATTTCCCCTTTGAATGTAGTATCTATGTGTAAGCTTAATTCTCTTCGTCAGTAAACTTAATGGAATCTAGTTGGACCTTCAGATTACCTCTAAAGGCATTTATATAGATCTTTCTTAGTTCGTTACGTTCCTCTAACTCAGCGTCTGTAAGGCCAACCGTCTTCGCCTTTCGAGCTAGTTCATTGATACGTTCAATCGTCTTATCCATGCTGTCACTCATAGTAATCCTCCCAGTCAAAATTTTAATATGAGTACTACTTTGCCATCACCGATTGTGATTGTCAAGGATACAACGCAAAGAGACATAGCAACGGGCGGCTATGTCTCGAACTTACATCTATATAAGTAACTTAGAATTCGTTCATTAAGGAAGTAATAGAACTTGCCCTTCTTGCAAAGAACTGCTCGATAAATGATTAATTGATTTCAATTTCTCGACGTAAGAACGTGTGTTCTCACCCTTCTTTTTGTGAGCATCTGCAATTTCCCATAGCGTGTCCCCGCTTTGGATAACAATCTTCTCGTGCTGGATAACTTTCACCGATGGTTGAACAGAAGCGCTAGGTGTAGCTACTGAAACGGTCCCATCACCTGCATAGGCTTGTACAATCGCACCAAATGAAAACACTGTGCCAAGTATAACTGCGATCAACAAGAAACGAAGTAGTAGTTTCGTATAACTCCGTTTATTCGTCATCCCTCTGGATGTGTGAGCAGTACCTTGAAGTGTTGTTGTTGCGTTCGATTGTGAATAAGCCATATACATAAAATCATCCCCCAAACATTTGTTCTGATATTAGAATAACACGAACACATGTTTGAGTCAACCGTTTTTCGAACTTATGTTTGTACGAACTCGGGTTCTATGTTATACTTTGGGTAATGATTCCCAGTATTGGAGTGATAACTTATGAGTAAAATTTCGCAGCGTCAACAAGCAATAATGGAATTCATTAAGAACGAAGTGAAAGATAAGGGCTACCCGCCTTCCGTAAGAGAAATCGGCGAAGCTGTTGGACTAGCTTCGAGTTCAACCGTACATGGGCATTTGGAGCGTCTTGAGAAAAAGGGCATGATTCGTCGAGATCCTACTAAACCACGTGCAATCGAAATTCTTGGACTAGATGGTGCCGAATCCCAATTCGCAGTCTCCGTCGCTCGTGTTCCCCTCGTTGGTAAAGTAACGGCTGGTGTTCCTATTACAGCCACTGAGAATATCGAAGATTATTTCCCACTCCCTTCAAGCATGGTTGGCGACAACAACGTGTTCATGCTAAGTATTATGGGGGACAGTATGATTGAAGCTGGGATTCACAATGGTGACTATGTCATTGTGAAACAACAGCAAACGGCGAATAACGGCGATATCGTTGTCGCGATGACCGAAGATGATGAAGCTACTGTCAAGCGTTTCTACAAGGAGAAGGATCATATTCGCCTTCAACCGGAGAACTCCGCACTTCAACCCATTCTATTGAAGAACGTGACGATCCTTGGACGCGTTATCGGCTTGTTCCGGGATATGTAGAATCGATGTAGGCGAACAAATGTGGGTGTACCTTCCCCCGCATTACGCCTACAAAAGCAATAAAAAACGAGGAGCTAAGCGGGATAAGCCGCGTAGCTCCTCGTTTTTTATCTCGTAGTTGGTTACGGGTTTGACTAAGGTGCAAAAGGACAAAGATGCAAAAATACACTTATTTTCGGGGGAAAACGCCTCAGAATGATTAAATAAGTGCAAAAAAGCACCCTTTAGGACCGATGAGGCACCAATCCGACGAAACCCCCAAAAAAAGTTGCGTATTTGCACACATTTCGAATAGCCAACGTATGTTCGTTAAAAAGGTTGTATTTTTGCATTTTTGAACTGAATGCGTGGTTTCGTCAACTTGTGACTCCAAACATTTACATTTCAATCACAATCTAAAACGTTAACACCCAGTTCCCCGCACGGAAGATCGGTTCGATCGTACCATCCGCTAATTCCCCATCGATTTCAAGCTCCGCAGACCCAATCATGAAGTCCACATGTATCAACGATGTATTCCCTCCGCGAGCTTTCAATTCCTCGTTGGACAACTTGGTACCATCCTTCAAATTAATTGGATAACAGCTGCCCAAAGCCAAGTGACAGGAAGCATTCTCATCAATGCCTGTATTGTAGAAAATACGATTTAAATTGGAAATCGGAGAATCAAACGGCACAAGTGCAACCTCACCCAAATAGCGCGCCCCTTCATCCATATCCAGTAAACGTGCCAAATGGTCATGCCCAACTTCAGCCTTGAAGTCCACTACCTTTCCAGCATCGAAAGTAAATGTAAACCGATCCACCAACGCGCCATTAATATTCAAAGGCATCGTACTCGCCACGGTACCACTAACACCTGTCCGGTTGGGTATAGTAAACACTTCTTCCGTCGGCATATTCGCCACATATCGGATGCCTTGGGCGTTCTCATTATCCCCACCTAGCCAAATATGTCCTTCTGGCAGCTCAACACGCAAATCCGTACCCGTAGCCCGATACCGCAGCGCTTTATAGCTTTTGTCATTCAACAAGCTATGCGTAGCCTTCAACGTATCCAAGTGTGACTGCCAAGCCGCAACAGGATTCTCTTCATACACACGGTTGATTTTGAAAATCGCATCCCACATCGCAGGAATTCGCTGCTCTTCTGGCAGATCTGCATACACAATTGAAGCCCAAGCTTCAGTAGGTGCTTTGATTAAACACCAGCTAAACTCACCTGTTCGCACATAGTGCTGATACTTGGCCCTAGCAGTCGAAGCGGCTTTGGAAGCTCTAGAAATCAGACTAGCATCAATACCATCATACAGATTCGGATTCGGCACCTTAATGTTCAATAAGGCTCCACCGTTCTCAACAAACCGTTCGAGCATCGTCGTATACCACTCAGGGTAATAGTCCATCGAATCGTCTTGTGCATAATCGAATTTACTGCGAGTAACGACATCATCCTGCCAATGCACATGGACAAAATTCGCGCCAGCCTCATAAGCTTTTTGAACGATCAGTCTCGTTAAATCAAGTGTTTCTATGGGAGCTTCGACCAACAAATCTTGGCCTTTATTCAAGTTAACCCCGATTCGAATCACTAACTCTGCATACTTTTCTAAATTACGATTGAAATTGTCCATTGTTCAATTAGTCTCCTTCGCGTTAAAAAACCCATCAACTCTGTTATGCGAGACTGACAGGCCTTATGTATCTAGTTGTCAAATAAAACCCATCTCTATGATAACGTACCCCATTAGGGATTGGCAATGATAGGCTTGTCCAAGAAAAGAAAAACCCTCAACGCGATGAGCGTCAAGGGTTTCAGGGTTTCGATAATTTTAGTAGAGAGACAGATACTGATCTCTTTCCCATTGGTGAACCTGAGTACGATACATGTCCCACTCAATTTCTTTCAACTCATAAAAATGTGCAAGGGCATGCTCACCGAGTGTATCGCAAATCACATCATCACGAAGCAGCTCGTCCAACGCTTGCTTCAAGTTCAGCGGCAAGCTAGGAATGCCTTCGGCTTCACGCTCTTCTTCCGTCATTACATAAATGTTGCGATCTGTTGGCGGAGGAAGCTGCATTTTGTTCTTAATGCCATCCAAACCAGCTGCTAGCATAACTGCCAATGCCAAGTAAGGATTCGCCGCTGGATCCGGGTTACGAACTTCAACACGTGTGCTAAGACCGCGGGAAGCTGGAATCCGAATCATAGGGCTGCGGTTACTAGCGGACCATGCTACATAGCAAGGCGCTTCATAACCAGGTACTAGACGTTTGTAAGAGTTAACTGTTGGGTTCGTAATCGCTGCAAAAGAACGCGCATGACGAAGTACACCAGCCATATATTGTCTTGCTACTGTGCTCAAGCCTAATTTGTCGCTCTCATCATAGAACGCATTCGTCTCACCCTTGAACAAGGATTGGTGACAGTGCATACCAGATCCGTTCATTCCGAATAGTGGCTTCGGCATAAACGTTGCGTGCAAGCCATGCTGTCTAGCTACTGTTTTGACAACAAGCTTGAATGTTTGAATTTGGTCAGCTGCTTTAATCGCATCTGCGTATTTGAAGTCGATTTCGTGCTGTCCAGGCGCTACTTCATGGTGAGAAGCTTCAATTTCAAAGCCCATTTCTTCCAGTGTCAATACGATATCACGACGGCAGTTCTCACCAAGATCCATTGGCGCCAAATCGAAGTAACCACCTTGGTCATTCAATTCAGTTGTTGGATTGCCTTTGTCATCTGTTTTGAACAAGAAGAATTCAGGTTCTGGTCCAACGTTCATTGCCGAGTAACCCATTTCCTCAGCTTGCTTCAACGCATTTTTCAAAATAGCGCGCGGATCCCCAGGGAATGGCGTGCCATCTGGCATATAAATGTCGCAGATTAAACGAGCAACTTTACTTTCAGTTACCCATGGGAAAATAACCCATGTATCTAAATCCGGATATAAGTACATATCCGACTCTTCAATACGGACATAACCTTCGATGGAAGATCCATCAAACATCATTTTGTTATCAAGCGCTTTCTCAAGCTGGCTTAGAGGAATTTCTACGTTCTTAATACTTCCCATCAAGTCTGTGAATTGCAAACGGATGAAGCGAACGTTTTCTGCTTTAGCGATGCGAAGAATATCTTCTTTGGAATAGTTGATGTTATAGCTCACGCGTGCATTCTCCTCTCAAATGTTAAGCAATTAGACAAACCTATTATTTATAAAATCTAGATAACTGTCCTTGGATCAAAGAAACCTGATCCGGACGTTTTCCGCCACCAATCAATTGCTGCTTCAGCATTTTGTGCAATTGAGAGTCGGTTAATTCTTTACGCTTCACTTCGGTGTGCTCGTTAAGGATCGTTGCATCCTCAGAATCCTTATCCACAGGGATAAGAACCTGCTTGATACCGGCAATGTTCACGCCTTTTTCAATCAAATCTTTAATTTCAAGAAGACGTTCCACGTCATTAAACGAATAGAGCCGTTGATTTCCAGCAGTTCGTGCCGGGATAATCAGTTCGTGTTGCTCATAGTAGCGAATTTGTCTTGCAGTTAAATCAGTCAGCTTCATGACGATTCCGATGGGGAATAACGCCATATTTCTACGTATCTCATCACTCATGCTAATCACTCCTGGTCAGTAAGTACCTCTCCCTTATTGTACCTTCCTAACAAAAACGTGTCAAGGAGTGTGAGGTTTGTTCACAGTTTAAATTTTCACAGTAATCCCTTGTCTTCCATATGTTGGATTGCCGTCAGTACACCTAACTTGCAATGTGAGTAGGTCAAGCCGCCCTGCATGTACGCGATAAAAGGTTCGCGAATCGGAGCATCGGCAGACAGCTCCAAGCTGCCGCCTTGAATGAACGTTCCCGCCGCCATAATGACGGGATGCTCGTAGCCCGGCATGTCCCAAGGCTCTGGAACGACATGCGAATCCACTGCAGAAGCCTTCTGGATGCCCTGCACGAACGTAATCAAATGCTCCGCCGACGTGAAGCGGATCGCTTGGATCAAGTCCGTCCGCTGCGCGTCCCAGCGCGGTGAGCTGACAAAGCCGAGGTCTTCGAATATCGCTGCTGCGAAGACCGAGCCCTTGACCGCTTGCCCCACCAAATGCGGGGCAAGGAATAGCCCTTGAAACATGGCTCGCGTCGCGCCGAGCATGGCCCCGACCTCGCCCCCAATGCCGGGGGCGGTCAGTCTGTACGCGGCGAGCTCCACGAGGTCGCGTCGCCCGGCGATATAGCCGCCCGAAGGGGCGATACCGCCGCCGGGGTTCTTGATCAACGAGCCGGCCATCAGATCGACGCCAACTTGCGTCGGCTCCTGCGGCTCAGTGAATTCACCATAGCAATTGTCCACGAAGACAATGAGCTCTGGGTTGATCTCTTTCACAAATCGGACCATTTCGCCGATTTGCGCGATCGTGAACGACGGCCGCCACGAGTAGCCGCGTGAACGCTGGATGCCGATCACCTTTGTGTTCGGCTGAATGGCCGCTTGGATCGCAGGCCAATCCGGCGACCCATCCTCGAGAAGGTCGACCTCGCTGTAACCGATGCCGAAGTCCTGTAAGGAGCCTGTGCCATCGCCAGGCTTGCCAATGACTTTGTGCAACGTATCATAGGGCTTACCCGTGATGTAAAGTAGATGTTCGCCTGGGCGCAGAACACCAAACAAAGCGGTACCGATGGTATGTGTTCCCGATACAAAATGCGGGCGTACTAGCGCTGCTTCTGCTCCCATCGCATCGGCATAGACAAGATCTAGCACTTCTCTGCCTCGATCATTGTAGCCATAACCCGTTGAAGACGCAAAATGATAATCACTTACTTTATGTGCCTGGAAGGCACGAATCACCTTCCATTGGTTAAGATCAATGGTTTTCTCGATTTGACGAAAAGCGCTCTCTACGCGTTGCTCAGCTCTTTCCATTCTCGCAATAACCTTTTCCCCGAAATGCATCTTAGTTGCTCTCTCCCTCATTCTCATCCTGCTCGGTTTGTGCCACCGATTGATCGTAATCAACCAGTAAATACGCCTGCTTTACATAATCATCCTTGTTCACACGAACCTTGAACACCATGTCTTCCCCATCCACATCGGTCTCAAGCACCTCGCCTATGCGATACATGAGGGCGATGATATCACCTTTATTAGCTGGAATACGGAATTCCTTGCTATCCCCCATCAACTTATCCTCAATGGTGTTACAAAGTCGTTCCAGATCTTCAGGCGTGTAAGCACTCATTTTCATGAATTCGCCTTCCGTTGAAAGCATTTCCCGCTCCGCTTGCGGACAGAGATCAATTTTATTAAAAATGGTAATTTGTTCTTTGTGATGTGCACCAAGCTCTTCTAATACTTCTTGTACGACACGCATCTGCTCGTTCCGCATATCTGTTGAGCTATCCACCACATGGAGAATTAAATCGGCCTCATTCGCCTCTTCCAACGTAGCGCGGAACGATGCGACTAGATCATGGGGGAGATTTTGAATAAAACCAACCGTATCCGTAAGTACAATCTCTTTGCCGCTTGGCAATACCATTGTCCGTGACGTCGGATCTAAGGTTGCGAACAATTGATTCTCAATATAGACATCCGCCTGTGTTAATTGTTTCAATAACGTAGACTTCCCTGCATTGGTATACCCCACTAACGCGACTTGGAATACGCCACTTTTCTTACGACGTTCCCGATGCAGCGTGCGGTGACGCACAACTTCTTCCAGCTGCGCCTTCAATTCATCAATACGCCCGCGGATATGCCGGCGATCTGTTTCCAGCTTCGATTCCCCGGGTCCTCTTGTCCCAATCCCGCCACCAAGACGAGACAGGTTTTTGCCTTGGCCCGACAGCCTTGGAAGCAAGTAGCTTAGCTGCGCTAATTCAACCTGAATAATCCCTTCACGTGTTTTGGCACGCTGAGCGAAAATATCCAGAATGAGCTGCGTCCGATCAATAATTTTCACATCGAGCGCTGCTTCCAAATTACGAACCTGTGCACCTGACAGCTCCTGGTCGAAGATGGCTGTGTTCCCGCCAAGCTCTTCTAGCATAAGCTTTAATTCTTCCACTTTCCCTTTACCAATAAACCACTTAGTATCCTTGGCTTCTTTGTTCTGTGTCATCGTCTCCAGCACCTGGACGCCTGCTGTTTCTGCCAGTTTCACTAGCTCTTGCAACGAATACTCCGCTAGAAGCTCATTTTTCTTCTGCTTCTGTGTAATTAGACTGACGAGCACCGCTCTGTCATCGATATCTTTTTCAACCATATGTGAAGTTGTTTTCATTGTGGTCTCCTTTACTTCCCGCATCATGCTTATAATGACTGAAATAAGGCCCAATTGGCCTATTCCTTCATCATTGTGGAGGAAATGATTAGGAAAGTCAATTTGATACACAGGAAAATTCGATTATAACGGACTTGCTTCACCTTGCCTTCATTTTATCGATACATCTGAGGACGAATCACTCTATAAAAAGCAAAAAACCATCAACCTGAGCAGGTTAAATGGTTTTATTAGCTGTCATTTAAATTTCACATCTTCAGGGCGAATCGACATCAATTCAATTTTGGAGGGTGCATTCACATATTGACTTAACAATCGTACGGCTTGATGCCGCATCGCTTTTTCCAAAATGTTCCTCACATATCGCGCATTACTAAAAGCACGCCAGGTCATCGCTTTTTCCTCAGATAGATGCTGCTTTAGCTTCGCTAGCGTTTGTGGCAGCAGCACATACTCCCGCTCCTTTGCCATCAGCTCTGTAATTTGGATCAATTGATCAATGGGATAATCCTCAAACTCAATTTGAATCGGAAAACGGGATGGCAGTCCTGGATTTGTAGCTAGAAATTGCTCCATTTCTTCACTATAACCCGCTAGAATAAGGATAAACTCATTTTTCTTATCTTCCATTCCCTTAACCAGAGCATCAATGGATTCCTTCCCAAAATCCTTTTCTCCACCTCTTGCCAAGCTATATGCCTCATCAATAAATAGGATGCCGCCCATCGCTTTTTTCATTAATTCACGTGTTTTCAGTGCGGTGTGCCCGATGTATTCTCCCACAAGGTCTGCACGCTCTACCTCGATGAAATGCCCCTTACTCAGCACGCCCATCGCATGAAACATCCGTCCTAGCAGTCTCGCAACGGTCGTTTTCCCTGTCCCAGGGCTGCCTTTGAAAATCATATGGTACACATGAGCATTGCTCAAAAGTCCAGCTTCAGCACGAAATTGGGAAATCTGGAGGAGCGCATAAATTTCATGCACCAGCTCTTTGACATTTTCTAAGCCTATGAGTTGATTCAGCTCTTTGAAAATATCCGATAGCGGACCTTCCATTGGCGTCCTTTTACCAGAGATCAAGGGCTCGGCGTCAGCAAGGGGTGAAGTGCTTTGCCCCACTGTGCCCTCAACCGTACGCCGCTGACTGCCAGGTTCCGGCTGCCGTAGAACGATGTTGATTTGTCTGGATGGCAAGCTTCTACCACTCATGAGGATCACCTCGTTTAGATGATGGTTTATTAGTGCGTATCCACCATCCTACGCTTGTGAAACCCATTTTAGACCGCAGCCGTCATAGTTAACCGAATAAGCTGATAATTTGTTCGATGTGAGATTACGTCAACATCAGTAAGGATACGAATGTCTCCTCATCCAAAGCACCGAAGTAGCGCTTCAACTCCACATTTGTCAATCGTTCACGAAGAGCTGACTCCTCATACCGGGTACCCAGCAACTTCTCCTCAAGCTCTGCCACATCGTGTGCGCCGAAGAAATCACCATAGATTTTGACATGCTGTAGATGACCTTCTTCAATGGATAAGCGAACATCAATTCTTCCAACACCTTCGATTCTTTTCGCATGCTGAACGGTGCTCTTCGGTGATTTGCCATAATTCCAATCCCAGTTCTGATACCGCTCCTCCGATATCTGATGTATCTGTGTCCAATCTTCCTCTGTGAGCTGATACGTAGGAACATTGGCCACTTCGTTTACGCCAAAGATAGAAAGGAGCAGCTTAACACGGAATTCCTCCATTGTAAGAGGCTCTTTAAGAAATTCAGCAATGTTAGCCACTCGGCTGCGAATCGATTTAATTCCTTTGGATTGGATTTTGTCCGGATCAACACGCAGCGCCGATACGACGTTCTCAATTTCTGAATTGAATAAGAGCGTTCCATGACTGAACATGCGTCCCTTCGTTGCAAATTGAGCGTTACCTGAAATTTTACGTTCACCAACTTGAATATCATTGCGGCCTGTCAATTCAGCATGAATGCCAAGTGCATGCAGGGCCTCGACAACGGGGGCAGTAAACTTTTGAAAATTATGAAAGGAATTGCCGTCATCTCGTGTGATGAAACTGAAATTCAGGTTCCCCAGATCATGATACACCGCGCCTCCGCCAGACAAACGCCTGACGACATGCAGGTTATTCGCTTTCACATATTCAGGATTAATTTCTTCCAGCGTATTTTGATTTTTGCCAATGATAATGGAGGGTTCGTTGATATAAAAAAGCAAATAACTCTCTCCAGCCGGTAGCTGTCGTAAGGCATATTCTTCAATGGCCAGATTGATCCTTGGATCGGTAATTCCTTCATTATCTATAAAAAGCATCGATGATTCTCCTTTGTTTCTATTTCTTTATTTGTGTCGTCAGGGTTCGATTTAAGGTTAGCATGCCGATAGACGCATAAAAGCGCAGCGCACGCTCATTAAATTCCCAAACATTTAGTTCTAATGATGCGGCATCGCGGTCCCGCGCCCATTGGACAGCTGCTTCATACAGCTTCGTGCCAATCCCTTGCCGCTGATGTGAAGAGGCCACCGCTAACTCATTCAAATACGCATATGTGCGAGGCACCAACGCTTCATAATTTGGACTTTGCTTCATTTCCAGCATGGCCACTCCGACGACCTTAGACCCAAGCTCTGCCACGATGATCTCTTTGTCTGACTTCGCAGAGAAGCTTCGATACCAGCCCATCGCCACAACATGATCTAATCGAGCAAATCGATCTGGCAGTGCCTCCGCATGCTCTTCCTGACCTTCGCGAATGATGGTATTCACAGCTTCATAGTCTTCCAAAGTGGCCGATCGCAAGCGAAATTCCAACGTAGATAACCTCCAAATAATCAAATGTTTGAAAATAATCACAATTTTCACAAGATGAATGATTGAATTTTTATACATTAAAATGTATATTTATGTAATACTTTAAAGGGATGGAGGCATCTTTTTTATGCAAACAGAGCGTGATTTTTTCGAATTACTAGATCGCATAGCAGCAAATACTTGGCCATCAGAAACCTCTTCAATGGTTGACTCCTGGCTCATTAGAGCTTCAAATGGAGTCACCAAACGAGCAAACAGCGTACTCGCCATCGGCGCTTACCCAGATGATGAACATTGGCTATCGCGTGTTGAACAATTTTACCATAGTCATGGGTTACCTGCTATTTTTCATATTAGTCATGCCTCTCCCGAACATTTGGATAACCTCCTACAAGCGCAAGGATATGAAATCGATATCCCTTGCTATATGATGACGGCGGATTGTCAACAGGTCGCTGCTCACTCTCTAGAACGAAAACAGAACCGATACTCTGCGGCGAATTCACTCGACATTGAGATTTCACAAACCTTAACGAAGGAGTGGCTAGATGCGTTCCTCTTCCTTGAACAGTATCCAGAAGAACGTCGGAGTTTCTATCAAGGTTTAAGTGAACGGATGCCCGCACCGAAAGCATTCATCTCATTAAAAGATCAAGGACAAATTGTTGCACTTGGCACAGCGATCGTTGAAGGAGAATGGGCCGGGTTCGTCAATGTCATCGTTCACGAGGAGCAACGCGGTAAAGGTTATGGATATGCTATTCTTCATGCATTAACCGCGTGGAGTATTACACAAGGCGCAACCAAGCAATATTTGCAAGTAATCGCAAGTAACGTTCCCGCAGTCTCAATGTACGAGAAGCTCGGCTATCAAATGAAATATGGCTATCATTACCGTGTGAAGTATGATTTGGCTCCACTTGTATCATCCTAACAAAGTATTTTCTTAGGATGAAAGGAGCCGATTGCATGACTACCACGAAGGAGAAACCCGTTTTTCCGCCACAGCATCAGAACCATCAACCCGGCATTGAATCAGAGATGAATCCACTTCCCGAATTTGAGAAAGCAAGCTATAAGCCTGCTGGTAAGCTAAAAGATAAAGTTGCCATTATCACGGGAGGTGATAGCGGCATCGGCCGCGCCGTAGCCGTCGCTTACGCCAAAGAAGGAGCCGATGTGATTATCGTCTACCTGAATGAAGATAAGGACGCCGCAGAGACCAAACGTCATGTGGAGCAAGCAGGCCGCAAGTGTTTACAGGTTGCCGGCGACATTGGGGATGAGAGCTTCTGCAAGCAAATTATCTCGCAAGTCATTAAAGAGTTCGGAAAACTCGACATTCTTGTCAATAATGCTGCTGAACAGCATCCCCAGAAAAGCATAACAGACATAACATCAGCGCAGCTTGAGCGAACGTTCCGAACGAATATTTTCTCTTACTTCTACATGACGCAAGCCGCCCTTCCCCACTTAAAGTCTGGAAGTGCGATCATTAATACCGCATCGATCACCGCGTATCACGGTCACGAGCAATTAATTGATTATTCATCTACAAAAGGTGCGATTGTCACTTTCACTCGCTCGCTCTCCCTGCAACTGAACGCCAAAGGCATTCGCGTGAATGGTGTCGCTCCCGGGCCCATCTGGACGCCACTGATTCCGTCCACGTTTACTGCACAGGAAGTTGAGGTATTCGGCTCAACGACGCCGATGAAACGTGCAGGACAGCCAAGTGAGTTGGCTCCCAGCTATGTGTTCTTAGCCAGCGATGACTCTTCCTATATGGCTGGGCAAATTCTACATATCAACGGCGGCGCCATCGTGAATGGCTAGATGAGAAAAAGCATGACAGACAGCGGATCTCCCGCTTCTCTGTCATGCTTTTTTTCCACAATAGGAAGTATAAGTTTTCGGTTTCCGAAAACGTCTTACTATTTGGCGATAAAACCTTCCTCTCTCGGGGTCCCCGCAAAGTAATCGGTATATGCTTCAAAGCGTATCTTCACTTTGTGGGGTAGAATAGCGTCGCACTTCGTTGAATGGCCTCGATAGAGGTTTTCTCATTTCAGCCCGAGCTTTAATTGCAGTTTGGTCAAGTACCAATTCGTGTACGCCAATGTTTCTCTCGTTTCATGATAAGGCATGAAAAGCACCTGTGACTTTGTGGATGAAACCAGCGGATCATTGAAACCAAGTGTTTCTGCAATATCTAATGAACGGGAGCCATGAAACTTATGGGTGATGATAATCGTGCTGTCAAGCGACTTCTCATCCATAATTTGCTTACTGAAAAGTAGATTCTCATAGGTGCTCGTCGCCTTGGGCTCAAGGAGAATGCTTGTCTTTGGCAGTCCTTGTTTCACCAAATAGTCCCTCATCCCCTCTGCTTCCGTTAGCTTGGAGCCATTATGGTCCAATCCGCCAGTCACAATGAGCTGCTTAAAACGCCCCTGCTTGTACAAATCCACGGCTAAGTCCAGCCGTTCTTGCAGACCAGGACTAGGAATGTCATTGCGTAGAGAGGCCCCTAGAACAATCCCTACATCTACTTGCTTCGGCAAGGTATGTTGAGGCCCCACCTGCACCTTCCATTGGATAAAAACAATCCAAGCAACCAACAGTGTAAAGGAAATCAAAATGAATTGAAACGTCCTCACGAAGAAACGATAGAACTTGGATGGTGCTTTACCTTTAGATGAGTAGGTTTTCCGCTTAGGTGGCGCGGGTGAGATGGCGCGATTTTTCTTGTTCATGCTAGGCTTTGCCGTCATCCTTCCTACTCCTTATCCAAAAATGCGCTAACTTGCCGAAATAGGACTGGCGCATCCTCGCTCAAACATATTAAATGATCCGATTTGGCGTGCCAATGCAGTTCTCGTTGACCTCTTAGCTTGCTATAAATGTACCTCGCACTTTGGGGATGAATGACTTGATCTCTCTCCGACTGCGCGATTAGCGTAGGCTTATTCACTTGGCTCAGTTCCGGCTTCAGATGTCGGACAAGCCTCGTAAATTGCCAAGTGGCAACAAGTGGCGTTGATTTCCCTTTGATTAGACTGATTTTACGTTGATACTTCCATTCATCACGGAGAACGTTCAGAAGCCTCCCAGGGCTAACATAAATGACAGCCGTATTTAACAGGATAAGTCTCCGAACTGGGTAGCGAACAGATAAATAAGCTGCAAGTAGACCTCCCATTGAAAACCCAACCATATCAAAGGAGCCATGCGTATCTGTCATCCTCGCCGCATGCCATTCCGCTGCCTGCACCCAATCTTCCCATCGTGAAGCGTGTAGCTGATGTCGGCTTTCTCCATTCCATGGAAGGATCGGAACCTCACATAAGTGACCATGCTCACGTAAATGACGAGCTAACGGCTCAACTTCATAAGGTCCACCTGTAAATCCATGGAACAATAGGCACGGTTGTTTCATGAGATCCACTCCTATCCAGCATGAAAGCGTTCTTTATGTTAGTTTATTTTTCTTTGATGGAAATGGTGTTAATGGTTACCTTTTCTTTTGGCTTACTTGGGGAGGAATCTCCACCATTTGGATCTCTTTCCACCGGTGTCTCCGCGATTTTTGCGATAGTAGCCATACCTTCAGCTGTTACTTTTCCGAAAATAGAGTAATTAGGCATCTTGTTCAATGACGCGCAATCCGCACCTGAACAAATGAAAAATTGGCTGCCATTCGTGTTAGGGCCTGAATTAGCCATAGCCACAGTACCTGGTTCGTAAGTGTGAGTGGTCTTCAGCTCATCTGCAAACTTATAACCTGGACCCCCTCTTCCTGTTCCTTGGGGATCACCTGTTTGAATCATGAAGGTTTTGATAATACGATGAAACGTCACGTTGTTATAGAAGCCTTCTTTGGATAAGAAGACGAAGTTGTTTACAGTCTTCGGCGCTTCCTTAGCGTACAGATCAATGGTGAACGTTCCTTTGGACGTGGTTACCTCAGCCTGATACGTTTTGTTCGTGTCAATAATCATGTCAGGAGCCTTGCTCCACTGTTTGCCTGCTGCTGCCGATGTCGATGCAGCCGGTGACGCGGTTGCTGCAGCTGTTGGTGATTTAGTTGCAGTACTTGGGGTTGCCGTGCCGCCAGTCGTTTCTGTTGGCTTATTCCCGCATGCGGATGCGATAAGCGTTAATGTAAGCAAGGAAGCGGTGAGCAGCATTTTGGACTTCATTGATTTGGTGGCTAGGTTCATTGTAGGGTCCTCCAGTTTGAATTTGTTTAAGAAGCGAGCAGGTAGGTGCCTTTTAGCGAGAAAGTGAGACTTTAACGCCCTTTTTGGGCGTTATGGCTTGTCCAGCTCCGGCCGGCCGAAGCCCTAAGGCCCATTACGGGCCTTAAAAGCTCGCACAGCCGCCTTACAAGCCGATCTTCGGCTTGTCGTCAATCGGCTTAATTACCGGCGACGGTGTAGGACTAGGCTTAGGGATAATGGATGGGCTCGGACTTGGGCTAGGCCCCGTTTCCGTTCCATTGCCAGGTTTAATCGTTGCCCCTGGGGATGGCGATGGACTAGGCTTTCCACTCGGTGAAGGGGATGGCGATGCCCCACTACCTGGTGATGGTGACGGTGAAATCGAAGGTGTTGGCGATGGAATTCCACCATTAGGAAGCGAATCATCCTTCGGAATTTCGACTGTAACAACGTTCGACTTCGCACCCGGTGTATTCGAATCCGTCTCAAGCGGTACCACGTAATATTGATACGTTTCTCCGCTATTTATCGTCGTGTCCTCGACGAGTGCTTTAGGTGTTTGAACAATCATTTTCGCTTCAGCCTCAGTCGCGCCTTTGCGGTACACTTCGTAACTTACTTTCTCTCCGAGAGAGGTCCATGCAATTTTAACTCGTTTTGACTCAGGGACATAAGTGGCTGTTACATCTGAGATTCCACTTGGTGGCTCCTTCAAATCCGACACATTCGCTGGCTTAACAAAGTTCGTAATCGGCTTGCCTTCCAAAGACTTCGACATGATTGTCTTGAATAGTGTCGCTGTGCTTCCGCTTCCGACTGTCACATAGTGTTTGGAATCGACCTTATCGAAGCCTTGCCACACCGCTGCAGTCCATTCAGGCGTATAGCCAACGAACCATACATCTCGATCGTACTGTTCAATACCCTTGATATCAAGTCCCGTTGAACCTGTTTTCCCTGCAACCGGACGATTGAACTTCGCTTTCACACCCGTACCGCCAGTCTCAACAACACCCTGAAGCAACAGTGTCATATAGTAGGCTGTGGATGGCTGGATAACTTGCTTTTTCTCCGGCTTATACGCCGCAATTTCCTTGCCTTGCGCGTCTGTAATGCGCAGAATCGCATGCGTTTTATTTTGCGCGCCTTGATTAGCAAAAGCTGTATAGGCTCTAGCCATTTGCAATGGTGATACACCGTCAGTAAGACCGCCTAACGCAATTGCTAAATTCTGATCCTTCTGAGGATTTAAGGTGGTACCTAGCTTATTAGCAAATGCAGTCCCTGTCCCAACACCCATTTTACTTAATAACCAGACAGGAGCCAAGTTGTATGATTTCTTGACTGCTTCGAACATCGTCACTTGCCCATGTGTCTGGCGATCATAGTTTTGCGGTGAATACGAACCGAATGACGTCTGGGTATCATCTAAAATCGAATATGGCGAATAATTCCCACTCTCCAAAGCAGGACCATACACGGCTATCGGTTTAAATGACGAGCCTGGCTGTCTTTTGGCATATACGCGACTGAAACCTTTGGTTTTATAATCCCTGCCGCCGATTAATCCCATGATACCACCTGTTTTATTATCCAAAATAACCGTGGCGCTCTGAATTTTCTGACCATCTGATGCGTCCTTTTGGAAGAAACTCGGATCGGCATACGTTTGCTCAATGGCTTTCTGAGCTTTGATATTCATTGTCGTGTAAATTCGGTAACCTTTGGTCAACAGCTCATCTTCTTCAATGCCATACATATCTTCCGCTTCGTCCACTACATAGTCTACGAAAGAAGCATACTCCTTCGTACCTGAGCTTGCCGTAGCAGGCGCTGCATAATCAACAGCAGCGGCTTTGGCGCGCTCAGCCTCCGTAATGTAGCCCTGGTCCGTCATTAGTCTAAGAACAACTGCTCGCCGTTCTTTTGATAAATCAGGATGCGTTAATGGCGAGTATCGGGAAGGTGCTTTGGGTAAAGCGGCAAGTGTCGCCATTTCCCATACTTCCAAATCGTTCAAATTCGATTTGCCAAAGTAAACCTTGGCAGCGGCCTTAATGCCGTATGCGTTACTTCCGAAGAAAATACGATTCAGATATTTCTCCAGAATTTCATCCTTCGTAAACCGCTCATCGAGCGCAAACGCGATCGACATCTCCGTACCTTTTCGGAAAGCCGTCTTCTCAGAGCTTAAGAATACGTTTTTGGCAAGCTGCTGCGTGATTGTACTTCCACCTTCTACAGCACTCATGTGGATGATATCCGTGACAAGCGCACGACCGATTGCTCTCAAATCAACACCAGAATGTTCATTGAAGCGACGATCTTCCGTGGCGATGAATGCTTGTTTTAAACGCTCTGGAACGTCTTTGATGTTGACACTTTCCCGGTTTTCGCCTCGATATATTTTCGAGATCTCGGTGGCCGGTTTGTCCTTCCCATCCTTATCTTTACCTTCCTCTTGTGCATAAATAAGGGTGGACTCTGTCGTGCTAACGATTTTATCAATATTGGCATCCAAAATTTTAAAGCCGCTCATGATGACAATAATATAAATTCCCATCGCACAGATGACTGCTATAATGGCAGCAATGATGGAGCCCATAATAAGCTTTCGTGCATTGAAGCGTTTCTTCTTGGAGCCTTTATGATTACTCTGTTTGGACTCCCTTGGCTTGGTTTGCGGCGTGGATGGATTTCTAGTAGGTTTATCCATATTCACCAACTCCCTTACGTTTCGTGTCTCTAGGTAGAAAAAGAAACCAACAAAAGAACAACCTTTATTCAAGGTTGCTCCCAAAAGTTTCTATTCGGTTAGACGTTTCAGTCCATTAAAAAGTTGCAAAATGACACGATATACGGATTATTCCGTGCCTTCAGCAGCCGCCATTAGTGAAACAGCACGCTGTGGTGTGAAAGTAGAAATGGCATGCTTGTACACCATTTGCTGACGGCCTTCACTGTCAATGATAATAGTGAAGTTGTCAAATGCACGAATAAGTCCTCTAATTTGAAACCCATTAGTTAAATAAACGGTTACGGGAATGCTTTCTTTTCGCAGCTGATTTAGAAAATTGTCCTGGATATTAATGGTTCGGTTCATCAGTATGTCCCCCTTAATGGAATGAAACTTTCGCCAGACGGCGCTATTTTCTAATGGTGATATTTGTTAATTATATTCTATTTTATGTACAAACTTTCCTGCTAGTATATCACTAATCATTTCGAAATGGGCAGAAAAATTTGCTGTATCTGTAACATCAACCCAATCAATGTCCTTCATATGCCGAAACCAGGACAATTGACGCTTCGCAAATCGGCGTGTATCCCGCTTAAGTAGAGTCACCGCCGCCTCGAAGCTAAGCTCATGCTCCAAATAACTGACAATCTCTTTGTAACCAAGGGCTTGCATTGAAATCGCTGATTTCGGTGTGCCTGCATCCAGAAGCGCCTGTACCTCTTCCACCAAACCCTCCTGAATCATTGCATCGATGCGCTCTTCAATCCGCTGATAAAGCAGCGCTCTATCCATCGTGAGCCCAATAATACATAGTTCGTAGGGAGATTCTTTTTTCTGGGAGGCTAAGTGTGCAGTCATCGTTTCTCCAGATATATGGAAAATCTCGAGCGCACGAATCACACGTCTACGGTCGTTCGCATGCAATCGGTCAGCGCTCGCAGGATCAATCTCACGCAGTTTGCCATGCAAGGCTTCTTCCCCATGCGTATTTGCAAATTCTTCTTGCGCCTGCCGGAACGCTTCATCCATGCTGACATCCGTAAATTGATAATCGTAACAGACAGATTCAATATACAGCCCTGTACCGCCTACGATAAAAGGGAGCTTGCCACGCGAATGAATGTCGTGAATTAACGCCTTTACACGCTCTTGAAACTCTGCTGCAGAAAACGGATACGATGGCTCATGAATGTCAATCAAATGATGCGGGATTAACCGTTGCTCCGCCTCGCTCGCTTTAGCGGTACCAATGTCCATGCCACGGTAAACCTGCATAGAATCACCGGAAATAATTTCGCAATTGAAACGCTGCGCAATTTCCAAGCTGAGCTTGGTCTTGCCAACTGCGGTGGGACCAAGTAGCACGAGTAATTTCGGCTTGGCTGATGGGGCTAACACAATCGAATCACTCCATACGTTGTTTTCGTTGTTGATCGTAATACATGCTCGAACCCGAGCCGGGCAAACTCAGCGCTGTCTCTGCTTTCCTTGAGCACAATACTTTTGCGCGCAACGCGTCTTGCTTCTGCGATGGAAGCCAAACTGACAGCTTCATCGTTCGCACGATGCCGAAGAGGTGAAATCGCATGCGACTCCTCAATCGGACTGCGAAACATGGGATCAAAATACACCACATCTACACTCTGCGAGTCTAACTGCTGTAAATAGGAAAGGTGATGTGTTCGCCTAACCTCAATGCGTCTCATCGCTGCGTTTAGCTCCGGTATTTCTGACTCATACTGCACTAAACCTTCTTGGATCAGCATCGCAGGGATCTCTGCACTCTCCAAAGCTGTGACATGTCCTTCAGAGCCTACGGCATAGGAGAAGACAATTGCATCCGAGGCTAGACCTGCTGTGCAATCTACGACAATGTCTCCGTATGTTGCCCCAGATGCCTCAATGAGTAAATCAGACTCCCCTCGCTGCATCCGTTTGACACGAACGAGAGACATGCTTGGATGGAAAAAAGCTGCAGGTTGATCCTCTTCATAGTACCTGATCTCTTCTCTTGTCACAAGCAGAACAGAATTATCCTTATAATTTCTCCTAAGAAGTTCCAAAGAATACTTCTTACGGGGTACAATTCGGCCACCGTATAAAGCTGATAAGCGTGCGGCCTCCGCCACTAATTCGGTGGACGGACTATACGAAGTTGTCACTAACACAGGGTTACATCACTCGCTTAAACATTTTTTCTAACTCATAGGTCGTAAAGCTGACCACGATCGGTCGGCCATGTGGACATGTATACGGATTTCTACAGCCTGCGAGTCGGTCAATTAACGTCTCCATCTCCAGGATGCTCAGCCCCTGATTCGCCTTAATTGACGCTTTACAAGAGCACATGATCGCCGCCTTCTCTCGCAGCTTGGCAATATCGAGCGCTTTGCGATCCGTGATGATAAGCTCGCACATTTCTTCGACGATGGACTTCTCTTCCCCTGCTGGAAACCAATGCGGATGTGCACGAACAAGGAATGTATTCCCGCCAAAGGCTTCCATATACACACCTGCTTGTTCAAATAAAGCAAGTTTATCCGAAATAACACTAGCTTCCGAAGGCGTAAATTCCAACGTAATCGGGACAAGTAATTCTTGGCTCGCCTCAGCAGGATTGCCAAAACGCTCATAAAAATATTCATAATTAATGCGTTCATGTGCCGCATGTTGATCAATGAGGTACAAACCAGTTTCATTCTGTGCGATCAAATAGGTGCCATGCATTTGCCCAATCGGATCCAATTTCGGAAATGTTGGAAGCTTAGGCGCATCATTATCCTCAGCCGAAGGCATCAAGTCCATGAAAGCCTCATTCGTTCGACGTTGCTGCCCAATCGAAGTGTTTCTATAAGAAGCATCAGCTGCTGGTGTGTAGCCCTGATTGGATGTTGGCGTCCTTTTTGAAGCATAGCTAAAGTCCTTGGACGAACTGCTGCTAGAAAATGGCATAGATGGCGCCTGCTGTTGAATAGGTGAGGCAGTGGCAGAAGTTAACTCCTGACGATAGGCTGGCGTGCTTTCCTTCACTTGCGGCGTCATCCACTGGTTGTCAGGTTGCTGCACAGGACTTAGCTCTTTCAACACATTGGTATTCAAACTCTTATTCGTATCCTCTGAATCCTGATGATCCTTAAAAAACTCCGCATCCAACTCCATGGACGATGGGCTGCGCTTTTCTTTGGGAGGCTCCACGGTACGTGTGAGCTCCAATTGCTCTTGCACGTAAGCGCCTTTTGGCACCGCCGCCGCCTTGACACCCGTAGGAATCAGAACTTGTCTCCCGAATAGCCGCTTCACCTCAGCTTCGATCAACGCCGTTAGCTCCGCTTCCTTACTGAAGCGGACTTCAAGCTTGGATGGATGCACGTTGACATCCACAAGTGCAGGGTCCATCCCGATGTGCAGCGCCGCCACCGGGAAGCGGTTGATCGGCAGCAGGGTATGATACCCCTGCAGCAGCGCTTGATTCAGCGCGAAGTTGCGCACATACCGACCATTCACAATGGTCGAGATGCCGCCGCGATTCGCGCGAGTCATTTCGGGCTTGGCGACGAAGCCCGAGATCGAATAATCCAAGCTTTCCACTTGGATTGGAAGCATTTGCTTGGCAATCGCGGTGCCGTAGATGCCGGCAATGACTTGAAGCAGATCCCCGTTCCCTAACGTTTGGAGCAGCACATTCCCGTTATGTTTTAAGGTGAAAGCAATGCCAGGATGAGCGAGCGAAAGTCGATACAAATAATCCGAAATGTGCCCAAGCTCCGTCTGGATCGTTTTCATATATTTCAGCCTAGCTGGTGTATTGTAAAATAAATCCCGCACCGTCACTTCGGTACCCCGCGATGCGGCTGTTTCTTCCACAGCGCGAATCGTGCCGCCCTCGATGGTGATTTTCCGCCCCAGCCCGTCATTACTCGCACTAGTTACACACTCGAGTCTAGAAACAGACGCGATACTCGGCAAGGCCTCGCCTCGGAAGCCCAGCGTGCGGATCGAAAACAGATCCTTGCTCGTTGCTATTTTACTCGTAGCATGTCGCTGAAAAGCTAATTCACAGTCCTCCAGCGCCATACCCGAGCCATTATCGGACACTCGAATTAAGGCCAAGCCACCCTCTTCAATCGTGACATCAACACGGGTACTCCCCGCGTCAACCGAGTTTTCAACCAGCTCTTTCACGACCGATGAAGGCCGCTCTACCACTTCACCTGCTGCAATTTGGTTCGCAATATGCTCGCTTAAGAGCTGAATTTTACCCATCGACTTAATTCTCCTTTACAGCCTGTATAGAAACATTCTCCCCTTGCTGATTAACCTTCAGCTGTGGAAAATAATCATCAAATAGATCGACATTTACGTAACTCGTGCCGTTTTCAATAATCAGCTTATCCGTTTCAATCGGAAACGCATGCGTTCCCTTGCCATCTGTGATGTCAACGGTCCGATTTGCATTATTCCAAGTAATCTTGGCCCCGATCAGAGCGGCTAGTCCTCGTGCTGAAGCAAAGAACTTGCCATTTTCCTGGAAGCTGCCAAAGCTGTTGCCAACATCAACGCCATTAAACGTGACACCGTGTTTCGTGAAGCTCACATTGATATCTGAAATACCTGTTTCGTGAAGTGCTGTAATGAGCTGTGCCGATACGCCATCAACCTGTAAGTCTGGTGTAATGCCAACTTTGTTCACTTTTCGCATTTTTGGTGTTAAGTATTCTTCAACTGTGACCTTCAATACACTGAGATCTGGAAGCTGGAAGATCTGCTGAACACTTCCTTTTCCATAGGTTTGCATGCCGATCACTTTGGCAACGCCATAGTCTTGCAAGGCACCCGAGAGCACCTCTGAAGCACTTGCACTATTCTCATTCGCTAAAATATAAACAGGAATACCAAGCGGGTTCCCCTCTTGAATAACCACGGGATCATCCACACCATCACGGTCCTGTGTATGAATGAGGATGCCATCTTTGACAAAATGCTTAGCAATGTTACGCGCCGTTTCTAGATAACCCCCGGGATTGTCACGAACATCTAGGATTAACGACTTTAGCCCTTTGGCTTGAAGCGCACTTAGTTGTTTGTCAAATTCTTCATCCGCTTCATCTGAAAAGTCCGTAATTTGCACATAACCAACGCCATTTGTAAAGCTTTTGCTGTACACTTCTGGCGAATTAACAGCTTGGCGAGTAAGTTCGAACGTTATTTCTTTATCCCCGCGCAGTACCGTAACCTTTACTTTGGTCCCTGCGACACCAATAATTTTATTCCGAACCGCGTCTATTGACGTGGTAGAGGCAGGAACGCCATCCACCGCTCTTATATAATCATCAGGCTGCAGCCCAGCAGCTTCTGCTGGCGAACCTGGGATTGTTTTCGACACATACACACCCTTGTCATCGAGCCCAATCACACAGCCAATGCCTTCAAAGCTATTTTCAAGCGTATTCGAAAATTGCCCGTAATCCTGCTCCGTGAAAAGAACCGTATAAGGATCCTTCAACCCTTTAATCATCTGCTCGATACTTTGGTTTGCAAGCGATTCCTCGGTAACGCCGCTCACATGGGTTTGGGCAAGTGTTTTTCTCACTAATATCGTTTGTGTATCCTCTTGTGCCATAGCATTTACAGGCATAACAACAGCTAGTGCGGATGCTAGCGCTAAAGTAGCTTTCAACGTTTTCTTGCTAAGTGGTGAGCCTTTCATGGGCATATCTCCGTTCAATTGAGATCTATTCGTTAGTAAGAAGTTGCTGCTTGCGAGACATTAAGGATGCTGGCATCACTTGGATTACTGTAGTTTTTGCTTCCATTCATACACTAAATTGAGCGCCTGCAATGGCGTCATATTGATGAGATCAATGCCCTTCAACTGGTCGAGCACCAGTTGAGATTTGCCGTCATGCTTCTTCTTGACGGCTACTTCGGCTGGACTGTCCTCCTCGAAGAGGGACAGTTGTCGAATCGGCGCTGCTGCCACTGATTCCATAGCAGCCGCAGTCTCTGCGACCACGGATTCCGTCGTGGTCTTGTGGGCTTGCGGTGCGGGTACCGCCGACGCCGCACGCTCTTCAAAGCCATTCAGCAGCGCATAGGAGCGCTGAATGATCGCGTCGGGCAGCCCGGCGATTTCGGCACAGTAGATGCCGTAACTCGTGCTTGCTGCCCCAGGGATGAGCTTGCGCAGGAAGGTAACCTGCCTGCCGCTTTCTTTCACGGCCATGCAGTGATTGCGCAGATGCACTAGGCTCTCTTCTAGATGTGCGAGCTCATGGAAATGCGTCGACACAAGTGTCTTGCAGCCAATCCGATCGTGCAGGAATTCAATGACGGCCTGTGCGATCGCCATGCCTTCGCCTGTCGAGGTGCCGCGGCCCAGCTCATCAATGATGACAAGGCTTCGACTTGTCGCCTTCTCCGTCATGACCTGGATGTCCATCATTTCGACCATGAACGTACTCTGCCCGCCGATGAGATCATCGGCAGCGCCGATCCGCGTGAAGATCCGGTCCGTGACCGGGATGCGCGCGGAGCTCGCAGGCACGAAGCAGCCGATCTGCGCCATGAGGCAGATCACGGCCACTTGCCGCATATACGTACTCTTACCGGCCATATTCGGCCCGGTAATGAGCAGGATGCGGCCCTGCTCTTGGAGCAGGCTCGTCCCGTTCGCGATGAACGAGCCGTCTTGGATGACAGCCTCCACCACTGGGTGTCGGCCGTCTATGATTTCAAGATCGAAGCCTTCGCCGATCTCCGGCTTGCGGAAGTGATGCGCCGCGCTGACAGTAGCTAGCGATTGATATACATCGGCGGTGGCAATGACCTCCGCCAGCTTCTGCAATCTGGAGATATGCTTCGAAATCCGGTCGCGAAGCTCCGTGAACAGCTCATACTCCAGATCGATCATTTTATCCTGCGCTTCCAGAATAAGCGCTTCTTTCTCTTTGAGCTCTGGCGTCACATAACGCTCAGCATTCGCGAGCGTCTGTTTACGCTCGTAGCGCCCTTCCTGCAGCGCAGACATGTTGGCCTTCGTTACCTCGATAAAGTAACCGAACACTTTGTTGTAGCCGATTTTGAGTGACTTAATGCCCGTTGCTTCACGTTCTTGACGCTCCAGCTCGGCAATCCATTGCTTCCCGTTCTTGCTAGCTTCACGAAGCTGATCTAAATAAGGCTGATAGCCTTCTCGGATCATTCCCCCGTCACGAATCGATACGGGAGGCTCGTCCTCAATCGCATTAGCAATCCAAGACATGACGTCATCACAGACGTCCATGTTGTCAACGAGCTTCCGCAGCGTCTCGGAACCCGATGTGGCACAAAGCTGCTGGAGCATCGGAACTTGCTGCAGAGAATGCTTCAACGCGATCATATCGCGCGCATTTGCATTGCCATATGAGATTCGAGCGACCAACCGCTCCAAATCATAAACTTCCTTCAGCGCTTGCTTCACATCTTCACGCACAATCAATTGATTGTAGAGAAGATTGACAGCCTCTAATCTTTCATCGATACGAGCCACGTTCATCAGTGGCTTCTCGATCCAACGTCGCAGCATACGGGCGCCCATGGCGGTAACCGTTTTGTCCAAAAGCCACAATAACGATCCTTTTTTGGCACGTTCACGAACCGTTTCGACGAGCTCTAAATTCCTGCGAGTGAACGGATCCATCGTCATGAATTGATCTGGCTCATAGATACGAATGTGCTTCACGTGCGTGAGCGCTCTTTTTTGCGTTTCTTTCAGATAAGCAAGCAGCAAGGCTACGCCTTGACGAGTGATGCTGGATAAAGCCGACAACGCGGCATCTTCTGCAAAATGCTCATCAAGTAGAGCCTCATCCGCATGCGTCCACTCCGTTAGCACCATATTTCGGCCCCACGCCGCACCAGACTCACGAATCGTAGTCAACATAGCTTGATTGGTTACAATTTCCGAAGGGTTATACACATTCAACTCGTCTACCACGAGCTCCCAAGAAGGGGGTAATTGCGTTGTATATAGTTCCCCTGTTGAGATATCGCAGGCTGTAAACGCATAGCCATCTTCTTGGTTTACCAAAGATACGATGTAGTTATTGACGGATTCTCCAAGGAGTTTGCTATCCATCACGGTACCTGGTGTGACGATCCGGACAATCTCACGGCGTACAACGCCTTTGGCCTCAGCGGGATCTTCCACCTGTTCACATATAGCGACTTTGTAGCCTTTCTCAATTAAACGGGACATATAATTATCAGCCGCATGATGAGGGACGCCGCACATCGGGATTTTCTCTTCGCCGCCACCTTCACGGCCTGTTAACGTAATCTCTAATTCACGTGACGCATTAATCGCATCTTCAAAAAACATTTCATAAAAATCACCTAAACGAAAAAATAAAAAAGCATCTGGGACCTGCGCCTTCACGGCTAAGTACTGCTGAATCATCGGCGTATATGTAGCCAACTTGTGTTCCTCCAACCTATTCCATATTGAGAAAAACTTCTATCGAAGTCCATCGAGGATGTACGACCGCGTTTTAAATGTTGTTTTTATCGCCAATTAGCAAGACGTTTTCGGGAACCGAAAACTTATACTTTCAAATGTGGTCAAAAGAACTCTCTGAAACTATCATTCTTATTTTCATCCATACACAGAATAGTTGAAGTCATTCTGCTCCCTGCAGGTGAGTAACCTCCAGAAAGCAGAACAACTAGATGAACTACGAAATTCGTGTACAGCCTATGCTTTTATCTTCTTAGACAACCGCCTTGAATTCTGCTAAGACTTCTATGAACCTATGATCCGATAGATAATCTATTATAACATGATTCCTTCCTCAAAAGCTTCTTTACGCACCCCGGGTGCAATTTTCCAAGCGAACCGAATGTCCGCCATTTCATCCCACGAAGCCATAGAGGTGATCTGTAAACGAAGACCTTCCAGCAAGCCTGCATAGACCTCATAACCCTTGAGCTGCTCTAATTCCTTCCAAAGCTTCCCTACCTCATCTTGCAGCCTCCGCTTATCGCCCCTGTAATACGCAGCTTGGATATCTGGTTCTTGCAGAGGCTTCCGCGGCAAGCGCCAGTAATTATTAACAATCAGAGAAGCCAGTGCGAAGACGCCTCGGGTTAAGACCGGAGAGGCTAACCAACTCGGCAGCGTACGGTACTCAAAGCCCCCATGAGACTTCTTGCGGAAGTCGCCAAGATACCCATATCGCGGACGACGACCACGTGTCGATTCGTCTTCAATCAGAATTAGCGGCAACGCAAGGTAATTATCCAGTGCGCGCAGCAGATGCCCATTCATCCAGCAGCGGCTAAAATGAAGATGACCGCCTAGCGGGTAACCCCGCACGGGCATCCCGCCCGAAAGCCAGGCGAGGCTTTCATCGTTGATTTTCCGGGCGGCAAGCCCCATGGTTGCACGCACGTTCTTCATGAGCTGCAGCGGATCCACGTTGGGCTGCGGGCGCAGCTCAGCCAGCGGCAGAATCACGCGATGCCCGCTTAACACGATGGCGTCGCAGCCTACGGCGCCATCTCGGGTTAGGAAGCGGTCGGCGAAGACGACCTTGCCCTGCGGGTTCACGAGCAGGAACTCAGGATCGCAGCCGAGCATTGCGCGTTCTTTCCGATCCAGCTCTTTCGCGAGTGATTGATCATACTGATCAATCGCCTGTGCGAAGAGCTGTACTAGTCTCCCGTTCAGCTTCGGAACGGGATCGACATCCAGCACAAGCGTGTGCCCGCTTGGCGTGATCCCTATGGTGACGAGGCCATAGTCTAAGCCAAGGGCGTAGATCGCTTTGACTGACTCACGGCTCGCTCTGCGCGCGTGAAAGTTGATCTGAGCTGGAACAACTTCTATGTAGGCAGCATTCGTACCCAATTGTCTTTGATGCTGTAAGGACTTCTCCGAAAGCAGGAGCGTCTCCTTTTTCTCATAAATAAGAAGTGTTTGAAGATGAAAGACAGCGACTTTATATTTATGGGTAAAAGGTTCTGGGTCCCTTTTCCCACGTGCTGTGGCGGCCTGTGAGGCCATCGTTTTCATCCCGTGAAGCTGCAGCAGGTCATCCCGCTTACGTCGATTCTGTGCGCGCATGATCGCTTTAATGGGCTGCAGAGCAGGTTGGTGCGGGTATTCATCATGCGCCGCTCCCCAATGAATAATCATCCGACCCTGCCAATTCTCGGGAAGCCTACTCCCACTCGGAATGCGGATGCGTTCTGCGAGCTCAAGTGCATCTTTCTCCTGTGCGTGCAGCAAGAAGGTTTCCAAGCTAACACCCCCTCATATGTACTTCTTCTGGTGCCATACCTACGCAAATGCCCAAATGTGCGAATACAACAAAAAAGAGGGCAAATGCCCTCTGCCGAACCTCTTTAGCCCGCATATAATGGCGTATAAGATCCCCTAATCCAGTTCATCCTCGAGCAGATCGGCGTCCAGATCCTCAAAATCACCATCGCCACTGTCATCGAAATCCATGTGCTTGTCGTCGAAGTCATTGCAGCCGTTGGTGCAAACGACTACACAGACTTTCGTTTCGGCAATGAGCTCAACTTGAAACTCGCGTTCCACCCGAATGACTACGCTGTCGCCGCTTGAAGAGATGCTGGCCTCCACACAGTTCGGCTCTTGCGTTGCGACAGCTGATACTTCGGCTGTCGTCGACTTATGTTTTTTGTCCAAGTAGCTTAGTCCTACGATTTCTACATACGATACGGTTTCTTTTGCTACGTCTGTTTTGGTGTTACGATCGTAAGAATACCAGATGTTGATATCGTAAGTACCAACTACCTCTACGCCCTCTCCAGATGAATGGACAGCCTCGAATTGGTTATTAATAATCCAAGCGCCCAAAATACTGGTTGGAGAATAAGGCGGAGTCACGGTATGACTTACATGAGAAAATTTGCGACCTTTACCGCAGACAGCCTTTGTAATGATCTCTCTGCATTGCAAATCTTTATCTAATGACATCCTTTCAACCTCCTCCATACAATCATTCATTACAAGTGTATGCAGGACAGTAGTCTAGAGTGACAATTATTTTATATTATTTTTGAGATTCAAAAATACTTATATCTGTCAGAGTCAACCCGCTTCCGGACGGTGTTTTTTTTGCTTTTTGGCAATAGATAAGTAGTGCATTAATTCCCTGTTTAGCTGTAAAATCGCTGATCTGACTTCGAATTCTTCTCGACTTCCCGGCAAAGGCATTTCCTTGTAACGGGCGTTCAGCTCTTGTAATTCTTTCTCTGCTTCCCCTGTATAATAGTCTTCCTTCACAGTTTGGCTAATATCTTCGAAGATCGCAGCGACCCATTCTCCTTGCGGTAAGGTTTGGTACACCTGCGCGACAAGATCAATCATTCGGTGAATCGATTCCAGCTGCTCGCCTCTCATGTAGAAATACACACGCCAATAGGAATCCCCGCCAAAAAGTAATGTATTATCCATCGAACGTTTCGCCAAACTCGCTCCGCGTTCAATAACCTCGCTGACTTCCAGCAGCTCCTTGCCATCCCATACCACGGTATTATCCCGAAGATGCTTCGCAATGTTGACAAAAATGTCGGAAAATAAGCCTTCAATTGTTTGCTTATGCGCGGTTAAGGCGCTCTCTGCCTTCGGCATATAAGCAATATTGATCATTGTTGCGGAACCTAATCCAATAACCAACAAAATTAACTCATTGAGCACAGATGCCCAGTCTGCTGATTCATAGGCAAAAAGATGCAGCATCACGACGGCACCTGTGACAGCCCCCTCGGTAATCCGCAGTCGAACTAGAACTGGAAACACGATAAGAATAAACAAACTCACGACCCAAATATGAAAACCGAGCAGATTAAATAAGGCCGAACCGATGAGTAGTGCCAGAATCGAAGCCGCGATGCGGTGAAGGGCACTTTGGATACCTTTCTTCTTCGTCACTTCTATGCCCAGAATTGCAAGAAGCCCCGCTGCGCCAGGCGTATGAACCCCTAATATATACGCCAAATACATCGCGATTATGACGGCCACGGCTGTTTTGAGCACACGAAAGCCCATAGTGTTTTCACCTCTTTACAGGTTTTTCTATGGGCTCATTATTTCATTTTCCATGGAGTGGTGGCAAGCCTTTATCTTCTACTTCTACCGATGCTTCGTTAGTTTCTTCTCTAGGTTGGCTACAAGCTGGTACATCACCGTGGCGACTAAGGCTATAACGAAAAGGGTAGATATGACCAAGGTGAAGTTGAAAACTTGAAAGCCATATATAATTAAGTATCCCAGCCCCTTCTGGGACACTAGAAATTCGCCGACGATGACGCCGATCCAAGCCAAACCTACATTTACTTTTAGCGTAGAAACGATGGTTGGAAAAGAAGCAGGCAGTATCGCTTTGAGAAAAACTTTTCGCTGATTGCCGCCAAAAAGCTTCACGACCTTGACGTAGTTATGATCCACTTCCTTGAAGCTCCCATAGACGACAAGTGTCGTAATAATGACTGTAATCGAAAGTGTTGTTGCGATAATCGAAAGCAAGCCAGGCCCAAAGCCTACGATAAATAAAGGTCCCAGCGCTACCTTCGGCATACTATTCAACACCACAATGTAAGGATCCAGCACCCGCGACAGAAATGGCGACCACCAAATGACCACCGCTAATGCCGTTCCAAAAATCGTCCCCAGGAAAAATCCAATGATCGTCTCTTCTACTGTCACAGCTACATGAGGAAGAAGTGTCCCGTCAAGCAGCTTCTCCCACAGTAGATGGAATACCTTGGTTGGATAACTAAAAAGCAGCACATCGATCCATTTCAAACGTGACGCGAGTTCCCATAGGGATAAAAATAGGAGCAAGATGGCGAGCTGAAGAAGTCGGACCCACTTTGTTTCTCTTTTCATTGCTTTTATAAAACGTTGATGTACTTCCTGCTTTAACTCTTCATTCGGCTGGTCAATTAGGCGGCGCTGCTCACTCTCATTACCCATGCTGCACACCTCCGAACTCCTGCCAAATTTGCCGAAAAAGTATATGAAATTCAGTCAATTCTCTCGCTTCAAAAGGTACGGCTGCCCGTATCGCCTCTGGCATCAGGAAAGACCTGCGAATTCGCCCTGGATTCGGTGCCAGCACGATAATGCGGTCACTCATCGCTATCGCTTCTGAAATATCGTGCGTGACCAAAATCGCTGTTTTCTTCTTTGCGCGCAGCGTCTCTACAACCAAATCTTCGAGTTGCAGCTTCGTTTGGTAGTCCAGTGCCGAGAAGGGTTCATCTAACAGCAGAAGCTCCGGTTCTGTCGCCAAGGTTCGGACGAGTGCCACTCGCTGCCGCATCCCGCCTGACAGCTGTGCGGGGTAGTAATCTTTGAAGGCCAGCAGACCCATCTCTTCCAATAAGTGAAGCGCCCCCTGCTTCTTCTCTTTCGTCAGCGTGCCGGCGATTTCCAAGCCCATACAAGCATTAGCTTCAATCGTTCGCCAAGGAAATAAGTAGTCCTGCTGCAGCATGTAACCTACTTTAGCCGATGGCCCCTGCACGTGATTGCCTGCCACTATGATCTGCCCAGACGTAGGTGGGAGGAGTCCCGCGATGATCGATAAGAGCGTTGTTTTGCCACAACCGCTAGGACCAATCAGACTGACGAATTCGCCTTTCGCAATGTCGAACGAAATTCCTTGAAGGGCGAGCGTGGCTCGCTCCTCTGTTACGTAAACCTGTGTGACATCTTCAACCTGCACAGCTGTGTCCATGGCGCCTAGCCTCCTCTTGTCAACATCTACAATGACTCCTATTGGCTGTTCTTATTTCTTCACAGTTGATTTGGCTTTTTCCGCAAATGAATTATTCACTAACTTGCTCCAAGCGACTTTCTCTTTCAGTTCACCAGCTGATGTCATGACATCGAGCAGATTATTCCATTCTTGTTCATCCACAATGCCATCCGTGGCGAAGGAGCCTTGATCCTTATACCGTTTCACGACATTTTTCACAATTGCGACATCGATATCTTTAAAATAAGGCAAGACCGCTTCCGTTATCTCATCTACGCTTTTCGCGGCAACCCACAGCTGTGCTCGTTGAATCGCATTCGTAAACTTCTGAACTGTGCCTGGGTTCGCTTTGATGAAGCTTTGCTTCGACATAAACACGGTATACGGCAGATGTCCGCTCTCTACACCGAAAGATGCAAGCACATACCCTTTGCCCTCTTTCTCAATGATCGACGCTTGCGGCTCGAAAAGCTGCACATATTCCCCTGTTCCTGAAGCATACGCCGAAACAATGTTGGCAAAATCAATGTTTTGGATCAGCTGCAAATCCTTCTGCGGGTCGATGTTGTGCTTCTTCAGCGTGAACTCGCCTGCCATTTGCGGCATGCCGCCTTTACGCTGCCCGAGGAAGACTTTCCCTTTGAGGGCATTCCAATCCAACTTATCCACCTTGGTACGAGCAACTAGGAAAGTTCCATCTGTTTGCGTTAGCTGCGCAAAGTTGATCACGGGATCATCCGAGCCTTGCTGAGAAACGTAGATGGATGTTTCCGATCCTACTAGTGCGACATCAATGGCATTCGAGAGCAGCGCGGTCATCGTTTTGTCGCCGCCTGGCGTTGTTGTCAGCTCCACGTCGAGCCCCTCATCCTTGAAAAACCCCTGCGATAACGCCACATATTGCGGCGCATAGAACAAGGAACGCGTCACCTCACCAATGCGCACCTTTGTTGTTTCTTCCGTTTTCGTTCCGCACGCAGAAGCGATTAAGCTTAAGAGCAGAACAACGGACAGTGTGAATCCCCATCTTTTTCGATTGTTCATAGGACGTCCCTCCGATTCAAATTGTAATGTATCGTATGCAAGAGCCCAGACGTCGGTTAACGGTTCTTCCAGAAAAGCTATTGAAGCTGATAAAATTTGGGATTAATGACGAAGAAGCTCCTGTGTTTGTGTTCGATCACAACTAAAGGTTGGTTTAGTAGCTCGGCTTTCGAGGTGATTGCAGTGCGAATTGTCGGCTTACTATGTGCAAAATGCAAATGTGCAACCTTTTGATGCAATGAAGTAGCAAATGAAAAATAAGTGCGAAAGTGCAACTATTTTTCAATAATTCGCTCAAAATGGAATGAAATCACGAAAAAGAGTGCCTTTTTGCATCAATTTTACTTAAATGGACGAAATGTGCTGTTAAAAGATGCCTATTTGCAACTTTGACGCGGAGGTTGGGGGGAACTGTTGAAGCAGAGCTGGACGATTGAGGGGGAATAGTTTGTTGGCGTTAGGCTAGTCGGTTGAGGGTAGGATAGTTTGTTGGTGCTTGGCTGGACAATTGAGTGGGAATAGTTTGTTGGTGATTGGCTGGCACGGTTGAGTGTGGGATAGTTTATTGGTGCTTGGCTGGGTGGTTGAGGGTGATGAGGTAGATAGCGAATTGGGTGTGAGACTTATACATTTCACGCAGAAGGGTAGCTAATTTGTTGCGAGTCAAGTAATTTCGTCGCGAGAATGGCAGTTTAGGAGCTGACAGATAAGTTGCAAAACGAAAAAACAGCCCCCACGACGAAACAATTCGTCGTAGAAAGCTGTTTCACTCACAAATACCGACTAAATCCCATACACTTCCGAATACTTCTCTTCCAGATAAGCCACGAGATATTCCGGATTTAACGGCTCGCCAGTGACTTGCTGAATGATTTCGTTCGGTGTCAGTAATTTACCGTGCTGGTACACCTTCTCCGTCAGCCACTCTTTGATCGGTGCTAAGTTGCCTTCGGCAATTAGGCTGTCAAAGTTAGGCAGCTCTTTGCGCAACGTGTTCGTGAATTGCGCCGCGTACATGTTCCCAAGCGCGTATGATGGGAAATAACCGAATGCGCCGCCGGACCAGTGCACATCCTGCAGGACGCCTTCGCCGTCATTCGGTGGCGTAACACCCAAATACTCCTCGTATTTGGCATTCCACGCCGCAGGTAAATCCGCTACAGCAATTGTGCCGCTGAATAAGCCTTTTTCGAGCTCGTAGCGAATCATGATATGTAAGTTGTACGTAAGCTCATCCGCTTCAATACGGATCAACGACGGCTCAATATGGTTAATGGCACGGTAGAAATCATCTACACTGACATCATCAATTTGCCCGCTGAATGTCGACTGAAGCTCGCTGTAGTAACGGTCCCAGAATTGTTTGCTGCGGCCAATGACATTTTCCCAGAAGCGGGACTGTGACTCGTGAATCCCCATGGAAGTACCTGAGCATAGATTGGTTCCAACAAGATCAGTGGAAATGTTTTGCTCATACAGCGCATGCCCACCCTCATGAATGGTTCCGAACAAAGCCGAGGTAATGTCATTCGGCAAATAACGCGTCGTAATACGCACATCTCCTGGGTTCAGTGCCGTAGCAAAAGGATGCACGGTTTCATCCAAGCGGCCTGCTTCAAAGTCGTATTGCATTTGTTTCAAAATGGAAAGCGAGAATTGCTTCTGCTTGCCAATATCAAATTGTTGGTCTAAAAATGTACGATTCGGCTGATTCGCTGAAGCCGCGATCCGCCCAAGCAGTGGAACTGCTTTTTCACGCAAGGTACCGAATACCTCATCCAGCTTATCAACTGTCATCCCTGGCTCATACATATCCAGCAAGGTGTTATATTTATGCCCTTCATAGCCCCACAGTTCAATAAACTCCTGCGTTGCCGCCACGATTTTCTCCAAATATGGCTGAAAAGATGCCCAATCCGAATTATGCTTTGCGCCTTCCCAAGCAGATTCAGCTTGCGATGTTAATACGACATAAGCTTGATATTTCTCAGCGGGAATTTTTTTGCTGCGATCGTATTCCTTTTTGCATTCCTGCACCATTTTACGGGAAATAGGATCTAATTGCTCCAGCTCGGCTGGCTGCATGAAAAAATCGACATAGCCGCCCATCTCATCTGACGTGGACATCCGAAATACCTCGGTGGAGAGTTCACCGACAACCTCAGAACGCGTCTCGATTCCTTTTTTCGGAGCACCCGTCCGCATGTCCCAATAAATCAGAGAGATTGCCTCTTCGTACTGCTTCATTTTACGAACATAAGCTTTGAACGATTCCAACTTGGCATTAACAACACCAACACTCATGTGCTCATCTCCTCCCAAATGTTTCAATATTTATCATACTTCCAACGAGGGATAGAATCAAATTTATGGTAGAATAAGAACAAGCCTTGCGATGACAGGCTGTTTTTGTGCAACTAGGAGAGGGAGATGACCCATTTGAACATTACATATACCGATACAGCTAAACACCGATTAGCACCCTATATGGAACAAAGCAACACCTTATTGAAGCTCGTTTTTGATACTGAGGGCTGCGGTTGCTCCGTGAATGGTGTGCCTACCCTGTGGTTGGTTACTACGGCAAATGCCGGGGATGTTACTGCTGTAACAGACACTTTTCCTTTGATTTATAAAGCAAAGGATGAGATCTTTTTCGAAGAGAACATGAAAATCGACTTCCATGAGGGAAATAAATCCTATATACTGAAGAGTAATAATCAAATTTACAATGCAGGAATGAGCTTAGTCGATAAACGATAAAGCTGCACAAACATAGACATGCAGCACATCAACTTACCTGGAGGGAATACCATGTCTTTAATTAATGAGATCTTAAGCTACAACAAGGATTTCGTAGAAACGAAGCAATATCAAGAGTTTCTGACCACAAAATTTCCAGACAAACGAATGGTTGTCGTCACGTGTATGGATACACGCTTAGTTGAATTGCTGCCTAAGGCCATGAATCTTCATAACGGGGATGCCAAAATTTTAAAAAATGCCGGTGCCATCGTCTCTCACCCCTTCGGCAGTCTTATGCGCAGTATTATTGTCGCAGTTTATCAGCTGGATGCTGACGAAGTTTTCGTTATTGGGCACTATGATTGCGGTATGACAGGACTTAACTCGGAAGTCGTCATTGCCAATGCGAAGGCCAGAGGCATTTCCGACGATGTCATTGAAACATTGGGACATGCAGGTATCGACCTAAAGCGTTGGCTGACGGGTTTCAATCATGTGCGTGAGGGTATTGAGAAAAGCGTTAATATTATTCGAAATCATCCTTTACTTCCCAAAAACTTACCCGTTCACGGTCTGATCATTGACCCGGAAACAGGTCGATTAGATCTCGTAGATGCGGCATATCCACCATCTCCTGAGCTGCTATAGCGCAGCGTTTGGGTAATAGCAAGAATAAAAAAGAGTAGATCCAGTTACTTACTGGACCTACTCTTTTTTTCATTTTACCGATTAAGGATTAATCGTTTTGATTAATCGTTTCGCGTCTCCATTTGGTGTGGAAACAACTTCATAAATGTTGAAATACGAGCCTGAAGTAATTTGTTCCGATCTTATGTTTGTAAATTCAAGGAATTGAACGCCTGACAAAATTCTTTGCTGACCAGTAAAGGTCATTGATTTGGAACTCAATAAGCGTCCTTCTGAATCCACTACTTCAAACACGAGCGTGGAGAAATTCGCATCCGTGATCACTTGTGCTTGGCGCTGTACATCCAGGTCTAAACGCAAACGGTATGCATACGAGGAATCTTTATTATACGTAGTGCTTAGCGAATAATCATCAAAATTAATCGTAAATGGATATACCGAAATTGGACCCGTTTTTGGAACAGGCAACACTTCCGCTTTGTAAGAGCCAACAGCCAAACGATTCGTATCGTACAGATTCAGCGCAAGCTTATCCGCATCCTCGCTATCAGGTACCATGTACGAGTAGCTAAGGACATAACTAGTGTTAGGCGCGATACTTTTTGCCGCATTGGTTTGACGAACACCTGCATACGTATAGCCATCTTCGTTCGTTAAATCAGTTTGGAAATCCGGAAGTGTCAATGTCGACGTTCCTTTATTTGTTAATTTATATTTTCCAACGACTGTCTTATAACCAAAGTCTGTGTTTACACTCATCCCCAACTCAACGAGCGACATATCCATGTTGGAATCGAAGTTATTCGTTGATGTTAATTTAAAGGAATCGCCGATCTTATAATCTTGCGCAGCAGCATAGGAGCTGGACTCACCAGCAACTTCGGCCCCAGCAAGCGATGTAATGGCAACTGGCAGGGATACGGCTTGTTTCGAACTATCCGTGTTACCCGTGTTACCAGCGTTCCCCGTACCACCAGCACCTGTTTGTGGTGTTGTGGAAGCAGCGGAAGCTTGTTTCTCCAACACGACAAGCTGCAAGGCTTCTGCGCTAAGAGAAGCAGGCACTACACCTTGGTAACGGAATGTTGTTGACTCATTTGGTGATAAATACGCAGTTCGCACTGTATTGTCACTTGATGTCACGCCAACATTGCCACGACTCGCTTGAAACTCCGCAGTCAAGTTAGGAATCGTTACAATTCCTTCACTATCGTTCGTCAAGGTCACATTCGCTTGAACGTGAAGTCCATCCGATTGTTGGGTGGCCGATGCCCATGAAGTCGAAATAACGAGACCATTCAGATCTTCGTTGGCTTCTGTATTCGGGTAAGCCACTTTGTCGGTTATTCGGCCTACTGCGAAGGTTTTCGCTGCATTCAAAGTGCCGAGTACCGTCGTTTTTACCTTGCCCTTAGGTGAGAATAACAAGGACAATTTATTCGTATCCAGCGAAGCGGGCACAGCAGCCTGTAGTTTCACTGTCACAGGCTGCTCAGGAAGCAATGCGCCTACACTTGTAACAAACTGTGCGCTATACGTCAGCCCTTTACTGTCTTGGAAATTGAGCTCTAAGGCCTCTGGAAGCTTTACACTGGAGCTGCTTTCATTAGCCAAGGTAAGATCCGTGTACACCATCCACACGCCATCTTTATAGACTTTATAACTTTGTCCTAGTTTCGCGGTTACTAAGACCTCTTCAGCCAATGTGGTGTCAATCTCTTTTAAATTAATAACAGCTTGCTGCTCCAGCGCTTGACCTGCTTCAACCATGGCAGATTCAACGGAAAGTGCTCCTATGTCTGAAGTCGAGTTATAATTCCATTGGAAAATATCAACCTTCAGATCAGCCGGTTTAAGATTGCTTGGAATTTCTGACGTAAACTTAAATGTTCCCGTCTCTCCTGCCTTCACGCGTGCAACGACTTTCTCATTGAGCTTCGCTGTATAGGTAATGCCATTCGTATCGATGACTTTAACGCCATAGTTATTGAAGTCCACTACAGAATTACTATTGTTATTCAATCCTAGTGAGAAACGAAGCGAGCCATCCTCGGCTCCTACCGATAACGACACTTTGTCCAAAGTAAAGTAGACGGAATCACTGAGAAATACGCCTTCCTTGCCAGCGAAAGCTGAAGTTGCCAGAGGAAGTGTTAGGAAGCTAGCAGCGGTTAGCATAAGAGCCGTACGGCTGAGCAGACGTTTCATCTTACGTTGTTGATTCACAGGGAGTCCTCCTTGTAGTTAGATTTAGTCAGAACGTAATGCGTCAATCGGACGCAGCTTGGATGCTTTGTTAGCCGGATATAAGCCGAAAACCACACCGACTAATACAGAGAATAAGAAGGAATAAAGGCCTACATCAAATGAAAGACTGGTTGACTGCTTCGGGCTAAAATATGGCAAGGCATATGAGAATCCAATGCCGATTAGCAGCCCAATTAGACCACCCATGCCGCTGATTACGACCGCTTCCACGAGGAATTGAAGCAAAATATTTCGACGCTTAGCGCCAATCGATTTGCGAATCCCGATCTCTCGTGTACGTTCACTAACCGTAACTAGCATAATATTCATGATCCCAATTCCCCCGACGAGCAGGGAAATCAAGGCAACCGCCACTAATTGATTCGTAAGTGTATTGGTTGCTTCAGTCCGTGCTTTCAATAGCTCGTCCTGATTCGTTAAAACAAAGCCGGTTTCGCTTTTGAACTTATAGGTCAAGTACTGTTTCATGGTCTCTTGAGCGGTATAAATATCGTCTTTCGTAGGAGCTTCTACGTAGGTTGTTCGAATTTGCCCCAGCTTGAATTGACGCCTAGCAGATTCTAACGGCACGATAACGGAGCTATCTACAGAAGCACCACCAATATTTGAACCCTTTTCTTTGAGCGTTCCAATGACATTGAAAACAACCCCATCAATATTGATGTTTTCGCCGACCGGGTTCAGCGTACCAAAGAATTTTTTCGTCACTTCGCTGCCCAAAATAGCGACATTTGAACGAAACTCGAGATCAGTTGGCGACAGATTCCGACCTTTGTCAATTTTTGCTTTGATAATGTCGAAATAACGGTCATTCGTTCCTAACACATTATATTTTTCCTGAGTACGATCATATTTGATATTGGAGCCGTTCTTCGACATTGTCGGGGCAATCGATTTGAATTCCGGAAAATTCTCGAAATTCATAAGATCATCATAGCTTAACTGCGTTGCACGTCCGTTACCCGTAGCAGTGACGACGAGCAAATTCGTTCCCATGTTCTCATATTGCTTCGCAATAGCTTCCGAAGTTCCTTGCCCGATGGAAACGAGTGTTACGACAGAGCTTACGCCAATAATGACGCCTAGCATGGTCAGAAATGTACGCAAAGGACTTGAAATAATCGTCCGAAGCGACATCCGGATCAGTTCACTTACCTTCATACGCTCACCTCTTGCTGCAACGGGCTCTTCTTCGTGTCATTTCGATAATCATCCACAATGACACCATCTCGAAGTGCAACGACCCGCTTCGCATTGTCCGCAATATGATGGTCATGCGTGATGAGGACAATGGTGTTGCCTTGCGCATTAAGCTGCAGGATAAGCTCCAGCACTTCCTCACCTGTCCGCGAATCCAAGGCACCTGTCGGCTCATCTGCCAAAATCAGCGATGGCGAAATCGCGAGTGCACGCGCGATCGCTACCCGCTGCTGCTGACCGCCTGACAGCTCACTTGGCCGATGATGACCACGTTCGCCCATCCCGAGCATTTTCAACATGGCATTCGCTCGTTCCTTGCGCTCTTTCTTCGAAATGCCTGCGTAGATCATCGGAAGCTCCACGTTTTCCATCGCCGTTAAGCGTGGAAGCAGATTAAATTGCTGGAAAATAAAGCCGATCTTCTGATTTCTAAGCTCGGCCAGCTCGTTATCACTCATGCGCTCCGTTACTACGCCGTCCAGTGTGTAGCTGCCTGAGGTCGGTACATCCAACAAGCCGATCGTGTTCATTAAAGTTGATTTCCCTGATCCGCTGGGGCCGATAATGGCAACGAAATCACCATCGGCAACAGTTAACGATATGTTTCGCAGAATGGGAAGATCTTCCTCACCGCGCCTATAGGTTTTCGTAATATCTTTCAGTTCAATGATATTCATCCTGCAATAGCTCCTTTCAGGGCAGCATTATCTGTTACCGCCACCGGCATTACCGCCACCTGTGGTACGCTGTACATTACCGCCTCCGGCATTACCACCACCGGCTGCTCCGCCAGCACCACCTGCTCCGCCTTGCTGGAAGCCAGCACCGCCACCGCCAAAGCCACCTGCTCCACCGGCACCGCCGCCTTGCTGGAATTGCTGTCTTAAGCGATTAATCTCGTCTTGACTTAAATTTTGCTGTCTTCTCACAGCAGCAGGCAATACGACTTTATCGCCTTCTTTAAGACCTTCCGTGATCTCAATTTGCGTTGTAGAACGAATACCAATTTTCACTTCATGTTCTGGTTCTGATGTTCCATCCGCTTTCTTCACCGTTACAACTCGTTTACCACGTTGCAGTTGAAGTGCTTCAGGCGGGATATAAAGGACATCTTTCTTATCTTGAATCAAAATTTCGCCTGTTGCCGTCATGCCATATTTCAACAAATTGTCTTTATTCTCTGTAGCCAGGATTACATCATAGAAAGTTACACCGTTCGTTGTTGTACCAACTGTAGATACTTGTGTCACTTCTGCCGGGAAGGTGCGTCCTGGGAAGGAATCAACCTTAATCTCCGCTTTCATCCCAACTTTAATATTCGGTAAATCAAGCTCATCCACTTGAACCGGAAGCTGCATTTTGGCAAAGCTTGCCACAGTACCAAATTGAGTACCGCTTGAAACCCTTGTACCCGGTCGGAAATTGCTAAGAATATCTACTTTTTTATTTACGAAATCTGTTGAGAATACACCGTCAAATGGAGCAAGAATTTTCAGTGCGTTCACGCGATCTTGTGCCGCATCAACTTTCAACTTCTGACGATCAAGTGCAGCTTGCGCCGTAGTTATATCATCGTCTAAGGTGTCATTTATGAAGGAGGCCAGCAGATCACCTTTATGTACAATTACACCTGTTTTGAAAAGCATTGTAGAGATACTGCCCGTCGTTCCTGCAAGTATTGTAGCAACCTGCACGTACTGAAGCGCTGCTTTCCCTTGCGAATCAACCGTACGTCCGCCTATGGTCGCAGATCCCATTACGTTCAAACCTGCATCCATGGAATTGTCATTCTTAATTTGAATATCGATATCGAATAGCTTGCCGCCTTTACCATCCGATTTCGGGTCTTTGGAAATAGCATTAATCGTTCCTGTTTTGGTGATCATGAAGCCATCTACCGTTAAGTCTACGGTATCACCTTTATGTAATTGCGCAGCATCCTCCACCAAGAATGGCAGGGTAACTGTTAGCGTACTCGCATCGCCTATCGTGGCGATTTTCGTTGCTTTATTAATCGTAGCGCCGACATCAATATTGGCATACGTTAATTTCCCGCTGATTGGCGCATTAACGCCCATGATTCCTTTTTGTTGTTGCTTCGTGTTCAAATCTTTCTCCAGTTGCTCATAGGTCACTTTGGCATCTTGCAGATCGTTTTCCAAGTTTGAGCTTGTCAACTCAATCAGAACATCTCCCGCTTTAACCGCTTGATTACGTGTCAGGTTAATCGATTTGATGCTAGCATTTTCCGTTGATGAAATCGTTTGTGTATCCTTGGGCTCAAACTGGGCTGTACCCGATACTGAGGATCGGATGTTCCCTTTTTTCACATCAACCGTTACTTCTTTCGCCTCTGCTGTCTTAGTCTTCTTGCCTTTTGCTAAATAAGCATAGGAACCACCAGCACAAACGCATATTGCCACAATCACGATGAACCATTTACTGCGAAAAAATTTCATTCTGATACTTCCCCCTTAGCATTTGTACACTGTCCTACGACTTCGAGACCAATAATTCAATTAATTGCTGCTCAACGCTAATCCCCAATCCACGTGAATCCGGAGATGATGCATCGCTGTTCACATGCCCTAAGACACCAGCTTCAACTTGATGTTCAACCTTCCGCCTTCTTTCGAAAGCGTTTACATACCGCTCCCTCTCCGCTGCCGACAACGCTTCCTTATGAGTGTTCATTCGTTCAGCTATGCGCATCTTCAATTGCTTCGATTGTTCATCCAGATAAGCTTTCTGGTCAATCGTTAACACATGGATGACTGCTCTTCGTTCGGATTCGTCGATGCTTCCTTCTTCTTCACTTTTGCGTACAATGGGCAAAATAGCATGAGCTTGTTCAGCAGTCAATGCTAGTAAAGGTTGGCGATCCATCACAATCAACCCTTGGAATAGCATAACCAGCTGCCGTTCACTCACATTCTGTACATCGTCAGCCGTTGGAAGCTCTTGCGTGACTGGAACAGCAGCAGACATAGACGGGATCACAGTAATAGAGGGCCCAGCTTGTCCGGTTCCCTGACTAGTACAACCGACTATCAAGAAGGTCGTGAGGATTACACACAGCAAGCCATTGCGTGTACGGCTCAACTTACATACACCTCCACAAAAAAACCTATCCATCAGCAACAGGATAGGCGAAAAATGTGTATGAAGTATGATAATAATGTGACGAAATTGTGAACAATTCAAAAATTTCTTGGGAATACGATCCGAAACTCCGTGCCTTCCCCGATCCGAGAGCGGGCAGTAATGACGCCATTCATTCCCGTGACCAGATGCTTGACGATGGTTAGTCCTAGTCCCGTTCCCGAAATACCGTCCGATTTGGACGTTCTAGCTTCATCCGCCTTATAAAAGCGATCCCATATCCGCGATAATTCCGCAGCACTCATTCCAGACCCCGTGTCTCGAATATACAAATGGACTTCCTTCTCGTGCTCTTCCACAGCAACGGTTAACATTCCCCCCTCAGGGGTGAATTTCAATGAATTATACATTAAATTATGGATGATTTGAGCGAAGCGATCCGGATCTAACTGCACCTGGCTGCCTTCCCCACTCTCCTCAGGCAGAATAAGATGCAACGAAATGAGTTTCTCCGCAATGGCGGGCTTTAGAAGCTCAAGCGAGTCTTCCACTAACTCGACCATATCAACAGGACGTAATCGGAAGACATCTGCCCCATTTTGAATTTGCGCAAGATCCAAAAGATCTGTTACCAGACGTTGCAACCGCTGCACTTCTTGATCACAAATGTGTAAATAATGCGGGTACTTCTCCTGCGGGATAATGTGATCATTCATCGCAACGATGAATCCTCTCAACGTTGTGAGCGGCGATCTAAGCTCATGAGAGACATTGGCGAGAAATTCTTGCCGCGTTTCCTCCCACTCCTCCAATTTCTCCACCATAAAGTTAAAGCTCTTAGCAAGCTGTCCAACTTCATCCTGTGAGGTGACGGGAACTCGTGTCTTGAAATCACCATGAGCCAACTCTAATGCGGCACGATTCATCTGCTGAAGCGGACCTGCGAGTTTACGGGAAACGATGAACAGAATAAAGCCGACCGCAATGAGTGAAAAAAGAAGCGGCAACAATATGTTCAACCGCACGGCTGAAATAACTTCTCGAATATCACCTGCTGGGAAATGAAGAATAATGACCACGGGCTGATCGTTTAATTGATAGGGAGCATAGTAAGCAAATAAAGTTCTGCTCCCGTCTTGGGTGTCCAAGCTAATCATGGTATGCCCTGAATGACCATGCAAGCCATCAATAAATAAGGCATCCATCTGCTTAGGGATCGCTCTTCCCTCACCGTCTGAAGAACCGTTGGTGATATTCCCTTTCTCATCTACGACCCAGACTTGTCCGTTAATACTTCTGGCGAGAATGCGAACCGTATATTTCAACTCACGAATGGAAATCGTGCCATCCTGAACCGAGTTTAACAATCGGATAACTTCTGTATTCCGTTTTTCCAAAAGCTCGATTTTATCTTTATAAAAAAGATCTGTGAAGTAATAATTCCAAAAAACGAATAAACCAATAAAGAACAACACACAAGTCGCGAGGAAGGAGAGGAAAATTTTAATATATAAGCTATTGTATCTCCCCGATTTCCAACGCTTAAGCATGCTGAACGACCTCGAACGAATATCCAATGCCCCAGAGGGTTTGAATGTTCCAGGTCTCATGCTGACCTAGCTTCTTTCTCAGGTTTTTCACATGAGCATCAACCGTCCGAGTCCCCCCGGAAAAATCAAAATTCCACACATACCCAAGCAAATCCTCACGCGTAAAGACACGTCCTGGATTACTCATTAAGAAAAACAACAGCTCGATTTCCTTCGGGGTCAGCTCAATCCGACAGCCTCCAACCGTTACGCGATATTGCTCTAAGTCGATCATAATATTGCCAATTTCCAACCATTTGCGTGGCGAGCTTTGCGGCTGTGACATATCGGCAGGCATTTGTAAAGTCCTACGAAGTACAGCCTTAATACGCGCAATGAGCTCATTCGGATCGAATGGCTTGACTAAATAATCGTCGACACCCAAATTAAATCCTCTGAGCTTGTCCAGGGACTCGCCTTTCGCAGTAAGGAAAATTATCGGAGTGTGATGATGCGGTGCATCCATTTTGCGAATTTGCTCACATAACTCATAGCCGGAAACATCCGGAAGCATAATGTCAAGCAGCACCAGATTAGGCCTTTCACTCATGATCGTTTTGAGGACATCTCCGCCGCGAAACAACTGAATCGCTTCGAACTTCGAATGCTCCAAGTACAACCTAACAACCTCAGAAATATTGGGTTCATCTTCAACGACTAGAATTTTGCCTTCTGAACTCATTCCATGCCACCTAATTCCTTCCGAATGATTTGTTGGCGAGCTCTCTCTTCAATAACCTCCGACCGATCTCTCCGCGTATGCTTATGAACAATCATTTCATCTGACATCCGACTTGGGGCTTGCCAGCTCCACCCTTTTTGCCCGCATAATTCAAGGCACAAGTGCAGCAGCTCGGGATCAGCAATTGGTAAATTCATATCCTCAAACTGATAGTCATCCCGCACGATCGCCTGCCAAACTTGCTCAATTCTGGCTTGCAGTTCAATGTCATCCAAGCCCAACGTTCGCACATCCTCAGCTTGCAGGTTCTTTGCTGCACTTTGCAGCATTTTCACAGCCCCAACGTAATTCCCTCTTCGACTATGGTACATCCCGACCGCAATTTGGATAAGCCCAACGTAAGTTAGCCTTGCTGGATCTTTGGGATTTTCTTTCCAATATTCTTCCATAACTTCATGACATTCGAAATAATCCCGCTCTCCGTGAAAATAACATAAATAATCGGTGTATGCCTCTGGATATTGCGTCATATAAATTCCCCTCACCTTAAGTTCATCACGGTAAACCATTCTCTCTCATGTTACTAAAAAGTCGGGACATCGTCCAACTTCACCATTTATCCATGAACTTCCATCAGAACGAAACCGCAACCAATCTACCATTTCATACGTCCAATAGAGTAGCTTAGTAGAAAGAGGCGGAATGAATGAAAATTGGTAAATGGTTACTCACGGGCACCTTAATTCTTTCAATGACTGTGCCTTCCACTGTTCTCGCAGCAAGCAACACTGGAACAAGCACAGATAAAACGACGAAATACCGTGTCTATCAGTACAACCAGGTGCTCATGGAATTTGCAACCTACTCTGGGGCCGAAGCCTATGCGAAATGGTTCTCGAACAGCCACGTCGAAGAAATCGGCACACGTACTTGGGTGTGGAGCAATCTCCCTCGTTACCAGGTGTATCAACAGGATGTAACGTTGCCTGAATGGCAATTCGCCACCTTGAATGAGGCCATCTCCGAGGCTAAAAAATGGACGAATGCAAGCGTGCGTGATTTGCAATCCACGGGATGGGTTTGGAACAATTATGCCCGTTTCCAAGTCTATCAAAATGAAATTACACTAGATTCTTGGAAGTTTACGAGTCTAACAGAGGCGATCGCCGAAGCTAAGAAATGGGGCAGCGCTCATATTATCGATTTGAACTCGAATGGGTGGGTTTGGGATAACCTCCCCCAAGCTGAGAAGGCTGCAAACAGCGCTGGCAGCGTTCAATACAACGTGTATCAAGGAACATATACAGCTCCGAATTGGGGATTTGCTTCCTTAGAAGATGCCATCCATGAGGCCCTCAAGTGGGGAAATTCCACGGTCGTCAATATTAACTCCAAAAAAACCGTTTACAGCAATCTTAAAGGTTATAAAGTGTTTCAAAATGACGCCTTCCTCCAGGAATTTACTTCCTTAGACGACGCCATTAGTTATGCAAAGCTATGGGGACATAGCTCAATTATCCGGGAAGGTCGTAAAATTTGGAACAACTATGCGTCCTATCAAGTGTTTCAAAGCTCCAACCTCATTGGCGAGTTCAAAACCTTACCTGAAGCCTTATCTTATGGTAAACAATATAGCAATGCATCTATTCAAACTTTAGAGCGCCGTATGCTATGGGATAATTTCAAAAAGCTGCAAGTGTGGGGCTGGAACGGCAGTTCAGGCGCGGAAACGATTAAAGCACATGTAACGAATACGATTGGTCTAGACGTGGATTCACCTTCTTATTTCGAATTGGCAGATGCTGCGGGTAACCTGAAGGATACGTCCAATGCTGACACCGTCAAATGGCTGCAAAAAAACGGATACACCGTTTATCCCTTAGTTAGCAATCAATTCAGCTCCTCCTTAACAACACAGTTTCTTGCAGACAGTTCCGCACAGGATAAGTTTATTACGGCTTTGGTGGGCCGCTCCGTGCAGCTTGGCGTTCCAGGGATCAATGTGGATTTCGAAAGCTTAGCAGGTTCGGATCGTAATGCATTTACAGCATTTGTATCAAAATTAACAGCCTCCGCGCATGCCAACGGATTAATTATTTCCATTGACTTGCCGCGCGGCAGCGTGAAATGGAATCATCTTTCTGCTTTTGACCATGAAAAGCTTGGCGCAATTGTCGATTACATCGTGATCATGGCATACGATCAATACTGGCGCGGAAGCACGTCGCCTGGCTCAGTTGCAGGTATTCCGTGGGCTGATGGGGGTATTCAAGAGTTCCTTTCTTATGGGATTCCGCGGGACAAAATCATTCTAGGCATCCCTTACTATGTACGTGAATGGCAGCTGGATGCGAAAGGCGCATTAGTCGGTAACCGCACCGTGCTCATGAAAGACATTCCTGCTTTAATGGCTTCCAAATCGACCACGCAAACGTGGGACAAAGAGTTTGGTCAATATAAACTCGAGTACAAAGAGAATGGATTCACTTATGTGCTTTGGGTGGAGAATCAAGATTCCGTCACAGCTCGTATGGACCTCGCGAAGAAATATGACATCACTGGCGTCGCGGCTTGGCGTTTAGGGTATGATTCAGCTGATTTGTGGCAGGCTGTGCTTCAGAAGAAGTAGGGTGATTGGTAGTTCAAGTTTGTAGTAAACCTGAGGTATGTGCAATAAATAAAGGCTTCTGAGGTATGTGCAACAGAAAACGTCTTCTGTGGTATGTGCAATAAATAAATATTTCTGTGATATGTACAACAAACACCTGAGTTAGGAGAGCTCCTTTTCTCAGGTGTTTTTGTTTAAAAAATGATTATAAGAATCCCCATTGGTTAAACGTCGTCTCCGTCCCGCAATCCGCGCAGTACTTCGCATCTGCTTTATTGACCTTATTACAACCCTTATGCATCAGGGATTTCTCTTTCGTACATTTATTCTTGAGCGGCGCCCCACAACGTATGCAGTATCTGTCTTCTTTCTCCGCAACGTACTTGCATCTGACACAGGTTTGAAGCTCTTTTTTCTCGGCCATATCTTCATCCCCTTGAAGTCTTTGATATGCTACTTCAAGTATATTCTCGACACGGTTACACTTGTTCCTAGTTCGTTTTCATTTCAACCTCAATCTCATTTGACTCAAAAAGGGATTTGAATAAGTATTTTTAGCTCCATGTATAAAAAGAGGTCCCTTTCGCCCACCCTATGAGGTAGGGGAGGTGAAAAGGACATGGCAAAAGATGTTATGTGTGAAGTAAATTCCTGCAAATACTGGGCCAACGGCAACAAATGCAACGCTAGCTCGATTGCGATCGTGAGCCACCACGGTAGTAATCAAGCTCGTAATTCAGAAGAGACCGATTGTAAAACATTCGAATCCAAAGTTTAATTCAGCTTTGGCACGAATCAAGATCCAGATGTGATTAGAACGTGAGTTGAAAAGAGGCCTTCTTGGCCTCTTTTTACGTTTCTACGTCTATTGTAACCAATAATGATAATTATTATCAGTGTTGTTGAAAGAGATTTTCGAGATTTTAAAGTTCTTCGCGGTTTTCGGGGTCCTCTAGGTCCTTGATATCTTGCGTCAGCACTTGGCAAGCGAAGTTCTGGCACACATACGCCTTACCCCTACCAACCACCAAGCGGCAGTAGTCAATTTACCAATGATTCTACGGTTGTGTTATTGTGAGATCCGTACCGCCAAATTCAACATTTACATTTCCTGATTTGATTGTTGATCCGGTCCAGTTAAGCAGTGCATAATTATTTGCTTTCAGGGCATCAATGATCCTATTATCAGTTCCGCCGCCTTTTCCACTTAAAAAGTACATTTTCTGCAGAACGGTACTATTCAAAGTTTCCTTCAGCGTGCTGGTAGCGTCTGTCAAATCTGCAGAAGTCGGGTTCGTTATATGATGGTTATCATAATAAGCATTCACTATGTCATTATAGCTATTAGTAACAATCGCATACTTAGGATTGAGGGTGCTAGCGATTGAGTCCGGCATGAGACTAAAATAGAAACCATGATGCGCAACCTGATAAACGCTTATATTTCCTACGATTTCTTCTATTTTTTTCCCAACTTCGTAAGAATAATTTTGATTACTATTCTCGCCTACGTCAGCACCCAAGTAAGTTCTGAAATTTGTTCCAGTACTTGTTGTGCACTTTAACAACAAAGTTGCTGCGTTCAAGTTTTCATCCCATTTATTGGATGACAATTGTTCTATTATAGACTCGTGATTCCAGTCGTTTCCATTAAACCATGTCATTGTAAATTTACCAAATGTAATCGTATCAAATAAGCCAACGGAGACATAGCTGCCTTGTGCATTTTTAGTAAACTTCTCAATTTTCGCCTTGAATTTGTTAGCGGATAAACCTCTAAGCTCCGATAAGGATCCAACATCATTGTCGAAGGCTTCATAAGGCTTTATTTTACCGATCGGCATGTTTTTAGCTTTCGCTGCAGCTATGATCGTATTAGCTCTGTTGGCAATACTGGCTTCACCGGAATAATTTGAAGCGGCATCTGCTACGTCTTTTAGATAGAGTGTCGTGTTGGCATCCCCAAAACTAGCGATTGCAGCTTCGGCACCACCTGCATGATCCCCATGCATATGTGAGAAGGCGATAAAAGACAATTTTGTCGATCCAAGTACTGAGGTTAAGTATGGCGCAACATAAGTTGTGTAATCTCCACTCGTTCCCGTGTCAACCAATCCATAGCTTGCCGTAGTACCACTAATTGTTTTAATCAGAGTAGCATTTCCTTTTTCACCAAGGTTGATAAAATAAACACCAGCTTCAGCAGGAGCAGCTGCAAATGATGTTACATTTAACATAAGCAAACTCATACACAATAGGACAACCGCTGCAATTTTCATTCTCAATTTTGTTTTCATAATAATACTCTCCTCTATATGAGATGAATTCGAAAAATTAAGCTGAATGTATGCTTCCCGGATGCAAAAAGAGCCGGCCATCACTTCACCCGATAACCGACTCTTTTAATCGTGTGTCGGTATTAATTCTCAGACAAGTGTCTGACACAATCATACAGCAAATACTCCGACTTCTCGCCGCTATTCAGGATCGTAGTGACGGACGTATTGCGCAATTCGTTACCAGTTGACTCGTCTTTCATTAATTCCTTAAAGGTTTGTCCAAGGAAATAACCGTGAGTGACGACAAGCACCCTCCGACCAGGATACCGCGAAGCGATATCCCGAACAAAGTCGATTCCGCGCGCACGCATTGACTCATGGGTTTCCTGGCCCATATCGAGCTCGTTCCAGTTCTCTCCCCATCGAGCAACCCGCTCCTCTTCAATCGTGTCGGCGATTTTTCCTCTATCCATTTCACGCAGCCGGACATCGAATAAGTCAACCGGCTTGCCGATTGCGGCAGAAATAATTTCTGCTGTTTCTCGGGCTCTTCTTAAATCACTTGAGATGAAGACGTCCCACTGCTCTTCGGAGAGCCGTTTGGCAACTAACGCCGCTTGCGCTCTCCCCGTTTCATTCAACGGATTCTGCGTATGGCCCTGTGCTCTCTTCTCCAAATTGTGATCGGTCATGCCGTGTCTGACGAAAGTAATCGTGGTCATCGTCTTCTGCTCCCTCAGATGTCTTTATTTCCTTATATGTACTTCGGTAAAGCAAGTTTGCTAGGGCTGAGACGGTTCAATTATCGGTTATCGGCGCTGAGGGCGGAAGCAAGGATCGAAGCCACTGTCACCGTCTCTCCCTTTTGCGGAAAATACGCGTTAATTCCTCTCGTATTTTGCGACCTTGGATGGCGGCTGTGCAGTGTAATAACCGTTTTAGGAGCTACACGCTCGATCATATCGGCGATAGCTTCTGGATGCGCGTGCCCCCCGTTGCACAACGAATGGCCGGTAATTCCGAAAGTTTTCAAATATTTCGCCACATCAGCATGATCGAGCTTAACGCTATAATCGGATTGAATGAAATGCGAAAGCCCCTGTAAATCGCCAAGTGTTTCCAGTTCAATCATATGGGCAAGATCGGGAAATTTATAAAAGTAGACATATTGGTTTTTCCGCTCGGCCATTTTCTCCAAGGAAATCGTCTTGTAAGGTACCTGCATCCTGTCCGTTATTGTCGCGTCGAGGACTTGAATATCCGCGCCAAGCGCGAGATGCCCTTCCAGAATGCGCAGACACTCTCGATTTGCCCTATGCCAGATGAGGGCATGGGAAGCCTCCATGACAACTTTCCGCCCTTTCTCTACTGCTATGGCAATCATGTCGGCCATTCGCTCCAGATCCCGTGGCGACATTTGCAGGTAAATAAGTCCTCCCGCTTCATCCACAATATCGGCATAACGGGACAACAGCTCGACTTCCGTCATTTGGTTGGACAGCACAGCAGACTGGTCCGCAGTAAGACGCGTTCCTTCCGTAATTAACAGGTCGATCCGCTTATCACGGCAAAGCTCGATGAACCGGTCGATCCGCTCCGGATGCTTGCCTTGAGTCCGCCAATCTCCCGTATAAGCGATTTTGTGGTCGCCGCCATCTATAATAATACCCGCCGCCCCAGTAGCATTATGGTCCATCTCGACAATCTGCATCGTAAATTCGCCGAAATCAACAACGCTCAGATCGTCGCACACCGTAATACGTGCCGCAGTATCCGGAGAATGGCCCCCCGCAACCATTCCGCGGTACAGGGAATGAGCGTCGTGATTTATGTAGATGGGAATATCCGGGTTGGCATAAGGAAGAACGGCCATATGATCCGTATGCATATGTCCGATAAACAAACTGATCCCTTCGTAATGAGGAAAATCACTGTCTCCCCAAGAACGACGTACCATCGCCATATCCAGTTTCTTGATATGTTTCGGGTCGTACAGCTCAAGTAGAGGGGCGGTCATTCCGCCAAGCAAGAACTGTCGCAGCTCTCGGCCGGGCGTTGCTCCTACCGGCTCGTACAGCGTCAGCTGTTTGGGGAACAGCAGGCTGCTGTGCTCGACACCGAAGTCGAAGAAAACAGCCTGTTCACCTTTTCCGTAAAGAACCTGTACGCCTCCCGATTCACCTACCCCGCCAAAAAAAGTTAATTGCCCTTTGTGCATAATGCTCGACTCCCATTGAGACTCATTGAACGCCAGATAAGTAAAGAACCAACCCTTTGCATAATTCGGTGCCGGACATTCTCATACATCTACTGCGGATTCGCTTGCCGCCAGTCATTAAGCATCTGTTTGGATTTGGTATCAATATTTACAATCGTCTTGTCTACATCTTGACTGCCTTTGCTGAAGCGAATAATTTCATCCTGCACGATGCGATCTACGTCCGTAAAGGAAGGAATCCATGGCTCCAAATATTTCTTGTAATTTTTAGAATTATCGCTAATCTTCTTGATGATATTGAACTGCGGATTTTTCACCAAAAATTCCTTCGTTTCAGTTAACTCCATAGCTTTGGTATTCATCGGATAATAGCCTGTGTTCATAAACCATTTCGCTGACACCTCTGGGGTTGCTAAGTATTTCAAGTAATCCCATGCTCCCAGTAAGCTATCTTTATTAGCCCGGTCAAAAAGATAGACAGCAGAGCCGCCGATACCGGTACCGCTTGTGCTCGCCCCGTTAACGCGCGGCAATTCTGCAACCCCTACGTCAAACAAGCCTGCGTCGATAATATCCTTCTTAAATCCACCCATCGACGCCGTAGATGCCGGAATCATGGAATACAACCCGGATTGAAATCCTTTCGTAGGCGCCGCATCCGTAAATTCTGCACCTCCGGTAGAGAGCACCTTCTGCCATTCGGTCAACAATGTTTTCAACGTGCCGTCGCTTGTCATCGTCATTGCGGTAGGCGTACCTGTGCGCCCTTCTTCCTTGTCAAAAATATATTTATTCTCTCCCTGCATTGGAATCCACGTCCCGAGCAAGAAAAAGCGCAGTTGTGCACTAATACCGTAGCGCTCGATTTTGTCCCCGTTTTTCACGGTAAGTGCCTCTACCGTTTTTGCCAGCTCCGCCAGTGTTTTCGGTGGATTCTCCGGATCCAGTCCTGCGCTGCGGAAATGATTCTTGTTATAGTACAACATGATGGATGAATTCGAGAATGGCAATCCGAGCATTTTGTCATTGTACTTAGCGTATTGCAACGCATTCGGGTTCAAATCGCTTGCATTCAATCCGGACTTATCCCGGTCGATAAAGTTCTGGACAGGAACGATATATTTGGAATCCTTCACATCGAAAATCCCTTTAGAGCTGAGCTGCATAATATCCGGTAATTCTTCCTGCGAACCCGATCGAAGAACAGCCGCCAGCTTGGTTGATGCTTCGTCATAGGTACCCTGAAAAACTGGAGTAATCGTGATGCCCTTCTCCTTGCCGACCGTTTCATTATAGGCTTTGGCCGTGCTTTCAATATTCGTCGCGGCTGCACCCGTCATAGAGTGCCAAAAAACAACATTAACAGGAGCGCTCGGCAACAAGCTTTCTTGGGACAGAGCACCCGACCCCGACGTAGATTCTTGTTCCTGCTTGGTAGAGCATGCTGTAATAACGGAGAAGCATAAGATTAACATTAATAAAATTCTCAACTTGTTATACATGATTCGATCTCCACTCCTATTTGTTTTCTTTTTAGCTCCTTAATGCGCTTAGGAGCTGCTGTTCGCCAACGATAGTAAATATTGTCCGACCTGATAAGAGAAGCCGGCTGTCAAGTCCTTCAATTTCTCCGGCATAGCGTTATTAATCTTAATCTCGTAGACGAAATCGCCCTTGTACCCAATTTCGTTCCATAGCGGCATAATGGATTCCCAGTCGATATTCCCGAGGAAAGGAAGTAAATGATCATCCGCCAGACCCTGGTTGTCATCAACATGCAACGCAATAATCCGCTTGCCTAACAATCGAATCGGGCGAAGCTGACTTGAATATACTCTGTTAGCGTGTCCGATATCCCAACATACGCCGACTCGAGGATCGTTGTAGGAGTCCGCCAATTCGATCAACTCTTCGGCAGTAGCTCCAAAACGCCGATGACCATTGGCGTCGAACATGTTTTCAAATGCCAAATTGACATTCAAATTCGCAGCTTGCTCCATAATGGGGTCATAAACTTGATGGTTCAGCCGGAGATTAGCTTCCATGCTATTCTCATACAAGTTCATTTCCGTTAAGGGATGAAAGACGGCCGCCTTCACACCCAGAACGCTGCTTGCAATTAAAGAACGGCGGGTAATCTCGTTAAAGAATGCTTCCTCTTCCGAACCAGCAGGGTATAGCTTGCTCCCAGGCAAGTAGGGCGGATGCGACTGGCAAAATTCAACACCTGCCTTCTCAGCTGCTTCTTTAATTCGGTAAAGCGCAACTTCCCAATCCGGACCGTTCAGTTCGGTTTTATTGTGAATCATCGCGCACATGTTGAGGTCCAGTACGGAGAAACCGGCATTTTTACATCTTTGGATGGACTCCTCATATCCGATGTGCCTGTCTTCTTCTCGTCGTTCTCTAAACAAACTTGTCATTGTTGCCAAGCGCATAGTCAGACCTCCTAACTCATTTTTTATTTTTGGAACGGTTGAAATTTTTCTGATAGATGTTTATTTCCGTTCTCTCTTATCCAACTTATCATTATTGCTTGCTTTGAATAAACCAATTTTCGTTAACTGGAAGTAAATAAATTGTGAATTTCACCGCCAAAAAATTACATTTGGCGGTGAATATGTAAATCCCTTACCGAATTGCGCTCAATTAATGTGGGTTCCAGCTTTAAAGAAACTTCTTGGGCATTCTTGTTATGCATACGATTCAGCATTGCAAGGCATGCCGCTTCACCCAGTTGCCTTTTATGTCCGTCGATGATGGTTAACGCCAATGGTGAATGCGCACTAATGATCGATTCTTCGTAACCCATAACGGAGATATCTTCAGGTATTCGCACGCCTTGCTTGTACAGATATCGAATAATTCCCATCGTGATCCCATCGCTTCCGCCAAAAGCCGCATCAGGCCTAATTCCCTTCTCCCACAACTCACTCATCGCTTCGTAGCCGCCCTTGCCCGTATATGCAGTATGGATAACATGCATTTTTTTCTCTCCCGGATGGCTGTCCTGATTAAAGGCTGTCGTAAAGCCCGCCAGTTTTTCTATGGAATTCACATTATCTCGAGGTCCATTCACAAAAGCGATATTGTCGTGTCCGTTTTCCAGCAAATGCTTGGCGGCAAGATAACCAACCTGGTACGCATTGACGGATACGGAATCGACTCCCTCATAAGTACGGCCGATAATGACGACGTAAATATTTTCATTTCGGAGACTCTCAATAAATTGACTGTCGAACAAGCCCCCAATGATAAATACCCCGTCTACACGCTTGTTCTTGACAATGTTTGGCAGCTTGTCACGCATGGAGAAACGTTCTGTAAGTAATGTGTAATCCGTATTTTTCAATCCTTCATTAATGCCGTAGCTGACATCGAAAAGCAATGTTTCGGGAATCGAATCGAATCCGTATGACAAGTTTTCCTCACCGGACGTTACAAAGATCAACCCGAATGTCCCTTTTTTGCTTGTAGTCAGTGCCCTCGCAACCATATTAGGTACATAGCCTAGTTTGTGGATGGCTTGCAGTACCTTGTATCTAGTTTCCAGTTTAACTAGATTACTCCCGTTAATGACCAATGAAACTGTGCTTTTGGACACACCAGCCTCCATGGCTATATCCATAATCGTGACACCCATAAAAGTCTCCCATCCAATATCCAGCTATTAAGAACTATTTACAATATATACTACCCACTCATGCGAATTGTTAACTGAGGGTCAACTCCATGTTAAATCTCGCCCGTCCAATTGACAACTTTTTTTAGTGTGATGTAATATAATCTAGTGTTGCCAGGCTGCTTTGTTTATTGGTCCATCATTGGTTTAAATGTCAAATTGGTTGAAAATCGGATGGCTGCAAACTGATTTTGGAACGTTCCAAATTTGGTTGGCCTTTGATTGCCTATTAAAAATGTTCGGAGGGTTCTCGTCTCATGGCCAAATTTGTGTCTTCACCAATTAGCAGTAGTATTCCATCATTGTCCCACACGGTTACTAGAAAGAGCAAGCGCAGAAAAGATATGTTGAAGGCCTATTTGTTCATCCTGCCAATCATCCCGTTTATCCTCGTATTCGACTACTTTCCATTCTTGCGCACCTTCATCTACAGCTTATCCAGTGTCAATGCACAAGGCAAAATAATTAGGTTCGTCGGATTGGATAATTATATGAACCTGTTCGGGAGGCAGGATTTTGTAAACGCGCTGCTTGTTACGTTAAAGTTTACGGCTATGTATGTTCCGCTTGCCATTATCTGTCCATTGCTGCTAGCACTAATTGCAGCTCCGAAGAGTCTGTTTGCGAGAACCAATCAGCTGCTGTATAGCATTCCAATGGGTGTTTCCATGGCGGTGACTTGTTTAATATTCGAACAATTTTTTAGTCGTACCGGACTCTTGAATTACTTGCTAAACCTACTCGGCTTCATGCAGAATACAACAGATATAAATTGGCTGCACGACCAGATATGGGCGCTCCCTTCCCTTGTAATCCCGATGGTCTGGACCCACATAGGGTTCGACTTCCTTCTTATGCTGGCTGCGGTGCGCAATGTTCCGCAGGATTTGTTGGAATCGGCCGAAATGGACGGCGCCAGTTATTGGAAGAAAACGTTCCGTATTACGTTTCCTCTGATATCGCCTACCTTATTCTTTGTTATATGTACGCAGATCATTGTCGGGTTAACCATGGTCGCCCCTGTTATGATCTTAACGAAGGGTGGTCCGCTTGGCGCTACGTCGACTCTAATTTATTATATTTACACATCCGGGTTTCGAAGCATTAATTACTCACTCGCAAGCACAGCAAGTATTTGTGCCTTTATCCTCACGTTTATCTTCCTGTTGATCAACTTTCTGTATGAGAAAAAAGGGGTGGTGTACGAATGACGTACAGTCGAAATTTGAAATCGTACATAACAGCTTTCCTCAAACTGATGCTCGGTTTAATCGTAGCATTTCCAATATTTTACGCAATCATGGCCGGATTCAAAACCCAAAGCGAGTTCGGCACGTTTCCACCTTCGATCTTGCCACATAGCTTTGCATATTTGGACAATTTCCGGACCGTTTTGTTCAAAACCCAAATTTTGCGCTTCATGTGGAATTCATTCTTCATAGCGCTTGTCGTTACAGTCGTACGAATCATCCTATCCAGCTTGGCTGCCTACGCCTTTGCCTTTTTAAAGTTTCCAGGAAGCAATTTCTTATTTTTCTTTATTCTTGGCACAATGATGACCCCGTCGGAAGCCTTGCTGATCTCTAACTTCATTACTGTCAGCAAACTGCATCTGTTAAACAGCTACCTTGGCATTATGATTGTGTTCTTCGTATCCGCCACTCAGGTATTCATGTTTCGGCAATACTTCAAAACGGTGTCGGGCACGTTGCGGGAAGCCGCGTTCCTGGATGGCTGCGGCGACTTCTGGTTCTATGCCAGGATCTGCATCCCCGTTTCCTTACCAATTATAACTTCGCTTGGCTTGTCATCGTTCGTCGGCGTATGGAACACTTACTTATGGCCGTTGCTCGTTACTACCAAGGCGGAAATGCGCACTGTACAAGTAGGCATCACGCTGCTGACCTCCCATGAGGGATCATCGAATGATACCCTTGTATTTGCCGGGATTGCGGTTATCATGATTCCATCCATTTTGTTTTTCATCTTGTTTCAGCGAAATTTGGTGGGCGGAATTTTCAATGGGGCTGTGAAGGGGTAATAAGCATTAACTTCTAGAAGGCGGCTGAAAGAGATGCTTATAAGCGGTCAAATGAAGCGATTACTGCTCATGAATGCAGTATCGATCGTTATTTTTAACTACATTGGTATTTTCGTCAATTTATTTATATGGGAAAAGAATAACAGTATCTCCGAAGTGGTGTGGTTCAATCTTATCATGTTCATCACTTGGACATTTGGGTTTGCGGGTGGTTACAGATTGCTCACCAGCTTCACGACCCGTGTATTGATTCGAATAAATGCGTTCTGCGGAGCAATAGTTTTCCTGCTTTTATCGATACTGGAACTGGATAACCGACTCCTATGGATCACTATTATCGCCATTCCAATCGGAATCATGTGGGGATTATATGCCGTAACGCAGAACATTACATTGAGCGTGTATGGGAAAGGGAAGGATTTCGAGCAATATTTCTCGATAGCCAATATTATCAACCAGATCGTCTCAATCGTTAATCCGATAGCCTTTGCTCTTATTATCAAATGGATTGGTTACTCTGGCTCCTTTCTATTATTGATGTTGTTTGTCGCTTTACTACTGACAGTTTCATACCATATTCCTTCCATTACCCTCGCCGGCGAATCGGAACGACTATTCCGCGGCATTCAATTTCGGCTAGTGTTCTCCAGCAATGCTCTGCGATGGATGGTTCCGTCCTTTATGGCAACAGGCATATTTTTACAGTTTCAAGTATTGTTTGCGTTAGTGTTTACGTTTACCGTATCAGAAGACAAATTGGTCATCGCGATACTGAATGTATTAAATGCCTGCTTCGCTATGGGGGCTATGTTCTTGTATAAGCGTATGAAGGTCCGTGAGGGGACTTGGCTCGTCATCGGTACGATTTTTGTTTCGGTTGGTATTCTTCTGCCATTGTTACCTAAGGCACCTCTGCTTATCATTTCAAATATTTTAACAACCATCGGTATGTTTTATTTTGGGACGGTTTGGAACACTAGACAATTCAGAATTATTACTAAGCAAACAGCCATTCAACAAGCTCATATTTTTTTATGGCGAGAATGCTTTTTGAATGCTTCAAAAATACTCTTGCTTATATTGGCCTTATCGGTAAAGGAGATTAATGGAGCAACGTTTATTGCATTAATTTTGCTAGCGCTCGTCTGCGCTTTAATGGTCCCGTATTTCTCGGATAAGAGCACTGAGATGTTCGAGAGACAGCCGTAGTGAATTTACTTAACAGTACTTCCATGAACCCGTAACGAGTCGAATAGTCAAACACAAAAAGGACTTGCTTTAAATGTGCACTGGTACCCATAGTTTGGTCACTTTGAAAAAGTGTTCAGACTGTGGGTACTTTTTTTGTGTACTAGAGTAAGCACCGGAGGGGATTACAAATACGCTTCCATTTCTATGCTCAGGACGAATCTGTACGAATCCCACGAATGCATTCTTGTACTTAAAGGTTTGACATTTCCGTATTTCTCTCTTCTTGCATAAAAATGAGGCATCCAAAGGATAATATAGGAAAAAGTACGGGAGATGAATGATCTTGATATCCTCGCGGAGTCCCGTTTCCTATCCCCGGGAAACGATCAGCGCCGACTTGGCCGAGAATGAAGTGTTGCTTCGGCAAATATTCGAGCATTGTTTCGACATCGTCTTTCAACGGGTCGATTTGTCGGATGAATGTGCAATTCTCATGGTCTATGTCGACGGAATGATCGATAAGAACGTATTCAAATCGCCGTTGTTTCAATCATGGCTAGTGGAGAAAACAGGCGCGGGAGACAAAGAAACGGTCGACTATCCGATCTTGAAAGAGCATTTTGCGGTCGTGCGGCCAATCCGAAACGCAAGCCGGTTGCAGGAAATCACCGAATCAATCTTGGGAGCATTCCTTGCTGTCTTCGTCGATGGTGAACCGGAAGCGATTCTTTTGGAAACGTCCGGCTGGGAACACCGGGGAGTCGAAGAGCCGGCCTCCGAGGCGGCCATTCGTGGGCCCAGAGAGAGCTTTACCGAGACGCTTCAAACCAATACGAGTCTCATTCGCCGAAGAATTCAAACGCCAAAACTAAAGCTTGAACCTGTTGTTCTCGGTACGTTTTCCAAGACGAAAGTCGTCATCGCTTACGTGGAGGGACAAGCGCGTTCGGACTTAGTCGAACTCGTCAAACAACGAATGTCCGGCATTCACATGGATATCGTGCTTGATTCCGGATATATCGAAGAGTTCATTGAAGACAAATCATTCAGCCCTTTCCCTCAAGTCATGAATACCGAGCGCCCCGATATCGTGGCGGCCAACCTGATGGAAGGGAAGGTCGCGATTTTGACTGACGGCTCGCCTCAAGCCCTGCTCGTTCCGATGACGTTCTGGACGGCATTTCAAGCCGTCGAGGATTATTACGAGCGGTTTCTATATGCCACACTGGTTAAATGGACCCGGTTTATTCTGTTCTCCATGTCCTTGTTCCTGCCTTCCACTTATGTAGCGATTACAACTTTCCATCCGCAGCTGCTTCCGACGAACTTTTTACTGAGCATCACGTCGGCTCGCGAAGGCGTTCCGTTCCCAGGCGTCATCGAAGCCCTTTTGATGGAATTTATGTTCGAAGGCTTGCGAGAAGCGGGAGTACGCCTGCCGAAAGCCGTCGGCTCCGCCGTAAGCATCGTCGGCGCCCTGGTCATCGGGGAGGCCGCGGTCCAGGCAGGAATCGTGTCAGCGCCGATGGTCATTATCGTCTCGATAACCGGGATCGCGTCCTTTGCCATCCCCCGTTACAACATGAGCATCGCCTTCCGCATTCTTCGGTTTCCGCTTCTTCTTATTTCGGGAGCGCTTGGCTTGTTCGGAATCGCCATGGGGGCGATTCTCATCTTGATTCACATGGCCAAGTTGGAGTCGTTCGGTGTCCCTTATTTAACTCCTATCGCTCCTTTTCAACCGGACCAAATCAAGGACGTTCTCATTCGCGCTCCATGGCGGAAAATGATTTCATTTAAATTCTCGATTCTCAGAAGGCCTACACGGAGGTAATATGCGAAGCAAACGACCTGGCTTGCTGGCGGCCATCATTATCCTGCTACTGTTAACCGGATGCTGGGATCGCCGCGAATTGAACGACCGAGCATTCGAGTTGGGTTCCGGTGTCGATTGGCTCGAGGACGGAAAATCATTGCTAATCGGACAATTCATGATTCCGACGAAATCCGGAGAAGCCGGCGGCAAAGAGAAACAAACATACTTTATCGAGACGGGGGTCGGAAAGACTGTGTCTGACTGCCTCTTAGACTTGCAGATCAAGTTGTCGCGAAGAATAACCCGTGGGCATCGCCATAACATCTACTTAGGAGAAGTGATGGCGAAGGCCGGCATCTCGAACCTGATAGACTCGACGACCCGTGATCCCGACAGCCGGCTCAAATCGGATATTTGGGTCGTAAAAGGGGGGACCGCCCTCGAGTTTATGCAAATGTCCTATCCGCTCGAGAATATGCCCGTTATTGCCCTTTCAAAATTAAGGCGAATTATTGGCAAGCAAACCGGCAATTCGTTATTGGAATTATTAGTCGAGCAAAACGTTGAAGGAAGCGGTTCAACACTTCCTGCCGTTGAAATCCAATATGATGCGAAACTCCAAAAAAAAACGTTTCATATTTACGGTCGCGCGATTCTTAACCGTAAACAGCAATTGGCCGGCTATTACGATCGGTTGGAATCCGCTTATCGGTTATGGGTAATTGGTGAAACGGAAACCTTACAGATCACGACGTCCATGTCGAACGGAAAAGGAGCGTACAGCGTTACTATCAAACAACCAGGATGCAAGGTGCGGACCAAAGTCGCAGGCGGCCGAGTGGAAATTGACGTCGAATTGAAAGGCAATGCCAGCGTTCTGGAGAGCAATACGACATTAGATCCTCGAAATATCGCTCATCTGCGAAAATATGAAGCTGAGTTGAACCGTCATGTCGAGACAGCCACTTTGAATGTGATTCAAAGAGCGCAAAAGCAGTTCAAAGTCGATGTGTTCCATTTCGGACAAACGATTAGTCGACAGCATCCCGGAGAGTGGGTAGATTTGAGTTCCCGATGGGAGCAAGCATTTTCCGATGCAAAAATTACCATTCGTTCGCGCGTGAAGATCAAAAGAATTGGACTCCATGGGCAGACTCCCCACAAAGAATAAATCGTAAGGAGCTTGAAATGAAGCTGACGAAATATCAATTGTTTTGGCTGTTGTTTTCGATGGAGATTGGTATGACTTTAATGTTAACGATCGGCCCGACGTTCAAAGAAGCCAAACAAGGCGCACCGATGGCATTGCTCTTGGCTAGTGTGGTGTCCATACTGGTTACCTATATCGCGACCAAGCTAAGCCTTCTCTATCCAGAGGAAACGTTCATCGAATACGTCCCGAAAATTTTAGGCAAATGGGTGGGCAAGACGATCATCTTCGCGTACCTGCTTCTGTGGATTACCGTAGCTGGCATCATCCTGCGCCAATATGCGGATTTCGTTCATTTAGCCTTGTTCTCGGCGACTCCATTATGGGTTATCGTCCTGTTCATATTGTTAGTCATTATATACGCGGTACACGGAGGCATCCATATCGTCGGACGTTGCAGCGAAGTCATCGGACCTATTATCGTCTTTAATATCCTATTGTTTAGGTTCCTAAGTATTAAAGATTTGCACCCAGAGCGTCTGCTTCCGCTCATGCCCACCGCAGGCTGGATGCAGGTATTAAAAGGGAGCTTACCGGCGGCTTCTTTCATGAGCGAATCGGTTTTGATCGTGATGTTGGTCGCCTTTCTTGCGGATAAAAGGAAGGCGGTATCCTCCGCTTTGTGGGGGGTTGGAATCGCCGGGTTCATCCTTTTGAACGGCGTCGCCGACGTGTTGATGATGCTGGGCAACACCGTTCCTGCCAAACTGCAATACCCCGTATATACCGTCAGTCAATACATTTCCTTCATGGAATTTATTCAAAACCTCGATATTTTGCTGGTCGTCGGTACGAGCTTCAGTATTTTCATCAAAGTATGCCTATACATATTCATGACGAGCTACGGAACGGCTCAATTGTTTCATGTCCGAAATTGGCGGAACATGCTTTGGATCATCGGCATTCTCGTCTTCGCCGTCGCCCTGTACCCGCGAAACGTAGACGAATCCCAAGTGACATTCCCCCACATCTGGAAAGATGTCGCCTTCCCGATTTTCCTAATCGGTATCCCACTACTGCTGTGGATGATCGGCAGCACCCGAAATAGGATGAGCCGATCCGAACAGCCAAAAGCCCCTTGACGAGGGCTTTTGCTTTTACTTTTTACAGCTATCTATAGAATTTAGAATACCATCTATCGTCTCAGGGAAAGTTAGTTGCGATTCAATCCTTCCTTCGCCTCATCCAAGTTTACCTTAATCAAAAATTCATTAGGAGTGTATGAACGATGTCCGAATTAACGCAGCTAACGATCGAACGTAAAAACGCTAACTATTGGAGAGTTACTTTTAACAATCCGCCTCTAAATATGATTGATGATAACACAATCCCTGAGTATATGAAGCTTTTGGAACTGGCTGAGGCTGATCAAGAGCTTAAAGTCATCGTTTTTGACAGCGCAAATCCAGAGTTCTTTATTGCACACTTCACCCCGGCTGCAGGAACGAAAAACCTGCTGACCCCTCGTCCAGACGGGATGCTGCCGTGGGCTCATTTTGCTTCTCAACTGTCAAAACTCCCTGTTGTGACAATTTCCGCCATCCGTGGGCGAGCACGCGGTATCGGATCGGAATTCATTCTTGCGACAGATATTCGTTTCGCCAGCTTGGAAAAAGCAATTCTAAGTCAATTTGAAATCGGACTCGGACTGTTCCCTGGCGGTGGCGGCCTAGAACAACTCCCAAGAGTCGTTGGCCGAGCTCGCGCACTGGAAATCGCGCTTAGCGCTGACGATTACGATGCTGCCACGGCCGAGCGTTACGGTTGGGTAAACCGTGCGATCCCAGATGCCGAGTTTGAAAATTTCGTAGAACGATTCGCACAACGTGTGGCTTCCTTTGATAAACGAGCTATTACCGAAATCAAGCATCTTGTGAATATTCGTCACGATTTGCCGACTGCGCAGGAGCTTGATGAATCGATGAAAATCTTTTTCAGTGCCTACAACTGGGAAGGTCCTCCAAAACGTATTCCTATCCTCACTAAACATGGCCACGGCACATACAGCGATCTCGAACTCAATTACGGTAAAGTTCTTGGCGAAATAGACTTCAATAAGGGGTAAAGCCAATAGTTCGATTCTTTTTCTTCCTTCAATCGGCGATTGAAGCGGACTATACGTACATAATTCACCGAGCACCTTAGGCAGGTTCTAACTTTCCTTTTAGTTGTATACGCTTTTACTTAATAACATTAAAAGACCCGACCTTATTGTGGTCGGGTAACGATTTATTTTAGACAGCCCTTTATACTTTAAACTATATAATTAACCAATAAATGCTTCCTTATTTTCTTGAGCAAAAGTCTCAAAAGAGGTTGCTTTTTGTCCTGTTATTTCTTCTACCGTACTGGAAACTTTTGCGGTGTGTCCTAATTTCATAATTTGATAATGTTCTAACAAGCCTTCGACGATTTCAGCAGGCATGCCTGTTTTTAGCATAGAAGCACGAGCAGCTTCAACTGGTACATCTACGAACTTAATTGCATTACCGGTTACTGAAGAAAGAATATCCGCTATTTCGGCACTGGATAGCGCTTCTGGCCCCGACAAGTAGTATGCTTTGTTCTCGTGGCCTTCTTCCGTTAAGACCCTATAAGCGACCAGGGCTATGTCGCGGGAATCAATGTAAGCCGCTTTTCCATCGCCATGAGGCGCATAGAAGGCTCCGTGATCACGAATGGTATGCGAGTTGAATTTGACTAAGTTTTGCATAAAAGTATTAGGCCGCAAGAACGTATAAGCTATACCGGATTGTTCCATTTCTTTTTCTACTGTATTATGCCACTTGGCCAATGTATCCAATTCAGCCCCTCCACCCGATAACTTAACAAAGTGCTTCACACCGGCTTTTTTAGCTGCACGTATAATCGAAGAAGAAAGTTCTACCATATTCGGAACAAGTGGTGTTGCAAAAAATACTTTTTGGATGCCGTTCATAGCTCTTACTAGTGAGTCGACATCGTTTAAATCAGCTTGAACTAATTCGACTCCCAATGCTTGCAGTTCGATTGTGTTGCTTGTCGGACGAACGGTAACACGTGTTTTATGACCGTTCTTCGCCAGAAGTTTCACCAATTCTTTGCCTATTGTTCCTGTAGCTCCAATTACTAAAATAGCTGCGTTCATATTAAATATCTCCCTCTCATTGGTAATTTCACTTTAATAATGATCAAACTTTCAAAATTTATAATAAATAATCGCTCTTACCTTATGCTGCTGCCAATTCTTCTCCTTATTTGATGTGGGGCTTACGAAGAATTAAACTTAAAATCGCACCAGCCGTGGCAATGCAGGCTATAATTAAAAACGTGTCACCAAAAGCTAAAGCTTTGTTTTTTAAAATTTCGGCATGTTCACCAGCATTTACCATACGATCACTTATTCGTGAAGATAAGTGTCCGGTTAAAGCAGCAATGGCAAATGAATTCACAACTTGTATAGAAGCTGATGTTAAAGGTGTTACTCGGCTTACCAGTTCACGCGGAGCAGACTTTAAAACATGCGCATTTAAGGGCATCATGGATAAGGCCATCCCGCATCCCACCATAAAAAGTAGAATCATTAACGTAGCTACTCCGGTATTGATGTTTACACCAGAAAGTAAGAATAGAGCAATGGCCATAAGGCTCAAACCGCTAAACACAAGTGGCCGGGCGCCAATTTTATCAGATAATCTCCCCGCGAATGGTGTAAATAGTAGACCTCCGAAAGAAATGGGGAGGGAGATTGCCGCACTTACCAGGGGTGTTCGACCTAATACGCTTTGTTGGAATAAGGGATTTAAGAGAATAGTCCCAATCATGGAGGCTTGCAAAGCCCAAGTTATAATAATACCGCGAGTAAAATCAGATGATTTAAATGCTCGTAGCTCCAGCAGTGGTTGTTTATGACGCAACTCTACGAAAATGAATAGAAGAAGTGTGACACCCCCAATAATCAATCCCGTTAATGCACCAGTAGAGCTCCAGCCTCTCCCCCCCTCACTCACTCCATAAGTCAGCATGGAAAAGGCAATCGGGGCAAGAATCATTCCTAGAATATCGAGGGCAGGTGCTTTACCACGCTGCTGATTGGGCAGAAGTTTAAGACCTACGATCACCGCAGCGATTCCAATAGGTAAATTGATTAGGAAAATCCAATGCCAGGATGCTATTCCTATTAACCATCCAGAAAGCAAAGGACCAGTAGCGGGGGCAATTAGCATAGGTATACCAAGCATCCCCATAACGGCTCCTCTTTTATCGGGGGGGGCCATTTTAAAAGCCATTGCCATACCAATGGGTGTTACCATTCCACCACCAAGACCTTGTATGATACGGTAAAATATTAGCAGTTCAGGAGTTTGGGCGAAGGCGCAAAGGACTGAACCAATAGTAAACAGAGTAATCGTAATAAGGAAAATTCGCTTGGCTCCAAATTTATCTGTCATCCAACCAGCTAAAGGGATAATCGTAGCTAGCGCAAGAGTATAACCGGTGATGGTCCATTGAATTGTTTCTAATGAACTGTTAAAATATTTTTGTAAACTTGGGATAGCGACATTCATAATTGTAGTGTCTAGAAGAACCATAATCATACCAATCATTACGGCAAGAAGTGGAGCGATAATTGTTTTTACCGAAAACTCTTGTGAAGATGCTATTTTCTCAGCTGATTGTGTAGACATATGAATGTTCCTCTCTTCTATGGCTTGATGATTAAGCATACATCACATACAGTGACCGGTGGTTTTCCGGAAAAACCAATGAGTCATCATGTGCTTAATTGTATCTAGTTTTTGAAGAATGTCAATTTTTTTTTGAAAAGAGGAAGTAGATTGAGTATAGTCAAACAAAATATCATGGATTCTGCTGAACGTTTTTTTTCGGAAAAAGGCTATCTTGCTACCTCGATCCAGGATATCGCAGATGATTGCAAAATCGCAAAAGGATCGCTATACAGATTTTTCCCTTCTAAAGAGGATTTATTCGTAGAAGTGCATCACTCCAAACAGAATAGCCTTTTCGAAAAAATGGAAGAGATTAGATCGGACCCAGCACTTACCTTAAGAGAGATTTTCATTCGTGAAACCGAATGTCAATTATATTTTTTTATTGAGAATAATTTTATAGTGAAGAATACTTTTGAAATGCAAGCGAGTGAAGGAAAAATTGCCTCTATTCTGCTTAGTCAACGAGCTAATATATTAAATATGAATAAGGATGCCTTGACTCGTAGGTTTGGTAAAGAAATAGAACTTAATATATGGGACCTTGTGTCGATTTACAATGGGATCGTTAAAGAGTATTTATTCTTAATAATTTTTGATAACAGGCCGTTAAATATAAAAGATGTTTCTTTATTTATTGTGGAGCTCTTGGAGGAGGTCGTTGTCGGCGTCCTGAATAAGAAACCAAAAGCAATTTTACAAAATACGATAATGGATAATTATGTAGATTCAGCTTATAAGGGCAACTCTGTTTCTGTAGTTGAACAAAGATATAAGCTGTTCGAACTTCTTTTCTCTACCCTAAAAGAATTGACAATAACAAACCATCACAAAACAGAACTGCATGAAGCGCTCGTTATACTCCAGGAAGAAGTAGAGCGAGATCAGCCTCGATCGGTACTAATCCTTGCCATGCTTCAGTTTTTGAAGAAAGAAAATGAGCTTAAAAGCGTCATAGAACAATTGAGAAAACTCTGCTTCAATATGGATAAGTAAATATTTCTTAAATTGATACCATACAAGGGATAGCATTTTCCTTTTTCAATATCAATTGATAGATTTATTGATTGATTTTTGGATATATTGCAATTGCTTGGAATAATGAAGTGCATATGCCAAAAGATTATGACACTCTTCTTTCTTATTAATTACTGCTATTTGGTATAATACTCAACATGAATAAAAGCAAAAAGCAGCTGCCGCGGCATCTGCTTCTGCTTATTATGCTATAGTTCTCCGTCGTATTATGAGGTCAACCAGATTTTACTGGTTGACCTCTTTGTATGGGTGGTGTAATTTCCAATAGCTGGGGCAGATCGGTAGTTCTCCTAGGTCTGCAACCCTTCGCTAAAACTGATCGCAGAGAAGGTTCTTTAGTACACCTATTTATCAGCTGATTTGATAGTCGATCTACTTCTAATCAAGACCAATAAGCTCAAAATTAGAAGAATGCTTGCTGCTGCTGCATCTGAGATACCTTGACCTGCATTTAAATGGGAAAACACGGCGCCTGCCATCAGTAACACGAGCCCTAACGATGCAAGAAAAGTGAATTTGGGCTTTTTAAACCCGACTGCTAATCCGAGTGCACCCAATACTTCACAGGCTCCAACAAAATACATTAAGCCTTTTGCATAGCCAAAGTCTTCTGTAAACAGTTCAACTTGTTGTGCATTCCCTGATATTTTCATAATGCCAAACATAATAAAACCGACAACTAACAATCCCTGAATAATTCGTAGAATCCATTTCATATTACATAACTCCTTGTGTGTCTTTTATTTTGTTCCATACAAACTTAGAAACGGTTAATTTCATTCAATCAATTCCACTTCCCTCATTTGCGGGACGGCCTTTTCTATTTAATGTGAACCTTACAATGGTAAATCATCGAGTTATTTTAATGCGCTTTTTATTGGACTTGAATTAGTACGACATTTTATATGCCCCTGATGTAACCCTTCATGATAAAGGCAAAAATTCAAAATTTCTCCGATAGAATCCATTTCATTGCCGAACAAGCTCAAATAGTTGTTTGCTTTTTCTTCAAAATTCCGAGTTCCGAGTTGCGATTTAATATGCTCCATTTGCCCTTTTAGCAAGGATGCCAACTGCTCCAAACTTGGGGGTTGCACTTGCCAATCCGAAGGTTTTGACCCGGATTTGAACATGGCTAAATGCTCTTCGGACAAATAAAAGGACAAACCCACAAAATTATTCAGAAAAAGATCGGTAAAAGCAGCGATATGTCCGAGATGCCAACGGATGGTGTTTTTATACCCTGTCGGCATTTCATCCGCGATCTCATCTGTAATGGAATCAATGGTTTTAATCGTTATCGTTCGAATCACTTCAAGTTGATTTAATAATTTTTGGCTATTCATCATAATTCTCCTTTGTTTACTGTTTTTATCAAAAGCGAACATCTACGCTCTATAGTTTCGATCAATCGTTGTGAGGCTGCGGAGATTTTCTGCCGAATGTGTTGAGATATAACAGTGCGCTAGCCACAACAATGAAACTAAGGATGAGAAGCAAATTGCCGTACAAGTAAGAACTTGATTCCGTAAGGAGCGGATGCAGAGGAAATGCAAGCAGCTTTTCTTCCAGGATTTTGGCTACAAGAGCCGTGATGACAGCCCCCGAAATGGTTGATGTCATATTAAAAAAACCCATCCCGACGCCGATTTGTTGAACGGGCAAAATTTTCGTAACGCTCTCCGCCAACGCCGTCTGTACGAAGGAGAATCCGATGTACATCAAGATGAGGGCGACACCAATGTACCCTACCCAAAGCCCAATGACGGAAGATTGCAGCAGAAAACTGACCGCGAGCAAACATAGTCCCAAATAATTAACGAAGTGGCTCCCTTTTTTGACAGTCAGATTACCGGCAACTTTGCCGAAAAGAATTGCGCTGAAAGCTCCAGGAAACAAGACAAAACCGATGATATCTGCGTCGAGACCGTACGTTTTATTAAGCATGATCGGGATGACGAACAAAACTGAGAGTACGGATCCGAAAATGAGAAAACCGATCACGAGACCGTTCCGATATCGCGAGTTCGCGAACAAGGAAGGATCGACAAACGGTTCTTTTGCCCGGCGGATTTGAACAATGAAAAGGAATAGTCCGAACAAAGTCCCAGCCAAGTAAAGCCAATGCCCTTCAATGGTAAAAAGGATCAGAGTAGATACTGTAATGCTGAGCAGCACCCCTCCAATGATGTCCAAACTGCCCGCTTTGCGCTCCTCTTTCGGAAAATATTTCAGGAAGAAAGGAATGGCTGCAACGATGGGAAGTGGTATGAGAAACAGATAAGCCCATTGGAACGATCCAGCAATAAAACCGCCAAGTACCGGCCCGATTCCGATCGCGAAAGAACCGGTCGAAGTGATGATTCCGAAAATCTTGCCCCGTTCTTCCGCCGAGAAATATCGGGCAACGATCACGAAGACGAGCGACGGGATCGCCGCACAGCCTGCTCCTTGGATCGCCCTGGCCACAACGACGGCGGGGTACCACGCCTGAAGGGCAAAGCCGATAACCGACCCTGCGCTGTAAAGGACAATTCCGATCGTAATCAGTTTCCTAATGCTGAAGATATCGGACAATTTTCCGAACACAACCATCCCCACGCCGAAGACGATGAAAAAGATCGTCACGACCCAACTGACATCGGACGGGTCTAACGTGAACTGTTTGGCGATATTAGGTGTAGATACATTAAAGACGGATTCATTCAGAACGGAGAAAAAAAAGACGTAATAAATCCACAGGATGCTTTTCCTGACTTCTGATACATCATGGCTTGTATGGTTCTCTCTGTCTACTCTCTCCACTTTCTCCACTCTATTCAACTCTAACGCTTCCTTTCTTCCCGTTTGCTTTGTTGCGATGCAGCTGCCGCGGTTTCATCGCTATCACTAAAGAAACCAGCCCGCCGAGCCGTAAATGGAGGTCATCGTGTAATGCCTGCGGGCAGTGGGAACGTCACCGACGTTCGTTATCAATGAATGCGTTTTTGTCATTCTTTATTTACCCTCATAACATCATCGATTCAACGCAATGTTTTCAATGCACCGCTCCAAGCGATAACTTGGTCGAGCATCGCGTTGACTGCAGCCTCCTGATGAGGAGCAGGCTTGAAGACGCTAAAGTTTTCAAAATCTGTGATAAGCGAAATCCCCACTTGTGCGCGTACATCTGCCATATGGAGTTCTCCGACGATGAGCCTGAGATTTTCGATTGCACGTGCGCCGCCGGTGCCGCCATAACCGACAAAGCCTGCTGCTTTATCCTTCCATTCATTAAATAGAAAATCAATGGCATTCTTTAAAGCGCCGGAGGTTGCATGATTATACTCCGGTGTAACGAATACGAAGCCGTCAAAGGAGTTGATTTTCTGCGACCAAGCAATTGTATGCGGCTTGCTATATTGGCCCATTGATGCAGGGATCGGTTCGTCCAACAACGGTAGATTGTAATCGGCAAGATCCACAAGCTCGAAATAAGCATCGTTGCGTTTCTTCGCAATATCGGTCACCCAGCGGGCTACTGCTTCACCGTTGCGTCCGGGGCGTGTACTTCCAAGAATAACTCCTATTTTTAACATTGTAATTCCTCCATTTGTGTTTATTTTATTGGTGCATTCACACTTCCTAGCAAGGCTTTTTGATTTGGACGTCTACTTAATAGCCGAATAAAAAAATCTGTGGTATTCAATCTCCTCTCCCATAAAAGAAATTCTAATAAACTCTATAATTATGATATTTATATAATATAATTATAATAACTGTATGTCAATCGAGTCTAAAAATTGACACCAATTAATCCTACTGTTAGCATACAAATATCCATGATTACAAAGGACGGCCTAATAAGGAGATGGTTTTATGAATTTCAAAGAGGAACAAAATGAATTGGACTTAAGATTGTTCCGTATTTTTGTAAGAGCTTTCCAAGCTGTATCTAACAACATCGAGAAAGATATTGAAAAGCACAATCTTAGTCCTGAAACCTTTAGGATTCTGGAATTGCTTTATAGTAAAGGTCCTCATCCCCTACAAAAAATCAGCGAGAAATTTTCCATTCCGAGCGGGAGCATCACCTTCGTAGTTAACAAATTAGTAAAACAAGGACTCGTCGAGCGGCAGCCAAACCCCCAAGATGGAAGAGCAAATGATGCCGTACTGACCGGACAAGGAAAGGCTCTATTTGATGAAATTTTTCCAAAACATGTGGCTACGATCTCTCAAAATTATTCCTTTTTGAACAACGAAGAGAAAGAGCAACTCATTGGGTTATTGAAAAAAATAGGAATAGGGTCACAGAAATTACAATGATAAATCCTTAAGCCGATCAATACCTCATCATGACAAATAAGATGAAAAAAGACCGTTTTTAGCCATTGAGATGGCTTTAAACGGTCTTTCTTTGTATTGCTATATCATTAAATTTATTAATCTACGCTTCACGGAAAAAACGTTATTTTTTCAGCCACTTCGAATCAAGTAGCTGGTTTTTTTGTTGTTCATTGGGAAAAATTATTCAGTGAGGACATTCGTTGTAATCGTTTATTCTCAGATAGCTATCAAACATACGGAGTGTATAAGTAATGAAAACATGTAATCAAATGAAAGTAATGACAGTGATGGTAATCATCACTATGATTGTTGTTTCCGGTTGTCGCACCAGAGGTACTGACAAAGCAGCTTCTCCTGAGCCAAGCCCAATAGTAACACCGACACCGACGCCGACGCCCACGCCCGAGCCCAGCCCGACGCCAACACCGACTCCTTCGCCAATACCACAGCCAACGCCTGAGCCTAAGCCAAAACCAAAGCCGTTGGCGGTTCAAGTAGTAGCTAATCCAACAGCCATTGCCGTGTTAGTTAATAAATCATTTGCATTACCGAATCCATACGTCCCTAAAGATCTAGTTGAACCCAACGTAGACTTTATATTCCCCGAGCACTCGGAAAAACGATACATGCGCAAAGAAGCTGCAGAAGCACTTGAAAAACTTTTCAAAGCTGCCCATGCAGATGGTTTGCCGCTTGCAGGCGTGTCTGCTTACCGTTCATTTGAAACTCAAAAGTATCTATATAACTCTTACGTGGAAAAGGACGGTGAAGAGGCAGCAAACAAATATAGTGCTAAGCCAGGCCAAAGTGAGCATCAAACAGGACTTGCCATCGATGTATCTGGCGACGAGGGCAATTGTGCGGCAGCCGATTGCTTTGCAGCGACACAGGAAGCAAAATGGCTCAAAAATCACGCAGCGGATTGGGGATTTATTATCCGATATCCGAAGGGCAAAGAGGTAATTACGGGATATCAATATGAACCTTGGCATATCCGATATGTCGGGATAGACATGGCAAATGAAATTGCAAAGCAGGGCACCACTCTAGAGGAGTACCTTGGAAAAACGTTGCCAGTCAATAAATAAATTAACCTAACCTCTCTACGAAACTGGTGTACACCAGTTAACCGCCTTTATCAAAAGCTGAAGTCGCCTTCCACATCATAGTGGAGGCGACTTGTTTTTTCTTAAGTGGGTTATCGCGCGTTGAGTGTACTAGCCAGTCGCCCAGTCAAATCATCTGTGTAAAGCGGTTTGCTGAAGTAATATCCTTGCATTTCATCGCATCCTTTATTCTTCAGAAACTCGAATTGCTCTTCCGTCTCAACACCCTCTGCGATGACTTCTAAGTTTAAACTCTGAGCCATGGCAATGATTGATGCTGCGATCGTAGACTCTCCTTGCGCTGATGTAATATCATTGACAAACGATCTGTCGATTTTCAAGCGATCAATTGGAAAATTCCGGAGATAGCTTAGCGAAGAATAACCGGTACCGAAATCATCAATGGAGACTTGGATCCCAAGCCTCTTTAATTCTTCAAGTGTACCGATCACTTGATCCGCATTTTGCATAGCAACACTCTCTGTGATTTCAAGCTCCAAGTAGGCAGGATCAAGTCCCGTTTCCTTCAAGATATCAGCAACAATCTGGACGATATTCGATTGTTTAAATTGATAGGCGGACAGATTGACTGCTACCCTCATAGGCGAATACCCTGCGATTTGCCATGCTTTATTTTGCAGGCAAGCCGTTCGTAGGACCCATTCTCCTAGAGGGATGATGATGCCCGTTTCCTCTGCTAGCGGAATGAAGTCTGCCGGTGATATGAGACCCCGTTTGGGATGCATCCATCTCACAAGCGCCTCCACACCTGTCACCTGACCTGTCTCGAACTGCAGCTGAGGCTGGTACATCAAGAGTAACTCATTGCGTTCTGAGGCTTTACGTAGTTCCTGCTCCATCATAAGCCGTTCAGAAGCTTGCATACTCATGACCGGTGTGAAGAACTCATATTGATTACGATGGCTTTCCTTCGCCCTATACATAGCTGCATCGGCATTCATCATTAGCGTTTGGGCATCCTGACCATCATTTGGGAAAAGACTGATGCCAATACTCGTAGTAACCGAACATTCATGACCTTCAATGAGAATAGGCTGGTTAATCACCTCAATAATTTGTTTTACAATATGAAGAATAAAGCTCTCTTGTTTGAGGACAGGCAATAAGATCGTAAACTCATCCCCACCCATTCGAGCTATCGTCCCCTGCTGTCCCACACAAGTTAGAAGTCGTTGAGCGATCGTCTGCAACAGCATGTCACCAAAGGCATGTCCCAAGGAGTCATTGATATATTTAAAGCGGTTCAGATCTAGAAATAAAACTGCAAGCTTGTGTCCCCCCCGTTCTGCCTGCTCCAACCCTCTGTTTAGATGATCCTTAAACAACCGTCGATTTGGGAGATCAGTCAGCGCATCATGATAAGCCATATGATTAATTGTTTCCTCTGCTTGTTTATGTTCCGTAATATCTTTACCTATTGCAAAGACACCGACCACGATGTTGTCGACGATGATCGGTACAAACCGAATTTGCAGATCAACGCGATGCCCGCGTTTATGCCGGATTGATGTCTCAAAGGAGGAGGATCTTCCTTTTTTCGCATGGATAAACGACTTTAAGTAGGTCGATCTTGGCGCAGCATTCAATAGATGGGTTCCTGACGTGCCCACGATTAGATTAGCTGAATAACCAGTAATTTGCTCTGTTGCTGGATTTATCGCTGTAACAAGCCCTCCCAAATCAAATGAACATACCAGATCAGGATTATGATCCACTAAAGATTTATAGCGAAATCTGCTCTCCTCCAGCATTCTCTCTGAGTCTTTGCGGACGGTAATGTCCCGAATGATACCTCGGAAACCCGCGGGATCTACTCCCTTCTCATCTTGGATAAGCATGATAGAACCCTCCACACGCTTGCGTGTGCCATCCTCCCGAATAACCTCCCATTCGACACAATTGACAGCTATGCCCGAATGCGCTGCCCATTGATAGGTCTGTTTCAGCTTTTTCGCGTCCTCTGTTCCCATGAAATCGGCAATCTGACAGCCTTTCAAGTCATTCTCATCTATTTTACCGAGAAGCTCTACCAAAGACTGATTGCCATAAGTAAAATTTCCGTTCATATCTATTTCATAATAGCCATCTTGCATGCTTTCCAAGGTTGAGCGTATCTTCTCTTCCTCTCGCATTAACTGTGACGCCTCCATCTGATTCACTTTCTCTATATTTCGTTGAATCATCTTATAGAGCATCCAAGCGGACAAGATCATCACCGTGCTAACTATCAGATAGGAAACACCAAGCAAGAAGGCTAACTGTAGCATACAAGCGAGTATTACATACATGGAAACAATACGAAATGAAATCTTTCTTCCTTCCGTTTTTTTTCTAATGTCTAGCAGCTTATCCATACTATGTACCCCAGTTCTATAGATGTTCCGTGAATATATGCAGCAAACAATCAATGACCTTAATCCCAATGAACGGAAAAATAATACCACCTAACCCGAATATCGTTAAGTTTCGGCTTAACAATTGATTTGCGCTCATAGGCTTATAGGTAACTCCTTTTAATGCGACAGGTATCAAGAGCGGAATGATAACCGCGTTAAAAATCAATGCTGAAAGCACGGCAGATGTTGGAGAGTGTAACTGCATAATATTAAAAACCTGTAGCTCTGGTAGATTACTCGCAAACATCGCAGGTATTATGGCAAAGTATTTGGAGAAATCATTAGCAATGCTAAACGTTGTAACAGCCCCACGTGTGATGAGCAGCTGCTTACCAATTGAAATCACATCCAGAATTTTCGTGGGATCCGAATCAAAATCAACCATATTGGCCGCTTCTTTAGCAACTGAAGTTCCGCTGCTCATGGCAATGCCCACATCCGCCTGAGCTAATGCAGGAGCATCGTTAACCCCATCCCCCGTCATAGCAACGAGCTTACCTTCGCTTTGCTCTGCACGAACAATCCGCAATTTATCCTCTGGTTTACTCTCTGCATAATAAGCATCCACGCCAACTTCATTCGCGATCGTCGCGGCAGTTAGTGGGTTATCTCCAGTACACATAATGGTTCTAATCCCCATTTGATGCAGAGATTCCAATCGTTCTCGTATTCCCGGCTTAATCGTATCTTTCAAGTAAATAAGCCCAAGAATCTGATTATCCTTGCTCACAGCAAGGGGAGTCCCCCCTTCTCTGGCAATAAAATCGCTTTTCTCCATCATCTCCTCAGGAATAGATCCGCCTCGCACTGAGATATAACTGCCGATGGCGCTAACTGCCCCTTTTCGATAAAAGCAGCCATTCAGGTTTAACCCACTCATCCGCTCTTCTGCTGTAAACGTAATGACTTCGCCTTGATAAGCTCTGAGATTACTTGTCATGTGATTCTGCTTAGCGAGTTCTACGATGGACCGCCCTTCCTGGGTGTCATCAAACAACGAAGTGAGAACGGCTGCTTCCATGAGTTCCTCTTGGGATACACCCGTTGCAGGATAGAATGCTGATGCCATTCGGTTACCGAACGTGATCGTGCCTGTTTTATCCAATATGACTGTATGTATATCCCCAGCTGCCTCAACAGCCTTCCCTGATTTCGCCAAAATGTTAATTCTCGTAACGCGGTCAATCCCTGAAATGCCTATGGCTGATAAAAGTCCCCCAATCGTCGTGGGTATTAAGCACACGAGCAGCACAATTAACGTTGACACCTCCAATTGAACGCCAGCAAATTTGGCCAATGGATACAACGTTACGACGACAATTAAAAAGATGAGGGTTAAGACTGTAAGGAGGGTCGTCAGCGCGATTTCGTTCGGTGATTTCTGCCGTCTTGCCCCTTCCACCATTTGAACCATCCGATCCAAAAAGGAATACCCAGGGTTAACGGTAATCTCAACCTGAATCCAATCGCTGGTTACGAGGGTTCCGCCAATGACGGAGTTGTTATCACTGTTCGCCTCTTTAATGACGAAAGCCGATTCTCCATTAACGGAGGACTCATCAATGGCTGCAATGCCTTCCACTATTTTGCCATCGCCGGGAATCAAATCCCCCATTTCTACCAATATACGGTCACCTTTGCGTAATTCATTTCCGGCAACGACCTTTATGCTGCCATCTTTCGATAACAGCTTCGCCTTTAATTCCTTTCTGGTTTTGATCAAGCTGTCCGCGTGTGCCTTACCTCTTCCTTCAGCTAACGCTTCTGCCAAGTTCGCAAATAATATCGTAAACAATAGAATGAAAAATACAGTGAGGTTATAAGTCATCTGTGTCTCGGTATGAAAATAATGCGGAAAGAGCAGCAATAAACCAATGACAAAGGTCGCCGTTTCCAACACGAAAAGCACTGGATTTCTTATCATTAATCTTGGATTTAATTTCAGTACGCTATCCAACAGGGCTCTAATAAACACTTTGGAATGAAATGATTGCTTCCATCTTTGATTCATGAAAAACCACCCTAGAAAGAGATATACGCCCCAGAATGCTCAAATAAATAATTGCGGAATCACGAATTGCCCTAAACCACATGTACCAAGATTCGTTGAAATCGTCAATAATCCGCAATGACAATCATTACCATGTCCTGGCTGCAGCTTATCGGATAATTCACAATCAAATCGAAAACATTCAATACGGGTAAATTTACATGTTTGTGTACATTCATCTGATTCACTTACTAGCGTCAGGGGTTCGGGGTACATCATAGATTCACTCTCCTCAAATTGGGAACAACAAAAAAAGCCAAAGAGCAGAGAATCTCTACTCTCGGGCTTCAAAGAAAACGCATATGTGCGCTATGGAAAGCTCGAAAAGAAAGTGGTTCTCTCCCAATTCGCTTACGAGGTTAGCTGTCGGATTCGGGCTTGGAAGTGCCCTACTTTGGCAAGCTGCGCTTGCTTTAGATTCACCCCGAGAAACCGATTCTATATCCGATCGGCTCCGGTTGGTTCCCCCGATTCCCTTGCGGGAACTCAGCGTTTTGCATCTATGTATTGTTGCTGAAACGAATGTTACGCCGATTGCTACTGAATGTAAAATGCGCTTGAGACACTTATTTCGCAATTTGTGACATTTAGTGTTTATGAAAGCGCGTCCAATTAGAAATCGCATGCATTTTCAATAGAAATGCTTCGGCATACTTCCGTTTTGGCCATTTCGCAGTAATTAGGTCATGACCAAACGACTTTGAGAAATTATAATGATTTACTTTTTTATTCAATTTTTATAAGTCTGCAACTATTATTTAGCCCATTTTTATACGATTCAAAGTTATAATTATCACATCTCCAGGCTTGTATCATCAAATCGCGGGACACATACCCTTTTCATGTATTTATGCAGCGTGAGTATGAAGAACATCAGATGGAAATCTTAATGAAAAAGGTAGCCCTACTGCGAAGTAAGGGCTACCCACTTTTCGTTTAAAATCATGAATGACATGTATGGTTGTTCTGATAAGATTTCTTGGATAGAATAACATGAAGATCATTGTTCAACTTCATTAAGGAGTGCAATTAAAATGATTCGTGCATTAGCTATAACAAACGATTTGGAAGTTTTAAAAGATGTTCAACTAACTCAGCTTTCGAGTTCAAATATAAAATGGTATTGGGTTGATTTTAACCAGCCAAGTGAAGAAGAATCCAATTTATTAGAAGAACATTTCAACTTTCATCCACTTGCAATTGAAGATTGTTTTCATTATCTGCAACGACCTAAATTAGATCACTATGAAGATGTACACTTTTTCGTAATGCATGCCATCAATCAACAAAATCTTGCGGCTGAAGAAGTGGACTTATTTTTAGGAGAGAATTTCATCGTTACCTTTCATTCCAAATATTCAAAGGAGATCGAAGATGCCTGGTGTCGAATAGCCCTGCAGAAAAAAGGCGTTGATAAAGGTCCTCTGTATGCTTGCTATGTGGTTATGGACGAGTTAGTAGATCAGTATTTTCCGAGTGTCTATCAAATCGAAGATCAATTAAACGAAATCGAAAATAACGTTGGCTCTGAATCTACCCAAGCACTCATGGAAGACATATTTGAAATACGGTCAAGGCTCTTAAAGCTGCGAAGAACTGTCGTGCCAATGAGAGATCTTCTGTATCGAATACTAAATTCAGAACGAATTCAGGGTATTCATAAACTGTCACACTACTATACAGACGTGTATGATCATTTGTTGAAACTATCTGAAATGATCGATTCTAACAGAGAGATGACAGCTGATTTACGAGACAGCTACATTTCTCTTAATTCCAATAGAATGAACACGATCATGAAAACTTTAACAGTCATCACGACGATCTTCATGCCTTTAACTTTCATAGCCGGAATCTACGGAATGAACTTTGATTACATGCCCGAGTTGAAGTGGCAATGGGGTTACTTTATCGCGTTAGCGGTCATGTTCGGAATTGGTATTGGCATGTTTATGTCGTTTAGAAACAAAGGATGGTTTAAATAAACAAAGCTGAATTTTCCCAGTAATACAAAAACGGATACTCCCATAAAAGAGGGGTACCCGTTTTTGTTTGAGTAGATAAAAAAAGAATAGTTTGTGCTTACCAATCTCTGTTTCGAATGGCTTCTTCTGCGTCTAACCGAATATTAAAATGTTTCAAAATTTCTTCAACGGTTTGTCCTATAGAATCCCTTGCAGCCGTCTCAATCTCGCTGTCGTCCTCATAAAAATCCGCTTGCAACTCATTTATTGCATCTGTCATATCATCAAATTTCAATTGGATTTCGTTAATACTACGGTTCCCCGTTTCTAAATATTCAACGACTTCTACCAATTGTACTTTGACTTTGTCTACTAAAGAATTTGGGAAATAGGGGTCATTATACATATCAACTAAATATAGTTTTTCATTAAATTTTGCCATTTCGCACTCTCCCAAAAAAATGCAGTTTTGTTGACTTATAGTAACACAATCCGAGGATAGATGGTAGTAAGTATTGAATTAAACTCCCTCTATAAGAAATCGCTTTTCACTTAAATACTCGCTAAAGGATTCCATTTCTTTGCTAATGTTTAGTGAGTTTTCCGTTTACTGTATTACTTGATTAGCCCCTTATCCTTCAACCACTGCTCGGCAACGACACGTGCTTGTTGTCCTTCCAGATCCACTTTGCCATTCAACACAGACATCGCACGATCATCGATTTTGCCTGCTAGCAGATTAAGCACTTCCTCCAATTCGGGATGTGACTTGAGGGTGTCCATACGGACTATGGGCACTGCGTAGTAGGGAGGAAAATACTGCTTATCGTCTTTGATTACCTTGAGGTCGAAGGCTTCAATACGGCCGTCTGTGGAAAAGGCGTCATTCGCATCCGTCGTTCCATCTTTAACTGCGCTATAGGTTAGCCCAGGATCCAGTCCTTTCACTTCCTTGAACTTCATTCCATAGGCCTGTTGTAAACCTCGGTATCCATCCGGACGCTCCAAGAACTCATGCGTAGCGCCAAGTACGAAATTAGGAGATTTCCGTGCCAAATCCGTAAAAGTATCGATTCCCTCTTGCTCAGCGTGCTCTCTTTTCATAGCCAGTGTATATGTATTGTTAAAGCCGATTGGCTTCAGCCAAGTGACATTGAATTTTTGCTCATAGGCAGCCTTCACTCTTCGGTACAATTCCTCCGGATCTCCGCCGATCGGCGGCTCCTTTAGGACGGATGTCCAACCTGTTCCGGTATATTCCGGGTAAATATCAATATTTCCGTTCACCAGAGCATTATGGGTAACCTGGGATCCTCCGAGAAAAGGTTTTCGAACGACCTTTAAGTCTGTTTTTGCTTCGATCAAAGAGGCCATCATATGCGTCAAAATATCTTGCTCGGTGAAATTCTTTCCACCAACTACAATCGAGTCTGAACCGAATGGATTGCCCCTCGCCACAATACCTGCCAATAAAGCCACAATCAGGGCCGAAACTATTCCTATTTTCAATCCTTTAACAAGCTTGGAATTTCTTTTGCTGCCAGTCCGCAAGCCCTTTGGGGTAACTGCCCTCTCCATTAGTCCTAACAAGTAGTCGAAAAGAAGGGCTAATAACGCCGATGGGATCGTACCTGCCAAAATCAATTCAGTGTTGACGGTTGAGATACCCCGGAAAATTAAATCGCCCAGCCCACCCGCTCCTACAAGAGAAGCGAGCGTAGCAACACCAATTAACATAACAGTTGCCGTGCGAATACCCGCCATAATCACGCTTAAAGCGAGCGGCAACTCTACTTTCAACATCACTTGCAAACTCGTCATGCCCATACCGATCCCAGCTTCTTTGATGGGTTTCTCCACGTTCATGATTCCTGTATAAGTGTTTCTTAGAATGGGCAGAAGAGCATAAACAGTTAAGGCAACGATGGCCGGAAACATCCCAATCCCGAGTATCGGAATCATAAATCCGAGTAAGGCTAAGCTCGGGATTGTCTGAAACAAGGATGCTACACCGATTACCGGGCCGGCCAGCCTAGGGAAACGGGTCAGAATGAGCCCTGTAGGAATTGAAATTACGATCGCGATCAGAAGAGCGATAAACGAAAGCTGAATATGTTCTATGGTCGCACGCAAAATATCCTCTTGCCGGCTCAGAATCACATTCCAGAAATTCATGGCTACCTCCCTGTTAAATCTGCTTAAGCAGAGCATCAATTAGACTTGAATTGGTGACAAGTCCGGCCAATAAGCCGTTCGAATGAACCACGGGCAGGCTATACAAGCCATGTTTTCTCATAAGTTCTACGGCTTCCACAATTTCCGTTCCGGTGAGGACGGTCAGAATGTCGGATTTCATTATATCCTGTAGAGATAAATTTTCATGACGGAACTTCTCCTCCAGCATCTCTTTCGTCACAATGCCTTTCAGAACACGGTTCTTATCCGTAACAAGCAAGCTGGTTACACGGAACTGCTTCATGATCTTCGCCCCGTGAGCCAGACCGCGTGTTAACGAGACTGTCACTGGATTGTGAACCATTACATCATCCACCGTCAAATGCTCCGATTCGTTTAACCGGTTGCCTCCGATAAACGTGCGGACGAAATCGTTTTTGGGGTAGCGCAGGATGCGATCTGGAGTATCTGCCTGCAAGATCTCCCCACCTTTCATCAACACGATACGATCTGCGATTTTTAACGCTTCATCCATATCGTGCGAAACGAAGACGATCGTTTTCTTTACTTCCTCTTGTAATCGTATTAATTCATCCTGCAACTGCTCTCGACTGATCGGATCTAGAGCACTGAATGGCTCATCCATCAGAATGATCGATGGCTCCGCGGCAAGCGCACGAATAACTCCGATTCTCTGTTGCTGACCTCCGCTCAATTCCGCGGGGTAACGGTCACGGTATTGGCTCGGGTCGAGCCCCACCATATCCATCAACTCATCGATTCTCTGCTCATAAGAGCTTCTGCTAATTCCCTTTAGTCTAGGTACGACAGCTACATTCTCTTTGATCGTCATGTGCGGGAACAAACCAATATGCTGAATGACGTAACCGATATTTCTGCGCAATTCGACTGGATTGATGAGGGAAATGTCTTTCCCTTCGATCAGGATTTGACCGGATGTCGGTTCAACCAGACGATTAATCATTTTCATCGTTGTTGTCTTTCCGCAGCCGCTCGGCCCAATTAGGGTAATGAGTTCCCCCGCCTTGATCTCCAAATCGATTCCCTTAAGCGCAGTCGATCCATCACTGTATTGCTTTGTCACATTTATGAACTGTATCAATACGGCACCTCAATTTAGTCAGAATAAAATATGCGAGCTCCTACTATTTTTACGTAGATTTCAAATTCCCCGTATTTCGAATCGTCGTTGATACTTGCAAATCGATTTCCAAATTTTTAAAATATTCGCTATGCCATCTTTCCAATTGTGATCGTGTCAATTCATTCCGAAAATGTTGTCCTACTCCAAGGACATCTGCTTCACCTAGCTTAATTTTTTCAAATAAATGTTCGAATCGTTCTAGAACCAGCTTGTTCAGATCTGTTTTGATGGAATCTAGCGAAGGATTACCTTTCGTATCCAGTAAGATTACTTTCAAGCTTAGCTTACTTTTCAATATGGCTTGATTGTTTACGAAGGAACTCCTATGCATTAGATGATTACTTACAATTTGAATTGTCCCCTTCCCCATCACTTCGATTTTCCCCTGCGTTTTCTTCCCATTAAACACATTGATTAGTAAGGTTTCTTCATTATCGAGCCGCCCCACCATTTTGCCATTTTTCATAATGGCCGAGCCTGTGCTTTCTATCACCGTTGAACTTCCTGATTTAATAATGGGTATGACTACATCGTTGGTAAAGGAATGGATGCTCCTAAAAATTTTCCATGTTTGCGTATAAGCAATCTCAGGACTTAACCCACTATTTCGCTGAAAAAAGTCGTAAATCAAAGTCCCATCATATGAATTTCTATCCATTTTTCGAAAAAAGCTTTCTGGAGACTCATCACAAATAACGAATAGTGTTTTCGGGGAGACATGCCTAGAACGAATAAGACTTGATACACCGTCATTTAACCCGTGTTTGGCAAACTCTTTATCGACAATAATGATTTTCAAATGGAGCAAATCGATTTCGCTCTCCATATTCATACTAATTCGATCTATAATATCGTTGATCGTGTTGCCGCTATCCGAAACGACCTGTATCGTATCTGTTTCACTAACTTTTGGAATATCGAGAAACACCGTATATTTCCCTTGATTGTAAGTAACACCCATAGCAATCGGTAAAGAGCGATGATTAATATCTTTGTTGTCCCAACAACCGCTGAGAATAAAAAGTAAGAGTGTTGCAACCATCCATTTCAGCATATTATCCAATTCCACTCTCTCTGACTTGTTTTTTATGTTGATACCCTGCTATGAAAATGACAGTCGGAACAACAATTGCAACATACAACCGAAGAAATGAATTCCACTGCAGCAGCAAATCAACATGCCCCCAGTCAGGGATGAATAAACATACCAGGAACACGACAACTGCAATGGCAGAAATAAGATACTGATTTTTCATTTTTTTCACTCGACACCGGATTAAGCATGCGATTTGCCATAGGGTCATTGCGATAAAAAGAAGGATAAACGCGATTTGACTCAGTAGAAAAAAAATCGTAATCCGGTCAAACATGAGCCAGTTGATTTCTATCGTATCAATCGTGAAAATAAAGGGGAATGCAAGCTGCCGGGCTGTTTCTTCCCCTAATGTCAGAAGAGGAATATACACCGAAAGCAGGAAAAAAATGAAGAGGATAATGCTGCTCATGTAGATGGCTTTCGGTTTATACGTGATAAAAGACGGAATAAAGCCCAGAAACAAAAAGCCTCCCGCGAATGCAAACAAGCTTTTATAATAGGAAAAGTCGGTGAGAAATGAGAATAGTCTGGAACGATCCTTGGGGATCAGCGGGAGTGCATAGTTGAAATCGAAGCTTTGAGAAGTTGCGAACATGACAAAAAGCATGGGAGGAAGAAATAGGACAGCTAATAAAAGTCCCACTCTTAATAGTGCTCTTACTCCGCCATGGATAACCATAAATACGGGAATCCCTAGCAACATACACATAAGAATCCAGATGGGGGTGTCAGCCAGAAAAACAATCGAAATGATTTCAGCATACGCCCTGACCGTAATTACGATTATCAGAGAAAGGTAAAGAAAAACCGGAAGTAACGTTAACCAGACAATTACTTTATTCTTGTTGATCAGTACTTGAAGGACATTCTGATTCCCAAAATAACTAAGCCCCTTCAGATAAGTAAAAATGACGATAATATGGATTAAATAACCTAAGCCAACAGGTATCCAATAAGCTTCACGTGTACTCGCTAAGATATCCGTCGGATACATAAAGAAGATCAACCCTAGATGGGTTATGATGTAGATGACTGCAACTTGTACGTTTCTAATCATGTCATTCACCTTCTGGATTTTTCAATTGCAAATACGGAACTCCAAGTGATTTGACGCCTGCCAAATAGGAGCAGATAAGGACGATCCCGAATAAAAGACCAAGGACGCCAAAGATTGCGGAAAGGACCAATAAGACATATTTAAATAATCGTATCGTGAGCGCATTTTGATAACCGACGACAGTCGCACTTGAAATGGTTGTCGCAGCCAATACAATGATGAGTAAACTACTCACTAATTTCGCCGATACGACGGCCTGTCCTAGTACAATTCCCCCTACCATAGTTATTGTAGGTCCTATACTCGGAGGAAGTCGGACGATGGCTTCTAATGTCAATTCCAGGACAAACAACAACAATAAAGTCTCTACGATTGCTGGGTAGGGAACATCCATTCTACTCTTCGCGATGGAGTGTGCCAACTCAAACCTCAACACATCCGGATTCACGGAGACTAATGCCACATATAATCCAGGTATAATTAGGGTTATCAGCGCACCTATAATACGAATGAAACTAAGGGCCGCAGCAAACACATGCGGGTGATTGGCATCATCTGCTGTCACGAACAAATCCGAAACAAGACTGGGTAATACCAATGCGAAAGGCAATCGCTCGATGAAAAGAACGGCTTTACCGTTTTTCAAAGCTCGTGCTGCGCTTTGTGGCAGTTCCGTAGTATTGTAACGGGTTACCAGTGTAAAGTTTGAAAATCCAAAGATTTTCGATAGTTCTTGGACATTGCTAACATCCAAATGCAAATTCGATTCAATCGCTTTGGTGATAGAATTTAGAAGTGTAGGATGAATCTTCGAATTCATATAGGATAAAACCACGCAATTTTGGGATTCTTCCCCAAATGTATACGTTGCAATCTGCATTTCTCTCGAATTCAGATGCTTTCTAAGCAAACCGACATTAATCTCAATATCCTCGTTAAAAGCGCTGCTTGCCCCCCTAACTACATTTTCAGTTAAAGGTACTGCTACTGAACGATTGAGTGATTGTGTAACCGGGATGATGCTAATATAAGTGCCAGATGGCTCATGAATGGCAATGAGCATGCCATCTAATATTTCTCTGATGATCTCGTCCAATGTGCAATCGGATACATCGTGACCAAGCCCTCTCAGCCTATCTTGAGCTGTGTGATCTAAACCATCTACCGTTACTAGCTGTTCGCGCACCATGGTAAGAGATCTCGGGAAACTAATAAGCGTCCTTAATCCTAGAAGGGTTATTGGATCATTGCCTACCCATAGTTTGCGAGAAATATATTCCTTGTCTTGTTCAAAATGATATTTCAGGCTGGCCACAATTGACAATGCGTATCCTCCGTCCCGCTTCCTATTGTTTCAAACCATATCTCAGGTAGTATTCGCTTCCTTCTGTTTTGTTAATCATTTCAATTTACTTTAAAAAATGGAACAATCAAAAAAAGGTACAGATCCCTCTAAGAGAGATCTGTACCTTTTTCATGGCTAGGATATTCTTTTCCCTACCTAAACATCAAACTCCAACTGCTTTTTCGCTAGCGTTATAAACTCCAACGGATTCGGAACCTGCTTCGCATCGTACTCGATAGCGCCCATTTTCAGGATAAGCTCTACGCGGAATTTCTCCCTGTACTCATCCCTGTTCCGCTCTTCGACGCTATTTCTTAATCGATCAATGACGATAGAAGCTCCCGGTCGGTCTGTGAACAACAACATTCCCCACATTGGATTTTCCTTATTGAGCAAATAAAGCGAATCATTCGTACGGATGCTGGTCTGACTCATTTTGGACAGATCAAGTACAGCTTCTATCAGCTGCTCTTCACCAATAATGCGTCGGATCTCATCCCAGTATTTCACACTGAAAACCATGAGGGTTAACGGAATGTTATAGCGAACAGACAACGCCATGAAGATGGTCGCATCGGATTGGAACGAGAAGGTATTCTTCAAGCTCGTTTTGGCATCTACGGTGGCTAGGGATTCGTTGGCCTTCCGCAGTTGATCATTGTCCAGCTGAAGTTGACGTGTCCCGTAGGTGAGCAACCAAGTTGAGATTGTAAATAAAGGGGTCATGATGAGCCAGAAGTAGTTCTGTGAACCGATCACTCCGCCCACAACCACCGTTTGGTAAAGCGTGAAGGTACCGTAACCAAAGATGAATAGGATGTTCAATATTAATCCCGTCGTTACATTTGTAAAGTAAGTCACAATCGCGATTAATAAGGCGAGATTCAGGAATATAATATTTTGAATATAGAGGTTCGGATTACCCGCCGTAAATACGATACATATGAAACAGACAACGATCAACAAAATGAATGCGCCGTCCGAAATCATACTGCTTTGTAAACGTCTCATCTGCGATCCCTCCGCTTCTTTCTGTACTTACGAATCAGTAGGATCAGCGAGAGAAGAACCAATAGGGCAACAAGTACGACTGCGGTCATAAATCCTAGAACATCCTTGCGTTCCATGACATCGCTCAGCACCGTAGATGGTTCTGTCGTCGTTTCTTTTTTAAATCGGAAAGCTTGGATGTTGCCGTCGATATCCGCTACTGCCCCATCACCGAATACCTTCCACAACGTTCCTTCCGATCCGATGAGCTTCGAAGCAAGATAGGCGTACTCCGAGCTGCTCCCAGTAACTGCAAGAAGCCCAAAGCCGCTTGCATAAGGCGAATCGATTAATTGCAGCGTTCCAATACGAGTGCCGTAATTGGCCTCGATACTCATCTTTTCATTGGAGACGAAGCCTGTACCACTCTTATTATATTGAAAATACAGCTTGTCGTTATTAGTACGGATAACTTGGTTATTCTGATAACTGCCGATAGCGATAATTTCTCGCCCTTTGAGCTGTGAAGCCGCGACATTGTCTTGATAAAAAAGCACTTCACCCGTATTGGTCTGTGCATATCGACCTAGTAGATTAAAAATATTCGAAATGGTTTGAAATACGTATGTATCGTGCTCTTTGGGTAGAACGACAGCCACTTGATTGTAACTGCCATCTCTTAGAAATGGATAAGGGTAATTATTAAACAGCATGTCCGCTCTATCTTTGGTGTTGAGCTGCATCATGGAGTCCTTATCAATGAACGCCCATGGCATTTGCTCCTGATTCTCTATACAACCTGCATTCTTAAGTTCCAAGTCGAATGCCACTTTCACGGTGAAATTACCGCTAATGTTCAGTGTTTTAGGAATGGGAATATCAATATGATCGTTATCAGCAAGCTCAGTAGACAGTCTCTTGCTGCCGATTGGCGTATCATTGATTAAAATAGTGACCATAGATCGATCGAAATCAAGATTTTTGGCATATCGATACTTAATGCTCAGCTTACTCGCATCCGCAATCGACCGGTTACCAGGCAGGGAAATGAAGTAAGCCTTTTCCCGATGACGGTCACCAACAAGCTTATCTCCTGTTTCCGTTAACGTCATATTTCGGCTTACACTTACCGTAGGTGTATCCACCTCTGTTGATACATCCACTTCTTTAAATTCTGAATCCATTTGACTTAGCAACGATTGATTACCTAATAACCGTCCTGCTTTGACTAGTTGCGCTGTGTCGGAGGAGGTGACAACGAGTGTTGGACGTCCTGCAAGGGTGACCAATTGAATCAAGGCTTTGTTCTCAAGGTCATCTGCACGTATGGCCGACTTTACCTCTTCAGGAAGATCGCTGTATAAAGAAATGAGAATAATAGCCTGCTTCATTTTCAAGTTCTCACTGTTGTAAGTTACAAGCGGTATCCCTTTGTCTGAAACGGGATTGGCCTTAGCAAATCCAGATAACGCATAGGTTGCCGCTTCAAGCACAGCCAAATTGTTTTCCCCTGCCGTGACGGCAATGGCATTCTGGCCCTCTTTGATTGTATCCAACCCGATAAAATGCTCATTAAAATCGCGGATACTCTTTTGAATAGCAGCATTAGAGTAATTAACGGAAATACGGGAGGTTTTGGCGATTTGCAGCCAATTATCTCGCGTATCTGTCGGCAAACATGCCATTACGGCAAGAGGTGAAGTTGTTTCGAAATGTCCTTGGACGGTTAGCGTATTCACGCCCTTCACAATAAACGACACGGGAACAAGGACTGTCAACTGCTGTTGCTTTGTTTCTTGCAAGACCGGGCGAAACGAATGAAATGGTTTACCATTCATGGACAGCGTTATACTTGAACGCTCATTCTGGAGGAGTCGTGAAATCTCATAGTCAAGATGAACTTCGACACTTGCCACATTCCAATAGTTTTCGACCTGGAAATATTGTTGTGTATAGGTTATGCCACCAATTAACGACGTATCCGCAAAATTAGTTTGGACTTGTCTATTCCCTGATGTAGAAAGCTCCTCAGCCCAAGCCGAAGAGCTATAAGAAGTAAGCAAGGAAAGCAGACAAACGGTCGTAATCAACAGCCATCGTATCTTCATCATAATCTCTCCTACCTAATACCTTTCGGTTTTATACCATTTGGCTTCTCTCTTGTACACCAAATCTTTTAAATATGCATACATGCCATAGGCCGCTACAACCATCCACATCTGACAGTACGACACATACATCAGCATAATAATCCATACGTTAGAAAGTTTCATTTCCCCTTTTTCAGTCACTAGCGTAATAAACGTACCTACAATGAATAAGATAATGGCTAATCCCCATAAGAAAGAACTAAAGCTTGCGATGGTTGTTCGTACATATCCCAAAGCATGCAGGACAAGTAGTAAATCAGACATGACTAACGAAGTGAGCAGAAGCACATAAATGGAAAGATAATAGAAAATGTCAAAATGGATGTTGCGTGCTGATCGATTAAATAGTAAAGGGATATTTTTGACGATGACATATATATTTCCCTTTGCCCATCGGGTTCGCTGCTTAAACCATACCTTCACGGTCTGAGGTTCCTGCTCCCATGTGACGGACTTGGGTTGGAATTTAATCTTGTATCCCATCAAATAGATCCGGAAACTGATTTCTGTATCCTCCGCTATCGCCTTTACATCCCATCCACCCATATGCTCGATAATACTTCGACGAACGATGAAATTCGTGCCGGGAATCGTGCAGAGCTTGAATAGCTTCCATCTACCTGCTTGCGCCATCCATTGAAAAGATAAGGTTTCGATATTAATAAAACGTGTCAACAAGCTCGCATCTCGGTTTCGTGTACGAAATTTCCCTATGACAGCCCCTAAGGTCGCGTCATGCGTAATTTCCGAGACAAGGTAAAGCAGTGCCGTTTTCTCTGGCGTATTGTCTGCATCATAGATGGCAATAAGCTCACCCTTGCTTAGCTTAAACCCCAAATTCAAAGCATTGGACTTCCCTTTTCCACCTATAATGTTATCCGTATTCAAAATGATTAAGTTGCGCTCAGGATACTTCTGTTGCAGATTCCCTAATAAAACGCTGCTATTATCTGAGGAGTTATCATTAATGACGATAATCTCATAACGATCATGAGGATACGACAACGCCAGCAAGGACTCGACTGTCTTTGTGATGACTTTTGCCTCATTGTGGGCAGGCACCATAATACTGACGAACGGGTACTCACCTTCCAGAGGTGCAACTGCTTTATTTTCAATTTGAATATAGTACAAGTAACCAGCAACAATCAGTACTACATTGACCAAGAGAAGCGACCAGATACAAAAGACGGAAATTAGCATCAAAACATCTGCAACTGTCATAAGGATCTCCCTTGATGCATGAATTTTCGTTTATACATACGATACCCAATAATAAGGAATACCATAAAAATTAGCAGTGTCCCTATAATAAGAACAATAAAGATGTTATTTTGTACGGAAAATAACGTTGTAAAGCTTTTCTTAACTTCTTGCACGTATGCGTGATCAGCGTCAATCTCTACAATATTGTTGTTCAGAAAGATAGCTTGTCCATTCAATTGTAGATGACCGCTTCTAGACGTCAATTCATTCCTTTCTGTTCGAACAGTGTGCTCTTCATTTTTGTAATCTGCGAATGTCGTCCAGCTCGATAATAACTCATCCATTGTGGCTTCCAACTCCTTACGATCTTCAGGAAATGGATAGACGAACGCAGTATTCATCGGTAAGGGATCTAACATTTTTTTCGTAGTTGTGTATTTACTTATTTCCTCCGCAGGTATGGTATATGTCGAAGATTCAAAAACACTTGATGTCGGCGTCAATGATCGATACATAATCCGTTTATTTGGGAATAAAATGCCTGAATCAAAGAAAGTTAAACCATTTCCAGTATAGTGCTGGTCATATGTCCAATAGAGCTCGGTGCCGATTCCGATGGGCACAATGCCATACCCTGCCAGCGCATCTAGAAATGTGCTCATTTGCGATTTTAATATCGTGATGTCTTGACTAATCGTCGAGTTAACTACCGGCGCATTTACAATCAGACTACCATTTCGTGACTGTACATGCTTAAGTGCTTCCAGGTAACGTTTCGTCGCGGGAAAATCCAGATTGTTCAGAACCGGCTGCACGCTCACAATAAATGGTATACCTCCACTATACATGCGATCCGCCATCTCATTCAGTAAATCGAGATCCGAGAAAGGATAAATCTCATTCAACAATACATAATTGTGGCTAGGTGTCTGAATAGACAGCCAATCTTTTAACACATAGGAAGCCGCGTGTTCGCTTAAGTTCCCTTTCACCATATATGGAATATAAGCAAACTTACCTTGAATAACACCATAAGGAGAACTTGTCCTCCTTTTTTCCGAGGTAATTTGACCAAACGATTTCCCCGCGAATTTGGTTATATAGGTAATACTGCTAGCGGTTATCGATCTTTGGCTGAACTGTCCAATCTCAAGTTGAATGGTATCTTGATCTTGCAGTTGATCTTCTATGTTCATCGCCTGACGAATATTCGCTGGAAGCCCATTCCCTATATGCATATATTCCCCATCGTACTCATTCGTATCCTGCTTGAATGATTCTGGTATTTGCATAACATCTTCCATATTGACAAGGGTCATGACATGATTGTATTTAAGCATGTTGCCCTTAACATACTTGTCAAAAGAGGTCATTGTTACTTGGACGCCAAAAGAAGCAAGTAACCGCTGAATTGCCTCTATATTTCCCTCTTTTGGTGTGCCCATTGCTAAGCTATCATACATGAGGAGAACCGACGTCTTCTCTGTTTGGCTAGCTGAAGCTGGTCTGGGGGACAGCTGCGTGAGCAATAGGCAGCCCAAGAGGAGAAGGATGCTAGTACGTATCCATCGCTGACTACACATGTTGAACCCCTCCTAGCCCCGATGCTAACTTTCGGTCACTATCTGCTTCTTGGATCCACAACCGCTTTGCTACTAAATCACCAATCGTAATCAAAGAAACGAGATCGAAGGCCAACGTAAATAGAAATTCATGCTTGGCAAGGTCAGCATCCCCCGCGCCTACAATGGAAACGAAAATGCCAGAAAGTCCAATCGCGATCATCATCACGATCATCGGCAATCTGACTGCATTCCGCCATTGTTGTGTACGTATGGCAGTAACAAATGAAGGCATATATAAGCCAATAATAATCAGTGTCCACAGGACTACAAAACCAAATGTTTTTGGAGCAAGCTTATCCTTCAGCAAACTGTAGCCTGAAAAAAAGATCGTTTGCGAGCCAAATGGTTTTCCCGTCGATGCCTCGTAATTGCCCAATGCATGCGGTCTGATGGTAAAGCCATCTTGTGCAGCCAGATTGAGCATCTTGCCTGCTTGATCAGGATGAGCTGCATAATAGGCCAAAATGGATACAACACTGTATTTACTGTAAAACTGGTCCTGCATTAGCTCTGAGTCCACCGCTGCTGACGTGTAGGGATTGTAATATAATGTCTCATCTAGAACGGCAAACTGCTTGTCGATGCCAAAGCTCTCCAGGGTCTTCTCCGGGTTCACTGCGCCCATTATGACGCCGCGAGTCATCGCATGATATTTATTGATATTGACAAATTCCTGCGGAATAAGCACATAGCTGCCGATCCCAATACCAAATATGGCAACTAGCAATGTCGCGGTAATAACGCGAAACGACCTCTGTTTTCGAATATAGATGAAAAAGACACCAAACAAAGCAATAATCATACCTACAGGGGCGTTTTGTTGCTTACTCGTCGTCAAAAAGATGGCGCTCAGCACAAATAATGCAAGCATCAAATAATCATTATATCGTTTCCGATACATCAAGATGCCCGCGGCAACCATGAAAAGCGTCATAATGAGTACAACACTCTCACTATAAAATGAATTGAAATAGGCGGTATATCCTGTATCCCCTAAAACAAAAATGGCTAGGATTGCAACAAGATATCCTCGTTTCTTTGACATTTTCCAAGTGAGCGCCTCGACTAGTAAGTATACTGCTGCCGTGTATAAAACAATGTATATCCCCGCTTGTAAACGAATATCGAAAATGTGAGAATTATGAAAAAGAAGATAAAACGCGAGGGAAGCTTTAATAAACAAGGATTGTGAAGAAAATAGCGTCGCACCATTCTCATTAAAATATTGATAGACACCGTAGTCCTTCACAAAATAGCCAAGATAGTGATTGTTATAATTCGGGTCATTGAAATATAAGCCATTGCTGTACAATATACGGAAGTAATCGCCATTATCGGCCATTCCGATATAGGGAGGCGTAAGCAGCGCGATCACGGTTATCAGGAAGACAACTAGGGCAGCGAAAGCAGCTGGAGACACATAACGAAGTATCATTTGCACAACTCGACTGTTCATCATGTGATCGCACTCCTTTCTGATCAGTACATGTAAGCTAATAGAGCCATCAAATTATCAAAAGAATATGCCTGCTGCGCATTGAGATCCCCAAATCCGCCATTCAAAGGACTCTGAGGATCATGTATCTGAAACTCGTTCATTTTGAGCATGCTATCTGTATACAGCTCTTGATCCTTGATGACCGACCCGATCATGGCTGAAATGGCATAAATGGCTGTTGACCTGACATCATTTAATGGTTTACCCGCTCTATCATATTGACCGAACAAGGTCCCTGCTTTGACCTGATCTTTGATAAATCGGATACTATTGACATTCTCTTGTTTAACTTCAGCGAGATTTAGGATGGTTAAGAGAGATTCAACTGTATTTATCGCTTCGGATTGGTAGCTCTTCGTGTTGAAATCATAGCGTGTTTCGTAAAATGGAAAAGCATCAGACAAATAACCGTTTTGTGCAATCTGAAGCATGTTAGCCTCAAGCGCAGCTTTCTTTTTCTTCGAGACTGAGGCAAGCTCCAAAGATGCAGCATCTATGTAGCACAACGAAATGAACGAATTTGTGATTTTGTAAGTTGAATCATAGAAGTCTCTCAATTGACCATTCACAACATTGTATTGATAGAATCGGTTACCGTAAGCTTCAGATTCCTTTTTATAACTTTTTGAGTCAAAAGCAAGGGAAGCTTCATCTAATGCTCGAATTATTCGCAAATCATCTACCGTCGCATTCATCGTATACTGTTTCGTTAGTTTTGGACTGTAACGGTAGCTAAAGCCGAAGGTTGTGTCGAAAGTTCGCTTGGCCAGCTGCCAAGTTTCATCAAACTTTTCCTTCTGCCCAGTAAGGGCATAGTAACGCATGAGAAGGCCTGCCGATTCGCTTAAAACCTCATGTCCTGTCGCCGTAGCACCCATTTGATTCGTATCTTGCAGATTCGTGTAAATGCCGTTGTTACTGCTTAACTTGTTTATAATAAATCCAAGTAAATTTGTCCGTTTTTCCGTCATTTGCATAGCCTCACCGTACCGGCTAATGGGCTGCCTCTGCAAACCACTGGCATCATCCGCAAAGATGAACCATTTGCAAATCATGAAAATGACCAGTACAGCGAAGCTGCTCAACGCGATATTCCTGAAAATTTTCATAATTTCAGCAGCTCCTCACACAATCATTTCCAGAAATATATGTCGAATGAAATGAGAAAAAGATTACACACTACATCTGAGGTGGAATCTGGGATTCAAATCTGTTAGTTTAAAAGCAATCTGTTAATATAAAATCATATAGACGTATCCATTTTAATTGTATTTTAACACATGCAGCTTATCGTTCACAGGGTAATTCCTCCCATGAACATCTGAATAATGTCGAAAAATGAAGAAGGTTGTCATGAAATATTCAAATTTGTCTGCCGCACTAGAACCAGCCAATCTCGTAAGTTGTCTAATTAGCCAACGAGGTCAACTCCTATTTGAGCATTTTCGAGATCCTTCCAATGATGATTCCCCTGCTAAAATCAATTCCTGTACCAAAAGCATACTGTCATCCTTAGTTTGCATAGCTATGGATCAGGGGTTATTGCCGGATCCATTAACACCTGCATCCGTTTTTTTCCCGCAGCTTGGGCAAGATCTGCAATCCGGCAAAGGCGAAATTACGTTGCTTCATCTATTAACGATGACATCTGGTTTCAATTGGACCGAATTCGGCGGTCAGAATTCTTTCCCTACGATGACAAGATCATCGAATTGGGTGAATTTCGTGTTAGATCAGCCCTTGACCGATAAGCCTGGCGCGAAAATGACTTACAATTCTGGCGGCTCGCAATTATTATCTGCCATTCTCATGGAAGTAACAGGCATGACGGTTGCCCATTTTGCCGAATTATTTCTTTTTGAACCCCTTGGGATTGCGTCATATGCGTGGGAGCACGACCCACAAGGCATTCATACGGGAGGCTTCGGCCTCTCACTTCGTCCTAGTGATATGCTCAAGTTTGGTCAACTCTACTTGCAGCAAGGCAAATGGGGGAACAAACAGCTCATTTCGCAAGAACTTGTCACTCGTTCCACCCAACCTGCGATACGTGCGGAGGCACCTCGCCGCGGCAGCTATGGCTGGCATTGGTGGACAGATGCTTATCCTGATGCTTCTGAAGAAGAAGCGACCGCCGATACAATAACCTACTTTTATGCCTATGGTTTTGGCGGACAATGTATTTATGTCATTCCTAGTCTTGAGATCGTCGTCGTCTTGACGAACGACCAACGAAAGAAGAGCAAAATTCCGCTGAATGTGTTCCGGCAGTCTGTTGCTCCTTATCTGGTGGAGCTGGGTGGAAAGTGACATAGCTGAATTCCAAAGAATTAACTGTAGAAAATACAGCTGTTCGTTGCAAAAAAGCTTGCCATTTGTGGCAAGCTTTTTTGACTACTTCCCTTCCTCCCACACATTTTACCTTCAAATCCTCAGTTAAATATCATATTTTTCCCATAGAAGATCTCATCCATTTCCCACTTAACACTCTTCTCAATCTCAAGCTGCTCTTCTCTGCTCAGCGTATCCTTCGTGTACCCGAACAAATAGTTGTTCAAATCAAACTCTCGAAGCTTGCATTTGGTATGGAAAATGTTCTCTTGATACACATTCACATCAATCATCTGATATAAATCCTGAATCTCCATCGGGATATAATTTTGAATGGAGCTGATTTCGTGGTCGATGAACAGCTTATGTCCGCTGATATCCCGAGTGAACCCTCTGACTCTGTAATCCATTGTCAAAATGTCGTTATCGAATGAGCGAATAAGAAAATTTAACGCCTTAAGTGGCGATATTTCTCCACAAGTAGAAACATCGATATCTGCTCTGAATGTACTAATCCCTTCATCTGGGTGATATTCGGGATATGTATGTACGGTAATATGACTCGTATTGAGATGCATGACGACCGCATCAGGCAACGGTCCAGGCGACTCTTCGAACGATTCGTTCGGTTCCTGCTCGATGGGTCCTTCCGATACGAGCATGGTAACGCTAGATCCTTGCGGTATATAATCCTGCTTGGCGATATTCAACACATGGGCCCCAATAATGTCGGCTACGGTCTTCAATAAGGAAGTCAGACGATCCGCATTGTATTGCTTGTCTATATAAGCGATGTAAGCTTCGCGCTCTTCTCTCGTTTTGGTGAAGCAAATATCGTACATGTTAAAGCTCAGCGATTTGGTTAAATTATTGAAACCATGCAGGGTAATCATCTGCTCTGAAGTAAGTTTCAAATTTGTTCTCCCCCTAAGTATCATGGCATAAACAGCTAATCTTAGGATGGTATGTAGGTGGCGTTTTTATCCATGTGACCATTACTAAATCGACAACCGATCATGTTTTCAAATCTTGCCAAGGCCGTGCTAACCCATGCCAACGCTCTGGAACGAATTGATTATCGTTTACATAAATCGCTACTAAAAATTTTGACAATTCTTTAACCTTATCTATAATAAGTACTTCTTTAATTTCTGAAGCATTCGTAGGTACAAGGCGATTCATTACCGTCTTGAACTCCTGCAAAGGAAGAAACATCGCCTCACTCTTCTTATACGTACAGTTTGCTGGAAACCGAGGTGAGCTGCCTGAGTCATACTTAGATAAAAACAAGCTGGATGAATGCTGTACGAATATCGCCTTTGCATCAAACTTCAACACGGCAAACCGTTCCTCCGGCTCCCTCCGCGTGTAGGTGTCCATCATTTTCTGGCAATCTCTTAAGGTTGGCCAAAAGAATACATGACGATCCAGACATGCGCGAAATTGCGCCTGCGTCGTCGAAGGATCTATCATGATATCTGGAATTCGCAGATGAGCATTGATCGTCACTGAAAAATCATCAAAATTCACCTTAGATGCCTCTAATCTACGTTCACCAGTGGAATGCGGATTGATGCGAGAACTGGACCATAATGCATCGAAATGCGCGATCGCCGGCAAATTACTTACTCTTGTAAAATGGTAAAGGAACTTTCTGCCTTTGGCTTTGGTAATAGCCGCAATAAGTGGATCTGTCATTATGCAACGCTCCGTATTTTTCTGATTCGCCGATCACATACTAAATGGTAGAATTCTCATAGGGGGCATAAATATACTCTGACTATACGGAATTGCGGAAAGAAATGAGTATGATTAATTATCTGAGGGAATGATGGAAAATAAAAAGCAGTCCGTTCCTCAAATGAGGTCAGGCTGCATTTTACGCGCCGATACGCTGCGTTTTTTTTGAATTATTTTGCACATAATCGTGATAGGTCTCTCTCCAGAAAGCTTCGTCCAACTCCTCGAACGATACTTCCAAGCTCATCGATTTCCCCATCTGAACGGCATGATAACGATAAGCATGGAAGAAATTCCGTTCAATGGTGGTGTAAGCAATGCCTATTGTCACCATAGATCGTTTAGCTAATCCCATCCCGACAATCGTCGAAACGCAAGCAGCCATACATCTCGTAAGTAAATAGGCAATGACACCTTGCCAGCCAGTCAGCATGTAACCAACAATCGTTGAAATAATCGTTGGCAGAAAATAGGCATAGATCCGATTGAAAGCTGCCCCTAATTGAACGAAAGGAAATATGATGAAGCCACTCGCGTTAAAATAAATACCTGCAGACATGGCTATCAATGTGAATAATCCGATTTGCTCAGGACTTAACTGAAGTATGAAACACATCAACCCTGTTACAAAGCCTAATGCCGCGGAGATTAAACTAATGTCTTCGGTTGTTTTTAGAATTTGCTTTGGCCTTATGTCAGGAAATAATCTTGCCATAAGACCAAAGCTAGACGGCACATCAAGCTTAATCATAAGACCTTGAGGTGTATGAATGGCCATAGGAATTAAGCTCTTTTCTTCCGAGTGACGACATCGAAGATAACCGCGATAGCCAAGACCGCCCCACGAATCATATACTGGTAGGAAATCCCAATCCCCATCAAATTCATACCGCTTGATAAAGAAGCCATTACAATTGCCCCGATAATGGAACCTGTCACTTTACCAACGCCGCCTGCTGCTGAAACACCGCCAACATAGGCAGCAGCGATTGCATCAAGCTCAAATAGTGTTCCTGCTGTCGTGGTTGCGGATTGCAAGCGAGCCGTAAAGAGAATACCGGAAAGCGCTGACAGCATACCCATCGATCCAAAAACAATGTACGTGATCTTTTTCACGCTGATCCCGCTTAAATTCGCTGCCTCTGGATTACTGCCGACGGCATAAATATGTCTGCCTAGTACCGTCGAGGTCGTCAAGAAGTGATATACAGCAACAACGACCATAACAACAATAACGGTCCAGGAAAAACCGTTATACCCAGCAAGAATCCAAGTAATATACGCTATAATTGCCGAAACGAAAATGACCTTCACTGTAAAAATATTCGCAGAAACCACTTCGAAATTGTATTTCAGTTTGTTATTTCTTTTAGAGAATTCGCTATAAATATATAGAACGATCATAACTGCGCCTAATATCAAGGAAAGTAGATTCAAGCCACCTACCTTCGCAATCGCGGGAATAAAGCCGTTCCCAATGGCATTGAAATGCTCATCTTTAACAATAATCGTTCCTGTCTTCTCCGTTACACGCAGCAGCGCTCCTCTGAAAATCAACATCCCCGCGAGGGAAGCAACAAAGGACGGAATACCGAACTGCGCTACCAACAAACCATTAAATAACCCTACAATGATACCCAGTACCAAAATAATGGGAATCGTGATGTAGAAGGGAACTCCAGCTTGTGATAAGAGCACAGCCGCAATGGCACCCAAGAACCCGGCTGCAAATCCAACAGATAAATCAATATGTCGGATCACGATGACAAGTGTCATTCCCACAGCAAGAACTGCAATATACCCCGTAGCGTCAATCAGATTACTTATATTTCGCGATGACATGAACAATCCATCCGTCATGATGGAGAACGTCAGCATGATGATGAACAAGGCAATATACATCCCATATTCTCGAATATTTACCTTAATTAGCGATTTCGCTTCACTATAAAATTGCACTGGTCTTCCTCCTATTGCGTCGCAAGCTTCATAATCATTTCTTGATCCGCTTCCTCGATGGACAGCTCGCCTTTTATTTGACCTTCGGCCATGACATACACACGATCACTCATGCCAAGCACCTCACTCAGCTCCGAAGAGATCATAATGATACTCATCCCTTCGCTGATCAGTTTGTTCATAATCGTATAAATTTCAAATTTGGCTCCCACGTCTATGCCGCGTGTAGGTTCATCCAGGATCAGTAAGCTCGGATTCACAAATAACCATTTGCCGAGTGATACTTTCTGTTGATTTCCCCCGCTCAAATTACCAACAATTTGTTCAACGGAAGGCGCTTTAATGTTCATTGACTGCTTGTAATGATTGGAAATTTTCACTTCTTCGTTATTGTTAATAACGCCTTTTTCAGAAATCTCATCCAGGTTGGCAACGGATATGTTTTGCTTGATATCTTGAATGAGGAATAAGCCATCCCCTTTCCGATCCTCCGTCACATACGCAATGCCTGCCTTGATGGCATCCTTCGGATGGTTAAATGTTTGTTTGACACCTTCCATTAGGAGCTCACCGCGGAGCTTATAAGCCCTGGGATTTCCAAAAATACTTTGCGCCAGCTCCGTTCGACCAGAACCCATCAAGCCAGCAATGCCAACAATTTCACCCTTTTTAATGTGCAAATTCACGTCTTTCACGACTTCCCGACCCAGCTGAGGATCATAAGCCGTCCAGTTTTGGATTTCGAGAATGTTCGTACCGAAGGACTTGGTCGTTCTTTTCGGATAAATATCGTCAATTTCACGACCGACCATGTTTTTGATAATGACACTTTCCGAAATTTCACCTAAAGAAGCGTCTAACGTACAGATCGTTCTACCATCTCGTAAAACCGTGATATGATCGGCAATCGCCGTCACTTCTTTGAGCTTATGCGAAATCATAATGCTCGTAATGCCTTGCTTTTTCAGCTCTCGCAGCAGATCGAGCAAGTTCTCGCTTTCTTTCTCATTGAGCGCAGCTGTCGGTTCATCGAGAATGAGCAGCTTCACATCTTTGCTTAAAGCTTTGGCTATTTCAACGAGCTGTTGCTTCCCAACACCCAAATCCTTCACAAGAACTTCAGGATTCACATCCAGCTTCACTTTACGAAGCATTTCTTTGGCTTGACGTATCGTTTGATTCCAATCGACCATCATGCCTTTTCTTACTTCGTTGCCTGCATATATGTTCTCATACACCGTAAGGTCAGGGAATAGCGCTAACTCTTGATAAATAATAGCAATGCCCGTCTTCACACTGTCACTGATTTTGGAGAAATGCTGAACTTTGCCCTCGAATACAATATCTCCTGTATAAGTTCCGTGTGGGTAAACACCGCTAAGTACCTTCATCAAGGTCGATTTACCTGCGCCATTTTCTCCTACCAAACAATGAATTTCGCCTGTATTTACTTTAAAATTAACGTTCGCAAGTGCCTTCACACCGGTGAACTCCTTGGAAATATTGTTCATTTCTAAAATATATTTGCTCATCATCAAGCGCTCCTTAGCCAAACGACTCTTGGAATAGAGGAATAGTGATAGACGTATCTATCACTATTCCGTCCAAGCTATGTGATCTTACACCTACAAACCTTTGAAATCGGCTGCTTGGTAGTACGCAGAATCAACGAGTGCAGATTTCACGTTCGCTTTATCAACTACGATAACATTCGTTTGTTTCGCTTTGACATCGATTTTGCCATTGTTGTAAGATCCCGTTGTTTCTGGTGTTTTACCATCTAGGATCGCTACAGCCATACCCATTGCATCTTTAACTAGTGTACGAACATCTTTGAACACAGTCATGGATTGTTTACCGTCAATCACGTATTGAATCGAAGCTTTCTCAGCATCTTGACCTGTGACGACGAACTTAGTTACAGCCTTATCTGCTCCAAATACATCCGCGATTGAACGAGCTGTACCATCATTTGGTGCCAAGATCGCAACGTCGCCCTTCATGTCAGCGGCAGCAGCTGTCAAATGCGTTTGAGCTTTGTTTTTCGCTTCATTTGCATCCCAGTTCGTTGTTACTTGACCGATAATTTTACTCATTTGCTCACGAGTCAGCTTGGCAGTACCTTTCAGAGCAACTGCTTCACTGGAGTTGGCAATTTTGAATGTGCCATCTGCAATTTTCGGTTGAAGTACTTGCCATGCACCTTCGAAGAACAAGAAGGCATTATTGTCAGATGCTGCACCTGCATACAGGTACAACGGTTGACCTGGCTTAGCTTTATCAACCAAGTATTGTGCTTGTGCTTTACCTACAGCAATACTGTCGAACGTCACATAATAGTTAACGGCGTCTGTTTTTGTAATTAAACGGTCATAGGAGATTACTTGGATACCAGCTTTTTTAGCTGATTCTACTGCAGCTGCTGCTGCGTCACCGTCTTGCGGACAAATGATCAACACTTTGATTCCTTTTGCGATCAAAGCATCAACGTTTTCTTTTTCTTTCGCTGAGGAACCCTGGCTGAATAGGATTTCCGTTGTATATTTCGAACCTTTCAATGCGTCTTTGAAGCGTTGCTCATCTTGAACCCATCTTGGCTCATCTTTGGTAGGCAATACAATCCCAACACTTACTTTAGAGCTCGAGTTCCCACATGCTGCAACCATCACGGTGAGAAAAATTACGACCAACATCAGAGAAATCGCTTTCACACTTCGTTTCATTTGTAATACCCCTCTCATTTGTTTTGGCTGTGCGCCAACTACAAACTGAGTATATCACCGGGATTTTCCAATGTAACCGCTTTATATTAGCACTTTTTTTAACAATGCTATACTATTTTGTTATTTGCTCCTGTTTCACATTTTTATAAACTTCTTCTCGCAAATGAAATCCATCAGCAATGATCGTAGCATCCATATTGGATTTATCGACAGCGATTGGTTCAAGTAAAATCGAAGGAACATCAATCTTTTTATTGTTGACTTGTTTATCCGCATGGACGTTTTCACCCTTCGCCATCTTCACTGCAAGCTCTGCTGCTGTTTCAGCAAGCTTTTTAATTGGCTTGTAAACCGTCATGGTTTGCGTGCCTTCGACGATCCGCTGCGCGGCTGCAAGCTCGGCATCTTGCCCAGAAACAGGGATGAGACCTGCCATCTTCTGGGCTGCTAACGCTTGAATAACTCCGCCTGCTGTCGCGTCGTTCGCGGCAACAACCGCATCCACTTTATTTTGATTCGCTATCAATGCCCGCTCCATGTTCGCCAGCGCATTCGCAGGCTTCCACTCTTTCGTTGCCTGATCAAAGACGATGTTAATGTCACCCTTTTCGACAAGAGGCTTCAGGATGTTCATTTGGCCTTTTTTGAACATATGTGCATTGTTGTCTGTGTCCGCTCCTTCGATTAGGACATAGTTCCCCTTCGATGCCTTCTTCACAATGGCTTTGGCTTGCAGTTCGCCAGCTTTCTCATTATCGAAGGAGATATATAAATCAACATCCGAGTTAACGATCAAACGGTCATACGAGATGACTTTGATGCCTGATTTGTGTGCTTTCTCCACAATGGCTGCGGATACCTCTGCGTTATGCGGCACAACGACAAGTACATCTACACCTCGCGAAATCAAGTTTTCCGCTTGAGCTAGCTGTAAAGCATCATCGCCGTTCGCAGCTTGAACCTCGATGCGTGCACCTAGCTTTTCTACGGCAGCTTTAAATAAATCGCGATCCTTTTGCCAACGTTCTTCGAGCAAGGTATCGATAGATAAACCTACAACCACATTCTTATCTTTTTGGACGATCCGATTGGGGCTTGGCTTACTATCGACCTGCGGGCTAGCTGTATCGGTTGGTGCTATGTTCACTCCAAAAATCGAACAAGCGGATAACAAAACGGCCATTATGGCGGCAATGCCAACCACTTCGCTCTGTTTAATAGCATATTTCAGCGCAAACCCCTCCTCTAAGTTTTCGTAAGCATCAGCTTAACTGTGCTTCTTGTTCGACGGTCGAATCAACATTTTCCGATAGTCGGTCGGCGAATGGCCAACTAGCTTTTTAAACACTCTGCTGAAATAATTCGGATCGTTATATCCCACTTCAAACGTGATTTCTTTAAGACTTTTATCTGTTTCCTGCATCAATTGTTTGGCAGTTTCAATGCGATATTCCGTGAGAAAATCAATATAATTCATCCCGAAATGCTCTTTAAATAGCTTGCTGACATAAAAAGGATTCCGATCCACCGTGGCAGCAATCCGTTCCAATGACAAATCTTCATGTGCATGCTTCTGTATGTATAGCTTCAATGTTTGGAGCAAATCCGTTTCAACAACATCTCCAAGCTGCACTAAGTTATGGATTAACAACCGGGACTCCGCCTTAAGCTGCATATAACTTGTCGTTGCATAGGGGAAATAAGGGGTATTGACCTCCATCCCCATTTCCTGCAGCATCCGAGTCACAATAATCAGCACTTCAAATATACGTTGCTGCGACATCGTAACCCCTTGCCCTACACCTTCAAACACATCAATCATTCTGGCAATCTGATCCCCTGCCGTCTCAAGGTTACCGCGTCTAACCTCTTCAAGCACATTTTTCTCCATCTCAAGGGTACGACTACCCATTGCCTGAATATCGTCTTGTGTCAAATTTTCATATAAACAGTACCGAGCAGGCAGCGTAGTATCCATCGTAGCCAACAATGCTTCATGATACGATTTGCGCATATCCCGTACATCTTTACACAGGCCACCGATTCCAATAAATAGACGATTATCACTTCTCAAATCCAGCGCTTGGATCCATTTCTTTGCAACACCAATTGCCTGTGCACGATACGAGAATTCGCCCTCCATAAATACAATGATGGGCACTTGATTTCCTGACATTTTGCCCAGCCAAATCGGGTTAGACATCTCTGAGAGCAGCTCCGTTAATTGCATATAGACCTCTTCCAAATCACGAAACTGCTCCGACTCTGCAGAAGCATATGCGAAATGTAAGGTCATCACGAAGCCCTCTCGCCCTGTTGGAAGCCCTATTAAATCAATCATCTCGTTAAGTGACGCGGATTGTACATAGTCAAATAACAGCTGCTCCACGATATCAGCCTCCACGAGAGGCGTCATCTTCTGCAGTCTTATCTGCTCCTTACTTCGGTTCGCCAGTTCTTGTTGAACAAGCTTAATCTCGCCCGCTACTCGGCCAATCGTCTCAAGCACAACAGAGATTCGGCTCGGCTTCAGCATATAGTCATACACACCTAATTTAATTGCTTGTTGGGCAAATTCAAACGTATCAAATGCCGTAACAACGATGAACTTGATCGCCTTGTTGGACTCCCTAATCTTCTCTATCGCTTGTAGTCCATTAATGCCTGGCATTTTAATATCCATGGTAATCAGGTCTGGCTGCAACCGAGCTGCTGCTTCAATGGCTTCTCTTCCATTCGATGCTTGGCCTACGACCTCTACGTCTGGTGAGCCCTCTTCAATCATTCTTTGCAACGCAATCCGCTCAATTGGTTCATCATCCACGATTAACAAACGAATCATACTACTTGCCCCCTCGGCAGCTTCAATGTAATACAAGTGCCAGCTCCTAGATGGGATTCTATCTCTATGATCTCTTCAACCCCATAGAAAAGCTGTAATCGATGAATCACATTCCATATGCCAATTCCTGTGGAATGTCCTTTATAAACCGAATTTTCTGTATGTGATAATAGCCTATTCAACTGATCTTCATCCATGCCTTGTCCCGTATCCTGTACCTGCACAATGATGTGATTTACTTCTTGTTTTACTCGAATCGTTAAGGTTCCGCCTTCTTCAGCCGGTTCAATCGCATAAATAAACGCATTCTCTGCAAGTGGTTGCAGAATTAAAATAGGGAGCTCAATGCCGAGAGCTTCCTCATCAATTTCTCTTACAACATGCAGCCGATCGCCAAATCGGGCCTTTTGAATCGTTAAATACTCTTCGAGAACCTCAAGCTCATCCTTTAATGACACGCGACTATCCAACTTACGGAGATTATATCTAAGCATACCGGCGACAGAGCTAATTAATTCGCTTGTTTTGCCTGCGCCTGCCAAATAAGCTTCCTTAGACAGCATATTTAACGTGTTAAAAAGAAAATGCGGATTAATCTGACTCTGTAAGCTCTTTAATTCACTTTCTTTCAACATGAGTTTATGACGATGCAAGTCATATTCCAATTGCGCTTTACTCTGGATATCATCGATAAAATGACCAATTTTCAATCGCATACTATCCAACGTTTTAGCCAAAAACGCCATTTCATCGTTATTGCCCATCTCAATTGGATTTTTGAAATTCCCTCGGGACAATTCGCGCGCTGACAGCGTTAATTTTAATAAAGGCTGCGTGACACTATTGACGAATCTGTATGAAAACAGCAGGAGCAGCAAGGATACTAGCGCCAATGTCCAAAGGCCCATTTTTTTAATATTTTCACTGCGCTTGATAATTTTTCTGTAGAAGGCATCATAGGTATTCTGCTCACCGCTGATTAGCGTTAGTGTTGTCTCAGAGATATATTTGGAAATGTTGGATGCCTCATCAAACTGTTTCGCAGCATTCTCTTCATCATTATCCTTTTGAAAACGAACAGCTAGATCCATCGCTTCTGATTGACTTTCCAGCATGTTTTGCAAATTGTCGAGCAGCATCGTGTTGCTCAAATTTCGCAGCCAATTCATCTCTTCCTTTGTTCGCAACAGGCTGCTGTTGTCGGAGACATATTGATTCAAGCTTTCTAGCGTTGGTGTCATGCGATATTTATTCAAGGTCGTTAAGGATTGCTGACTTAATTGCGAAGCTTGGTTCATTTGCATATAACGCTGCAGAATCTCGTTATACTTTTCGACGGTCCGCTGATTATAAATGCTCATGGAGAGCCAAATAATCGCCATAATGACCCAGATCAGGATCGACAGCATCATCATTTTACTTCGAATGGTTTTCAAGGGCTGTCTCCTCTTCTCCAGATGAAGTCACCACACTGATGGGTGTGAAGTAGCTTTTCTCCAATGGCAGCTGTGCAGCATCTAACCAACGTTTCATCAGATTTACGCTCAAAATGCCCATTTCTTCATAGTGCTGCGATAGCCCCGCTTTCACCTGTCCATTTTTGATGAGCATCACGGTTTGCGGGGAATCATCAAATAGGAAAATTGGATATTCTTTGGTCCGCGAACGCGAATGTGTCGCTTGATTGATACTCTCGCCTGATTCTGTTGAGAGTCCAATGAAAGCGCTAACATTTGGATTATGATTCAAAATATCATTGGTTTGCATTTTCGGCTGTGCCATTTCAGGATCGTCGGTCGCGACAACGAGTCTTATTCCTTCGTATTTTTTGAACACCTCGTTCAGACCTTTGAGCCGTAAATCATCGGTTAAAGGAGATGACAAATTCATAATAACACCAACTACGCCTTTACCTTTCAGCTGAGTGGCAATGTACTCCCCCATTATGATCCCTTCTTGATAATGGTCCGAACCAATATAGGACTTACGCAAGCTGCGCGGTGCATCGGAGTTAATGGTGATGATCGGTATCCCTTTCTCCGTCGCCTTTTTCACCATCAGATCGAAATCCGGATGATCTACGCCTTCCACGACGATCCCACTCGCTTTGGAAGCGATTGCAATATCAATCTGCTTAATCAAACCTTCCAGGTTCGAACGATACACACCCCAGAAATCGATTTGGATGTTATGTTCTTCGGCAGCCTTTCGGGCGCCTTTTTGAATTTCATTCATCATGAAGCTGCCTTGTTCTTGTGAAATGATTACGATCCGCTCTGAATGTTCATGCGCCATCGGTTCCACAGCACTTGTCATACCCAAATCGCTTTGATAAATCTTGAGCAAATAGTATAAAGAAAAAGACAGCGTAAAAAAAATGCTGGCAATGATCGTGATTAAAATCAATTTTTTCATAACTTCACCCACTGACTCTTCCAATTTCCAGTAATTCTATCATGATTTCAGGGATTCGAATAGAATCAAAATAAAATCCAGCAACGATTAGGTTGCCGGATGAATGATTTGCGCAATCTGATGCAGTAAGCGCTCATGATTGAAAGCCGTATGTTCATTCCAAGGTGATTCCCAACCAGCATAACCAGGGGTCATATGGATCTGCCCCATCCTCACAGCCGCTAAACTGCGCCATTCCGCATGTCTAGCCACATCTGTCCAAGTCGCGTTAGAAATCGGATCTTTGCAAATATTCACAATCAAATGATCAGCCTCAAATTCGGCCAACTCAGATAATTGCACGGACTTCGTCCATTGAATATTGTTTAAGTGATTCGCAGGTTTCAGCTGCAGATCATCATACAAAACGGTACCAGCGAGCCGCCCCCACACCAATATTTCCTTGTGATGAATCAGTAAGACTAACACTTTATCTGCCTTCAACGCCATCTTGACAGTCTCTCTTATACCAGCTGCTTTAAGGTCGTAGCTTTGCAGCCATTTCTCAGCTTCACGCGCCTTACCTACGAATTCACCGATCCGAATCAGATGCTCGCGCCAATTGGTATCCCAAGGCAAAAACAAGGTCGGGGCAACTTCGGCCAGCTTCTTTTGCTCCACTTTAGGAACCCAAGCATCAATCCCCACAATATAATCCGGACTGGATTGTTGTAAAGCTGCAAGATTAAACTCGTAATGATGACTTAATGGCACAGCTACATCATAGGAATACTTATTCCGATAAAAGTCAGTCCAATAATGATCCATAGGCGCTGCGTACGGGATAATTTGGAGAGCCAGCAATTGACCGATGTTCACCCAACTGTAAGCTGCTACCTTCATTTTCGTATTTTTCAAATAAACGGCTGGTGCCATCCCCATATGCTTCTTGAAATTATTACTGAAATAAATCTCATTTTTATAACCGACTTGGAAAGCGATGTCCCTTATGGAGGCATTCGGGCTTTCACGCATAAGCTCTTTCGATTTACTTAAGCGTAATTCGGTCACGTATTCGATGACACCTTTACCAAATTTCTCTTTAAACAACCGCATGAAATGGAACCGACTTAAACCGGCCCTTGCTGCCAGGCCATCAATCGTAATTTCTTCTGTATAATCACGCTCGAGCATGAATTTCACGTATTCCAAAGCGATCGCTGTTCTGTGCTCTTCATTTTGCAAGATAAGACTAAGCAATTCATAGAATCCCGCCTCAGCCCGGAAGCGATCCGCAATCGTCCCTTGCTCCCAATGTGAGGAGATCATCTTAACCAGCGGTAGTACGGTTGAAACTGCAAGATGGATGGCCTCCCCTTCACCAGGGAACGTATTCACTGGCTGGATATTGGCTTCATCGGCCTCCATTTGTTGAATGACTGCTGCTTGAAACCGAAGCAAGTAAACGCCATGCTCCTCACCTTTGGGCAATCCCAATTCAATCAGTTGACCTGATCTGCAAATGAATACTGTACCGGGTCGTAGCGGGGAATACTAACCATTAATAATCAGTCGGCCTTCCGTCGTATCCGAAATGACTAACATCAAAGAATCCGCTTTAATAAAATCTCGTTCAACAGGGAATTGCAGATCCTTCGCCAATATTCGTTCAATCGCTATAAGTTTATACCACATTGTTGTAAATGGGTTCTCGTGTTCCAACTCCGGCTGAATGCTCTCTTTTTTCATTGTCTACATGTCGCTCCTATACCTGATTTCAACACGGAAAGGACGAGGGAATCCCCCGTCCTCACACGACCTATTTCACTAGACAACGTAGTATATCATCGATAATTAATTGATTGGCGATCACGTTTTGATTGAACCAGTGACCGGAATCCACCTCATACACATGACCTTGCTTAACCGCGGGCAATTGCTGCCATAGCGGATTATCCACAGGAGGCTTCGCACGGCCTTTGCCTGAGAGAACAAAAATGTAATCAACATCATCAAGCTGAGCCAGCGTTTCCAAGGAGTAAGTATCATAATCTCCCTTTAACAATTTGGGCTGTTTGAATCCAAAGCCTTGATACAATAGCTTTCCACTATAGAAATTCGAACCGAATAATTTAAACCCTTTTTCATTGGCTGATTGGAATAATACGGCTGATTTATCTCCTACAGCTGCACGAATCTTATCTTTGGAACCAGCAAGCTTCTCATCATATTTCTTAATCGCTTGCTCAGCTTCCTTTGTTTTACCAAGCACCTCGCCTATTTTGGCAACATTCCCGCGCCAGTCATTCTCATCATTGGATAGCACGAAAGTTGGAGCAATTTTGGAGAAATCCTCATACGTGCCATTTTTCATATAGGTTGGTGCAGCTAGAATAATGAGATCAGGATTATGACTTAATGCTTGCTCGGGTTTGAGTCCACCCATCATGTCCAGGACAGGCACTCCGTTCAACACATTTTGCAAATACTGCTGTGGCTCGCCAGCTGCAGACCATTGTGCGACAGGCTTAATGCCAATTGCCGTTAATCCGTCTTCAAGGAATGGTGCAAGCACGCGCTTAACCTCGCCAGGAATTTTCACTTCATGGCCCATTGCATCCTTCAGGATACGCTCCTGCGGTGCTTTTGCAGCTGCTGTCTGCGTTGCTTGCGCTGTGTTTGCAGGCGCCACTGCGCTTTTCGTATCGGTACCGGCACCACAGCCGGCTAGAAATAACGAAGACACGAGTAATACCGCTGTGTAACTAATTAATTTTCTTGCTTGAATCATAACATATCCCCCCTAGATGATACTGATAATCATTATCGATGCTTAGGAGTAAATAGGACAATCACTTATTTGTGAATACGTAAAAATGCTGACTTTTCTTAAATCAACCGCACGATTGTATGATTTCGGAAGCCCGCATGCGCAGAACTGATTCCGTGCTACCCGGCTTCTCATTACAACATTAGCTGCCTAATCGATTACACGCAGCACTATGCGACCGCGTCCATGTCCAGTTTGGCTCTTTACATGAGCTTGACGCACATCTTCCAAGGCGAAGATTTGCTCGATGTTAATTGTAAGCTTTCCTTCTTCGATAAGCTCAGCAATCGCAATTAAATCCTCTTTCGTGGCGACGCCAGGACGTATCAAGGTTATGTCGTGCTGTTTGGCCTTCTCCATCGGTGGTTGGCCAGCAATGGAAGCTAATCGTCCACCTTGCTTCATCACAGACCAAGTTCGCGTTAGTGTCTCTCCGCCAACCGTATCAAGGACGAAATCGACATCTGTAACGATCTCTTCAAACCGTTCAGACGTATAATCAATTACTTTGTCTGCCCCTAATGATGCTACATAGGCCACATTCGTCGGCCCCGCCGTTGCAATGACCTCTGCACCGAGTTGTTTCGCGAATTGCACTGCGAACAAGCCCACGCCGCCAGCAGCGCCGTGGATCAGAACGCGCTCGTTCGGCTTCACTTGGCCTTCCGAGACAATTGCGCGCCACGCAGTGGTGGCTCCTCCAGATAATGACGCCGCTTCTTCATAGCTGATCGAAGCTGGTTTAAGCGCAATTGCATCCTCAGGCGCGGTCGTATACTCCGCGTAGGTTCCCTTCGTGCTGCGCCCATACACAGACTGTCCAATGTGCCAATTGGACACACCATCACCAATAGCTTCCACAACACCTGAGAACGCAGTCCCTGGGACATGCGGGAATTGGACGGGCATCGGAAACAGCCCTCTGCGTATTTTCCAGTCGACGGGAAGAACACCAGCCGCATAAACGCGAACTAGTACCTCTCCAGGCTGAGGCTGTGGGATCGGAATTTGTTCAACTTGCAGAACTTCAGCTTCCCCAAATGCATGGTATCGTATAGCACGCATCAGATTATTGCCCCTATTCATCACATTGTTATCTATCATTGTGGTCCTCTCCTCTTTTCAAATCATCTATGCTATAGTTAATGTGTATACTCAGTAATTCGATTTATACTGAGTATACTCAGTACTTTTGCGACTGTCAAGGAGGACTATGAAACCTACATCTACCCCATCCGCTGGTGATGTCTTACAACTTTTAATACGTACCACACATCGTCTCCACACACAATTTGAGGAGCACTTGTCTTTGCTCGGTATCCCGTCCTATTTAACGGGGCCGCGCGTACGGGTACTCATTGCGATTGAAGAGGCAGGCAGTATACGAATGTCAGATCTTGCTTCGAAACTAGGGATAAAAGCACGTACTGTCACACAATTTGTGGATGCGCTTGAGCAAGAGAACCTCCTCATTCGCACCACGGACCCCGATGACCGGCGAGCAACCTTCCTCCAATTGACGGATGAAGCCCCCCCATTAATTGCCAAAGCTCGGTCTGCTATGAGCCATGCATCTGAACAGATCCTTCATTCTTTATCCCCTGAAGGACGAAGCCAGCTTCAAACTCTGCTTCTTGGCCTAATTGAATAGAAGCAGTTGGATTTTCTTCAAGACCAATGGTAGAATATAGGGGATTGACCAATTTCACTATAAGAGGAGAATGGCTATGTCAGTAAATGCTTATTTAAATTTCCCAGGAAACACACGCGAAGTAGTAAATTTCTACGCAGAAGCTTTTAACTTGCCAACTCCAAAAATCATCTCATTTGGCGATATGCCACAAAATCCTGATTACCCGCTTCCTGAAGAAGCTAAAAATGGTGTTATGCATGCTCGCCTGGATATTAACGGAAGCCCTCTGATGTTTTCCGACACGTTCCCAGGTATGCCATACGTTGTAGGGAACAACATCAGTCTTTCATATGTCAGCTCCAACGAAGAAGAAATTAAAAATGTATTTCATAAGTTGAAAGTTGGCGGCAAAGTAGCTATGGAGCTGCAAGCAACGGACTGGAGTAAATTATACGGTCAAGTTGAGGACAAGTTCGGCATTCTCTGGCAGTTTAACTTAGAAGAAGGCGACGGATCGTACTAATCAGTTCGTTGTAGAATATCCAACCTCATACTTGCAGCCGCTGGATCCTTCCAGCGGTTTTTTGTTTTTTCACAAGTGTTTAATCCTTGAATTCTCTATACTTTTTCGTGTTAATAGGTTTAAATGAGCTAGAATTCTTGATATGATGAGAGAATAGAATTTGGTATACTTTGCTATATTTAATTTCCCTTCGAAAAGGATGAGCTTATGCGTTGGATTCCCTTTATTACATCACTCTCTGTCATCATCCTGCTTGGGGCGGATTCCCTCTCAGAAAGCTCTAGTCAAGAGATTGAACTACTACAGTTCCGTTCGCAAATTGCACCTACCAATGCGCCTGTTACCGCCACACTTCATGGTGCAGAGCAATTTGAGGTCACTTGGCGATTACAAGAAGCTTCCCCTCAACAACTTTTCATCTCAAAGGATAGCACGGCATTTTATCGATCCAACAATCAATGGAAATCTGTCCTTCCAAGTGGTGAAAGGCAAGTCGTTAAGCCAAGCGTCAATCTCCCCGCCCCTGCGAGCTCTTCCGTTTGGCCTAATTTACAAGTAACTGAACGCAGCTTGACTCTACTCGAAAATACCAAAGAGGACTGGACCTACTCGCTTCCCGAAACACATCAAATTCGTCCAGAAACGCTTCAATTTGATGCGGCCGAGCATCTCTATTTTCAGGATAACAATGGCAGTTGGTATTCGCTCGATCATAACGGGAAAGAACGCTACAAGTTAATTCTGCACGCAGAAGACAAGCAGTTCGTCTGCAAGGCCGCACAGTCCGGAGATGCCTTCTGCACGTCACCAGATCTTGGCATCTTTGCTATCCAAGAACAAACAAACGCCCCTCGCCTCATCATTGATGGCAAAGAGCGCTTTTTTACGCAACGTCCTCAAATTGTAAACGACCGTACCTTCGTTCCCCTGCGTTCCATATTCGAGGCCATGCAGACGAAGGTCAACTGGGATGAAGAAACGATGTCTGTCACAGCGGTCAAAGGAAGCCGTACGATAACACTTACTCTAAACAGTGACAATGCCCAATTGAACGGTAAAAAGATTCAGATCGATGCCCCTCCTATCCTTATTGAAGGCAGCATGTACGTTCCGCTTCGCTTTGTTGGAGAAGCGCTAGGCGCAGCTGTAATCTGGGAGCATGCAACGCGAACCATTCAGATCGTCAGCAATTAGCGCTTAGGAGATAGCGTATTTCTCACGTTATTGGGCGTAGTCACCCGTATAATTAATAAGAGATACATCTTGAACGCCTTCAATTTGAGACAACTCATTTACAAAAGCTGTGTTATCATCACGAAGACGCATCTCCAGTGTCAACTCCGTAAAGTTCTTGCGGACCGTCTTCGATTTCACCTGATAATTCATCTGTCTTAATCTTATGCGCAGCTCGCCTATGGAATCGTCTGTATGACGAATGATCAATAGGTAGGGCTGTTCTCTTATTTTACGTCTGGACAAAAATAGAAGTGCTGCCCCAATTGCCAAAGAACCGAGCAATGAGACCGGATAGAGCTTCGCTCCCGTGGCGATCCCTACCGAAATCGCCCAGAACATATAGACGATATCCAGTGGATCTTTCACCGCTGTTCGAAATCTCACGATACTGAGTGCTCCGACCATGCCAAGTGATAAGACAATGTTTGTGCTGATCGTCATAATAATGAGTGTCGTGATCATGCTCATCAGGACAAAAGTAACGTTATAGTTATAGCTGTAGACGACTCCACGAAACGTTTTACGATAGATATAATAGATAAACATACCGATTCCGAATGATACAGCTAACCCCAGCAATATATCAATGTATGAAATATTACGAAATGCCTCCAAATGGACAATACTCTTTTTGACGACATCCTGGAAATTGAGCGAATCTCCCATCTTTTCTCCCCCTTTCCCTTTGAACGATTAAGGTCTAAAATGCCGATAACCCAACTCACGGCAAATAACATATTTGGAAATACTGGAACGATTATGAGCATCCGGACGTACGATTAGTCGGATTGCTTCCGGGAGAAAGTCGTTGTACTTAATCTCCATAATAGTTCTAGTTGAATCAAGCGCTTCTGTCAGGACCAGATTGGGGTCGAACAAATCATGTGTATTAACACCCGCTGATAACATTTTATCAAATGTAATACGAACATCACCTAACTCATACACATAGGCCTCACGAACATAATCGACAATAGCAGCTGGTTGATACCCGCCACTCAGCGCTCTGTAGAAATCCTTAATCAATTGATGATCTTGCCCTAACAGAAAGGATATATCACCCTTTAATAACTGATCATATTCTTCTCTACTCAGCTGGACGGCTTCTTTGCACACATAGTCGCCGTACTTGCTTTTTCTTTCCAGCTTAATCGTCTGGTCGCCGCCATTATAAATACGAATGCGATATTTTTGTCTTCCAAAAATGCCGTTCACTTTATCATAAAGTGAATGATCCTGCGGTCCGTCGAAATATAAGCTGCGGATGCCGTACCCATCCTTGTCATCGGAATTACCGTCCAATTGAAGCATTGCAGCAAGCCGTTGACGCAGCGTTACATATTCGTATGGGTGTATATAATATTTAAGTTCATGCCGCAGTTTTTTCCCGAGAAATTGCACGTTTACTCCACCTTTATAGCTCTAACACCGTAGTAGGGCTTACCATCAACCGATTGTAATTCAAATGCAACTTGCTGGTGTCCAAACTCGTCTTTCACAATTACTTTCCAGTAATAATCTCCGGGTTTCAAAGTATTTAATTCAACACTAGTTTCTTTTATTTTCGTTCGTTGCTCTACAATATCCTTAAAATCCGGATCTTTAGCTAGTGTCCAATCATAAGTCAAATCGTCCCCTTGGAGATCAAAGGATGGATCCCATTCAAACCTATATTTGTCGTTTTCATGAATTAAATCCCCCATATAAAATGGCTTCGGCTTTTGTACATCTGCATTAAAGCGCTCAAGTGATCTAAGCGGTACGCCCTCTATCCTCTTGAATTCATCATTGAGCTTGTCAAGTTGAATCGGTAGAAAGTTAATATCTGGTACTTTCTGTATAAATGGCTCGACAATGCCACGATATGTTTGCATTTGTGAAGCAACTGTCTCCTTGTTAATCACTACATATAGTTCGTCAATTTTATCTTTCAGCAATTGGACGTTTTTCTCGCTACGGAAAAACCTATTGTGCAGCACACTTCCCCAATAAGTACTGATTCCATCATTATACGGACTAATACTTCCCTCCTCGCGTTGAAGCTCCCATCCTCCGTCATAGTCCCACGGTAGAAAATACCATTTATTAGAATTCAAGGGGGAATATAAGAAGAAATTATGTGCATCCGTATCCATATTATCCATCAGGATGTTCGAGGCAAGAAAAGTCAGGTAATTGTCGAGATCAAAATGCTTGGCGAAAACTTCATCAATAGGAATTGTCATATTGTTCACTTCATCGAGCATCGCCAGAAGCTTGTCATGATCTTCATATCCATTTATCTCTAGGTGCTTCTCAAATGCTGCTTTGTTATATGCCGGGTCAGACATTGACTTGAGTTCATCTGGGTACCGGTAAAACTCGAACATGACCGCTTTGTACAATTGACCATTTGGGTCCAACCAATGACTCTTCAAGAACTTTTCATTAGGTTGTTCAATATGAGTAAACAAACCATAATCCTCGAATGTTTTTCCCTTTCCTTCAGACAGATCTTTTACGTATAGATGCACGAATTGAGTCCTCAAACTTGTCATATTAGGTAAGGTCTCAAAAATATCGAAACTTAGTTTATTACGTATTCTCGTGCTATCCAGAATGTGTTTGTTAAGGTTCAACGTCCGTTGGTCATGCCATAAGCCTGCTTGATCCTCCAAACGAATCTTATAAGAGCGTTGAGCTGCATATCGAGCCGTATTACCTCGCAAACTAATTTTCCCATTGCTTTCTGTGCTCCCATACCCAAACATACCGGATTTAGGACCACTTCCGTCTTGTGCGCCTTCCTGAACGATGACTTTAAGATCTCCGTCTTCCATTAGGCTACTAATCCGATTCATTGCATACCAGGAAAGTGGATTTCCTTTGCCGCTCTTATCTGGCAAGATGGTCAAGTAAAGCGTATCTACGGACTTATCATTATCCTGCTGATAGAGCCGCTTATCTTCAACCAACTTATTATTAGCCGCAAACGGAGCCGTGTTTGGCGGTGTTGCCTGTATTTCTGCGCTAGATTCCTTCGCCACTTCCTCTGAGCAGGCAGTAAGGAGAATCGCTGTGGCAAGTAGCATCGTAGCAACCATAGATTTCCCTCTAATACGCCCCCACAAAGACACTCGCTTTTGAACCGTGATCGGTTGTGCACAAAACGTATAGTAATCTATGTTTCTTACATACACAATCAGACGAGCTAACGCACAAAGCAGTGTGATGAAGGCTGCTATGAAAATGCCAAGACCGTGATATTCTACAGTCATCGACCAATAGGTGAATCCCGCATTTAATACGACAAACAAACTGCTAACTGCAAGCACTCCTTTTCGATCGTCAAAATACAACATAATCAGCATAATAATAAAAGACATAATGAACACAAAGTAACCTAACACGAGCGTATTAAACGTATAGAGCTGTGCGATGGAAAATCCGAGCATGGGGAGTAGTTTAATGCCTAAAGCCAGTGACACGACAGTAAACAATAGCTGCACCTCCATCATAAAACTAACCTCTTGCATCAAAGTTCGCTGCATATCCGCTTTGGCACGTGTAATTTCCAGCAGTGTGCCCCCATTTAAAATTTTATCATAATATCCGCGAAATTTATCAAAAAAAGATGTTTCCACAGATACAACAAATGTAACTAGTGTCGGTACTACCGTTAAATACGCGTAAAAGACCGGCAAATCATAGAAGGGAGAAATGACATACTTTCCTCCGATCAGTTCGTTATATGGACTGAACCAATAAACGAAACTATGTACATATACGCCAGAATAAAAAAAGGTACCGATAAAGAATAGGGATGGATATTTACTGAAATAAGTGAAGAAGTCAAAATAAACGCGACTGGATTTCCGCGGGAATTTTTGTTCGAAATGGTAGGCGGTCAGCAGCACAATGAGCATGAAGCCGATATCCATCATAGTAAGTACTGCTGCAGCGCTCTTATACGGTGTATATTTCAGAAGCAGCCACGAGCCCAGAATAGCTATGACAACACCATAACAAAAGTTTCTTACAATCCGTTTGTAATCCTTTAGCGCAGAAAGATGTACCGACTGCAGCCAGATAATGATTAATTCAGAGAAGAACAGAAAGGCAGCAGCTTTGTAGCCGATTCCGGATGATACTTTCCTTAAAAACAACCATGCAACTAATGAACCGATTGGCAATGCAACTGCAACTGCTCCATAGTAGGAAGAAAGCAAATGCTCGTATTTTTTCAAATAGATCATATCCGAAATATAGCGGGTCACGATCATCGATAACCCTCCGGTAATGAGCACTGAAAAAATGAAGCAATAAACGACCGTCGCGAGGAAAAGCTGTCGTTCCAAGTAAGGAGACTCTGCCGAAATCATGAACCTCTGCATAAAGACAATGGTGCTCATGCACAAAATCATCGGACCTACCGTCGTCATTGATGAATATGCGTAAGCTCTAAAGCTATTTAATAGCCCCTGTTGTCCGAATAATCTCCTTAACTCAAATCCTATACCCGCCATGCGTTCACCTCCCGATACGAGTCATACAGCACCTGATAACCTTCAATAAACTGCTTCCGGGTATAGTGCTTTCCAGCCCGCTCCAGTCCGTTTCTTCCCATATCCTCCCGCAGCTTTTTGTTCTTACAAAGCTTGATGAGAGCTGTGGCCATCTGATCATAATGCATCACGGGAACGACGATTCCCGCCGGACCTATGTCGTCATCCCTGCCGTAAAGCAGCTCGCGACAACTTCCCACATCCGTTGCGACAAACGGTTTAGCGCTAGCCATTCCTTCCAGAATTGCCAATGGCATTCCTTCGCTTACACTGGACAAGACCAGAATATCCATTCGTCCTAAATATTCTTTAATTCGAACTTCCCCTGTAAAAATGACACCTTCCACTTGCAGCGTATCCACGAGTTGTTGACATTCTGTCAGGTATTCTTCATCTTCTTCCGAAGGTCCCATAATATACAACTCAGCATGCGGTACTTCCCGTTTAACAAGCGCAAAGCTTTGAATCATTGTCTTGATATCTTTGATGGGCACCACACGAACGATTGCGCCTATACGCACAATGGAATCATCCGGCCTTTTCTCCAACACAACTTCTTCATAGTCTGCTAGATTAACGCCATTCGGTATGATTGTAATTTTCTCTGGGTTGCACCCCAGTTCAATTTCAATTTCACGATTACGGTTAAATAAAGTAATAACCTCATTGGCACTGGCATAAGCGCACTCTGAAAGTCGGTAAAAGTATTCAATCCATAGGTCTTTAAAATAACCCTTTACCCATCCAGCTTTAATTATTTCCTCTTCACGCTCGCGAGAGTAAATTCCATGCTCAGTTACCAAGTAGGGTTTATCGTAAAGATGCTTGGCTAAAGCTCCAATCACTCCCGCATATCCCGTGGAGACACTGTGATACAGATCTGCTTTCGGAATTTCATGTCGAATGGATAGAAACAACGGAAGAACCATCGAGCGAACCGTCCAGAACATTTCCGTAAATGGAATCTGGGGATAGCGTTCATTGCATAAAGACACCAACAAATCAAAATAATCCTTGCTCATGAGAAAATCAGAGGCAACACGAAACTTCTTCGTTCGCAGCAAATTAAAGAGCTCTGCCCACTCCAATCGGCCGCCGCCGCCAAGCAAGGATTGGAACGACTCCTGCTCAATATCAGTCAAGCGAAAGCGATGCCCCCACTCACCTGCTTCCCGCAAGTAAGCGTCAAGAAATATTTCTTTCACCTCGACAACATTGGAAGGCAGCTTATATTTAAATTGCCCTCGCTGCTTCTCGAATGCACCGATGGTGAATATGACAAATTCGTGCTCTGGAATATTCGTAATCAAGGAGTGAATCCAGCTTGAAACCCCTCCGGTTACGTAAGGATAGGATCCCTCGGCGATAATACAGATACGCATCTTAATCATTCACCCAATTCAATGTCAAATTCACTATTATTCGCAGTAATTAAATACGTATTGGTGTCTATTTTTTCAACCTTGCAGCCATGCAGCTTTCCGATTTTTCTATCCATTCTAGCAATAAAGAATGCCCGATCGTGGAACGATGTCATCTTGCCGTGCAGGATGTTTCCATCTACATTCAACGATACCTGACTCGCGAGCTGTTCTTCCATATCAAAGGCGGCCTCTGCCGATGTCATTGCCCTTAACCATGGATAGGTTTGTCTGATGCGGTCGAGTAATTCGGAGAAGTTTTTATACATTTTATCCCAAGTTAAACCTTCGCTGCGATCCTTTGAAACAATATCATCCGGATGGATAAAATGAGAAATGATCCCGTGTGTCGTGATGGCATTAGCCATTAACCACCTTTGAAAATTACCTTCTGAATAACCAGAAGTCACACGAGGCATTTCCAAAATACCGTCGCTTCCTATGGCATATTCCTGCACATAAGCAAGATTGCTCCCGTCTTCTGGATATAAGGAAGCGATGACCGCAAGTGAAGGCCAGCTCTTCTTCAATGCTTCCCTTCCCTCCGGACTAAGTACATTCGAAGGAGGGACATACGAAACCATGGAATAACTTGGAAATGCCTGATGCGCGAAATCCACGGCTTCCTTCGTGGCCGCTGCCATATCATCGATACTGCCCCAAGGCGTATATTCGAACGCATCCGCGACTTCTTTACTTAACGTAAAAGATTGATGATTATACCCATGCAGCCCAATCTCTCCACCGCTCTTCAGTACCTCTCGTCCAAATGTGATGAGACCCTTGGAATCTTTGTCAGATGGAGACTCAAAAGGCGGCTGGACTCGATTCTGATAAGATTCAATAAGAACTGCCGTATATTTAACATCACTTTTTTTCGCCAGCGACAGCATATCTGGCCACCAAATATCTTTGAAGAACGCTGGTCGCATTTTATTATACTCATCATAAATAATAGGATCTATTTCGTTGGATATCGGCATAGGAAAATCATCAAGATAGATAATCTTCGAATTGAAAATCGGGTAAACAAACACAGGTTCAAGCTTACTGAGCGCTCCTGCTATAAGCCCGCGGTTCAATTTTTCCTGCAGCATCGTCCCATTAAATACCATGAATTTGCCTTGGCCATAGTCATAATCCCAAAGAAGTGGAACACCCTCTGAAGATTTCGCCAATACTCTGCTCTTCTTATCCAATTCCACCTGCAACATCGTATTAACGATGAAGGAATCGTTGATGTTTAAATCTTTCTCACCAATCAATACATTCGAGGTTAAATGAACGCCTTTCGAGTTCAGGCTCTCGCTGGCGTTCACTATGCCCATCTTCCGATAAAGCCGGTAAAAAGCATCTCCCTTCTCAGGAGTCGTCTCTTGCAATACATATCCGCCTTGTTTCACATACATGGCAAGTTCGTCAAGATTTCCGATCAACGCCATGTTCGCCAATGTCGATACAACAACTTGGCATCCAGTTGCCTGAAACACTCCGCTTCGGATATCGGAAGATTTTACAGGCTTTTTCATATACCCTAACACATGCTCTGTTTGTGTTTTTAATTTCAGACTGTATTCATCCGTACCATCGAAAACCACACAATAAGGTTTGCCAGCATTCTGCACCTGTACAACTGCCGGCTTCAACCCTTTTAAATTTCCATTCTCAGTTCCGTTGCGATTAAACTGTAGAATGAATTGAGAATTGGTGACTTGCACAGCAATTGCCAGAAACAAAATACCAATAAGTATGATGTAGACATTACGCTTGAATCCTACTTTTTTCATCCGTCTTCTCCTCTGACCAAAACCTCACAACAGTTAATGCCTGATTCGATAATCGTATGGGAGATTTCCTTAGTTGAATCAACGTCGTTTTTAATTGGTCGATCGAGCGCATCGTATAATACACTTTCATTAGACTAAGATAAGCATCCTCATGTAACGGAAATTGCTTTAGATACAATAACGCAGTTTGTTCCGCTTCTGCATATTCTTCCAATTCAAGATCGGTTTTAATTTTGTCGACATAGGCTTCCGCTGCTTCGGGGACTTGCTCAATTAACAATTTCAAGACGTTCGTATACGTATAGCAATATTTGATTCTCGTCCGTTCATCAAGAAAACCGCTGCGCATATACGATTTTAATATCTCTGAGTAAGAACGCAGAACTTGAGGATCTCGCTTATTCTCCTCGAATTTGACTGCCAGCTCTTGCAGATTTATCACTATTTTGCGCTTTAATTCCATAATCGCACTGACGGCATAATGCGATGTTTCCGTATCTTCGTTACTAACGGCCATCTGAAGAATTTCTAAGTAGTCCAAAGAGTCTTGTTTCAATAAATCAATCATGACACGGCGTCTCGTAGCCAAATCGTTAACAAGCAGTGTCTCCTCCAGCGGGACAATATTCATCTCTTTTTCCGTTTCCAATTTGCTCACAATATTCGGAAGCGTCGTGTTTTCAACGAGAATCTCGTCGAATAACTCCTTCCTTGCTCTTTCATGACGCATATCACTACGCTCATGCCATCGCTTAGAACGAAAGGCAGGCAGGAGAAAGCCAATGACCGGGAATCCGACAGCAAGTACGATTCGAACCCATGCTTCATTCTTATCATGCCGGTGTCGGAAGCCAATACACACTGTGCAAAGGGCGATGTAAATCAGCAGCACCCACTCAAGCATAGCTGAACTCCTCTTCCACCATGCGCATATAAATACCATTTTGCTCAAAACGGTTTAAGACGAAAGAAGCTTCCTCTTGATTGGAATTGGAGAGCAGCACAACAAGCTTACCTTCCCTGCTCATACCCAAATAATCTGTTTCACGCAAGAATTTGGACACTAATTGTGTTGTTTCATCCACAACGGCAAAGGTTTCGATTGGTGTAAGCAACATGAACTCGACGCCATGTTTCGCATTAGCCAATTGTTTGCTAGCTAATATATCGGCAAAAACTTCCGGTTTCAACACCGTCGTTCCTTCCAAATAGCGCTGATTAACCGTAGCCTCCACATAGGAAAGAGCTCTCGAAAGAGAAGAAGAAATTAAATCCACCATAATCTTGAAAAGATTTTGGTGATATAACGTAAAATTATCGAACTTCATCGAATAAATGGAAATGACAGCGACAACTTTGCCTTGATTAAAGATTGGCGCAGCAAGAAGCGGAACGCCTCCCGTTAATTCTTTATTTACAAAAAGCTTTTTATCTTGCAGCAGCGTTTGGATATAAGGAAAATCCTCCACCTTCATCGATTTGCCTGCTTCGAATTGCGTACTGCTAGACTTCGCTAGGAGACGAAGATAACTGCCATATTTATTCACCGTGTAGATCGTGACTGTTTGCGATTTCATGACAGATTCCACGACACTAACCGTCGACGTAAATATTTTTTCCGGCTCAAGACTCTCCAGTTCTTTAATAACGGAGTAAATTTTACCAAAGCTGTCTCCATTATTCATGATTTGCTGTTGAAGCTCATCCTTAACCTGGCGTGTCTCCTTAAATACTTCTGTTAAGAACTCGTGCTTCTCCGACAGCGTAACTAGCTCCTGCTTCTTGGACTCAAACTTCGTGTTCTTACGCTCGACGGCATAACCGACGACTAAGCCTATAAATAAATAAACGGCAACGTGAAAGAAGAAATCCGTATCATAAAAAAGGGATAGCAATTCCCGCCCTATACGAAGTTGATCGTAAATATAAAGTGCAGTTGACATCCCGACAGCAAGCATGGATTGCCTATTGCCATAGAGAATGCCGAGTAAAATAATATAAATAATTTTGATATCAATAAAATCAGACAAGCTGTCTCTGAGTAGTAAGCTGACCCATGCAGTTATTCCGAATGCCAGGGCATTCTCGGCATAGGGCACCAGCACACGTAGGAATTGGCCAAATTTTGAATGCGAGCTTTGTTTCTTGGCCTTGACTCTCGTCTTTTCACTAGCGCTGTTCTTCTGCATGAACCAATCATACGTCTTCGCAAGCCCCTGCTGAAACGTGTACTTGGGTATCCAGTCCAAATCATTCACGATACGTTTATTATCTAGTTTTGACCGGTAGATATCCCCCTCTCGTTGGCCCAAATGTGTAAGAGATACCGATCCATGCATACTTTGCAAAGCGTCAATTAAATCTTTGACCGAATTTTCCGTACTCGCAGATAAATTATAGATACCTGTTAAATTAGAGTAGGATGAACGATAAATGGCATCGGCAACATCTTCTACGTAGATAAAGTCCCTCGTTTGACCACCATCGCCGTATACGATAAGTTCTTTTCCACTCATCACTCTTCCCATAAATATGGAAATAACGCCACCTTCACCGACACTGCCTTGGCGTGGCCCGTATACATTTGAGAAGCGGAAACATAACGTGTCCAAACCGTATAATTCCTTCCACTTACCGCAATACGTTTCACCGATCCATTTATTGATGCCATATGGGGAAATTGGATCACAAGTTGCGGTTTCAGGAATAGGAATTTGATCATTGTTCCCATAAACAGCAGCAGATGAAGCAAAAATAAACTTGATAACATTGTACTTCTGCGCTAAAGAAAGCATGTTAGACAAACCGAGCACATTGGACTTCGAATCCAGTATCGGGTCCTCAATCGATGTCTTCACATTCACTTGAGCCGCAAGATGAACAACAGTATCAAACCGATTACTGCGAAAGATCTCCTCACATTTCCGATCTTCTACCGATAAGATGTATCCCTTATGCTTAAAGTCTATATTTTGCTTATCTCCGGAAGACAAATTATCTATGATAAAAACTTCATATCCTTCTTTGTAAAAGCGCTCTGCGACAAAAGATCCAATAAAGCCATATCCTCCTGTAATTAACACTTTCATACCGAGTTCCTCCAGGACAAATATTTATGTACGTTAGTTTACAAAAACCGTCTAACTTCACAGCACTATTATAGTACTTATAGCATATATTCAAGCTATTTAATAGTCAAATTTTACAGATTCCAAGCATTTACTAGTTCTTAAGAACTAGTTTTTAAGTGAATTTCACATTTGATTACCGTATTTTGTCTTGTAACGACTTCCCCTGTCTGATACTATTTTCATAGAGCGGACAATTGGGGGGACATCTCATGAATTTACGTCGTCATCGCATTCTAATTTCTATCTGTCTAGCAGTCGCAATATTAAGTATATTAGGCTACAGGAATCTTGTGGCTTCAGAAGTCATTACCCGAGTTTCTTACTATCCCGCGGAAACAGATTTAGTCCTGAACAACCCCTATATGGGGTTTGTGATAGATGCCAGAAATAAGGAAGTTAAACAGCCTGTACGACTTGCTTATGCGAATTTAACATGGGCTGAACTGGAACCCGAAAAAGGACAATTCGCTTTCGATGCAATTGAAAAGAAATTTCAGTTTACGCGTTGGAAGGAAAAGGGCGTATCTCTAATTCTTCGTGTGGTTCTTGATTACCCGCAAGAAGAAGCGCATCTCGATATTCCAAACTGGTTGTATGCAGAAATCGACAAACAGGGAATCTCGTATGATCTCGACTACGGCAAGGGCTTCAGTCCCGACTACAACAATCCAGTTCTGATAAACAATCACAAGCGACTGATTGAAGCATTAGGAAACCGATATAACAACGATTCACAAATTGCTTTTATCGAGCTGGGCAGCGTAGGACACTGGGGTGAGTGGCATACCATGGATGAAGGCGATAATCGAATCGATTTTCCAAAAGAAGAAATTACAGATCAATACGTAGCGCATTATTTGCGTTATCTTGATCAGAAACAGCTTCTCATGAGAAGACCTCATGACATCGCTTTGCATAATGATCTTGGCTTATATAATGATGCTTTCGGCTCACGAAATGCAACGATCGACGGATTCATGCGGTGGTACACGGAAGGCTACACGTCCTGGCTTACGCAAACCAAACAGCCCGCCATGCCTGACTTCTGGAAATCTGCGCCAAGCGGCGGGGAATTTAAACCTGATGTAAACTTTATGACGGATGCCCAAATTGAAGAGACACTGCTGCAAGCAAAGCTGACGCATGTTAGTTGGCTTGGACCGAGCTCACCTGCTGAAGAGCCTTATGGCGGCCGATTTCAAGCGAATATTGATCGATTCCTGAAAACGATTGGTTATCGATTTGTGATCGCCAAGGAGTCTCACGAAACGGATATTCGCGCAGGAAAACCACTTCATGTCAAACTTAGCATGATCAACAGAGGGGTAGCGCCATTTTACTTTGCATGGCCGTTAGAACTTTCACTGACGAATGAACAAGGAGAAATTGTCTCCCATGTTCGAACAAATATAGATATTCGCCATTGGCTTCCAGGTAAAACCGAGGTAACTGACATGTTACCTATTCCAGAGAATCTTGCGTCTGGACACTACCAAGTCAACGCTGCGATACTCAATCCCCAATCAGGCAAGCCTGAGGTGGACTTCGCTAACGACGGCAAGAGAAGTGACGGTCGATATAAGCTCGGGACAGTCAATGTACTAAATTAATTGCTAGAGTTATCACATCACCATAATGCAAAAATAGGCCTATGTGCTTTGCACAGGCCTTCTTTCTATTTATTTTACAGTATCGGTGAAATCAACTTCGAAATGGACTCCAGAAACCGGATACGCAGCGACCGTTTTTCATATTCCTCAATGGTCAACTCCATGCACCCCTCCATGTCCTTCCAGAAGGTGTTCTCCAGCTTCGTTGCCGTCTCCTCATGAAACATCAACGCATTCGTTTCAAAATTAAGCCGCAAGCTGCGAATATCGAAATTCGCTGTACCGACAGAAGCCACTTTGCCGTCTACGATAATCGTTTTGGCATGCAGAAAACCGTAATCATAGAGATAACATTTCACACCAGCGCGTAATAACTCTCCCACATAATACAGCGAAGCCCAATGCACGAATAGATGGTCCGCTTTCTCAGGTATCATAATTCGCACATCAATCCCCGATAGCGCGGCGATCCGCAGGGCATTCAACATGCTTTCTTCGGGAATAAAATAAGGCGTTTGCAGCAATATTCGGCTTTTGGCCATATATATCAGTTTGAGAAAAGTATGTACAAAATGCGGCCATGTCTCATTCGGACCGCTTGCAACGATTTGCATAGGAACCTGACCCTGCACAGCATTTTCCAAATTTGCTGGGAAATAACGCGAATCCACCTCCAGCTCATTGGACGAAGCTAGATTCCAATCTAATATAAATCGCGACTGTAAAGCACGCACTACACTGCCCGTCAGTCTTAGATGTGTATCCCGCCAGTAGCCAAACTTCGGGTTCAAACCAAGGTATTCATTGCCAATATTAAATCCGCCGATATACCCGATTTGACCATCAATGACTACAAGCTTGCGATGATTGCGATAGTTGACGCGGTAGTTTAGAAAAGGGATTCGTGAAGGAAAGAATGCGGCTTTCTGTCCACCCGCCTGTAGAAATGCCTTGAAAAACGAATCCTTCAACGTTCGAGACCCGATATCGTCATATAGAAAGCGAACAGTCACACCCTGCTTTGCTTTCCGTGTTAGCACCTCCATGACCCGCTGACCCAACGAATCATTCTTCACAATATAATATTGCATATGAATATGGTACTCCGCGGCCTCAAGTTTGCTGATCAAATCATTAAACTTCTCTACCCCGTCTGTGAAAATGTGCACATCGTTATCCTGCGACAAAAAAGAATCGTTCGTAGCTACATTCAAGTAGATCAAATAGCGATAATCCGAAACCATCGGATTGACATAGGGAAAAGTTCCATCCGTCAGCTGTTGCCGCTGCTCGCCAATCACAGTCTGCATGCGCTCTAGCATACGCTTATTCCATTTATACAACTTTCTGCGGCTCAAGTTCTGACCCAACATCACGTAGAGTAGAAATCCAAGAATAGGAATGAACAATAAGACCATTAACCATGACCATGTTGCGGCCACATTACGACGCTCTAAGAACACCACAGTGAGCGCCAGTAAAATGTTTACGACGAACACCAAGGTTAACATATGTGATAGCCAATCCACGCCCACAGCTCTCAACTCCAAACATGTTAAATCTTCTTTTTCTATTATACCTGAATTTTCTAAATTACGAAAAAGACCCCCTCATTCTTTCGAATCAGGAGGTCCTCTTCATACCTTAAGAGGTCATTTCTTTGTATAGTGCGATATATTGCTGAGCAGATTTCCGCCAACTAAAGTCGCCTTTTTTCATATTCTGCTGAATCTTCATCCAACTGTCACGATCATTCTTATAAAAAAATACAGCGCGCCTGATAATATGCAGCATATCATGTGCGTTGTAATGCGTGAACGAGAAGCCCGTGCCTTCTCCCGTAAACTCATTATACGGCTGCACCGTATCCTTCAGACCACCCGTTTCCCGCACGATAGGCACAGAGCGATAGCGTAGGGCAATCAATTGCCCGATACCGCACGGCTCGAATTGTGAGGGCATTAAGAAGAGATCTGATGCCGCGTAGAACTGATGAGCTAACGCTTCATCAAAGTAAATGTGCGCGGAGACTTTAGTCGGATGTGTTGCTGCAGCGTTCCGAAACATTTGCTCGTAGACTGGCTCGCCAGTTCCAAGAACAACTAGCTGAATGTCTAGCGCTAGAATCTCTCGCAGAACGTGCTGAATTAGATCTAAACCCTTCTGCTGCACAAGGCGAGTAACCAGTACAATCATCGGGATATCCCCGTTCACAGGCAATCCTAGGCGCTCTTGAAGAGCTAGCTTATTCTGAGTCTTCTTCTGAATGGAATCTCTGTAATTCACGACAAGGTTCTTGTCCGTCATCGGATCAAACACGTCGTAATCTATGCCATTCACGATGCCCGTTAATTGTTCTTTGCGGTGGCGCAGCAGGCTGTCCAAAAATTCGCCGTAATACGGCGTTTGAATTTCCTCTGCATACGTTTGACTAACCGTCGTGATCTGATCCGAATACAACAATCCACCCTTCAGGAAGCTCGCGCCCCCGTGAAGCTCTAAGGCAGTGCCTGAGAAGTGGTCGTCCGACAACCCGAACAAATCTTTGAACACCTGTTGGCCAAATACACCTTGGTATTTCAAGTTATGAACCGTCATCATCGTCTTGATCTCGCTAAAGAAAGGCAAATGCTGATAGTGTGCCTTCAACAAAACAGGGATCATTCCTGCTTGCCAATCGTGACAATGAATCACATCCGGCCCAAAATCCAAGTAAGGCAGCGCCTCAATAACGCCTCGGCAGAAGAATCCAAATCGCTCGGCTTCATCCCCATAGCCATAGATACCAGACCGCTTATAGTAATACTCATTATCTACGAAATAAAAGGTAACATCTTCATACACCAGCATTTCAATCCCGATATATAGCTTGCGCCAGCCCAACTGAATCTCAAATGATGTTACTAGTGTCATTTCGTCTCTATATTTAGCAGGAATATCCCCATACTTAGGCAAAATGACCCGAACGTCAAGCCCTTGACGCGTCAGCTCCTTAGGTAAGGAGCCGATCACATCAGCTAAACCGCCTGTCTTGATAAATGGTACGGCCTCCGAAGCCGCGAACAGTATTTTCATCTTGCCTCTCCTCCGACTTCAATCGAACCAAATCGACTTGCGATTAGATGACTTTGGTTTTCGCTGCAATGAATGGTGCTTTATTATCACCCGTTAACACGCGTCCGCGGCTAATGAAGACATCCTTATCGAGAATCGCATTCTCAATAATGACATTCTCCTCGATCTCGCAGTTTTGCAGGATGATACTGTTTTTCACGTAGGCCCCTTTGCGGATTTTCACACCGCGGAATAAGATGCTGTTCTCCACTTTACCTTCAATCTGACAGCCGTTCGCAATAAGCGTGTTTTTGGCCGAAGCGGATTCCAAATATTTGGCAGGCGGCTCATCCTTAACCTTTGTATAGATCAGATTGTTCTTCTGGAAGAACAATTCGCGCCAAATCGCTGGATTCAGCAACTGCATGCTGTGTTTGTAGTAGCCTTGAATCGAGTTCACAATACCCAGATGCCCCTCAAACTTATAGCCATACACACTAAGCTTATCAATGTTTTTCATAATGCCATCACGTACCAAATGATCGTAACCTTGCGCTAAGCAGGATTCTACCATATCCAACAGTAGAGCCTTGCTCATAATATACATTTCCATGGAGATGTTGTTCGTCCGCAGACGGCCTGTGTGATCTTCCATCAACGTCACTTGACCTGTATCCTTCACAGCCATGCGGCGGAATTTCCCATGAATTTCTTCATCGGTCTGCTTATAAATAACAGTGATATCCGCTTGCATATCTTCATGGTAACGAACAGCATCGTTCAAATCCAGATTGCACACCATGTGGCTGCGGGAAATAATAACGAACTCTTCTTTACCGCGGTAAAAATAGTCACGATGGCTGTAGAACTGGTACAAATCTCCACGGGAGATCCCTGTCGGCTCATCAAGTACGGAAGGAAGGACGAATAATCCTCCGCGCTTCCGATCCAAATCCCACTCTTTTCCTGACCCAAGATGATCCATTAATGAACGATATTTGTGTTGTGTGAATACAGCAACGTTATCGATCCCCGAATTTACCATATTGGATAATGCAAAATCGATTAACCGATAACGACCACCGAAAGGCACAGATGCCGGGCAGCGGAAATACGTCAATTCCTCCAAATCATCCGGTTCATTGACTAAATTAATGACTCCCATCACATGTTTCATCTGATATCATCCCTTCTGATTAGCGTAGCCTGTTACCCGTTCGTTACCGCCAATAAGCACAATTTCACCATTACCGTCAACAACTGCACCATCTTCAACGACCGTATTTTCACCAATAATCGCTTTGATAATCGTAACGTTATTACCAATCTTCGCATTCGGCATGATAACGGAATCCTTAATGTGACTGCCTTCGCCAACTTGAACACCGAAGAATAAGACAGAATGCTCGACATCGCCGAAGATAGCACAGCCCTCGTTCACCAAGGAGCGCTTTATATTCGCAGTCGGCGCTACATATTGAGCTGGCTGGTATGGATTCTGAGAATACACACGCCAGTCTTTATCATTTAAGTTAAGCTCGTTATTCTCGTCCAACAGGTCCATATTCGCTTCCCATAAGCTATCAATGGTACCGACGTCCTTCCAATAGCCTTGGAATGGATAAGCAAACATTCTCGCTTCATCCTTCAACATCATCGGAATGATATCTTTACCAAAATCTTTACTGGATTCTGGATTCGCTTCATCTTCGAGTAAATACGATTTCAATGCTTTCCAGTTAAAAATGTAAATTCCCATCGAAGCTAAGTTGGAGTTCGCTTCCTTCGGCTTTTCAGCGAATTCTGTAATCTCCTGCTTCTCGTTTACGCTCATGATGCCGAAACGGCTCGTTTCTTCCCATTTCACTTCGATAACGGCGATCGTTGCGTCTGCTTTTTTCTCTTTATGATAGTTAAGCATGAGATCGTAATCCATTTTATAAATATGGTCACCCGAGATGACCAAGACGTATTCTGGATCATATTGTTCAATAAACCCAATATTGCGATAAATAGCGTTCGCTGTTCCTTTGTACCAGTCGCCGCCTTTTTGCTCCATGAACGGAGGCAGCACCGTAACACCGCCATACTTGCGGTCAAGATCCCAAGAGCTTCCAATACCAATGTACGTATTAAGCACCAGTGGCTGATACTGGGTAAGAACACCAACGGTATCAATTCCTGAATTCGTACAATTGCTGAGTGTAAAATCAATGATGCGATATTTGCCGCCAAAGTGAACAGCTGGCTTAGCTAAATTGTTGGTCAGTACGCCTAATCTTCGCCCTTCTCCTCCAGCGAGGAGCATGGCAACACATTCTTTACTGCGCATATTTGATTTCCCCCTTCAACTTCATCATGATCTGTTTGGAATTCACTCACACACTTGATATAGACAGCCGCAAGCGGCGGAATACATAGCGATAAACTATACGGATGACCATGCATGGCACTTGCTCTACTTGTGATCGGTAATGAGTTCCCTTGTCCGGAACCACCAAACTCAGCAGCATCGCTATTAAATACAACCTCGTATAAACCTAACTTCGGAACGCCGATCCGATAATCCGGATGAACAACAGGTGTGAAATTACACACGAGAATCAATTCATCCTCCGGCAGTTTCCCTTTTCGCATATAAGTGACAACACTTTGGCTCTCGTCATGGGGATTAATCCATGCAAAGCCTTCTGGATCGTGATCCAGCTGCCAAAGCGCTGGTTCTTTCAAATAAAACTGATTGAGCGACTTCACATAATGGTGCATCTGCTCATGCTTCTCGTAGCCATCTAACAGAAACCAGTCCAGCTCCTCGAGATCCTTCCACTCGTCGAATTGACCGAATTCACTGCCCATGAAGAGCAGCTTTTTCCCTGGATGTCCTGACATGTAGCCATATAATACCCGTAAGTTAGCAAACTTCTGCCAATAGTCTCCTGGCATCTTATGCAAGAGTGAACGCTTACCATGCACGACTTCATCATGTGAGAGTGGAAGAACATAGTTTTCGCTCCAAGCGTACATGAACGAGAAAGTGATCAGCTTGTGATTGTACCTGCGGTGGATCGGATCCAACTTCATATACTTCAGCATATCGTTCATCCAGCCCATATTCCACTTGTAGTTAAATCCAAGCCCACCTTTATGAACAGGCGCCGTCACAAGCGGCCAATCCGTGGAGTCTTCTGCCATCATCAGGGCATTTGGAAAATACGAGAAAACCACTTGATTCAGCTTGCGAATGAACGCAACCGCCTCTAAATTCTCCTCGCCTCCAAGTTGATTCTGGATAGGCACTTCATCCCATCTGCCGAAATTGAGATGTAGCATGGAAGCAACAGCATCCACTCTTATACCATCCATATGATACATATCCATCCAAAATACGGCATTTGAAATTAAGAAGCTCTGCACCTCAGGTCTTCCGAAGTCAAAGGTGAGTGTCCCCCATTCCAGTTTTTCCGCTTTGCGAGGGTCTTCGTATTCATATAAGGGTTTCCCATCGAACAATCGCAATCCATGACTGTCCTTACAGAAATGGCCTGGAACCCAGTCCATAATTACCCCGATGCCCTTCTGATGACAGCGATCAACGAATCGCATGAAATCCTTTGGCGCACCATGGCGGCTTGTTACCGAATAGTATCCGGTTGCTTGATAGCCCCAAGATCGATCAAAGGGGTGTTCGGCCAGCGGCATCACCTCAATATGGGTATATCCCATTTCCACCGCATAATCCACTAATTCACCCGTTAATTGTTCGTAGGTATACTGTTCCTCACTTAACCGGTCTTTCTTACGCCAAGTACCAAGATGTACTTCGTAGATAGAGAGCGGTTTATTGTACGCTGGTACTTCTTTCTTCTGCAGCTGCCAAGCCTGATCCTGCCATTCGTACCCACCCAAATCAACAACTCTCGAAGCTGTTCCAGGTCTTAATTCCGAATAAAAGGCATAGGGGTCTGCTTTTAATAAAATCTGACCCGTTTGGCTATGAATTTCGTACTTGTAATAGTCGCCTTCACTTGCCTCAGGAATAAAGATCATCCAGAGTCCTAACGAACTAATCTTTTCCATTCTATGCTCGCCGGATTGCCAATCGTTGAAATCTCCAAGTACATACACGTTTCTTGCATGCGGTGCCCATACGGCGAATCGAACACCTTCATGCCCTTTTTCATTGCTAACATGTGCCCCTAAGATACGATAACTGTGGAAAAGGGATCCTTCATGAAGCAGAAACAAATCCTCGGAGCTGGGTATGCCAACATTTGCTCCCACATTATCCCCCCTAATTCGACATGTCTTTGCTCTAAGATGCGTGTTGCAAATCGTCTCTACCTCTACAAATACAACAAACAGGTAAGGAATTCCTTCAATTCACAGTGAATAAAAAAAAGGAAATCTCTCAACCTTCGGTGAATTATTGGTATGACATGAATTGAAAGGTGGATCACTCATAATGAAAGATAAAGTAAAAGGACTTATTGTAGGATTAACCATTGGTTCTGTTTTAAGCGGAACCGTAGCTTTTGCAGCAGGAACACAGATTGAAGTAGCCTTCCGCAATCTGACGTACATGTTTGATGGTGTCGAAAAAGCGCCAACGGATGCCAAAGGCTTTATTTATGAAGGCACTACCTATGTGCCCCTACGCTTCATGAGCGACTCGCTTGGCAAGAAAGTGGAGTGGGATGATGCAACAAGTACCATTTGGGTTGGCAATAATCCGAATCAAGTGGTTGCAGCATACAAAGGCGGGACTGTGACGAAGGGCGCATTCGATGCTTTCTTTAATCTCAAAGCATTGTTCAATAGTTCGCATGCTGCCTCTAAAGATAATGTGGAATACCAGACTAGTGTACTCAAGGAATTAGTTACGAACCGGATTCTTTATAGCCGCTCATCGGAAGCTGATCAAGAAGCTGCTAAGAAAAGTGCCGGTGCACAAGTTGCTGCTTGGAAACAGCAATTTGGTGAAGATAAATTTAAAGCTGACCTGAAAAACGCAAAAGTGACAGAGAGTGATCTGCAGTATTATCTCGTAGGCAGTATGACTGCGAATAATTTCGTGAAATCTAGTGTTACGGATGCTCAGTTGAAAGCGCAGTATGAGGCGACCCTTGCAGCGAATAAAGATGCGTTTACGATCGCTTCCGTGCGTCATATTTTGATCGGACTTACGGACCCAGAAGGTAAAGCGGTTCGTACCAAAGAAGAAGCTCTTACGCTTGCCAAAGATGTTCAACAAAAGTTGAAAAATAACGGAGACTTCACAGCGCTGGCTAAGCAATATTCCGATGATCCAGGTTCTAAGGAAAATGGGGGTCTATACGCTGATGCCGATGTTAGCCAGTGGGTAGAAGGATTCAAAAACGCAGCTATCAATCAAACCGTTGGTACTATCGGCGATCCGGTTGAAACCGAGTATGGCTATCACGTGATTAAAGTGGAATCGCGCTCTGTTAAACCTTTGAATGCGGTGAAAGATTCACTGCGTGTGTCACTTGAACAAGCATATTACCAACAATTCGCCGAAAAAGAACTGCCTGGATTGATTGAAAAGATCGATTTAGGTAAATAAATGGTGTACAATGAATGTTTAAGTCTATAAGTTGAAGGATGGATTACAGCATGTTTTATGCAAAAGATTGGGTCGATTATGAGCTGCTCGATACTGGCGGCGGCGAAAAGCTAGAACGCTGGGGTACGATTGTACTTCGCAGACCCGACCCGCAAATTATTTGGCCTCTACAGAAAGAAACACCGGCTTGGCGTCAAGCTGATGCGCATTATCACCGCAGCTCCAGCGGCGGCGGTCAATGGCAGCAGAACGCAGAGCTCCCAGAGCGCTGGACGATCACTTACGATCAGAAGCTGACCTTTTATATTAAGCCAACTAGCTTTAAACATACGGGTCTGTTCCCTGAGCAAGCGGTCAATTGGAAATGGATGATGGACAAGATTAAAGGTGCTGGTCGTCCGATCAAAGTACTTAACCTCTTCGCTTACACAGGCGGGGCAACACTAGCATGTGCCCACGCTGGCGCTGAAGTATGCCACGTGGATGCTTCCAAAGGGGTTGTGCAATGGGCGAAGGAAAATCTGCATCTAAGCGGTATGGGCTCCAGACCTGTTCGATTCATTACGGATGATGTTTTCAAATTCGTACAAAGAGAACAACGCCGCGGCAGCAAATACGATGCCATCATTATGGATCCACCTTCGTACGGACGGGGACCTAACGGTGAAACGTGGAAATTGGAGGATGACCTCTTCCCGTTCATTCAGACGTGCCAATCTATTTTGACGGACAACCCGTTGTTCCTGTTGATCAATTCCTATACAACTGGAATCTCGGCCACTGTGCTCCAGAATATTTTGACAATGGCGATGAAAGAAAAGCATGGCGGAACGATCTCCAGCGGTGAAATCGGCCTTCCGATCACGCATTCCGGTCTTATGCTCCCTTGCGGTATTCTCGGACGCTGGGAGGCGTAATTGGTGGCAGGATTCAAAGAAGGTTACGGCGCATCGCAAATTCCGATTTTGTTCGAAGACAACCACATTCTCGTGGTTGAGAAGCCCGTCAACATGCCCACGCAGGAAGATGAGTCTCGTGATCTCGACTTGCTGAACGCCTTGAAGGCCGATCTCAAGGAGCGCTACAACAAGCCCGGCAATGTCTACCTCGGGCTTGTTCATCGCTTGGATCGTCCCGTTGGCGGCGTCATGGTCTTCGCCAAAACGTCAAAAGCCGCGTCCCGACTTTCGGACGCGGTACGAACAAGGCAGCTCGACAAGACGTACGTCGCTGTCGTGCACGGTAAACCCTCCCAGCCGGCCGCTACGCTGCGCCACTGGCTGTGGAAGGATACGCGGACGAATACTGTCAGCGTGGTCAAGGCAGGCCAGCAGGACGCCAAGGAGGCGGTGCTGGACTATAAGCTGCTCGGCAGCCAAGACGGGCTCAGCTTGATCCAGATCAAGCTGCACACCGGGCGGCCGCATCAGATCCGCGTGCAGCTGGCTGCCATTGGCTGCACGCTGTACGGGGACCAGCGCTACGGCAGCGCTGTGAACAAACCAGGCCAACAGCTCGCGCTGTGGGCCACGGCTCTTGCCTTTGAGCATCCTGTGCTCAAAGAAAACATGCACTTCCGGTCGCTGCCGCCGGTGCAGCGGCCGTGGAACGAATTTACCATCCCCGAGTTATGAGGGGATGAACTAGTTCGCAACCTTGCCCAATAAATAAATAAGCAATTTTTGATTATGAGCGGAAACGCGATTCAGGTACGAATCCAACAGTTCTTCACGGATTCCACGGCCTCTCTCGCATTCCGCTTTTCCTTTGTCCGTGACGTGAATCCAGACAATTCTACGGTCCTTTTCATCACGCACACGAATAATTAACTCCGCTTTTTCCATCCGGTCTAATAAGGTTGTAACGGCTGCAGGTGTCGTGGATAAGTACTCGATTAAATCCGAAGGCTTCATGCGTTCATGGACCAGGAGCAATTCTAGTACATTCAACTGTCCTTCCGTGATCGTAGGGGCTAAACCTACCTCCATCTGATTTTTCAATTCCTTCGATAATTTTAGCCATAACTTTCCGAATTCATCGGAATACATCCTCATCAACTCGCTTCCATTTTCACCTATTTACAGCAAGTATAGCACGCCTTTTCGCTAGTTTAAAGTTTAATGCCATTAATATTTTCTTACAAAAATTGCAAGTTACATGGACATGCTGCGGGATGCTGAAGCCTAGTGTCGAGCCCTCGCAGAGTTTGTCAACTCTTGTTCAGAATGACAAGCGAATCGACTTCTTTTAACAAGTTGCCCATTGCTCACATATACTGATCGAAGGTGTCATGCACCCTTGTAGACAACAGCGAGTCCCTATTCTTTCGTAGATCTTTGATATGCAAGGCTGCTGTTAACTAACTTTCAAGGAGTGATTTGTGTGGAAGCTTGGAAAATGGAGTTAGGCAAAAAAGCGTTGGAAGCAGGCATGCTGAAAGACCCACAGTGGCTGGATCGATTAGACGAACCGATGCCCCTGTGGGTCTTATTAGAGTTAGCTTTTACATTGATTGAGAAATTGGATCCACCAACGATTAGTTACGATTGAGGAAAGCGTAAAATCTCGACAATCGATTCTGTTTTATTCACTGGAATGAGTGATTTACCTTGTGATTTGCGATCTTCGAGCGGAGCAGTTTCTGTTGAGAAGCGATGCTTCTCGCCAGTGCTCATAACAGCCGTAACCACGTAATCCATTTTCACAATGAATGTCCGGATTAAGGCTGAACCGTTAGGTCTGACACGCTTACCTTCCTTGAACTCGAAGGTAATAATCCCCTTCCCGCCGCGACCTTGAATTGGATAATCCACAACGAGAGATCGCTTAGCATACCCGAGGTCCGAGATGACCAGTACTTCCCCTTCATCCCCATAAATCCACTCAGCAGACACGACTTCATCGTCTTCTTTGAGCTGGATGCCGCGCACACCCGCGGCCGCACGGCCCATCGGGTTTACTTCTTCCTCACGGAAACGGATGCTCATGCCCTGCTTCGTGACGAGAAGAATTTCCTTCGTATTGTCACTCATCTGAACGTGCAATACTTCATCTTGTTCGCCAAGCTTACACGCCACAATCGCATTGGAGCGGTTCGTCATGTACTCTTTAAGCTCTGTACGCTTGACTTGACCTTTGCGAGTAACGAACACAAGTGATTTCGTCGGATCATCGAAGCCTTTCACTGGTATCACATTCACGATGCGATCTTCCTTCGCAATCGGGATGACATTCACGATCGCGGTGCCGTTCTCTTTCCACTTATACTCTGGCACTTGATGGACAGGCAATAAGTAATACTGCCCCTTCTTCGTAAAGATCAACAAGCTTTCGATCGTGTTGACATCCAGCAAGAAGCGAAGATAATCGCCTTCCTTCATGCCTGTATTCTCAAGCTCACCACCCGAACGCGTGAAGGATAGTTTGCTAGTTCGTTTCAAGTAACCTTCGTTGGACAAGGTGACCAGCACATCTTCAGCGTTTACAAGGACTTCAAGATTAACTTTCAATTCCTCGACTTCACCTTGAATTTCCGAGCGGCGATCGATCCCATATTTCTTGCGGATTTCGCCCATCTCATCTTTAATGACGCCTAGAAGTTTCTTTAAGCTGCCGAGAATCCCGCGCAAGTACGCAATCGTTTTCTCAACATCTTTCAATTCCTTCTCCAGCGTTGTAATCTCCAAATTCGTTAGACGGTATAATTGCAGGACGAGGATGGCATCAGCTTGTCGTTCTGAAAAATGAAACTTCTCTACGAGATTATTTTGTGCGTCCTGCCGATTTTTCGAAGCTTTAATCGTCGCAATAACCTCATCCAATATATTCAGAGCTTTAACAAGCCCTTCGAGGACATGCGCCCGATCTTCCGCTTTCTCCAACTCATATTGCGAACGGAACGTTACAACCTCTTTCTGGTGCCCAATATAAGCTTCCAGAATCTCGCGAATACCGAGCTGACGAGGCGCTTTATTCACAATTGCAACCATGTTGAAGTTATAGGTGACTTGCAAATCCGTTTTCTTCAGCAAATAGGCTAAAATCCCTTGTGCATCCGCTTCCTTTTTGAGCTCGATCACGATACGAAGCCCATTCCGTCCACTTTCATCCCGCACTTCGGCGATACCCTCGATTTTCTTCTCCAGACGGATGTTCTCCATCGCAGTAACTAACCGAGATTTTACGACTTGGTAGGGGATTTCTGTAATAACAATTTGCTGTCTGCCGCCGCGCATTTCTTCGATCGCGGTTTTGGAACGGATATAAATACGTCCTTTACCTGTTCGGTAAGCCTCACGAATGCCTTCTTCCCCCATGATGATCCCTGAGGTAGGGAAATCCGGGCCTTTGACAATCGCCATTAATTCGTCAACCGTAATTTCAGGTTTATCGATCATAGCGGTACAAGCGTCAATGATTTCACGCAGATTATGAGGCGGAATTTCCGTCGCAAAGCCTGCTGAGATCCCACTAACACCGTTTACTAGCAAATTCGGATAACGCGCAGGCAACACAACCGGTTCTTTGGTTGAATTATCAAAGTTATCTTTAAACATCACGGTGCGCTTCTCAATATCGCGCAGCAATTCCATCGCGATCTCCGATAAACGCGCCTCCGTATAACGCATAGCTGCCGGTGGATCATCGTCTAAGGAACCCCAGTTCCCGTGACCATCCACGAGTGTATGTCCCATTTTCCAAGGCTGCGCCATACGAACCATACCATCATAAATCGACGAATCACCATGAGGATGATAGTTACCCATGACATCCCCAACGGTTTTCGCTGATTTCCGATACGGCTTATCTGGCGTGTTGCCTGAGTCGTACATCGCGTACAAAACACGACGTTGAACAGGCTTCAAGCCGTCTCTAACGTCGGGGATTGCGCGATCCTGAATGATATATTTGGAATACCGACCGAAGCGATCGCCAACGATCTCCTCCAGAAAGGCTGGTAAAAACTCTTCTAAAATGCTCACTTTCACGTCACCACTCTTTGTTTTCTACTCAACATATTCCGTAAAATCAACGTTTTCTATAATCCATCTCTTACGTGGATCTACTTTATCGCCCATCAATGTTGTCACGCGACGCTCTGCTTTGGCGGCATCTTCAATCTGTACCTGAAGCAGTGTTCGGCTTTCCGGATTCATCGTCGTTTCCCACAGCTGATCCGGATTCATCTCGCCTAATCCTTTATAGCGCTGAAGCTCCGTATTTTTGCCGAGTTCCTTGACGACAACCTGCAGTTGATCGTCCGTCCAAGCGTATTTATGACCACCATTTTTACCTTTTCTCGTCACTTTATACAGGGGAGGCTGTGCAATATATACTTTACCAGCATCGATTAGCGGCTTCATATAACGATAGAAGAAGGTTAAAAGCAGCACTTGAATGTGTGCGCCGTCTGTATCCGCATCCGTCATTAGAATGATCTTGCCGTAATTCGTCTCTTCTGCTTCGAACTCAGATCCAACGCCTGCACCAATAGCTGCAATAATGGCCTTATACTCTTCATTTTTCAAAATATCTAGCAGCTTCGCTTTCTCCGGATTCATCGGCTTGCCCTTCAACGGCAAAATCGCTTGATGCTTCGAATCGCGTCCTTGCTTCGCAGATCCACCGGCGGAATCACCTTCCACGATGAACAGCTCATTCCGTTGCAAATCCTTCGATTGTGCTGGAGTCAGCTTACCATTCAGGTTGGAGCTCTCGCTCTTGCCTTTCTTGCCGCTGCGAATTTCTTCACGCGCTTTACGCGCTGCTTCTCTCGCTCTTGATGCTTGTACGGCCTTTTTCAACATCATTTGTGCGATTTGTGGATTTTCTTCAAGGAAAACCGTCATTTTGTCGGACACAACGGCGTCCACTGCACTACGCGCAATTGCACTGCCTAATTGGTCCTTGGTTTGGCCTACGAACTCGACATCGCCCATTTTGATATTGATAACGACCATCATACCTTCTCTGAGATCCGTACCGTCGAGGTTTTTATCCTTTTCCTTGAGAATGCCCCCTTTACGGGCATATTCATTCATTACACGAGTATAAGCTGTTTTGAAGCCTGTCTCGTGGGTTCCACCGCCGCGGGTAGGAATCGAGTTAACAAACGAAGCAATTGTCTCTGTGTAGCCATCATTGTATTGCAACGCGACTTCAACTTCAATTTCATCCTTCTCAGAGGCAAAATGAATCACAGGATGCAGCACAGTCTTCTCTTCATTCAAGAAGGCTACAAATTGACTGGCTCCGCCTTCGTACTGGAACGAATCCACTTTATCTGTGCGTTCGTCCTTCAGGTTAACCTGAAGTCCGGAATTGAGGAATGCAATTTCTTGCAAACGCTCAGCGAGTGTATCGTAATTAATCGTTGTTCCGCCTTGAAAGACTCGTTTATCCGGTTTAAACGTTACTTTCGTTCCTGTCCGATTGGTATTACCGATAACCTCAAGTCCAGTTACAGGTTCACCGACATGCTCGATGCCTTTATCATCTACCCAATATTCAAAGCGCATCTTGTGCACTTTGCCATCGCGGTTAATCTCAACCTCTAGCCACTCTGAAAGGGCGTTAGTCACGGACGCACCAACACCATGCAAACCTCCAGATTTCTTATAGCCTGATCCACCGAATTTACCGCCTGCATGCAGGATGGTAAAGACGACTTGCGGCGTAGGAACACCTGTCTTATGCATACCGGTAGGAATACCGCGGCCATTATCCTGTACGGTAACCGATTGATCTTTATGTATCGTGACATTAATTTTGGAACAATGCTTCGCCAGATGCTCATCGACTGCATTATCTACGATTTCCCAGATCAGATGATGAAGACCTGAAGAACTGGTACTGCCGATGTACATCCCTGGTCTTTTACGAACGGCAACAAGCCCTTCGAGGACTTGAATATCATCTGCTTCGTAATCCGTCACGGGTGTCGGGGCTTTCCCTTTCGCAAATTCTAGCTGCTCAGCCATTGGAGCCCTCCTTTATCTCTTTGATCACTAATTTAAAATATCTTTGCGCGAAAATACGGTAAACGATACGATTAGCGCCACGATCGTCCATACGCTTAACACACTAAGCGAGAACGCTAAATCCATACCTTGAATGGGCGGGATCCCTCCAGTCAAATATTTCGTCAGGTCCAGATTGACCATAAACAAATATTTGGCCGTTTCCCACGAGGAAACCATGTTGGAAAGAATGGTCCCTGATATTAATACGGCAAGCATGACCCCCATACCTGCTGCGGTTGATCGAATTAGTACAGAAAGCATGAGCGACATGATCGCTACGACGATTGCTGTAAACCATACTAAGCCGAACTCCATCAAGAGGAAGAACCATTGGTCTACGGCACGCACTCGACTAAAATCGACATCCGCCCCTGACAACTGTATGCCTGTGAAGATTGGCATGTTCCACCCGTTATAGCCGAAAACAATCCCTGAAATCAAGTAACAAATCAATCCCGTGGACAAAACAGTCAGCGAAGTGAAGAAGACAACGGTAATTAATTTACTCAATAGGATTTTCCAACGCCTGACCGGTCTTGTCAACAATAATTTAATAGTCCCCGTAGAATGCTCAGATGATACGATATCTGCCGAAATGACCATGATAATCAACGGAATAAATAGTCCGACGGCATTTTTCACAAATTCTCGTGTAAATGTAACCGCATTCGGTGAGCTTGGATTCACATCTTTATCCAGATAGTAGTTGGCAATTTGAATTTGAACACGCAGCTGCTGCTTCCACTCATCCGGTGTTCTTGCTGAACTGAGGCGTTTTTCCCAATCGGTCACTTTTTGGCGCTGGTCCGCCTTCCAATCCGATGTTCCAAATTGCTTCTGTGTATGTTGAGCAACTCGCATTTGAGCATAAGTGAACATGGGAATTAAAGCAAGAAGAATAAGTAGAATGACATAAAATCGCTTTTTCTTAATCATTTTAATCATTTCATTTTTAACCAAAGCATATAAACCTGTCAATGGATTCACCTTCTCTTACTCTATTCGTTCCCCTTCAGTTAAACGCAAGAACAAATCTTCGAGTGTTGGATTTTTGATTTCTACCGCGTACAGGCTAACTCCTTTTTCAATCAAAAGTTGACTTAGCTTAGGAATGTCCGCTTGATCCATTTGTGTTGAAATCTGTCTCACCGCTGATGGCAAGCTTGTTAAGTTATCCGATTCCACAGCAATCGCCGAAAGTACCAACTCTGATGATTGGAGTATGCGTTCCGCTTCTGCACTAGGTGAAACCGTCCATACAACCCTTCCGCCTTGAGCTATAAGTTCATCTACAGCACCTACTTGAATGACCTCGCCATGACTAATAATGGCTACGCGATGACACATTTGCTGAAGCTCGCTGAGCAAGTGGCTAGAGACGAACAAACTAAGGCCATCCGCAGCTAATCGTTGTATAAACTCCCTCATTTCTTTGATACCTTGTGGATCAAGACCGTTCGTTGGCTCGTCCAAAATCAGAAGACTTGGCCGCCCTAATAAAGCTTGCGCTATCCCTAAACGCTGGCGCATGCCAAGTGAATAGGTGCGCACTTTATCATGAATGCGCTGATCCATCGAGACAATTTCTACAACCTCTTGAATCCGATTCTCATCCACATCGGGCAGCATACGGGCAAAATGCTCGAGATTCTCCCAGCCTGTGAGATAGGAATAAAGCTCAGGATTTTCAACGATACAGCCCACTTTTCTCATGGCTTCGTCATGTTCCTTATGAACATCAAATCCACAAATATGTATGGTCCCTTCCGTAGGACGTATTAAATCAACTAGCATACGAATTGTCGTTGTTTTACCTGAACCATTGGGACCAAGGAAACCAAAGATCTCTCCCGCATACACATCGAAGGAAATGCCTTTGATGATTTCTTTGTTTTTAATGCTTTTTTTCAAATTACTAACGGATAGAACGATATTAGGCGAAGCTGCTACAGCCATCTCTCATGCCCCCTATTTTAAAATTTGGACAATCCGCTCCGCAATCCGTTCATAGCCGTCCCCATTGGGATGAAAATGATCCGCGGAAGATAAATATTTGATCAAATTTTGCTCAAATAGGTCGTAAGTAGGAACGATGAGCATCTGTGGATATTGATTCGTGAGCTTAAACACGCCGTTATTCCATCGTTGCACGGTTAAGGAGCCCTCTCTTGTTGGATCTAGATCAAGGAATGGGTGATATAAACCGATATATAATAGCGTTGCTTTCGGGTTGGCTTTGTTAATTGCGGAAGTGATCTTCTCCATTTTGGCTAGTGCAGGGTCTACCCGCTTTTCTGCGGCCTCCGGATTAAATTCCGTTTGGTTAGTACCTTTGAATAGCCCTTCCCCTCCTGCAAAAATATCATTTCCACCAATGGTTAGCAAAATGATATCGGCTTGAGCAAGCGCATCTTGTGTCTTTTTCAATGCTAAATCAGCAAGAAGCTGATCGCTTTTGTAACCAGGAATGGCGAGATTATTTAGTACAAAAACGGGCTTACCGCTCTCTTTTTCCAGCTTTTCGCGGACGCGTCCAACATAACCTTTGCCCGTATTATCACCTGTTCCTGCTGTGAGCGAATCCCCTAGGGCTACAATTTGCAGCTTGCTGCTGCTCTCAATAATGGATGGTTTCGTTGGAACTGGCGTGGCGAGCTGCAAATCTCCAGATGCCTTGGGAAACCATATCTGATTCGCCGCGTAAGCAAAGCCAACAGCGAAAACAATGGTAGAAATGGATGCGGTTAAACCAATGGCACCCCAGATGAAACGAGATGATTTCAATGCTGTCCCCTCCTGCGAATAATTGGCATATTTCCAATTTAAGAGTATAGCTTCTCGTCAAATTTTGCAAACATTGTGGAAATGTTTAGGAAAGGGATTCATGTGGATAGTGCTTTAGGAGGACAAAATTGGGAAATAGGGAATTAGGAGTCGATGACTACAGAAAAAGCTGCTTAACCACATTCATGTGGCTAAGCAGCTACTCTCATGATGCCTACACAGCATCCTGCAAAAATTTATACTGGGCTTGGATCAAGCCGTAATAGATTTTTTTCTCCTTCATGAGCTCATCATGATTACCGATTTCCATCATGCGTCCGTGATCGAGCACGACGATTTTGTCCGCATTACGAATCGTAGACAGGCGATGCGCCACGATAAAGGACGTACGACCCGCTAGGAGTGTCTTGAGTGCCTCTTGGATTTTCAGCTCGGTATCTGTGTCGATACTTGCTGTCGCTTCATCCAGGATGAGCACACGCGGATTCGCTAGCAGCGCTCTTGCAAATGAAATCAATTGGCGTTGACCCATCGACAGCACATTACCGCGCTCTTGCACCTCAGTATTGTAGCCATTCGGCAGCAGTGTGATAAAATCATGCGCATGCACAGCTTTCGCAACCTGTTCGATCTCATCATCTGTAGCATCTAATCGACCAAAGCGAATGTTATCGCGAATCGTGCCCGAGAAAATAAATGTATCTTGCAGCACGACGCCGATTTGGGAGCGCAGACTTTGGATCGTCACCTCACGAATGTTAGTGCCATCGATCTCAATGTGTCCCTGATTGGGGTCATAGAAGCGACAAAGTAAATTCATGATCGTACTTTTCCCTGAGCCGGTATGACCAACTAATGCGATCGATTGGCCTGCCGTTACATCCAAATTGATACCATTCAATGCAGGCCGTCCTGGCTCATACTCGAAAACGAGGTCCTTGAACTTCACATTCCCCTCGACGTGAGGTAAATCCTTCGCACCCTCGATTTCAGCCACAGTCGGCTTCTCATCGATAAATTCAAAAATCCGTTCTGCCGAAGCCATCGCAATCAAAAGCTGTGAGTACATCTGCCCTAATCGCGTAATAGGTTCCCAGAAATACCCAATGTAAGTAGCGAATGCAACTAGTAGACCAACGGTGATTTCTTCTTTTTGAATCAAATGCGCACCCAACCAGAACAAGATACAATAACCAATCGCACCTGTAATTTCAATGAGAGGACCAAACGATTGATTGAGCATCGATGCTCGGTTCCAGGCCAACCGATTGGTCATATTCATTTTCGAGAAAAACTGAATGTTCTCTTTCTCCTGTGTGTAAGCCTGTGTGACCCGAATCCCTTGAATACACTCATTCAAATGGGCATTTAAGCGGGATTGCTTCATGGTAACGTCCTGCCACGAGCGGCGAATTTTGGTCCGAAGCTTCGTCGATATCATAAACATAATCGGAACCGTTACAATGATTGAAGCACCTAATTTAAAATTGAATGACAGCAAAATAATGATGATACCGACCAGTTGAACAACATCGATCAATAAGTTCACGACACCGTTCGTAAATAGATCTTGCAACGAATTGACATAGTTCGTCACACGAACGAGTACAGATCCGGCAGGTCTTGTATCAAAGAAGCGAAATGAGAGCTTTTGAATATGACTAAAGAGATCATGACGCAGATCATAAATGACACGCTGCCCGATCATATTCGTATATTTGATACGAAATGTATTGGCTATCCATTGAATCAGATATACACCGAGCATGATACCAACAATAAGCACAAGTAATTTCGAATCCTTTGGAATGATAGCATTGTCAATCGCTTTACTGATGAGTAGTGGAACTGTCAATTTCGTAATTGCGCCTAAAAGCATCATGATAATGATAATCGGCAGCAATTGTTTGCGATAAGGCTTCATATAACTAAACAAGCGTTTTAATTGGCCCCAGTCAAAAGGCTTTTCGATCAATTCGTCATCTTGATAGACAAATCGATGCCCTGTTTGAGAGTCTGGATTTGGTGAAGCTCCCTCAACTTGCTTTGATGGATTACTCAATTTGCCAACCTTCTTTCTGGCGTAGAGGCAGAGGTAATTGGTGCCTCTACGGAATCTGCCGCATTCCCCTCTTCAAGGGCAGCCGCTGCTTGGTTCTTCGCAGTTTGGTTTTGCGGTCCGTCCGAATATTGAATGTCATAAGTTTGACGGTACAAACCATCTTGCTGTAATAGCTCTTGGTGCGTACCTCTTTGAATAATTCGTCCTTTATCAAGTACAATAATTTCATCCGCGTGCTTCAATGAGGAGATCCGATGTGCAATGATGAACGTCGTTCGACCTGCCATAACTTCTCCAAAACCAGCTTGAATCTCATGCTCTGTTTCCATATCCACCGCACTTGTAGCATCGTCTAACACGAGAATTTTCGGATCTTTGATCAAGGCTCTAGCGATCGCAATCCGCTGCTTCTGACCGCCGGACAGTCCAAGTCCACGTTCACCAACAAGTGTGTCATAGCCTTCAGGCAGCTCCGAAATGAAGTCATGCGCTTTGGCTAATTTGGCTGCACGGACAATCTCGTCCATCGTTACATCCTTGCGGCCATAAGCGATATTGTTACGAATGGTAGATGAAAATAGGAACGTTTCTTGGAAAACGGTTGAAATCTGGCTGCGGTAGCTTTCCAACTGCAAGGAACGAATATCTTTTCCATCCAGCATAACTTTGCCTTCTTTGACGTTGTAGGCTCTCATTAGGAGCGAGATCACGGTTGTTTTCCCCGAGCCCGTGCTTCCTAAGAGTCCAATCACGGAGCCTGGAGGCGCATCCAAGGTAAAATCATATAAGGAAGGTTGTTTCTCGGGATAAGCGAAAGTCACATGATCAAATTTGACATGACCGTCGACTTTTGTCAGCGCTGCTGCATTTTCGCTATCTTTGACGTGCATGTAATGATGAAGGACATCAAGGATTTTTTCCCCGGAAGCTTTGGTTTGCGTAAAGTTATTAATATGAAAGCCTAAGCCCCACATCGGCCCGATTATGTACCAAATGAGACTAAAGCAGGCTACCAATTCGCCTAGTGAAATCGTACCGTTAATAACCATGTAGCCGCCAGCCCCGAGTAGAATGACGACACTCAAATTCGCAAGAATCTCCATGATTGGAAAATACTTCGCCCAAATCCCTGACGACCCAATATTCATGGACTTATAATCTTCATTGCGCGTTGCAAACTTGGAAATTTCATGCGGTTCGCGAGCAAATGATTTAACAGTCCGTACACCCGTAATATTTTCTTGAACAGCCGTCGTCATCGTACTTAGGGACTGACGCACCATCCGGAAGGCTGGGTGAATCTTGCCTTCAAAACGGACTGCCGTAAAGGCCAGAAATGGCATCGTAATCATCGTAAGTAAAGCTAGCTTCCAGTTGATGGAGAACATCATGCCCATTCCAAAAACGAGCATTAACAATACGTTCAGGATTTGCGCAAAGCCAAAGCCAATAAATTGGCGAATACCTTCCAAATCGGCTGTCAGCCTGGACATTAAGTCTCCTGTTCTCGCTTGATCGTAGTACTGGAACGACAGATATTGCAGCTTGTTGTAAAGCGCATTCCGTAAGTGGAACGCAACACGGTTTCCTAAGCGACCCCCGCACAAACCATGCAAAAACTGGAACATCCCTTTCATAGAAACAACAACAACAACGATGAGTGCCAGTCGCGGCACAAGGTCAAATTGCTTCTTGGTGATCACTTCGTCAATTAAATACCGAAGTAAATTGGGGTACACCAAGCCGAGCGCGGTAGCGATTGCAAGACATGCAATGGCTCCAAAAAACAGTTTTTTCTCTGGCCAAAAATATGGCTTCAGTTGCCTGAATACATCCACTTTGGGCCCTCCTTAAAAGGATAGATTTGAAACGCTTATAATGTGTGAACACTTTATGAATCTTAACACCATCACTATATGTGAGCAATTCGAGGATACTCGGATTTAAACGCTTAAATAGGCATAAATTCACAAAATCGTGTAGTAATCCCCCCTATTCTTTTAAATCATCGGGATAACCGCCAATGAAAGCCCTTACATGAGCAATCCAAAAAAAGGGGCAACTAAGTTCCTCAGAACCTAGTTCCCCTTTTGTTAATTGGCTAAACAAATGCCTTCAACTGATGCTGTTTGGATATGAGTTCATCCAAATCAATCTTCATTTGGAGTGCATCGCGAAGCCCTTCTGCATGTTCTTTGACCTGCTGCTCCATGATCGATTTCTGAGCAGCCAGCCAATTTTCCAATTGGATGCCATAAGCTTGTTCAAGTTGGGCCGTTTGCCCCTCAATAAACGCAACTACTGGCGCATTGATCCGATTCTCCAATTCAGTTCTCAACTTGCTTTTCCCATCACCTTCGAAAAATTGCTTCGCACTCTTGAAATAACTCTGGAGCAGCTTCAAGCTCACTTCCGATGCTTCAAGCTTCGTCGTTACCTCAGGTGTCACAAAGGCATTGGGCTCATAGGAAGCCTTCTCAAAGCCTTCTAACAGCAAGCTCAGCTCCTCGCCCCAGCGATTCATCCGTTTGGTGCTAATGAGATTCATACGATTCTCTACACGAAGCGTGGTAGCTAATACTTCTTGTGATAGATCATGCCCAATCATACGCAACAACTCGTTCCATGCGAATTGAAGTGCTGCTTTCGGATCTTTGGCTTCGTCTCGGAACGTAGAAGGATTGAATGCGAAATTATACAGCTCGCCAAATCGATACATTGTACGTTGTTTGACGTAATACATCAACTCTTGAATTTCTTTCTTCAATTCCTTCAACTCAGCATCATACCGGGTATCATCAAGCAGATCTAAACCTTGCTGTTCGGACTCATCCAGCATGATCAACTGCAGCCTGCGCTCTTCCTCACCTGATTGTGCCCGCTCCAACCACTTCTGCATGGTTCCGATTGCTCGATGCAGTTCTAAGTTAGCCGAATGTATCGCCACATCACTGAGCTCGTTCAAGGTAAACTGAACAAATTGCTGCTCAAATGGCTGTATACCTGATTGCGCGATTAGGCTTTCATTGCCGTTAATTTTACCTTCAGCCGCCAAATAACTGGAAATTGGATATATGCGCGGATGACGAATGCCATGCTGCACTAAATTCGTTTCCACGTGCTGAACGACACCTGCTAGCTCCTCAGAGCTTGCCGCCAAATCAGCCGCATTCACGATGAAAAACATTTTATCCATTTCAAAGCTATCCTTGACCCGTCCAAGCTGCAGCAGAAACTCACGATCTGCCTGGGAAAAAGCATGGTTATAATAAGTGACGAAAAGGATGGCATCTGCATTCTTGATATAGTTAAAAGCGACACCCGTATGGCGGGCATTAATGGAATCTGCCCCTGGTGTATCAACAAAAATGATGCCTTGATCCGTCAATGGATTCGAATAATATAATTCAATAAATTCAACAAAGCAGGACTTGTGCTCTTCTGCCACATAGCCAGAGAATTCTTCCTTTGTGATTCGGAGTTCAGTTCCCAAATTAGTAGAGGCTGCTTCCCAGCCTTTTTCTACGGCTTTCAGGAAGGAGAAGTGCGGTTTTCCTTTGGCCGTCACATCTGCAGGTGAAAGCTGACCGATCCGTTTAAGTGCGGATGTCATATCGGTAGCTTCAACGCCAAGGATTTGAAGTGAATAAAGCACATCCTCAAGAATGGCGTCTGCCTTCTTCATCTTGACCTTAGCTGTGCCATGCGGCCAGCCTTCCGTCGGCGGCATGATCTTGTTGATTGCCGCGGTCGTCGGGTTCGGCGACACCGGCAGCACCCGTTCGCCAATCAACGCATTGGCGAACGAAGACTTGCCGGCGCTGAACGCGCCGAACAGCGCAATCGTGAACGTCCGCTGCCGCAGACGTTCCGCTTTCTCGCGCATGGAGCGCGCGAGTGATCTCATCGACGGCAGCCCGTCGATGAGGCTGGAGGCCGCCTGCAAGTCAGCGGCCTTGCGCTCCATGCGCTTGCCGTGTTCACCTGTGGTGAACACTGATGACGGCTGTGAGACAGCAGCTGGCTCCGCGGGAGCAGCTGCTGTTATACCCGCAGCCGCCGAAGCTGTCGCGGCGGCCTGCAAGATCGTGCCCATGGAGGTCACGTGCAGGTTAGCCCCGCTCAGCGGGGCTGCTGCCGGCTCCTCCATGGCCGTGTACTGCTGCGCATCCGGCAGCGCCGGCGCAGACGGTCTTTCCCAGCTGGCCATGCGCAGCAGCTGGGTCTCTGCCGCAGCCTCGGCTTCCTCGAGGCGGGCGAGCTCGCGGCAGGCGCTCAGCCGGCCGCTCAGGGCTTCAAGCTCAGCCGCTAGCGCAGCGGCGGCTGGGCGTGAGCTATCGCGGACAGCATCCGCGATGAGGTCAATCACCGCAAACGCCAGTTTGCGGTACTGCAGCCTCAGCTCGCCAGCTAGCTGCTTCATGTAGTTTAGCGTGTACTCGCCGCCAAAAGACGCACCTGTATTCACCTGGGACGCAATCAAGGCGCCAGTTACTTCCACCTTCAGCGCTTCAATTTGAGCGATCAGCGCAGTATCGTGCTGACCTTGCTCATTTGCCGCTTTTTTTAGTGCATCTCGCAAGTGCCAGTCCAGCTGCGCTTCCACTTGCTCAGCCAAATCCGTCTGAAACGCTATCAGCCGTTTCTCTTGCTCTGCAGCGGTTTGTGCCGCGCGATTAAAAAATCCAACCTTAAATCCTGGCTTACGGCTCTCCAAGTAAGCATTTGCATAATCCCGTGTCAAAGAAGGCGTTATATTAGCATTCTCGATAATGGCGCCAACATCTTTACGAAGTTCAGTAGTCAGCGTTTCTGGCAAGCTTTTCAGCACAGTCAGCTCTTCTTGCTTGGCAACCGACAGCCCTTGAACTTCTTCGACGTCACCTTCCTGACTGATCGTTTCCAGTAATTCCGCCTTTTGCGATTCATGCTGCTCAGCCAGCCATTTGCTATGCTCAGCTGCCAAATAACGCGCAGAAGCGTCGATACTATAGCTGCGCAAGATATCTCCGTGCTCAATAAGACGGCTCAAGAGCCATTGCAGCTTGGAGTATTCATTATGCGGATGAGCAGGCTCTTTCATCGTTACGAACAGCAAATCATCCGGCTCAATACCCCAATTTAAGAAAGCTTGCTTCGTTCCCGATTGATACTGCGCGAAAGGAAGCTCCCACTCCTTATGCTTATCGATCATATTGACAACCAGATAGAGCGGTTTGCCCCACTCCTTCATTTTCTTCGTAAAAGCAAGATTCACTTCGGATTGCACATGATTATAGTCCATGACATAGAAGACCACATCAGCTAGATGTAAAGCGGATTCGGTGGATTGATGATGCGCATCATCCGTGGAATCAATACCCGGGGTATCTAACAATGCTGTATCATCGCCGAGAAATGAAATCGGATATGTGATTTCAACCGTTTCTATATCTGTTCCATTCACACAATATGCCTCAAGTTCGCTGAGAGGAATGGTCGTCGTTTTCCCTTGGGGGGTGAGTATTCCTTCCTGACTACGATGCGTCACATGCGCACCTGGCTGTCCATTCCGAATGCTAACAATGTTAGCACTAGTCGGAATAGGGCTGGAAGGCAACAAGGCCTGCCCACAAAGCTGATTAATGAGCGTTGATTTACCAGCAGAGAAATGCCCGCAGAACGCAATGTTCATGCGACCACTATCGAGTTTATCCAGCAACTGCCCCATTTTCGCGGCATTATCATGATCTCCTGCATGCGCAAGCACTTGCTGCATATTCTTTAGCGCATCCGGCATGACCGCGATGCTTCTAGCTACCAATTGCGTCATTCGTTCATTCCGCTCCTCTATCATTTAATTATTCAGTATGCATGCCATGTCTACAGAAAAAAAATCTCCCAAAGGGAGATTCTGGACTTACGTGAGGGCAATTTTCTCTTTTTCCGGAAGGAAAATTTCAAAAACGTCACGATGCTGAAGAATCGTAATATCCGAATCCTTCACTTTCATCACGACAACCTCGGATTTTGTTTTCATTTTGTCTATGTAATTCTGAGGAACCTCACCGGATTCACTGACAGTTACACCTTCAATGACTTTTTCCTCATTATCGGCTAGTGGTGTGTTGATAACCTGCTCATAAATATCGGAGAACAATTCGAAGCTATTGGTATATACGGCGATGCATTTCATTTCAATCCCATCCTTTGTCTGCATTTCATTTGTTTGTAATAGTTTTCCTAATCGGCTTTGGTTTCATACGTTTCTTCCCCTCGCGGCAATTGTCCAATAACGGACATAGCGTGCAATTGGGGTTTTGTGCCTTACAGTGATATCGACCAAAGAATATCAATCGATGATGTGTTTGCGTCCATTCGTCTCGTGGTACTTTCTTCATTAGCTTCTTTTCAACTTCAAGTACGGAATCATCCCAGCCGACAAGTCCTAAACGCTTGGAGACTCGTTCCACATGTGTGTCTACCGCAATAGCCGGTACGCCGAAAGCGTTCGAAACAACAACATTAGCTGTCTTACGTCCAACGCCAGGCAATTCAACCAATTGCTCATGCTTCTCAGGAATTTCACCACCGAACTTGTCCAGTAGCAATTGACACAGCTTATGAATATGACTAGCCTTGTTTCGAAATAGTCCGATCCGACGGATGTCTTGCTCCAATTCCTCTAAAGGAACTGCCAAATAGTCTTCGGGACGTTTGTACTTCTCGAACAAGTCTTTGGTAACCTTATTCACGGTTTCATCCGTACACTGAGCTGATAGCAAGACAGCAATCGTTAATTCAAATGGATTACTGTGGTTCAGCTCACAATGAGCATCCGGATATAATTCACCGATGGTATCCAGAATATGTCTTACTGTCTTCTGCGTCATAGCTGATCTTCCTTAGGGTCGTAATATTCTCCAGTTTAGCGAATTGTAAGGTCAGAATCAATCCTTGAAAGCGTCAAAATGCGAACATTTTCTAAAAAATAAACATTTTTTTTTGAAATTAAGAAAAAAACCGCCTGATTGAGAAGATTTGCTTCTCAAATACAGACGGATGTCCGCTAACTTTTGTTCAAAATGCTACTTTTCAATCTCAACAATTTTATCGTCAAGGATGTAAAGCGTCAGTTGATCGCCAGCAACAAATGAAGTTGGCAGCACAACGGAAGATCCCGTATGAAAGTATGCTCTTGGGAACAGATTATACGCAGTTCGATCGCCAGCAGTAGTTGCTTTCAAGTTGAGTTGGCTCAACGTTGCGCTATATTGATCAAATTCGCGTTTAGAAGCTACAGCAACTTGGATCAGCAATTTATCATTGATATCCTTCATCAATTGAACACGGTCTCCTACTTTGATCGAGGAGAAGCTCCAATCCACGCCGCCATTTAGTTTTACACTATAGTTAGTACCTGCGTTAATCACTTGGCTTTTCCCCGTGAAATCTTGAACCGTCAAGCTTGTACCTGCTGCATTCACGGCTGTTACTTTACCACGAATCGGCGTGACTAGCTCGGCTTTCGTAATTGTAAGGCCTTTAAAGCTCAATTTCACATAATCGTCAATCGCCAGGTCAGCGAACGCCGCAGTACTTCCATCGGCTTTCACAATAGGAACCCCGTCTAAAGGGATGTTATAGTTGGTATTCGTCCCGTCCATCAAGGTAGCTTGTTTAGTATTGCCATTCGTTAATAGCGTTTTAAAAACGGCCGTTTTGCTAGTGACGATTTTAGTTACCGTCGTTTGATCAAAGCTAAGAAGAAGACTTACATTATCCCCCACTTTTAGATCAGAAATCGTACTGTTCGGTTTATTTGCTAGTTCAACGATTGGTGTGAAATTCAGTTTAAATGTTAAGTTTTGTCCACTATCTGTTTTTAAGGTTATATCGTTGGTTAGTAAATTCAATTGCGTTAATACACCATCCAACTGAGAGGACATTTGAATACTCATAACCTTTTTATTAGAAACAAGAACATCAACATATTTACCAGCTGTAAAAATACCACTGAAGGAGCTAAACGGTATTTTGCTGCCCGCATACATTATCGAAATACCATCATTTAAAATATAAGCATTTGGGGTACCAGCATTATCTGTAACGGTTAAAATTTTAGATGAGTCCTTATAATCAATGATTTTGGCAAAATAAATATTCTCAATCGAGCGATTCGTTACCGTAATTGTTGTAACCTTATTGTTCAGTACGTCCAGCTTCAATTGGTCACCGGAAGCGAGATCATAAATGCTCGCATTGGCTAAGCCATTGATAACAACACGTGTATTATTACTTAGTTCAAAAACATCTACCGTCTTGCCAGATGATTTATTAATCAAAATCGTGGATTGATCGTCCGTTAATTGTTTGAACGTTCCTTCCACACTCGTGCCAACATCCGCTTGCTTTTTAACAATAATCTTGACAATTTCACTATTCTTAACGGTGTATTCAACCGTATCGCCTACATGAATCGCATCCACATTGATTAACGTATTATCAGCAAGCGTAGCGATTAAATTGCTCGAAAAGCCAAAAGTCTCAGGCTCACCAGAAGTGGGATCAAGTAACGTCATTTGCATGGCATCTTTATGCAACGTTTGAATATCACCGATCGCTGTTTTGTTCACAGGAATTTGCTTAACTACGATCGACGTATACTTGTCACTGTCAACAAGCTGGCTTTTCCGAATTTGGATGGTGCTGCCTGCAACGATCTCACCCAAGCTTAGACCACGCCCATCGCTATCTGTAACAGTAACATCTGATGCTAAATCGTAGCTTTCAAAATCGTCTAGGGTCGCTTTCATCGTTGTCAGGTTAAGCTTTAACAATTGCCCCTCATGTACATCCATATGCAGCTCATCACTAATAATTTCAACATAATAAGCGGTACCATTCACTTGAACGAGCGATATTTCGTACGTTTCTTGCAAATCTTTTGGCGAAATGGCTACATCGTCTTTGTTTCCGAAAAATACGGTATTAGGTGATATCTTATATGTACTTGTATTTCCGTCTTTATCCATAAGACCAATACTGCCGCTTGTTAAACTGGTCAAATAGCCCTTCTTAGCACGTTCAGGCAAAGTCAGCGAATCCTTTTGAGAACGACTTAGGAAAGCTGCCATTTGAGCACGTGTTACTACGCCTTTCGGTTGAAAAGAACCATCCTCGAACCCATTTACGACTTTCAGCGCTACTGCTGCATTAATGAAACCTAGTGCACTGCTGCTGATCTTTGCGTTGTCAGTAAATGTAGTAGCTTTTTTGGATAAGCTATCTGCCAATGAAGCTTTACCGATGGCACGAATAACGACTTCAGCCACCCATTCTCTTGTTGCTTTTTGTTGTCCCCAAATGCCTACAGGCTTCGTACCTTGGCTTCTCAATTTTTCTTGCTCGGTTGAGATTAAGCCCTTTTGCAGCGCGAGTGCCACATAATTACGCGCATATTTATCAACTAACATGAAATCAGGGAAAACAGTTTCAGACGCTAATGTATCCACGTCCGTCTGTAAGCCCATCATCCGTGTAGCCATAATTAATACATCTTGCTGAGTTACAGAAGTTTCAGGTGAGTAGATTCCCTCCGCTACTCCCTCAATAACTCCCTCCAAGGCTAGCTTGGAGATGTGACGAATCCCCCAGTAATCGCTGCTCACATCCGAAAAAGACAGTCGAACATTTGAATTGGTGGATGTGGTTGAAGTTGTTGGATTTGCGGGTGCTGCAAGCACAGGTGTACCTGCTAAACTTGTGATGATCATAGAGCTTACGATAGCACTCGCCAATTTCTTATTTTTCATAATGAATTTAAACTCCTCTACGATTCCTATTTAGTTAGGTCGTTTAATTGGATATGGAAGTTCCAGATGTCCCATTAAACTATCTACTTGTTTACCATCTTTTAGTACATACAAGGTTTTTACTTCTGGGAATTGGAAGATGGTCTTCTTTAACGCTTGTACAAATAACTCTTCTCCCGGAGCACCCAACTGCGTCTTGGGACCAAATGCCAAATCGAGCTTCATTTCACCTTTGGCCGCATCAAACTTCACACTGGTGAATTTCAAATCATCAAATAACGGGATCGCTTTCGGATCATCACTTTTTTGTAAAGCCTTAAGAGCAGCCTCATAAGCGTCAGAATCCTTCTCTACGCTGATTGTTACCACTTTCTCTACCAGCTTCATTTCATCTTGGTCACTGTAATAGGCCTTTACCTGCAGCTGCTTAAGCGGCGCACTTGTCGGCTTCGGCGTTACTGTTTGCGTAGACGCTGTTGCAATCGGTGTAGAAGTAGCTTGCGGTGCCGTTGAAGCGGCTCCTGTTAGTTGACTTTTCTGGCCACAGGCCGTTATGGACAACGTGATGGCACTTACAAGGAGCGCTCCTTGAACTAGGCGACTTGTTTTGTTCATCTTTTTCACTCCTTAGCGTTATGCCTAGACATGCTAGCCTAGTTTGTTCCGCTTCATGTTCTCATTGCTTAATTAAGATTCAAATATTCTTTAATTGCAGCAACAAGAGAAGCAGCTAATTTGTCCTGGAATGCCTCTTTGTACATGGCTGATTCATCATTCTTATTGGACAAGTAACCAACTTCAAGCAAGACAGCAGGCATCGTGGTTTTGGTGATAACGCGAAAGTCCCCTTCGCGAACTTTACGATCCGCAAAGCCTGTTGCTGGAACTGCATACTTATGAATAACATTGGCGAAAGCTAAGCTTTCCGGCCTGTTATAATATGTTTCCGTTCCAGAAACCGTTGCTTTTGCGCTATTCCCATGGATCGATAAGAAAAGGTCCGCTGAAATATCATTCGCAAAAGAAACACGATCATCTAGTGGGATAAAAGTATCATCGGCACGCGTCATCAGGACATGAATTCGCTTATCTTTGGCTAATAGCGCCTCTACCTTCTTCGCTGTTGCGAGTGTAAACTCCTTCTCGTGCCTGCCAGTTATGGAAAGCGCACCTGGATCGTTATCTCCGTGACCGGCATCGATGATGACTGTTAACTTCCGCTCACCGATCGTAGCCTTCCATTCATTAGGAAACTTTGATACCTGAACTTGGTAGTCTGCTGGGCTGATCAAATCCAGAATAATTCTCACCGTAGCCGGATTATCGTTGTAATTCGAGAAACGCACTTTGGAAACCAGCGGCTGCTTGGACGGCAGTTCACCGGAATTCTTTACTAGCAATTTCTGCAGTGAGTCATCCAGCGTCGTGTTGGGAAAATCAAAAACAAGGCGTGAGGGATTGGCTAAAGTTAACACCTTCGGAGTTATGGTGCCCTCCTTCGTAATGACAGTTAAGTCCGTTTCGGACAGCGCAATAGAAGTGATCACACGAGTCGAAGGGTCAGGAGTAGGTGTGGGTGTACCTGTGCCTGTGCCTGTTGACGGCTTCGTTCCTGGAGGCTTAGTCTCTGGGTTCGTATTTCCGCCTGGAACGATAACATCGATGGGTCCTGTCACTGGCTTTGAGTCCGAATCATCTTTTTTGAACATATGAACGGAAGAAGTAGCTCCATCCCACTTAAATTCAATTCCCAGTTCCTCTCCAATGAACCGCAGTGGCAGCATCGTAGAACCATTTTCAATCTTAGGTCCAACGTCTAATACTTCTTTCTTTCCATTAATGAGTGCTGTCGTCGTATCAATAACTAGTTGAATATTAATATTGTCCTTCTTAATTGTGACTTTCCGGGTAGCTTCCTCCCATGTCACAATGGCACCAATTTGTTCTACAATTATTCGCAAAGGGACAATCGTCGTACCATTAATAATACGCGGCTGAACATCGACAGTTTCCAATTGCTTCTCATTCATAAAAAGCTTAATCGGCTTAGGAGCTTCAGCGCCAAAAGCCGTAGTTGGCAGCAGCAACAGACAAGCGAGCAAAAACAAACAAAATGCAGGAAATTTCATCATTCACCTCTATGTAATGTCGGAATTGGGGGATGTAACAACACAGCCAGACAGCCAACTCTATCAATCTATCAGCTTTCTTATCATTATAGCAAAATTAACCTATACCTGACAGCATAACCTCCCCTTCTTCGACATTCTAGTAAACTATTAGACGTAGCAAACTGCCAAAAGTTGCATATTCTTTCCTCCAAATATGCAAAAAATGAGAAAGCTTTGCTTCTGCGGATGCAAAAAAAGGCGCATCCCCGAAACGGGGATGCGCCTTTTTCCATTAGCTTATTTGTAAGCTAAACGCTTTTGGTGAGCTTGCTCATACGCTGTGATTTTCGCTTCATGCTGAAGCGTCAAACCGATATCATCCAAGCCTTGCAGCAAGAATTGACGACGGTGCTCATCCAAATCGAATTGGATTTCAAGTCCGTACTCATCCGTCAGCTTCTTGTTCTCAAGATCAACATTCAGCTTGTACCCTTCGTGCTTCGCTGTACGTTGGAACAGATCCTCAACTTGCTCTTCCGACAATTTGATTGGCAGAATGCTGTTTTTGAAGCAGTTGTTGTAGAAAATGTCTGCGTAAGAAGGCGCAATGATAACGCGGAATCCGAAATCTTGAATCGCCCAAGGTGCGTGCTCACGGGAGGATCCGCAACCAAAGTTCGCTCTGGAAATTAGAACGGAAGCTCCTTGATAACGATCTTGGTTCAATGGGAAATTCTCAATTACGTTGCCTGCTTCGTCCCATCTCCACTCGAAGAAAAGAAATTGTCCGAAACCTGAACGCTCAATACGTTTTAGAAATTGTTTAGGGATAATTGCATCTGTATCTACGTTTACACGATCAACAGGGCCTACTAGACCTGTATGTTGTTTGAAAGCTTCCATGTTCTCATTCTCCTTAAAGTTTTGCTACAGCAAAACTAGCTTCGTAAGATTTGCTTTTTTCAGCTCAGAATTAAGCTTGTTGGTATTCTTTAATTTCCCAATCGCGAACGTCATAGAAATGACCTTTGATCGCTGCAGCAACAGCCATTGCTGGGGATACAAGATGCGTACGTCCACCGCGGCCTTGACGACCTTCGAAGTTACGGTTGGATGTGGAAGCACAACGTTGTCCTGGTTGAAGTACGTCTGGGTTCATCGCCAAACACATACTGCAGCCTGCATCACGCCATTCGAATCCAGCATTGGAGAAGATTTTGTCCAAACCTTCCTTCTCAGCTTGAATTTTAACACGGCCTGAACCTGGAACAACAATTGCTGTTACGCTTGGATCTACTGTGTAACCTTGGGCAATTTTAGCCGCTGCACGTAGATCTTCAATACGTCCATTTGTACAAGAACCGATGAAGACATAATCTACTTTCAGATCAGTCATAGGCGTTCCTGGTGTTAAATCCATATATTCAAGCGCTTTTTCAGCAGCTTTACGTTCATTCTCTGTTTCGAAGCTTTGTGGATCTGGAACCAAGGAAGTAACACTTGTCCCCATACCAGGGCTTGTTCCCCAGGTAACTTGCGGGATCAACGTATCGGCGTCGAATTCCAATACCCAGTCATACGTAGCGCCTTCGTCAGTCACAAGGTTGGACCACTCAGCAACTGCTTCGTCGAAATCAGCACCTTGCGGTACATATTCACGACCACGCAAGTAGTTAAATGTAGTAGCATCCGGAGCGATTAGACCTGCTCTTGCGCCACCTTCAATGGACATGTTACAAACCGTCATACGCTCTTCCATGGAAAGACCACGGATCGCTTCGCCTGTATACTCAATAACATAACCAGTTGCGAAATCCGTGCCATATTTTGCAATAACACCAAGGATCAAATCCTTCGCAGTAACGCCTGGTTTCAAGTTGCCCGTGATTCGAACTTCAAGAGATTTCGCTCTGGATTGTTGAAGCGTTTGAGTTGCCATAACGTGCTCAACTTCACTTGTTCCGATACCGAAAGCAAGTGCGCCGAACGCGCCGTGTGTGGATGTATGGCTGTCGCCGCATACAATCGTTTTGCCTGGGTGTGTAAGACCAAGCTCTGGACCCATTACGTGAACAACACCTTGATCAAGACTATCTAGGTCAAATAATGTAACGCCGAAGTCACGGCAGTTTTGTGAAAGTGTGTCGATTTGTTGCTTGGAGATCGGATCTGTAATATTGAAACGGTCTTTGGTTGGAACGTTGTGATCCATAGTTGCAAAAGTTAAATCAGGACGACGAACTTTACGACCGGACATGCGAAGTCCTTCGAAAGCTTGCGGTGAAGTTACTTCATGTACTAGATGCAAATCAATATAAATAACACTAGGCTTGCCATCTTCCTGGTTAATAACGTGATTATCCCAAATCTTCTCGAACATTGTCTTTTTACTCATATCCAGTCACCTCTTGTCATTATCCGCATTAGTTTGCTAATGTCTTACCCTCATATAGTACTTTAGCACGGATTGCGTCATAGTTCCAAGATATAATAACTATAAGCTTGATAGATTATTCCTATGAAGAAGTAGTTGTTGACATAATCATTGATAATGATTATCATTCTCTTAGTGAAGTCGAATTGGCCATCGATACTTCATCTAAATTACATATTTTCAGGGGGATAACTGTGAGAAAATTGATTAAACCACTTACTTTTACGCTATCACTTCTATTACTCTTTTTCACCGCTGCTTGCGGAACTACGAACTCATCGTCGTCTACGACTACTCCTAGCCCAGCAGGAACTGTACAACCTTCAGCTGCTCCAACAGTAAATGCTTCAAAAACGATTACACACGCACTTGGTACATCTGAAATTAAAGGAACTCCGAAACGTATCGTTACTTTAGAATGGGTTTATACGGAGGATGTACTCGCTCTTGGGATTCAACCAGTTGGTCAAGCTGACACGAAAGGCTACCAAAACTGGGTCAATGTTAAGCCAGCACTTGATGCCTCCGTTGTTGATGTGGGTACTCGTCAAGAGCCTAACTTAGAGACGATCACTGGTTTGAAGCCTGACTTGATTATTACAAGTGCATTGCGCTCAAGTAAAAATTACGAAGCTCTTTCCAAAATCGCCCCAACCATCGCATTTAATTCCTACCCTGCTGAAGGGAAAGGCAATCAATACGAAGAAATGGAATCTACTTTCAAAACGATTGCAGATCTTCTAGGTAAAAAAGCAGAAGGCGACAAAGTGCTTGCTGATCTAAGCAAAGCCTATACGGATACAAAAGCAAAACTAGCTGCAGCGAAGAAAGAAGGCGCAGAATTTGCTTTAACGCAAGCTTTCAGCAATCAAAACAACGCAGATCTGCGTATGTTCACAGACAACTCCATGGTCGTTCAAATCTTGCAACGAATTGGTTTGAAAAACACGTTTAAATCAAGCAAATTTGAGCTTTACGGTTATCAAACTGCTTCAGTAGAAGCCTTGCCTGCTGTTCAAAATGCAAACTTCTTCTACATTGTTCAAGACACGGATAATGTATTTGAAAAACAACTTAAAGACAATTCAGTATGGAAAGGTCTTACTTTTGTAAAAGAAAATAAAACCTTCAAGCTTCCAGGCAATACATGGACATTCGGTGGTCCTTTATCTGCCAAAGTATTTGCTGAGCTTGCGGCATCTGCCTTGACGAAATGATCAAACCTGCGATGAAATCGAAAACTAACCGTTTCGTTTATATCGAGTGGAAATCACTCCTTGTGTTTGGCGGTGGACTGCTTGCACTCTGCCTCCTCCTTTTTCTCAACTTAACACAAGGAGAAGCGAACATTACCGTGCATGCGGTTATCCAAGCTTTGATAACTCCACAAGATACCCCCGACCATGCCATGGTGCGGGGGCTTCGCATGCCGCGCGCCGTGATGGGTATGCTTGCCGGAGCTGCACTCGCTGTTGCAGGTGCACTTCTACAAACCGTCACACGCAATCCGCTTGCCTCCGCTTCAACACTAGGGCTAAATGCGGGTGCCTATTTCATTATCGTATTGGCAGCCGTTTATTTCCCTGCCTTGAAGTCCGATCATTCCTTACTTCTTGCTCTTATCGGTGCTTGTGGCGCAGCGGTCATGGCCTATTTCATGTCAGGCGGACGGAAAAGTTCTCCACTCCGGATGGCACTTGCGGGAATGATTGTGACGTTAGTCCTCTCTGCCTTCACAAGCGGACTTCAAATCATGTATGAGAATGAGACAAATGGCTTATTCATGTGGGGGTCTGGCGCTCTAGGTCAGAACGATTGGCAAGGCGTCCAGTATGCACTTCCTTGGATCTGCATCGGACTCATCGTCGCTTTTCTATTTAGTCAAAAGCTAGATATGCTTGCATTAAGTGAAGAAACCGCTGTTTCGCTAGGTGAAAATGTGAATTTCGTTCGGCTAGTCGCCCTAGCATCTGCCATACTGCTGGCGGGTGTCACGGTAAGCGTTGTAGGACCAATAGGTTTTATCGGTCTCATTGCACCTCATCTTGTCCGTTTGATCGGCTTACAGCGTCATCGCCTGTTAATTCCTGGAAGCTCCATATGGGGAGCTGTGGTCATACTTAGTGCGGATATGATTGCCAAAATGTTTCGAAGTACACTCGGAGAACTCCCTGTGGGTTCCGTTACAGCTTTGCTTGGCGCTCCTTGTTTAATCTGGCTTGCGATTCGCGGCTCCAAAATGAAATCTTCAGCTGAGAGCAGTTCTATGAGTGTCGGTTATGTAGGCACTAAAATTCCTTATCCCATTTTAGTCATCGTATCTACCGCAGCCCTAATTTTCCTGATGCTTTTCGGATTAACAGCTGGCGCGCTGCGGATACCATTATCTGATGTCATAGCGGTAATAACCGGTCATGGCGAAGAGATGTCTCGCAACGTTATTCTCAATTTGCGTCTTCCTCGCATACTCGTGGCTGCGCTTGCCGGCGCCTCGCTAGCAGTCGCAGGCTCCATGATGCAAGGAGCTGTTCGGAACCCGCTTGCGGACCCTTCTGTTGTCGGCGTGACATCTGGAGCTGGGATGGGTGCCCTCTTGGTGTTGACGATTTGGCCGACTGCGCCCGGCACTTGGGTGCCCGTTGGTGCTATTATTGGCGCAATCCTCTCTGCAGGAAGCGTGTATGCCTTAGCTTGGAAAAAGGGCCTGAATCCTGTTGTACTTATTCTCGTTGGGATTGCTGTTTCGGCACTGGGCTCGGCAGTCATTCAATTTCTCGTCATTCAATCCAAGATGGGTGCCGCCCCTGCACTTACATGGCTGGCTGGCAGTACCTACGCTAGGGGATGGAAAGAATGCATCCAGCTGCTGATCACGACAGTTATATTGATACCAAGTGCATGGCTGCTAGGTCGACGTGTAGATCTATTGGCTTTCGGGGAACATGTGTCTCTTGGACTAGGACTCAAGTTGCAGAAGACGAGACTCATTTCCGCCATAATCGGCGTGCTTGTTGCCGCAATTGCTGTAGCAGCGGTCGGTACCGTAAGCTTCATCGGCTTACTTGCGCCGCACGCCGTACGTCTCTTCTTGGGACAGCATCACCAGAAATCAGTTGTGCTTTCAGCCGTCATCGGCGCAATTCTTCTGACAGGCGCTGATATTATCGGCAAAACGATTCTCATCCCCAAAGAGATTCCTTCAGGCATCGTTGTCGCCATCATTGGTGCACCGTATATACTTTTCTTAATGTATCGAAGCACGGTTCGAAAATAACTTTATTTAACTATAAAGGGCAGTGAAACTGGTTGAATCCAGTCATCACTGCCCTTTATAGTTATTTATTCCTATATCCACCTTGTTTCGGTCCAAAAACCTTGATATGATTACTTTCAAGCTATTTAAAAGGAGACACTTCTTCGAATGGAATTACGCCAATTACAATATGCTATCCAGATCGCACTTGAACGAAATTTCTCTCGTGCAGCTGAGAAGCTTCACATTGCCCAACCTTCCTTAAGCCAGCAGTTGTCCAAGCTGGAGAAGGAGCTCGGCGTGCTGTTATTTCAACGCAGCACCAATTCGGTGGAACTGACACATGCAGGTTCCCTCTTTGTCGAGAAGTCACAAAAAATTCTCGATATGATCGAGGGTCTCAAAAAGGAAATGGAAGACATTTCTCAAATGAAGAAAGGCCGACTAGTGATCGGCAGTATGCCAATCACAGGGTCGACCATTTTACCCTTCGTTGTCCCAGTCTTTCAAGCGGCTTTTCCAGATATCGAAATCTCGCTCGTGGAAGAAACCTCATCTAATTTAGAAACGTTAACGGTGAATGGTCAGACTGATATTTCTCTTCTCTCCTTGCCGCTGCGTGAAGAATCTCTCGTCTATGAGTCCTTGCTGGAGGAAGAAATCATCCTTGCGGTTCCGCCGCTGCACCCATTAGCAACCAGCAAAGAACCCATTCGCATCGCTCAATTGGAGAAAGAATCCTTCATCGCTTTGAAAAAAGGCCAAGGCTTTCGTAAGTTAACACTTGAGCTGTGCCAAGAAGCAGGGATAACTCCTAATATTGTTTTCGAATCGAGTAATATGGAAACTGTGCAATCACTCGTCGCAGCTGGAATGGGCATCGCTTTCGTGCCTTACTTGATTTCTAAAAGAAGTTTAAGCGAGCTCTCTCCTATCAATGTCCCTCTAGAAGGCAGACCAACACGCAAACTCGTAATTGCGTACCGCAAAGGCCGTTATATTTCTAAGGCAGCCGAGGCTTTTATCTCCACAATGAAAGAGGTTATGCAAACGATACGTTAGCATAACCTACTAAGTCAAAAGGAGTGGTTCCTTTGAGTCGAAATTTAATTATTTTCTTATGTATTGCGAGCTTTATGGATGCCGGATTAACAGATATGGGCCTCCGCCTACAATTAATTGGCGAAGCGAATCCGTTCATGGCTTTCCTTTATGAGAACAGCTACCTTGCTTTCTATGGCATTAAAATCATTCTCCCCCTCTCCCTTTTCTTTCTTGCAGCAAAAGTCGGCAAACGCCTGCTCATCAACAATTTGTTCCGCCTCTCGACGGTGATCTATTTGGGTATACTCCTCATGCATGCGTTCTGGATTTCTTCATCTCTATCTCAGAGCTTAAATATTTGAATCGTACGCTGTAATTGCGTTACCATGCGCAGCATTTGCTCTGACTGAATAACGACAGCCTTAACTGAACGCGTTTGTTGCACCATGGACGTCGATACCTGCTCCGTACCCGCGGCTGATTGCTGCGTAATGGCAGAAATATTTTCCATTGTGCCCGTAATGAATTGGGCTGCATTCAACATCTTCTGACTCTCTCCTGTGAACTCACTCATCCTTTGTGTAATGAACTGGATGCTTTCTACCATATCACCGAATATTTTTTCAGTTGCTTCGATGGATTCCGTCTGCCTGCGAGCAATTTCCTCATTAATCTGAATATTCTTCTGCGCCATTTTAATACTATTCTCGATGTTATGTACCATATGGAATACGCTCTTCGCCGATTTCGAGGACTCTTCAGCCAGCTTGCGTACCTCTTGTGCAACAACGGAGAACCCTCTTCCGTGCTCGCCTGCACGCGCTGCTTCAATCGAAGCATTCAGGGACAGCAAGTTGGTTTGTTCGGCAATCTCCGAAATCGTACGAGTGATGGATGAGATTCCTGCAGCTTCTTTCACCAAATCATCGATCGTCCCCGATACATTACTCGTCGCAAGCACAATGTGAGAAACACTTTCAGATTGGCTCTCTACCGCGCGCATGCCTTTTTTTACCAATTCTAGTGTTTGACCGCACCGATTATTCATTTCATGTGTCGAATCGACATAGTCCGTGATTTTGGTCTCAATTTCCTTCACGACGGAAAAGCTTTTGAAAACACCAGATGAGATTTCGTTAGCTCCCTCTGCTAGTGAAGTCACTGACCCTGTTGCTTCTACGATCATTGTATTAATGCCTTCGTTTTTGTGGTAAATGTCACGACTGGAATCTGCCACATGCTTAGAAATCGAAGCCGTTTCGTTTAGAAGTTCTTTCAATTTCACGATCATCGCATTAAAGGAGCGTCCCATATCGCCTAACGCATCCTTCGAGGAGGCATCAACCGTTTGCGTGAAATCGCCTTTAGCAATATTCATCGCCACACGTGTTACATTATCGATCGGCTCTGTTAATGCTTTTTCCAAGAACCGCACATAAGGAAAGCTGAACACCATCAAGACGAGGGATGAAGATAAGGCAAAGATGATAGAAACGTCTGCCGTTAACATAAGTGTTAGGATAATAATGGTATAAAAGGCAACAACAGCATAGTAACCGAGTTGAAGTTTAGCACGGAACGATTGAGCAAGAAACCAGTTCATAGGAGTTCGACCTCTCTTTTACGAAATGTAGTTTTACTGCCATAGGATGAGGTCCATGTACCACGTCATTAATGGGTCTCCGAAGCAAAAACAGATGAAACCAGCGACAGCGATAAAGGGACCATAGGGAATTGGTGAACGCCGATCCAGTTTACCTGAGGCGATAAGAGCCACACCGATGACGCTGCCAAGCAGCGCCGATAGAAAGATGCATAACAGCACAAGCTTGATTCCCATTACAAGTCCAACTAATGCCATCAATCGAATATCCCCAAAGCCCATAGCTGGCTTCCCCATCCATGTTGCCACAAGAGATACGATAATCAGTGTGCCTCCTCCTACCACCAATCCCAATGCATAATGCCAAATGGGCAGAGGGTGAACGAACAATCGCAAACCCGCGAAAAGCAGCATCGCTGGATAGATGATTTTGTTGGGCAACAGCATGTAGGCCAAATCACTGACTGTTAGAATGAGAAGCACAGACACTAGTGGGTAAGCAATCCACAGTTCATCTACACTGACCAAGAAGGGAAGTGAGGCAAATAAAATGCCCCCTGCCAACTCTCCGACGATATACACAGGCGATATAGATGTACCGCATGTGTAACATTTCCCTCTTCGGATGAACCATCCCAAGATTGGAATCAAGTCAATCGCGTTGAGCTGACGCCCGCAGCTTCCACAGCTGGATCGTGGGGATACAACGGAAATGCCCTTGGGCACCCGAAGCCCCACTACATTAAAGAATGAACCGAACAAAGCACCCACTATGAATAACAGGACTGTGTAACTCCATGCTTCCCACCCCATCGCCAAACCCCCTCATGATGTCTATCCTTATAAATCTACTTTAGAAATCTGCTTTCTTGGCATATTCACGATTACTTACCGGTGCTGTTCCCAACTGAACCTGCAGCCAGGCAGCTAATTGATTAAAACTCTCAATGGTTACTGTGATGGATTGCTTTTGCCCGCCTGCAGTACCCATTTCAATCTCGATCTTATTCTCGGCTTCTGTACAAACGACCAGGTATTGTGACATCTCGCCGTTTAATTCCTCACTCCAATTACACATAACACTGCTCGTGAAATTTTTCATTGGTCCATTCCCCCTGAATAAATTAATGATCTTGCCGCCAGTCACAGCCTTAAAGCCTACTTTATTCACATCAGTTGGTTCTTGAGACTTGTATGTGGTGTTGATTGGAGCCTCCTCTTTTACTAGCGGAGCTTCATTGACCAGATCTTTCATTACATGAGTAGATTCAACAGACGTGAGAGCTTCCATTTCCATCGTTAAATCATTGAGATCTTCTAAGCTAAGTTCGATTGAACTTGCTTCCAAATCTTCAACGATTTCTTCGTTAGCCAGCTCTGCGGCTTCGATGGTCTCCGATTCTGCAAATTCTTCGAACTGAACGGAAAACATCTCTTCCTCATGGACATGTTGTATGTCTTGTACTGGTTGATCTATTTCAGCTTGTTGTACCTCTTGTTCCAACTGCCATTCTTGGTCCAAATCTCCTTGCATCGCGGCAGCAAGCTTCTCCATTTCCGAGAGACGATCCTCAGATTCGGACGACAGCGAAGGTTCAGAGTTGTCTTGCTTTTGTATGGCATCTGTCGATTCCATCGCAATTTTTGACTCCTCAACTTCGGCAAATGCAAGCAATACCTCTAAGGCGTTGACGACCTGTGCGGGTTTTGCTGCAAATTTCCTTTCCTCCACAACCTGACTCTTAATTTCGGATTCTATCGTGGTTTGTTGAAGTTCGATGACTTCAGGCTCTTGTACTTCTTCATGAACAAGTTTACTAATGATCTCTTGATTCGGCTCGACATTCGAAGCGACTTCTTGCAAGATTTCTTCATCTTGCTTCGTTAGAAGTAATTCCTTAGGTTCTGAATAAGCTAGGTCAACTGCATTCAGACCTTCTGCATGGGCGTTAGCACCTTCGGCTATCTTAGCCTGCAATTCCAATTCTTCTTTCTCAAATGTCGCCTCTACTACCTCGATTTCTGCGGGAATGGCTTCCGTGCGCTGCATATCTTGCGGTATCAAATGGCCGATTACACGGGGAACACCATATTTACGAACAATTTCATTCACTCGGTTTGGTTTAAACGGTTTCATGACATACCCATTTGCCCCTGCTTTTAGTGCATCAGAGATGAGATCCTGTTGACTCATCGCCGAACAGATGAGAACAACAGCGGTAGGATTGAGCTTGCGAATTTCTTTCATCGCTTCAATCCCGTCCATTTCAGGCATCGTAATGTCCATTAGGACAATATCCGGCTGAAGCTCCTCATACTTCTGTACAGCCTGCCTACCATTCTCTGCTTCCCCGACCACCTCATGACCGTATTGCTTCAAAATATCAGTCAACATTTTCCGCATAAACTTCGTATCGTCAACGACTAGGATTTGGAATGACATTGAAGGTACCTCCTTCCAGAATGGTTAATCTGTAGTTACTTGATGTATCTAACCTTTTTCACAAACACGTTAAAATCGTCTGTCGTAGGGATGCCATCTGGCGGTGTATCGTAAAGATTATCATCATAGAAAATCTGGAGCCTAGATGGTTTCGAATTGTCCAATTGCACTTCAGGCACTTCATTGCTCCAATTTGTACTACCTAGATACCTGGTAACGGAGCTTCCACCGCCCGTAGTCAAGTTACCTCGCACTGCGTTAAGTTCAACCCCTCCAGTACCACCGTGTATCCCGCCAGTCAGCGACAACTTCGAAATGACGCCATACAAGCGAATACCTTGCTTCGTATAGAAGAAGGCGCGAACATTCTCATCACCTGCGTTCGTACTATTACCCAGTACAATTTCTCCAGAAGCAACAACAATAAGCGGCGTTAACTTTGTATTGGTAGTACCCTCCATTTTGTTAATCGAAGTCATCTGCTTTAATTCTACATTTCCGTCAACATACACAGTGCCTTCCAGCCATACATTCCCAATGATCTTCAGATCACCCTTGATATACATTGTACCCTTCGGAAAATGAAACCCGTTATTCAGTGTCACATTGCCATCAACGGCTACAAATTTACCTGCTTGCAGCGAAAGCTCTCCTCGGAGATCAGCAGCCACTAAATTAGGATCGGGTGACTTCACATAGAGGGAACCATTCATGAGATTGAGCTTCGAGTTATCCGTCGCCATGGTGAGAACCCCATTATTAACGAAAAAATCTTTCTCCGTTTTGACTGAAGCTGCATCAAATACTTTCAAGTCCCCGGAAACTGTCACCCACTGATCGTTGTACAAGCTATTCCCTGTCAAATCACCATACAGCGGAGGCAGTTCTATAATCGCGGGATCCGGGGTCGTATAACCGCCCAATGCAGCTAACTTGGCAGCTAATTCGGTTTGCGTTTTATTCGAAACATACCCTTGCACATCGACATCAACATCAGCATCTAGGGTAGGATCTTCTAATGGAAAATACTGTGGAGCAAAATAAGACGGTTGTACAATCTCACTCGTCTTCGTCAATGGCGGAAACTCGGTCACTCCGTCAGATTGTGTAAAATTGAACTTCCCTGGTGCTATCGTATCGCTATCACCATTGACACGAATGAATCCACGGATCGCAGGAAGTCCTGTCTGAATGCCGTATTTACTCCGATTGGCTCCACTGGTAATACCTGAAAATAACGCCTCATCTCGGATTTGCAGATGTTTAGCGACATAGATATCACCTGTAATGGAAGGGGTTCCATTTAAAACCAAATCGCCGCTGGACGAGACGGGATAACGAAACACCGGGTTGATTGTACTCACATAAACGGTCATCTCTTTGGTCACAATGGTAGAGGGCTTCCCTTCCATAATGCCTCGCGAAGTGATGATAAATTTACGTACGTAAGGAGAATCTGGAATCGCCAAAGGCTTTTTCGGTGATAACTCTGGATTCGTCGGCTCAGCCAAGACAATATCGACTTGATAGCTGCCTTTTTTAGCTTCCACCACTTCTCCGTTGTTACCATTCGGATTGTCAGGATCACCCGCATGCTTATCTATAAAATCCTTCATCAAGTTCAATTGATTTTCCACGTTCCGAATCCGATTCCGGTAATTCGTTCCCCCAATGGATTCTCCATTAGCAACGGCTCTACGGATTTGTGCGAGTGTGTCATCCAACCCCTTCTGAGCAATCGCCTCCGCTTGAACGCCTGATTCGGTTGTAGCTGCTTGTATAGCTCCACCTCGCAGCACGCTCATTAGAATGAGCCCCATCATCGTCATTAACACGACAGCGAGTAAGGCAATGACAAGTGCAGAGCCTTCCTCATTATGCATCCTCGGTTGGAGGCCATTGTTGTCTTCATTCATAGAGTTCAATACATGCCTCCTCCAATCCGTTACATTTAATCATTGCGAAATAGTGGGATTTGCGAATCAATAACCAGCTTAGGACTATCTGCTTGCTTAAACTGATCGCTATTAACTCTGGCATACTCTAGCCTAACTTGAACTCGGTCATGATTCTGACTCGCTTCACTTAAGCTGCCCTCCCGAATGGTAAAATTGCTGCCCAGTTGGAAAACACTCTTAACCACATTCGTTCCAGCTTGCCTTATTTCAATTTTCCCTCCGCCTTTTGGATCCGCTTTTACTTCCATTTCATAGAGATCAATATAAATTTCAGCCTTATCATTTTTTTTCGCATAACGAATGATCTTCTTATCCGTTCCCTCGTCCTGGACGTAGATCGCTTCCTTCAGCTCCGAAATAATCTGGCTGTATAACCCGTCTCCTTGATTACGCATCTGGGTTTCCATCGTGACTCGTTTATACATCGACACGCCCATTAGCATAAAAGAGTACAGGATGGAGGCTACCATTCCAAAGATCATAATGGCAGCCAATAGCTCAATTAAGGACATCCCTTTCTCATTGCGCTGCATGTGGCGTTACCACCTTTTGATAAGATACGTATCGAGTGTCGTTGATGATTTTGCTGACGGCGGTTCTGTAGACTCTTGACCCGACCAATACACAGTAACGTACATTTGAGCCAAATAGTCATCAGAATCATTCCGAAACGGATCGGAAGCTTCCCAGCGAGAATAACTCTTATCCAGCTCAACCAAATAGCGGTACGTTGTGCCATTAATCTCCGTTGAATTCAATCTGCCTTTCATCAGCTCAGATCCATTGCTCGATAAGTCACCTGAAAATTTAGGACTGCTAGCCAGCTGAGAAACAATGGCGTCATCATAGCCCGATTTGAAGTAATCTCGCAGCTCAGCTGCTTTCAACCGAGCTAAGTTGGCACCAATAATTTTGCGGCTCTCTTGAGCCGATTTATCAACAGCAGAAGTAAAATAGCCCATCAGTGTGACGCTGATGATCGACATAATCGTCACAGCAATCAAGATTTCCACGAGTGACATACCGTCTTCGTTAGGCCCTACTTGCTTCAGACGTTCATTGCGGCGCACCGTTAGTCCTCCTCACTACCCCACCGATTTCGCCAGTCTAGTTGTTGTTTTGCTCCGTATCGAATTGCACGGTAAACGGTTGTTGAACGATTTCGACATTTGAACTATCAACTAGCTTTAGGAACACATAATAAGTGCCAGATGTCGTATTGGTTTTCGTTGTTACCGTTAAACGCTTCGATGATAATGGTTTCCATTCACTTTTCTCAGGTGCTGCCGAGGATTGCTTAATGACGTAGTACATAGCTTTCAACGTATAGCCATCCTCTTTGTGGCTGCCAAAGGTGCGATCAACTACAGGATACTTCTCATCCACCACCGTTACACTTACCGGTTTATCCGAAATGTCTCCAGCGTTATAATTCACACCTTTAAGCGTAGCTGTTGGACCTGGATTAATAACGAAATACTCTGGTGCTTGAGCGGTTGAGGTTGTTCCACCGATGGAAGTGGCTTCAAAATGGATTTGATGCCAGCCTTGGCGCTTCTCAAGAGTTTCAAAGCCAGTTACATCGCTTAATCTAAATGCATACGTATTGCCATTACTTGTCATCTTCGATGAGGTTGAAGAGATAGAGAGCGATTTATTATCGAACCAGACTTTCACACCTGTTACCGGACTAAGGTTATCGGTTGCCGTAATATAAATGATGGCGTCATCCGTAGGATTAACGATATTATGGCTCCAGCTTATCATTGGCCCCGTGCTGTCTAAGGAAACATTCCCTGTCGCGACAGCCCCTGAAATCGGAATTGATGCGCTTCCGCTGATGGCATTGGTGAACGCTCTCGATTTGAAATTCACACCATTGCCATCAGGAATGACGACACCGCTCGCCGTTTGTGATTGCCAATTGCCGTTATTAACGGATATTTCATAACCGGCAATATAGGACCCTTGGAAATCATCATTCGCATAAACGGTTGTACTAGGAAGTTGGTTGCTCGAACCCGCAACAGAACGAAGCTTACCTGGGCCGACATGCCAGCCATTTTCATTGATTGGCTTGCCATTTCCATCAACAAGTTCATAGGATGCTGGCGGCTTTGGTTTTAGATCAAATTGGTCTGTCGTTCCATCTTTGTAACTAATTCGCACGATCGAATGGAGATCAGAATCAACAAAATGAATATCCGTGATCGCCACATTCTTATTCTTAATCGTCCATTGTTTTTGTTTATCGCTGGCGCGTAGGCGTTGCAGCTCTCCCGCACTATTCCCTATATACACATTGCCATATTTGTCTTCGACGCGAACGCTTACTGACAGCTGTGTATTGAAATTAATGTTGAACTGACGATTCGCACTACATGCATCCTTATAAGTCACCTTGGCATCTTGCAATGGATAGTCACCAGCTGCCGTATCAGGGATCAATTTAATGGCTAAATCGATCTTATCTTGAACATATGGGAAATCAATATTTCCCACATTGACCACAACTTCATGCGTTACGGAGTCATACGTCACATTCGAAGCATTCTCTCTAGGCGCTAAAATGAACCCAGATGGAATCGGTTGGCGAAGCTGTACATTTTTGAGCTGAGCTGGTGCTTCAATCGTAGTGGCAATGTTATCAAAAATGGTTGAAAGCTGGCTTGCCGAGCTCGCTTGGTAGGCAGTTCCACCCGTCTTGGTTGCGATATATTGCAGCAAATCCAAATCGATTTCATCTGAACCTGGTGTTGCCAAAGCAATCGTAAACACTTTAATTCCAAGACCTGCAAGAACATCAGCATCCGCTCGAGCAGCATTCGCAGCGCTTGTGTCACCGCTTTTCTCCTTATTACCGTCGGTCTCATCCGTCCATACAGTTGCTTTTCCATCCGTTAGCAAAATAATTTGTTTCACGGGCTTTGTTCCACTCGCCGTTAGCATGGTCTTCGCTTTGGCGAGTCCATCATCAATATTCGTACTGCCACCCGCATCTAATTTGTTAATTTCGGTTTGCACTTTGGCATAATCCGTTGACAAATCAAGCACTTTCGACGCCCCAGAGCTAAATTTAATAAGTCCAAGACGGTCTCCCATGTTTACCGTTTTAAATTTATTCGTTAACGTAGCTGAAGCACTCTTTAGAATGTCTATACGAATTGGTGTTCTGCTATCATTTTTGTTCATATGGTAATCCATACTACCCGATACGTCAGCCACGAAGGCAATATCAATGGCATCACGTGATTGAGTAACCGTATGTGTACCACTCGGGTCAAGCGTGTAATTAATTGTGACTAATTGATTCCGTTCAACACTTGTAACGGGAACATTTCCTACGCCGCTAATGGCTAAGCATCCATTGTCTGTCTCTGCTCCATAAACGGGATTCGAACCAACGAAGGCTGGCAGCATACTCGTGAGCAGCATCCCAGCCAATAGGATCGCACTTTTCTTTTTCGCTTTTAGATACCAATGCATGGATTGAACTCCTCTCTATACCAAATGAATGATTCTCGAGATGACCTTGAAAGCTTCAGCACGAGTGAGTGAACCTTGCGGTCTGAATGATCCGTCTTCATAACCGCCAACAATACCTGCCTGAATCACATTCAGAAGTGATGCCTTGTTGAGTTCTGTTAAGCTTCCGATGTCATTGAATTCGCCAGTACCTGTGCCTACCTTAACAGCATACTTTTGTAAAATACGATCAACCAAGCCGACCATTTCAATCCGTGTAATCGGTAAATCTGGAGAAAAGTTCAGATCAACAGGTCTTAGATCAAGTAATCCCATTGCTTGAGCAGAAGCAACCATGCCGCTTGACCAATGTTTCCCCATGTCCTCGTAGCCCTTTACAGCTGTTTTAACAGGTTCAATCCCTAATGCTTTAACAACAAGCGTTATAAACTCTGCCTTGGAAAGCGTGCGATTCGGACGAATCGTGTGATCTTCATAGCCATCAATAATTGATTTCTGCATCAGATCAAGAATTTCATCCTTAGCCCAATGGGTCTGAGCGTCGGTAGGCACTGTGGTTACCGAAGTTTGTTTCCAAGTGCGCAGTGTAGGTATTGCTTCCGGCATATCTGTTGATTTCTTAACCGATCCGAGTGTTGAAGCAACGGCGCGATCGGGATTCTGAAAAGCGATCCCATACACGTTTACTAAGCCATCCGAAGTGACCTTCGTACTCCCATTTTGCGCTGCCTCTGCATCTGTTGGAATGTTAGCCCACGGTACCTTGCCCAAGTAAGCTTTGACTCGAAAAAATTCTTGGGAGGCGCTTTCAAAGTAAGAACGTGTCGTCTCTTCCACATCTGTCGCATGGAAATCAAGCTGCCCCGACGGATCGACACCGATTTCATCCCAGAAAACGAGCAAATCGTTATAATCTCGAGCGATCGCTCCTGTCCATATTTTCACATGTGCGCCTGAAGCATCTGCTTGAGTAACAACAGCAAACGGCTCTTTGGAAATAATCATGCCAACCTGCCAACCAGCAGGAGATAGCTTCATTGTTTCGTATTTCTGATTCCGAGCTTCATAATCAAGACCCTGTAAAACTGCGAATGGATTACTCGCTTGAATGGTGGCTGAGGTGTTAACCGTTGCTTCGCCTGCAAGGACTGCAGACGGTGACATGATGGATAATACGAGAAGTGCAGTTACGAGTGCATGTTTATTTCTTTTCATTTAATCTTCTCCTAACGTCATTTCATATTCTTTGATCGCATCTCGGTGGATGATGCCCTCTTCAACAAGCTGTTTCAGGCTGGATACCATCGTTTGCATCCCGATTTGCCGGTTCGTTTGAATGACGGATTTGATTTGATAAATTTTTTCTTGCCGAATTAAGTTGGCAACAGCGGGTGTATTGATCAGTATTTCAAGCGCCATTGCTCTTCCTCGCCCATCCATTCGTGGTACTAGACGTTGAGATAAAACACTAATCAGTACGGAAGCAAGCTGTACACGAATTTGTCGTTGCTGCTCTGTTGGAAATACATCAATAATCCGATCGACGGTCTGAGGCGCATCCGGGGTATGAAGTGTCGCGAGGACTAGGTGACCTGTTTCAGCAGCTGTTATGGCTGTTTTGATGGTTTCTAAGTCCCGCATCTCACCGACAAGAATGACATCTGGATCTTGACGAAGTGCCGCTCGCAGACCATTGGAGAACGTTAACGTATCGATACCGATTTCGCGCTGTGCGACTAGACAGTTTTTACTTGGATGAATATACTCAATCGGATCTTCCAAGGTGATGATATGTTTCTTCTGGGTTTCATTAATGAAATCAATAATGGATGCTAGTGTTGTTGACTTCCCGCTTCCGGTGGGACCTGTTACTAAGACCAGACCTTGATGTTTATGAGCAAATTCCTGAACCAAATCAGGCAGATTTAAGCTGAACAGGGAAGGCACTGTCGTCGATAACACACGAAATACCATGTTAATATGACGCTTTTGCTTGAACACATTGCCACGATAACGAGATAGACCAGGAAGCTCGAACGAAAAGTCGACTTCTCCTTTTTTGGATAACGTTTCGTATTGCTCCTTCGTCAAAATCTCTTTCGCCATACGATGTGTATCTTCTGGCGAAAGCACAGAATCAACCACTTTCATCAATTTCCCATGAAGCCGCATGAGTGGTTCTGTGGTTGCATTGATATGCAAGTCAGAAGCCTTCGATTCGTAAGAAACACGCAGCAGATCTTTCAGTGATAACGTGTCAGACGTGGTTGGTGCTATCATACTCATCGTATTTCCTCCTGAATGTACATGGTTTAATTAATAGAGTGGATTAGTCTTTCCGGCAGGCTTATTATATGGAACAGGCAGCGGTGCTTTGAAAAACTTCTGTAAACCAGGTGCATAATACGAAACTAATGACACATTGACAGTAATTTCACGTTTCAATGCATTCAGTTTAACAGGTGCTCCACCTTTCACCGCAAAAGTTAACTTATCCACCTGCAGCAAGCGATTCGTTGTTTGAAGCTCGTCCAAAAAGCGGTGAATCTGCTGATAATCCCCTTTTGCCGTGGTGTTGAGCTTAATTGGAATCGCTAACGAAGGCATGGTTGGCGCAGCAGGTGTACCTGCTGTATTCCCTTTCGCTGCGGCCGGACTGCTCTGTGGTGAGCTTGCAGCAGTTGTCACTACAGGATCAGCAGCTTTGCCAATTTCGAAATTGTAGCTGGCCAGCGGCATCTTCGTGATGACCTCTAGCATCCGCACCTCACGTATGAGCCCTTCTACATCCGGCACTTCAGGTACGCGACTGCGTGTTTTGGAAAGGCTGACTTGCTCTGCAGCACCTATGGCGCTACCTCCAGAAGTCCTTTTATTCAAATCTGCTAATTCTTGCTTTTTTTGGACCAAAAGATTGGCTTTGGACGCCTTCTCACTTTGCAGCGGAGAGACGAAGTTGATATACACCATCACGAGCGCCAACGTAAGGATGATGGCTACGATGATTTGATTTCTAGTGCTGTTAAGCATGCTCATTCGTTTGATCAACCTTTCTTGTTGGCATCGGACTTATACTGAAGCTCGAAAGTCGCTTGAATAACAGGCAGGGGTGGATCCGTTGCAGCTGGTGCATTTTTATCCTCTGGCGCTGAAGCCACTTTGTTCATCCCACTAGTCGAAATTAGTGTGAATGAGGTTGAAGCCTTTGTCGCCTGCATGAATGTAATAACATCCTCGCTAGAAGCAAAATTCCCAGTCACCTTGAGCTTATTACCATCTCCAAAGGAAAGTGCGGTTAGATTTGATGTCAGCGGCATTAGAGCTGAAAGTTTATCCAACACTTCTGTTGCTAAGGGCTTACTAGCAATGAGCTGTTTCGGAAGTCCCACGAAATCTGCAACTGCCCCCGCTGTTGGGGAACTCGCAAGCTTGGATTGACCTTCTTTTATTTGAAGATTCACTTGCTCAATCGCCGTATTCGTCGCTTTAATTTCAGACTTTGCACTCATATACATCCAACCCATACCGCCAACTACCAATACGATAGCAGTTGTAAATACATACTTGAGAATGGGACTTGTTCCTGTTTGTTCTTCGTGCCGCATTTGCAGCAAGTTAATTTCGATGGACTGTAGCTTCTGTACGCCTGCGCTCATCGTCCTTAAGCCCCTTTCATCGCCAGTCCAACCGGAACCGCGTAAGCTTGACATGTTGTATCTTCATCTTTCAGAATAGCCTGCAGTGGAAATGAGGTAATCTCACCAGTGAAAGCACTTTCCAAATGCTCAGGCAATGCTGTAATCCATTCATGATCGCCTACGAGATACACGAGTTCAACATGCTTTTGATCGGTAGAGACGGTGTATTGGAAATAATTCAAGACACGACCAAGCTCCATGGATAGATTACGTGCGTATGCCGCAAGCTGATCCGTTCCCGTATCGAGGAAGAAACTCGTATTGATCTGAATGGATCGGAAAAAGACGGGAATGCCATCCACGAATATGCTGACATCCGCATGATCTGGCTCGACATGCAGCAGCATGAATCGATCCTTCATCGCGGAGCCGGTTAACTTCGTATGACGTACCAACATGCGGTGCAGAGCCAGCGGTGCCAAATCTACGGACACTGGCACTAGCCCTGATTGCTTGACGACGTGCGCATAGCTTTCAACCACTTCGCCCGGTGTTGCAAAAATAAGCACTTCCTCTTGCGCAGAGGCTTTAGACGATTTCAAAGCGCCTTCCGCAGAAGCCGCTGCCTCATCCTTTGGTGCACCTAGTCGCACAAAATCAAAAACAGGATTCTTAAAGGGCAGCTGCTGCCCACCATGCAATTCAACGTCGATCATGTTGCGTAATGCTTTATCTTTTAAGGCCGAAAAGACCGATTTACGCAGCACCACATTGGAAAGCGGCACTGTCACATTGATATGAGCACCTTGTAACCCTATTTGTTTCACTAAGGATGAGATGCGAGCAATGACCGAGTCTTCGTCCACGAATTTTCCGTGTTTAATACTGCCTCTATCCAGCGCAATGGAATGGCGCTGTGTCAGGGTAACCTGTCCATTCACGTTCATAATTTCAACTAGCTTCGCTTCTGTATCCGAAATTTGCATGCCGTATGTGTACTTGCTCGTTTTCTTTGCGAACATTGCGGTAACCCCTCTCGGTTATGCATGACTTGAAATGGGCGCGCCGCCCGAAGACGGCGCGCTTGAGAACTTTAATTATTCTTGTACACCTGTAGCACCAGTAGCACCTGAAGCGAATTTCAAACCATCGATTTCGGATTCAGCTTTATTTGTGATGTGTGTTACGCCTCCACCTTTTTTCACTAGTGTAATGTTATATGTGTAGTTACCTGACGTTGGATCTTGTGTAACAACAACCTTAGAAGCAGCTCCATCGTAATCATTCGGTTTGTCAGATGGGTTTTTAGGAACTGTTTCCAAGAATCCGCCTGCAAATAATTGATCAAGGGACCATCCTGCAGCTACTGTAGCTTCAGTCGGGCTTAAGCCTTGTCCAGTAATCATCAAACGAGTTGCATCAATGACCATATGCGCATTTGATTTATGAGCACTTACGCGAGTATTTTTAATAATTCCGCCAACGGATGGAATCGCAATCGCAGCGATAATGGCGATGATAACGATAACTGCTAGTAACTCAATCAAAGTCAAACCTTTTTGGTTTTTGTTCAACTCTTTCAAAGAAAACTTCGAAAATTTCGGTAAACGGAAACTCATCTTTTTGTTGTTCATTGTCAATTCGTTCATTGCATTCCCACCTCTAGGTTTATTTTGGTTATGTACCTGATCTTGCCAATCTTGACTAACGTTATGTTGTGATGCTTGTAAAGCCGGCGACATGTTTGTGTATCACCTCCCTTCATGCTAATTTGAATTTAGCCTAAGAAATTATCGTACATTTTGAACATCGGACTCATGATGGCTGCTACAATTACACCAACAATACTGGAAACGAACAGCAGCATGAGAGGTTCAATCACCGCCTTCAATCGATCTACACTCTGATCTACATCCGCTTCAAAAAAATCCGCAATCTTCGAAAGCATGTTATCGACTTGTCCGGTTTCCTCACCGATAATCAGCATTTGTACGACCATCTTAGGGAAGATTCCGCTTTTTTGGATCGGCTCCGAGAGCATTTTACCTTGCTGCAAGCTGTCTTTGGCATCTCTCAGAACCTTAGAAATGACTCGATTGCCAACGACCTTCTCGGTTACATCCAGCGCCTGTAGCACAGGCACTGCACTTACGAACAGCGAGGACATCGTACGCGCCATCCGGGCAACTGCGGCTTTTTTGAGAATAATACCGAAGACCGGAATCTTAAACTTGATCGTATCGATCCAGAACTTCCCTTCTTCTCCGGCTGCGAAGCTCCGATATAAGAGAATCACACCCACCAGACCAGCCAAGAACATCCACCAATAATGCACGATGGCATCACTGGAAGCCATGACGAATTTGGTAATCAGCGGCAACTCCGAGCCTTGCTCTAGAAACATATCCGCAAAGGTTGGGACAATCTTCAATAGAAGGAAAATGACAACGCCGATTGCGATGACAAGAACTACGATTGGATACGTCATTGCTGACTTAACCTTCTGAACCGTTTTGTGCTCTTTCTCGTAGTGATCCGCCATTCGTTCTAGCACTTCATCCAAGTTCCCGCCTGTTTCACCCGAAGCCATCATATTGACGAACATATCGGGAAATACCTTCGGATGCTCGCCCATCCCTTTGGATAAGGGGTGTCCACTGCGAATTTGCTCTGATATATCGCCTAAAGCAGCTTTCAAATATTTGGATGTTGATTGATCTTCCAGAATCGTAACGGCTTGATCAATTTGAATCCCAGCACGGATCAACGTGGCGAATTGCCGGCAGAAGATAACGAAGTCTTCTAGCTTGACCGCGCGACCAATGTGGATCTCCAGATCCATCGTCGTCTTCCGCTGCTCTTGAATGCTTCGAATGGTGATCCCGCGTCCCCGCAGCTCCGTGATGGCCAGCTGCTTGTTCTGGGCTTTTACCATTCCCTTCAGCTTTTTGCCACTTTCATTGACGGCTTCATAGGTAAAGTTCGCCAAGTTATTGTTCACCCCCAATCAAGACTTACAGGCTATCTATTCGTCCGCCACGGCTTTTAACACTTCTTCAATCGTTGTGTGTCCTTGACGAATCTTGAGCAAACCATCGTACAACATATTTTTAAAACCATTCTTAACTAAATGCTGCTCTAGCTCGCTGACAGGACGATTCTGCACAATCAAGCTGCGCAGCGGTTCGTCTACAACTAACAGCTCGTGAACGGCAATACGTCCTCTGTAGCCTGTTTTATTGCAGGTTCCGCAGCCTTTCCCCCTAGTAACCATGACTGGCTTATCTGTAGCCCTTGGAGATGTCAGAGGCACCACGACACCCGATCCTGTACCAGCAAGCTGTTGCTCACTGCCACCGAGCAGTCCATGTGTTTCCAGCAGCTTGATTTCATCCTCTCTAGCAGGTACCTGAGCAGCGCATTCCCGGCACACTCGCCGTACTAAGCGCTGAGCGACAATACAAGAGAGAGAAGAAGCGATTAAGTAAGAATCAATCCCCATATCGACTAGACGGCTTATCGTGCTTACTGCACTGTTCGTATGGATAGTACTTAAGACTAAGTGCCCCGTGAGGGAAGCACGCACCGCAATTTCTGCCGTTTCCGCATCCCGGACCTCCCCGACCATTACAATGTTTGGATCTTGTCGCAGGATGGAACGCAAACCGGATGCGAAGGTTAAACCAATCTGCGAGTTTACCTGTACTTGCGTGACGCCATTCATCCGATACTCGACCGGATCCTCTACGGTAATAATTTTGACATCATCGCCGTTTAATTGCCCGAGTGCTGAGTAGAGCGTTGACGTTTTCCCGCTTCCCGTAGGTCCCGAGATCAGCATGATGCCATTGGGTTTTTGAATCATTTTGTCGAATTTCACCAAATTCGCTTCGCTGAGTCCCAAATCGGCAATTTTCTTCACACCAGCAGATTGATCTAAAATCCGGAGAACGATACTTTCACCATGTACCGTTGGCAATGTGGATACCCGAATATCAATTCTGCGGTTATCTACTTGCATTTGGATGCGACCATCCTGCGGCAGTCTGCGCTCGGCGATATTCAACTTCGCAATAATTTTCAATCGCGCAGTCAGTACACCTTGCATATGCTTCGGCAATGCTTTCTCTGTTCGAAGCACACCATCAATCCGGTACTTCACGATCAGTTGTTTCTCTTGGGGATCAACATGAATATCGGACGCCCTCTGCTGCACAGCGGATTGAATGATCTGATTAACCAGCTTTACAATTGGCGAACCTTGATCATTGGCTTCCGATTCCTCGTCTTTGATCTCGATTTTATCCAAGTCGACCATTAGCTCATCGACGGATTCTTTCATGCCATAGTTTTTCGTAATGGCCTGTTCGACCTCGGAACGAATGGCAATGACAGGCTGCACACTCATATTCGTCGCCATTCGAATTTCTTCAATGGCACCATAGTTTAGCGGATCAACCATCGCTACCTTAATTTTGCCATTCTTGCGTTCGATAGGAATGACACAGTGCTTACGAGCAAGCGTTTCTGGAATTAATTGAACCGTTTGCATGTCAAGCTGCGTCTCAAACATGTTGACGACTGGAAACCCTAGCTGAAACTCTAGCACTTCAACTAGCTGTCTTTCCGTGATCAACCCTTTATCAATGAGAATCTCACCGATTTTCTTCCGTGTGTGCACTTGCTGCTTCAGCCCTTGTTCGAGCTGATCCTCCGTGATGAGTCCGTTCATGACAAATAGTTCACCTATGCGCATTGGGGGGTCCTCCCTTCTGTTGATAGAGTACGTAACGGATCTGTGCAACCTACTGATTTAAGGTGATTTAAGCTCTTCCGCTGTCGGCGCCTTCGCGATAACAATGGGACGAGGTGCGTAGAAATCTTTATATATTAGCTCGTTCTTGCCATCATTCTTCTCGTCAGCGAACACTTTAACCAGAAGTCCTGATTGACCGTCACTCCGTTTAGCATCACTTTGACCAGTTAGCGTAAAATCCGTCACAAAAATGCTTTCCGGTGCGAATACTTCTTTAGTAACCGTAATTTTAGGAGCTTTCCAATCGGTTTTCGGTTTTCCATTAAGTGTTACGATTGGTGTTTCACCGTTATAAATCACGCCTACCGTAATGAGAACGCCTAACGAGTTATAGAACGTCAAATCTTTCTGCTCACCTTGAAAATCAACATCAAATCCAGCAGCTGCATAGGTCGGATTATCCTGATGAGCATAACGCTCACCAACTTGCAATCCAGCTCGCAGCGCAGCTTCATACAATAATGAGGCCACTTGCGATAACTCATCTGCTTTCTTCTCAGGTACCTTGCCTTTGCTTACTTCCGTCAACCACGCTTGATAGGAGAACAGCTTCCCAGGTTCAAGTTTGATCAATCCCGCTTGCTCCAGCCAGTCTTTCACATTCGCATTCACAGTTACAATACTTTGCGCTTGCGAGATGACTTGTAAGCCTGTCGGTGATGTCGTTGCTGTTGTTCCTGCTGGTGCTTGTGTACTTATTGGTGTACTTGCAGGTGTAGCTGTCGGTACTGCCGATGTCGTTGCTGCCAAACTTACAGTTGGTGTCGGTTTAACTGAAGGCTTCGCATTCTCTTTATCTGCCCCAGCTGCAAGCGCAATTCCTTTTGTTGAAGTATTGTCTTTGGTTTTCCAGAACATCAAGCTCTCCAGCTTGTGCTCGGAGTTCCACTCGATGAACCCTGCCGCCTGTAATCCATATACACTTCCAGAACCGACGACGCCTAGAAGAAGAATCCATTTAATAGGCTGCAGGATCAAGGCCTTTCTTCTTTGTCTCATAGCCTACCGTCCCTCAAAGCTCGACATTTTCCCTCCCGTTTCGGTGGGATGCCTCAAATATAGACGGTAATTTCTGTAGAGCAAATCATACATATTTATTAATTCGAATGACCTAATGCATTAACTATAATCCTCAAGCCACTCCAGCTGTTTTGAGGCCATTTTATAGGGATTTCAAGCTACTTGGGCGCATAATTATAGGATTCGAGTCGGGACTCTACATCATAAGTCGTACCTAGGAAGCGGTTTCATCTAGTTCTTTCGGAGCGCGGATAGATGACTGGCCTATCGCTCTTGCTATATACCATTTGCATATGTATCCGATATAACGTGTTATTTCATCAAATTCCTTAAAAAATGGGTCTTCTTCGTATGTTGCTTTACATTAAATTCATCATTATTCGTTGTAAAATGTCGCCAGCTCCGCGAATCCCTAGACTAAACAATGAAAGTAGTCCCGAGCATACTTGGGCTTATCCTGACTTTTTGCTGATCTTTCACACTCTACTTACTGCTTCTTAGCAAGCAGAATTAAAAAAAGCCCCTATCCACACAAACATCGCGTGTAATAGAAGCTTTTTTTCTACAATTTGAACAATTTCTTACCTTGATTCGTCTATATGTATATAGCAAGTGATAATAACCCACAAATAATAATGTAACGCATATGTATATCCATTTCTCATGATTACCTATATCGCACCAAGTACACTCAGAATCAACGAAGCTTTGGAATTTACTTTCAACTTGCGATTGATCTTTGTTACATAGACGCGTACGGTATTCTCACTGATTCCTAGCACCTTGCCGATTTGCTTATAATCATAATCCAGCAGCCAATACGTAGCGACTTCCTTCTCACGAAGCGTCAGTTTGAAAGCTTTCAATCGTTCTTCCAGCATTTCCTCCACGAACCATGTTTTACTTTGCAGCTCCGTCTTCCTCAACTCATATTCGAGGAGAAGCGCAATCGATTTGATGCATGGATACATAAAAGGTGCAGAAATGTATTGAAAAGCAGTCAAAACTAAGTAGCCCATGATTTGATTATCCGCAATTTGTATAGGAACGCACATCGTCACCCAGTTGTGCATCGTATCAAGATAGTGATCCTCACCACTAATCCAAACCGGTCGCTGAAGATCAATGGCTGCCGATACGGCGTTTGTCCCCGCACTAGAGAGTGATAACGAAGATCCAATTCCGATATTATTTAAATTAGCTGCTTGCAGAATCGATCGTTCGTCCCCATTTATGCTTAAAATAACCCCGTGATTATCCGTTACCATCAATAAATTAGGAAAGTAGAATGTATTCGTCTTCAGATGCGCTTGTCGAAGGATGACATCCATGAGTACTTGGTTTTTAGCAAGCAGACGTTCCATCATCTTTCCTTGCACACGAAACCTTACACGTGTCGAATCTCTTTGAACGCCATTCAGAAATGATTTCTCATGCAGCTTAGCAATCTCCGCTTGTGAGATCCCGACTCTCTCTGTGAATTCATGCATTTGCGTCTCTTCAGCTAATCCTGTCATCAATCCCACTCCCTTCCCCTATATAACCTTGAAATGAATTAGCATCCATGCTGTGAGTAGAATTGAAATATATTGTCTCATGCCTTTGTTTCTATCAACACCTTACAAAATTATGTATTTTTCGCGCATGTGACACTAACTATACGGCTCAAATCGAATGCTTGAAATAGTGCAAAGGTAGTAATTCTCAGAAGATAGTATACTTGCACTACAAAAAGACAGCGTTTGCATTATTATCACGTGGATTAAGGATTTCTGGCACGTGCCATTCGTAGGATATATACTAGTTATGTGTCACAATAATTGGGATTCCTGTGGGCGATCTAAGAATATCGTCTCACCCCTTCACAATTTGGATACAATTATGAGAGCTATATTGACAGCATAATTTACATTTAATACCATTTTAATACTCAATCAGGAAAAGGAGCTTCTACAAATGACAAAAAAACTACAAGGAACCGTAGCTTTAGTGACAGGAGCAAGTCGCGGCGCCGGCCGAGGAATCGCTTTAGCTCTTGGGGAAGCAGGTGCAACCGTGTATGTCACAGGTCGCAGCACACGAGAGCAATTGAGCAGAGATGGGATAACAGGAACCATTGAGGACACAGCAGAGGAAGTTACAGCTCGAGGAGGCTTGGGGATTGCCGCTCGTTGTGATCATACCGTTGATGAGGATGTGCAAGCACTCTACACTCGGATTAAACAAGAGCAAGGGAAATTGGATCTCCTCGTTAACAATGCCTGGGGTGGCTATGAGAATAATGAGGATGGTGATTTCCTAAATCCATTCTGGGAGCAGCCCATGGCTCGCTGGGATAAAATGTTTAACGCAGGGCTGCGCGCTCAGATGGTATCCAGCCGCTATGCAATGACTACCTTTTTTTTGGAGCAGAAGAAAGGTCTCCTCATTAATACAGGTGTATACTCGGATATCGGCGGAGATTATCCTGTTAGTGTCTTCTATGACACGGTGAAGCGAGCGGTCGTTACGATGACACGCGCCATGTCCCAGAATCTCGAAGCGAATCAACTTCCTGTAACCGCACTATCTCTGGCACCTGGGTGGATGCGCACGGAGGCTGTGCTTCAGCATTATGGCTTAAAAGCAGACGATCCTAACTTTATGACTGTTGAGGACCTTCATCTAACAGAATCCGTGGAGTATATCGGCAGAGCAGTCGTCGCCCTTGCCTCTGACCCCCATGTAAGCCTTAAAGCTGGACAACTACTGGAGGTTGGTAACCTAGCAGCAGAATATGGCTTCACTGATATTGATGGCAGACGCATGCCGCCATTTCGAGTCAATTAATGTAGGAATTTGAGTTAGTCGAACATTTCGGCTAACTCTTTTTGTAATGCCTTTGCATTACACCGACTAATCGGCCGGATTCCACTAATTTGATTGAAATAGCGTTATGGCAGACCCTTATTTGGAATCGCAGCATGTGAGCACACCTTTGTAAGGGTAGACAGCCGCCTCTGAAATCTTTTTCACACAAAATTCCCCATTTATCCCTAACCGTTTGAAGTTCCGAGGCATATTATATAAAAAAAACTTATCCTTTCCCAAATTAATTTTGATAAAGTGATGAGAATGCCTAGGAGGCGGAAGACAATGACACTCGTCAGAGCAATTGAACAGACATTCTGTAAGTTGCATACTCCAACATTGGAGCAATTAAAAGTGGCTCTTCAATCGATCCATGAAGAACTCCGCTTCGCTCCTGATTACAAAACCGAGCCCCAGCAGCTGCCTTATGGCAGAAATGTTGTTTATAGCACGCCACATCTGGAAGTAATCGTCATTCACATTCCCGCTTCCCGTTCAACGGCAATCCATAACCATGGCTTGTCCATTGGCGCGGCTTATCTAGTCGCAGGAGGCTTAGTAAATTCTACCTTCTCCTTAGACACAGATGGGTATCCGATCGCTCAGAAGGACGACTTCATTCAGGCTGGCGAATATTTTACGGCTCCTGCAGAGCAAATTCACCAGTTAAGCAATCCTTTTCATGAACCTGCCATTTCCCTCCATGTGTATACGCCGCCACTACGTGAAGTTCGACGTTATTTACCTTACAGTGAAGTCTTGGATTATGTTATCTAAAACAAAGCAAAACCCCTTGTAGGCTTGCGTCTCTCGACGTGCTTACAAGGGGTTTCTTATTAGAATTGAAGCGCGTTTTCGATAAAGGCTTTCAACTCGGAAATCGGCATACGTGTTTGTTCCATCGTATCACGATCACGAACCGTTACTTGACCATCTGTCTCGGATTCAAAATCGTATGTGATACAGAATGGTGTGCCGATCTCATCATGACGACGGTATCTTTTACCAATCGAACCTGTATCATCGTAATCGACCATGAAATGCTTCGCAAGATCTGCGAAAACAGCCTGTGCACCTTCATTTAATTTCTTGGAAAGTGGGAAAATCGCTGCTTTCATTGGTGCCAATGCTGGGTGGAAGTGAAGAACTGTACGGCTGTCGTCACCTTCCAATTTTTGCTCTTCAAACGCATCAATCAAAAGCGCCAAAGTAACACGGTCTGCCCCAAGGGACGGCTCGATGCAATATGGAACATAACGCTCATTTGTTTCTTGATCGATATAGTTAAAATCTTCACCAGAATGCGCCATGTGCTGCTTCAAATCGTAGTCCGTACGATCCGCGATGCCCCATAGCTCGCCCCAGCCAAAAGGGAACTTGTACTCGATATCTGTTGTTGCATTACTGTAGTGAGACAACTCGTCGTCATTATGATCACGAAGACGAAGATTATCTGCTTTGGCACCTAGGGAAAGCAACCAGTTATGGCAGAAGCTTCTCCAGTACTCGAACCATTTCAAGTCTTCACCTGGCTTGCAGAAGAACTCAAGCTCCATTTGTTCGAATTCACGCGTACGGAACGTAAAGTTACCTGGCGTGATTTCGTTACGGAAGCTTTTACCGATTTGGCCGATACCAAATGGCAGCTTTTTACGCATCGTACGTTGTGCGTTTTTGAAGTTAACGAAGATTCCTTGCGCTGTTTCAGGACGAAGATATACAACGTTAGAGCTTGCTTCTGTTACACCTTGGAATGTTTTGAACATCAAGTTGAACTGACGAATATCCGTGAAATCTTTGCTTCCGCAATCTGGACACACGATATTATGTTCCACGATCAGCTTCATCATATCGTCAAACGTCATACCATCGACGATGATTTCGATATCCTTCTCAGCCAGCTTGTTCTCGATCAATTTATCCGCACGGTGACGAGCTTTACAGCTTTTGCAATCGATCATTGGATCGTTGAAGTTTCCAACATGACCTGATGCAACCCAAGCTTGAGGATTCATCAGAATTGCCGCGTCTAACCCTACGTTATACGGGGATTCTTGAATGAATTTTTTCCACCATGCGCGTTTAATGTTGTTCTTCAATTCAACACCTAGTGGACCATAATCCCACGTATTTGCCAAACCGCCATAAATTTCTGAACCAGGAAAAACAAATCCTCTGTGCTTCGCTAATGCGACAACTTGCTCCATTGTTACACTCATTGTTCAATCGCTCCTTAAGCTTCTAGTTAGTGGGTCTTCGCCCGTTGACAACCGTTTGGACATGAGCAGACATCAAAAAAGCTCAGCATCCAAAGGCATCAAATAATGCCTAGGGACGAGAGCTTGAGCACCCGCGGTTCCACCCTAGTTGATACACCTGCAAGAGCATGTATCCCCTTTATCGTATTGGCTCCGGATAGCCTTTTCCTTGAGCTTCATGCTGGGCTTACACCATTCCCCAACTCGCTGAATATGAAGTAGTTCAAGTACTATTCATCCTTCACAGCCACAATTGATCATTCAATTGGTTTTAGTTTACAAAATATCGCTGCAAAAATCAACTTCCTTCATATAAATGGGGCCGGCGATCTTCAAAAACAGGGATCTTGCCCCGTACTCGCACAACTTCTTCCAAATCAATCGTCGCTCGGAAGATCGCTTCGCTTTCGTCACCTTCAACTAGCACCTCACCCCATGGGTCGATGACCATCGAGTGACCGAAGAAATTCGTCGTGCCACTAGTCCCTACGCGATTACAGGAAACCACATACATCTGATTCTCAATGGCTCTGGCCATGAGAAGTGTACGCCAATGATGCAGACGAGGATGCGGCCATTCCGCAGGCACGAACACAATCCGTGCGCCATCTAGCGCCAATTTACGCGAAAGCTCTGGGAAACGAATATCATAACAAATCATCGCACCAGCAGGTACGCCTTCGAGTTCGAACAAACCTAATTTTTCCCCGCTATGCAGGAATTTTTCTTCATCCATAAGTCGGAAAAGATGGATTTTGGAATACTCAGCGATCTCGCGACCTTCGCGGTCCCACGCATAGATGGTGTTGAGCACACGATCTCCTTGTTTATCCGCAATTGATCCGCCAATAATATTTACGCCATGTGTACGAGCGAATCCACTCAAGAACGTTTTCGTTCTCTCCCCATTCACATCAGCAAGTTGATGGATTTCAGTTAGGGCATAGCCTGTATTCCACATTTCGGGAAAAATAAGGACATCTGGCTTCTGCTCGGCTTCCACAGCTTCAAGCAGCAGCTTCTCTAAGTGAGCAAAATTCGCATCGGGCTCCCCGATGGTTATATCCATTTGAATAAGAGCAAGGTTAAGTAATTGGGATTGGGACATTGATGAAGACTCCTTCCGGCTAAAAGAAAATGCTTTATGTGTACATATTAGTCGAAACGATCGCCTAACTCAACACTCACTTGTTCATCTGTCCCGCATCCCAGGTCTCTGTCCGCCATGTTCACCATGCTCGCCATTTCCATCATTCCCACAGTGCTCGCCACCAGATGGAGCTAGTTAATACGTTTAGTCAGAAAAAATCGAACTAAATGGCATCAAATCGAGTGTAAGGCTGGATTAATTCGATTATGGCGAACTATTTGGCCAAATTTAGGGATGTTAGCTGATTTAGGGCAATTTAAGTTGGTGAAATCGAACTAATTCCGCTGCATAGTCACCAACACCCGAAATAATCAGGCAAAATCGAACTAACTACAACGTAGGTTTAAATAACCTAGACTGGCCTCTTGCAATGCTGAGCGTTTGCCAATCCTTAGAAGCCCAATGCTTGCACAGCAGCACAATTTGTCCGACATGATATCCATAATGAGAGACTTGACGTTGAATCGCCTGCAATACGGTGTGGTTTTCACCACGAATGCGCACGCTAGAGAGCACATGCTCGGATGTCAACGAGTGAAGTGTTGTGAACAGCACTTGCCAGCCTTCCTCCCACAGGGCAATCAGTTCTTCTCGGGAAAGGCTGTCTCCTACAAACTCGCCATCGCGATCTCGCGTTTCTTTTTCCCCATCTGTGGTTAGGAAGTCGGTCCAACGGGACAACATATTCCCATGCATATGTTTGATAAGCACTTCAAGGGAATTCGATTCTTCATCTATAGTCTGATAGAAATAGGTCTCCGCTGTTTGGGCAAATGCCTTATCCCCCAGCTTCTTCATACTTTGAAAAGCACGTATCGACTCCTGTAGAAAAACATCAGCGACTTGGGCATGATCTGTCATCTCATTCATCTCCTTCGTACATCGTTGCCTCCATCATATGACAATGTCAAAATGAAGTACAATCGATTATCTTCATCGACTATGAAAAAAAGATTAATCATGTTACATTTAGGGTATAGCTTAAAATCCCGACCTCCGGAGTGTGAATTAAACCGTGACTAACGTATCTTCAACATCTTCTCGATTTGCCATACAACCAGCCGAAAGAATGAAGGGTCTGCCGACACAATTCTTCGCAACACTTGTTGGCAAAGCCAATGCGCAAATCGCTGCTGGCCATGATGTCATTAATTTGGGTCAAGGGAATCCTGACCGCCCTACCCCTCCGCATATCGTAGCTTCGATTCAAGAAGCTTCTGCGAATCCGTTGTATCATAAATACCCGCCATTCAGCGGCTTTCCGTTCCTGAAACAGGCGATTGCTCAGCGTTATAAGGAAGATCACAACGTTGATCTGGATCCTGATACCGAAGTTGCGATCCTTTTTGGAGGCAAAACAGGACTCATCGAAATTGCACAATGTTTATTGGATCCAGGCGATGTCTGCCTCGTTCCTGATCCTGGCTATCCAGACTATTGGTCTGGGGTAGCACTGGCTGGTGCCGAAATGGCATTCATGCCGCTGCGTGAAGAAAATAACTTCCTGCCTGACTATTCACAGCTGAAGCAGTCCGACTTGGACCGCGCCAAGCTGATGTTCATTAATTACCCGAACAACCCAACCGGTGCGACGGCTCCCGCTTCTTTCTATGAAGAAACAGTTGCCTTTGCTGAGAAAAATGGGGTCGTTGTAGCGAGTGACTTCGCTTACGGCGCCATTGGCTTCGATGGTCAGAAGCCGATTTCGTTCCTGCAAACGCCTGGTGCCAAGGAAGTAGGCATCGAGTTCTATACACTTTCCAAAACTTACAACATGGCTGGCTGGCGCGTCGGCTTTGCCCTAGGCAACAAAGAAGTGATTCGTCTCATCAACCTGATGCAAGATCACTACTATTGCTCTTTGTTCGGCGGTATTCAAGCAGCAGCTGCAACAGCGTTAACGGCCTCTCAAGACTGTGTAACAGAACTGCGGGATGTGTACGAAAGTCGTCGTAATGCGCTTTACACAGCGCTTACCAGCATTGGCTGGAACGCAAAACCATCGCAAGGCTCGTTCTTCTCTTGGCTGCCAGTGCCAAAGGGACATTCGTCCCAGAGCCTTGCTGATCTTCTGTTGGAAGAAGCGAAAGTTGTCGTCGCTCCTGGCGTTGGCTTCGGTACGCATGGTGAGGGTTATGTCCGCTTAGGCTTATTATCTTCCGAGGAACGGTTAGCTGAGGCTGTACAGCGGATTGGGAAGTTGAATCTTTTTTAATTCCTATTTAACAAAACTCCTTGAAAGCAAGCCATTTGCACCTTTACAAAGTCTTACGTACCATGCTATTCTAGATAGAATTAAAATTTCAAACAGCAACGTTATGATGGGAATAGTAAGAATCGAGCCGCACGTAACCAGGGAGTAAGCTCCACCGACTGAGAGAGCTTGCCGTGAACCGAATCTGAACCCGCCCCTGAACCGTCAACGATGAGTTGAACAGTGCCCTTCTGTTACCAAGGGAATCTAGAGTGGAGTGCTGTCTATTTGATATGCGCTAATCTAAGGTGGTACCGCGGAAGCAACAGACTTTCGTCCTTATTATTAAGGACGTGAGTCTTTTTTTGTATCTACATAGCTGGAAACTGAAGGATGGGATGAATATGACTCAGCGAATCGTCGTCAAAATCGGCAGCTCCTCATTAACCTCTGATACGGGCGGCCTGAATCCGGATAAAATACGTTTTTTTGCGTCTGAGCTAGCGCAATTGCAGCGCAGCGGCAGCCAAGTGCTGCTCGTGACTTCGGGCGCAGTCGCCGCAGGCTTCACGTCCCTTGGCTACCGCACACGGCCCAAGGTACTGCATGAGAAACAGGCCGCCGCAGCCGTCGGCCAAGCGCTCTTAATGCAGGCGTACCATGAAGCCTTTGCGTCCCACGGCGTGAGCGTGGCGCAAATTCTGCTGACCCGGTACGACTTCTCCAACCGCAAGCGCGTGCAGAACGCGATGATGACAATTGACGAGCTTTTGCAGCGCGGCGTCGTCCCTATCATTAACGAGAATGACACCGTCTCGGTGGATGAATTAAAATTCGGCGACAATGATACGTTGTCGGCGCTCGTAGGCAATTTGGTCAAAGCGAACAAATTGATCATCATTACCGATATGGACGGACTGTACACGGACGATCCTCGCAAGAACGCGAACGCGCAGCGCATCGATCGCGTCGACGCCATCAGCGATGAGCTGTTCAGCTTCGCTGGAGGCTCTGGGAGCGCGGTCGGCACCGGCGGCATGCGCTCTAAGGTCGAGGCCGCCCGCATCGCGATGCGCGGGGGCGTGCCGGTCTTCATCGGGCGCGTGCTGGAGCCCGATGATCTACACCTTGCCGTGCAGGGCACAGGCAAGGGCACGTACTTTGACACGGCGCTAAACAATCTGCCGGTCAAGAAGCAGTGGGTCGGCTTCCACTCGCTGCCCCAAGGGCAAATCATCGTTGATCAGGGGGCCAAGGCAGCCCTGATCAACGGTGGGAAGAGCCTGCTCCCCGCTGGCATCACAGCAGCCGTTGGCGACTTCCACCCCGGCGACGTCGTCGAGGTGCTCTGCAGTGAAGGTACGCTGCTTGGCCGCGGCGTTGTCAATTATGCGGCTTGGCAAGTGCAAGCCGCGGCTGGCCTATCTACCGACGAAGTCCAGAAACGTGTCGAAGTGTCACGCATTGAAGTCATCCACCGCGATGAATGGGTGCCTTTGACCTAATCATAGAATACCTAAAGAAAGTGAGGCGCTCCCTTAATCATGCGACAACAACGATTACTTAACCCTACTTTACGAGATGTACCGGGAGATGCCGAGGCAGCCAGTCACCGACTTATGCTGCGAGCAGGACTCATTCGTCAGTTATCCAGCGGTATTTATTCCTATTTACCATTGGGTCTTAAGGCCCTTCAACATATTCAAACGATCGTGCGGGAAGAGATGGACAACGCTGGCGCGCAAGAAATGCTCATGCCTGCCCTCCATCCTGCCGAATTATGGAAAGCCTCTGGCCGTTGGGATGTGTATGGTCCTGAATTAATGCGGCTTGAAGACCGCAATGGTCGCGAGTTTGCGTTAGGCGCTACACATGAAGAAGTGATTACAACGCTCGTCAAAGATGAGATTCATTCTTATAAAAAGCTGCCTGTTACGTTATATCAAATCCAAACGAAATATCGCGATGAGCGCAGACCACGGTTCGGCCTGCTGCGTGGACGTGAATTTCTAATGAAGGATGCGTACTCTTTCGATCGCTCCGCAAGCGGTCTCGATGCTAGCTATCAAGCGATGTTTGATGCTTATGTCAACATTTTCACACGCTGCGGCTTACAATTCCGAGCTGTTGAAGCGGATTCCGGCGCAATTGGCGGCACGGATACGCATGAATTCATGGCTTTAGCGGATGTCGGCGAGGATACGATCGTACATTGCCCTTCCTGCCAGTATGCGGCTAATTTGGAGAAAGCGAACGGCAACATCATGAACGAGAACGTAGCTGCTAACGACCTTCCAAACAATCAGCCATCGCGCGTGTATACGCCAGGCGTAACAAGCATCAAACAATTAATTCAATTTCTTCAGATTGAACCGCAGCAAATCATTAAATCCGTTGCCGTACAAGCGGATGACTCTCCTGCTATCGTGCTTGTCAGAGGTGATCTCGAAATCAATGAAATCAAGTTGAAGCATGTACTTGGGGTACAAGACGTCACCATGCTTACAGAGGACGAAATTGCTGCGCTAGGCTCGATAGCTGGATTTATAGGACCGACTGGTCTTACTAGCGTCAAGCTGATCGCAGACACATCGATCAAAGGCTTAAAGAACGCGGTGGTTGGCGCCAATGAAGCGGATTATCACCTTCAGCATGTTGATGTTCAGCGAGATCTAGGTGACATCACCTACGCAGATGTTCGCAACGTTGGTCAAGGCGAAAGATGTATTCATTGCGGACATGAGCTCGAATTTGCAAAAGGCATTGAAGTCGGGCATGTCTTCAAGCTCGGCACCAAATATAGCGAATCTCTCGGGGCAACCTTCACGGATGAGAACGGACTCTCCGAGCCGATGATAATGGGCTGCTATGGGATTGGCGTATCACGCGTGCTGGCTGCTGTCATTGAACAGCATCAGGATGAGAAAGGCATTATATGGCCCAACGCCATAGCGCCATATTTCGTGCATCTTTTAACAGTTCAAGTTGGGGATGCAGCTCAAATGGCCTTGTCTGAGGAAATTTACCAGTCATTAACTCGCGCAGGATACTCCGTCCTCTGGGATGATCGTGAGGAACGCCCTGGCGTGAAATTTAATGATGCCGATTTACTAGGATTCCCATTGCGTCTAACCGTAGGTAAGAAAACGAGCGAACGCATCGTCGAATGTAAAGAACGTCGAACCGGTAGCCTCTATGAACTTAACGTGGAACAATTGTTAGCGCATTGCCAAACCTTTTTCAACTAGGAGGTCTTCCCATGAGTGAAGTCATACGTAAATCCAAGCTTGCCAAGCAAGCCGCCCAAGCAATGGGCAATCTTACGACAGAGCAGAAAAATGCTGCTTTGCTGCTAATGGCGGATGCGCTAGTGACAGAGCAGCAAGCGATCATCGAAGCCAATGCGAAGGATCTTCAGCGTGGCAAGGAGCAAGGTACTAGTGCCTCCCTGCTCGATCGTTTAGCATTAAACGAATCTCGAATTGCAGCCATGGCTGAAGGCTTGCGTCAAATCGCTGAGCTCCCAGATCCGATTGGGGATACGCTCGAGTCTTTTGACCGCCCGAATGGTCTGCGGATTCGCAAAATCCGTGTTCCCCTAGGCGTCATCGGCATCATTTATGAAGCTAGACCGAACGTAACGGTCGATGCGGCAGGCTTATGTCTCAAAACCGGCAACGCTGTCGTGCTGCGTGGCGGTTCTTCAGCCCTATTTTCGAATGAGAAAATTGTGGAAGTACTGCATTCAGCCTTAGAGCGTTCTGCTCTGCCAGCAGATGCTCTGCAATTAATTCTCAGTGCTGATCGCAGCTCTGTCGACGAAATGTTGAAGCTCAATGGGCTGATTGATGTGTTGATTCCACGTGGCGGTCATTCACTTATTCAAAATGTTGTCAATAACGCCTCGGTCCCAGTCATTGAAACAGGCGCAGGGGTATGTCATACTTTTATTGATCAAAGTGCACAGCTCGATATGGCCGTTCGTATTGGCATAAATGCGAAAGCACAACGCCCATCTGTTTGCAATAGTATGGAGACCTTGCTCGTTCATGAAGCTATAGCGGAACAACATTTAGCTGCGATTGCTGAAGCGTTCCAAGGTGTACACGTTGAGCTGCGTGGCGACGAGCGTGCTAGAAGCTTAGTTCCAAGTATGCTGGTTGCTGAACAGGCTGATTGGGGTACGGAATATGGCGATTATATTTTATCCATCAAAGTTGTCAAAGACCTCGACGAGGCCCTAGCTCACATTCGTGACTACGGCACCATGCACTCCGAATGCATCGTGACAGAAGATGCTGCCAATGCAGAGAAATTCCTACAGGAAGTAGATGCTGCTGCGGTGTATCATAATGCATCGACGCGCTTTACCGATGGCTATGAGTTTGGATTCGGAGCAGAGATCGGCATATCCACACAGAAGCTTCACGCACGTGGTCCTATGGGACTGCCTGCTTTAACTTCGACCAAATACCGCATCTACGGAAGCGGACAAATACGCGAATAAGCCGTATAACCTAAGGAGGAATGCCCGATGTCCACGAACATTTCACAAGCCAAAATTGCCTTTGTAGGCGCAGGTTCCATGGCGGAAGCCATCGTCCGCGGTCTTATCCAGACAGAAGTTGCTAATCCGCAGAATGTGTATATGATGAATCGCTCCAACCAAGACAGATTAGCATTTCTTCGCTCAGAATACGGCCTTCAAGCAAGCTCGGATCCTGTAACGAAAGATGCTTTCATTCGCGAAGCAGACGTTGTTGTACTTTGCATGAAGCCTAAGGATGTCGAATCTGCTTTTGCAGAGCTCGGGCCGCTTCTGAACGAAAATCAACTGCTAATTTCTGTCATTGCTGGCCTCTCCATTGAGAAAGCTGAACAGCTTTTGCAAACCAACATGCCTATCGTTCGCACCATGCCTAACACCTCCTCAACTATCGGTTTAGGGGCAACAGGAATGAGCTTCTCTTCTAAGGTTAATGATACATTCAAGCAGTTTGCGATCCAAATGTTTGAAGCTGTGGGCACGGTCACGATTGTGGAAGAAGATAAGCTGGAAATTCTTACAGGCGTTTCCGGAAGCGGTCCTGCCTATGTATACTATTTTATGGAAGCGATGATTAAAGCAGGGATTGAAGGCGGGCTAACCGAGGAAGACGCGAGACAGCTTACACTTCAAACTGTGCTTGGTGCCGCACACATGGTTCAGCATACGAAAGAAGATCCTGCGGAGCTGCGACGCAAAGTTACATCACCTAATGGAGCTACACAAAAATCAATTGAAGCCCTGGATCGTTTTCAATTTAGCGAAGCCATTGCACAAGCTGTATTTTCGTCCGCTGCACGAGCGAAGGAAATGGGCGAGCAAATCGCTTCAACCAGTCCAGTAGGGAAATCGGTATAATACTACTATTTGAATCTAGTTAAAGCAGGTGAAATATTGTCATGAGTTCCTATTGTTTAGCAACCTATCGGAGTTTCGATGAGAAAGCCGATTTTCATAAAAAAGCAACCGGCATCGCGGTTGGCCTTACCGTTGGCAGTTGGACCGAGCTCCCTGAGGCTCAAAAGGCTTCCATGGAGAAGCATTTGGGCAAGGTCGTTTCCGTTGAAGTCCATGAGCCAGGGGATGGCGAACCTCTTTCGGGCCGTTACGCAGATATCACCATCGCCTATCCAGATGTGAACTATAGCCGAGATATCCCCGCGCTATTAGTAACGGTATTCGGCAAGCTGTCTATGGATGGCAAAATCAAGCTGATCGACCTCGCCTTCTCTTCCAATTTCCTGGCCGGGTTCCCGGGACCGAAATTCGGGATGCAAGGTGTTCGTGATCTGCTTGGCGTGCATGACCGCCCGCTGCTTATGAGTATTTTTAAGTCCGTTGTAGGATACGAGTTGCCAGCGCTTCGCGAGCAGTTTTACTTGCAAGCCGCAGGCGGCGTTGATCTCATCAAGGACGACGAGATTCTATTCGAGAATCCGTTAACGCCGATGGAGAAACGGATTGCGATTTGTCTCGAAGCGGCTGAGCAAGCGACGAAGGAAACCGGGCAAAAGCTGCTCTATGCGGTTAATTTGACGGGGTCAACCTCCAAACTTGCAGCCCAAGCGAAGAAAGCCATTGCAGCAGGTGCAAATGCTTTGCTCTTCAATGTATTGGCATACGGCTTCGATGTGCTGCATGAATTAAGCTCCGATCCGGAAATCAACATTCCGATCATGGCTCATCCCGCTTTGGCTGGAGCTACATATCCATCGCCGCATTACGGTATCGCGCCTTCTGTTCTTCTAGGCAAGCTTATGCGTCTTGCTGGTGCTGATTTAGTGCTATTCCCTTCGCCATACGGCTCCGTTGTGATGCCGAAGGAAGAGAATTTGGCCATTAAGCATGTTCTGTTAACTAACGATTTACGTAAAGATTACACTTATCAGGCGCCATCTGATGTAGAATTAAAATTAGCTCCAAGCTTCCCGGTGCCTTCCGCGGGTATCCATCCTGGACTTGTCCCACTCATTTTGCGTGATTTCGGACAGGATGTTATCGTGAACGCCGGTGGCGGTATCCACGGTCACCCAATGGGAACGATCGCGGGTGGACAAGCGTTCCGCCAAGCTATTGACGCGACGCTTCAAGGCAAATCACTACGTGACTACGCCCAAACACATCCAGAGCTGCAATCAGCTATAGACACATGGGGGATTAGAGAATGAGCAAGGAACGCATTATTTTTTGTGACTTTGACGGTACGATTACCGTTAGCGATAACATTGTAGCGATTATGAAGCATTTCAATCCTGAAGGCTGGGAAGGCATTGTCGATCAAATTGTGACGCAGCAAATCTCCATTCGTGAAGGTGTTGGGGCGATGTTCGACCTTCTGCCGACCTCACGAAAAGCTGAGATTATTGACTATGCGATTAACAATGCGGTCATTCGCGATGGTTTTAAAGAATTTGTCTCCTACTGCAAGGAGCAAGGGATTACGCTATTAGTCACAAGCGGAGGTATTGATTTCTTTATTTACCCGCTCCTGCGCGAATTCGATATTCCAGAGAATCATATTTATTGCAATGCCAGCTCTTTCGAAGGGGAAAAAATCGAGATCCTATGGCCGAATCCTTGCGATGCCCACTGCAAAACGGATTGCGGCATGTGCAAAACGAGCATCATTCGATCCTACGATCCCCAGCGGTATGAGCGAATTATTATCGGAGACAGCATCACCGATTTCGAGGGAGCTAAGCTTGTGGATACGATTTTCGCCAGATCACACCTCATCGAGCGCTGCGATCAACTCGGCTATGCGTACCATCCCTTCGAAACCTTCTTCGATATTATTAAGCAATTGGAGGCTGAACCGGTCAAATGAGTATTTTACTAGAAGAAAAACAGCGTGCATTCGCTGAATTGCGTGATATCAAAGCGAATCTAGCGGCACGTGGATGGTTTCCTGCGACTAGCGGTAACTTATCTGTGCGTGTTGGCGGTTTCGAGCCAAGTGCTTTCACTTTCGCTATAACTTCCAGTGGTAGAGATAAATCGGTCCAAACCCCTGAGGATTTCCTTCTCGTCAATGAGAAAGGCCTGCCAACGGAAGCAACGAGCCTGAAGCCTTCAGCGGAAACCTTAATCCATAGTGAAATTTACCGCTTAACGGGCGCTGGCGCTATTTTCCACGTGCATACGATCTTTAACAACTTAGCTTCTGAGCTATTCGGTGAGCGTGGGAGCATTCCAGTCGATGGCGTTGAGCTCATTAAAGCATTCAATATTTGGGATGAAGAAGCTCAAATTGAGATTCCGATCTTGCCCAACTATGCGGATATTCCACGTATTGCTGAGCTTGTTGAAGGTGCGATTGTACCGCGTATCCCAGGTATCGTTCTTCGCAAGCACGGGATTTACGCTTGGGGCGCCAATGCTTTCGAAGCGAAGCGTCATCTAGAAGCGTTCGAATTCCTATTCGAATATGTGTACCGCTTGCATTTGTTGAAGAAGTAAATTTGAAGCTCTAAGTCGATTTTTTCGACTTGCGCTGGGCTAGTGGCTACTTTTCTCTCCCGTAAGTCGATTTTTTCGACTTACGGACAGCTTCTAACAAAAAAAAACGTCCAACCTTCCTCCCTCAGGGAGAAGAATTGGACGTTTTTTATTTACCGCGACTGTCGGAACCGCTGCGAGTATTCCTTCGCTTGGTCAACCGTCGATACGCGATTGCGACTCCAGTCGAGCAGAATCCGATCAATGTAACGGAAATGAACTTTTCCGGCAAAAACCGCTTCCTTCAAAGCCGTCATGATCAGCTCTTCTTTGTACATATCTTTATCAAGCCAATTGCTGATCGTTTCCAGCTCCATCGGCGTCAAAGGTCTGGCGAATTCATTTTCGATCGTCGTATAAATGTTCTTCGCACGATCATCAGACGGAGCTTGCGTTTGTGCCAATGCAGCGGCCTCAGCTAACTCTTTAAGCTGCTGATCCGCGACGCACTTCGCTAATTTCTTGTACATCGGTGTCAGGTTATACTGCTCACTGCGAAACCCGGTCGTTTCGTTCGTATCCTCATCGATAGCGATATACTGCTCTCGAATGAGCTTTTGCACGCTTGCGATAACCACATCGGGTGAGGCCGACATTCGCTCCTGGATTTCATCCAATGTCGGGAAGTTGTTCCGTTCCTTTTCAACAAAAGAAATGAAATGAATGAGCGTCATGACGTCAACCTCACTCAGCAGCAGTGCGCGGTAATGCTTCAGCAGCAGACTCGGCACCGCGACACTCCCCTCCATAAAGCTATTCAACAGGATCGCTTCGACCTTCATCTGTGTATTCGTTTGAGTACTCATGCGTCGATCCCCTTTCTCCCCATGGACAATGCCACTACTTAAGGGTACAGACGGTATAACAAACGTGGGAACGGAATCGTTTCACGTACATGATCCAAGCCGCAAATCCAAGCAACTGTACGCTCTAAGCCTAAACCGAAGCCAGAATGCGGTACGGTACCGTATTTGCGAAGATCCAAGTACCACTGATAGGCCTCTTGGGATAGCTCATGCTCCTTGAAACGCTGTTCCATCAATTCAGGATCATCGATCCGTTGGCTGCCCCCGATAATTTCGCCATAGCCTTCAGGCGCAATCATATCCGCACAGAGGACGACTTCTGGACGACTAGGGTCTGGCTTCATGTAGAACGCCTTAATCTCGGTCGGCCAATGTGTGATAAATACCGGTGTTTCATATTGTGCAGCAATTGCAGTCTCATGAGGTGCTCCGAAATCTTCGCCCCATGCGAATTCATGCCCGTTTTTTTGCAAATAATCGACAGCCTCATCGTACGTAATACGTGGGAAGCTGCCTTTGATTTTCTCCAGCTTGGATGTGTCCCGCTCCAATGTTTCAAGCTCAGCCTGACAATTCGCCAAAACCGTCTGCACGATATGTGAAACGAATTGCTCCTGCACCTCTAGGTTTTCCACGTGATCTACGAACGCCATTTCCGGCTCGATCATCCAGAACTCGATCAAATGACGGCGCGTCTTGGATTTTTCCGCACGGAAGGTAGGACCAAAGGAATATACGCGACCTAGCGCCATAGCTGCTGCTTCCATATATAGCTGTCCGCTTTGTGTCAGGAACGCATCTTCATCAAAATATTTCGTGTGGAACAAGTTCGTTGTACCTTCACATGAGGAAGGCGTCAGGATCGGCGGATCCACCAAATGAAAGCCACGGTCATTGAAGAACGCTTGAACTGCTTTTATAATTTCTGCGCGAATCACAAGTACAGCACGCTGGCGCGGGCTACGAATCCATAGATGACGATTGTCCATGAGGAAATCGACACCATGTTCTTTTGGTGTAATCGGATACTCTTCCGTGACTTGAATGATTTCAACACCTGTCACATCGAGCTCAAAGCCGCCTTTACTGCGTGTGTCTTCTTTTACTTTTCCTGTTATGTACAGCGAGCTCTCTTGCGTAAGTTTGGAAGCTGCTTCCCATACCTCTTCACTCACTTCACTTTTAACCACAACACCTTGAATATATCCCGAACCGTCTCGTAGCTGCAAAAACTGAATTTTACCGCTGGAGCGTTTCTTGTTTAGCCAACAGCCGATGGTGACGGACTCGCCGACATGATGTTTTACTTCACCTATTGTACTTTTCATAACTATATCCTTCCTCCCTAGAACTGAAGATCTATTCTATTGTACACTATTTCACTATTTCCACGAAAGAATCAGCTTGGCATCGATTGAACGAGACTATACGTATCCTGTGCGATAACCCATTCCTCATTCGTTGGAATTACAAGTACTTCAACCCGCGATCCTGGCTTCGTGATTCGCTTTTCGATGCCTCTACCTTGCGTGTTCGCTTCCCCGTCAAAATCAACCCCAAGGAAGCTCAATCCCTCGCATACCGCCTGACGCAGCGGCGCGGAATTCTCGCCAACGCCCGCCGTAAAAACAATCGCATCGACGCCATTCATCGCTGCGGCGTAAGCCCCGATGTATTTGCGCAGTCGATACGCATACATCTCAAATGCCAGCGACGCGTTCTTATCGCCCGCTTCCATCGCTTCCACGATCTCCCGCATATCGCTGGAGATCCCCGAGATCGCCTGCAGGCCGCTATGCTTATTCAGCATGGAGCTCACCTCGCCGATCGTCAAATCCTCCTTGCCCATCACATAGGGCACGATGGCCGGATCGAGATCGCCACTGCGCGTGCCCATCATCAGCCCTTCGAGCGGGGTCATCCCCATGCTCGTGTCAACCGACTGGCCGCCCATTACAGCGGCGCAGGAAGCGCCATTACCAATGTGACAGGTAATGAGCTTCAACTGCTCCAGCGGGCGTCCTAGGAAGTCTGCGGCACGCTCGCTGACGTATTTGTGCGACGTTCCGTGGAAACCATAGCGGCGCACCTTATGTTTCCGGTAGAGCGCCATCGGCACCGGATACAGGTAGGCCTTCGCCGGCATCGACTGATGGAAGGCGGTGTCGAAGACGACGGCCTGCGGCACGCCAGGCATATTCGCATCCACCGCAGAGATGCCAAGCATGTGCGCCGGGTTGTGCAGCGGCGCCAAATCGAAGAGGCGCCTGATTTCCTTTCTCACCTCGTCCGTGACGAGGACGGAACTCTTGAACGATTCGCCGCCATGAACGACACGGTGGCCGACGGCATCGATCTGTGATATGGCGGTCAGTACACCATGCTCGGGATGGACTAGCACGTCCAGCACTTTGCGGATGGCGGTTGTATGCTCGAGAATTTCATCAACCTTATGAAATTCGGATTTGTCCGCAGGCTCGTGCATCAGGATCGCAGTATCCATGCCGATGCGCTCTACTCTGCCTTTGGCAAGAACGCTCGCATTTTCCATATCATAAAGTTGATACTTCACGGAAGAACTGCCCGCATTGATCACCAGAATGTTCATATTCGGTCACCATCCTTGTCATAACGGAAGAAGCCTTCCCCTGTCTTCGCCCCAAGGTGCCCCGCACGAACCATTTGCTTCAGCAAATACGAGGGACGATATTTGATATCGCCATATTCGCGGAACATACCTTCTAACGCAGCTAACACGGCGTCGAGTCCAAAACGGTCACACATCTCCAGTGGACCATGCTTGAAATCATAGCCTATGCGCATGGCTTGATCGATATCTTCTGCCGAAGCAACACCTTCGGATAACGTGTGAAGTGCCTCATTGATGAGCGTACAAATCAGCCGCGTCGTTATATAACCTGGCGATTCATTTACCTTAATGCTCTTTTTCGAAAGCAAATCGTCAACAAACCGACGAACGTGATTATAGGTTTCATCCGACGTTTTCATAGCGCGAACGATTTCCACAAGATTCACTTTGGCGACTGGGTGTAGAAAATGAAGCCCAATTACACGCTCTGGGTGAGACGTAATCGCAGCGATCTCTGTTACACTTAACGTCGAGGTATTCGTGGCCAGAATAATTTGTGGCGAGCAAATTTGATTCAGTTGGAAAAAGACATGCTTTTTCGCATTCAAATCTTCGGAAATCGTTTCAATAACAAGCTCGCAGGAGGCCATGTCCTGTATCGAGTCAGCTCTTCTAATTTTCGAGAGGATGGATTTCTTCTCCGCTTCCGTTAAAGCCCAACGCTCAATTTGCTTATCTAAACTTACCGTGATCTGCTCGATCGCTCGATCCAGCTTATCTGTTGATTTTTCGGCAAGAATAACATCAAGTCCTCGAGCCGCAAGCATTTCAGAAATACCTTGCCCCATCGTTCCGCCGCCGATTACACCAATTGTTCTGAACATCATAGCCTGTTTCTCCTTCATCCATACATCTTCCTCACGGAAATTACAAATGTTCATAGATCTTATGAAGTCTTCTTAATAAGTATATGTATAATCCATGCCCCAGGTAAAGACAAGAACCGCTGGCCTAATTGGCCAACGGTCATTATTATGCACTTTGAGACACCGAGGCGTCAAATAAGGTACGAAATGTATCTCCTGAGAGCACTTCTTCTTTCATCAAAATCGCAAAAGAATGCTCAAACACACTACGTTGCTCTTCTAACATCTTTTTCGTACGAAGCATCAACGCATCCAGAATAGCTGCATTTTCTTTCATCAACTGTTCCTTTGTCACCATCTCACGATCAATAATTCCTAAGCTCGTAAGACCAGCGTCCATCATGTTGCGAACCATCGAAAGCGATTGTTCAAAATCGTTACGAGAACCGGTGCTGCGACCGCCGTATATCATTTCTTCCGCGGCTGCTCCACCTAGGGCAATCATAATCTGATCTTCAATATAATCTTTTGTATACAAATAATGATCCTGAGGCGGGTTATGACGTACATAGCCTAATGCTTTCCCACGCGGACTAACGGTAACCTGTGAAACGGATCCTGGACGAACTAGCTCTGCAATAATAGCATGGCCTAATTCATGATACGCCACACGCTCTTTCTCATCATTCGCAGTTTCTTTATCTGTTCGTTCACCCATCATGACTTTATCGATCGCTGAAGCCAAATGAGGCTGCTCAATGGCTGGCTTATCTTCCCTCATGGCATAAATGGCTGCTTCGTTCAATACACCTTCAAGCTGTGCCCCTGAGAAACCAAAGGTTTGATCCGCTGTTTGATCCAAAGTAACACCTTCTGCGAGCGGCTTATTTTTGGCGTGAATATGAAGAATAGCCAAACGCCCCTTCTTATCAGGCAAATCTACCTCAATATGTCGGTCAAAACGACCCGGACGCAGCAATGCGCTATCTAGCATTTCCTTACGATTCGTTGCAGCAATAATAAGAATGCGCGGCGCTTCATTGGTATGAATCCCATCCATCTCCGTCAATAACTGGTTCAATGTCTGGTCATATTCGCGCTGTTGACCGCCGTCTCGCTTACCACCAATGACATCAATCTCATCAATAAAAATAATGGCGTTATCCTTGCCCTCTTTGACAGCACGTGCTCTTGCTTCTTTAAATAAATCTCGCACTCGGCTCGCACCGACACCTACATACATCTCAACAAATTCACTACCTGAAGCTGCCATATAGACGGAGTTCGTATAGTGGGCAGCCGCTTTAGCCATCAACGTTTTCCCTGTACCTGGAGGACCAGTCAACAGTAATCCTTTTAGCGGACGAATACCTAACTTCTTAATTTCTTCATGCTTGATCAAAAAATCAAGTGCTTCCATTAATTCTTTCTTCGCACGATCTTGTCCGCCGATCTCATCAAAGGTCAAGAAAGACGGCGTCCGATTTTTGCTTTTTCGATCTCCGCCGCCTGCTGCCGCCCCGATGCCGCCGCGGGTTTTCATCATATAGAATAACGATACACCAAGAGCACTTACGAAAATAATCGGAATGACATTCACACCTTGAAATGCTAAAAAAACGAGCAGGACAGGAATAAAACCTATCCCAATTTCTTTATATATTTTACTCATTCGGCCACACTCCGATCTGGGAGATTCTTGGCAGCATGATAAATCTCGTAGCATCACCATCTGTTAGGCGGATATACACGTTGTGTTCATCCATTTCACTGTCTACTTTCATATTAGGAACACCAGTTGCATACTTCTCCAGGGTTGTTGGAATATCAGCATAATGCTTCGTTTCCATAGCTTGCGCTACCTCAAATAAAGCTTTAGACCACCACTGATCCAGCTTATCTGACGATTGGTTCTTAACGGATATGTTCACAGAACGCTTCCCGATAATCGAGGCGCCTTCTTGCTTAATTTGTTCAACAACATTACGTAAATTAGCGTCTGGCTTTAATGTCACTTCAATGTCTACTTGATTGGATGAAAGCTTAAGGGTTGAGTCGGTCACACCCGGTGCCGAACTGATTATGTGTGATAATGGATTTTCCATCGCAAAGCTTGTATAGGCGAACCAGCCTCCAAAAAGTACTCCGGCCGAAATAATCACGCTCAAGACAACAGGTAAAAGGCGCAGCTTCATCTTCATGGATTGGCGTCCACCTTTCTGTAAAAAATATTTTCTCGCTTCAAAAGCTATACGAGTAGTATATCACTTCGTACACACCCCATGCCTTATGTAAACAGTGGAAATGCAGAGCAGACGGCGCTACTGCTCTTGCGCACATTTTTTGTGCGCTAGCGTGCGAAAGCCGGCGACGCTACTTCTCTTGCGCACATTTTTTGTGCGCTAGCATGCTTCAGCCGGCGGCGCTGAGCTCTTGCGCACATTTTTTGTGCGCTAGCGTACAACTGCCGGCGGCGCTACTGCTCTTGCGCACATTTTTTGTGCGCTACCGTGCGAAAGCCGGCGGCTCCGATGCTCTTGCGCACATTTTTTGTGCGCTACCTTGCGGAGGCCGGCGGCTCTGATGCTCTTGCGCACATTTTTTGTGCGCTACCGTGCGGCGGCCGGCGGCTCTACTGCTCTTGCGCACATTTTTTGTGCGCTACCATGCGACAAGCCGGCGGCTCTACTGCTCTTGCGCACATTTTTGTGCGCTAGCATGCGACAGCCGGCGGCGCTAGTGCTCTTGCGCACATTTTTTGTGCGCTAGCGTGCGACAGCCGGCGGCGCTACTGTTAAAAAAGAAAAAAGCTCAACCTTCTTATTGAAGGCTGAGCCGATACGTATCCAGAAATTTGCCGTCTTTGAAGGCATAGTAGTCATAGAAATACCGAGTACCTCTATCATCCTTCGTTTTATAAAATACTTCCCAAACAAAGTCATTACCTAGCTTGCCTGGCATAACACGCTCGATTTGACTGCCAGGCGCCTTTTTCATAACGGCATCTCGGGCTTGCGCCTCCGTGAAGGCTTCGTCCGTACTCTCCGTATGAACCTCTTCTTCTGACACCCAAGCAATTAAGCTTTGTCCGAGCTTATTTTCCCCATATACAATCTGAAATGCCTCATCACCATAGAAAAAATCGACCTTCGAGGCTTTCGTCATCATACTTCCCTCATAGGCTTTCTCAACAGCAACTCGCTTCTCATCCCAGTGTTCATTCTGCACATTTAGGTAAAATCGGCTCAGCACAACACCCAGCGTTGCTACGATAAAGATGCCAAGTGTAATTGTTCGCTTCGCATTCATGAACGCGGCGCACCTCCCCATGTCCACATACTAAGCCTAAGCATCAGCCTTTTAGTCGATCAAAGCATAATTCGAATTCACGCTTAATTTTTTCTTCGTCAAGTGTTAAGCATTCACCTTTACGCACGATCCAATTGCCATCTACACAGACATCAACGACATCCTTAGCGCAAGCGGAGTACACGATGTGTGAGACGAAATCAGTCTTAGGCAGGAAATGAGGTTGATCAATATCCAAGGCGATGAAGTCTGCCTTCATACCAGGCGCAAGATGACCTACATCATCCAACCAGATCGATTCGGCTCCCATGCGAGTTCCAAGAAGCAAGGCCTCTTTCGCTGGAATAGCTAGTGGATCCCCTGATACTCCTTTATGAATAAGAGCAGCTAATCGCATTTCCTCAAACATGTCTAAGTTATTGTTGGATGCCGCGCCATCGGTCCCTAATGAAACTTTGACTCCTGCACGCAGCAGTTCTGGTAACCGAGCAACACCGCTGGCTAGCTTCAGGTTGCTGCCTGGGTTATGTGATACACGCACATCATAATTTTTGAGAATCGCAATTTCTTCATCATTCAAATGAACGCCATGTGCGACAAGGGTAGGTCGAGTAAACACACCTAGCTTTTCTAAGTGAGCAACAGGTCTTGCACCATACTGCTCTACATTGCCTTCAACTTCGCGTCGTGTTTCGGACATGTGTGTATGAATAGGAAGATTAAGATCATGTGCAACTTGAACAATGCGCTCGATATAATCTGGCGGACATGTGTAAGGCGCATGCGGCGACATCATCGTTGTAATTCTTCCGTCCGCTTTACCATGCCAATTCTTTGCGAATTCTGTTGCTTCAATTAGCTTTGATGTTTGTACATCTGGCGGACAAAGTCCAATCACACCGCGGGTCAAGACACCACGTATACCAGAATCCTCAACTGCGAGTGCAACTTCATTCATATGATCGTACATATCAACGAAAGTTGTTGTACCCCCTTTGATCATTTCAAGAATGGACAAACGTGTTCCCCATTTGACATCCTGCGAAGTAAATTTCCCTTCCATTGGCCACATTTTCTCTTCTAACCATACTTGCAGCGCCAAATCGTCACCATATCCGCGCAGAAGGGACATCGCGGCATGACCATGCGTATTGACAAGACCTGGCATGTACAACTTATTAGTACCGTCGATCACTTCATCATAATTTTCAAGAGGTTCTGGAACTTCTTTACCGATGTATGTAATCTGACTGCCTTCGATAACCATGCAGCCTTTAATAGATGTTGTCTCTTCCTTATTAGTAATAAAAATACCATTCGAAATTAATGTTTTTTTCATAGTAAAAAACCCTCTCTATGCTCATTCTATAAACAGCTAATACTCCATAAACTTTACATCTTCAAGCTTGTAAAATCAAGGAAGCAGAGCGCTATTCTTTATATGTTAAGAAATTGTAAAATGTCACGGAATTTTCGTTGCTTTAGTCCTAATGAGTATGATACTTTAATCATTGTGAGTTTTTTCTACAATTTGGTCATATTCTTTTCACAAATTCGTTTAAAAACTTGTACATATAGTAAAAATTAGGAGGATTCTATGACAACGTTATTCACCAGAAAGAACGAAGTCGATTTCTTGCAACTACTTATCCGTGCTGCAGAGAACGCCTTGCAAACAGCGCAATTGTTTCGTACAGCCATGATGGGTGATAAACCCCCCATTGAGTATGTCAAAGCGATTAATGATCTTGAGCATGCAGGCGACTCCATTACACATGATATTTTCAGAGGCTTGAACAAAGTTTTTATCACGCCGATTGATCGGGAAGATATTATGATTCTGGCTTCCAAAGTAGATGATGTTACCGATGGAATTGAGGCAACGATTGCTCGTTTTGACTATTTGAATGTTTCTCATACGGATGCCTATATGAAAGATTTCTCAGGCGTAATTGTAGACTCCTGTCAACATATGTTAGATGCCTTCAAGCTTTTGGCTAAAAAAAAGTATATGCAAATTCCAGAGCACACCGTTGCTATAAACAAACTTGAGAATGATGGAGATCGCTTGATGCGTGAAGGGATCCGTCAAATCTTTATAACACGTAAAGATGTGTACGAAGATTTTAAACTTAAAGAAATTTATGAGCGTCTTGAGGAAACAACCGATGCTTGTGAAGATGTTGCAAACATTCTAGATAGCGTTGTACTTCGCTACTCATAAGACAACTGTCTTTGTGTTCGAAGAACGTTTTCCGATGGAAAACGCAAGGAGGAATTCATGTTAACTTATTTGATAGTGATCGTTTTTCTAGCCCTAGCATTTGACTTCATTAATGGATTTCACGATACAGCCAATGCGATTGCAACTTCAATATCTACAAGGGCTTTGAGTCCGCGAGTCGCCATTTTCATGGCAGCTACTTTGAATTTTGTGGGAGCTATGGTGTCCTCTGAAGTAGCCAAAACGGTTGGCGGCAGTATCGCCAATCCCGCTAAGATCGAGAATGGTGTTGAGGTCGTTATTGCCGCCCTACTCGCGGCTATCATCTGGAACTTGCTTACTTGGTATTTGTCGATACCGTCTTCTTCCTCCCACACCCTGCTTGGCTCCCTAGCTGGCGCTGTCATTGCAGGAGCTGGATTCAACGGCGTGAATTGGAGCGGTTTCACACAAATCATTATTATTCTGGTTTTATCGCCTATTATTGCTTTTGGTTTAGGTTATCTCATCATGATATTGATTAAATACATCGTGATTTGGTCGGGAAATACGTCCAGATCCAAGCTAAATCGGGGATTTCGGACCTTACAAATCCTATCCGCCGGATTACTTTCGTATTCCCATGGTGGTAACGATGCACAAAAGGCGATGGGGATTATTGTGTTCGGTCTCGTCGCAGCTGGCTATCAAACTGATTTGGATGTACCGATATGGGTTAAGATTGCAGCCGCGCTCGCTATGGGACTTGGAACCTCCATTGGTGGATGGCGAATTATTAAAACCGTGTCAGGCAAAATCGTAAAAATTGAACCGATCAATGGCTTTGCCTCAGACTTAACTTCTTCGATTGTTATCCAAATTTCAACATTCTTAGGCAAACCATTATCCACAACGCATGTCATCTCATCTGCGATTATCGGTACAGGAAGCGTTATGCGTTTCCACGATGTCCAATGGGGCACTGTAGGCCGAATGCTCATCACATGGATCATTACGATTCCAATCAGCATGGTACTTGCTTACTTGCTTTACTCAGTGATATTCCGTTTTATTATGTAATGAGAAAGATATTTTCGGAATCCGAAAATATTTTTCTATTGTGGTAAACAACAAAAGGCACGACCCGCTGAAGCAGCACGGGTCGTGCCTTTTTCTTACTAATCCAGATAGTAAGCCAAGCTCTGAAGCTCTGTTGTAAAATCAGCATAGTGCACACGCACTTCTGCTGGTACCTTAATGATGACTGGCGCAAAATTTAAGATCGCTTCGATCCCGCAAGCTACGAATTGATTAGCCACATTTTGTGCTTCTGCCGCAGGTACGGTAATGATGCCTATCCGTACACCAAGCTCAGCCAAAACTGACTTCATTTTATCCATAGGCAGCACAACTAAGTTGTTTATTACTTCGCCTGTCTTGGAAGGCATCGCATCGAAGAGCGCTACAATTTTCATATCATTTCGTAAGTACGTATTATAATTGCAAAGGGCTCTACCTAAATTCCCTGCACCTACAAGTGCAACTTGAATGTGTCGATCTAACTTCAGAATTTGTCTGATCTTCTCAATCAGATAATTAATATCATAGCCGATTCCTTTTTTACCAAACTCCCCGAAGTAAGCCAAATCCTTGCGAATCTGAGCAGGATTCAGATCCAGCTTCTGACCCAAATCCTGAGAAGAGACGGTCGACACATTGTTCATTTGCAGCTCGTTCAAATATCGTAAATAAATCGGTAATCTGCGGACAACGGCTTCCGAAATTTTCTGTGTTTTCACGCCTTTAGGCTCCCCCCATCCATTGCTCAATCCTCGGTAGCATTTGTTCGCACGTCATGTGCTCGATCTTCGGACCAGGCAACGAATAGAGGAAATGCTTGCCATAATACGTTTCAATAACACGTGTATCATAAATGATAACGATCCCTTTGTCTGACGCTCTACGTACAAGTCGGCCAAAGCCCTGTTTAAACCGAATAACGGCTTGCGGCACAGAAAATTTCATGAACGGATTCTCATTTCGTTTCTTAATATTTTCACATTTGGCTTCAACAAGCGGATGATTAGGCGGCTGAAAGGGTAGACGAATGATCGCAAGACAGCTTAGCGCGTCCCCTGGAATATCCACACCCTCCCAGAACGAACTGGTGCCCAGCAGCACACACATTTTGTTATCCTGGAACATCCGGGTTAACTTGCTCCGATTACCGCTGTCAACGCCTTGTCCGAGCACGGTGATGCCATGAGGAGTTAGCTTCTCCTTCATCCCTGCATGGACGAGCTTCAGCATCCGATTCGAGGTGCATAGAACGAGCATGCGGCCTTTCGTCACCTGTGCCACATCACTTAGTGAGTTAATCAATGCTTCTATGAAAACAGGGTCGCCCGCTCCCTTAATGGTCGGAAAATCTCGCGGAATCACAACCAAGGCTTGCTCACGATAGTTAAAAGGAGATGGCAATTGAACCGTCTTCAGCTTTCCTGACTCTTCGTCCTCTGGAATGGCTAATCCAAGCTGCTCCGCTGAATATTGGAATGACTTATTCACAGAGAGAGTCGCAGAGGTCAGAATGATGCTATCCTTCGTTTCAAAGAAATGCTGCTGCAGCAATCCGCTAACGTCCGTCGGTACGGAATTCAGCTGCACGGATTTGGCCTTTGCATACGTGCCGGCTTCGATCCAGTAAACGTACCCATCATCTGCCATTTTCATGAAAAAATGAAGCGCGTCTCGATGCGCGTACAGCTCTTTCACTGTGCCGTTGAGATCGGTCACTAACCCCTGAACCCCAAGTCCATCCTGTTGTTCCTTTAATTCATTCAACAACTTATCTAAGGTCCGCAGCAAATCATTCGCGTTCAGATAAATGTTGTCCTCCATGATCAGCAGTTCACGCCAGTTGGAAGGGAGTGTTTCTGGTTTCAAGCGCAGCACGTATTGTGAGGTTTCTGATTGCGAAGGATCACTCCTAGAAGAAACCAACTCATATAAGGCTTCGCTTAAACGTTCCCAGTCCTCTTTGATCGAAATAATTTTGGGAAATAACCCATCAATCGTTTGACTCCAAGCCGCTGCGCGCTCCCCAGCCTCATCCGATTTCTGTAATCGGAAACGAAGCATCGGAAGCTGACCGCTTCGGTTATCCTTATACAGCCAAAGCAGTGAATGATAAAAAGCCGAAGCATGCAGCTCAATCCCGAGATGTTTACTTGCCACTTCTTCAAAGTGATGCGCCTCATCAATCACAAGGTGCTTGTAGGACGGTAGAAGGCGGTTCTCAGCCTTCATATCCGTAAAAAGGAGGGAATGGTTCGTAATGATTACATCAGCCGTGTTGGCGTCATTACGTGCTCGGTGATAGAAACACTTCTTGTACCAAGGGCACATTCGGTTTAAGCAAGAATCTGTATCGCTTGCGACTGAATACCAGAATTGAGCGCCTTTGTTCCCAAAGTGGAGTTCCTCTTCGTCCCCATGCTCTGTCTCACTTAACCAAACAACCATTTGCGCGGCGGTTATCGGGTCTTCCCTGCCATTCTCGTAATCCCGCGTAGTCAGCTTTGTTTCAAATTTGCGCAGGCAAAGATAGTGGCTTCGCCCTTTCAACACAGCCGCTTTGAAAGGTACGGGGAAAATTTCTTTTAATAAAGGAATATCCCGCTCGCGAAGCTGCTCCTGCAAATTAATCGTGTGTGTGGACACAACGACTTTCTTCTCATATTTCAATCCGTAGTAAATCGAAGGAATCAAATATCCAAGTGATTTCCCAGTCCCCGTTCCCGCTTCGATCATCAAATGCTGATCAGCTTCAAGCGACTTTTCGACTTCCTGAATCATTTGATCCTGAGATTCTCGATCCTCGTAGACCTCAAATCGTTGCTGAAGCGCGGATTTCAGGCCTTGCTGGAACGCTGTAAAAGAAGTACCCAAAGCTTCCGTTACTTCGTACTCCGAGCGAATCTCTTCTTCCTCGCCCCAATCCGTCACATTGAGAGTAAACTGGCGAAAGTATCGATTCGTGTCCATATCTACACTCGTCACGGACTCTTTATATAAACAAATCTCATCAAGGAACCAGCCTAGATCTGTGTTACCGTTTTCGAAAATATGATTCAATCTTTGCACCGTCAAGAGCGGCAAACCCAATAACCGATCCAAACAATGGATCCAAATGAGCGCCGTGACTTCCGCATCGCTATCTGCTTGGTGGGGTCTTTCATGGTCGATGCCAAACAAGGCTGCTACCATACTCAGTTGTAGGCTGGAGATGGACGGGAATAAGATCCGAAGCATATCCATCGTATCTAGGACTCGCCCTGAGAATGGCGGATATCCTGTTCTTGTTAGGCCTCGTTGCAGAAAAGACAAGTCAAAAGCAGCTTGATGCGCAACTAACACACAATCAAACAGTAGTGGAAACATATCGGACATCACCTGATCGAGTGACGGCGCGTCAGCAACCATGTCATTGGTAATCCCCGTTAAGGTTGTAATCGAAGAAGGTATACTAATCCCTGGGTTCACCAGAGAAGTATACCTACCTGTAATTTCAAATTGATCTATGATGACGAGTCCAACCTGTATAATTTCGTCCCCAGGCTGACTTCCTGTCGTTTCAAAATCCAAAACTGCAAATTTCATAACGTCTATCTTCAATCCCTTCGTCCTGCACTTCTCCTAGCATACCAAATCTGATTAGGAAAAGGGAATACCTTGTTTTGCCGTTTCGGGTTAGGACTCATCTAGATTGATAAGTGGCTCCATACAAGAAGGATCGGTATGATACGCTTTTTGGAAATATTCGAAAGCCTTCTCCAGATTCTGATTCTGCACTTGAATACAGCCCATTGCATTATAGGAGATAGCTTTCATCTTAGAATTGTCCGTCAATGGGAGAAGGAATTTGAAGTGCTGATAAGCATCGCCAAACTCCCCTTTTCGCAAATGTCCCATCGCTAAGTACACCCGAGCTAACAAGAAATCCGGCTGCCGCTCGATCAACACCTCGAATTCTTTGATCGCTTGATCATACATGTACAGCTTGTAATACCCCTGACCGCGCATGAATTCCTCAGTCTGCTTACCGGATACGTCGAGCTCCATCAGTTCGTCATGTAAGGTTTTGGTACTGATCGGCACCGCCCCGTAGAACTTTCCCAGCTTCTCCTCAAACAGCAGCCACGCCTCGATGAACTCATCACTCATCGTTTTCAGCACTTGCAGTTGTTCGTCAAGCTCCGCCTTTTTCTCCACATCACTGTTCGGATATTCCTTCTGGATTTCTTCCAAAACCTCATTCATTGTGGAAAATAAATGCTTAAACATTTGGCATCCCCACCTTTGCTTCGAAAGCTTACCCTCATTCTTTGTAAACAGAGCCGATTTCATGCATGCAAGGCAGGTCTGCGTCACACTTAAAGAACTGTGGAATGTTCTTCTTCCTTCAGCAACTGGGCAACTGTATTGCCCGCCCCCATAATGGCAATCGTTGGATGATGCTTCTTGGCTTCTTCATCACTCATCATGGCATAAGAAACAATGATAATCGTATCGCCAGTTTGAACTAACCTAGCTGCCGCACCATTTAAACAGACTACACCTGTGCCGCGCGGCCCTGGGATAATATACGTTTCAAGACGGGCACCGTTGTTATTGTTCACGATCTGTACTTTCTCGCCTGGGAGCATGTCCACGAGGTCAATCAAATCTTCATCAATCGTGATGCTGCCGATATAATTTAAATTCGCCTCGGTAACCGTGGCGCGGTGAATCTTCGCTTTCATCATTGTGCGAAACATAAGACGTCACTTCCTGACTTGTAGAATAAGATTATCAATTAAACGTGTTTTCCCGAATTTCACAGCCAATGCGATAATAAGAGATGAGGTAGAATGGCTATTTTCAAAAGGCTCTAAAGTTGGGTAGGACAGGACTTCAACGTAATCGATAACGGCTAATGGTGCCGTTTGTATATGGGTGCTGACTAGTGTTTGAAGCTCTTGTGAAGTAACAGATGCATTTGTACGGCTTAAGATGAATTCTTTCGCTTTCTGTAAGGATTGCGACAACACCAACGCTTGCTGACGCTCCTCTGCCGAGAGATACACATTGCGGGAACTCATTGCAAGCCCATCGGTTTCACGCAAGGTTGGGCAAGGGACGATTTCTACGTCTAGATTAAGATCTTGCACCATTTGCTCGATGACTGCAACTTGCTGGGCATCCTTTAAGCCGAAAAAGGCTTGATCGGGCTTAACGATATGAAATAGCTTGCTGACTACCGTTGCTACACCATCAAAATGACCAGGTCGTGAAGCCCCGCATAATCTTGTAGTAACTTTCGAAACACTTACGGTAGTGCGTATCGGTGATGGGTACATTTCGTCCACAGATGGCATGAATACAAGATCCACCCCTGCTGCCTCCGCTACCGCCAAGTCCCGCTCCGCGTTGCGCGGATACCGTTCAAAGTCCTCACCAGGACCAAACTGCAAAGGATTCACAAATATACTTAACACTACTAAACCGCTTTGGGAACGCGCTTTTTTGAGAAGACTGGCATGCCCTTCATGTAAAAAACCCATCGTCGGCACGAAGCCAACGGATTGATCATTTTTGCGACGATAATCTTTGATACGTGCTCTTAAATCGGCAATTGTCTGTACCACTTCCATTGTGTGGATCGCTTCCATGGCCAATCACTCCTTATCGCCGTATAGATATTGAACAACATCGTTATCCATATGAAATGTATTTTCTTGCGCCGGGAACGTCCGCGCCTTCACTTCTTTCACATATTCGCCAATACCTGTACGGATAGTTTCCCCGATATTTGCATAGGCTTTAACAAACTTTCTGGGAGCACTGTCAGAACCATACTGCAACAGATCATGATACACAAGGACTTGCCCATCACAATGCACGCCTGAACCAATGCCAATCGTAGGAATGGAGAGCTGCTTCGTGATCCAGGCCGCCAATTCATCCGTCACAAGCTCAAGCACAACCGCAAAAGCTCCAGCCTCTTCAATTGCCTTCGCATCACTCAGAAGCTTCTTCGCTTGCTCTGAGCTGCGCCCTTGGACACGGAAGCCACCCAATTGGTGTACCGACTGAGGCGTTAACCCCAAATGACCAACGACAGGTACGCCTGCCTCAGTAATCGCTTTGACCGTAGCCGCGATCTCTGCGCCGCCTTCCAATTTAACCGCCTTAGCTCCGCCCTCACGCATCAAACGCCCTACGCCTTGCATAGTTGCGTCCAAGCTGCCGTGGTAGGTTAAGAAGGGCATATCAGCGACGACAAACGTATTCGCGGCACCTCGCACCGCAGCACGTGTATGATACACCATGTCGTCCAGGGTAACTGGCAACGTGGAATCATACCCTAGCACGACATTTCCTAGTGAATCTCCAACTAGAATAACATCAATACCAGCTTCCTCTGACAATCGTGCTGAGGGATAATCGTAGGCCGTCACCATCGTAATCGGTACGCCATCTTGCTTCATTTTTCTCATCTTCGCTGTCGTTAGCGCTTTACGTTGTTCCACAGTAATCCCAGCTTCCTCATATAAAATAAAAAAACCTTTTAGCTAAGAGCTAAAAGGAGCGCATGCAGAAAGAATCAATGATCCCTCTGTCTCGGTCCTATAAGGCTCAGAGCAGAATCCAACATCTTGTTTCGGGTTATTCCATTGTCGTGTAAGAACCGTCCGTGTATAGCTGAGGCCATACAGCAGTAGTAATTACGAGATCAATGCAAGTTCAACTACAAGTTCATAAGCAAGATCTATGACAAGTGCAGTTCCTATAAGGATACCGCCTTATACGTCTATTATACCAAAGCTTGCTCCCGGAGGATACCCTTTATCTCCCACTACTTAAGCTCGATATCACCCGAATAAATTTTGATCCGCTCGCCTGAAGGGGTAATCACCGTCAAGGCACCCGTATCGTCTAAGGAATCCGCAACCCCTTCAATAAGCCCAGCAGGCGTTTGAGTCCGAATCGGTCTCTTCAGCGTCACGCTCAAAGCCTCCCACAATAGACGAATTGGGGCGAAGCCCTTCTCTAAGTAAAGAGCATACATTTCCTCGAATTCCAAAAGAAAAGCTTGGACTAAGCCCTCACGTGAAACCTCACCGCCGGACTCGATCGCCAAAGAAGTTGCAATCGCACGCAGCTCTTCCGGATAGTCCTCCGCTAACAAATTCACGCTAATGCCAATCCCAGCGATGACATACTTCAGGCGTTCATCCTCGCCGCTGCTTTCCAGCAAAATCCCGCTGACCTTCTTCCCATGAATCAAAAGATCATTAGGCCATTTAATGCCGATCTCCACATGGCACACTTTTTGAATCGCACGGCACAGGGCAACAGCACTCAGCAGAGTTAGCTGGGGCATGAAATAGACAGGAATTCGCGGAGTCAGAATAAGACTCATCCAGATCCCCTTGCCCGACGGAGAATGCCAGTTGCGTCCCATACGGCCTCTGCCTGCTGTCTGCTTTTCCGCAAGCACAATTGTGCCTTCAGTCGCCCCTGAAGCGACAAGCTTATGCGCAATCGTCTGTGTCGAGTCTACTTCATCAAGGATATGTACCTTCTGGCCAAGCACCTTCGTTTTCATTCCATGCATCAGCTCGCTGAGCTGCCACTTCGCTGGCTTACTAACCAGACGATATCCTTTGCGAGATGCCGCTTCAAAGCCATAGCCCTCAGCACGGAGTTCCTCAATGTGCTTCCAAATCGCAGTTCGACTCACACCGAGCCTCCGACTGATTTCCGCACCGGATACATACGTCTCAGGTGACTGTTCAAAAAGCTCTAAAATTCGTTCATTCATATGATTTCACTCACAATCATTAGTGGTCTAGAGGAAACAACACTCACTTTTACTTGATCTAACTGCGGACACCAATACTAAGCATTACGCAAGCCGACTGCAGATTAACTGGATTTCATACAGGTAAATTTGAAGGCAAGGCCCACATATATCAATTTAACTGGATTTATGACGTTAATTTCATCCTTTCCTCTCATTTTCGCCAAATTCGTAAAATTTAACTGGAGGATTTCCTGTTAATCACTTTTCATTACGAAAATGTCGGAATGAAATGAAAAGAAAGAAATGAAAAGAAAGAAAAGAAAAGAAAAACCGCACAGCGCTGCTACTTCGCAGCCTGCGCGGCGTGAATAAGAGCCTCGCGCTCATTCGGGATTTCCCCGAGCGCGGCACGCTCGAGCAGATCCTGCAGCAGCACGCCCATCCATGGGCCCGGCTGCTTCTCAAGTGCCCCAGCCACATCCTGGCCGGATATGGCGAGTTCCTTCAGGCTGAAGCAGGGGACCTCCTTCAGCCATGCCTCCCCGCGCTGCAGCAGCGCCGGCGCGGTCTCACCCAAGAAGCGCGCCAACTCGCCGCGCTTCCCTTCCACCTGCGGCAGCTCGCGCAGCAGCCGCAGTAACGCGCGGGCTGCGGCTTCGCCGCGGCGCACCGCGCCAAGCTTCCAGACCCGCTCCAGCGGAGCCGGGTCATCAGCCTTAGCCTGCGCGGCGACAGCGTCGCGCAGGGCAAGCACTTCCGCGACCGCGGCGACGTCGGCGCGGGAGAAGGTCAGCTCCTGGAGCGCCGCGCGGACTGTGTCCGCTGGCACCTCCAAGAGCATCAGCAGCATGGCCCAGCGGTCATGCTGCCCCTCCAGCGCGCTGACAGCGTCCAGCGCGTCATCCCAGGCGAGCCAAGCCTCAAAAGGCAGCGGAAGCTGCTTTTTGAGGTGGGCCAGCAGGCCGCTCGCCAGCAGTAGCCGCACAGCCCGTGCAGGGGCTGGGCCTTCAACCATGCGCTGCAGCTCGCTGCGCACGCGCTCCATGGCAATGTGGCGCAGCAAGGGTGCATTCACCAGCAGCGCCTGCCACGTGCTCGCCTCGATCTCGAGGCCGTACGTCGAGGCGAAACGAATGCAGCGAAGCATGCGCAGCGCATCTTCGCCAAATCGTTCCTCCGCAATACCTACGCAGCGGAGAACCCCAGCGGACAGATCCTCCTGTCCGCCAAAAGGATCCTGCAGAACGCCTGCCCCATCCATGGCCATCGCGTTCATCGTGAAATCCCTTCGTTTCAAATCCTCGGTTAAATCTGAAATATAAGCAACGGAGGTCGGGCGACGAAAACCTTCGTATGCCGACTCCTTACGAAAGGTTGTAACTTCATAGGTTCCCTGAGCCATCAGAACCGTCACTGTGCCATGTTGAAGGCCGGTCGGTACCGTACGCTGGAACAACTGAATAACCTGCTCAGGCAGCGCTGAAGTGGCAATATCGATGTCTTTTATCGGACGCGTAAGCACCGCGTCACGAACACAACCACCTACTAAATACGCTTCGTACCCAGCTTCTGTGAGCCGCGTAACCACAGCGGATGCCCCAGCATCATTTATGTTCATTTTTCTTGCTTCCACGATAATTCTCCTAGCCAGACATCATCCTTACTGACAGGACGAGGCTGAAATGCGATGTGATTCTGGGAGCTCTCTCCCTAACACGCGATAATAAATTTCTTCGTATTGAACCGTGGTAATATCGTTACAGAACGTATACCGCGCACGATTCAAACAGTTTTGCGCTATTTGTTCGTACAACACTTGATTTTTCAATAGATTAATCGCGTAGTTGGCCATTTGATCCGTATCGCCTACTTCGGCTAAATATCCTGTTTCACCATGTGTAATCAGTTCAGGAATCCCCCCTGCATTGGATCCAATCGTCGGCACACCGCAAGCCATCGCTTCCAGCGCGACAAGTCCGAAGCTTTCTTTCTCAGAAGGCAGCAGCATGAGGTCTGCAAGAGAAATAACTTGAGCCACATCATCCTGCTTACCGCAGAACGTTACTTTATCTGAGAGACCTAGTTCCTTCACCTTCGAAATCATTTTCGAGAGATCCGGACCTTCCCCCACAAATAAAAGGCGAGACGGCACTTCCTTGCTGACCTTAGCGAAAATATCCACAACATCCTGCACGCGCTTCACTGGGCGGAAATTGGAAATATGGATAAGAATTTTCTCATCCGGCCGCGCGAATTCGCCTCTTAGCTTCGATATATCTCGCGGGTAATACACCCGTTTATCAACAAAGTTATAGGTCAGATCAATATCCCGATCAATGGCAAGCAATTCCCGTGTTTCTTTTATCAAATCCTTGGAAACAGCAGTAACCGCATCACTTTCATTAATGGCATAACGAATAAGATCCGAAATGGATTGATCCTGTCCCAGTACCGTAATATCGGTTCCGTGCAGTGTTGTTACAACCTTAAGGTTCGTACCTACCATTTGCTTCGCAAGTAAAGCACAAACAGCATGCGGAATCGCATAGTGTACGTGCAGTAAGTCAAGCTCTTCCATTTTGGCAACCTGAGCTAATTTACTTGCAAGTGAAAGGTCATACGGCGGATAACGGAAGACATAATATTGACTGACTTCCACTTCATGATAATAAATATTTTTATGAAATTTACCCAAACGAAACGGCATGCTATGTGTAATAAAGTGAACCTCGTGTCCTTTTTCAGCAAGCAGCTTACCCAGCTCTGTCGCAACAACGCCTGAGCCGCCTAGTGTCGGATAACATGTAATACCGATCTTTAATTTATCTTTCATCTCCACACCTCTTTCCGATCAATCAAAATGTTCTATCACCAAAGGGAGTTTGGAAACGAACCCTTCCGCGTACGTCAATTGACGCTTTTGACCCATGATTCGATCACGAGCTTCTACACGTTCGACATAACCTTGATTGAGTGGCGTAGCAACCGTGCCCGCACCAGTTACGAATTGTGACCGGTACGCGCGCAGTGCTGCCATTTTTTTATCGTAAGTATCAGTTACATCTACAATCGCATTAGCTTCATACACATCATTAATAAAATAAAAAAAGAGTTGCTCCACATTCACAGCTTCGGAGTCAGGCAAATATTTACGCAGCTTCGCATTGAAAACAGCCTCCTGAACGAGCGCCGAACACGCAATATGATCAGGATGGCGGTCTTGCCAATATGGCGCGAATACAATTCTAGGACGAAATTTTCTAATCTCTTGTGTAATTCGTTCGATGTTAGCAGCGGTGACGAATAATCCGCGATCGGGTAAACCAAGATTCGTCCGAGCTGCAACCCCTAAGATCTTCGCAGCTTCGGCGGCTTCTTCTAGTCTAGTTTCAACAGTCCCATTGGAGGACATTTCGGCAAAAGTCAGCTCGCAGAGTCCGACTCGCAGTCCGCGCTGCGTATGTTTGGCAATCGTGGCTCCCATCCCGATCTCAGCATCATCTGCATGGGCACCAAATATGAGAATATCCAGATGTTCGCTCATCTTAATCAATCCCTGGCTTATATTTATGTACGAGTTCTCTCCATGCAAAATCTCCGCGATCCAGCGCTCTCACAAGTAGCTCAGCTGTCGCAATATTCGTGGCACAGGGAATTCCCTGTACGTCACAAAGGCGAAGCAACGCGATAATATCAGGCTCATGCGGTTGAGCCATTAAGGGATCACGTAAAAAGATGATAAAATCCATTTCATTTTCTGCAACCAACGCACCAATCTGCTGATCTCCACCAAGTGGCCCTGACATAAATCGATGAATATTTAATTTCGTATTTGCCATAATGCGCGTGCCTGTCGTGCCAGTAGCATATAGTTTGTGACCCTCGAAAACATGCTCATAGGCAGTAACGAAATTCACCATCTCATCTTTTTTCCGATCATGGGCAATAAGTGCGATGCTTAACATCTGACTTCCACTCTCCTAGGGGTCATTAATCTATAAAATGCTCAAATCCATAAATCATTCCGGTATACGTCATAACTTTACGAACCGCAATCGCTACACCTGGCATGTAGGCGGCACGATCATAGGAGTCATGTCGAATTTTAAGCGCTTGACCCTGCTCAGCCATAATAACTTCCTGTTGTGCAAATATTCCTGGCAAACGTACACTATGTATTCTGAATCCATTGTAATACCCACCGCGCGAACCTTCAATTGTTTCTTCTTCTTTCGGATTTCCTTGCTTCATTTCTTCACGCACTTCCGAAATAAGCTCAGCCGTCTTCACAGCTGTCCCAGAGGGAGCATCCAACTTCTGATCACCGTGGTATTCGATAATTTCTAAATTAGGGAAATATTTCGAAGCTTGAGCGGCAAATCTCATCATTAGTATCGCCCCGATGGAGAAATTCGGTGCAATCAAGCCGCCAATTTGGCTATCTCGGCATAGCATGTCCAATTCAGCAATAGCCTGAGGGGTGAATCCCGTCGTCCCCATTACGGGGCGAATCCCTAGGCGAATCGCAAGATTTGTATGTGAAACCGCCGTTTGCGGCCCTGTAAAATCAACTAAAACATCCGGTTTGGATTCGATAAGCGTCTTCTCGATGTCGTTCCCCATCAGGATACCGCATTCTTCCATTCCAACCATTTTACCCAGATCAATTGGACCGGAGGTACGGCTGACCCCTGCAACTAATTCCATATCAGCTTCACGCAGTACGGTCTTCACGACCTCCCGCCCCATTCTTCCACTTGCACCAATGACTGCTACTCGTATTCTACGCTCCATATTGTGACGATCTCCTTTATTTTTGTTTCGGGCACAGCTATGTTTTCAACTTAAGTTGATACATCGCTGCATGTTGCTTGGCAAGCTCATGATGTGGCTCTAACCGAACTGCCTCCATGACAGTTTGATAAGCTCTTGTATAATCTTTTCGCATAGCGAACGCTTCACCTAGAATAAGATACGCTTCAATCGCCAGAGGATCAAGAACTATCGCTTCTTTGAGAAGAAAAATAGCTCGTTCTGCATGCGCCGACTGGTTACCCAGTTGTCTTCTGGCTTGTTCTACCAGCTCGCGTGCATTCAACACTTGCAAATGAAAGCGAAACGCCTCATTGGTCGGCTCTAGTTCAATTGCTCTTGAAGCATGTTCCACCGCTTTGATCAGCTTATTACTTCTCGCGAAAGTAATCGAAAGTTTGTGGTGATAGGCAGCATTGTTTGGTTCTTCAGCTATTGCTTTTTCAAACCATTCAATGGCTTTTTCAAAATCATGCCCAAGTATGGATTCATATGCTTTTTGTATTTGATTTTCTCCATTCATCTGCCCATCCTCCTTTGCCATAAGCGGTTTACCCGATTAGTGGGGATGGTATAGTTTATGAAGGTCAGGTAGTTTCGGTGTTAATTTTAGTCCAACGCCCTGCGTCGCGGGTATTAAACTTATGCATAATTTTGTCATGAGCCTCGGTCAAATCAATGCCTAGTGAATTTGCAAAACAGATTGTGATGAACAAGATATCACCTAGCTCCAGCTCGATCGAGTTATCAGCTTCTGTACTTTTCTTCGGCTTTTCACCGTATGAATGATTCACCTCGCGCGCCAACTCACCGACTTCTTCCGACATTCTCGCCAGCATCGCTAGAGGACTGAAATATCCTTCCTTGAACTGGGAAATATAAGTATCAACCTCTTGTTGCAGGTCTTTAAGTGTACGTTCTGACATCGGCATCCTTCTTTCCATCATCTTCACAAAGGTTATCCTCCTTATGTTAAACTAAACGAGAAAAGTTGACAAATTTTTTGTAAGACAAATAAGTATCTTAAGCTTGGAGGAATATGCATGATTTTCAAAGAAAGATTTGCCGATCAATTCCTGAATGTAATGGGAATCCTGATTGGAACCGCGATTTATGCGTTTGGTTTGCATTATTTTGTCATTTCGAATGAGTTAATGGAGGGTGGATTAACAGGCATTTCCCTTTTGCTCAAATACGTGTTTAATTTCCCCCCTTCTTACTCAACGCTGCTCTTTAATATCCCTTTATTTTACTTAGGATGGCGTAATTTCGGTAAGGGTCCCATGCTATATACGATCTTCGGTGTAGTATGTCTGTCGCTTTTTCTTTGGGTCATGGAATGGTTGATTCACGTGGGCTGGATCATCCCTTTTCACACTACACAGGATTATTTCCTAGCAACACTTTATGCCGGGATTACACTTGGAACAGGACTTGGGCTTGTATTCAGATTTGGTGGAACAACTGGTGGATCTGATATCTTAGCTCGTATTGGTCATAAAAAAAGAGGCTGGAGTGTCGGACAAGTCATCCTTATTATTGATGTCGTCGTAATTGGCTCTTCATTCATTTATCTACCTAAAGAAAAGGTACTCTACTCACTTGTTGCTGTCTTCGTCACTTCACGCATTATTGATTACATATCGGAAGGTGCTTATGCAGCGAAAGCTTTTACGATTATCAGTGAACAGCCAAGCGTGTTAGCCGAGTCTATCACCAACGAACTTGACCGCGGAGTGACACTATTCCCAGCAAGAGGTGCCTACTCGGGTAACACGAAGGAAGTCGTCTATTGTGTCGTCTATCGGCATGAAACAAGGCGGCTGCGCGAGTTGATCCGTGCTGTTGATCCGAGCGCGTTCATTATTGTTGAGGATGTACATGAGGTTATTGGAGAAGGATTTAAAACGCATTAAGGATCTTAGGATTGATTATGCAAAAAAAGTGGGTTAAGCAGCTCTACCCGAGCTAACTTAACCCACTTTTCACATTACCGATTTTCACTTTCCTTCGCTTGCTTAACAGGAACAATATGTCGTCCCGATTGGTACATGCGCCAACCAACATAAGTTAAAACACCTACGATAATGACTCCCATGCTGAGCGACCAGATAATCGGTTGTTTCGGATCTGTGAATGGCACATAGGCCAGAGCATCTTTGTGTTTCATGAAGAGCTCATCTAGCAACTGGTTAAAATTAGTGATGCCAGCTTCTAGCTGTCTTATGGGCATTGGCTTTGCGTTGACATTTGTTCGTAAGAAGACGACTATTGAATCTAACTTCTCAACCGAAGAAGCATCTCGGCTAATGATCAGTGAAGGATGAATAATGGCGATATGCTGAGACAGCTTACCGAATTCCTCAATCGCTTCTTGCTGCTTATTTGTTTTTATGTGTTGACTTAGCATTTGACTATCGTTTTGCAGCACTTTATAGTACTGCAGCCACATCGGTTGGTTTTTATGAGATAGCGCATCGGTGGCAAGACGAATTTTGGCGACGGCTATTTGCCCTTCAGCAGGCGAATAGTTGACTGCATTATATACCCGTTTTGCCCCAGTAACCGTTTCTGTCAACGCATTCAAGCCCTCAACGGACGTAATTCCTTCAAATGAAATTTTGGGAATTTGATCGGATAGCTGAATCAGCTTATTTCTGGCTTCAGCAATTTGTCCTGACATCGTCAACGTGTACATTTCTTCCGCTATTTGATTCAAAAACGAGATCCGCTCAATTTGTGCAGGGTCTATTGGCTTACTAGCTTGTCCGATTGTATGTTTGTCATCTCCGCAAGCTGCAAGTATACAAAGAACAAAGCCGAGAACGAACGTAACGGCTATCACTCTTATCGTTCGACCAAAAAACATGGGACATCCCCTCCTTCACCATCATCATATGGAGGTTTGTCCCTGTTTAGACCATTAAGAGTTCGCTTTCAAGATTCTTTTATCTCTCACCAATAGAGATGTAATAGCTATCCAGATGCCAATGATACTTAAGCAAATGGTGAAGAATTGAATCGTACCCAAATAAGGATGAAGCTCTCGCTGTAACCTTGGAAAGACACCCTTTTCATAGTCCATGAAATCGTTCCAAAACGTCCAGATCGCCACCAGAACAATGGCAGGCAATCGAAAAGTAAACCAGCGAACAAATAACAGCGCTTCCACAGCCATCGCCAAATGAGATGCTGTTAACATCCAGCCATCCCATCCAACGGCAGCCCCCTGCCAGGCTCCTGCCCAAATCATTGTCACTGCCCATATCCCATACTTAAATGAAGTGATGAGTCCGAAAGCTTCAATAAAGCCGCGTATCGCCTTAGAAAGCTTACTGGATGGTCTATTTGAGGATTGATCCCATATCAAATAGCCAACTGAAAGTGTGAAGAATAGACTTGCTGTCGGACTATCCGGTACAAAAAACACATACCATACTGGACTTTCAGCAATGGTGTCTACCATTTGTATCCAATACCATTCATAGCCATATACGGTCCCTAGCAAATTGCTAATGAAAAGCAGCCATAGCATTTTTTTACTAAGTAAGAAGTCTCTGCTCCACAAATAGGAAACGGACATGTAGGCTCCTCCTTAAGAATCAAGTTTGAAACATAGACACGCGAATATTTTCAAAAAAAACCTGATCACTTTCGCGATCAGGTTCTGTTTTTATTGAGTTTTTTGTTTGGATAACCAATCCGCCAATTTATCAATATCAGCGTCTGTTAATCCTTTATCAATGTTAGGCTTATACATGGAAGGCATGTTGCCTTTACCATTTTTGATGATACCCATAATGTCTTCCTTCGTATGTGTATCGCCAGTTCCTAACAATGCAGGTACACCAGAAGCTGGCATTCCTTTTAGCTGAGCGCCATGACAAGCTAAGCAAGTTGCTTTCGCATAAATCGCAGCACCTGGATCATCAGCAGCCACGATGGCAGCCGCTTTTTTCGTTTCTTTCTTCGCGCCTTCTCCAGCTGCGCCACCTTTGTTCGCGTGCATTTCTTCTTCACGCTTAATGTGCTCTGGGATAATATTTTTCTCTTTAAGCTCAACTTGATAATGTGACCAAGACGTGTACGTCAGGTATGTACAAGCGATCAAAGATAGAATCATTAGGCTTGAAGCAATTGGTCTTCTATAGAAGCGACGCTCTTTACCTGTATCCAAGAATGGAGCAAGCAATAAACCGCCAAATAGTAAACCTGGTACTACAACCGCTCCAAGAACGACGTAATCACCCGATGTATATGGATACTTCAGCAATTGATACATGAACAAGAAGTACCAGTCTGGCATCGGAATAAATGCCGTGTTCTTCGGATCCGCAGGATAACCTAACGGAGCTGGGTCGGACATAACTAATACTAGCATACCGACCAAGACAACAACACCAACCATCCACTCTTTCAACAAGAAGTTGGGAATGAAGGCTTCTGATTTACCTGGATAAGCAGAGTAATCTTTAGGAATGAGTCGTTGTTCTTGCGTTTTCTTAATTACGCGGGAATCCCCTACGTAAACGATTTTTTCATCAGACTTATGACCATGCGCCACGCTATTCGCCCCTCCCTAAATTATAGCGGTCCGGAAATACCTTGTTTGCGAATCATGAAGAAGTGTCCGGCAAGCAAAGCGAGCAGAACGCCAGGCAGGAAGAACACATGAATAGCAAAGAATCGTGTTAGTGTTTGTGCACCAACAATGCTTCCGCCTTGCAGCAATGTTTCGATGTACGGACCAGCGAATGGTACCGCTGCTGCAATTTTCATACCTACTTGAGTTGCAAAGTAAGCTTTGTTATCCCATGGAAGCAGGTATCCCGTAAAACCAAGACCTAACATAACGAAGAAAATGAGCATGCCTACAACCCAGTTCATTTCACGTGGAGCTTTATACGATCCTGTGAAGAACACGCGCAGGGTATGTAAGAACATCATTACGATAACTAAACTAGCTCCCCAGTGGTGCATACCTCTGACGATAACACCGAAAGCTACTTTATGTTGTAAGTAATCAACACTTGCATACGCATTGATAATATCAGGTGTGTAGTACATCGTTAGGAACATACCTGACAAAATTTGAATTACTGTGATGAAAAACGTCAATCCGCCAAAACAGTAAACGAATGCGGAAAAATGATGAGCAGGGTTAACGTGTTCAGGTACCTCGTGATCCGCTACATCCCTCCACATAGGCGTAATATCAAGACGTTCGTCAATCCAGTTGTATACGTTTTTAAACATCTGATCGTGACGCCCCCTTATACTCTAGTGTTAGCATGCAGTTGTCCAACATACACGAAACCATTCTCTACTTTAGTTGTGTATTCGTCTAGCGGTTTAGGTGCTACTGCAAGGTTCTTGCCGTCTTGCGTATAGTGCGCACCATGACATGGACAGAAATACTGATCTTTGTAAGCAGGGTTATCATTCCAGTTAACTGTACAACCAAGATGCTTACATGTTGGATTTAACGCAAACAGAGCACCTTTGCTGTCTTTGGAAATCCATGCTACCAACTCAGCATCACTTTCGTACCAGCCATCTACTTGATGGACTTGGAACGTAAACGCTTGTGGAACATTCGTAATTTTACTTTCTTCGACAACTTTAACCCAGTCCGATGCTGCTTTTGACTGAAGGACTGGATCAACGGCAAAGCGAATCATCGGAATGATAATTCCTGCTGCCATGAATCCACCAGCGCCACCAAGGGTATAAGAAAGAAATTGTCGACGAGACATTTCGCGTTTGGTCCCGGGTTTCTTCCCATGCTGTTTTTCATTGTGATTGTTATGATCACTCATTCTCAGGTCTACCCTCCTACATTGGCCAAAGTCCGAACCTCTCGAACATCGGCTACCTCTATCACGTGTCGTTCGACATTACACTACATAACTAGGACATTTCTAATAATAGCCTACGTCTACTAGGTCGTCAAGAATTCATAACTCCTTTTATTGGATTGAAATCTTCGCTTTCGGACAAATTTTAACGAAATTGTCACAACTTTTTGGAAGCCACATTCATCCATTACTAACCTTATCTTGCACATTTTTTTTCCATTAATACGCGACATCACCAAAGTTAATCTGCAGGGTACCAGAGTTGCTGTACTTGTTTGGTTATACCTGATTTAATTGCGTCGGATTGCTGCGCCCATTGCGCTTTATCGACAACAATCAACAAATCTGTTTCAGCTGATTTCCAAGTGATCGCTTCCCCATGTAAAGTAAGGACAATTATGTAACGAAAACTTGATCTTTTCAAACGCTGTGCGATTCCCGCCAATTGCTCACTTGGTTCTGCACCCGCTATGTAATGAAGTGCTGGATAGGTCACGACTCTGCCTTTGTATGGAATCTCAATGACTTCCATAACATCCCGGAGCAGCTCCAATGCTGCGGTCACCTGCATCGGATCTTCATCCCCTGTCAATCCTGTAACCGGCAGAAGACACGTATCCAAGTAAGGTTTCAATTCTGTCCATTCTTGCGAAGCAATATCATTAAACTTCAAGGTTTAACGCCTCCCTATCATTTACCAAAACAACAATGGCTATGTAGCATTAGCCCAACTTGTACTTTAATCCGTCATCTCATGGCTGTCAATCAAGATCACAGGTAGACAGACAAAAAGACATGGGATTGGAATCCTCATGTCTTCGTCGTTTCTTGCTCATGCGCAGCTAATGATTACCCTAGTGATTGTAAAATCCTTAGTTCAGAAGTGAGCGCCAAGAAGGATATCTGATCTCCCTTTGCCAAAGCGGTGTCAATTTCTTTATAAAGATTTTCTTCTCTATATTTGCGTAAGGCATTATCCCAAATCATTTCCGCGAAAAGTGCCAGCAGCGCATCGTTAGATACATTCATTTTTCCCATGAGACCTACCTCCAAATGTTGTCCGCGGTTTGTCAGGAGCTTCTTTTTCGCAAAAATATGTGTCTGCTTTTTGGTGTACGCCAACCCGGTGTTTTGCTCCTAGTACATCATATTCACTCGCTATTTCAACGCTTCCTTCAAAAGCCCGTATGAACGGGAATGTGTTAATACCTAGTTTTCAGAAGAGCACAACTTTATCTTCCTCTGCAATACTGATACCTCGAATGACTTTGGAGCCTAGCTTCGTGACCTGGACGACAGCGCCATAGCTGTGATCTTCACCAATTCGGATCAAGCCCATGTGCATCATCATTTGTACAATACGCTGCTCTACAATGGATTCTGAGCTGTCATAGTAGAAAGGTTTAACTAATTTACTAAACAACTCTACGAGAGACGCTACCGTCACCCATTGATCGCAGAGTCGATCCATCCAGACGGATAAACTTTGGATATTCGGTATCGGATTTTTGTATAGCCTGAGCCAAAACGTATAGACATCCGAAAGTGACTCCTTCTTCCCCTCCAGCAATCGTGCTTTACCAACATCGGTTAGGCGTAGAACTAAGTCATGCTCACTAATAAATTGATGGTAATAGCAGTAGTCATAGATAAAGGAGAAGCGATTCGGATACTCCTTAAACATACGCCCGTAGCCGAATCTCCATGCCCCTTTAGGCACCATAACCTCTTGCACGGATAAAATACTAAGGAGCTGTTGCAGCTGTCTTTTGTACATAAAGCCTTCCGCTGTTAAGGGCACTTCCTGCTGGGCTACGGCAGTTAAGAAATGAAAAATGTCGTCAACTAGAAGCATTTGTTCATCACGATAGACTGTAGGTTCCTCTGTTTTCACCAACGCTTGTTTGAATTGATTCGCCAGCACATCGCCAAATCTACGCTTTAAATCCGCTGGTACATGGAATAGGTATTTCGTTTGCTGTGAATAACCGTTGAAGAGCCAGCCTAATTTCTTGAATTTTAGGATCATATCCCGAGGATTCCAACCATCTGACGACTCTTCCTTTTGAAAACGCGACTGCCCAACTCTAGCGATGAGCTCCTCCATACTAAATGCATTGCGAGGATCGGAGAGTAAGGAATTGAGGAATCGAATGTTTTCCAAACTAAGACTTTGAATGTGCTTTTCGAATATGTCTTTGCGCATGGCCGTGCTCAGGATCGATTGAATCAATTCATTCTTTGAATGACCATTACACTCACACTCGTAGGTATGTGCAATTCTGCCTAATTCATGGATATCGGCATAACTGAGCATATCCGCTAGGTTCATTTCCATCCTACATCTCCCATCTGGCGGAGCTTTCTACTCCGATGTTTCTAGTAACCATTATGGGATTTTTTCCCGAAAATATTCCGTTACAAACAAAAAAACATGACTCTATCGAGTCATGTTTTCTTTTAAACCATCGATTCCGATGTTGTTTTCAAATGAGTTAAACAATTATACAGCTGGAGTTCCCATTGATCTTCTTGTCGCAACAATAAGGTCAATGAGGTATTTTGCAAAAATTCCTCTTGATTTAGTTTCAACACACGGAGCACTTGAACAATAAAGCCCCCATGTGAGATAAGTAACACTTTCTTGTTCGGGTATTCGTTCAAAATCTCAGTCTCTAGAGCTATCCATCTAGCCCACAGCTCGCTATCCGACTCCTGCCCCAGATCCTGAAGCTTCCAATCGGCTCCCCAGCGCTCTTCACGTTCTGCGACCGTAGTCCCTTCGACTAACCCATATTTGCGCTCTCTGAGACGCTTGTCTGTGCGTATAAGCGGAATGCCGGACAAGTCAGAGATAATCTGTGCGGTTTCATGTGCTCGTTTAAGATCACTACTGATGATCCCATCCCAGCTTTCCTGCGCTAACCGCAGCCCAAGCAACCGAGCTTGCTCTCTGCCTTCTTCCGTGAGATCCGTATCCAATTGCCCTTGAAGCTTGCCAAGCTGATTCCATTCTGTACTCCCATGTCGTATGAACCCAATTGTTGTCATTCCCTTACCCTCCAGCGCTAGAAATGCAAAATGCTCCAAAAGGAGCATTAGGTTTTCGTTCGTGATAACCAATTCATGATAATAATGGTTGAAACTAAGCCAAGTAGTGATACGACTAATAAGTAATGCGGATACGAGTGTATGGGACCCACATGAAAGCGTAAAGGTTCCATGAAACTTGGGTTCAAACTTGCGACAGCATCACCCAACTTATGACCATTCAATGATTCTGTACCGCTAGATTTGAGTGCTTGAGGCGCTTCCAGGTCGTAGAGCGAATTGTCCGCGGAAGCCAAGGATGACTGTGGCGAACCATCATAGACGATGGCAAATAAGAAGCTAAACACAAAAAGCGCAAGACAGAAAGCAATGACTGCCGTCAAGTTACGTCTTAGTTTATACGAAATGGAATACATCCGTTCCGAAACTGGAATCCGCCATGATTCATCCTCATAAATGCGGTTCATCACTTTCGTTGATACTACTGGCTCAAAGTCTGTAAGCTCCTCGTCGTTTGCTGCAGTCCGTATAAGAACCATGCTTTCTTCCCATATTTGAAATTCCTCCCCACAGGAGTCGCACGTTTCTATATGCTTATCCACTGCGGCACGACGCAGGTCATCATTCGGCAAATCCCAGTAGACTCCAAATAATTCCTGGATCTCACTACACTTCATCGCTTGTCATCCCTTCGATTCTTCGAATATCGGTTCACTGAAATAAGGATCCAGGTGCAACTTAACAGATGCTCTCGCTCTAAATAAGAGTGATTTCACTGAGCTGACGGTTTGACCCAAAATGTTGGCAATTTCCTGGTAATCCATCTGATCATACTCACGGAGAATCAAGGCAGACCTCTGTTTCTCAGGTAAGCTATTGATCGCTTCGCGAACCATGGATACCTTCTCGTTCCGCAACATGGCCTGCTCAGGCATAGCATCAAATGAAGCATGCGGCGTTAGTCCGCTTTGCTCCAGAGACACCTGGACACTTTTATTTTTGCGCAGCTCACTCAATACGGTATTACGGGCAATCGTATACAACCACGTTGAAAAAGATGCCTCGATCTCTCGGAAAGAATGCAAACTGCGATACGCTTTATAAAAAGTTTCATTACACAAATCTTCTGCGATTGCTTCCATTTGTGTGCTCTTCAGCATGTGATAAATAAATGCAAGGATTTTACGCTCGTAACGACGCATAAGCTCATCATACAGCTGAACATTTCCATCCTTGATTTCTCTGATCAATTGGGAATCGGTCATTACGTGGCGACCCTCCTCGCGATTCCGGGTACCACTCCAACTGTTCATACATGTTTTACTACTGTTGGAGTGAAAAGTTGCGTTATATTGTAAAAAAAATGTGAACGCCAAAATAGGCAAACAATTAGCCTATTATATATTCTTGATTAAACACGAGATTCCTGCTAGATTCGACAAATTGTTGGATAAAGTTCATATTTCATGCGATACATTACTATCGACATTCTAACGCTTTGGTTTTATATGTATTTTTCAAACGAAAAAAGACAAAAAAAAACCGCCGAATCGGCGGTTGCACTTATGGTGCGATTATCGGATAGGAGTGGAGAGAAACCATACTGTACTTTTATTATATGTATACGGTTTCATTCTGTCAACACTTTTTTGAAAACGTTTACCATGGCTCGTTTAGGAACAAAAAAGACTTCCTTGTCATTGGCAGATACTAATGACAAGGAAGTCCACTGATTATTGAGATTATACATGCACCGCATATTCTTTACCAAGCAACTCAGAAGCCCGGTCCGCTTCCTCTTGGTTACGGAATGACAATCTGAGTATGCCAGGAACATCTTCACGACTCTCGATGATTTGAATGTTGCTCAAATTGATGCGAGCATTTCCAAGCAGCGACGTGATGGAGCCTATGATACCTGGGTGATCGGGAACATCTACATAAATATCAAATAAGGATGTAATGACACCTTTGCGACGCTCTGGTAATTTGCTGCGGAATTCACCTGCGATCCGGAACTGCTCCGCAATCCCTTCTCCGTCGCTTTGTTCGATCAGCTGAACGAACCTGGAAATCTCATCATTCCAATCCTTCAGCAGCTTAAGCAGAACATTACGATTGTTGACAAGGATATCACGCCAAATTGTCGGCTCACTGGAAGCAATCCGTGTAATATCCCGGAAGCCACCAGCGGCCAAATTTTGATACAACGGATTACTCTCGTTATACCCTCTTACTTGATTAACGAGGGCAACTGCGATGATATGCGGCAAATGACTGATGGCGCCAACGATATCGTCATGTTCACGAGCGTCGACTTGAACGATTTGCGCCTTGGTTTGACTCAGCAGACTTGAAAGCCGGTCCACTTCAGCCTGAGGCGTGCCTTCAGCTGGTGTCAACACATAAAAAGCATTCTCATACAAGTGCGAGGAAGCTGCTTCTACCCCATGCCGCTCAGAGCCCGCCATGGGATGGCCGCCGATGAAAAAGTAACCTTCCTTCAGATGTGCTGCTGCGCTTTCTGTAATCGAGGCCTTCGTGCTGCCCACATCTGTAATGATGCAGCCTTTCTTCAAGGGAAGGTTCATCAACTTCTGAACGTATTCTTCCAAATTACCCACGGGCACACATAAGAAAATATAGTCTGCCCCATCTACGGCTTCAGCCATATCCGTTGTTGCATAATCGACGACATTCCGTTTCAACAGCTTCTGGACGGAATTCGGATTGGGCGAATGACCAACTACCGTATAGTCTGGCTTTCCTTTGAAACATAAGGCAAGTGATCCACCGATCAGCCCTACGCCGAATATTGCTATTTTCGTCATAACAGGTATCAACCTTTATCTTCTGAATTAGGCTTGAACAGGAACTTCTGCAAGAACTTCCTTAAGAGCCGTAATGAATTTTGCATTTTGCTCGCTTGAACCAATTGTTACACGTAACGATGTTGGGAAGCCCAACATATGTCCACCACGAACGATTAACCCTCGGCGCAATAAGCCGTTGAATACATCAGCTGCTGGACGAGCTACATCCACCATTACAAAGTTCCCATGTGCAGGAAACGATTGCAGCCCAAGTTGTTTGAATTGATCTTCTAAGTAGTTTAAACCAGCTGTATTCGCTTCACGGCAGCTCGCAATGAAATCCTGATCTTGGATCGCTGCAAGCGCAGCGGCTTGTGCGAAGCGTGTCGTGTTAAACGGCTCACGCACTTGATTAATCGAACGAATAACTTCTGGATGCCCAATACCATAACCGATGCGAAGTGAAGCAAGCCCATAGATTTTGGAGAAGGTGCGCAAGGAGATCACATTTTTGTATTGTCCAATAAGCTCAATGCTATCCGGGAACTCACCGGTTGTGTTGTACTCACAATAAGCTTCATCAAGAACAACGATCGTGTGTGCAGGTACTTTAGCTAAAAAAGCTTTAATTTCCGCATCCGTATTCATCGTCCCCGTCGGGTTGTTCGGATTACATATCCAAACAATTTTCGTACGATCTGTAATGGCAGCAGCCATGGCATCCAAATCATGCGTTCCATCTTTCAACGGAACCTCAATGGAGATCGCACCTTCGATTTCACAATTGTGTTTGTATTGAGGGAATGTGTGTGAAGCCATGACGGACTCGTCACCCGGCACAAGGAAAGCACGCGCCAACATAAGGATGACTTCATCTGAACCTGCGCCGAAAATAAGTTGATTGGTCTCAACGCCCAACGATGCCGCTACAGCTTCAGTAAGCTGAACAGCGCCTCCATCTGGATATAGACTAATATTCGCTATCTCAGCTTCAATGGCTGCTTTCACGTGAGGGGAAGAACCGAATGGGTTCTCATTGGAAGCAAGCTTAATGACTTCGGTTAGTCCAAGCTCACGCTTTACTTCCTCGATAGGCTTACCTGGTTGGTAGACTGGTAAATGTATAATGGTTTGTTTCGGTTTCATGTAGTCACCTCATCAATTAGTGGTTCGAACGTTTTAACTGACCTACAAAGTTGCCGATTTGCTTAAGACCTTCCGGATGTGCGGCGTCAGCTTCAAAATGAGGCAATGCGCTTTCAATCGTGCGAACAATTGCACTTCCCACAACAACGCCATCACACAGCTTCTCAAAGCGTTCAACCTGCTCACGCGACGAAATCCCGAAGCCCACAACAATGGGAACACTAGCGGCTTCACGAACGGTTGCAAGGAAATCCTCAATACCGCCGAAAAATTCAGCACGCTCACCTGTTACACCAAGGGAAGAAACGCAATAAACGAAGCCGCGGGCACCCGCAGCAATCCGTTTCACACGCTCATTCGAAGTTGGCGCAACTAGCGGAATTAAATGCACGCCATAGGTCTCAGCAATTGCTCTTGTCTCACTATCCTCTTCTAACGGTAGATCTGGGATAATAATGCCACTGATTTCATTCTCCTGCATGACCTTGAAAATACGCTCAAGTCCAATCTGCAGTACCGGATTATAGTAGGTAAAAAGGATGAATGGCAGCTGTGAGCCGCGGTTTCTTGCTTGTTTTGCTACATCAATAACATCAAAGATAGAGATTTTACGTTTTAAAGCGCGTTCCGAAGAGCGCTGAATAACGGGACCGTCAGCTAGTGGATCAGAGTAAGGCACTCCAAGCTCGATTAAATCCGCGCCTGAGCGCTCCATTTCCAAAATAAGCTCTAAAGAAGCCTCAATCGATGGGTCACCGATCGTTAGAAAGGGAATCATGGCGGTTTCACCGCGCGCTTTGAGTTCTGCAAAACGACTGTCAATACGGTTCATCGCCTATACCCCCTCGCCAAGATAACTAATAATGGATTCCACATCTTTATCTCCGCGCCCAGACAAGCTTACGATAATGATTTGATCTTTGGACATCGTAGGTGCTAACTTCAATGTGTGAGCAATCGCATGTGCACTCTCAAGGGCAGGAATAATCCCTTCCGTGCGGCTTAGCAATTGAAGAGCATCCAGCGCTTCTTGATCGGTAATTGGGTAATAAGTAGCACGCTCAGCGTCTTTGAGATACGCATGCTCCGGACCAATTCCCGGATAGTCCAGTCCTGCTGAAATGGAGTGTGCCGGCAGCACTTGGCCATACTCATCCTGCAGCAAGTAGCTGAGTGAACCTTGGAATACACCAGGCGTTCCCTTGGTCATCGTAGCTGCGTGCTCCTCCGTGTGAATGCCACGTCCTGCTGCTTCTACACCAATCAATTTCACGGATTCATCTTGAACGAATGGATAGAAAATCCCCATCGCATTACTGCCTCCGCCAACACAAGCAACCACCGCATCGGGCAATCTGCCTTCTGTTTCCAAGATTTGCTCACGGGACTCATCCCCGATCACACGTTGGAAATCACGAACCATCATCGGATATGGATGTGGACCCGTTACCGAGCCAAGAATATAGTACGTGTCTTGCACGTTACTTACCCAGTAGCGCAGTGTCTCGTTACAAGCATCTTTCAACGTACGTGTTCCCGAAGTAACAGGAATAACTTCCGAACCTAGCAATTTCATACGAAATACATTCAATTGCTGACGCTTCGTGTCTTCTTCACCCATGAACACCTTACATTCAAAGCCCATAAGAGCAGCCACTGTCGCAGAAGCAACACCATGCTGACCTGCACCAGTTTCTGCGATGATTTTCTTTTTCCCCATACGTTTAGCAAGAACGGCTTGTCCGATGGTGTTATTAATTTTGTGCGCGCCTGTATGGTTTAAATCTTCACGTTTCAAATAAATCTTAGCTCCGCCGAGTTGCTCAGTTAAGCGCTCTGCATAATATAGCGGCGTAGGTCTACCGGAATACTGCTTTTGCAAATAACGGACTTCTGCAATAAATTCAGGATCATCTTTATATCGATCATAAGCTTCTTCGAGCTCATGCAGCGCATTCATTAATGTCTCGGGCACATAACGGCCTCCGAACTTGCCAAATCTACCATGCTGATCAGGTACTTGTGTCACTTCCGGGTCACCCTTTCTACAAACGCGGTTATTTTCGCAATATCTTTCACGCCATCTGTCTCCACGCTGCTTGATACATCAACGCCATCTGGAGCATATGCATTCACTAATTGATCTACATTATCAACTCGAAGTCCGCCAGCAACTAACAGTTGTATACCTGCTGTACGAGCCCACTCTTGATAAACAGGAATACAATCCCAAGCAAAGGTCGTGCCCGAACCTCCACCATAAATGGGGTCGAACGTATCCAACAATATCGCATCAACAGTGCCGATATACGGATTTAGCTGAGCTTCCACATCGGCTAACGTTGGGACCTGATTGTCCGTTTTGTTAATCGATACCGTTTTAAATACCTGCACACCAAATTGCTCCCGAACCCAGCTGCAAAATGCTGCAGTTTCTTGGCTATGAAGCTGCACGACATCCAAAGGAGCTGCAGCTAAGATCTCACTTAGTAGCTCCTTCGTTGGATTAACAAAAACACCGACAGTAAGCGGGACCGTCTGCCCGTTTGCTGCTTCCGATTTCAAGTACGCAATCAACTCCGCAGCCTTCTCAGGCGTGACCTGGCGCTTGCTTGGTGCAAAAACAAAGCCGATATGAGCTATCGGCAAATGTACGATTGATTTTAACACTTCAACGCTTTGAAGTCCACAAATTTTTACCGTTGGAATCGTTCCTACAGCCATCAAATTCGCCTCTTTCTACACTGTAACTACGCCTTTTTGACCAGTTCGCCCATCAACTGATGAACCGCTTGCTCTACGACGGGTTGACGCATGAAATGCTCCCCAATCAGGACAGCTTGTGCGCCTACCTTCTCCACATAAGCCATATCCGCTACGGAAGAAATGCCGCTTTCGCTGACGACCGTTTTATCTTTTGGCATCAAGTTTATCAATTCTTCTGTTGTGCCAAGATCGGTTACGAACGTCTTCAAGTTCCGGTTATTTACACCAATCATTTGGGTATCCAGTTCAAGCGCACGTTCCAGCTCTTCACGATCATGCACTTCAACTAGCGCATCCAAGCCAAGATCCTTAGCAAGGGCTAAATATTGCTTCATTTGATCCGTTGTCAAAATAGCGGCAATCAGGAGAATCGCGTCTGCTCCTAATAATCTAGCTTCATAAATTTGCTTCGGGTCAATCGTGAAATCTTTGCGCAGCAACGGCACATTCACTGCTTTACGTACAGCTTGCAAATAGTCATTGCTCCCTTGGAAATACGAAACATCGGTCAACACCGAAATGCAGTCTGCACCTGCTCGCTCATAGGCTTGAGCCAAACCGACGGGTTCGAAATCCTCGCGGATCAAGCCTTTGGAAGGCGATGCTTTCTTCACTTCTGCAATGAGTCCCATCGTGCGGTTCTTCCGCGTCGTCAACGCCTGCTCAAAGCCTAAGCAAGGCGGAAGCTGAGAAATCAGCTTCTCAGCCTCAGTGATCGAAAAACTGCTCATAGCTTCTACTTCTACTCGCTTTGTGGCAACAATTTTATCAAGAAACATGGCATAATTCTCCTGTGTATTGGATTAAATCAGTCAATTTCTGCTCTGCTCGCCCTGAGTCAATAACATCAGCTGCCAATTTCACACCTTGTTGCAGCGTGCCTACTTGACCAGTTACATAGAAGCAAGCAGCGGCATTCGCAAGTACGATGTCTCGATATGGCCCTTTTTCACCTGCAAAAATATGACGAATAATTTCAGCGTTCAGCGAAGCATCTCCGCCAGCGACATCTTTGATACTATGTGCACGAAGTCCTAGATCATCCGGTGTAATAGAATAAGTCGTGATCACATCTGACTTCAGCTCTGACACCTTAGTAGGTGCTGAGATACTGAATTCGTCCAACCCATCCTCGCTGGCAACAACCATTGCACGTTTCAAGCCAAGTGCTTGAAGGGATTGGGCTAGCATCTCCGTTTTGGTACGGTCAAAAACGCCAAGGACTTGGCGATCAGCGCCCGCAGGATTGGTTAACGGTCCAAGCAAATTGAATACCGTTCTAAAACCAAGCTCTTTGCGCGGTGCTGCCACATGCTTCATCGATTGATGATACGCTTGCGCAAACATGAAGCAAATACCTGTCTTCTCCAAACACTTTGCTGCTTGCTCTCCGCTTAGTGTTATTTTCACGCCAAGCGCTTCTAAGACATCAGCACTCCCGCTTTTACTCGACATTGCCCGGTTCCCATGTTTAGCTACTCGGATACCGCCAGCCGAAGCAACAATTGCAGCTGTGGTTGAGATATTAAATGTATCTGCACCATCTCCGCCTGTTCCGCACGTATCGAGAAGATCATTTTGCCCAACCTTCACCTGCACAGCTTTACTGCGCATCGTCTCAGCAAATCCAGTAATCTCTTCAAAGGTTTCCCCTTTGATGCGAAGCGCCGTCAATAAACTGCCTATTTGCGCAGGTGATGCAGCTCCGTCCATAATCTCAGACATCACACTGCGAGCTTCTTCCCGGGATAAATGACTGCCAGTTATAACCTTAGCAAGTGCTTGCTGTATTGAAATTGTTCCATTCATATTCATCCATGCTCCTTCCTTCTATGAGTTAACAAAATAATCTTTGTTAATATCGCTAACAGGTCTAGGCTCAGGACTGAACATGGCTTCTGCCATACGAATTGATTTCAGTAAAGCCGTCGCTTTGTTCACGGTTTCTTGATATTCACTCTCAGGCACAGAGTCCCAAACGATTCCAGCTCCTGCCTGCACATACGCTTTGCCTCTTTTGAAAACAATCGTGCGGATCGTAATACATGTGTCCAAGTTCCCGGAAAATCCTAGATAACCGATAGCTCCCGCGTAAGAACCGCGTGATTCTGGTTCCAGTTCAGCAATAATTTCCATCGCTCTCAGCTTCGGTGCTCCAGACACCGTGCCTGCAGGCATACAAGAAAGGAAAGCATCAAAGAAATCTTTATCCTTGGCAATTTTACCAGACACGTTCGAAACGATATGCATGACGTGCGAATAGCGTTCAATGTCCATGAAGGTATCACATTTGACCGTTCCGAATTCGGAAACACGCCCGATATCATTGCGTCCGAGATCAACCAGCATCAGATGCTCAGCACGCTCTTTCTCATCGGCAAGTAGTTCCAGCTCAAGTGCATGGTCTTCCTCCGGTGTTTTCCCTCTAGGTCTTGTTCCCGCAATTGGCCGTGTTTCTACTTTTTCTTCCTCTACACGAACTAGCAGCTCAGGTGACGTGCCCACGATAACCTCATCATCCATTTTTAGCACATACATATAAGGAGAAGGATTCATCGTACGCAGTACGCGATACACCTGTAACGGAGAAACCGTTGTTTCCATTTCAAAACGCTGCGAAAGCACGACTTGGAAAATATCGCCGGCACGAATGTATTCCTTCGCTTTATTAACGTTGGCGATATACTTATCTTTGGTAATATTGGAGCGAATTTCACCCAAATCTGGTTCTGACACGATCGGATTATGCGTCATCGTATCGGATCCAAGCGGTTTCTTGATTTTCTCAATCGTCGCATCGATTTTCTCACAGGTTGCTTGATAGGCTTTCGCAATATCCGCATCCGTTGCAAATTGGGGAACATGTATGTTTGCGATCACTTTAATTTGCTGTTTGAAATGATCAAAGACGATAACCTGATCACAGAACATGAATTGAATATCATTCATTTGTAAATCATCAATCTGATGAGCCGGCAGTTTCTCATAGTATTGCAATAGATCGTATCCGAAGAATCCAACAGCACCGCCAGTAAAGCGCGGAAGATCCGGAAGCTGAGGACTGGAGTAGGAACGCAGGTAGGCTTTCAACACTTCGATTGGCTTCTCATCCGTGATTTTGTTCTCGGAATGTGTTTCAACCACTGTTTTTCCATGCTTCGCCTTGATCATCAAGAAAGGATCGCTGCCGATGAAGGAATAACGGGCCCATTTCACTCCTCCCTCTACGCTTTCTAATAGAAATGCACGGGGCTCTTGATATAAATGTTGGAATACACGGATTGGCGTCTCGGTATCAGCTAGCAAATGACGCACGACTGGGATTAGATTATAATCTTTGGACAAACGAATGACTTCTTGCAATTCAGGTGTATACATGGAAACATCCCCTCTCAGCTTGTGAGCTGCTCGCTAGCCGCGGCGCTCAAAACTCTATTCGAATACAAAAAAACCTCTACCTAGGGTAGAGGTTGACTTTAGTTTCAGTAGACGATCAGGATGAATGTGAAAAAAAGAAAATGATGGCTAGGTATGAGTAAATAGACGATCCCCATTGGGAACGAACTCATTCACACACGACAAGCTAATTTACTCTTTCTCATCTCAACTGGGCTCTGCTCTACTCGACTAAACTCTGCTCTACTAACCTAAACTCATCTAATTTCACTATACTACCGGGTAGCTTCATTTGTCAATTTAACAATATCAGGACGAAGTGCTTTGGCTTCTTTCAAATACACATGATTAATTTCGGCTTGGGTTTTGGTCGTGTTGACCTGTACCATCAAACGAATACATTTCGGCAGTGCATTCTCAACCGGTACTTCCAAGGAACACATCAATGGAACGAGCTCCCAGCCAACTAGCGTACGAATCGCTCTTGCCGGGAACGTTGCCGTTATGTCTTCGGTTACCGTAATGAAAACCGACCCAATATCTTCAGGACGGAAATCATTCGCATCTACAATTGCTTGCAGGAGCTCGCAAGTAGCCGCTAGAATTTCATCTGCATTATTCTGTTCAACCGTTGTTGCTCCACGAATTCCCCTTAAGTACATCGGTTATTTCTCCCCTTTTAGAAGGTCAACAATTTGTCTGACTTGCTCTGCCGTGACATCCTTGCGGATCTCGACTTTGCCAATTTCGGTCGGAATGATATACACCATCGTTCCTTCTTTGAACTTCTTATCATGCATCATGGCACTCATGATGCGATCAGTGTCCAAGTGAGCTGGAATGCTCACTGGCAAGCCGTATTTCACGAACAAACCTTTGGTCACGGTATGAATGTCTTCACTATAGCCAAACTGTTGTGCAAGCTTCGCAGCGCCGACCATGCCAATGGCAATAGCCTCACCGTGCAGCAGTTCGCCGTAGCCAGCTACAGCTTCTAGTGCATGTCCAATCGTGTGACCTAGATTAAGGATCGCACGAAGATCATTCTCACGCTCATCCTGCGATACGACGATCGCTTTCACCTGACAACCTATGTAAAGCGCATAACTTAACGCTTCTGGATCTAAAGCTAACAGCTTGGCTGCGTTCTCTTCGCACCATTGTGTAAATGCGGCATCCCAGATCAAGCCATGCTTGATCACCTCGGAAAGCCCCGCCTTCACTTCGCGCTCTGGCAACGTCAACAGCAGGTCGATGTCGAAGAGGACTAGCTCCGGCTGGTGAAACGCCCCGATGATGTTCTTCGCCATCGGGTGATTGACCGCTACCTTGCCGCCGACAGAGCTGTCGTGGGCAAGGATCGTCGTCGGGATCTGCACGAAGCGGATCCCGCGCATGAAGCTCGCCGCAGCGAAGCCGGCGAGATCGCCGACCACGCCTCCTCCGAGGGCAACGATCGCAGAATTGCGATCAAGGCCCGCCTGGAGGGCGGCGGTTACGATTCCCTCGAGCTGCGCGAGGGATTTGGATGTTTCGCCTGCGGGCACGACGCAGGCCGTCGCGGCGAAGCCGCCGTCACGGAGCAGCGTCAGGACGCGCTCCAAGTGCAGCGCCGCCACCGATTCGTCGGTGACGATGAGCAGTGGCGACTTGCGGCTGAGCTTCGCGCGATCGAACAGTGCCGAGATATTGGTAAGAATGCCTTGGCCAATATAAATGGGATAAGACCGTTCTCCAAGCTCTACGGTAAGTTCTCTCATCTTAGTAGTTCTCCACTTGCTTGAGGAAATTCGCTAGGTTCGCACGGATTTCTTCAATGGAGTCTCCACCGAATTTATCTAAGAAAGCATTTGCCACTTCCCAAGCGATCACGTTCTCCATGATCACGCCTGCTGCTGGCACCGCACAAGTGTCGGAACGCTCAACCTGCGCTGTAAATACTTCCTTCGTATCAATGTCCACGCTTTGCAGCGGTTTGTACAAGGTCGAGATCGGTTTCATGACACCGCGAACGATGATTTGCTCGCCTGTCGTCATACCGCCTTCGAATCCGCCTGCACGATTCGTTCTACGTCTGAAGCCTTCTTCTTGCGTGTATAGGATTTCGTCATGAACATTAGAGCCTCTGCGCTCTGCCGCTTCAAAACCGATCCCGAATTCAACACCTTTGAACGCTTGAATGGAAAGCACGGCTTGTGCAATTTTACCATCCAATTTGCGGTCCCATTGTACATGACTACCAAGACCAACTGGTACGCCTTCGATAATAACTTCGACAATACCGCCTAAGGTATCGCCATCTTCTTTGGCAGCGTCGATTGCAGCAATCATTTTCGCTTCTGCTTCTTTATCAACAACACGAACTGGAGATTCTTCCGTAATACGAATAAGCTCATCAACTGGAAGCTCTTGACGCTCTACTTCGACATCTCCGATTCGGATAACTTGTCCAGCTACTTTGATCCCGAACTCAGCTAGCAATTGACGTGCGACAGCCCCAGTAGCTACACGCATCGTTGTCTCACGAGCACTTGATCTCTCCAAAATGTTACGCAGATCTTTTTGATTATATTTAAGTCCGCCATTTAAATCCGCATGTCCAGGACGAGGACGGTTCACACGGCGTTTGCCTTCATTATCTTCTTCTACCGGCTCAATGCCCATTACCGAGGTCCAATGCTTCCAGTCATTATTCACGACGACTAAGGCAATTGGAGCACCTGTCGTTTTACCATGGCGCACACCGCCTGCAATGGTCGCTGTATCTTTCTCAATTTGCATCCGACGACCCCGACCGTAGCCTTTTTGACGTCTATGTAATTGATGGTTTAAGTCTTCAAAGTTAAGGTTTACATTACTTGGGAACCCTTCAATAATCGCAGTGAGCTGCGGGCCATGCGTTTCACCTGCTGTTAAATATCTCACAATCCTTTACCCCCTAAGAATTTTACGAAGAACATCGAACTCCGTATATAAACATATTATAGTATGGAAAAACCGAGCATAATTGCTTAGCGCCATTTCGCTTGCATTCGACAGCACCAAGCACTTTAGCGCTTTGACGCGCGATTATCTGTTGTCATTATAGTATAGCTACTCTGGTTTGGCAACAACACAAATGCAAAAACACGCTTCACATGTCAGGGATAAACCCTGCTGCGTAAGCGTGTCATCATCAAGACAGGAGCTAGAATTACCCGTGCATAGGCTGCTTCTGGACGACCCTCAAAGGCTCACAAAGCTGAGGATCATTCATTAGACCCGTAATTTGTGAGGAATCGACTCCTAAAATTTGAGCACATTCTTGAATGGAAATCATTCCCCTGCGATAAGCGGTAATCACCTTGCGTTTGTCCATGATAGCCCCCTAAGCGTGTATGCATTGTTCAAAACGAGGCGTTACCTCACTTTGCTTTGCTACATCTTAGTATTGGAAGATATGGAAGTTCTTATACACCCTTCTTGCGATAAAAGAACGTTTCTGCCGCCTCTAGGTCATATTGACCTGGGGAGAAAATTTGTTCTGTCGAGCCAACGAAAAGGAGTCCGCCTGGCTTCAAGGCTTTGGCGAATTTCTGATACAGCACGTGCTTCGCTTCTTCTGTGAAATAGATGATAACATTGCGGCAAACAATGAGATCATAACCACTGTCAAATGTATCTACAAGCAAATTTTGCTTTTGAAATTTAATCGATTTTTTGAGTTCATCCGAAATATGATACATAACGCCGTCTTGTTTAAAATATTTCTTCACATAGTTAGGCGGCACATCACGCACCGAACGATCCAGATACATGCCTTTACGTGCTTTCTCTATGGCACCATCATCAATATCTGTCGCGTGTAGACTAGTCTCATTAAGAGCTCCATGCTCAGCTAAAATCATCGCAAGCGTATAGGGCTCTTCACCTGTAGAGCAAGCAGCGCTCCAAATTTTCAACCGGCGATTGCGTTTCAGCATCTCAGGAATGAATTTCTGCTCCACGAGTTCCCAGCGGTTCGGGTTCCGCCAAAATTCGGAGACATTGATCGTCATCCGATCCAAAAACTCATAGAATAATTCTTTATCCTTCATCATCGCATCAAAAAAAGCAACAAACGTATTGTAACCCCGCTTCATTCGCAGTGTAGTTAATCGTCGCTTCATTTGCGCTTCCTTGTAAAGCGCAAGATCAATGGACGTATGTTCCTTTATTTTTTTGATAAATAACAAAAAATCTTGATCCTCCATGCTGTCCACCCACCTTGATCATTATCTACCCTGATACATTCTGTGTGGAATTGCCAAATTCCTTCAAAAAACAACAAAAAAAGAACCTGTATCTCTTCAGATAGCAGATTCTTTGCTTCAATGATTTAGATCCATGGCTGTATGTTCTTGTCATACGTGAAAATTTCGTCAGGCTGAAAGAAATTATTAATTTCACGTTCAGCACTTTCAGGTGAATCCGACCCGTGGATCAGGTTGAGACGCGTATGTACGGCATAGTCACCACGAATCGTGCCTGGTGCGGCTTCGAGCGAATTCGTTTTGCCAATCATCGTCCTGGATAGTGCAATCACTTGATCGCCGTGCCACACCATCGCAAACACAGGACCTGATGTAATGAAATTTACTAGTAATTCGAAAAAGTCTTTTCCTTTATGCTCTGCATAATGAGTCTCGGCTTGTTCCCGCGTCATGACCGTCAGCTTGCTGCCAATCATTTGGAAACCTTTCTGTTCAAACCGTTTTACAATCTCGCCGACAAGACCACGTTGTACGCCATCTGGTTTAACCATGAGAAATGTTTTTTCCATTGAAAGACCTCCTCCTTAACGTGTTCGTTAATAAGATCGATTCCCGATAAAATGAGCGATTTCAATGAGATCCTTCTTCGCTTGGCTATCTGGCAGCATGTCCAATGCTGAAATCGCTTTATCAATATAGACTTGAGAAAGGCGATCGGCTTCCTTGATGCCAGCGCTGCCTCGTATCATTTCTAGGAATCGACTTACATCCGTTTGTCCATCCAGTTTATGTATTCGATCAAGTTCTGTCAATATCAGAGGCTTTAAAACGGGGTCCTGCATGGAAAGTAACACGGGCAAGGTGATATTCCCTTGCTTTACATCACTCCCAGGTGGTTTACCGATTTGCTTTTCAGTCCCTATTAAATCCAGAATGTCGTCTCTAATTTGGAAGGCCATACCTACATTATAGCCAAAATTATACAATTTAGTGCTCACCCAATCAGGAGCACCTGAAGCCATCGCTCCCAATTGACAAGAGATCGCGATGAGAAGAGCGGTTTTGCGCCGAATTCGCAGCAAATAATCCCTAATCGTTTGTTCGGAATGAAAAAAGAAACGAATCTGTTCCATTTCGCCAATGGACATTTCAACAATCGCTTTTGACATAATCTGATGAACTCTTGGATTTGGAATCTTAGTAATGACACCTAATGCTCTAGCAAAAATATAATCGCCCGTGAACATCGCAATGCGATTATCCCATTTCGAGCGAACCGTCAGTTGACCGCGCCGCGTGTTGGCATCATCAATCACATCATCATGAACTAGTGAAGCCATATGAATAAGTTCTAAGGGCACGGCTACGTTTTTCATCGTTTGCAGTTGATAGCTCCCAAATTCACCAGAAAGAAGAACGAAAACGGGTCTGATCCGTTTTCCTCCTGCTTTCAGTAGATGAATTGAAGTTTCTCTTAGTAAAGAATGGTCGTTATTTACACTTTCTTCAAGCTCTTTCTCGATCGCGGAAATATCTTTTCTTTTCCTAGAATAAATTTCCATCAAGTTTTTCATTCGGTCACCCGTGCCACTTTATTCTCTTTCCATATGCCTATTTGAACTGGTTTGGGCAAGAAACCTAGCTCGTAACAATACTGATAATACGAATTAAGTCCTTCCCATTGTTCAGCTGCAAAATCATAACACAATGTATGAAAATAATGATGCCAATAGTCAGAGGTGCCACCAACGGTAGCTTGTGCCTCCTCAATCATGTCCTGCGGATTTCGATGAGCTTTCTCTTTACTCGCTTTAAATGCATCAAAGACGGATGCCACGAGTTCTGGATAATTACGAATGGTCTCTTTGCGGATCGCCCATACAGCGAATGACATCCATTTCCCCGTCCATTTGGCCCACTCTTGACCAAGGTCAGTAATCATATATTTCTGATTCCGCCAGCTTTCCTTAATGGCATCATCCCCGATGAGAAGCGCAGCATCTGCTCCCTCCATCATTTGGTCTAAGCTTGGCTTCGCATATTCATAGTTTGGCTTACCGTTATAAAACTTCTCTAGAATGATTTTAAGTAAATTAACGGAGGTTGCTGACGTTGTTGGCAGAATGATCTTCCCATTCACGATTTCACGCAGTGGTTTGTCATGAAAAAGAAGGATTGAATTAACTTCACCATAAGAGCTTACAGAGAGATCTGGGAAAAGCATATAGTCTTCAAAAAATTGACCATAAGAAAAAGAAGAAATGGGCCCCATGTCAATACGGCCTTCAGCCATTGCTTGATTTAATGATGTAGGTACTTGTTCAATAATGTCGACGTCAGAGCTACTCATCAGCTCTGGGAAATAATAATAGATCGGCCACACATTCGTATAATTGATTCGGCCTATTCGGATTTTAGGGTCTAGGTTGCTCATCAATATCTCCCCATCTGCGGTACAAGGAATGTTCAATCTCCATGCTATCCATCACTTTACCTACCAAAAAATCAACCATCTCATCGATTGAGCGCGGATGATTATAGAAGGCTGGCATAGCCGGTATCATTCGCACACCCATTCTTGTTAGGGTTAGCATATTTTCTAAATGTATAGCATGCAGGGGTGTTTCCCTTGGCACCAATATTAATTTTCTTCCTTCTTTCAGCATGACATCCGCGGTACGCTCAAGCAAATTATCGGACGAACCATGGGCAATACCAGATAAAGTGCCCATTGAGCACGGAATGACTACCATCCCTCTGGTTCGGAAAGAGCCGCTTGCAACAGTCGCTCCAATGTTGGCAACAGGATGATATTCATAGGAACCTGCTCGGCCACCGAAGTGTTTATCAAGCACTTCTTGCCTCTTGGTCACGTTCCAGTCATGCTCATCCTGCAGAACTCGCCAGCCAGCATCTGTAATAATAAGATGCACATCTAAACCAAGATCCAACAGCACTTCACACAATCGTACGCCATAAATCGCGCCGCTTGCGCCCGAAATGCCAATGACCCAATTTCCGCTGCTCATGAGTGTTTACTCACAATCACATCAAGCAAAGTGAAAGTGAACATGACCAAGCTGAGAACACCATTCATAGTGAAGAACGCGGTATTCAATTTGGATAAATCTTTATGCGTAACGAGTCTGTGTTCTTTGAACAACAATACATAGGCAATGACAAGCCCCACCAAGTAGAGCCAGCTAAGATGTGTAATAAAGAATAAGGAGATTAATCCGACTGCGGTTAAGACATGCAGCACCTTAGCCGTTAGCAAAGAAGCTTTAATGCCGAATCTGCTTGGTAAGGAATGAAGCCCTTCATTGCGATCAAATTCTGCATCCTGACAAGCATATATGAGATCGAAGCCAGCGCTCCAGCATGTAACCGTTAGGAATAAGATGATGGATGCCCATGTGATTTCTCCTGTTACCGCAACCCAACCGCCAAGCGGAGCTAGCCCCAACGTGATACCGAGCACGAAATGGCATGTCCATGTAAATCTTTTGGTATACGAATAAATGACCAAAAAGAATACGGCAATCGGCAGCAGCTTCATTGCCAATGTGTTTAGATGGTAGGTTGCCCAAAAGAGGACAGCAAAAGAGATAATGATATAAATAATAACTTGCGGAATGGAAATCAAACCTGCTGGAATCGCCCGATTCACTGTACGTGGATTTCGTTTGTCAATCGCTTGGTCAATGACACGATTCAAAGCCATCGCGGCTGTTCTCGCCCCGACCATTGCTAACGTAATCCAGCCTATCTGTGCCCAACTTGGCAGGTGCCCTTGTAAAACTACGGAGCCTAGAATAGCCCCCATGAACGCAAATGGCAATGCAAACACGCTGTGCTCGAACTTAATCATTTCAAGAAAGATTTTTAATTTAGTAAACATAATCTAGTTACACTCCTGAATTCTTCTGACCTTTAGTTCCTACATGCAAAGCCGCGACACCACCAAAGAGTGGATGGGCTTGTACGTGATCTAATCCATTCTTCGCAAAGATAGCTGCTAACTGCTTATGATCTGGAAACGTAATTAATGATTCCGGCAACCACTTATATTGCTCATATTTCTTTACGATTAACTTCCCGAGGAACGGCATGATATGACGGAAATACACATAGTAGATGGACTTAAACGGCTGCCAAGTTGGTTTAGATAGCTCTAAAGACACAACTAGTCCTCCGGGCTTAACGACACGTTGCATTTCACGGATAACCTGCTCGAGATCGGGAACATTACGCAGGGCAAAACCGATTGTGGCAAAGTCAAAAGAATTGTCGTCAAACGGAAGACTCATCGCATTTCCTTGTATAAGCTCGATCTGTTGATCTAAGCGCAATTGTTTAATTTTCTCCGCACCGAAGTCCAGCATATTCTGGCTGAAATCCAATCCGACCATTTTACCAGTACCACTTGCTTGAGCAAGACTAATCGTCCAATCGCAAGTACCACAGCACAAGTCAATAGCCGTATCTCCTGGTTTCACATTCATCTTCTTCATGGCAAATTTACGCCAAGCTTTATGCCGATTAAAACTAATGATATTGTTCATCAAGTCATATTTAGGTGCGATACTTTCAAATACACCATGTACAAACTCTTCTTTGCTCTTCATTTTTTTGCTATCGCTATTTGTTTTGCTTACACTCATTGCCCAGGTCCCCTTAAATTTCTTCTAACACTTTGGGCTGCACCCCAGTAAAACGTAAGAAGGGCTCTCCCATGTGAAAGAGTTCACTTTGTAGCTGATCCGACTCAAGCTCTTTAACGCGATCCTGCAATTGCTTCGTCTGAGCGTTAAGCAGCTGATACAGTTGCGAAGAGATGTTGTATTTATGTAAAAGCGTACGAAACTTCGTTGTATCCGGCTCTTCAGCTTGTAACTGCTTTCGCTCATCTCTCGTGCCATTCTGATTAATATGCCAATATCCCCAGCTGCCTTTGAAATTCGCCATAGATTCCATACGGAAAATTTCATCGAATAGAAGTTCACATCTCACGTAGCCTCTTAAAATATCAGGCCATGCGTGCTTGTAAGCCTCCGACATAACCTCTGAAAAAGACAAAAACAGCTGAGATTTGATTTCCACCGAGTGGTGAATGTAATCTTCTGCCGTCAGTTTCAGCTGTTTCATTTTCATATAGCTGCTCATTTTTAATCGATTTACTTCACAGATCGCATTCGAGAGCTGCTTAATCATATCGATCTGTCCCATTTTAGCTAGGAGATGATAAAATCTAGCACTAAAATAGTCCCCTGCAAGCACTTTTAGCTGTCTTGACCTTGAAGCCTTTTTCTCCTTGACCTCATTGGACACTGTCACAAGATCATGGGTATCGAGCCCTAATTGCACAAGCGCCGTAGCTAAGGTAAATAATTCGCTTAATGAACTCAGTTTGTTATCTCCATTCAAGAATGCAAACAACAGACGTGTGCGCAACTCTGGAAAATCGGGCAAGTCTGTGTGAATTTGGATCATATCATACTCCGTGTATTGCTTAGCGATCTCAGGGATCCGATAAGAATTCATGCAAAAGCCTCCGTAACCGTATGCCAAATCTCTATTTCTGAAGTTCAAAGTCTCAATCCAAATTATTATAGCATAACCCGTTAATAGAAGCACAATTTATTATAGTGGATATTTTTGCTGCCATTTGGAGGTGTACGTAATGCGGAAGCGGTTCTGTAACTCCTGTTCCAACTGAATCAAACTAAGGTCCGTTGGCTTCTTCTCCATATCCTTGCCAAATTCACGCTGGGCTACCATAGCGAGGACCATTTGGGTAGAAGTTGTTTCGGATCCGCCTGAATAGTCAATGATACGCACCCAAACTTGCTCTACATTTTTTGTTTTTACGAGCATGGTCTGTGCGATGGTATACAGATCACGATACACCGCAATAGAATCCGCATTTTTGGGCAAACTCAAATCCATAGATAAACGAGAAGCACTTAGTTCCACTTTCCGAATCCGCAGCTGAAGTGGAATTTGTACAAGGAGATCGGCCAAGTTATTATCCGTAAGCTGGCCGCCGCGATTATTGGACCACGTGTAAGCGGAACCTAAGCCTGATGAAAGATCCATCTTCGGCAGCATGGATAGACTGATCGCAACAACTACAGAAATACCAAGCGTGATCACGATGCGCATTGACCATTTCACATTCAACACCTCCTAAGCATATGTAGGAGCCAAATAACCTGCAGGTTATCCAAGGTAACAAGTCCTATACACCATTGTACATAGAAAAAAAGCAGGCTATGCCTGCTTTTCATAGAAATACATGTATTCAATTGTTTCACACGATAACTTGGATATATTTCTTGATAAACACTCCGCCCCGTCCAAGAAGGCCGTTGTAACCATTTATTGGGATTATCTCTTATTCTTCTGTATCGATCGTGCCAAACTTGGTCATAATCAAAGCTTTGCCTCTAACCTTAACTGCGGATGTATGCTCTGTAAACTGAGCAATCATGACCTCACCCTTGTCCAGCTTCTCTGTATGATGAAAACGTGTATCTTGTCCACGTGTCAATCCAATCACATGAACACCATTGTCTTTGGCTTTAATCACGAAATACTCGTTACCGTTCGAGTTCGATTGATTTGACTGATTCGATTTATTCGATTGTTCCATATCCATCCTCCGCTCTTCCCTTGCCTTCTTTCTCACATCTAATGATGCCAAAAAAAGTAACCGAAAGTCAACTGTGTTAGATGGATAATTCAGCAGAAGCTGATTTAGAACGTTTCCGGTAAAATTGTTTGAATTTCGCTGGCAATGCATGAGTCGAGCCTAAGCGAATGAGCAGATCCGTTAATTTAACCGTCCCATAGGCAAATAGCATGCCCGCGATAACATCGATCACCCAGTGAATTTGCAAATACATGGTTGAGAAAATAATTGCGGAGCAATACGTGACCATCATGTATTTGAATATGCGATCCTTTTCACGCAGCGCCAAGAGAAGCATCGCAAACGAAATGGAAGTGTGCATACTTGGGAAACAATTCATAACAGCCACAAGTAAAGAATTCTCATCCGCAAAGGTGCGATGCAATAAGTCAGGTTGCTTATTGACATACCAAACCTCATGAAGCAGGATGAGGTTATAAAAAGGTAAAATAAGCGGGAATTGCAGCATATGCCCGGATAGCGCATAAGATAACATTTTTTTGACACTGCGTGTCCAGAAGCTTCTCACAATACAAATCCATAGCGATAGCACGAAACCATAATTATAAACCCACACCATAGCTCTATCCAGAAAAGGTGTTGAAATCCACCTAGCCCATCCTCCCGTGTTCAGTGGGATGGCATTCATATAGCTGTCCCAGCGCCATGGGTGGCGATTATTTTCAAACATCCAGTTCGCAATTTTCCACCAAAATCCGTTGCCTGTCCCGTAAAAATAATAAAAAATACCCAAAAGTGGAATTCCAATCAAAAAAAAGCGTTTCCAATCTACATCAATCTGATCCTTCCGAACACCTAATAAACAGATAAGCAACAATATCCAGCATTCTGTGCTCCAGTTTCCAACCGTACCAATTCTCCAGATCAAGTAAATCGAAGCAATGATACCAAACATCGTCCAGTCTTGTGACTTCACTAAGTCGTTCAGCTTTAACTTCTTCAATCCTGTACCTCCTACGTGTTCCAAAAAGTACTATCGTGTGTTGACCAGACTTTCTTGTCAAAAGAAAAAGACATCGAACACCGATGTCTTCATCTTAATCGGAGTAACACGATTTGAACGTGCGACCTCACCCACCCCAAGGGTGCGCGCTACCGAGCTGCGCCATACCCCGTCATTCCCCGTTCACAACCAAGAATAACGCTTTCACTTTTGTAATTATAGTAGCAGACTATCAAATTGTAAAGCCATTTTCAGGTAAAACAAATAAAGCCGTTACCCGCAATTCGCGGCCACGGCTTTATAATTATGTAACGTTCAATCCTATGTATAAATACAAATTATTGAATGCCATCTTTAAGTGCTTTACCAGGTTTGAAAGCTGGGATTTTGCTTGCTGGGATATCAATTTCTCCACCAGTCTGTGGATTACGTCCTTTACGAGCAGAACGTTCACGAACTTCGAAGTTACCAAATCCAACCAATTGCACTTTATCTCCACCTTGCAATGCTTCAGAAATTGCATCAAAAACAGCATCTACTGCTTTCGTTGCGTCTTTCTTGGAAAGCTCTGAGGTTTCCGCAACCTTGTTAATCAATTCAGATTTATTCATGCCATTCACCTCCCCCCAAGATTTCTCACTTCCGTTACTTCCTGTTTTCACCGTTTTCCCAGAAATTATACATAAACATCGGAAAAATCGTTGATTTTCTAAGCAAAATGAACTTTGAAAGCAGACGAATAAATTCATAGTAATACACTCAGGGAGCAATTTCAAGTATCTATTTCCATTATATGTGGGACTTTCCGCTAGAAAACGACAAAAAACACTCTTTCGAGTGTTTTTTGTCCACATTTTCCTACAAAATAATGGCGATCAAGCCACCTGAACCTTCATTGATAATACGTCCAAGTGTTTCTTGGAGTTTATACCGCGCATTGTCTGGCATTTGGGCAAGTTTACCTTGAATGCCTTCGCGGACAATTGAGTGAAGTGATCTTCCGAAAATATCGGACTCCCAAATCTTCAACGGATTATCTTCGAAATCCTGCATCAGATAGCGGACAAGCTCTTCACTTTGTTTCTCTGTCCCGATGATCGGCGAGAACTCGGATTCGACATCTACGCGGATCATATGGATAGAAGGCGCTGTGGCTCTTAAGCGAACACCGAATCTGGAGCCTTGACGGATTAACTCAGGCTCATCAAGCGCCATCTCCGCTAACGTAGGAGGCGCTATCCCATAACCGGTTGTTTTGACCATTTCCAGCGCTTCAGCGAATTGATCATATTCCCGCTTCGCATGCGTGAAATCCTGCATGAGTTGGAGGAGATGATCCTTCCCGCGAATTTCAACGCCTACAACTTCTACGAGAATCCGATCATAGAGCTCATCTGGCGCAAACAAGTCAATTTCTGCAACCCCTTGCCCCATACTCAGCCCTGCTAAGGCAGCCCTGTCAATAAACTCATATTCTGCAAATTGACTGACAACACGATCCACATCGCGTAAGCGTCTGATATCCTGTACCGTATCGCGAACGGATGCTTCGAACTGTGTACGCAGCCAATGATTCTCATCCAGCACCATGACCCAGCTAGGCAAGTTCACATTTACTTCATGAACAGGGAACTCATACAAGACTTCACGAAGCACGGAGACCATTTCTTCTTCTCCTGCGCTAGCTACACTCATTGTGACAACTGGCACATCGTAGCGGCTTTGCAGTTCGCTCCGCAGCTCGAGTGCAGGCTCACTGTTAGGCTTCTGAGAGTTAATGATCACAATGAACGGTTTCCCGACCTCTTTGAGTTCATTAATAACTCTTTCCTCAGCTAATACGTACGAAGACCTAGGGATATCCGAAATCGTGCCATCTGTTGTAACAACGACACCTAATGTGGAATGCTCCTGAATGACTTTCCGTGTTCCGATCTCAGCCGCTTCCTGGAAAGGAATTGGCTCATCGAACCATGGCGTGTTGATCATCCGAGGTCCGTTCTCGTCTTCATAGCCTTTGGCGCCATCGACTGCATATCCAACACAATCAACAAGGCGAACATTTACGTTCAGCCCCTCGGCCACAGAAATTTGAACCGCCGTATTCGGTACGAATTTCGGCTCCGTTGTCATAATCGTGCGGCCAGCAGCGCTCTGCGGGAGTTCATCGGTAGCCCGGATCCTATCCGCTTCGCTTTGAATGTTCGGAAGCACTACAGATTCCACAAAACGCTTAATAAAGGTTGATTTCCCGGTCCGGACTGCGCCGACAACCCCCAGGTAAATGTCCCCTCCCGTTCGTTCTGCAATGTCCTTAAAGATATCCACTTTCTCCAAGAGAATCCCTCCTACAGTTTGGTCGTCAACTGACGCTAGTGACGGTAACAATTGACTACTCGTACATTCATTTGGACTAGTAAAAATATATGTACTTTCGATAGAAATATGATAGATGCGTTCCAACTTTTTTTCGCTCATATTTTATGAAGCACATACGGCTTTCGAAAGAATATATGATGAGTCGGTTGCGCTTATTCTAGAAAGACAAAAAAACCTCTCCCAGGCATGGGAAGAGGGTGATACTATGACTACTTTTGAGGCAAAGGCTGATTATCTTTCCACGTATATGAAACGCTGCGAATCGGTACGAAGTAGGATTTATCTACGAGAATCTGCCGTAAATCTTGATCGGGCTTTAACGAGCTTACTAACGCGTTGTTCTGAATAAACGAGTTAATATCCATCGCATAATCGATAGAGACTTCTCCCGTTTGCTTATTCAGGATATACGTTATCGCATTTTTTCGATTATAGACAGATTTAATATCGGGCTCTTTCATCCCAAGCACCTTGAAGTCAACATAAGCAAATGCGTCATTCAGCGAAACACCCTGAGGCATATTTCCGCCATGCTTCGCAATGTAATCATTCACTTTCTTCTGTACATCTTCTACACTTTGATGAGCAGATAGGTCCATCAGCTTCACTACTGGCTTCGTTTCTGCGTCCACAAGTACGTAGATGAACACGCCGCCGCTCTCGAAAGCATTGGCAGGCACTGTGCTCAGCAGATTCGTTTTCTTAAGTTTAGGAAAATCAATCACATACTTCTCATAGAGAGGTGTCGTCATATCACTATTTTTGATGGGAAGCACGCCTGTTTTATCATGATAGCTATCTACCGCCTGTTGAACGACTGTTATAAATTCAGCAGGATTGATTTGATTCTCTTTTCTAAGTTCTTGCGGATACGCACAACCTGTAAGCAAAATAACCAAGATAAGCATCAGAAGCAAGCTTCTACCTTGGGTTCCTTTTCGTTTCATTAACAATTCAACCATCCTATCTCGTCTATATTGAACCATCGTCCTCCGCTTGTCTGGCAAGTTGAGCACGTATGGCTGCCTTTAACGGATCTTCTGGAATGTTCACCTGCACGGCACCTGTTACTCGCGCTTGACAAGCAAGACGAATCCCTTCGTCTACTAGAGAACCCAGTTTCAAGCGTTCATTCGTATTGGGTGGCGCAAGACCACTTTGATCATTCACCTTAACTTTACACATTAAACAGGCTGCTTTCGCACCACAACGTGTACGAATATGAACCTTAGCTTTGTTCCCTGCATCCAATAAAGTTGTGCCCGCTCTTACTTTGATTCTTCTGTCGTCTGGCCAAAAATGCACCTCAAAAACACTCATCATTGTCACCTTCTTATTGGACCGCTTGTCTGTTTATCGGCGCCAATCTATCAATTCCTTCATCTTCGCATGAAATTCTTGACCCCAGTCATTCCGGTTCATCAAATCCGTTAATGCTGGCATATGGCTTTCGGGCTTATCTACCATCGTTCTAAGAATGGGTTCATAGCGATCCGGGCGGTTGCGAAGAACATTAAAGAGAAACTCATGCGCAAGCGGCATCCGGGGAACCTTCCATGCCTCGACAATAGCTTGACATTGATAGTTTTCTTCTAGATACGCAACCTCGACTCGATACAACGAACCCAATGCCTTTACTTTAAAATCCCCAACAACCTCCACCGCATGACCATCGATGAGATAATGACTCAGCATCGAAGAATAAATTGGCGTTTCGCTAAATTCAGGGGTATCAATCGCGTAAGGCTGCAGCAACGCATGCACCATTTGGACATCCTTCAGATCTATGTAGATATCCAAATCTCTTGGACTTCTTCCTATATCGACCCCATGCATCAGCAGGCCGCAGCTTCCGCCAATCAGCCATTGCACATCTTGAGCATGCTGTAACCGTGTATGAATAGTCGAAATCGACGGGAGTAGTGGCTCCAGCAGTTTCATCATGCCCACACCTTTCAGGCAGTTAATTTTAAAAATAAGGCTTATGCGTAACTGCAATGGTTCCTACTTGCTTCACTACGCACTGACAGGCGAGTCGGTAGCCTTGTTCAAGCTCTTCAGGCTCTAATCGATCCTCTTCCGCTTCTGATGCCTCAGAAAGCATCTCGCGGCCTACAGCTACATAACAGCGACACCTGGCGCAGGTACCTCGTGTGCAAGAAAATCCCCAATCCACATCGGCTTTCAAAGCATGATCCAAAATAGTTAATCCGGTTTCCGGCGTAACTTGCATTTGTGTTTTGCGTGTTTTCAATTCTAACATGATGATTTCCCCTCCGGTAAGTTAAAACAAAGAAGATAGCATGAATAGTAAAATGGGGATAAACATTAAAAAGGCGATTATAGAAAGCACACCTCGCCATACACCGTTGGTTCTTGTTCGAGCATATGAAATTAAAAAAGATGCAGCAACCATCAAGCCCATCGCTACAAATGAGGCCCACATTTTGTCTAAAGGTGTCATTCGAATAAAACTCCTTATGTAATAAATGGTGAAAATGAAACACATGTAAGTATAGCACAGAAAAAGAAAAAAAGCATAAAGGGGAGGCGTCTCCCCTTCATGCCATTTATTTCTTACCCAACATCATACTCATTAATTGCTGCATGTTATTGGTATCAAGTTTACTGCTTTTAACGGCTTGAACGATATCATTAATGGTTTCTTCCGATACCTTAACGTTAACTAAACCTGAGACCTGCTTAATGAGTGCCCTTAATTGGGCTTCATTCTGCATTGTAGAAGGTTTCACACCGCTTGCAATTTTTTCGATATCTTTAGATGTAACGGATTTGCCCGTCTTCTTCTTGACCACACTCAATACGTCCTTCGACATATCTTTATTCGCCAATTGTGCCGCCTCCTATACCCTAAGCTAATAAGAACTGCTGATAGGGTATAGTATGAATGCGGAGAAGATCTGGTGTAGGCTATCTCGAACCTTTTGTTATCTCGTCATCGGTAATTCTTCCATTTCATGTGTCCGGACGCGTCCCATTAAGTCACGTACGGCAAGCTGTGGTGATTTTCCTTCGAAAAGAACGTTATGTAATTCATTCGTTATCGGCATGGTGACATCATATTGTCGCGACAGGTCATAGGCTGCTTTCGTCGTTTTCACGCCTTCTACAACCATCCCCATCTCTTTCAGCACCTCGTCCAAAGGAATACCTTTGGCTAATTGATAGCCTGCCCGAAAATTCCGGCTATGTTGACTCGTGCAGGTTGCGATTAAGTCGCCGATTCCAGCTAGACCAGCAAAGGTTAATGGATTCGCCCCCATCGCAGTGCCTAAGCGAGTAATTTCTGCAAGCCCACGTGTAACAAGCGCTGCTTTGGCATTATCACCGAAATCCAAACCATCCGTTAGTCCAGCACCAAGCCCGATGATATTCTTCAGCGCTCCGCCTACCTCCACACCTGTCACATCCGGATTCGTATACACACGGAAATAGCCAGTGATGAGCAAATCTTGCGCAGCCTCTGCAGCTTTCAAATCTTGCGCGGCCACAACAACCGTAGTCGGCATTTTACGAATCACTTCTTCGGCGTGACTTGGACCTGAGAGAACGACAAATCGCTTCGGATCCAGCTCCGGCAGTTCATCCGCCAGCACCTCCGTCATTCGCTTCAGCGTTCCTGTCTCAAAGCCTTTGGTTGCATGTATGACAAGTGCATCCTTCTTCAAAAAGGGACGAATTCGTGAAGCTACCTCACGCATGCCCGCAGATGGCACAACCATGATAATGGCATCCGCATCTTGCACAGCATCCTGCAAGGAATTCGTAGCTATAATCGAAGGAGAAAGCGAGATATCTTTGAGAAACCGACTATTCGTATGCTTTTCATTGATTTCCACCACTTGTTCTTCGTTACGAGTCCATAGAAGTACTTCTTTTCCATTATCCGCCAATACGGAGGCAAGTGCCGTCCCCCAACTTCCAGCTACAAGGACCGATACTTTTTGTGTCACGGTTTCCCCTCCTATGCGTAGATGTTTTTAGAACACATTCGTTAGGCTCTTTTTTGGCCCAGCTTGTTTTCTTTCCCCTGAATAAGCTTCACAATGTTCGTCCGATGACGTAAGAAAGCAAAAGCACATAGTAAAATACTTATCCACAAAACTGGTAAAGGCCGGTCCATTCCCCAAATAAGAAAAGGTAAGAGTGCAGTAAGTATAAGGGAGCCTAACGATACAAATCGTGTGACAGCAATAATGACTATGGCAGTTAATCCCGCGATCAACGTAGGAAGGAAGCAAAGTGTAGCCATGACCCCAACGGTAGTTGCAATTCCTTTACCACCCCGAAAGCCAAAATAGACAGGCCAGTTATGCCCTACAATCGCTGCCAAACCACATAAAACGCGGATCCAGATCTCATCCGGTCCTGAGGCAACCCAAGCCCCTAGTAAGACCGCTGCGACACCTTTGAAGCCATCCAGCAGCAGGACGAGGATTGCTGGCCCCTTCCCCAGTACGCGGAGCGTATTCGTGGCCCCAGCGTTCCCGCTGCCGTGCTTGCGGATATCAATGCCCTTAATCCATTTTCCGAATAAATAACTAAAGCTTATGGATCCTAATAAATAGCCCAATACAATTGTTATTATCGAAAGCAATGTGCAACATCTCCTATTCTTTGTCCGAAGTTTTCCTACGGCTCAAGATACGAATGGGTGTTCCCTCAAAACCAAAGGCAGCACGGATTTTATTATCCAGGTATCGTTCGTAAGAGAAATGCATGAGCTCAGGCTCATTCACGAAGAGAACGAAGACTGGCGGCTTAACAGCCACTTGTGTTACATAGTTAATCCGCAGACGTTTCCCTTTATCTGTTGGCGGCGGGTTATAGGCAACAGCATCAGAAACAACATCATTAAGAAGATGTGTTTGTACACGCAGGGCATGATTCTCCGCTACTTGTACGATAACAGGCAGCAATTTATGAAGCCGCTGTGTCGTTTTGGCTGATACAAACACAATCGGTGCGTAACTCAAGAACAAGAAATGATCACGGATCGTGGTCGTGAAATGCTGCATCGTTTTATCATCTTTCTCTACAATGTCCCATTTATTTACGACAATCACGATCGCTTTTCCTGCTTCATGCGCATATCCCGCAATGTGTTTATCTTGATCAATAATGCCTTCTTGACCATCAATTACGACCAATACGACATCTGCACGCTCAATGGCTTTCATGGCACGCATGACACTATATTTTTCTGTGTTCTCATATACTTTACCACGCTTACGCATACCTGCCGTATCAATGATAACGAACTTCTGTCCATCACGTTCAAAAGGAGTATCGATCGCATCGCGCGTTGTTCCTGCAACATCGCTCACGATAACCCGCTCTTCACCAAGAATCGCGTTCGTCATTGATGATTTGCCTACGTTCGGGCGGCCAATCAGAGCAAATTTCACAACTTCCTCGCCGTACTCATCATCGGATTTATCCGGGAATAAATTACACACAACCTCAAGCAGATCACCAATCCCAATTCCGTGCGAACCGGATATCCCTACTGGATCACCGAAACCAAGAGAATAGAACTCATAGATATCATCTTGACGCGCCAAATTATCCACTTTGTTCACGGCAAGAACAACAGGCTTCTTGGAGCGGAACAACAACTGTGCAACTTCCTCATCAGACGGAGTAACCCCTGCCTTCGCGTCAACCATGAACACGATAACATCCGCTTCTTCGATCGCTAGCTCAGCTTGTACACGAACAGATTTCAGGATCACATCTTCGCCATCAATTTCAATACCACCAGTATCAATAACGCTGAATGAGGTATTCAGCCATTCACCTACACCATATAAACGATCTCGTGTGACTCCTGGTTTATCTTCTACAATCGCCATGCGATCGCCTACGATTCGATTAAAAATGGTGGACTTGCCGACATTCGGTCGGCCTACAATTGCAAGTACGGGTCTAGCCAATTTACATCACTCCTTCGAATTCCATGAATACACATGGAAAATTACGCAACTTACATCATAACAAAAAATAGACGCCTTGGCTAATCTCTTTTGAGACTTCACCAAAATAGCGCTTCGCATTATGAGGTTTTCATTATTTCCATCTGCTCCTACTACGGCCAATCCAATTTCGTATGACATTTCGACAACTGCTATAAGCAGTCTGTACGATGATCGTTATTGTTCTCGCTGTGAAGATCGAAAGCCACCATTGATCTTGAAAAGTTGCCATGCCCAACTGATGAAAGCCATCCACTTCATGGATTCCAGCTTGGTACATATCTCCAATCAGATACCCAATCGAAAGCGCGGCAATCTGCTCCCAAGCGCTGCGCTGCACAACAACGGCAACGATAGCAAGTAACAATGCGGTCTGCCATTCTGAGTTTCGAATGATTAATATGGGATCCATCTCGAGAAGTTGTTGAAATAGAAAATGGAGAGAACCGATCAGTAGACCGATAGAAAGCAGATGAAGCTTATGTATAAAGCCTTGTGTGACATAAAGAATGCTGAATGAAATCGTAAGTACAACGACATATACAAGCTGAATATGGACATTGTGTATGGTTATCGTAATTCGTGTTCCTATAAGCCATGAGACAAAAAAAAGAAGCATGCCCTTATGCGATATACTTCTGACGTACAGCTCCTTCCAACCGCTGGCCAGCAAGATCAACGTGATGCAAAGAAGGATTAGCGAGAGATAACCGGCATTCATAATCAAACCACCCTAGCCTGCGTAGCATGCAACGACAACTTATCGACATCGAGATGCTAACGGATCTTCAGACTCCCCCTCACGATATAAGGGAGATCTGCCTGATCCTTAGTATGGCAATATTTTGATTATTTACTCGGATTGCTTCGCCCTGCATATGAAGTTAAGTCAATACCTCGTGTACGACACCATTCAGCCGTGTCTCCAATGATTACTACTGGGCAATGTGTCAAAGCTTGAATCGAATTGGCGCCTAGCGCCGTCATGATTAAGATAAGTCCTTGGTGAAGCTCATCGGCATACACATGAAGGGCATCTACACCGTCTGAACGCAATACTTTAAGAAACGCACCTGCCATACCAACTACAGAGGCACCTAGCGAAAGAGCTTTAGCAGCTTCCAAAGCATTTGTAATCCCGCCCGATGCAATGACAGAACCCCAAGGATAAACGGAAAGCACTTCTAACAAAGTCATACTTGTCGGAGTTCCCCAATCGTTTAGCCATGCTAAAGCAGATGGTCTTCTCGCATTCTCAATAGCTGCAAAATTCGTTCCGCCAGAACCACCGACGTCGATAATCTGTACACCAATATCCCGCAATTGTTTCGCATTTTCACGTGTGATGCCAAAGCCTACCTCTTTCACGATAACCGGAACAGACACATTGCGAACAATACTCTCAATTCGTCCGAGCATACCTACGAAGCTGCGGTCACCTTCTGGCATAATCAGCTCTTGCATGACATTCAAATGAATTTGAAGCGCATTCGCCTCAATCATATCTATGGCGCGCAGCGCTTGTTCTGTTGTCGCCTCGCTGCCCAAATTCGCGAAGATCATGCCGTTTGGATTCTCGCGCCGCACGATTTGATAGCTGGATGCCACTTCGCTATTCTTAATAGCTGACATCTGGGAACCAACAGCCATCGGCATGCCTTTCTCCCTGGCAAGAATGGCCAACTCGCGATTAATGCTTTCTGTTTCCTGAGCGCCGCCGGTCATTGCATTAATTAAAATCGGCGAACTCATAATGAGATCGCCGATTGTTGTTGTTAAAGCAATATGATCCGTCGATGTCTCAGGAAGACAGTTATGCACAAGCTTGATATCCGTCAGCCCTTGCTCACAGGTTTGACCAAGCTCCAGCGCGTAATGGACATGCTCCATTTTGCGTGAGATGCGCATTTCTGTACCCTCCTAGAAATTGGATCTATTTATTTTTTGAATTTAGCTAGTTTATCTCCAAAACGCTCACCAAGTGTCATGGACAAACCTTGATTGCTTAGAGAAACGTTTTCGTTACCAGCGATTTCTTTTTGGTGACTAGCACTGTTGCCGCGGTCACGATCGCCGCGTGGTTGTCTTTCTCTATCTGGTTTACCAGCAACCGCAGGAGCCGCTGCACCAGCTGGTGCTTCAGGAGCATCTTCTGTATCCTTAATGCTCAAGCTAACGCGTTTCTCAGCCAAGTTGATTTCCAAGATTTTCACTTGTACTTCTTGACCTTCTTTCAATACTTCATGTGGCGTACCGATGTGGCGGTGTGCAATTTGGGAAATATGCACTAGACCTTCTACACCTGGAGCCACTTCAACGAATGCACCGAAAGCTGCAAGACGCTTAACTGTCCCCGTTACGATGTCACCAGCTTTGAAATCATTCTCAACATTGGACCAAGGACCAGCTTGTGTAGCTTTGATGCTCAAACTGATTTTGTCATTGGACGGATCAAGTTTAAGAATTTGAACCTTAACTTTGTCGCCTTCTTTAACAACATCAGATGCTTGTTCAACATGCTGCCAAGCAAGCTCGGAAATATGAACAAGACCATCAATACCACCGATATCAACAAATGCACCGAATTGTGTCAAACGTTGAACCGTACCTTCTAGTACTTGGCCAACTTGAAGACCTTCGATGATTTTCTTTTTGTTCGATTCGAACTCTTCATCCAAAATATCTTTTTGGGAAAGGATGACTTTGTTTTTCTCGCGATCGATTTCTTTCACACGAAGACGCAAAGTGCGGCCTTTGTATGCGGAGAAATCTTCAACGAATTGACGCTCAACCATGGATGCTGGAACGAAACCACGCACACCAATATCCACGACAAGTCCGCCTTTAACAACTTCAGCAACGGCAGCTTCGATAATTTCTTTGCTTTCGAGTTGTCCTTGCAGCGTTTCCCAAGCTTTTTCATTGTCAACGACACGTTTGGACAATACCAATGTTTCTTTCGCATCGTTAATGGAAACGATCTTCAATTCAACTTCTTGACCTAGCTCTACTGCTTGCGCAGCATCGTTCAAACTTACGGATGAAAGCTCACGAACAGGGATGACACCATCGTATTTGTAACCGATATCCACGAAAGCTTGATCAGCGTCTACTTTAACGATTTTGCCTTTAACTGTAGCGCCTTTCTTCAGCACAGCAACATTGTTAAGCGCATGCTCTGCTTCTGCTTGTGAAACGGCTGTTTCTTGAGCTTCCTGTGATTGATCTTCAACTTTTACTTCATCTGACATGAGATTAGCCTCCTCTATTTACAACCAACAAAAATAATTTATAAGTCACAAAGCAGCAGACGAACTCCTACTCTGTTTCAAACACAACAATAAGTTCAAATCACTTTAAGGATAGTATAATTCCAAGCTTTCGATTCCATACATTTGCTTATTAGCCTTTACTAGTAACTGTATGTAGTCGGCGGATTTCTTTCATGATTGCTTCTGTCGCCTGCTCCAAATCTTCTGAGCTAGCACCTGCATATGCAGTCAAATCAAGCGGCGCCCCATAAACGATCGTCATACGGCGGAAAATTGAATAGGTACCCACGATGGCTACCGGCACGACTGCTGCACCCGATTTCAATGCAAGACTAGCTGCGCCTTTCTTACCCATCCCACCCGCATTACTTCTAGATCCTTCTGGAAAAACACCTAGCATATTGCCATCACGAAGCAGTTGCACAGCAAGTCGGATCGACTCTCTGCTCACGCCTCCGCGCTTAACAGGGAATGCGCCTACTTTGGAAATGATAGATCCTAGCACAGGGATATCAAACAGCTCAGCCTTGGCCATAAAATGTACCTTCCGCCGCAGCGGTGTTCCTAAGAAAGGAGGGTCCAAAAAGCTTGTATGATTACCACACAGTACAACAGCGCCCTGTGTTGGAACATTCTCCATTCCAATCGCACGCATCCGGAAAAATACAGTGAAAATGAATCGAAATAAGGCTCTTCCGATGCGATATAGCATCTTTATTTGCCACCTCCGACTTTGTCCTTGCAAAGCCCAAGGATTTCGTCCACAACTTCTTCAATCGTCATTGACGTACTGTCCATTAACACGGCATCATGTGCCCGACGCAGCGGCGAAATTTCCCGCGCCTCATCGAATTGATCACGACGTGCAATATCCTGCTCCAGCTCATCAAGAGTCAGTGTGTTCGTACCACTGTTTTGTAACTCCTTGAATCGGCGCTCAGCACGTTCCTTCACACTTGCTGTTAAGAAAACCTTAATTTCCGCATCTGGCATGACATGCGTTCCAATGTCACGGCCATCCATAACTACGCCTTTGGAAACGGTCATTTGCTTCTGTAACGCAACTAACAAATGACGCACAGCACCGTAACTGGCAACTTGCGAGACATGAGTCGTAACGTCCGTAGAACGAATCGCTTTCGTCACATCCACACCATCTACGAATACCTGTTGTCCTTCATCCCCAGGAATGAGCTCAATCTGCATGCGATTGGCGAGCGCAGCCACTTCTGTTTCTTGCTCAGGTAGCAGCCCTTCTTGCTGTACTTTCCACGTTACTGCTCGATACATGGCTCCTGTATCCACATAAATGAAACCAAGAGCACCGGCAACTAGCCGTGCAATGGTGCTTTTACCGGCTCCAGCAGGACCATCTATGGCAATATTGAACTTATCCAAGCTGCTGTTCCTCCTAACAATACTTCACAGTACCTTACGTACAAAAAAGCAGGCACTTGCCTGCTAATTACTAGAAATTATAGCACACTACAGGGTCATATGCAAAACTTGGGTTCCACCGCACCTTGCTTCCATACGCTTATGAGCGTTCTTTTGGGGCACGATCCGGCACGATATACGGCTGACCTTCTAGGGGCTCTACACGGGTGAAATGCTTACGTATGTACGCATTTTGAAGCAAAGCTTGTACACAAACCAGCAGAATTACAACAACAAGCACGGCTCTAATGATGATCTTCTCTACTTTGGCAGAGAACCGAATAAATAACTGCTCATAGGGTTCACGCTCTTGCTCCTTCGACATGAGATCACGCTCCTGCTAGCATCCGATTATGCATAGCAGTATACCCGTTGCATCCCACTCTCAATCCTTAGCGTTTGCGGAAATCCATTTGCCTTTCAAAACAAAAACGAATCAGCTTCTGCCTCTCTCTGTCAGCAATCTCTGCGAATCTAATCATAACGAGCTGCTTGCCTGTCTCAGTTACTTTCACGCGGACAACTTCCCCTGTGAATGGAATGTGCTCGATTGTACCATTCTTGAATGGCGCAAGTACCCAACATGAAATAATGGCATTTAAACCAATCGGGATATGACCATCGCAAATAAACGAAATGCCGCCACCGCCGACATCATCGGTTAACCCAATGAATTGGATCTGATCGTTAAGTTTCACTGCAATTTCTAGTTCGGCCAAAACCCGCAGGAAATTTCTTCGTTGAATTTGTGTAATCGCACTTAACTCTGGGACTCGTAATTCAATTAAGCGAATTACATCCTCCGTGAAACCAATAACTTCCGTTGTGAAATAGTGCTTCACGCCGCCTTGTCCTAGGAAATGAGCGCTAATTTCATCTCCCTGATACAACTTCTTCAGACGTCCCGACTTCTCATTAAGCGGGATTTCAATGATGATTGCGCTTTCTGTTACATCAGCAATTCTTGACTTATATTCGATTTTGGACTCTTCTTCGTCAATACTATTCATTTGCATATGTAAAATCTGGTTGACCTTAGGAAGCAATTTCCGCACCTCCGCGAAGTAATATACGTCAATTATACCATGCCATCACCATTTAGATAGAAAAAAAAAGAAGCAGGATCCTATCCCGCTTCTAACTTGACTATGATGCTCCTTTGGCAGCTTCCACTTGATCATGCCGAATGGTCTCAATTTTCTCTTCCATCCCCACATCCGCATTCACATAAATGCGATAAATGTTGTTATTCAGCGTACCGATAAATTCATGGCAAAGCACTTCTTCATCCAGATCATTCTTAATGATAGCCAGTGATTCACTTGTAATCTTCATTTTAGAATTCAAATGCTTACGCGCTTCTTCCACCGTAATTTTCGGTTGACCGATCTCACGCTTCTTTTGCGAATAAATATAATTCGTAGCCTGAAGCCCTGTCACTTCAAGCGTATCCAAAGCAACTTTAACCGTAACTTGTTCAGGATAAATAGTGACATCCTTTTCTTTCTTAGCAAACTGAATGGTCGCAGTATTTTGGTATTGATCATAACTTATCGCGCTTAGTTCCTTGTATTCGTGCTGATCCAGAAATTCATTCGCAATATCTCTTGCTTGACGTAGATTAAACTTAGCGGCAGGAACATCACGTGACTTCATGAAATAAATCAGATGGCCGCCCTTTTTGGTAAAATCCATTTGCGTATCCGTTTTCGATTTATCACCGCTCGGTATGATCACACTAAAGCTTTGAAATTCAGGAGCGTTTCCTCCGTTTTCGACAACTTTAATGCCATTCGAATCTTGAATACCAAGGAATTCTACGGCTTTCTTTTTGACTTGATCAGCCGTCATATCATTGCCCGTAAGCATTTTGACATCATTTTTGGAGAACACATTTAAGCTGCCTGTCCCCCAATTCAATTCGTCATAGCCACCAACTTGCTTATCCACAATCTTAAAGCCATCAATAATCGCATTGTCGTGCATTTCGTTCTCGGATGCCAGCGCAGTCTCAACATCCATCCATCTTAAATTATTGGCAATGACTTTATCTTGCACACCGCGAATTTCTTTCGTAATATCAGCAGAATGTGCGTAAAGTGTATTCAATGTCTTCTTTTCAGCATCCGTTAAGGGCTGCTTCGTCATATCTCGAACGGACATCCGATAGGAAAAATTAGCCATATTGGCTAAGAAGTCCTCTGTTTTATTAAAAGGCAGCAGCATCAAGGGCAATTGGGTGATGTCACTTTGCGCTTGACTCGTTAATCGCCAAACATTAACCAAACCCTTCCGATAAGATGGCTCCGAAGATTCATTCACAGCCAGTGTATTGCCTAACTCTGTATGTAGCTTATCCATGTGAAAGGACAGATCATGAAACGCGCGTTGGTACTGATTCTCCGCTTTAATTAGAATCGTATTCTTCTCTTGGTGCTCTAAATACCCCCACACAGAAGCCCCGATTAATGCCAGCAATAGAAAAGGAAACATGACAATACTTAATCTTTTATACACAGAATTGCTCCTTTCATACCCAATCTTGCGCTTAGTTTTTACGCGTGGAGGCAGGTTTATGCAGGAGTGACATAAAATAAACGCCCACAACATCCTCATGGACGGGGGCGTTTATCTAGACATGATATATACAAAAAGAAGCCTATTCGGAAGAATGGCCTCTTACTAGCTTTCAGTCTCTATTTCAAAATCATGCTCATTGCTGCATATGCATTGACGAAATCCAGTTTCAATTTTGTCTTTTTCCTGTTTGCCTCGCAATACGAACTTCTCACCACATATTCGACATCGGATCTTCACTTTCACGCGCGTCGTTAATGACATGTAAACCCTCCCGGTCGTTCCCCATCCATGTATGGAGTTCACCATTTATACAGTCATTATGACCCAATTCAACCCATTTTAATCTTTTCATCCACGGTCACAACTCGTAAAGGGGAGTGCGCATTCGCACGATCCACTCGCCAAATAGAACGCAGCCAGAGGAAGGTCATGAGCGGAATCATGATCCAAATCCATCCTGTTTTGAAAATGAGCAAAATATAATCAAAGGCGCCATGCCATGCAATCGGCAGAAGCAGCGATATCCATAGATATCTCGTTTGCTTATGCGGGTTGAACTTAGCTTTACCCATGTAATACCCCATCATAACACCAAATAAGGCGTGTCCCGATACGGGTAGAAGCGCACGAAGCATCAAAGCAGAGAAGGAAGAAGCATGCAGGAAGGCATAAATGATATTCTCCAAGGTTGCGAAACCGAGACTTACTGCCACCGCATAGACAATCCCGTCGTAAGGCTCATCAAAGGCTTCATGCCGGAATATGAGATTGTACAGAATCAGCCATTTCAGAAACTCCTCCACCCCTCCAGAGAGAAAGAAAGAAGTCATAATTGTGCCGTTGCCGAACTCTTGGATGAGCGCATTCTGCAGAACCATCGTGGGATACACGAGAAGTACACCGAATAGAAACATCCTTATCACTAAATGGATAGGTTCCGTTTCGTACCGATCCTTGAGATAAAAGTAAGCGAGCAATGAGAGACCTGGGGCTATGGCTGCCAATAAAATAGGCACGATATGCATGTTCCAGCTCCCCTCTTTTTTGAAATACATGCCTCTATTATAATCGTTCTCTCCAGACATATCTACGTGTAACACGATATACCCCTTAAGCGTATTAATGGAAAACAAAACAAGCATCCTCAAAAACGGTTGTTTTTGGAGATGCTTGTTTCATTCTACGGCAGAAGGACGTGAGTCCCCGTTTATTTGAAATGGCGGCAAAGCACCTTCACGGCATCATCTGCAATAATCGTGTTCCCGTATTCCTCAAGAACGGCTTGCGTAACAGACGAGGCTTCACCGAATTCAGACAAGACAGCGATTAGCGCTTGATACTTGGTTTCTTCAAGGTCAACAGGTTCTAACTGTAAAATATATTTCCCTTTATACGAATAAAGGGTACCACCTTCCATAAGAAGGGGATTAATTACTTTGGATACACGCAGCAGATCTTCAAAATCACGGAAAGCATAGGAGATCAAATCGCTTTGTTCAAGCGTAACTTCCATTTCGTACACTTCTTCAGCTTCGTGATCATCATATGCATCAGAACTTGCATACAAATCAAGCTTTCCTCTGGTCACAATGACAACCATACCTTGCGCTGGGAGTGCGAATACCTCAACAGCAAGCGGACCGGACGGGTCAAATCCGAGCTCCGAATAAGCTTGATCCATCATTTCACTAAACAACTCGTGCACTTTCGGAATTTCTCTCCACATGTCGTCTTTTTGAATTCCACGTTCAGTTAAGTCATCGAATGTTAGGAAAATCCGTATCTTATCCTGACTTAAGCGTTCTATTTTCATGATAGGATCCTCCTTTGAGCTCTCCAAATGGGAAAGCTTGCATCGAAAGCATGGTCACCTTATTTCAATCAGAATATGTTAGAAAAATAAAAAGGTGAACCACTAATCAATAAATGGACATGCATCCATCTATTGTTTTCACCTATCATGTTAACACTAATTCAAACCAATTGCACGCGATAGTTATGTATAAAAAGAAAAAGCACAGCCGGCCCCGTGGGTATGCCTGACTGCGCTGAGCGCTTATGGTTATTGAATTGTAGCGGTGCTCGCTTTATTATCTTGCAGGATTTCATTGACGGTTGCCTTCAAATGGGGATCCTCTTTAACAATTTTTTCTACTTGGTTTAGCCCATTTGTACTCGTCGATGAGAAACTTTTGGCTGTGGACTCACCAAATGATTTGCTGCCAAAGGTGTCTTTTGCCTTATCCATCATGTGACCCATCGAATCACTTGACGAACTAAACGCCGAGAAGAGCAGTGATTTACTTTTACGATTAAGATAAATAACAGCAGCCGCTCCAGCAATACCGCCGAGCATAAATGTTCCTAATTTCATTGGATCTCCCTCCATGATAAGTAGTTTGAATCCTTTCTAGGTTGTGCGAGTTTAGAAGTGGACATACACTACTTGAGAAGGAAAACATAGGAGAAAGGACATCTGCGAAATGTGATCACAATTGTGGTACTATAAGTGTTGACTAACATGTAAGGATCTGAGGAGAAGACGAATCATGACAAAGAAAGCAAGCACACTGCTCTTAACAGTCCTGCTTCTAATGACTGCCTGCAGTGCAAATCAAACCGAAACAAGTCCGGCTGCGACTTCGAGCTTGGCGCCAACAGCGCAAGTGACAGCAAGTCCGAGTCCCACTCCGACACCTACCGCGACTCCTTCACCGTCACCGTCACCGTCACCAACACCGACGGCACCTGTTCAGGAGATAGTTCAGAAGACCTATCACATGAACAAAAACTATGATATCGTGCCGAACGACCCCAATGGCAATAAAAAAGTCGTCCTTTTAACCTTTGATGATGGACCGAAAGAGCAAGCGATGAATCAATCTCTCCTTGATATTTTGAAGAAACATAAGGCCAAAGCGATCTTCTTTATGAACGGCTATCGCATTAAGCAGAAGCCCGAGCTCGTTAAGCTTGTCCATGACAGCGGTAATATCATTGGCAACCATGCTTGGGATCATGACAACCTGAAGGATATGCCGGTTGAGAAGATCGATAAGCAAGTCGATGATGTCCAGCAAATCGTGAAAGAAATAACGGGGCAGGCTCCGCAGTTTTTCCGACCTCCATTTGGTTCAGGCAATGATTATTTGAAAACAAAGGTAAAGAACAACAAAATGCTCTATATGACATGGTCAAATGGTTCTTTAGACTGGGATATGACAAATAAAAATAACGATTCCAATAAAGTGATCGAGAACGTGATGCAGCAGCTTCATAATGGCAGCAACATCCTCATGCATGAGCTTCCTTGGACGGTGAGTGCCCTAGATACGCTGCTAATTAAGTTAGAGGAAAAAGGATATTCTTTCGTAGATCCGAACGCGATTGAGCTTGAAATGAGATAAAACATATAAGAGCCATACGGCTGCCACTTTCTCGTGGAATCGTATGGCTCATTTTATTTGACTTACAACTTCGAGTACTTAATCCCCCAAACAGTTAAACTCACCACCAACGCAATAAATAACCAAAGCAGCGTCATATAGAAAAGATTCGTCCATTTACCTTGTTCTGAAGGATGTACGGCTCTACGCGGCGGTAAATAGGTATCATCCTCCTGCTTCTCCTCCATACCCGGATTAGACCTCGAAGCTACTCTTTCTCCTAGACTCATGAACCTTGATCTTCCTCCTTACTAAACCGTAAAATGCAACCCATCACCATATCAATCATAAAGTGAGCAATAATAGGTGTCCATAGGCTTCCCGTATGAAGGTAAATCCAACCTAAGCCATAGCTAATACAGAAAACCATCCCCGTCATGAGCCAATGCTGTAAGTAACGAACGTGAATGGCAGCAAACAGAATACTGGTCCAATAGGGCCCCCAAGCATGTTGAATCGCGCCGCGGAATAGGACCTCTTCACACACAGATACTATTAACGAAATAAGTGCAATATGCCAAAGGGCTCTATTTCCAAAAAGCATTTGATTAATGCCGCCGTCGTCTGAGACTTCTTTGGGTACCCACCGAGAAATAAGTAAGTCTATACCAAGCACTGCAATGGCAAATAAACAACCCCAAATGAGAACTCCCCAGCCTCCTTGGAACGATAACGCGGAAAGAATCTTCGAATTGCTCTGAAAAATCAAGATGATAATTCCGATAATAAGCGTAAGTAGTTGTGTAATGTAAAGATTCAGTAATAACGTCTTGTCATTCAGTTCATTGATATCGACTTTCCCTATACGAAGGTTCTTAAAATCGAATTTTTTCAAAGGAAGCAATCCTCATTTCCTTATATTATTCCTTTTTATTGCTGTATGACCTATACTAAAACAAATATAAGAGACAACAAGGAGCTAGATTTATGGAGAAGCGTCTTACCCGCACTGATTATTTATTTGCCCTCATGTTTATATTTATGCTGGTCTGTATCCTTGGCGCTTTTTTCTATGGCTTGCGATTAGGGCAAGCGAAATCATATTTAAAATACGATAAAATACTACACGCTGATCAAGCAGCAGCAGTACCTGAAATAGGAGCATATGACCAACAAGTTTTAGTCTCATATTACCATACCATCTTTTTACCCTTTAGGGAATTTCAGAATAAATGGTTTGAATTATTGAGTCAAATTGAGATGGACAACGCCGCAGTGGATGCTTCCGCGGTACTGAAAGAGCTTAGTAAAATTGCAGCTGATAAATACAACACACTTCAGTCTAAAAACATGCCTGCTTCTTCACCACTGTTGGTACAATCACACCAAGGCTATCTCAAAAGCTTGAAGCTGTTCGCTGATGCTTTGGGTAACTTCCAATCGAAAGCTAACGCACAGAGTCATTCGCAGCTGCTAGACGCCATCCAGAAGGATGCGTACTTCCTTGAAGCCAAAACACAAGCCTTAACCGCTCAAAAAAATTACTTCGACTCTATTCTAGTTTGGAATGGCACGATGGATCCGGATATCGAATATTTCGATTCAAACAATAATGCCAATCTAGATCAATGGCGTGCCATGAATTTCAACGTGAAGAATGTCTACATTACAGCAAAGTTATTGAAAAACAAGGCATTTTCACCCTTTTATCCGCAAGATTTAACGATTAGAATTGATGAATTCATCGCTTCAGGACAAGCAAAGAAATTAAACGTGAACGATGTGAATCAAACGATGGAATTATTGTTAAGTACAAATGCAGTTCGTCAAGGCGACTTTGTTAAAGGTAAAGCGAAATGGTACGCCAATGAAACGCTGCCGCAGTTGCCATTCTTCTCGGATGTGAATTGAAAAAAGAGCTGATGATTTGGTCATATTACATGATCAAATCATCAGCTTTTTCGATTAGTCGTACTGGAATCCGCGGAACATGGCAATTGCCGCCATTCCCCCGTCTACATTAATAACGCGATCAAAGCCATTCTCTTTTAAGTACTCCGCTACACGCATGCTGCGCATCCCATGTGCACATACGATATAAATGTTCTCATCTTCCGGAAGCTCGCCCATACGCAGCGGAATTTGTTGCATAGGTATTAATTTCGCTTCTTCCATATGATAGTACTCCCATTCATGAGGTTCTCTTACATCAATAATGACACTATTGCCTAGTGTTTTCTCTTCAACAGCTTGGAGAAATATTTGCGGATAAATGCGGTTGATTTCCATTTTGTGACACACTCCTGTTTCCATGAACTAAGATCTTTCCATTTACTGTACCACACCCGAAAAAGAGGCTCAAATATTAACAAAATACCATTGCTTTCTGAACATTCTTCCTTTAAAATAAACGAAAAGCTTCAAATTGATTGTCAATCCGAACAATTATGACGTTTCCGTAAAAATCGTTCGACATGTATTGACACGATTTCGAACGCATGGTAATCTAGTAAAAATTCTATATCACAGTACAGCGTTGACGGAGCCAAGCAAATAAAGTAGCTTTCAGAGAACCGATGGTTGGTGAGAATCGGTAGCGAACTAATTGCGGAGCACTCCAGAGTTATTGCATTGAAAGTAAGTAGTAGATGCAATCGGGTTAGGGACACGTTACAGTTCCAGGTCGCAAGACCAAATGAGGCTATCCATGCGAATGGGCAGCGAACTAGGGTGGTACCACGAAAGCAATCTCTCGTCCCTTTGGCTACAGGCTAACTGTCTGTGTCCGAGGGCTGGGAGTTTTTTTATGTTCAAATCTAAGGAGGAAACGAATTATGTTCAAAGTTCTAGTATCCGATCCAATTAGTGACATGGGAATTCAAATGCTTTATGATGCAGCTGATGTTGAAGTGGTTAAGCAATCTGGTCTATCCGAAGACGAACTCATTGCCATTATCGGTGAGTACGATGCCCTCTTAGTTCGTAGCCAAACAAAAGTAACAGAAAAAATCATGACTGCTGGCACGAAGTTGAAAGTAATTGGCCGCGCTGGTGTCGGTGTTGACAATATCGATTTGGAAGCAGCAACTAAACGCGGAATTATCGTTATCAACGCACCTGATGGTAACACAATCGCAACTTGCGAGCTTACCTTCGCTATGATGATGGCAACAGCTCGTATGATTCCACAAGCGTACAAGAAGACAGTTGGCGGCGAGTGGGATCGTAAATTCATCGGCGTTGAGCTTCGCAACAAAACGTTAGGTATTCTCGGAATGGGACGTATCGGTAGTGAAGTAGCGAAACGCGCGAAAGTATTTGGCATGGAAGTTATCGGCTACGACCCGTTCTTGACAGAAGAGCGTGCTGAGAAAATGGGTGTAAAGCTAGGTTCCGTTAACGAAATCGCTTCACAAGCTGATTTCATTACGGTTCATACGCCACTTACGCCGGAAACGCGTCACTTGATCGCGAAACCACAATTCGAATTAATGAAACCAGGCATCCGGATCATCAACTGTGCTCGCGGCGGAATTATCGATGAGCTAGCATTGGTAGAAGCGATTGATCAAGGCATCGTTGCAGGAGCAGCTTTCGACGTATTCGAAGTAGAGCCGCCTGCGAAGGATCACCCTTTCTTGACGAATCCGAAAGTGATCGTAACTCCTCACCTTGGGGCATCTACAATTGAAGCGCAAGAGAACGTAGCGATCGACGTATCCGAGGAAGTGCTTCACATTCTTCGTAACGAGCCATTTAAAAACGCAGTTAACATGCCGCCAGTTCCTGCTGATGTGCTTAACAAACTACAACCATACTTCAGTCTTGGTGAAAAAATTGGTTCCGTACTTGGTCAAATTGCCCAAGGTGCAGTTTCCGAAATCGTCATTAACTATGCGGGTGATTTGATGGATGTAGATACAAGTCCGTTAAATCGTTATATCGTAAAAGGTATTTTCCAAAACCAATTGGAATCCATCAATATTATCAATGCGATGCATCTTGCTAAATCACGCGGTGTGAACATCGTCGTGCAAAAATCGAACGCATCCAACAGCTTCACTAACCTTGTTACTGTAACTGTAAAAACGAAGCAAGAAGAGAAAACTCTTGCAGGTACATTACTTGCTGGCTTTGGCGAGCGCATCGTGCGTATCGATCAATACCCAGTTGACTTCGCTGCTGAAGGTAACTTGTTGCTTATCTCCCACAACGACAAACCAGGGATTATCGGCCGCGTTGGTACATTGCTAGGAAGCAACCAAGTTAACATCGCGACAATGCAGGTTGGTCGTAAAGTGATCGGCGGCTCCGCAATCATGGTATTGACGATTGATAAAACAGCTCCTGCTGAAGTATTAGCTGATCTTACGAAGCTAGATGAAATCGTGAATGTTCGTGCCCTTACGCTCTAATAAGCACAAATTGTTTCACGAACAACAAGATTTTATCTGAATATTCTACACACGGAAAAGGCGATTGCTGAGTATTACTAGCAAACGCCTTTTCTTTGTGTCGAAATTCGCACAATTTTCTGTTTATTTGTGTTCACAAGGCAAGCAGATCGTAAAGGTACTGCCTTGCCCCCATGTACTTTGTACCGTTACAGTGCCCTGATGGGAATCAATGATGTTCTTGACGATCGCGAGGCCAAGTCCTGTCCCACCCGATGAGCCACGCGTACGCGCTTTGTCCGCCTTGTAGAAGCGTTCAAAGATGAACGGCAGGTCCTCGGCAGGAATCCCCTGCCCCTCGTCTACGATCTCAATGCGGATCGCGGGCCGATCCTTGGAGAGGCACGCCTCCGCATTCAAGGCGATACGCGCGCCTGCAGGCGTATGCCGGAACGCATTGTCGAGCAGGTTCGTCAGCACCTGCTCCAAGCGATCCTCATCCGCGCGCTGCAGGATGAGCGGCTCTTGCGGCAGCGCCACGCTTAGCGCGATGCCGCGCTCTTTGGCCAACACCGCAAATTTGCGGTGCATGCGTCTCACCAGGGAGTCGATCTCGACCTCCCTGAAGACAAGTTCGAGATGGCCGGCTTCCATCCGCGCCAGATCGAGCAGGTCACGGACGAGGCGCCCCATGCGGAGCGACTCGTCGTGGATGACCTGCACCAGCTCCACGCGCTCCTCCGGCGTGGAGGGTATATCGTCGAGCAGGGCTTCACTGTAGCCCTGCAGCATCGAGATCGGCGTACGCAGCTCATGCGAGACGTTCGCCACGAAATCTTTGCGCAGCTTGTCGAGCCGCTCTTCCTCCGTGACATCACGGAGGACGGCTACAGCGCCGCGCACCTGCTCTCGGGAGTAGAGTGGCGTCATCGCCACGGACCACACGCCATTCTGCACATGAAGCTTTGTAGCAGCTTCTGCTGATTCATCGACAACCGCTTCAAAAAGTGGAATCAACGGCACAGGAATCGGACTGGAGGAGGATGGATTGTTAAAGCTCATGAGTCCCCAATCGCCGAGTGAAGTATCCGGCTGTGGGAAACGCCTTGCGATGCCTTCATCCTCCGACCATTCAATCGTGCTCCACTCTTGAATGATCTTCTCTCCTTGCGGGTTACTGAGCATAACTGAACCATTCACATCCAGTGTAATGACCGCATCTGTCATACTGCGAAGGATACTGGATAGATGCTCCTTCTCTTGGCTAAGCGCATGAATGCTCTCCTGCATCTTCTCGCCCATATGATTAAATGTTTTGGCCAGCTCACCTATCTCATCCTTGGATAGAATCGGAACCCGTGTGCCATATTCCCCTAGTGTGATGAAATCAGCGGCTTTCTTCAGCTGCTGGAGCGGTCTTGTAATTTTGGAGAATAAGAAGAAGGCGAAGAAGGTAGTCATCAGAAAACCTACAATCGAAACATAAACAAACAATCTTAACATATACGACTGTGTGGCTTCTAAGGATTGTAAGGACTGATACAGCAGAGTGGCACCGACGATCGCACCTTCCATATTGAAAAGCGGTACCGCAACAACGAGATATTCAGTCCCAGATTCGAAACGACCTGTACCTGATTTATTCACTTGTTTGTCGAGTGTTTTACCTTCAAAGACGGCTTTAAGCTCTTCGGGCTTGTAAAAATCTGAAACATGGAAGTTAACTAATTCGCTGCCTTGCGTTGTGGGAATAACCATTTCTCTCAAATCTTTTGAAATCACCAACATGCGCGAATCCTGAAAGCTTAGCAGTTCATTACTTAACGCATAAAACTGTTCATTATACATGTGTTGAGAGGCTTCTTCTGAAAGTTTGACAGCCATTGTCTTCATATGTTTGGTTTGATCCGTTGCCTGCGAGAAATAATTTTCCATATAATTGACAAGGAAAAAGCCTAGTATGAGCAAAACAACCCCAACTAGGCCAATAATCGTTAACCACAGCTTTCCTACGACACTTCTGAAAATAAACACTTATTTAGGCACCTCTAGCTTGTAGCCTACACCCCATACGGTCGTAATCATCGCTGCAGCATCCGGGGATACTTTGTTTAATTTTTCACGGAGTCTCTTCACATGGGTATCAACGGTACGTAAATCACCGAAAAATTCGTAGTTCCAAACATCCTTAAGAAGCTCTTCACGAGAGAAAACCTTATCCGGAGAAACAGCCAAGTAATGCAGTAATTCATATTCCTTCGGTGTTAAGGCGACTTCCTGGCCACCAGCCGTTACTCGGTGTGCATCATGCTCGATGATCAAGTTCGGGAATACAATATTATTGCTGGAGCTTGCATCCTTGGACAAGTAAGCTGTCGCTGATGAGCGACGAAGAATAGCTTTCACACGGTAAATCACTTCGCGAGGTGAGAACGGCTTAACAACATAGTCATCCGCTCCCACTTCAAATCCACTTACACGGTTCGTCTCTTCACCCTTCGCTGTCAGCATAATGACTGGCGTGGATTTCACTTGACGAAGGCGAGCACACACTTCAATGCCATCGATACCAGGCAGCATAACGTCCAACAAGATCAGATCAAAATCGGTTTCAGTTGCCATCCGCAAAGCGGATTCACCATCTTCCGCTTCTTCAATGAGATAGCCTTCTTTCTCTAAATACATGCGTAGCAATCGGCGAATACGTTCTTCATCATCTACAACGAGTATACTTGGCTTCAATTCCATGGAGCGTCACATCCTCTTCATATTGTACGTGCTTTGATTTTAAACGCCTGCATAGGAATGCAGTCCTGCTATGACTAAGTTCACACCAACTAATGTAAACATAACTACGATAAATCCGATAACGGTTAACCACGCAGATTTCTTACCCTGCCAGCCCTTTGAGAGACGAAGGTGAAGGAATACAGCATAGAACAACCAAGTGATCAGTGCCCATACTTCCTTCGGATCCCAGCCCCAGAATCGGCCCCAGGCTTCCTGCGCCCAAATCATCGCGAAGATGAGTGCCCCCAATGTAAAGATCGGGTAGCCAATCGCAATCGCGCGATAGCTGATTTCATCCAGATCTTCCGCATCCATGCCTTTTACAACGGGGCCAATCGCTGCTCCCAATGGTTTACGAGCCACTAGGCGTGCTAGCCAATAAAGAATGAGACCACCAAGAATGGACCAAATGACGGTGTTTAATTTGCGTCCAGCGCTTGCCCCTTCCATCCAGGATGGAGCTGTGAATAGTGGTTCAGACATGCCTAGGAATGGCTTCATCTCGACGACCTTCGTATCATACGGCTGCACAATCGGAGGCAATACGTAGGTTTCTTTTGTATGGGTGGTTTCCTGTACACCAGCATTCGTAACAATCACATCTTTGGAAAATACAGCTTTGTAACCTGATCCATTGAACGTAAAAATCGAGGCGATGAATGCGACAAGCATTAAGATAAAGAACAGAGTCAGCTCGACACCTCTTTGTTCCTTCTTGTCCGTCTTCGTCGTTCCTGTATAATCGACTGCTCGCAGCAAATACATCAAGCCACCGGCAAAACCAACGGCGAAGAAGGCTTCTCCTGTTGCTGCGGTCGTTACGTGAATTTTAAGCCAATAGCTCTGAAGTGCTGGAATTAATGGCTGTACCTCACTTGGGAAAACGGAAGCATAAGCAATGATAATAAAGCCGATCGGTAAAGCAAAAACGCCGAGAACAGGTGTACGGTAAATAAGATACACGATCAAGAATGCAGCCATGATCATCATTCCGAGGAAGGTCATAAACTCGTACATATTGGAGGTTGGGATATGATCCCCTTCTGCCCATCTCGTAAAGAAGAACGTCACATGACACGCAAATCCAACGACGGATGTTATAAAAGCGACGAAGCCCCACTGTCTCGTATGATCTTCGGGCTTCCGATTGCTCCATCTTTTACCGGTAATCGATAAGACAAACAGGAAGAATGCGAGCAAATATACGAAAAATGCGATAAGTAAAAAGGTGCTGCTGACAGAGTTTACATTCACCCCTGGTTTCCTCCATTTGCTAATGTTTTCGGTGAAACGTCCAAGCCATTCTTGTTTAGTGCTGCGGCTACTTCATTACGAAGTCCAAACCAGTTCTTATTTGTATGGCCGCCTAGTGTAAGCTTGCCCTCATCAATTCGAATCCAGATACGGCGGTGCTGCCAGTAGAAGCCCATGATGACACCGATCATAAAGATGGCGGAGCCTACCCAGATATAAGGCATCGCTTTATCTACACGAATGTTCAGGTATGTTGTATAATTCGCAAATTGAACACCTTCCATGGAGCCAACAGCTATTTTGAGCTTCTGGCTAATCGCACCATTAATGGTATCCTGCGAGAAGGTTTCCTTATCAATTTGCCTTGGGAAATACAGATAAGGTTCACCCTTGTCGGCGAGTCCTGGCCCTGTAATACTAAAAATAAAAGCTGGTGCTTTCGGCTCATTCGACTTTGAAATCGGTTGACCTTTCTCTAAGCCAAACTCTGGGTAGAAGCCTTTCAACGTAAGCTTATAAGGCCCTACCTGATAGGAATCCTTCGGATTATTCATCGGTAGATCGAAACTGCCGTACGTCTCACCTGTTGTTGGATTACTAAGCGTTGGCTTCACGGAAATCAGCAGCGGTGTCACTTTGTAATCAAACTGATAGGCTTGCAGTCCCTTGTAATCCAGCGGATGATTCACGATGATGTTGGACTTATGGACTTCTTCCAGTACTGGCGACTCTGCCCCATCCTCACAATTCGCGGTACAATGATACAAAACGGCTTGCGTTTCATATGTTTTTGGTACGATCTGACCTTTGGCTTTAATACTTTCAGGAAGCTCCTGCTCATCATAAAGTGTAAGGGTAAATTTCTCGTTTTTGATGTAATACGACGTATGTGGGATTGGCTTGGTTTCGCCCTCTAGAATGCCCATGTATTGATCCATATGCCAGCCAGGAATACTCCGCATCAACACACCGATTAGGAAAATAATGAGTCCAATATGATTGATATAAGGACCCCAGCGGCTAAAGCGATATTTCTCAGCAAGAAGAGCAGATCCATCGGTATGTACACGGTAATTCTTTTTGCGCAAAAGCGCGGCTAACTTATTCGTCCAAGCGATCTCATCCGTACCTGCAGGCAGGTCAGTTACATGTGTAACATTTTGCCGAACAAGAAAATTGATGTGCTTGCGTATTTGCTGCTTAGATAAAGCTCGATACAAGGGAAGTACACGGTCCAGACTGCAAATCACGAGTGAAGTTCCAATCATGAACAGTAACGTAATGAACCACCACGAGCTGAAGGTATGAGAAAAGCCAAGGGAATGATAAATACTTCCTAGTTTTCCGTAGTTTTCGGTGTAATATTGGGTCGGGTCCATGTCCAGAAATGTATTCTCTTGCGGGAAAATCGTGCCTACAGCCGAAGCCAGCAATGTAATGAAAATGATCCATACCGCTATTTTGACCGAGGAGAAGAAATTCCAGACTTTATCGAGCAGGGATGGATTCGATTTCTGAGAGCGTCGAGCCATGCCATCATAGCGCATTTCCAGAATGTCTCTGCCATCGACATCGATCAGCGGATTGCCACACGATTCACACAGTGTTGTGCCGGTGGGGTTCTGATGCCCGCAATCGCATTTGGTATTGTAGAACATGATGACCTCCTAAAAACGTTGAGCATGCGTGCGAATTACGATGTCCGAATTACAATTTTTTCACCAAACTAGACAGCGTCTCATCAATATAAGACTCTTCCATTTGGCCTATTTTTTTCACAGCTATTTTGCCATCTGCGCCTATGAAAAAGGTTGTCGGATAATCCATAACGCCATACAACTTACGTACAACTTCATTGGCATCCAACAGCACTGGCATATTTAATTGATATTGATCCATGAAGCCCTGAACAGTTACTTTGTTCTTGTCCACATTAACTTCTAAGAAGACAACCCCTTGATCCTTCCACTTATCATACTGCTTCTGAAGATCAGGCATTTCTTCTTTACAGGGTGGACAAAACGTACCCCAGAAATTCACTAACACGACTTTCCCTTTGTAGTCGGAGAGCTCGTGTGTCTGACCATCTAACCCCATCAAGGAGAAGTTTGTCGCCTTTTCCCCTTGCTGTGGATACTTCTTGCTGGCTGAAGCAGACAAATTGGTAATAATCGTAAACACACCAATAATGAGCACGATTGCAAAGATCCCAATCTGTACCCACTTCTTATGACGACCCACTGTTAATCACCTTCGCTTTTTCGACAATGTTAGTTTTGGCATATCGAATTATACCCTTATTATAACGAAAAGAAGGCCAATTCTTATTGGCCTTTTTGAACGTTATGTGTCCTTAGAGCTTCGTTCCTGAGCTCTTCAACTTCTTTGGGCGTCAAGTGGCGATACTTCGCTCTTGCCAAGCCTGTTAAGAAGATGGGACCGAATTTAATCCGCTTTAATTTGATAACGGGAAATGAAATCGCCTCAAACATCCGTCTGACTTGGCGGTTTCTTCCTTCATAGATTGTGATCTGAATAACCGACTCATTCTTCTCCATGTTCACATCAGCGTACTCGACTTCAGCAGGAGCTGTCATGCCGTCTTCTAACTGTATGCCCATTTTGAGCTTATCTAATAACGTGCCGTGCGGCACCCCTTTGACCGTTGCTTGATACGTCTTCGGTACATGATGCTTCGGATGCGTCAGTAAATGCGCAAACTCACCATCATTTGTTAGGATAAGCAGGCCTTCCGTATCATAATCCAATCGACCGACAGGATATACACGTTCTCTGATCCCCGGCAAGAAGTCTGTCACAACTTTACGCCCCTCTGGGTCTGTAGCACTTGTAATAACACCTTTGGGCTTATTTAAAATGACATAGATCTTCTTCTGTTGACCTATTGCACGTCCATCGACCCTAATCTCATCTTCGGCTGTATTCACTTTCACACCCAGCGTCGTGACGACTTCACCGTTCACTTGCACGCGTCCCGCTGTAATGATTTCTTCACATTTCCGGCGGGATGCGATCCCAGCTTCGGCTAATACCTTTTGCAGTCTTTCCATTATCCGCTTTCACCTCAAGCTAATGATAACGGACTTAACCGCAAATCTCAAGCGGCAACCCACAATAACTGACAGAAGGTGACAGAATGATGGCTAAGATCTTTGTTAGGCAAATACCAAATAACAAATAACCAGCGAAGCTATGAAACCTACTGCGTCCGAAATCAAGCCAACTTTAAGCGCATAGCCTGCTTTTCGAATCCCAATCGCGCCGAAATAGACCGTTATCACATATAAAGTTGTATCCGTGCTCCCTTGTACGGTTGAGGCAATCCGCCCGATCATGGAATCCGGTCCAAACTGTTCGATCAGATCTGTTGTAAAAGCCAAAGAGCCCGCTCCCGTAATTGGCCGTAAAATTGCAAGTGGCAGCACCTCTGTCGGCACACCGATGCTTTCGAAGAAAGGCCGCATCCAACCGATCAGCATGTCCATCGCGCCTGATGCACGAAACACAGAGATCGCCACCATCATGCCGACGAGGTGGGGAATAATTTTGATCGCTGTATCGAAGCCATCCTTGGCTCCCTCTACGAATGATTCATAGACGGGAACCTTGCGATAAGCCGCGTATAGCGGTATGAATACAATCATGATCGGGATTGCCCATGCCGAAATGAGCGAAACGAGTGCGTACATGCAGGTTCATCCTTTCAGCGGAGGGATAGGTGAGCGCGATCTGCGATACCATCGATCCACGAATATAGCCGCTGTTGTTGAGATGATGGTCGCAATGAGTGTTGTGCCTACGATTTCTGCTGGGTTCACTGAATTGAAATTCATTCGAATCGCAATAAGCGTTGTTGGAATTAATGTGATACTAGACGTATTCAGGGCAAGAAGTGTACACATGGCCGTACTCGCCTCGTCCTTATTCGGATTCAGTTTTTGCAGCTCCTGCATCGCTTTAATCCCCATTGGTGTCGCCGCGTTACCTAAGCCAAGGATATTAGCACTCATGTTCGACATGATATAGCCAAGCGCCGGGTGATTCTTAGGAATGCTTGGAAAAAGGAAGCGTACCGCAGGCTGGAGCAGTTTGGCCAGCTTGAGTAGAATACCCGCGTCCTCTGCGATGCGCATCATCCCCATCCAGAATACCAAGACACTAATTAATCCAAAACATACCGTGACGCCATTCTTCGCCCCATCAAATGCCGCTTGTGTAACGGATTCTACATCGCCATTGATGGCCGCAACGAGGAAGCCGACAACGATAAAAAACAGCCATATCCAGTTCACCATAGATTAGCACTCCTTACCCCTTTTGCTCAAAACACATTACGACTCTTAATCCGCCCACTGCGAGCCAGATAGATTGAAAAGTTCTTGCACTAGCATCCTGCACATGTAGCCATACCGTGTCAGCAGAGTCTCCTTATAAGGCGTGCTGGGTTGAAAAGAAAACGTCGCTTTCTCCGGTACTTGCAGCAATGGATTGGACTTATCATAGATCGGTATGGTCTGAATCCGTTTGTTCTTTAAGGATATTTGCAGCGCTCCACGCTCCGCTAATCGATACTCGGTGGTCATCGGATCTAGCAACGTGACTTGGTGGGTTAAAGCAGCATATTCCCCTTCTGCTAAAGGGTAATTGAACGTTCTGCTAGCTACATATGGCGTACCTTCGATTGCGTCGCCTTTTTTCACCAGGGTTTGCAGCGGGAAATTCTTAAAGCCGTATTGGAGCAGTCTGGCATGATCTGCCCAGTCATCACCATCATTCAAGGTAACCACAACAAGCTGCTGTCCATCCCGTGTTGCAGAAGACACTAAACAGCGCTTAGCCAGCTTGGTGTACCCTGTTTTCACTCCGTCTGCCCCTTCAAACATGGAGAGCATCTTGTTCTTGTTCAGCCATGAATAATCCCAGGCTTCATTTGGATTCGGCACTTTTTTCAACTTCGTGGACACGATGTCTGCAAAAACACTATTCTTCAGCGCATAAGCTGTCAGCTTGGCCATATCGTTCGGGCTAGAGCGATGACCTTCCCCTTCGTCGAGTCCTGAAGGATTGGTGAAGTGGGAGTTCTCCATGCCCAGCATTCTTGCTTTCTCATTCATTAAGTAGACGAAACCTTCGACGCTTCCACCTATATGCTCAGCGATCGCCGTAGCTGCGTCATTACCAGAACGCATCATGAGTCCGTACAGCATGTCATGCAGTCTCATTTCTTCGCCCAGCTTCAAATAAATGGAAGAACCTTCTTTGCCGAAGGCATTTTTGCTGACCTTGACCATGCTATTAAGGTCGCCTTGTTCAATCGCAATGATGGCGGTCATAATTTTGGTCAAGCTGGCTATACGCATAGGCGTGTCCCCTTTTTCGCTATAAAGGACACGTCCTGACTCCACATCAACGAGCGATGCACCTACCGCATTCGTATGAATGCTTGGCGGCGCGGCTTCTACATAGGACCATGGCGCAATTAGCAATCCAAGTAATGCAAAGCAAATGAAGATGAACTTTAATTTAGTTTTCATCGTTTTGGTTATCCTCCTACACGAGCGAACTTGTACACTTCATAGAACGTAACGAATCAACGGGTAAAACTTTGTACAAGTATATGCGTGTGGAGATAGGATATGTCCGTGAATTAGGTGCGACGCTGCCCTGACAGGGCAAAAGAAAAAGGAGCTCGCGAAAATCGCGGCTCCCGTTTTCTTATATAAAATTTCATTGACTTCGGCATTCTCATAAAGGTAGCTATCGCCACTATCCCCTTCGCTCAGGCCAGCAAGTGTAGAACAATTTCCTGAGCCGATGGGATAGTGCCCACAGTATGGATCGTTAAATTCTTGTCCTCTACAAACTCGACTTTAAGGCCCCAAATGACATCTCGATTTGTCTCGATTTGCACGTAAAGATTAGTAAGCCGTCCAGCCCGCGTCAGCGGTAACCACTGTACCATTTACAAAGCTGGAATCATCAGAAGCCAAGAACAGAGCAACTTTCGCGATTTCCTCTGGCTCACCTGCACGAGGATTTAAGCCCATGCCAGCCATTGCTCTTTCCATTCCAAACGGGTTTGGCGCCGTGATCGTTGTTCCAATGTTCGTGCTTACACCGCCTGGTGCGATTGCATTGCAGCGGATGCCAAGATTCGCATATTGAAAACCGACATTCTTCGTAAATCCAACTACAGCATGTTTGGATGCCGTATAAGCTGCACCCGCTCTGGACCCGTTTAATCCGCCTGCGGAAGCAATGTTGACAATGACACCACTTTTTCTTTCCGTGAAAATCGGAAGAACTTTACGCGTAGTTCGCATAACACCTGTTGTATTAATGGCAAAGATCCGTTCCCAGAGCTCGTCCGTCAAGTCTCCTGCGGGAACAAAATTATCCATAATGCCTGCATTATTAATCAAAATATCCACGGTGCCGTATTCCTTCACAGCCGTATCTATTAATTGTTGAACATCTTCTTCCTTAGCTACGTTTGCTGCCACTGCTAATGCGGTACCGCCTTTGGCCTCAATCCCAGACACAACCGTCTGTGCCGTCTCAACGCGAAGATCAGAAACGACAACTTTAGCTCCTTCTGCTGCAAACAATTCAGCGATTGCTTTTCCCATGCCTGACGCTGCACCTGTAACGATAGCCACTTTTCCAGAAAGCTTCATGTATAATACCTCCAGTAGTTCATTCATTATGAATATAGATCTGCTAACAATTCGAGTATAATAGAGTAGGAAGAGTGGTAACAATCAGTAAAAAGCTGTCGTTTGTTAGCTAACGAACAAAATGATTGATTTTGTTCAATAAAGCCAAAAAGGAATGGGTCAGTATGTCGGAAATTACAAAAAAAACGGATCGTCGAATCGTTAGAAGTAAAATTGCTTTAAGAGAAGCCTTACTTTCCTTGATGGCACAAAAGCCCTTTACGTCCATTTCAATTACTGAAATCGTAGAATTTGCTAATTATAATCGTGGAACATTTTATGCCAACTATGAAAGCAAAGAAGATTTACTCGACGATATTATCGCGAATTTGACCCACCAGCTGCTCCAATCTTTTCGGGCCCCCTATGAACATGTTGAAGTATTTCGCATTACGGAGCTGCCCGCCAAATCGGTCATGATTTTCGATCATTTCTACCAAAATTCTTCCATTTATAGCACCCTAATGAAAAGTGAAGTACTTCCCAAACTAAAAGAAAAAATGTTCAATGCTTTAAAAAAAATCACGCAAGAAGAATTAGTCTACCCAGATAAAGATCATGAAATTGATCAAGAGCTTCTGAGCATTTATTCCATTCATGCGTTACTAGGTCTTATTTTCCATTGGATTGAAAGTGATTTTAAATATTCACCTTCTTATATGCAGGATCAACTTATTAAACTCATTAACTGGCGTCCCACGTCAGCCAAAACTGTAGTGAAAAGCACTACCGTGTGAACATGTCCTCACAGAAAAAAGCTGTCCTCCAAGGACAGCTCATAATGACCAGATGCTAGACGATAAAATTCTGATTCTCGACATTGGTGACACTTGTTGAAGCAGAAGCTGGTGGTTTAGCAGACATACCTTTGATCATACTCTGAATCTTGTCCACAACCTGCGGCGCAGAATCGATGAGACGCTCCAGAATATGCGTTTGATTATCGAGCGGAACGACCTTAACACCATTTTTACCGACAACGAGGAAAGCAATTGGCGTAATCGATACCCCGCCGCCGCTACCGCCGCCGAATGGAAGTGCGACTTTGGCATTGAGCGCATCGCCTCTGTTCATCGAACCGCCTTCGATCTCGATTTCGGAGTCTGTCACAAACTCGCTGCCACCTGCAGCAAAACCAAAGCCAACTTTGGATATTGGCATGATGACACTGCCATCAGGTGTTTCGACGGGGTCACCGACAATTGTGTTTACGTCGACCATTTCTTTTATATTTTCCATGGCGACTTTCATGAGGCCTTGAATCGGGTGTTCGGACATCGTTATATTCCTCCTTAGCGTTTTCGCCATACGAACTGGCATCGAAAGCTCAAGCATCTTAGAACTTTTCTTGGTTCAGTTCTAGAGTGCCCTTAGAGGCATGTGGTTATGTAAAACTCAAGATGCAGGTTTAAATCTGGCTCTCGCCTTCAAAGCGAATTGGATCCAGCTGCGAATACCACCCTTGACCTTCGCTGCTCGGTATACTAAGCGAATTCCTGCAATGACCGCATACCAAACACGTATACGACTAGCCATGCGAAATTCCGTTGCAAATTGCTTTTCATTATATTGCGGTACGACATCAATACGCGGCTTTGCAGTAAGCTTCACAAAAGGGATCGAGAACCCTAACAATGATGACTTTATCGCCCAAATCGCTCCAGTCGTAATGGCTGTTTCAGGTGCGTCCCCTACTCCCACACGCGTGATCCATTTGAGCTCCGTACACTCTACTTTCGCTAAGGTTTGTTTCATCCAGCCATATAAATTCATCGTATGTAGAAGGACATCCTTTGCTTCTTTAAAGAAGGTGATGACTTTATCTTTCGTAATATGATCTCTCGTCTCATCTTTGAGCTTCGCGTTATGATTGGTTATTTTTTCAGATTTAATCAAAATCCCTTGGGTAAACCCTTTAAACTGAATGATCGGGATGACATAACGGTATCTGACGAGTCCAAACAATCCTCGCATCTCCACGGAAAGTGTATCGTTATCCTTCACTCGGGAGAAATAAAACTCACTGCGCAAATAGCTGCATAACACAACGATCATTGCGATGATGACAACCAAGACGGCCAATCCAACCCACAGCAACACTTACGCCTCCTTAGCCAAAATAAACGACTATACCGGTCTAATCGTTAAAAACTCCACCCGCAAGAATAAGTCTTCTCGCAGGTGGAGTTAGTATGACCTCTAAAAGGAAATGAAATGCATGATTGGATAAGCTTTAAATGAGAGCATCTATTCTGAATGCTCGTCATTCACGTCTTCCAGTGTCAATTGCTTCTGGTCTCCGCCTAAGCGATCAAATAGCATGCGGGTTTCTTCTTCCAAATCGAAATTACCTTGAAAATTTGCAGAGTCCGGCAATTCTTGTATCGAGCTAAGTCCGAAATATTCTAAGAATTGTTTGGATGTTCCATATAGAATCGGTCTTCCCACCGCATCCGCTCGTCCAACTTCTGTAATCAAGTCTTTCCCTACTAATGTAGCAAGTGCACGATCACACTTCACGCCGCGGATCTCCTCGATCTCTACGCGTGTAATTGGCTGCTTGTAAGCAACGATGGATAAGGTCTCTAAGGCCGCTTGTGAAAGCGAAGAACGTGATGGCGTATAAGCGAGCCTTTCAAAATAAGGAGCGTGCTCCGCAAGAGTTGTAAGCTGATAAGCGCCAGCAACCTCTACAATTTGCACCCCGCGACCTTTACGTTTGAAGTCTGTTCGCATATCTTTCAATAAATCCTTTATCACATAGGCATCAAGCTCCATCACTTCAGCCAATTGCTTGAGATCCAGACCCTCGTCGCCAGAGGCAAAGAGAAGTCCTTCAATAATCGATTTCATCTGTTGGAAGTTGAGTGTCAAGGTCAGTTCCCTCCTCTTTGGCTTGAATGACGATATCTTCAAAAAGCTGATTTTGGTAGCACACAATTTTCTTCATTTTCATCAATTCAAGAATAGCTAGAAAAGTTACAACGATTTCTTCCCGCGTCATCTCATAATCGAATAGTTTGGAGAATAACAGTTTACCGCCTTTTATTTTAAGCAAATCTACAACCTCACGAATCCGATCTTTCACCGAGATCTCATCTCGTCTGATCCGTGCAACCACGTTGCGATTCGATAGTTTACGCAATGTACGCTGAAAAGCAATCAGTAAATCGGCTACATCTAAACCTTCCACCGGATTCTCTTGAACCTCCGGCAGGTAAGGTGTTAAATCCTCCGGTTCACGTGTGTAAACAAGGCTGCGCTCTACCTCTTTATCACGAAGCATATCCGCAATCGATTTATATTTCCGATATTCAATCAACTTCGCAACGAGCTCAGCACGAGGGTCTAACGAATCATCCATATCATCAAAATATTCATCAAATTCAATAACAGGCGGCTTAGGTAGGAGCATTTTGCTTTTGATGGAGAGCAGCGTCGCTGCCATGACTAGAAACTCACTCGTAATTTCCAATTCCAGCTCCTGCATCGCTTGTACATACCCAAGATATTGATCTGTAATTTCTTTGATCGGAATATTGTAAATGTCGAGTTCATTTTTATCAATCAGATGAAGCAATAGATCAAGGGGGCCTTCAAATGCTTCTAACTTGTACGTAACCTTCATGTCGTTCTTCCCCTTGTCATAGTGAATAAAGATGCATAATTACCTTTACCGCGAATGGATAAATACTGGTGAGCGCCCATTGACCAATGGGTGTAACCATTAAAACGATTACAAGAATAAGTGCTTTGATCTCTTGCCTTGCCAGCCATCGCTGTTTCGAAGGTGAGAGTAATCCTTTCCAAATAAACCATCCATCAAGCGGATATAGCGGCAACAAATGGATAAGACCCATCATTAAGTTAACGATTACGAAATATTGTAAGTATACTCGCCAATGTTCCACAACGATCGATTCCGTGGCAGTACCGAGCAGCGTGGGTAAGAAGAAATATAACCACCAGAAAAACAGGACAAGCACAAGATTGGTTAGCGGTCCCGCAAGATAAACCAAAGTATTAGATAGTTTTTTATGCTTAGTAAATAGCTGGGGATCAACCGGCATTTTCTTCGACCATCCATATGGCCCAAAAATAATCATCGCCAGCCCCAAAGCATCTATATGAGCCAAGGGGTTGAGCGATAATCGTTTGCTGTCTCGGGCTGTTCGATCCCCCAGCCACCACGCAACACCTGCATGCGCTGTATCATGCAGGGTCATGGCGATCAGAAATGCGAACAGCCTGGGCAGTAATGTTTCCAAATGGTAATAAGCCAGCATTAGGACGAAAATTGCTTCGTCAAATTCGCCATTTCAATCGCAGTCACGGCAGCTTCCCAGCCTTTATTGCCTGCTTTCGTTCCCGCGCGTTCAACTGCTTGCTCAATGGAGTCCGTTGTTAAAACACCAAAAATCGTAGGTACACCGGTTTTCAAATTAATCGCCGAGACACCTTTCGCTACTTCGCTGCACACATAATCAAAATGCGGCGTTGATCCACGTATCACGGCACCAAGGGTAATCACTGCATCATACTTCCCGCTTTCCGCCATTTTTTGTGCAATAAGGGGAAGTTCGAATGCGCCTGGAACCCATGCGATGTCAATTTCATTTTCTTCTACACCGTGACGCTTAAGAGCATCTTGAGCGCCGCCAAGTAGTTTGGATGTAATAAACTCGTTGAAACGTCCTACGACGATTCCGTATTTTAAATTTTGTGAAATTAAATGTCCTTCATAAATCGTTGCCATGGTTAGAATCTCCCTTTCTGTTGAAGCGTATTTTGGATGGGCTTTATCAAAATTAAATGCCGTTGCCCGAGTCTTTAAAACTGAGCATGTGGCCTAGCTTCTGTTTCTTCGTTTGCAAATAACCGAGGTTATCTTTTTTACTTTCCATTTGAATCGGAACGCGCTCGTCAACTTCAAGACCATAGCCTTCTAAGCCTTTGATTTTACGCGGATTGTTGGTTAAGAGACGAAGTTTCGTGATGCCTAGATCCTTCAGAATTTGAGCACCAATGCCATAATCACGAAGATCTGGAGCAAATCCTAGCTTAATATTCGCTTCTACGGTATCTAATCCCTGCTCTTGCAGGACATAGGCCTTCAATTTATTGATTAAACCGATACCGCGACCTTCCTGTCGCATATATAATAATACACCATTGCCTTCTTCATCAATCTGTTTTAGTGCCGCGTCTAGCTGCGGACCGCAATCACAACGATGAGAATGGAACACATCCCCTGTCAAACACTCGGAATGGACACGCACTAAGGTAGGTTTGGAAGGATCAATAATCCCCTTAACTAGGGCTACATGCTCTTTGTCATCCAACTGATTGGTGTAAGCAATCGCTTTGAAAGTACCGAAATCCGTTGGCAAATCAACCTCGACCTCACGCTTCACTAGTTTATCTTGTTGATTCCGATACTGGATTAAATCTTGAATGGTAATGATACGAAGCTCATGCTTCGCTGCAATCTCCATCAGATCAGGCACCCTAGCCATGGTACCATCTTCTTTAATTACTTCACAAATCACACCTGCCGGGTATGAATCACATAGAATCGCTAGATCGATAGCTGCTTCCGTATGACCCGCTCTGCGAAGCACACCGCCTTTTTTGGCGATCAAAGGGAAAATGTGACCCGGTCTGCGGAAATCCTGCGGTTTCGTAGTAGGATCAATCAATCCTTGAATCGTTCTGGAACGCTCATGCGCAGAAATTCCCGTACTTGTATCCTTATGATCAACAGAAACCGTGAAAGCTGTGCCGTGAAAATCAGTGTTGCGCGCTACCATTGGAGGCAGATCTAATTCTTTCGCTCTGTCTTCGGTAATCGGTGTGCAGACAAGTCCACGTCCTTCTTTGATCATGAAGTTGATCACTTCAGGTGTTGTTTTATCGGCAAGGGCAATAAAATCGCCTTCGTTCTCACGATCCTCATCATCTACGACAATAATGACTTTTCCTAATTTCAGATCCTCAAGAGCCTCTTCAATCGTATTAAATCGAATGGGTTGTGTCATATACACCTCTCCTTACTTACATAAAACCGTTATCTGCTAGAAAACTGGCAGTCAGCGTACTTTTTTTAGGCTCCCCGCGATGGGAAGACTCTGATGGACCAAATTTGAGCAATCGTTCCATATATTTGCCAAGTACGTCGCATTCGATGTTAACCGTGTCTCCGGCTTTTTTATCATGGAGGACGGTTTGCGCAAGGGTATGCGGGATAATCGAAACGGAAACATCGTGTTCTGTGACATCTACAACCGTCAAACTGATACCGTCAATCGTAATGGAACCGCCAGGAATGATGTAGCGGAAGATATGCGGATTCTCGGGTTCGAATCGGTAAACAACCGCATTTTCTTCAGGTGTCCGCGAAAGTATGGTTGCTGTCGCATCCACATGACCTTGCACGATGTGCCCGCCGAAGCGACCATTCGCCGCCATCGCCCGCTCCAAATTCACGCGCGTGCCGGATTGTAACTTCCGCAGATTTGTCTTTCGATACGTTTCTGGCATCACATCAACGGAAAATGAATCACTATCAAAGGAAATGACCGTGAGACAGACGCCATTAACGGATATACTGTCGCCAAGATGGACATCTTCCAGAATTTTTTTGGCGCCAATGGTTAGCACCATGGCTTGACCTCCACTATGAATGCGGCGCATGTGGCCGATTTCTTCAACAATGCCGGTAAACATGCCACTCCTCCATTCTCTAGCTCTTATACATCGGATAGCCGGTCATACAGACATCCGGTCCGAACTGCTCGACACTTAGTCGGTCGAGCGTAATGGCGTCATCCATCTTCGCGAAGCCGTCGAAGTGGATGTTCACAGGTGCTGCTAGGCCCCCGCCGATAATTTTCGGCGCAAACATCAGCACCAGCTTGTCAATCAGGCGCCGCTCCAGCATGGCGCCGTTCAAGCGGCCTCCACCCTCGAGGAGGATGGAGCCGATCTCGCGCTCGCCCAGCTGCTGCATGGCGAGCGTCAGGTCCACCTGCGGGCCGTCCCCGCAGGTGAGGACCGTGATGCCGCGCGCTTCCAGCGCGGCTCGGCGCTCTGCGGGCGCCTGTGCGCTCGCGAGCAGGATCGTCGGCTGACGATCCTGCTCCGTGAGCACGCGGGCGCCGAGCGGGACTCGCAGCTGCGAGTCCGCGATGATGCGTACCGGCTGCACAGCCGGTACGTCGCCGCGCGTGCTCAGCTGCGGGTCGTCGGCGATGACGGTCTGCACGCCGACGAGGATACCCTGATGCCGGTGGCGCAGGGTATGAACGAAGGCACGCGACGCTTCGGATGTAATCCACTTGCTGTCGCCGGTTTTGGAAGCGATGCGACCGTCGAGGGTGCTCGCGGTCTTCATCGTCACGAATGGCATTCGCGAGACGATGAATTTGTTGAAGACTTCGTTCAGCTTCGCTGACTCTTCACCTAGCAAGCCAACGCTCACGTCCAAACCATGCGCACGCAGCTTTGCGATTCCCGTCCCAGCCACTAACGGATTCGGATCTGTGGTAGCCACAACAACTCGCGTCACACCTGCTTCGATAAGGCGATCACTGCAGGGCGGTGTTTTGCCATAATGGCTGCAAGGCTCAAGGGTCACATAAGCTGTGCTTCCCTTGGCTTCCTCGCCTGCCATTTGCAAAGCCAATACCTCGGCATGCCCATGCCCGCGTTTCAGATGCGCGCCCATTCCAACAATGCGCCCCGCTTTGACGAGGACACAGCCTACAACAGGATTAATGCCGGTTTGTCCGAGCGCACTCTCCGCCATCTGGAGCGCAAGTCTCATATAGGCCTCGTCGTTCAACACCTGCATGGATGATCACCGCCTTCTTAATCCAGTCCTCGAAATCTAATGCAAAAAAGCCCCTTCCGCTTTCGAATGGGGGCCAGAGATTGTTTAGATAACACGAATAAGCTTCAGCTAATACGCCTGTCACATTTTTGTTCAAATCAAACAATACCGACGAGGTAGCCGCTTTGGACAGACCTGCCGAATTTTTGTTAATGTGAAAAAATGAACAAGCATGCTAGCGAATTGGCATTCGCATTTTCCTTCTCCCATCCAGACTATACTGTCGGTCCCGGAATTACACCAGGTCAACCGTAGCGAAGCTGTTGTCAGGTACCGCTAGCTTCACAACGGGTCACGGACTGATCGCAACCATGTACACGTACATGCGTACGAATCACCGCCGGTGTGGAATTTCACCACGCCCCGAAGGTTTTGCATACTGTAAAAGAAAGTAATAACTAAACCTTAGCTACTAATTTCTTTATTACACAAAAATTTATCATTCACGCATGAAAATTGCAAGGTCTTTTTTCATTTTTTCCGAGAATGTTTGTCGGAATTAACATTTCCTACGTGATCATGGGACGATTATTTCTTCGCCTTCCGATAATCGAGGGGCGTAACTCCATGTATTTTACGAAAAAGTTTGGAGAAATAGGAGAAGTTCCCATAACCCAAAGCATCCGCAACCTCGCTAACGGACTTGTTTGTTTTACCTAAAAGATCCGCCGCTTTCCTCATCCGCGTTTGTAAAATATAATCAGACAGCACTATCCCCGTCTCTTTGCGAAACAGTCTGGATAAATAAGCTGGATTGAGATGGACATGGTTGGCAATATCCTCCCGCGTCAACTCTTGATCAAGGTGCTTCCCTACAAACGCCTGGACACTTGTCACAACTGCGTTAACAGGGCCTTTAATGGCAATTCGCTCACTAACCGCTTCGATCAGCTGGCTTGCCCAGTGTTGAAAGTGGGAGATAGATTTGGTCACGTGAGATGCCTCTACTAATCGGTCATTTTCATAAAGGAATTGCACAGATTGCCCATTGCGATGCAGTACATGATAGATAACTTGAAGGAGCGCATGATAAAAAACGGTTAGCGTTTCTGCCGTGAGGACATTTCCTCTGGCCTTATTCAGCGTTTCCATGACAGCACCAACGAGTACATCACGATCCCCCGCCTCTAACCAATTGGCCCATGTTAAGAAATCATTGGCATCCATTAACTCCTCACTGGCTTTGGCAGGCAGCACTGACTTCGCACGATAAAGCACCTCATTGCTGCGTGTCACATTCAAATACTCTTCATTCAACAGCTCATGGTAGGTATGCATAACTTGAGAAATCGGACTTATGTCTCCGTAATAACAAGAGAGTTTACAGGAGAAATAGTGATTGCACGCTTTTATAAACGCCTCGCATCTGCGCTGCAGCTCATCAGACAAGAACACATTCTCCCCCGCGTACAAAAGAACAACCAGGTTGCCATCTAGGTCTTTCAACGCACAGCCGTGCTCTGTTCCTTGGAGTATGATTTCCTCGGCAGCATTACATAAGGCAAACATCATAATCTCTTCGTCACGATCATCTAACTCTTTCTCCCATTGCTCCACACTAAGTAGAACTAGTGCTACTTCAGAGATTTTTTGCGGCTCTAAATCATAAGTAACGACCGCTTCCTGTATGGATTTTGGAGTTGGTAAAATGCGTTTGCTTAGTATTTCCTGCCAAAAGCGTTCGATAAGCAGCGGCTTGTGATTGTTCCACAATTGTACATATTTTTCTACTTTTTCATCCATTTCATCCGCTCTGCGCTTTTCGGCAATGAATCTCTTCATCTTTTGGAGCACGTTCTCCAAATCGGCAAAAATAACCGGCTTCAATAAATAATCAAAACCGCCGAGTTGAATCGCTTTTTGGGCATAGGTAAATTCAGCATGACAGGTCAGCACAATCGTTTCCACATGAGGAGCATGCTCATTGGCCCACTCCATGAGCTCGAGCCCGCTTCCTTCTGGCATTTCTATATCACAAATCATGATGTCGATAGGCTTGGTCTTCAAGATTTCTTGCGCCATCTGAGCGTGATAGGCTTCATATACGTGATCGATCTGCAGAGTCTCCCACTCCAAACCGGCTCGCAATCCTTTAACGGCATATATTTCATCATCTACGATGAGTACATTATACATCTGTTCAACCTCCATGTCCGTCCGGTAGTGAATGCGCTTGAAGAGGAAGCTTCAACATCACGGAAGCCCCCTTCACCTCTCGATTGGCAAAAATCAGTGAAACTTCGGACTTATAGTACAATCGCCCGCGATGCACGACATTCCACAAACCGATATGCCCATCGCCAGGTTCAACCTTATTGACTCGAGCTTGCAAACTAGCGATGCCATCCACAGGAAACCCCTTCCCGTTATCGAGCACCTCGATCCTTAACACGTGATCCTTGTCTTCTGGTGAAACATACACGTTGACGTCAATTTGGAAAGGATCTCCACTTTGAACCGTAAACCCATGAAGGATCGCGTTTTCGACGAGAGGCTGTACGATGAGTGGCGGGAGACAATAATTCTCGAGCCCAGGTTCTATGTTGATATTGAAAAGAAGCGATTCGGGAAAGCGAAGCTTTTGAATAGACAAGTAGTTGTAAATATGATCAAGCTCATCCTTCATCGAAATGGTGGATACTTGCGTTCTTGTTGCATATCGGAAATAACGGACAAGGTGAAGCGACATACTTTGGATCAGTTCGTAATTTTTCATTTGCGCTAGATGGTACACAATATTGATAGAGTTCATGAAAAAGTGCGGATGAATCTGCGCTTGGAGATGCTTCAGCTCCGCTTTCTGCGTGCGGATATGCTCTTCGTACACATCAATTTTGAGATGCTCAATTTGGTTCGCCATGCCGTTGAACGTCTCATTGATGACAATGAATTCAACCAGTTTGTGATCGTCCAAACGTGCAGTCAAATCACCCGATCGAATTCTCCGCATCCCTTGTATTAATTCATGAATCGGCTTCACAATGGAGCGTTGGAGGAAGATTAAATAAAACATGAGCATCCCCAGAGCAAGTAATGGGACAAGGTAGGTTAATTTTCTGAAAATCGGCAATCCCTCTAGTAAGCTGCTCTCTGGAAACAATAAGACAAGCTTTAGCTCTGCGATTCTAGAGGTTTGGACGACGAGTAAATAGGGTTTATCCAGATCGACGATATGATAGGGCTGCGCGCCTTGATTGACGCTGGTTAACAGCTCTGGCCCATCAATTTGCCTAGCAAATGCAGGGTTTATGCTTGAAATAATCCCGCCAACATCGGAAAATAGCAAAGCCTCTCCATGTTGATTGTTGTTCAGCATATGCATGGGCTGCATAAGGCGATTCACATCTACCCAAGCCCCAACATAAGAGTCGTACCCCGAATCGACGATCATCACAAGGGCATACTTACAATTTTGCTCAACCACATTCCACTTCGAGTAAAAAGCCGCCCCCTCCTGCTGTTGCTTCACAAGCTGATGCAGCTTCTCCTGAATTCCCTGCTTCTCCTGATACGTTACAGACAGTTGAGGTGCTAATAGCAGGTCATCATACTTGGTACTGTAAGCAAATAACACGTCCGACGCGCCATAATAGGTTGTATTCAAATACAGATCGTTCACGATCTGGGTCTGAGCCACATAGTACTCCCAGCTCTCTTTGTTATATTGACTTAAGGAGATGAGGCTTTGATCTTGTTCAGCTGTTTTGTAGAGGTAATTGCCGGTTTCCTCCAGCACTTTATCCATATCATTCATATACATCGTCAGGAGGTTCTGGTTCGTCAAGGCAACCTGTGTATGAACGACATTCGTGGCGTATAAGTTGTTGCATAAGAGTAAAATCACGAGCGGCAATGTGATGATGCCAAATCCCATGATTAATCGAGAACGTAATGTTGCTTGTTTCATAGGGACTCCTCTACCTCGTGATTACTTTACGTTGTCCTGCTTAGAATCCTTATTGTTCAGCCACAACGTAAGCTGTCGCTGCTTCTCGGCAATGATTTTATCCGCACCTGCTGCTTTCAACTTTTCTAGATAGACAGGCAAAATTTGATCGGGATCGAGCGCTCCGGTATGAATCGCTGGGGTAAATTGCTTATCGACGTTGTTGCAGGCTGCGATCTCGCTTTTTACGCGGTCTGGATTAAAAACAAAGCCTAGCGCTTTCGATTTATCTGCTTCTTCATTGAATTGCTTATACTTATGCCACAAATCAGGATCCTCATTGGCCCATAAATAAGACATAAGCTGGTTCCCAAACATCCAGGATTGGTTGAAATTGTAGCCAACGGATTTGGCATCCACGCCAGGTGGGTAATCGATTTGGTTTTCACCAATCTTGACATAATGCTTGCCTTCAATGCCCCAGTCGAGCAGGTTGATCAAATATTTATCCGTATATAGCATATTAAGAAGCATCATCGCTTTCTCGGGGTGCTTCGCATTTTTGGTAATCGCAAACATCGCGCTTGTCGTATCGGCTGTCGTTGTAAATGGCTTGGACAATGGCGCCATCAGCATGGGAATGCCTGTGTCTCTGGATGCCTGCTGGTCAAAGCCTGGCTTAAGCGACTCAGCATAGGCAAAAGCTTTGCCCGCCTTGACTGCTTCGAATTCGTTATCTTTGGTCGTCGTTGCATCTGAATTGAGATAACCAGCACGATTCCATGCATACATTAGCTTCGCGTATTTGATATATTCCGGCGTCTCCAGCATGTTCACCACTTGGTCGCCTCCGAATCGCGGAAGAACCCCAGGGCCGTCTCCTAACATATCAAACAAGCCATATTGCATGAGAAAAGTAAACGGACTGCGATCCGAGCGCACCTGCAAGGGCACCATGTACGGCTCATTCGCTTTGATCGTCGCGAGAATCGGCGTCATATCCTCCAACTGTTTCACCTTCGATAAGTCGAAGTGATATTTCTCAGCTAGGTCTTTTCGCATGACCATCCCTTTACTAGAAGCAAGCTCTTTGTTGGCGACGATGCCATAAATGTTGCCCTCCATTTTGCCAGCATCGATGATGGATGGGTTCAACACTTTACGAATTCCTTCTCCATATTTATCTAAAAGAGCATTCAACGGCAACAACTGCCCCTTCGTCACTTCATTACCGAACCGAAACCAGCCTGCGGTGAACATAAGGTCAATTTGTTCTTTGGAAGAAAACATATATCCCGTCTTATCCCACCAGCTGCCTCGCTCGATCGGCTTCAGGGTAATCGTTGCGTGGATTTTCGTAGCTAAATAACGGTTCATCTCAGCTTCAACCTGCGATAGGTCTGCTGGCACACCGCCTGCGGGGAAGATCATGACCAGTTTATCCATCGGCCCTGAAGAGGCTGTATTGTCAGTCTGCTGATCCCCATTAGGCACCGCGTGATTGTTAAGTTCGTTGGAAAAATACCAACCGCCGACTGTTAAAGCTATCGCAGCAATCGTAATCCCGCTCCAGCGTATCCATTTGTTTGCGTTTACATGTTTCATCAAGCAACTCCATCGTAACCAAGTTAGGGATCTGTAACTATTAATCATAAAGTCGTTGTGACTATTTAACTACCAAAAATATGACTATTTTTAATACTATCGTGACATGTACGTAATGGCTAGTATGAAATTGAAGGCAGTGCAAAAAACCTCGGATCCGATAGTCCCGAGGTTTCAGCATTTTCATCCTTTCGTTGCACCATCCGCTAGTCCTGATATTAGGTATCGCTGAAGGAACAGAAACACAAGCGCGATAGGTACAGCGATCAGCATAGTGCCCGCTGTGAAACGAGTGAAGTTATTAGCAAATTTATCATTGATTAAATTAAACAATCCGAGGGCTAGTGTGAACTTCTCTGGACTTCGGATGATAATACGCGGTGTTAAGAAATCCATGAACGGCGCCATAAACGTGAACAGCCCTACAACGGCTAGAATCGGACGTGCCAGCGGCAGCAATATTTTAGCAAAAATCGTTAAATGACCTGCCCCATCCATCTTGGCGGATTCATCGAGATCCCTCGGCAAGGTGTCCATGTAGCCTTTGACCAGAAACACGTTCATCGTCAATCCTCCACCGAGGTACACGAGGATCAACCCTGCGAAGGTATCGAGCAGATTGAGCATGTTAAATAACAAATAAATGGCGACCATCCCCATTGTTACAGGAAACATTTGCAGTACCAAGAACGTATAAATGCTGTTTTTGCGGCCAATAAAACGGTATCTGGAGAACACATAAGCAATGATCGCTACCAGCGCCACATTCAGAATTGCGTTCAGGACAGCGATATAAAGGGTGTTCTTGTACCATAGGACATAACTGCTGTTCGGTGCGGTAAAAAGCCATTTATAATGCACGAGCGACCAGTTATCTGGAATTAATTTGGCGCTAAATAGACTCGTTCCTGGGTTCAATGAAATGCTGACTGCCCAGAGGAGCGGGTAAATAATTAAAGTGAACATGATTAAAACCACTAAGTAGATCCCCGAAAGTTCCAACGTTGATTTCAGCTTTTGTCCCATCTTAATAGATCCCCTCCTCTTTGAAAGAGCGGCTTCTGCGGAATTGATACAACGCAAACAGCGCAACTACCAAGCCCATAATGATGGAAATCGCGGCAGCCATTTTGTAATTATTTTGTTGGAAAGTCAGCGTGTATACCCACGAGATGAGAATATCGGTAGCACCAGCGTTTTGTCCAGGCATTGGTGGTCCACCTTTATTAAACAAATAAATAATGTTGAAATTATTAAAGTTGTACGCATATTGCATGATGAGCAGCGGGGCCGTTGCATACATCACATGCGGGAATGTAATGAAACGAAGCTTCTGCCAGCGGGTACCTCCATCCGCATCGGCTGCTTCATACCAATCCTTAGACACACTCTGTAGTACGCCGGTAAAAAGGGTGAAAATGTACGGAAATCCCAACCAGATTTGCACAAAAATAATGGCAACTCTCGCCCAGAAAGGGTCCGTTAACCAAGGAATCAGCACACCAAAATGTGAAAAGATATCCTTATTGATCGCACCAAAGTTTTCATTGAACATCGCTGAGAAAATAATAGCCGTCATAAAAGATGGCACAGCCCACGGAAGGATCAGCACGGTCCGTATGACCTTTTTGAAGCGAACTCTTGCATCATTAATGAGGATGGCTAGGAAAAAGCCTAGAGCAATCGTCAAGCTGGTTGAAAGCAGCGTCCAGACAACCGTCCATGAGAATACGGAGAACAAGCTCCTGCTCCAAATCTCCTCTGTAAATAAAGCCCTAAAGTTCTCAATTCCAACCCAGTGCAGAAGCTTAGCAGGCGGGGAATTGTAAAGATTGAAATCGGTAAAGGCAAGTGAAATCATGAATAGGAGTGGAAATATAACGATCATGGCTAGCAGCATAAAACTAGGGATCACAACAAAATAGGGGAAACCATGCTCCCACGTGCCTTGAAATGCCGCGCGCATAGATGGGATACGTTGACCCTCATTCAGCTTCACCGCATCACGGTGTGCATCTTTCAAGTTTCCTACGTAAAACAGTACTGCAATAACGGTTAGAATGAGCGATAAAATACCTTCAACTAAGTACACACGCGAATCGTCTACTTCCACTATCGAGCCTAATGTAAACAGCCCTGCCAATTTTGTACCCATTGTTTCTGCACATATGGATACTACACAAAGTGCAAGGAGAAAAAATAACGTGCCTTTAATGAATCGTTTATTATAAAGCTGCCCCATGCCTGGAATAATGGAAAGCATCACAGCCAAGCGCGGGTTATGCTTCTTATGCTCATGCTCAAACCGCATTTCCACCGTTGTTTTCTCCATCTCTGTCTTCACCTTCCTTGAACATTCGGAAAGGGGGCCTTCGCCACCCTCTCCTTGATCCTGCTGTCTAGATGAACTTACTTCGCACCAGACATTTTAATTTTATCTTGCACACCTTTTACCGCATCATTGAGTGTGGATTGTACATCTTTCCCTTCTGAAATGAATTTCAAAGCATTCGCCATTGGATCCCATACTGCATCTAACTCTGGCACCGTTGGGAACGGCATCCCGTATTGAATTTGCTGCGAGAAGCCAGCTACGATCGGGTTGCCTGTCAACTCAGGATCATTCAGAACTTTAATGACTGGAGGCGTTTCTCCTGTTTTCGTGTAGTAAACTTTCGAATTCTCTTCGTTTGTAATGAAAGCCGCTAAATCGGATGCCCATTCTGGGTTTTTGGAGAATTTCGACAACATATAGCCCTTCACTCCGATGAAGGAAGTCGGGTGTTTATCCCCTGCCAACGTAGGGAGTGGTGCTACAGCCAATTGATCCCCGAGCGCTTTCTTGTAATCCGTAATAGCCCAAGGACCATTTATAACAGCTGCTACTTTGCCTTGCGTGAACAAGCCACCTACGATGTCACCATTAATCCCTTTAGGCAGATAGCCCTTCTTGAACCAATCCTGGATGATTTGCGTGCCTTTCACAGTGCCTTCTTTATTAAATCCGATATCATCGGTCTTGAAGCCGCCTTTGCCATTATCTCCGAAAATATAACCTCCGCTGCCTCCCATCAGGCTCCATGCGAAGTAAAAATTCGTTGCTTCGAATAAGAAGCCGTATTCTTGCTTCGCGGCATTCGTTTTCTCTTGCATGATTTTCTCTAGATCTTGGATCGTTTTCGGTGGTGTAGGCAGCAGCTTTTTATTGTAGAAAAGAGCATACGTTTCAATGACGGCTGGCAATCCATACAGCTTGCCGTCTTGGCTAAGAGCCGACAGCGACTCTTTGGTGTAAATATCTAGAACAGGCTTCTCTGCTTTGATGGGTTGTACGAGTCCTTTTAACACCAAATCACCGATACCAGGCTGATAGAAAAGGTCAGGACCTTTACCGGACGGACCGTCGAGCACGAGTGCTTCTTTTTGGTTGTTCATGCTAAGGGGAACGACCTTAACGGGAATCCCAGTTTTGGCGGTGTATTTTTTAGCGATGTCTTGAATGACTGCGAGTTTATCTGGATTATCATCCGGCCATATCGTCAATTCTTTTGGCTTCTCCGGCATGCCGGCTGTCGTCGTATTCGTCGCTTTCGCCGTTTCTGCCGGCTTGGCCGTAGTCGTATTGGCCGTCGCTTGTGGTGATGCTACAGTTGCTTCATCCTTTGTACTGCAAGCTGTCAAAGCTGTCATAGCAAGCGTAGTACTTACAGCTACCGTAATAAATTTCTTATGCGTCATTGTAAGATCCCCATCCTTCGTGTTTAAAAGTTGTATGAATTTGCTTATGTTCAGCACCGATTCATTGACTTCATTGTAAGAAATCCGAAGGGGGTCTCACTACCAAAATGGTGACCTAAAAGAGGAAGATTGTGACATCTCTGGAGGTCCTCACTCCTTGGGCTATTGGTGGCAATCGTTTGCGGTGGAGGCTAAGAAAAAGAAGCTAAGCGCATTTAAGCCACTTAGCTCCTCATATTTTCAGTAAATTTACGTTACTGTTGTTTTATTGTTCTAAAACCGTAACATCCGAACAAACGTTCCCTTCTCCCCAATGCGGATTCGCATAGCCAGCAGGAGCATTCAAGTATGACAGCCAATTCGCTTCGTAACCAGCTTGTTTCTTTGCGGAGACACATGCGTTTATCGGGTCAACGCCTCGAGATACCTCTATTATCAGTTGCTTTCGCATAAGTGAAAAACGTTTGATGATACGGTCGAACTCAGCTTCGTGATCGGTCTTTATTCCACCTTCAACCCACTCGCGGTCAAAAATAAAGGCGTATTCTTTATAGGAAACAGCCTGCATACTAGCAGCTTCCATATAATCACGCAACGCCTGATCGATGTAACCGTGCGATTCAGCCCACAACCCGCTGATAAGTCGGTGATACGGGGTAGGTGACTGTGCATAGACTCTTTGAGTTCGCTTGAGCACATTCTCTTGAATGGCATACGACTCCGTGAACTCCTGCTGCCATGGCCCCGCGCCAACTGAACCGATTAGACCGCCAGTAAGCTGTAGCTTTTTATCCCGAATTTCCGCATTAGATATACTAGCTATTACTGCTGACCCCGTGTAGGTTTCAAGTTTTCTATCCGACCATGCAGACACCGTATATGTGGAAAAGGTGGTATGAGCTCCACGATTTGTTGACTCCCAAACTACCTCAGGTTTGCTATCACCTGTAAGGTCCATTAAGGTCATGATCTTTGTTCGGCCGTTATTCGCAGAAGAAAACTCCAAACTTTGCAAGGTAAACTTGCTGTCCTTAAAATCAATGATAACCCCATATGATTTCCGTTCCTGCACCACACCCGATTGTTCATCTTGCCTATCCTCATACAGCACAACAACCCATTCATTCGAAATCCCATCCTGATCCAGGTCTGTCTGGATGACGTTTAACGGCTCTTTCTCGGTATCGTATGGCATAACCACTGTCTGCAACCATGTTGTCATATCTTGAATAGGCGCATGTAACTGGTTAAGCTCCCCTCTAAGGTGCTCGATCAATGATGTCCTCAGCTTCACTGCTTCTGAAGAGGATTTGGCTGCTGGTCCATCGTCGATCGCCGTCACTAGTGGTGAACTTTGAACTGGCAGCATCGCCCGTTCTCCTGCTGGCCAAGCCAACGAACAGAGTATAACGAGCAGTATACTTGCGCCTACTATTCTTAACCCATTCTTTTTCAAATGCACATCACCTTTCAAACAAATCCATTTTTAACTTTGACGTATCAGCGTAGGAATAGGTTCTCATCGAATGTGAGGATTACACGCCTCCCCACATACAAAAAAACTGCCCAGACCTAAGTCTGAGCAGTTTCGACGTTTGTTATTATACTTCTACAACTTCTACTTTTTCCATTTTGTCTTTGCCTTTGAAAGCATCAACAAGTTCCATACCTTTGGAAACTTTACCGAACACCGTGTGTCCGCCATCCAAATGCGGTTGTGGTTGGTAAGCGATGTAGAATTGGCTTCCGCCTGTGTTGCGACCAGCATGTGCCATCGCAAGGGAACCGCGCTCATGTTTGTTAGGGTTGATTTCACAGTTGATTTGGTAGCCAGGGCCACCAGTTCCTGTTCCCGTAGGGCAACCACCTTGTGCTACGAATCCTGGAATTACGCGGTGAAAAACAAGTCCGTTGTAGAAACCGGAGTTTGCTAGTTTTTCAAAGTTAGCGACAGTGTTCGGTGCATCTTTCTCAAAAAGATCGATGATAACCTCTCCGCCACCTGCTAGTTGAATTTTTGCTTGTTTTGCCATTGTGTGGTTCACTCCTTTAGGAAATAATATCTTATTCTACTATGAATGACTGCATTACACAAACAACAGGAGGAACCCTACGCAACTAGAGGCCTCCTGTTGAAGTCATATTGCTATTAAACCGTCTTGCTTACTTGTTTCATTCTCGCTGGAATAACGTCATTGCCTACGATTTGATCAAAGGATTCACGTTTCACGACGAGATCGCTCTGCCCGTCTTTGACGAAAACGACACCTGGTCTGCGAATACGGTTATAGTTGCTAGCCATCGAGTAATTGTATGCCCCTGTACTCGACACGGCCAGAATATCACCTGCAGCTACCTGCGGCAGGTTCACATCCCAGATCAGCATATCGCCGCTCTCACAGCATTTGCCGGCAATCGAAACAATCTCAGCTGGCTGCTCAGCAGCACGGTTAGCGAGGCCCGCTTCGTAAACAGCTTCGTATAGTGCTGGACGCGGGTTGTCAGTCATGCCGCCATCCACCGCGACATACTTACGCACACCCGGGATATCCTTCGTGGTGCCGACAGTGTAAAGCGTAGTTCCTGCATCGCCAACGATGCTGCGGCCTGGCTCAACCCAAATTTCCGGAAGCGGGTAACCGTTGCTGCCGAAGTTTGTTTTGATCGCATCCGTAATCGCCTTCACATAAACAGCAACAGGAAGCGGTGTATCTTCACTTACGTAACGAATGCCGAAGCCTCCGCCAAGGTTAATTACCTTGAACGTAACATCTAATTCTGTCCGAACTTGGATGGCAAATTCCGCCATCTTCTCCGCGGCCATTCGGAAGCCTTCAACCTCAAAAATCTGCGATCCGATATGCGAATGAATGCCTAAAAGATCAAGATTAGAAAGCTGCGATGCCTCCCCAATCGCACGGAAAGCGGAGCCGTTCCCCAAATCGAAGCCGAATTTAGAATCGGTTTGACCCGTTGAAATATATTCATGCGTATGCGCCTCAACACCTGGCGTAATTCGCAGCAAAATTTTCACCTTTTGGCGTTTCTCAGCCGCAATCGCGTTTAACATCTGCAGCTCGATAAAGTTATCTACGACAAAGCAGCCAATCTTAGCGTCAATGGCCATTTCCATTTCAGAAATCGTTTTGTTGTTGCCATGGAAATGGATACGCTCTGCTGGGAAACCAGCTTGAAGCGCTGTATACAGCTCCCCATCGGACACAACATCCAGTGACATGCCTTCTTCTTCAACAATTCGGCACATCGCCATTACGCAAAATGCTTTACTAGCATACGCTACTTGAAACTTCAGTCCCGATGCCCCAAAAGCTTCAACAAACTCACGACAACGCTGACGCACAAGCGCCTCATCAAATACATAGAGAGGTGTGCCATACTCGGCAACCAACTGTGTTGTATCGACACCGCCAATTTCGAGGTGGCCTTGGTCATTTATTCTACTGGTACCATGTAAATACATAGCTATATATTCCCCTCTCCACTTGAACCTTCCCTTTGCCAAATTCCGCTAAAGAGGTCGCACACATACTAATAAAAGTACCATAGTGCACGTATATTTGACAATACATGCGCCTATACCAAACAAAAATGGGCTGAACAATTTCAGCCCATTCCAAGCACTATGATTTAGGTTGTCGTGTACCATCAATTGGCTTCGTAATGCTGAGCCTTGTTTTGCTGGCCAGCACGGGACGACGAAGCAAGATGGAGAAAAAGCTCTTCGCATTGAAAGGGATGAACGGCCACATGTAAGGTGCGTCATAGGATTTCTTCGAAGCCAGCATGATTAACCAGAGAGTCGAACCTATCACAAAGCCGGGAACTCCAAAAATAGATACCGTTATTAATAACCCTAGCCTCACGATGCGATTGGCCAAGCCTAATTCATAGCTTGGGGTAGCGAACATTCCAATCGAAGCTAGAGCGAGATACAGGATAACTTCGTTGATGAAGAGTCCTGTCTTGACGGCAATGTCTCCGACTAGAATCGCGGCCACCAAACCCATCGCAGTTGCAAGCGGTGACGGGGTATGTACCGCTGCCATTCGCATGAGGTCGATTCCTATATCCGCAATCAGGAATTGAAGGAGGAGCGGTAAGGTCCCTTCCTTCTGCGGGCCTAGGAATTCTAGACCCGCTGGCTTTAAAGAAGGCTCCATCACCATCAAATACCAGAGTGGCAGCAAGAAGATCGACATCATGATGCCAGCAAAGCGGACCCACCTTAAATAGGTGCCAATAAATGGTGTATTGCGATATTCCTCGGCATGCTGCACATGGTGGAAGAACGTCGTTGGCAAAATCATGACGCTTGGTGAGGTGTCGACGAATACGCAAACATGCCCTTCCAATAAATGGGCAGAGACAACATCCGGTCTTTCTGAATAACGAACCATTGGATACGGATTCCAGCCCTTATTTACAATCATTTCCTCTAATTGTTTCTCACCTAAAGGCAGACCATCAATCTCTACTTGTTTCATCTTGTCTTTAATATCCTGGACAAGCGTCGCATCCGCTATATCGTTAATATATGCGATACAGACATCTGTCTTCGTTCGCTTTCCGATCTGCATGATTTCTAGTTTGAAACGCTCATCACGAATGCGGCGTCTGACCAGGGTAACATTTATTAACAGCGTTTCTACAAATCCATCGCGCGAACCTCTAACAACACGTTCTAAATCTGGTTCAGCAATAGATCGGATAGGAAAGCTTTTCGCATCAACTGAGATGGCCGTTGTGACTCCCTCGATAAAGAAGGCTGTCCCACCCATCAATACTTGTCCAACAATCTCAGACATTTTCGTATAATGTTTCACTTGAATATGAGGGATTAGTTTCTCAATGAAAGCTTCCAAGGTATGATGGGTGACATCCTCATTATCTGCATAGGTAAGCCGAGTGATTATATCGGTTAACACAGTATCTTTTGCAAAACCATTACAATAAAAAATACCCACTCGTTTAGAGCCGAACACCATCTCTCTCAACACAAGGTCAAAGCTACGATTCAAGCCGACTCTTTCTTCTAAAATGCGCTGGACTTCTCGAAGACTTTTCGGTATATCTTCCTCGATCTTAAGAGCCTTCTCTTCCGGTGTCATATTCGTAATGGGATTGTAGGCCGATAAATTCCCTTCCTCATCGACAGCTAGCTTTTCTTGTTGATCAGCTTGATTCTCATCGTCTTGTGATTCTTGCAATTTCTCCTCGACGCTCTGTTGACCATTTTTAACTATAAATTTCACTGGTGCGCCTCCTTCATCCACCCGCTAATAAAATATCCATTCAAATAAAGAGCCAACTACTTTACCTAAAATCATGGCCATTAATAACGCGATCCGATAGGAATCCATCCCTACCCGTTTAGCCAAAATCGGCAGTACATTGACGATCTCAGTCAGTGCCGCGGCAAGCAAGCCTACGAAACACCCAGCAAACAAGCCAAAGAGCGCGGCTCCCATAGGGAACAAATGCATATGCAGATCGCTGAAATCAACCCATGTAAACATAAGTGAGCCAAGTACAACCGCGGCTTCATAAGCGTGGATTTTGGAGAATGATCGTGTGATCTGCGCTAATCTAGGAATAATATCCAGAACAACTAAAAAAGCAACCATGCCGCTGCCAACCGCAATCCCTCCAGCTAAGCCGATAAATGCGGCAAGGAAAGCCTCGCCAAGCAGCGTAATCACTTCGCGTCTCCTTCTTCATGGATTTTCGAATATTCTTCTGTAATCACATAATGATTAATATTTTCTTGATACATAAACATCTCAACTTCCAATGGGCTCGGCTCTTCATTGAATTTCTTTTTAAACAAATGATTGAAGAACAGCACCATCCCTGCTCCGATGCCAATTGAATAGGGAATTTGCAAAATGAGCGGATGATCCACCTTTTTACCTGTCATCAATTCATATATTCGCTGATGAACAGTAAGCATGGAGACATCTGCATGGAAATTCATAATTGCCAGCCCTGACCCAATGAATAAAAGCAACCAAACGACCCCGATCAGCAATGGATTTGCTTTTTTGTTATCGGTGTATATTTCTAGAAGCACGTGAGGTTCTCCGAAATGTTCAACCTGAAGCTCAGGAAACAGCTTCTTCACCTTCCGAATGATCAATAGCATATCGATGAGCACACGATTCCCATCCTCTTGCTGGGGTTGATGAATAATCAATTCGTTCAGGGCTTGTTCATATTCAGGTTCCACAAATAACTGTGCAATATGGTGCAGTCTCACGATATGCCCTTTACGAACACGAGCTTTGCGGCGCAGTCGAATGTACAAATATTTGCTACCTACCTGGATCATGGTTCACCCCTTTCAGAGTTTAACAATGTCAAATCTTCCTGCAAGCATCCATGTATAGGAATAGTATGCAAAATCTTTCCTTGGCATAAACAATGCGCGGCTTGGTAAATTCTCCATGCATAAAATCAAATATGGCAAGGCATGTTAAATAGTGTATACGGATCACTTATTCCATATAAAGAAGGTGATAACATGGCAAAATTCGCGTTAACACTGGTCATCATTGGTGCGCTGAATTGGCTTCTAGTTGGGCTTTTCGAATGGGATTTAGTTTCTGCTTTACTGGGGGGAGATTCACACCGTGAATCTTCAGGGTTAAGTCGTATCGTATATTCCCTTGTAGGTTTATGCGGGATATACTGCGTAAGATTTTATTCTTTCGACCGCTATTCGGTTCGATAGAAGTGGCTTTGGAGCACAAGGTTATAGCCGCTCATCGCCCATGTTGCTTGGGAAATCAGCGGCTCTAAGTAGTTATGCTGAAAAACCGTCCCCCCTTAGGAGCACGGTTTATTCATCATATACTATTATTATTGTGCAATCTGATCTTTAATGGATTGCAGTATTTTCTTTTCCAATCGCGATACTTGGACTTGTGATATCCCAAGCCTGCTCGCGACCTCCGACTGCGTCTGATCACGGAAATAACGCAGATAGACAATAAGTCGTTCTCGCTCTGAGAGCGTCCCTATAGCCTCATTCAAGGCCAGCTTCTCGAACCATTTCTCTCCGGATTCATCCGAAATTTGGTCCATCAGCGTGATCGGGTCTCCATCGTTCTCAAACACGGTCTCATGAATGGACGAGAGTGGTTTATTCGCTTCTTGGGCGAAAACAACCTCCTCCGGCGTAATCATAAGCTCCTCGGCAACCTCTTTGATCGTTGGGAGTCTTCCCAACCGCTTCGACAACTCGTCCTTCGTCTTGCGAATTTTGTTCGCTAGCTCCTTGAGAGAGCGGCTTACCTTCAGTGTCCCATCATCCCGCAGGAACCGTTGGATTTCTCCGATAATCATCGGTACGGCATAGGTTGAGAATTTCACATCATACGATAGATCGAATTTATCAACGGACTTCAGCAGTCCGATGCATCCGATCTGGAACAAGTCTTCGGCTTCGTAACCACGGTTCAAAAAGCGCTGAACCACGGACCACACCAAGCGGATATTGCAGCTGACAAGTGTTTCTCTAGCGAGTCCATCTCCGGATTGGCTTAAGGCGATTAACCGTTTGACTTCCGAATCGTCTAAATAACTATGAGAAGCATGCTTCAGATCAACATCCATAGATCCTACCCCTAATTGTATAAAGCTTTTTTAGATTCAATTCGCTTCAACATGTTTATTTTCGTTCCGACTCCGACGGCTGTCACAACTTCCACTTCGTCCATGAAATTTTCCATTATTGTAAACCCCATACCCGAACGCTCGAGCTCTGGTTTGGACGTGTACAATGGCTCCTTGGCTTGCTCTAAATCAGCAATGCCTTCGCCCTTATCCTCGATCGTTAAACGAATGGTATCATCATCGATTTCAGCTGAAATGGTGATGACACCATCCGTTTTATTGTTATAGCCATGTATAATCGAATTCGTCACGGCTTCGGAAACAACCGTTTTGATATCCGTCAATTCATCTAAAGTGGGATCCAATTGTGAAACGAACGCAGCCACCGCTACTCGTGCAAAGGCTTCATTCTCTGATCGACTGGCAAATTGCAGCGTCATAAAGTTACGTTCACTCATAAAGCAACCTCCAGACTGGACATTGCGTTACGCTCGTTATCCTGAATCGATACGATCTTGAACATACCCGAAAGCTCGAACAAACGATAAACGGCCGGTGACACGTCACAGACGACCATTTTACCGCCCTTGCTCGTAATTTGCTTATAGCGACCAAGAATGACGCCGAGACCCGAGCTATCCATGAAGGTGAGGTCCTTCAAACTTAGAATCAGGTGGAGCGTCTGCTCCTTCGCAATCGCTTCCTCCATCCTCGCCTTCACACTATCCGCTGCATGATGGTCAAGCTCGCCCTTTAATCTAACAATCAGCGCTCTTCTGCCTTGCTCAAACTCGATTTGCAGGCCCAATATGTTCACTCCCTTCAGGTCATGAACAGTAGTTTCTACAACTGAGCTGGTAATTCCTGCCCCCCGACAAAACTAGAAGAAAACCGCTAAAAGTAGGCAAAATATACGATTTCTACGTCCTCTATTCGCTGTTTTCCACCATTAGTCCGTGGTGAACAACTGCGACGTTGTCCGTTTAAACAGCTTCCACCAGGATGCTTTATCCACAGCTAACGGAGACTCCAGAGGGTACTCGGCAAGGACATTATCCCCGTTATAGACCATGATCTTACCGATCGGCTGGCCTAAGCTAACAGGAGCTCTTAGGCTTGTATCGAGCTGCAATTCATGTCGGATATTTGCCGTGTCCGTTCCTTTTTTCATTAAAATACTATAGTTTTGCTTCGCGACTAACGGTACCGTCGATACTTGACCTTTATTGATTCTAAATTCACCTAAGCTATCGCCGGTTTTGAACAATGGATAATTTGTATATTGCGCAAATGCATAATCAAACAGCTTCGTCACTTCCGCATTCCGCGTTTTCGTATTTGGCTCTCCAAGTACGACTGCCACAACCCGCAAATTGTCCCGTTTAGCTGTTGCAGATAAACAGAATTTGGCTTCGCTGGTATAACCAGTTTTCAATCCATCGGCTCCGCTATAGAAGCGTACAAGCTTATTCGTATTCACAAGCCAGAACGGCTTAGGTGAGTCTTTGCGTAAATAATCTTGATAGGCACCTGTAAAATTCGTAATCCCCTCGTGCTTCAACAGCTCTCGCGACATAATAGCGATATCATTCGCCGTTGTATAATGATTGGCTACAGGCAGTCCATTACAGTTGGAGAAATGAGTGTTTTTCATTCCTAATTGCCCTGCACGTTCATTCATCATGGCAACAAAATTTTCTTCTGAGCCCGCAATCTTCTCGGCCATGGCCACAGAGGCATCATTCCCAGAAGCCATTGCGATTCCCTTCAACATTTCTTGGACCGTCATTTGTTCGCCTGGTTCCAGGAAAATTTGCGAACCTCCCATGGAGGCTGCATATTCACTAACACTGACTTTTTCGTCCATTTTGATGGTGCCCTTGTCGATCGCTTCCATGATCAGCAGCATCGTCATAATCTTCGTAATACTCGCTGGCGGAAGTTTGGCATCTTTATTTTTCTCAACGATCACCGTACCTGTATCCGCATCCATCAGAACAGCAGATTGTGCATTCGGTGTTAGATCCACTGGCTGTACCTTGGTTTCCGCCGCATAAATCGCTGGCAGGAACAGCATCACACTTAGTTGTAAACAAATGAAACTGATTAGCCCTTTTTTTCGCATAGCAATTGTACCCCTCCTGAGATGTATGAAGTGAAAGTTTGGCATTTTGCAGCATGAATGACTGCTAATCAGTGTTGACGAAATCCGTCTAAATTATTCCATGTCGGTGAAAATAAGCCAAAAATTAACATGCAAAAAGCACCTTCCCTTGGGAAAGTGCTTTAGCGATTATTTGCTATACGATTACATCATAAATTAATTGCTTCGGAGCTGGCTGCGTCGAAGTGATCTTATAGGCATCAATGATCATTGCTTCGACCTCAACCACATCCAACCGATTCGCATGGATCGTACAAATGGATTCCCCCACTTGTACCGCATCACCGATTTTCTTGTTTAGCGTCAGCCCGACCGCATAATCGATCAAATCTTCCTTCTTCGCCCGTCCCGCGCCAAGCATCATAGCTGCGATCCCGATGTTTTCCGCTTGAATTTCATTGATGAAACCAGCTTCTTGCGCTGTTACCTCGATATGATAAGCAGCTGTTGGCAGAAGCTCAGGCTGATCTACGATGCGTGAATCACCGCCTTGGCTGGCGATAAATCGTTTGAAAGTGTCCAACGCCTTGCCCTTCAAGATGATGTCACGGACAGCCTCCTGCGCCTCCTCAAAGGTGTTAAAGACCTTTCCTAGGACTGACATATAAGCCGCGACGGAAATCGCAACTTCTGTAAGATCTTTGTCTCCCGTTCCGCGAAGGACATCAATCGACTCTCGAATTTCATTCGCATTTCCGATTTCGCGCCCGAGCGGCTGATCCATGTCGGTAATCATCGCGATCGTTTTCCGATTCAAACGCGTTCCGATATCGACCATGGTACGAGCAAGAACCCTCGCATCTTCTACCGTTTTCATGAAAGCACCTGAACCAATTTTCACATCCAGTACAATCGCTTCTGCGCCTGAGGCAATTTTCTTACTCATGATGGAGCTAGCAATCAGCGGAATCGAATCCACAGTTGCTGTTACATCACGCAAAGCATAGATTTTCTTGTCTGCAGGTGCTAAATTACCGCTCTGACCGACAATCGCAATTTTATTCGTGTTCACTGCTTCGATAAAGGCTTCCTTCGACAACTCAATTTGAAAGCCTGGGATGGACTCCAGCTTATCCAATGTACCACCGGTATGCCCCAAGCCTCTTCCCGACATTTTGGCGACAGGAATGCCCAGTGAAGCAACAACAGGCCCTACGATGAGACTCACCTTATCCCCAACACCGCCTGTAGAATGTTTATCCACTTTCACGCCGGCAATCGCAGATAAATCAATCATCTCACCTGAACCCGCCATCGCTAATGTCAGAAAGGATGTTTCTTCATCTGTCATTCCGTTCAGGAAGGTGGCCATTAAGAAGGCAGACATTTGATAATCCGGTACTTGCCCCGCTGTATATTCCTTGATGATATACGTAATTTCTTGTTCAGTTAGTGCTTCACCAACACGTTTCTTATGAATTAAATCAACCATTCTCATGAAGATAACCTCCTTTAACTTGCATTTTACCGCACAAATCGGAAAATGGAAAAAAGGGAGCTTTATAAGCCCCCTTTATCTGCGATCTATGAAGATTATTGTACAATTAATTTGGACTTCATTTTAGCATGTCCTTCGCCGCAAGGAAGAACACAATCAATTTCATATGTACCCGGTTTGTCAAACGTAATTTCCTTCGAAGGGTTCTCTTTATCGAGCTTAATATCCAACCCAACGATTTCAATGGCATGTACGCCTTCTTTTAAAGATAATGATACTTTCGTAGGCTCACCTTTTTTGATCGTGTAGTCTGGTGCATCAAACTGCCAGTTAGAAGCAACTAATTTTAGCTGTTGCATTTTACCAGCGGCAGCCTCGGCTTCCTGTGCCTCTTGGCGATCAGAAATATCTTGAAAGAGGACTCCCAGCCCCAATGCGCCCGCAAGTATAAATAGTACAAAGAAAATCCACTTTTGCATGCATATCCCCCTCATCGTGTGTTCACTTCATCTATTCTACCTAACATCAGAGAATAATCCCATATCTAGTACGTGGCAAAACTTTGACTATTTCGTGACAGAATTGTGAACTGAACTCCATCTTACTATTGCCCATTCCTATACAAATTACACGCGATTCCACCGATCGCCAATTTGAAATCCGCGCGACGACCCCTGTGATTTCACTTCCGCCTTCTCGGGCTTCGTAACTTGAACCGATCCCTTTTCTTTCAACTGTCTGATATCGCGGCTAATCCGGGTACTACAAGCAACACATAGCTTATGTTGACGAATGGGTTCCGCACAAGACGCGCATTGATAATTCAGATTTGGATAATCGGAAAGCTGCAGCTTCCCTTCCTTCATCCAAACTTGTAATTGGAGATTGGACACACCTGTAGCATCGCAGACCTGCTCATTGGTGGAACGATAATTTCTACGCAAAAAATCAAGGCTATTTCGCAATTGATCATTGATACTTGTACTGCATGCCGTACATTGATTGCGTAAATTTCTCTGAAACACTTTGCCGCATAGCGGGCAATTGGCCACCATAAGTTGCTGAGGGACTGACATGCTCCAACACATCCTTGTATGGAATAGGTAATCTCTCCGATTACCTTCAAATATAGTTCTAATTAACTATATTCTACCATGTGCCCCTCACAATGAATAGGTCTTTAGACGCTGTAACTCTTTATATTTCAAGGATTTTCGGATCCAATTTATCCCAGCTGTACTTCGCGAACAAAGGCTTTGACTAAAGCAATAAATTTAGGCTTCGTACGATTCGCAACAGCCACAACCTGTTCATGCGTCAAGGGCTCAAGTTCCTCGCCAATAGCCATATCCGTAATACATGAAATGCCGAGCACCTTAAGCCCTGCATGACGCGCGGCGATAACTTCTCCCACCGTAGACATGCCGATCGCATCTCCGCCAATTCGCGCAAGCATCGTAAGCTCTGCCGGCGTACAATACGTAGGACCTGTAATTCCCGCATAGACGCCTTCCTGCAGCTTGAGGGGAACGCCGTCCTCGCCAACAACCGTCAAGGCTAACTCACGAGCAAGTGCGCGATAGTCACGATTGTACGCTTCTGACATATCTGGAAAGCGAACACCCAGCTCAGCATGATTCGGCCCAATCAGCGGGTTATCCCCCGTCATATTGAGATGATCACTAATCAGCATCAAATCCCCCGCTTGAAAGGAACGATTCATTCCTCCCGCCGCGTTCGTCATCACAACAGCCTGAACACCAATTGCCTTCATCACGTAGACAGGGAATACAACTTTTTGCATATCGTAGCCTTCATAATAATGAAAACGCCCTTGCATGACGATAACTTGTTTACCTTCCAAAGTACCTACAACAAAGCGGCCTTCATGACCTGCAACGGTTGATACAGGGAAATGCGGTACTTCACTATAATCGATGGCTATAGGCTGTTCTACCTGATTCGCCATATCACCAAGACCTGACCCTAGAACGAGCCCGATCGACGGAGAAATCCCGCCTAAGCGAGATTGGATGAAGCTTGCAGCCTCATTAATTTTTTGTATGTAAGACAATGTCATGTTGATCTCCTTTTCTGCTTAAAGCGCCTCAATAATCCCTAGGACCAGTTTCAAAAACTTAGGCTTCACTTTCTCCGTCGTTTCCATCACTTCCGCATGCGATAGCGGTTGATCCAGAATACCAGAAGCCATGTTCGATATGCATGAGAAACCTAGTACTTCAATGCCCGCATGACGAGCTACGATCACTTCAGGAACGGTTGACATCCCAACGGAATCTCCACCCAGTGTACGGAACATTCGAATTTCAGCTGGCGTTTCATAGTTAGGCCCAAGGAGACCCACATATACACCTTCTTGCAGTTTAAAATCTTGCTTAGCCGCAACATCATGCGCTAATTTACGCAGACGCTTACTGTAAGCCTCTGACATATCTGGGAAGCGAACGCCTAGTGCAGCATCATTCGGTCCAATCAATGGATTGCGGAATGTCATATTCAAGTGGTCACTGATGACCATGAGATCGCCAACTTGGTAGGATTCATTAATCCCGCCTGCCGCATTGGTTACAATCAATGTCTCCACGCCAAGCTCTTTCATTACGCGAACCGGGAAGGACACTGTCTCAGCGCCGTAGCCTTCATAAGCATGAAAGCGACCTTTCATAATGAGAACTTGCTTACCTTGTATAGCTCCTACTACGAGCTCTCCTGCATGCCCTTCTACGGTTGAAACCGGAAAATGCGGGATGCGGGAATAGTCAATCACGATAGGCTGCTCGATCAAATCTGCAAGAACGCCTAGTCCTGAACCTAGAATAAGACCAATCTGTGGCGTAATATTCGTTTCCTTTTTAATAAATGCTGCTGCTTCTTGAATCTCTTGAATCATGGATGTACCTGACATGTCATCATGCCTCCTCAGCTAAATGTAAAATAATTATTTCAAAAGGTGCAGGAAGCTCTCACCATTCGTTGTTGACTCTACGCCGAAATTCTCAGCTATTGTTGCGCCCAAATCAGCAAACGTCCCCCGTATACCCAAGGAAACCGGTGACTGGAAGCTTGGACTATACAGCAATACCGGCACATACTCGCGTGTATGATCCGTCCCGGCATGAACGGGGTCATTCCCATGATCCGCTGTCAATATAAGAAGATCCTTCGGACCTAGTCCCGCTTTCAGCTGCGGCACATAGGCATCGAACTCCTCCAAGGCTCGTCCGTAACCTTCAGGGTCGCGACGATGACCATACAGAGAATCGAAATCGACTAGATTGGTAAAAGCAAGACCTTTAAATGGAGTTCCAAGTACATCAATCGTCTGCTGAATACCATCCAGATTGCTTTTCGTCGAGGTAGCTTTCGTAATCCCTTCGCCATCGAAGATATCATTGATTTTACCAATGGCAATGACATCCCACCCAGCATCCTTAAGCTTATTCATCACTGTAGGAGCAGGTGGCTTGACCGCATAATCGTGACGATTCGGCGTACGTTTGAACGCACCTGGTGTACCCAGATAAGGTCTTGCGATCACACGTCCTACAGCAAACTCATCCTGCATGGTTAATCTTCTGGCAATTTCGCATGCCCGATATAGTTCATCTAACGGTATGATGTCTTCATGTGCAGCCAATTGGAACACGCTATCTGCAGACGTATAGACAATCCAAGCTCCAGATTTCATCTGTTCTTCGCCGAGCTCATCCAAAATCTCAGTTCCGGAAGCAGGCTTGTTTCCGATGACCTTGCGACCTGTTTCTTGCTCAAATTGCGAGATCAACGCTTCTGGGAAACCATCCGGAAATACTTTAAAAGGTGTTGAAATATGAAGACCCATTAACTCCCAATGGCCCGTCATCGTATCCTTACCCACAGAAACCTCTGCCATTTTACCATAATAGCCTTCTGGTGACGATACAGGAGGAATCCCCTGAATGTCCGCAATGTTCCCTAATCCCATTTGCTGCAAATGGGGCAGCGCGAAGCCGCTTACTTTCTCTGCGATATGACCAAGTGTATGTGCCCCAAGGTCGCCAAACTGTTCAGCATCCGGTAATTCTCCAATGCCTACACTATCCAATACGATTAAACTAATTCGTTCAAAGCGCACCGATGTCCCTCCAAATCAATCCCTAATGTTAATGATATCCACCCTTCATTATCCCACTTCCAACCCGTGAATGCAAAACAGCAGCGATTCCAAATGGAATTGCCGCTGCCACCATCATAAATGTGCTCTGGGATGAGCTCGATTATAAACATCCTTCATTTTCAGCTTCGTGACCTGCACATATAGTTGGGTTGAGGAAATATCGGAATGCCCTAACATTTCCTGAACCGATCGCAAATCGGCCCCATTCTCAATTAAATGGGCTGCGAAAGAGTGTCTAAGCGTATGAGGAGTGATCTCATTCGTGATTTCTGTCTCTACGGCGTAACGCTTCATGATTTTCCAGAAGCCCTGCCTCGTCATTCGAGTGCCTAGATGTCCGATGAAGAGCGCATCTTCTTCTACCGATCTTTTTAACAGCTTTGTGCGGTAATTCTGCATATAAGACTCCAAAATCCGAATCGCAATGCCGCTTAGAGGGATCATTCTCTCCTTCTCAGCTTTGCCGATACAGCGTATGAAGCCCATCTCTAAGTTCACATCTGTCAAATTCAAAGATACCAGCTCTGACACACGAATTCCTGTTGCGTAGAGCAATTCAAGCATGGCTTTATCCCGTGCCCCAATGACTTGCTCAGATTGAGGTGCCTCAAGAAGCTTCTCAACCTCGTGAATACTGAGCACCTTGGGAAGCCGTTTTTCTAGCTTAGGCACTTCAATGTACACAGAAGGATCCGAATCAAGGAGCCGTTCTTTCACCATGTATTGAAAAAAGGAGCGTAGTGAAACGCGAATTCGTGATAGCGTAGCTGAAGCTCGTCCGAGCGCTTTTAATTCCGTAAGATAACCTACAAGATGCATTTTCCCTATATCGCGCCAGCTTGTAATGCCTTGCAGCTCGAGATAAGCAACAAATTGAAGGAGATCCCTTTCGTAGGATTCGAGTGTATTCCGTGAAAGATTTCGTTCAGTCGTCAGATATCGGATGAAGGATTGTAGCTCACTCGTCATTATGTCGGTCTCTCCCTCGTTTACTAGCTATAACTTCCAACGTATAGCATTCCACGATCGCAGGAGATATTCCTTTATTTTTCGCTTTATTCCCCGTACCAATAAAACAATCGCAACCGCTCACTCATCGAACTCGAGTCGAAGGAGACATGTTCGCCTTGTCCAAAGACTTTAACCGATTTGCCCGTAGGCGCTTTATACTTGTTCACTGGTTGAATCCAACTGGAAACAGCCATCAGGACTTGATATAAAACAACCGTCAAAGCCACGAAAACCAAAATATACTGCAAGCGAACAATTAATTTCCGATAGGAAAAAATCATAGCTTTGCCTCCATGTCTATTCCATGTCTTAGGAACAGAATATGAGGCTCGGCCCACGATTATGACAGGTCTAGCAATTTGGTATACGGCATGCCAAGCGCTTCAGCAACCGCTGGATGGGTAACGCTGCCTTTATACGTATTCACACCTAGCTGGAGGGGATAGTTCCCTGCTAAGGCTTGTGTGAAGCCTTTATTAGCCAGCTCCAAGGCATAGGGCAAGGTCACATTCGTCAACGCCAGTGTCGAGGTCCGCGGCACAGCACCTGGCATATTGGCGACCGCATAATGCAGAACACCGAATTTCTCATAAGTGGGTTCACTATGCGTCGTCACACGATCAATCGTTTCAATGGATCCCCCTTGATCAACGGCAACATCCACAATGACAGCGCCCGGTTTCATACTTTGAACCATCGCAGCCGTTACTAGTCGCGGTGCTCGCGCTCCAGGTATGAGTACCGCGCCGATCAGCAGGTCTGCCTTCTGAACCGCGCTCGCGATATTATACGGATTGGACATTAAGGTGCGGAGATGGCCTCCGAAAATGTCATCCAAGGCTCGCATACGGTCTGCACTACGCTCGATGATTACGACGTTCGCGCCAAGACCCAGCGCCATTTTGGCTGCGTTCGTGCCTACTATACCGCCGCCCAGAATGATGACATCAGCCGGTGGTACGCCTGGGACTCCCCCAAGCAAAATGCCGCGACCGCCATAAAATTTCTCTAGATAATGAGCCCCAATTTGTACGGACATTCGACCAGCTACTTCGCTCATGGGCGTCAACAAGGGCAGTGAGCCATTCGGCAGTTGGATTGTCTCATAGGCAATCCCTGTGACTCGCTTCTCTAATAACTGTGCCGCCAAATCACCAGCTGCAGCTAAGTGCAAATACGTAAACAGAATCTGACCTTCTCTGAAATACCCATACTCGGCAGGCAAAGGCTCTTTCACCTTCATGATCATATCGCTCTGTGCCCACACATCCTCAGCACGTGCAATAATGGTGGCACCTTCCTGTTTATAATCCTCATCGGAGAAGCCACTGCCAACGCCCGCTCCCGCTTCAACCAACACGCGATGACCAGACATTTGCAGCATCCCTGCGCCGCCAGGGGTTAATGCGACGCGATTTTCATTGTTCTTGATTTCTTTAGGAACACCAACGACTAAGCTTGGTCTCGACACAATCGCCACCTTCTTCCTTTGGTTCATTCGTCTATAATGTACCCAGACTCCATTGCCAATTATGTGACGTGTTGCAAACACCTTTCTACTAGTAGCATATGTGAAAAACACAAAAATGCCTGTATGCAAATTGGTTGCATACAGGCATTTTCATAATTTGAACAGCGTCCTTACAGAAACTGTTAGTGGGATTTCTCCAATGAGTCCGGTTTCCCTCGTTCGGTACAGCGATAGCATATACCTTGAAAATCAAGTCGATGATCTAGTACTTGGAAATGAAATTCATGCTCTAACCGTTCTTCGAAGGGTCCGAGCCAATCCTCCATGATTTCGTCTACGGCTCCGCATTGCACGCAAATTAAATGATGGTGATGATGGCGTGAATTGTCGTCACGTAGATCATAACGGGCAACACCGTCACCGAAATTCATTTTCTCCAAAACATGCAGCTCACTCAGAAGCTCTAAAGTACGGTATACAGTTGCTAGACCGATTTCTGGAGCTTTATCCTTCACAAGCATAAACACGTCTTCAGCACTGAGATGATCTTGTTCATTCTCCAACAGGACGCGAACAGTCGCTTCCCGTTGAGGCGTAAGCTTGTACCCTTGGGATTGCAGTTGTTGTTTAATTTTCTCGATCCTTGCTTCCATATGCCTCCCCCTCAGAAAGGTGGGCATCCTAGCCCATTTTTAGCCACTCTTTTCATTATAGGGGGAGCGAACTTACAAAGTCAAACAGAATCCTCATTCATTTCATTACCCATAAACCCCCACCAGCATTGGGGTTACCCATTTCATCATGTATTGCGAGAAGTAACCTTCTAATAACGCGGCCGCTAATAGGAAGCCCCCCATCGCTAACGTGATGGTTGTATATCTCATGAAAGGCTGGTAAATGTTCCCACTTCGACTCATGATTCTATACTTGATCATGTAGATGGAGAATGACATCGCCGCCACACTGCAAAATAAAATCGCTGGTATTACGATTAAATTCTGCGGAACAACAGCCACAAGCGCAAAGAGCATACCTTTCCACGACATCTGACCTACAAGGTACCCGACTGTGAAGCCGATCAACACCCCTTTTAGAAAATCCAATACTAAGATCAAAGGTAAACCAATAATCGACAAGCCAAACAGCCAGATCAATAGAATCCACTTCATATGCATGCCAAATGCTTGCGAGAACGATTGCTGACTATCAATCTCAACACCATCGTTAATTTCATGAAAGAAACTGCCTAAATGACGGGTCATTTCGGTCCTTTGTTCCAAAGAAAGCGCATTTACCATAACAGCACCGAAGACAACGCCAATAACAAAGAGCACAGCGACGAATATAAATAACGGCAAATTATCCTTCATATATTGTTTCATTGTTAAGTTCCTATTCACACTCGCCACTCCCTCCTTGTACAACCTCTACAAAGACAAGCTTATGAGCAAAAGGAAGAAACTATGATTGATTTTTCACTTTGCCATACTTTCCGCCGCCGCCAACTTCAAGTGATAAAGTCCCTTCACGCGCTTTCACAATATACATAGCGATCTCATCGCCTACGATTGTCGACAGCTCTTCCGGAGTCGCTCGATGTAAGACCTGCATTTCAGTTCCGAACTGACGAAGGAGCAGCTCCAGCTTTTTTGGTCCTAACCCGGGTATATACTCTAGCGGGACTTGAAAATGGTACGGAGGTCGATGCGGCGGTTGAAAGGACGTCTCACGATCTGCGATTGCCATGATACGATCCATCACACCACGGACAATTTTGGGGCTGCCGCAATTCACACAGCGCTCTACAGCAGTATCTCCATCGTCTAGTACCGCCTCACACACGCTGCAATACGTCCGATGATACTTGCCTAATCGCGAATTCAAGCCATAGTTGGCTGTAACGCCACGTCCTTCACGGCGCTGCAGCGCTTTGACCAGCTCCTCGAAGTTCGGAGCTGCCAGCCTCATTTGGTTGTATTCCCGACCAATTTTCGCTAAGGAATGTGCATCGGAATTCGTCACGTAGGTGAACTCATCCAACTCTGATATATATCCGGCCATGTCGGAATCGGCGCTTAAACCAAGTTCAACTGCTGGGATTTGCGCGACATCCAGCAGATCGTTCATGCAGCCTGTAGCACTGCCGTAAACGCTTTTGTGCGGCGTAAAGATGTGCGCTGGGATCAGAATACCTCCTCTGCCCAGCACCTCCTCCTGAAGCGTACGTGCAGGCACGTAGATGCGCTGAGAGCTTAGCTCCACATTTTTCATATGCTTGCTCATCCATATCGTAAACTCCTGCATAACTTGCAGTGACGGCATATACGCGAGTACATGTGCAGGACCCATGCCTGAGTCTCTCACTTCGATTTCACTCCCTAGGATGATCGATGTGTCTCGGTAGCGTATACCGCCTCCCTCAAGCTCCACCATGTCTCCCTTATCCAAATACATCATAATCTCCTCTTGAACAGAGGGAGAATGCGTATCGATGATGGAGATCATCTCCATCCCTTTACGGTTAGCAGCTTCATGGGCAATGTTGAAAAATGTGAGATTATTGGCTGCGCTGATTTTAACCGCTTGACCTTTCTCCGTTCGGCCAATGTGAATATGTAGATCTACATAATAATCCTTCAGCATCTAGATCTGCCCAGTTAACTTATAAAGCTGCCACGCATAAACAGCCATGATCGTCTTGGCATCACTGATGCGTCCTTCTCGCATATATTGCTGCGCTTGCGTAAGCGTAATGGCTTCACAGTCTAGGAATTCATCCTCATCCGGGTTCGCGGTACCCTTCACCAAATCCTCTGCAATATACATGTGGATAATCTCATCCGCAAAGCCTGGCGACGTATAAAAAGAGCTTACCAATCGAACGTTATCCGACCGATACCCCGTCTCTTCTTCAAGCTCCCGCAGAGCCGCTTTTAACGGCTCCTCACCGCTGTCTAGCTTACCTGCAGGTATTTCCACCTGACTCTTCTCAAGCGGCTTACGATACTGCTCTACGACGATCATTTTGTCATCTATAAGCGGGATTACCGCTACTGCACCTGGATGCTTGACGATCTCTCGGGTGGCTGTTCCGCCATTGGGCAAGGTCACTTGATCCACCTGCAGGGAAATAATTTTACCTTTGAAAATCATCTCGCTGCTCGTCGTCACTTCTTCAAATTTCTTATGGTCTGTCATCTGGGCACCTCATCCTCGTTAAAGTTGGTCTAACTTGTCCACTTCCAGCATATCGTTCATTATACAAAATAAACGGCTACACCGTCCTCTTAGGACGAGTGGGTTTATGGAGAAATATAGCAGACTTATGATGTGAAACATATTAATGCTTATATTTACAAATATTTTCCTGAAAGAGGGTCTCCACGATGAAGAGCTATGTGAGTGATAAGCAAATTCGACTTGTAGGCAAAGCCTGGGAAGTCAAATATCAGCTTGAACAAATGCTTCAGCAAGGCGATCCTAAAGTCACCTTAGTTGATTATCTAAGTGGCTTGTACATACCTCAGAAATCTCAACTTCCTGGTCATTCACAGAGACTTCGAATCGTTCAATAAAAACGAAAACCGATTAGCCGCGCCATTTGGCGGACGAATCGGTTTTTTTTGATTTTACGCTTAACCCTTCGCTGCTTCTTTCACAAGTGCAACAACCAGTTCTGCTGTTTTGACAAGATCGCTAATCGCGATACGCTCTTTCACTGTATGGATCTCTAAATAACCAACGGCCAAATTTACAGTAGGAATGCCCATTCCGTTGAAAATATTAGCGTCACTTCCGCCGCCAGAGTGGAAGGTTTTGGCTGTTAGCCCAATCGTACTCATCGCACGCGAAGTTAATTGAACGACCGGTGCTGAATCATCATGCATGTAGGAAGCATAGACGATGTCGGCATTGAACTCACATGTCGTGCCAGCTTCAGCGGCAGCGGATTCACATGCCTGTTTCATCGCTGCAATTTGCGCCTCCAGCTTGTGCTGAACGATACTTCGTGCTTCTGCTTCCATCTTCACTTTATCGCAGACCACGTTAAGCGGTCCTACGCCAGAAAAGCTTCCGATGTTCGCAGTCGTTTCATTGTCGATTCTGCCTAGAGACATGCGCGAAACCGCTTTGCTTGCAACTTGGATGGCACTGATGCCATCTTCCGGATTCACACCAGCATGTGCTGATTTGCCATGGAAAATGATTTCGATCTCCGCACGTCCTGGTGCTGCTGTAGCGATATCGCCAAGATTACCGTTGGAATCCAGCGCAAAGCCATATGCCGCTTCCATGCTGCTGCGTTCCATTGCGCGTGCGCCCTTCAAACCGCTTTCTTCACCCGCTGTAATAACGAATTGAATGCGGCCATGCGGGATGTTTTGCTCTTTGAGAACTCGGATGCCTTCAAGCATCGCGGCAATTCCTGCTTTGTCGTCGCTGCCGAGGATCGTTGTTCCATCCGAGCGAATGAAGCCATCTTCACCGATTTGTGGCTTAATCCCGTTCCCAGGAGCAACCGTATCCATATGTGATGTGAAGAAAATGGTAGGGATCACAGGATTGGTGTCCGTCGCTTCCAATGTGCAGATCAGGTTGCCTGCGCCATGGCCGCTCTTAGCCATCGAGTCATCCTCGACAACATGTAAGCCAAGCGCACCGAATTTTTCTTTAAGAACGACACAGATGTCTTGCTCGAATCGGGTTTCACTATCTACCTGAACGAGGGAGATGAACTCTTGAATTAAACGATCTTGTTGAATCATGTACTTTCCTCCGATACACACTTTGAGTTACAATAAAACGGTACAAGCTTGGACGAAAAAGGAGTGAATCCCGTGCTACAGAATAAAAAATGGTTTAAAGTCGTTATTTACATTATGCTCATCGTTATGCTGTTATCCAGTTTATTGTTTACAGCCGGATTATTTTTCACATCATAAGCCATTAGTAAATTTTAGTATCCGCGTTGTAGCTTTCTAAATTTTCTTTCACTCTTTGCAAGAACCTTCCACAGATCACACCATCGAGAATCCGGTGATCCAACGATAAACAAAGGTTAACCATGGAACGCACTGCTATCATATCTTGAATCACGACAGGCTTCTTCACGATCGATTCGAACGTCACAATCGCCGCTTGCGGGTAGTTAATGATTGGGTACGACAGAATCGAACCGAAGGAGCCTGTATTATTTACGGTAAACGTCCCGCCGACCATATCATTCAGCGATAATTTCCCCGCACGTGTCTTCTTCGTCAACTCATCAATTTCCCTTGCGAGACCTGCGATATTTTTCTGATCCGCTTTCTTAATAACCGGTGTCATAACGGAATCTTCCGTTCCAACGGATAAGGAAATATTAATATCCCGTTTCACGATAATTTTATCTACCGCCCAAACGGAGTTAATGATGGGATAATCTTTGATTGCGTTGACTACAGCTTTTAACATAAACGCTAAGTAAGTAAGGTTAATGCCCTCGCGGCGCATGAACTCGTCCTTCACCTTGTTACGCAAGACGACCAGATTGGTCACATCGACCTCAATCATGGTCCACGCATGCGGAATTTCCGTGACGCTTTGACGCATCTTCGTAGCAATCGCATTACGCATTGGTGTAACGTCAATGAAATGCTCATTGCGAGCATCCAGGTTGTGACCTTCTGCTTCGATCAGCGGAGTTTGTGGACTCGCTGATAAATGGATACCAGAGCTGCGAACAGGCTGGTTCACTGGTTCTTCAGGGGCAGCAGGGGCTGCAACTGCTGCTGGCGTCGCTTGTACGGCCGCAGGAGCTGCATTAGCACCGCCGGACGCGATAAAGGTCTCCACGTCCTTGCGGGTAATGCGCCCGCCTAGGCCTGTCCCAGCAACGCGTGCCAAATCCACACGATTATCTTGGGCAAGTCTGTGAACCGCTGGTGAGAAGCGGCCGCGCATGCTTTGATCTGAGTCATCGGAGACAGCCGACGCAATCGGGGCAGCGACAGATGTCGCTGCAGCGTCTGCCGAAGAGCCAGCAGGCTCCTCGATGACACAAATCGCTTCGCCAACGGCAGCAGTTTCGCCGTCGCCGACAATAATTTTGATCAACTTACCTTCAATAGGGCTCGGCATTTCTGTATTTACTTTCTCTGTGAACAGCTCACAAAGAACGTCATATTGTTCAATATAATCGCCTGGCTTCTTCAGCCATTTGCCGATTGTAGCCGAAACGAGACTTTCCGCCAAATGCGGAACAGTAACCTCGGTGAGGCGGCCGGTTGTGTTCATACAAGTACCTCCTAATTTCGGAAAAGATCTCTCGAAAAGATCAATGGATAAGAACTCTAATTTAGAATAAAGCTAGCTGACGCATGGCTTCCTTCAGCTTATCAGCATTCAGTAGGAAAAACTTCTCCATCGGTGGATTGCTGCCTACCGCAGGAACATCAGGACCGCATAGTCGCGCAATGGGTGCATCCAATTCAAACAGCATCTCTTCCGCGATGATCGCAGATACTTCCGCACCTACCCCACCTGTTTTGTTATCCTCATGGGTAATAAGTACTTTGCCTGTTTTTCTCGCAGCCTCTAGAATGGCTTCGCGATCAAGCGGCTGCAAGGTACGCAAATCAAGCACGTGTGCAGAGATGCCTTCCTTCGCCAATTCCTCCGCAGCTTGAAGCACATAATTCACAACCATGCCATAGGCGATGACCGTAATATCCGTGCCTTGACGCTTCACATCCGCTTTGCCAATCGGAACGATGTAGTCCTCATCTGGCACATCTGCAGATAACGCTAGATAGCATTTTTTATGTTCAAAATAAAGGACTGGGTCCGCATCGCGTATTGCCGCTTTCAATAGACCCTTGGCATCATAGGGATTCGATGGTGCAACGATCTTCAAACCAGGTGTGCCGAAGAAGACTGATTCTGGACACTGTGAATGGTACAAGGCACCTGCGCCGGTTGCTCCGTAAGGGGCACGAATGACGATCGGGCAGCTCCAGTCATTATTCGAACGATAGCGAATTTTCGCTGCTTCGCTTAGGATTTGATTCGTTGCCGGGAAGATGAAGTCGGCAAATTGAATTTCAGCGATCGGCTTCATGCCATACATCGCCGCGCCGATGGCTACACCCACGATCGCAGATTCGGCTAGAGGCGTGTCCAACACGCGTTCTTCGCCAAATAAATCGCGAAGTCCCTTGGTCGTGTTGAGAACGCCGCCTTTTCCTACGTCCTCACCTAGGACGAATACATTATCATCCTGCTGCATTTCCTCCTGCATCGCAGAGCGGATTGCTTCCAAATACGTAATAACTGCCATACTTATTTGCCATCTCCTTCTGCATAAACATGAAGAAGCGTATCCTCTGGCTTCGGATAAGGGGCCAGATCAGCATACTTCGTAGCTTCATTGATTTCTTGCTTTTGACGTTCCTGCAATTCTTTATCTTTGTCCTCGCTCCATATATCACAAGCGATTAAATATTCTTTGAATTTCAATATGCCGTCCTTCTGACGGTTCTCTTCGACCTCTTCCTTCGTCCGGTACAGCATGTCATCATCCGAGGTGGAATGCGGCATGAGTCGATAGGACATCATCTCGATCAACGTCGGACCTTCACCGCGAACAGCTCTTTCTCTCGCTTCTTTGGTGACGCGATACATTTCCAACACATCGCTGCCATCTACTTGAACGCCTGGGAAGCCATAGCCAATGGCACGGTCCGCGATTTTACCCGCTACCTGTTTATGAAGAGGGACGGAGATCGCATACTGATTATTTTCACAGACGAAAATAACCGGAAGCTTATGTACACCCGCGAAGTTACAACCTTCATGGAAATCTCCCTGATTGCTGGAGCCCTCTCCGAAGGAGACGAACGTCACGAAATCTTGTTTTTTCATCTTCGCGGCTAACGCAAACCCTGTTGCGTGCGGAACTTGCGTAGTCACTGGTGAAGAACCGGTTACGATATGATTTTTACGATCACCGAAATGACCTGCCATTTGTCTGCCGCCGCTATTCACGTCTTCTGCTTTACAGAAAACCGCAAGCATGAGATCTCTAACGGTCATACCAACCGAAAGAACGAAAGCATAATCACGATAATAAGGTAAGAAATAATCTTTCTTTGATTGCATCGCGAAAGCCATACCAACTTGACCTGCATATTGTCCCATCCCTGAAACGTGGAACGGAATCTTACCTGCGCGTTGAAGCATGAATGCTCGCTCATCATATTTAGCTGCAAGACTCATGACCGTATACATGCGTACGGCTTCATCATCAGATAATCCTAAACTTCTGTGCTTATATAGCTGACCAATGGACATGGAGGTTGCCTCCTTAGTGAGATTAAAATGACTGCCAAAACTTATTACCTGGTCCTAGTACTTGACTCTATAAGCATATTATAAACGCAAACGTTTATGATTACAATTTTTATCCGCTAATTGCTATACCATCAACGGCCAGCATAGCTTCACCTAATGCTTCTGAAAGTGTTGGGTGCGGGTGGATCGTTTGTCCAACCTCCCAAGGCGTAGCATTCAAAACCTGAGCAAGCGCGGCCTCTGTGATACTGTTCGTTACTTGAGGACCAATCATATGAACCCCAAGAATATCATTCGTATCTTTATCAGCAATGACCTTCACGAAACCATCCGAATCTCCATAAACAAGAGCTTTCCCTATTCCTTTGAAACTAAATTTGCCAACTTTCACTTGGTGACCTTTCTCAATTGCCTGCTGCTGGGTCCAACCAACACTGGCGATTTCAGGTCTTGTATACGTGCACTTGGAGACAAGATGCGTCTGCAGCTCATCAGGCTGATGCCCAGCAATGTGCTCCGCTGCTACAATGCCTTCATGGCCTGCCATATGCGCCAGCATGAGCCCGCCGATCACATCGCCAACCGCATAAATATGTGATTCCGTCGTTTGCATAAAGCGATTAACGCGAATGACGCCTTTGTCGATTTTGATATCCGTATTCTCAAGACCCATGGCTTCAACATTCGCCACACGACCAACCGAAACTAGAACTCGCTCTGCAGATAGTTCTTGTACCTCACCCTGCTTGTCCACTTGCATGGTAACCAAGCCATCAGACACCTTCACAGACTCTGGCAGCAGCTTCGTGCCAGTCTCCAGTTTAATGCCGCGTTTCTTGAATAAACGCTCCAACTCCTTGGAAACATCCTCGTCTTCTAGGCTCACTAGACGCTTATCCACTTCTACGACCGTTACGTCTACGCCAAAATCACGCAACATCGATGCCCATTCAACGCCAATAACGCCGCCGCCAACGATGATGATGGATTTCGGCAAGCTTTCCATTCTTAATGCATCTTCACTTGTGATGATGTTGGTGCCGTCGATTTCTAAACCAGGTAAGCTGCGTGGTCTAGACCCCGTTGCGATGATTAAATTGCTCGAGAGAAGCGTTTCGATATCGCCGTCTTCCTTCTCCACAGAAACAGCACCGCTGCGCGGCGAGAAAATCGAAGGTCCAATAATACGTCCATTCCCGTGGTGAATCGTAATCTTATTCTTTTTCATCAAGAACTGAAGTCCTTGATGTAATTGATCAACAATGCGCTGCTTCCGGCCAAGAACCTGATCAAAATTCAATGAGATCGATTGTGCAGTTATGCCATAATCCTCACTATGCTTCATCGCGGCATACACTTCTGCACTCCGCAGCAAGGCTTTACTTGGTATACAGCCTTGATGTAAACAAGTACCACCCATTTTATCCCGTTCCACAATCGCAACCGTTTTACCTAGCTGTGCAGCCCTAATTGCAGCTGTATAGCCACCGATTCCTCCACCTAATACCACGACATCATATCTATGTTCACTCATTAAATAAGCCTCCTATGAAACAATTACTTGTTATATGTATACGTGCGTCTCTATTATATTACCCTTTTTTGGGATCGAAGTCATAGTCTTATTTGTGAGAAAAACTTCTATCGAAGCATTTCAAGGATGAGCGACCGCGTTTTAAATGTTGTTTTTATCGCCAATAAGAATTTGTTTTTCCGAGCACCAGAAACTTATAAATTCTTATGTGGGGAATTAGACACGTTCGCAGTTTCAGAGTATGATGTAGAATAAACGGCTGCACCGTCCAATAAGGACGATTGCGTTTATCTAGACATATAGCTGAATAATCATGTGAAACATATTAATTCTATATTTTAGAAAAACATGTTTCCTGTCAGGTAAGGAGTTACTATGAAAGCAACCTTATATCGTTTTATTGCCATTCTACTTCTCGTTATACCCGGAATTACCGCTACTTATGGTTTTCTCGCTATGAAAGATGCTTTTTTCGCTCAATTCGATACGATTACCAATAGTGGCATGTTATGGGGGAAATTTTTTCTCGGCTTGATTTTATTCCTGCTCGGTGTAGCCTTTATTGGCGGCTGGACCTTTTTTAGAGACCGTAAGCGGAACTATCTTGCTCCCAGATTCAAACCTAAACGCAACAAATAGACCGGACAATGCGTCCGGTCCTTTTTTTACGCCGACAACCTTCAACTCGCACCAACTAACTTCCACACAACATGAGCCGCGCGCTTCAAGATCCAATGCAATTGAAACAGACTTAGCCCGATAAATACACACGAGAGAAGTAAGGTAGAAATCACTTCTTTTCCCCAATGATTGGATTGAGCATCAAATGCTTGTAAGCTTTTGATATCTACGAGTCGTTCACCGACTCTCATTCTCACGAGCATCGCGCTCCCCATATCCCCACAGCCTTTGGCTAGAAACTCACTCATATGCAAATTTACGCCAACCGTAATTAGCCATTCTCCGCCTTTTTCATAAGCAAGCAATAAAGCAGCATCCTCACTATTACCAAGGCAAGGTAAAACATGCGTATCGTACCTGAAGGGTGAAAGTACTTCACTACCTTCCTGATGGCGCGGATAGGTATGGATGATGATTTCCGCACGACTCTGCCAAATTGGATTCGAAATTTGATTGGCTTCCCCTACGACAATATCCGGCTGATATCCCTCTGCAAGCAGCGCATCCGCCCCTTCGCCAACCCCCAGTAGAATCGGCTTAAACGCGGTAATAACCGCTTTCGCTGCGCGCAGGTCTTTCTTATATCCGTTCCCCGATGAAACCACCAATATGTGTCTTCCTTCTAATTGCGTTCTCAGCGTTAAATGAGGTAACGGCTCTCTGATCGCCTGCTTTTCTTGCAAAGCATAAGTAAACGTCTGATCAATGAATGACTCCCATCGTTCAGATGCCTGCTCATTCGCTGCCCGTTGTGCAGACAACCAATCTTCACGAGTAAAGATTTTACATGGAATAGACTGACCAGAGACTTGGATTGTATCCTGAAAAATAATCATTTCTATCTCGGGTAATAAGCTTTCGATATGCCCAGGATCAAGTTCACAAATTAGGATATGATGCTGTAAAAGTAAAAGAGGTCCTTGCGTAGGAATGGCGCCAGACATGGCTTGCCCGCAGTGAACAACAGCCCTTACTCTTCGCTCGATAAGCTCCTGCACATATTCTTCATTGAGGTCACCTTGTCTGAGCACAACAATTCGACTTATTGGAAGCAGTTGCAATGATTCATAAGTGGATGCTGCGGCTATTTTTCCTTTGCAGAGCGGGTTTGGCTTCGCGGCAAATAAAGATAAAGAAGTCCAATTCAAGGTAAGACACCTGACTTTCCTAACGTCGTCTCGTGACTTACCTAATTTACCCGATCCCACAAAATTCTATGTATATTTTCAGCTGTGAATGGCAAGCATTGGTTTATATTCTTAAAGAAAGGAGAGGAATTATCTATGGAGCTAAACATGAGCGCAGATGAAGTGTTAGGCCAAATTGTGCAGCTTCACAGCACAGGGGAATCACTTGCCAAAAAAAATGTGAAGAAGCTGCATCCTGATCTAATGAAAAACGCCCTGTATTACTACCCAAGTTGGGAACATGCTTTGCAGAAGACAGGAGTCAATACCATCGTTCACTAAACATACATAGGTTAAATCACTGATGCTCCGTAGGGTATATCCCTGCGGAGCCGTTTTTATAACTAGGAGTAAGGTAGTTGGAATGGCTGGAATTGATCGATATAAGCTTTAGTTCGGAATTTGCCTGCTTATTTGCTACTGTCTGCCGAGAATAACGACATTAATTCGATTTAACCCACTTAAATTGCCCTTAACCAGCTGTTACCCTCTAAATTGGTCCAAATAGTTCGGCGAAATCGAATTAATCCAGAATCAGACTCAGCTTAAATCCATTTAGTTCGATTTTTGCGAACTACTCGCATCTAGTCTTCTTCATCAATTACTTCCCACTCTACTTGCACCATACGATCAACCCATGTTCTGATCTTCACTTCAATCGCTTGCTCGATCTCTTCGTCTGTCATTTCACCTAGCTTATGCTCGGCAATTTCGAGTACATCCGTCTTCTTCGTTTCGCCATCTATCGCTAATTGTATTTGTATGCGCAACCCGATCACCCTTTTTGATTAAAATAAAACTTTCCATTGCCTCTTCCCTATCACCTGGTAAAATAGAAGTATGAGAAAACCTTTATCGAGTCTATTCAGAGATGAGCGACCGCGTATAGAGGTAGATTTTATCGCCAATAAGAAAGCCGTTTTCGGAAACCGAAAACTTATACTTTCTTATGTGGTAAACTTAATTAGAAATGAGGAATCAACAATGTCACGATCTCAAGCTCAAAAATTGCGTCAACGTAGTATACGTGAAGGGAAATTGGATCCAGTTATGAACCGATTACACTGGCATGGCATGAATCCAGTAACCAAAACAACACCATCACGAATAGAACTTCTAAACAAAAAACAAAATAAACACAAATCAAGGAATTTGAACCATACTCTACATGGCGATAATTCCTTTTCTATTTCCGTCCCTAATCTTGCTCATCGCGAATTGTAATTCCGTGTTGATCTGCGTAATGAATCATTTCTTCTTTTTCCGATGGGCGGAAACTATATTTGCAATCAAAGCCATTAAAGAATAACTGCCAACGCTTAACAACTCCCTGATCGTCCACCTCAAGCTCCGCTACATATAAAGAATCTGGCTCATCCTCGAACTGCAGACCGATGTGTATAAGTGTCTGGCCCTCTAATATTTCCTGTTCACAATAGTCCATGATCATGTCTGGATGACCTCCTATTGAATAAAATCTTTTTTATTTATATAATATACTAATGCAACTGAGCAAACAAAAAGAAAAGCATATTAATTTATGAATTTGCGATGTAGTACGATTAGCTGAGCAAACTCTTAGGAGGAAATACATATGGCCTACGATCCGCAGGTAGTTGATGCAACAATAGTAAGTGATAATAAAAAGAATGGTCTATTCGAAGTCGTTGTTTCTTTGAAAGACCGCAACAAATGTCGTCTTTTCTTCGAAAGAGACGCTGAGACAGGCATCGGTCGCGTCACTGATTTGAACCGATTGATGAAAGAGCCATGCCCAATCTGCCGCAAAGATTATCTGTGTAATTGTCTTGATCGCTACAAGCACTCCATCGCTGATCAAGCATTATCGTTCATTAAGTAATCCTTACTGCATGACGAAACCCCTGAGCCGCATCGGCTGAGGGGTTTTACTGTTGTACAGCAATGTTATGAGCGGTTCGCTATCATTCATATATGGCTCGATATAGACCTTCTAGTAAGCTCTGATAGCTCATCGGATCATACGTAATCTCTCCAAAGGAGACATGAATAACCTTGTTGCTGGTTTTTACAATAAAGAAGCTATCAGCATGTTGTTCTGCATCAATATAAGTATAACACTCCAACAGACTGCTGCCTGTTTGCTTGCGTAGAAATGCCGTTGCTTCCTCGCTCGCATTCGCGAATTTCGGCATACCGACCACCTCCTAACCACAATTTTCTCCTAGTCATGGTGTATCCAACAAATCTATTTCGTCTTTTTAGGCTTTCATTATGCTGCTGCAGCTTTCTTCCTCTTCAATGCTACATAACCGCCTAGGAGTGCCACAGGTACAATTGCAACAAGCCCAAGTAACTCATACCATAAAGGAATGACATCATCTGTTAATAAGGAATCAAATCCAATTCCTGCCCCTATAACCCCAATAATTGCTGCATTGAATAGCTCCGCACGTTTTGCCACCTTAGCAGTAACATAACTGCCTAGAAACGTACAGAACAAGCCCAAGACTAGAAATACAAGCAATATGGCTGCATTCGAATATATCGCATTGACATCTTGATCCTGCACCGGACCGCTCCCAAAATATAAACTGCCAATAAGAGCTGATGATAACATCGTCCCGATATTATCGATCGCTATCCCCAGCACAACGGCCAGAAATTGAAATTTACGCACACTTTTTTGTTCCGACATAGACTCTTCTTCTCTCCTGATCGCTTCTGTCTATTAACCTCATCCATAATACCATGCAGGAACCCGTGTAGCCAGTTTAGCGCAAGCTAATGCCGAACCCACCAATCCGATCTTGGATAGCTCACCACTCCCGAACCCTGCAAAATAATCGTTTGGCCGATTGGCGGCGTGACCATTGTTACCCCTTTCGCCTCAGCAGCCTTCGCGGCACGAGCAACAGGATCATTCCAATCATGGATAGCTAATGTGAAGGCTCCCCAATGAATAGGCAGCATGACCTTTCCTCTCACATCAAGATGCGCTTGAACGGTTTCTTCCGGCATCAGATGGATATCCGCCCAACGCTGATCATATTGCCCGCATTCCATCAATGTCAGATCGAAAGGTCCGTATTTATCACCAATTTGCTTAAAATGAGGCGTATACCCGCTGTCACCGCTGAAAAAGACGCTGGACTGCGTTCCTTTGATCACCCAAGAGCACCACAAGGTTGCTCCCCGATCATTGACACTTCGCCCCGAGAAATGATTGGCAGGCGTGCAAGCAAGCTGCAGACCCTCATACGTCAGCTCTTCCCACCAATCGTGCTCCTCAATCTTGGCAGCTGGAACTCCCCAGCGGATTAAGTGTGCACCAACGCCAAGCGGTACAATGAACCTATTCACTTTGTGCTTAATTTTCTTAATTGAACCATAATCCAAATGATCATAATGATCGTGAGATAAAATAACGGCATCTATTCGCGGGAGCTCCTCGATCTCAAATGGGATTCCGCCGCTGTATCTGTTTTTACCCAACCATGGGAAAGGAGAAGGCGTTCTTCCAAACATTGGATCAAGCAACAGTGCTTTTCCATCGATCGTTAGCAAACTCGCCGAGTGCCCAAACCATGTAACGCTTGTGGCATCATTTACCCGAAATTGAGGCTTCTCCATTGGTAGAGGGACTGAAGGACGTCGATATGGACTCCCCTTGATCATATCTCGCAAAATCCCTAGCGTAGTTGAGAAACTCATATTCATCATCGCTGGAACTGGATTTTCGAACTTGTCCTGCGCATACTGTGGCGATTCTTTAAACCGATGCATCTCATCCTTGGTAGGTTTTCGACCGAATACCGGGTACACATTCATAAACAGATAATAGACACCAATCACAATCGCAACAATCACTAACGTAAGTAACATTCTCTACTTGCCTCCATGCTATCTCTAATCTGCCTACACCATCTCATCTTTGAAAGAATAAGCTACGTTGTAATAACGTAACAACTTATCCCATGGTTCCAAGTTTTCAAGCCGTTCCTCATCTTTCCACGAAATTATTTCAGCGGACAGGGACAATAGCACAATCAGTCGTTTCGCCCAAACATTCCTCAGAAATAGTCATAAGCTATCTCGAAACACAAACCAAATATCCATTGGAGGTTGATTCGAATGAGTTGTGGAACTGGGTATGGTACTTCTGCTGCAGCTGTTTTGGTACTTTTCATCTTATTGGTTATTATCACTAGCGCATTTGTTTGGTAATACAAAACTAATACAGAGGGACTACCTAGACCGTCTAGGTAGTTTTTCTGCTTCTAATGCCATCCATGCAGCTACCCAAAAAAAAGAAAAGGACGCTCAGCATGAGCGTCCTTCTATATATCTGGTTTACAAAGATACTAACCCTCTCAAGAAACCTTATGCTCAATACGAAGTTTGTCCGCAACCATCGCGATGAACTCTGAGTTTGTCGGTTTCGACTTGGAAATGTTAATCGTGTATCCGAAAATAAAGCTGATGCTGTCGATGTTGCCGCGCGTCCAAGCGACTTCAATCGCGTGGCGAATCGCACGTTCAACGCGGCTAGGCGTTGTTTTGTACTTCTCGGCGATGGCAGGGTAGAGCGTTTTGGTGATCGCGCCAAGAATCTCGATGTTATTATAAACCATCGTAATGGCTTCGCGCAGATATTGGTAGCCTTTAATATGAGCAGGTACACCAATTTCGTGAATGATACTTGTGATATTAGCATCCAAATTCTTGCCCTTTGGCATGTGCACCACATTCGCACGCGGCGTTGACGTTGTGGTCGTTGTCGACGAATTGCCAGCAAGCTGACGAATACGGTTCGTAAGGGTTTCCATATCAAATGGTTTCAATATGTAGTAAGAAGCACCTAACTGCACGGCTTTTTGTGTAATATTTTCTTGGCCGAATGCCGTAAGCATAATGATTTTGGGTTGTGAAGGAAGATTCATCTCACGCATTTTCTCCAGAACACCAAGCCCATCAAGATGAGGCATGATAATATCTAAAATGAGAATATCGGGTAGCTCACGCTGTTGCTCCAGAAAACGAAGGACTTCGTTACCATTGTACGCAACGCCCATAATTTCCATATCCTCTTGCTCACCAATGAACTCTGATAATAAATGGGTGAATTCGCGATTATCGTCGGCAAGTAATACCTGAATTTTTTGCAACTGAATTTCCTCCTTTAGCTACTAAAACAAGATGGATTTTTCTCTCTTATGTAAAGGTATTCGACAGCTCTTTTTAAAATCCTTCTGTCGAATATTATTTTTCTTTTCTTTTGTTTGACTTTCTTATATAATGAAATATTTATCTTCTGATTCCAACATTATTCGACATGAAGTCACTAAACTCGCTAATGTTCTGTAAAATGAGATTAAAAAGAAATAAAGAACTAAAGGTATTAACTCACCTTTAGCTCTTTGTTCGTGTTTCCTGATGTAGGCCGAAGGATAATTCCAGAGTCCTGCAGCATCCATTCAATGAAGCAGCCATAGCCGCTTGTCGGATCATTCACAAACACATGGGTGACCGCTCCGATCAATTTACCATTCTGGATAATTGGACTGCCGCTCATCCCCTGTACAATGCCACCCGTTTTTTCTAATAAACGTGGATCCGTAATTTTGATTACCATACCTTTAGTACCCGGAACATCTTGTTTGGATACATGTACGACTTGGATATCAAACTTTTCCACCTTCTGCCCCTCAAGCACCGTATAAATTTGCGCTGGTCCTTCTTTCACTTCTTCTGCGAAAGCAACAGGAATCGCCTCTTTATCTAAACTGTGATCAGGAGCACCATACATTTTACCGAAAATACCGAAAGCCGTGTTGCGTTCAATATTACCGATAACTTTACTATCTTTATACAGCGTAGCATGCTTCTCGCCAGGATCGCCGTTATGACTTTTGGAAATGGACGTCACGTTCGAATACACGATATCGCCATCGCCTACAACGATCGGTGTCTGAGTGTCCATATCGGTTATGACATGTCCAAGAGCCCCATAGACGCCTTGATCCGGTGCATAGAAGGTTAATGTCCCCACACCTGCCGCGGAATCGCGAATGTACAGTCCTAAGCGGTAGGACTTATCTACGATGTCATAGACAGGCTGCAGCTTGACAACAAGTTCTTGATTATTTCGTAAAATTTGCAGAACAAGCGGATTCTTGCTTTCGCCTGATTTCGCCACTAGCTCCGCGACCTTGCTAACATCCCTTGAGTCCTTGCCATTGATTTTCATAATTAAATCGCCGACTTGAATTTTGGCTTCTTCCCCTGGTGAAACTTTTTGCTCTGAGGCAACAGTCACCAAATGATGACCTACTACCAAAATACCGGCTGACTTAATTTTCACACCGATCGTTTGGCCCCCTGGGATCACTTTTAAATCAGGTACGACATTCACTTTGACGGTCTTGATCGGAATGGCCCCGAACAGCTTGAGCTTCATTTCCGTTTGTCCGGAATGATCGGATTGCAAAGAAATGGGTTCGTTTAAATTAACTTGAAATGAGTGCTCGGCGTTGCCATTTACCTTTACAATATCCGTATCCTTGACCGTGACTTGGGCACTGACCGGCATCGTTAACTGAAGCTGCTTCCCTTGCCCGCTGAACAATCGGAGTTCTTGTGGAAAGGAGGCAAAGCTCTGAAAAGGCGAGGACATACTGACCAAGCAAACGAAGAAGACGAGCAAGAGTCCGAACAATCTTTTTCTTTTGTTGGATTGCACTATCAACACGCTCCTTCAAAATTCCTTGAGCCCTGACGATCAACTCGTCAATTGCGTACCTATAAGTTAACCCCAGTCCCCCTCTTTTATAACTGTAAATGATGACTATCTATACATTCATGCCCTTGCTTTCTTATTTTTTGCCATGGCAAGCATTTCTCCCGCATGATGCAGCGTTGTTTCAGTGACTTCTACCCCGCCAAGCATCCTCGCAAGCTCTTCAATCCGACCAGCATCTGGCATATCTTGAACCCGCGTGAAAGTCCTTTCGTGATCCACTTCTTTCCGAATATAGAAATGAACATCAGCAAAGCTGGCAACCTGTGGTAAATGAGTAATGGAGAATACTTGACAGCTCTGCGAAAGAACGGACATTTTCTCAGCAATCGCTTGTGCCGCGCGCCCGCTTACCCCCGTATCAACCTCATCGAAAACAAGTACAGGAATTTGGTCAATACGTGCAAAAATAGCTTTCATTGCGAGCATAATACGAGAGAGCTCTCCGCCTGAGGCAATTTTACTAAGTCCACGCAGCGGTTCTCCTGGGTTAGGGGCCATGAGAAACTCAACTTGATCAATGCCTTGTCTGTTAAATCGCACCTTGTTCCCATCAACCTCTACGCCTCGATCATCGATGATATGGGCAATTTGCACGCGGAACTGTGTGCGTTCCATTTGAAGATCACGCAATTCGTGTTCAATTTGAGCAGAAAGATCACTCGCGATGCTTTTGCGCAGGTTGGATAGATCCAAGGCATGAACACCGACTTGCTTCTCAGCAAGAATAAGCTTGTCCTCTAATTTACGTATAATTTCATCTTTATTTTCAATCGTATCGACTTCATTCTTGATCTTCTCTAGGTAGCTTAGGATCTCTTTAATATTCTCTCCATATTTCCGTCGAAGAGACGTAATCGTATCTAATCGCCCTTCGATATAATCTAATCGGGATGAATTGAATTCAATGCCGTCACGGTAATCTCTAATCTGATAAGCAGCATCTTCCAATTGATAAAAGGCTGACTGCGCTTGTTCCAAAATCGGATTCAGGTTCGTCGGATCTAGCTGCACAATATCCTGTAGACGTGAAACAGCTTTACCCGCAGCATCTAGTCCCCGATTCGTTGCATAGAGAAAATCATAAGCTTCGGTCGTATTTTGATACAGCTTCTCAGCATTCGCTAGCTTCCGTTTCTCTTCAGCTAAGCTCTCATCTTCACCGATTTTGAGCTTAGCTGACGAAATTTCGTCGATTTGAAAACGATACAGATCTAACATTTGCAACGCCTGCTTGCTTGTCTCCTGCAGATCGTTAAGCTCCTTCTGGAGCTTCATATATTGATCATAGCTTGCTTGATATGCTGACTTTGCTGACTCAATCTCAGCATCTCCGAATAAATCAAGCGAGTGAATATGCTCGTCCACATGCAGAAGTGACTGATGCTCATGTTGACCATGAATATTGACGAGCCATTCCCCTGTTTTGCGCAGCATCGTCATATTCACAAGCTGACCATTAATCCGACTTGAGCTTTTGCCCGTTGCCGTAATTTCTCGACGAATAATGAGATGCTCCGAGGCGTCTGCCTCAATCCCAAGCTCTGTAAGCGTATGCCAAACCGGATGTGAAGCAGGTAAGTCAAACATCGCCTCAATCTCCGCTTTATCCGCACCGTAGCGAACCAATTCCGATGAACCTCTACCGCCGACAATCAGTGTTAACGCATCTATGATGATAGATTTCCCGGCACCCGTTTCCCCTGTCAGAACGTGAAAGCCTGTCTTAAACCGAATGTGCACATGTTCAATAACAGCCAAATTACGAATCGAAAGCTCTGTAAGCATGAACGCCTCCTGATATTATGATAATAAGGACATGACTTCATTTACAAAAGTTACGCTATTTTCTTTCCCGCGGCAAATCACTAGAATCGTATCATCACCACAGATGGTTCCCATGACGCCGTTCCATTCCAAGTTGTCAATTAAAGCGCAAATCGTATTCGCTGTGCCAGGCAAACATTTCATGACGACCAAATTATCTGTATAATCCACGCTTACAAAATGATCACTTAAAGCTCTACGCAGCCGCTGCATAGGATTAAACCGCTGATCTGCAGGCATGGAATATTTATATCTGCCATCGTCGAGAGGGACTTTAATTAAGTGTAATTCTTTAATATCCCGAGAAACCGTTGCTTGTGTCACATGAAAGCCAGCCGCGCGCAGCGCTTCAACCAATTCATCTTGTGTTTCGATCTCATGATTTGTAATAATTTCTCTGATTTTTACATGCCTTTGACCCTTCATCCTTACACCTCTATGTGAAATGTGATTTTTTTGATTTTATTTACGGTCATATCAACGTAAAGGATACCCTGTGCCTCAGGATAAATGAGGGTGTAGGGCAGCAGCATGTCACGTACAGCGCTCCCTGTCATCTCAAGCGGCTTGCGTTCTCTCGCCACTTTCACAAGATAAACATCATCTTCCTTTTGCACAAAATAATCAATAAATAAGCGGCTTTCGAGCTGATCCCTCTCGCCTACTGTCATGGTAATCGGGATTTTGGTCTTGCCTGCAAGCACATCGAAGCCCGCAGCTTCTAGCAGTTCAACTACGTCATCTGCAGGAACATTTCCATGCCTTGGTATCCGCCCTCGTCTTCGAGTTGAACCCGCTGTCCACTTCTGAAATCGCCAGATGACGATACTCACAATTCCGATCAGGATTAACAAAATGACTTTAACATCGCCTTGTTCCATGTCCTTCACCTCGCCATAGTATTCGCGAGCTCAGAAGGAAAATCCTTTGTTTTAAGTGAAAAAACCCATCTCAGGGCCGCAAAAGGCGTTCTCAAAGATGAGTTTATTTTCCATGTAATTTCTGCGAAGCTTTCACCGTCTCTGCAATACGTTCTTTAATTGAAGAAGGCGCGGCCAGCGACTCTTCCCCCTCGTTACTAGCCCAGTAAGCAAGGAATTCAATATTCCCTTCCCCGCCGGTTATTGGCGAGTAGGTCAGCCCCTTCAAGCGAAAGCCAAGCTGCTCCGCAAAGGTGAGCACTGTTGTAAGCACGTCAATGTGTACGTCCGTATCGCGGACAACACCAGACTTCCCGACTTTCTCTCGGCCAGCTTCAAATTGCGGTTTAATCAGTGCAACTACGTGCCCTTGATCGCCTAAGATTTCCTTCAATGGGGGCAAAATAATACGCAGTGAAATGAATGAAACATCAATACTAGCAAAGGTCGGTCTCGGACCGTTCAAATCTTCCAATTTCGTGTAACGGAAATTCGTTCTCTCCATCACATGAACACGCTCATCATTGCGCAGCGACCAATCCAATTGGTTATAGCCGACATCGACGGCGTAGACAGAAGCAGCCCCGTTTTGCAGCGCACAATCCGTAAAACCACCAGTGGACGCCCCGATATCTAACATCACTGCACCTTGCAAGTCGATTTCGAATTGCTTTAACGCCTTTTCAAGCTTAAGCCCGCCACGACTTACGTATGGATGAAGTGCACCCTTTACTTTGAGCACGGCTTTCCGGCTTATCTTCATGCCAGCTTTATCAACTGGCTCTTCATCCGCAAAAACAAGGCCTGCCATAATGGCGGCCTTTGCCTTTTCTCTGCTCTCGAAATACCCTTGTTCTAGCAGCAATAAGTCTAACCGTTCTTTATCCGATGACATATATGATGTGTTGCTCCTATTCAAATCGGTTACTAGACCTTAGCCCGGAGGACCTTACGCGGCACTAGCTTCTTCACTTCTGTAATAAGATGATGAACGGTCAATCCTACCTCTTCGCGCTGTTCTGGCACACTGCCATGCTCAACGAAGTAATCTTGAATCCCCATCAGCTCCACTTGTAAACCAACAATACGCTTCTCTGCGTAGAATTCAAGAACGGCACTGCCGAAGCCACCTTGGATCGAGCCTTCTTCCATCGTGATCAAAGGCATGGATTCCTTAGCTAATTGCAGTAAATAAGCTTCGTCCAAGGGCTTAATAAATCTTGCGTTCACAACGCGAAGTTCAATGCCTTCCTGTGCCAGCTGTGCAGCTGCCTCTTCAGCAACTTGAACCATAGGTCCCACGGCAAGTACAGCGGCATAATCGCCTTCGCGAACGGTTTCCCAAGTTCCAATTGGAATCGCTGTAGGTGCCTCATCAATACTGGCACCTGTGCCATTAATGCGCGGATATCGATAGGCAATCGGACCATCGTTATATTCGAGAGCCGTCTGCATCATGTCACGCAGCTCTTTTTCATCCTTGGGCATCATTAAGACCATGTTCGGAATTGTGCGCAAAAATGAAATATCATAAACCCCTTGATGTGTCTCGCCGTCTGGGCCAACAAAGCCTGAGCGGTCAATCGCAAAGGTCACATTCAAATTAGGTCGGCAAATATCATGAACAACTTGATCATACGCACGCTGCAGGAACGTTGAGTAAACGGCAAAAACAGGTTTTAAGCCTTCGCTTGCCAAGCCTGCGCACAAGGTAGCCGCATGCTGCTCGGCAATCCCTACGTCAATCATGCGATTCGGAAATTGCTTCGCAAATTTCAACAATCCAGATCCGCCAGGCATCGCAGGAGTAACTGCCACTACACGGGAATCCTTCTCTCCAAGCTCGATAAGTGTATCACCGAAAACTTGTGTATACATCGGCGGTCCAGATGACTTGAGAACTTGACCAGACTCCATTTTGTAAGGCCCTAAGCCATGCCAAGTATGTGAATCATTCTCAGCTGGTTTGTAGCCTTTCCCTTTTGTCGTAACGACATGGATCAGCACTGGTCCTGCAACCTTCTCAGCCTGCTTCAACGTCTCCATAAGAACTTGCAGATTATGTCCATCAACGGGTCCGATATATGTAAAGCCTAGCTCCTCAAACCATACACCATTCAAAACGAAATATTTAAGACTATCCTTCAGCTTCTCCGCTGTTTTGGCCAGCGTTCCGCCTATGGCAGGAATTTTCTTCAGTAAGTGTTCAACTTCTTCTTTGGCTTTCAGATAATGACGATCGGAACGAATTTTACTTAAATAATTATGAAGAGCCCCTACATTGGGCGCAATAGACATCTCATTGTCATTCAGAATGACCGTAATATTCTTCTTCTCGTGACCAATATGATTCATCGCTTCAAGCGCCATGCCGCCAGTAAGCGCACCATCACCAATGATGGCTACAACTTTATTATGTTCGCCTTTGAGATCACGCGCCATTGCCATACCCATGGCAGCAGACAGTGATGTACTGCTATGTCCAGCTTCCCAGACATCATGTTCACTTTCGGAACGCTTAATAAAACCGCAAAGCCCCTTATATTTGCGCAAAGTATCAAACTTATCTTTGCGTCCAGTTAGAATTTTGTGCACATACGCTTGGTGACCCACATCAAAAATCAGTTTATCATACGGGCTGTGAAACATGGTGTGTAAGGCAATTGTGAGTTCAACCACGCCTAAGTTCGGGGCCAGATGACCACCTGTAACGGAAAGCTTTTCAATTAGAAATTGACGGATTTCTCCTGCCAAGTCTTCAAGTTCCGTCAAGGATAACCGCTTCAAATCCGCAGGCCGATTGATTTGTTCGAGCAGCACGCTTGTTTCCTCACTTTCAATGTGAAAATACTGAGATTTCACCATTATATCATAGAATTGGGTAAATCGTATAAAACTACCTGTCGAAAAGAAGGGATCCCCGTCATTTTTCGTTTAGTGATCCCTTTTCATCAAGTAATCTGCGATCTGCAGCAGTCTCTCCGGGTTGGCAATATTGGACCGAAGCAAGGCTTCCTTCGCTTGACACGTCAGTTCTTGCACCTTCTGTTCAGAAGCTTCCATGCCGATAAAATAAGGGAATGTGACCTTTTGCTGCTTCTCATCACTCTTCACAGGCTTACCAAGCTTCGCCTCGTCACCGATAATATCCAAAATATCATCCTGAATTTGAAAAGCAAGCCCTAATGCATGACCGAATTCACTGAGCGCTTCCAACTGTGCTTCAGTCGCTCCCGCAATATGTCCGCCCGCACGCAAGGAGAAAACAATAAGATCACTTGTTTTGTGCGTATGAATATAAGTTAGCTCTTCCAGCTTCGTCAGACCTTGTTCACCAAGCATATCTGCAGCCTGCCCGCCAACCATCCCGCGAGCACCTGCTAATACAGCAAGTTCTTCGGTTATTGCCAGCACGCGTTCAGCAGGAACACCGAACTTTTTGTGCGCTTGGGCAACACTAAAGAAGGCGTGCGTAAGCAGCGCGTCGCCAGCTAGAATAGCCATCGCCTCGCCATATACTTTATGATTCGTTAACTTACCTCTGCGGTAATCATCGTTGTCCATCGCTGGAAGATCATCATGCACCAAGGAATAGGTATGTACTAATTCAATGGCTAGGGCCACAGGCATAGCAGCCTCAAGCGAGCCCCCAAGCGCCTCGGCAGCTGCGAGGACCATTATGGGACGCAGACGTTTGCCGCCTGCCATCAGGGAATAGTCCATTGACTCACGAAGTGAAGCTGGGACATCCCAGGCCGAAGGTAACGACTGTCGTAATGCGGCTTCGACCAATTCAGCATGGGAAGCGATATAGGTATGGATGTTAGACGTTGTGTTATTCAAACTAATTCCCCTTATCTTCCAAGACAGGCTGGAAAGGCTTTCGTGTTACCCCAGCTTCCCCTTCAACCAGCATCTCAATTTTCTTCTCCACTTGCTCGAGTTTAACACCGCATAAATGGGAGAGTCTCACGCCTTCTTGATACAGTTCAATCGCCTTCTCTAACGGCACATCGCCGCTTTCCAGTTGGCTTACGATGCGCTCCAGTTGCTCGATCGCCAGTTCAAAGCTTACTTCTGTTTCACTTGCTGACATCCATGTTCGCCTCCATCCCCGAAACTTGACATTGTATTTTACCGTCCTTAAGACGTATGGATAAACGATCACCAATTTTCACCTGTGCGACCGAACGAACGAGCTGTTTCTCCTGCTCGTCATAGGCAAGGCTGTAGCCCCGCTGCATGACCTTCAGCGGGCTGAGGGCGTCCAAATGGCGGACGCCTGACTGCCACTCCTGCTTCTTCGCGCGCAGGAGGGTCTGCATGGCCGTGAGCATCTGACGTTTGGACGTGTCCAAACGACGTCTCGCCATCACGGCCTGCTCGGTTGGATTGAAGCTGGATAAGCGACGCTCCAGCTTCAATCGACGCTGCGCCAACTCCGTTAGGCGCTGACGGATGCGGTAACCGAGCTGCTCCGCCAGCCGGTCGAGGCGCTCCGCAGGCTGCATCAGCAGCTGCCTGCGGGGGTTCGTCAGGAACGGCGAGCGCTTCGCGCGCTCCAGACGTTCCTGCTTGCGGCGCAGCTGCTGCAGCAGTCCGTAATGCAGGCGCTGTGCCTGCTGCGATAGCTGCTGCTTCAGCTCGAGGTGGTGCGGCACCGCGAGCTCGGCCGCCGCCGTAGGCGTCGGCGCTCTCAGATCGGCGACGAAGTCGGCGATCGTAAAGTCCGTCTCGTGGCCGACGGCTGAGATGATCGGAATCGTGGAGGCTGCGATAGCCCGCGCCACGATTTCCTCGTTGAAGGCCCACAGCTCTTCCAGTGAGCCGCCGCCGCGGCCCACGATGAGCACGTCGGCTTCACCGAGCCGGTTCATGGCTTCAATCGCCTTGACGATCGAAGGCGCCGCCTGTGTACCCTGTACGAGGACAGGGTACAGCAAGATCGGGATCGACGGGAAGCGCCGTTGCAGCGTGATGATGACATCACGAATGGCGGCCCCCGTCGGGGAGGTGATCACGCCAATGGCGCGCGGAAACCGAGGAATCGGTTTCTTGCGCTCAGGCGCGAAGAGCCCTTCGCCTTCGAGCTTCTTTTTCAGCTGCTCGAACGCCAAATACAAGCTGCCGATGCCATCAGGCTGCATCGCCGTTACATAGAATTGATAAGCACCGTCTCGCTCATAAACAGAAATATTCCCGCGAGCGATCACTTTCGTGCCCTCTTTCGGGATAAATCCAAGCTTCTGGTTATGGGAAGCAAACATAATGCTTTTCAGGCGACCGTCTGCATCCTTCAGCGTAAAATACATATGACCACTAGAATGATGGGTGAAGTTCGAGATTTCGCCTCGCACCCACACATCTTGGAGACGCGAATCTCCTTCCAGCAACAGCTTAATATAACGGTTTAAATCCTTAACCGATAAAATCTTGGTCTCGTTTCTCGCCATAAGCTGATTATACGCTCACATTCGCTTTAGCTGCGCGGCTAGCCGCATCAACTGTATTGCGAAGCAGCATGGTAATCGTCATTGGACCTACGCAACCAGGTACAGGTGTAATCGCGCTTGCAACCTCTTTTACAGCTTCAAAATCAACATCCCCCGTTAATTTGCCGTCTGCCGGACGATTCATCCCAACATCAATGACGACTGCGCCAGGTTTCACGTGATTCGCTTTAATCAAGTGGGCTTTACCTACGGCTACGACGAGAATATCAGCTTGCTTCGTGATCTCTTCCATGTTAGGCGTGCGCGAATGAACGACGGATACGGTTGCATGCTCACGCAATAACAACATCGCCATCGGTTTACCCACGATATTACTTCTGCCTACAACGACAGCATGCTTCCCAGCAATGTCAACGCCAGTCCGTTTGAGAATTTCAATGACACCATGCGGGGTGCACGGCTTCATGCCATCTTTCCCGATCATCAGGTTACCAACATTCACGGGATGGAAGCAATCTACATCCTTCGCTGGGTCAATTTCGTCAACTACTGCTTCTTCATCGATATGCTTAGGCAGCGGTGATTGAACAAGAATACCGTTGATCCGACTATTTTGATTAAAAGTATGGATAAGTGCGATTAATTCTTCTTGTGTCGTCTGCTCAGGCAGGCGGTGTACTTCGGAATAGATGCCTACATCATCACAAGCTTTCGCTTTGTTTCTTACATAGACTTGAGAAGCTGGGTCTTCACCAACAATAACAACGACAAGACCTGGTTGGTTTCCCTGTGCTGTAAGATGAGCTGCGTCAGATCTGATTTCCTCACGAATGGAGCTCACGAGTTCTTTCCCATTAATTACTTGTGCTGACATCTTAATTATTTCCCCCTTAGCCTATTAAGCCATACCTATATGAAAATGAAATTGCATGGTGATTATTGAGTACGCAGAACTTTTTCTTTCAGCTCGTCGATTTCTTTAATCATTTTCCCAAGGACTCCATTCACGAATTTCCCTGATTCCTCAGTTCCATAATGCTTGGCCAAATCGATGGCTTCATTGACAACAACCTTCGGTGGCACATCATCGCGATACAGCATCTCGTAAGCACCTAGGCGCAGCACTTCCCGATCAATTCGAGACAGCCTGTCCATTGCCCAGCCCTTCAGATACTCTTCCAACAACTCGTCAATGCTTACCTTGTTCTTGTAAGTACCCTCAACAAGTTCAATAATGTAAACAGGATCTATCTTATCCCCGGAGAAATCCAACTGCGATTCGTTGTCATGTTCGGCTTCATGAATCGCGGTTTGAACTGCCTCCTCAGGCGTAGCCTCATTCATTTGGATTTGGTATAAGCTTTGTATAGCAATTTCACGTGCAATTCTGCGTTTCATCCTGTTCCTCCTAAGCGTTTCGCTCCTGCAAAACGACCTTCTCCTAAAAACTCTTTCTCCTAGTATACGTCAAAATGGAGCCAATCCAAACAAAAAAATCCATGGTTGAACCAGGGATTTTAGCGAAACATTCTCCATTTTTGTGTGAGATAGCGCCAAATGTCTTCTAACATGACGAAACTTTCCTTACGATCCAGCTTATTACCCACATAAAAACCTACAAGTACAATGAATCCAAAGATCAACATATCCCAAAAACCAAAAAACAAATAAATAAAACCGAAGAAAATACCCGCTGTCACTCCGATTACTTTGCCCCTATGGAATTCCCATAGTTCATTCCACATATGTGGATTCACCTCTATTCGACTCGGCTTTTAAACGTTGGGGCAGATTGCACGATGTTCGCTACGAATACGGTAACGGAAGCTACAGGAATACCGGTAATTTCTTCTATGTAACTTTTCACTGTACCTTGCATATCTTCAGTCAGTTCCGGAATCGAGCTTTCCCCATCTACAATGGTTCTAATTGTAATTTCCAGCCCGGATTGATTCACTCTAACTCGTGCACGCAGATCCTTCGCGCCTTTCGTGCGACCCGCGGCTTTCAGGGATAGATTCTCAACTGTTTCGATGGAGATACGGATATCGCCAAAATCAGTGCGTTGATCAATCGACGGTGCCTGGGAACGTCCGCGACGAAGTGTTACGATCAAGAAACGTACGGAGATCAGCAGCATAATTAAGCTGATGATAATGCCCGGATACGCGTAGCTCTTCTCGTAATAAAAATGACTAAGCGTTTGACTTGCTTGATCGAGTGGGATCCAGCTAGATGCTGTGAACAATACAAAGATCGATGCGACGAAAATAATCAGGCTATAGAAAAGCAGCAAGAGCCTGTCCACAATTTTACCCACTACGCTTGTCCCCTTCCTAAGTTAGAGGAAACCCCCTGCAACCTGTAGGGGGTTTCAATTGATCCATATGGCTCAGCTTTACCGCCTATTTCACACGATGGGCAGCCGCTGGTTCTTCGTCAATCGGTTTATCCGCCTGCTTGAAATGAACATCATGAATATGGACGTTTACTTCAACAACATTTAGACCTGTCATTGATTCAATCGCTTGCTTCACATTGTTCTGAATATCATTCGCAACTTCAGGAATACGATTGCCGTATTCGATAATGATGGAGACGTCAATGGCAGCTTCACGTTGTCCGACCTCTACCTTTACGCCTTTGGACAAATTCTTGCGTCCAAGTAATTCAGCAATGCCGCCAGCTAATCCGCCACTCATCCCCGCTACACCTTGCACTTCCACCGTTGCCAAACCGGCAATGATTTCGATAACCTCGGGGGCAATCTGGATGCTGCCCATGTCTGTCTTGACGTAATCCGGAGCGATTGTGCTCATTGTGGCACCTCCTAAAAAGTTTGTGGAGCAAACTTACTTCGTAAGCTTAAAAAGTTTTGCGCCAAAAATTGTGGCGCTAGTATGAATGGGATAAGCCATCTTAATTTATTAGTATACCATTTTGGCAAAAATATGACAAATGTTTGTCTACGATTCTGGATCGTTCACATCGTGCTCTTCCAAGAACTTAATATCATGGTCACCCTTGATAAACTTCTTGTGCTCAAGCAGCTTCAAATGAAAAGGAATCGTCGTGTTCACACCATCTACCGCGAACTCATTGAGCGCTCTTTTCATGCGATTAATCGCCTCTTCACGTGTGCTTCCCCAAACAATGAGCTTAGCAATCATGGAGTCATAATGTGGCGGAATCGTATATCCTGGATAAACCGCGCTGTCTACACGTACGCCGAATCCACCTGGCGGCAAATAGAATTTCACTTGCCCTGGGGACGGCATGAAGTTCCGATTCGGATCTTCTGCATTAACGCGGCACTCAATCGCCCAGCCATTGATGCGGACATCTTCTTGGCGGAATGACAGCGGGTTGCCTTCAGCAACGCGAATCATTTCTTGGATAATATCGATGCCCGTAATCATCTCGGTTACAGGGTGTTCAACTTGGATCCGCGTGTTCATTTCCATAAAGTAAAAATTACCGTCTGGTCCTAATAGGAATTCAAGCGTACCCGCACCGGAATAATTCACTGCCTTCGCTGCACGTACAGCTGCTTGCCCCATCGCTTTACGCGTCTCTTCTGTTAGAATCGGACAAGGCGCTTCTTCAACAAGCTTCTGTCTCCGACGTTGTACAGAGCAATCACGTTCGCCTAAGTGAACAACATTGCCATGCTTATCAGCAAGGATTTGGATCTCAACATGCTTCATGCCTGTTAAGTACTTCTCTAAGTAGATACCTGCATTTCCAAAAGCATTCTGTGCTTCTTGCTGAGCAGCCGTAATCTGTTGAACAAGTGTTTCCTCGTTCTCTGCAATACGGATACCTTTGCCTCCGCCGCCTGCTGTCGCTTTGATTATAATGGGGTACCCGATATCGCGTGCGATAACCACGGCATCGTCAATATCCTCAACCAAACCGTCAGAGCCCGGAATAATCGGAACTCTCGCTTCCTTCATCGTTTGCTTCGCAACGGCCTTATCCCCCATCCGGGAGATAGCGTCAGGTGAAGGTCCGATGAAGGTGATATTGCAGCTCTCACAAATTTCTGCGAAGTCAGCATTCTCAGCTAGGAAGCCGTATCCTGGATGGATAGCGTCGCATTCCGTTAACGTGGCCACGCTCATCAAGTTGGTGAAGTTCAAATAGCTGTCTTTGGATGCTGTCGGACCGATGCAATAAGCTTCATCCGCAAGACGAACATGCAAGGCATCGCGATCTGCTTCCGAGTAGACAGCAACCGTATAGATGCCTAGCTCACGGCATGCTCGGATAATACGAACCGCAATTTCACCACGGTTCGCAATAAGAATTTTATGGAATTTCATGATATGCCCTCCTAAGCGCTCTTCGTAAGAAAAGCTTGCGTTATCAGCCTAAGCTTACAACGCAACTACTCTGGTCTAACCAAAAATAAAGGTTGTCCGTACTCAACTAGCTGTCCGTTCTCAACGAGAACTTCAACGATCTCGCCTTTAATTTCAGCTTCTATTTCGTTCATTAATTTCATGGCTTCAACAATACAAACAACACTCTTATCCGTTACTTTAGAGCCGACACTTACGAATGGCGCAGAACCAGGGGAAGCGGATTGATAGAACGTTCCTACCATCGGAGATACGATCTTATGTAAAGATGAATCCTCTTGCTTGGCTTGTCCGTTAGCATGTACTGGTGCTTCGAGAGCAGCTGCAGCAGGTGCTGAGTTCGCATAGTTAGGTTGAGCAATCGGTGCATATGTGTGTTGAACTGGGGCGGATACATAGACAGGCTCCGCTTTATTCGGCTTACGAATAGAAAGGCGTGCACCTTCATTTTCAATTTCAAGCTCTTGTAAAGAGGATTGATCGACGAGTTTAATTAACTCTTTGATTTCACTCAATTTAAACATTCAAGTCACTCCTTTAGACGTTGGTGAACCCTTAAAAATGCGTTTTCATAGCCGCAACGTATGTATTATACCCATAAACGCACGAAATGGAAAGAGTCCAGTTTATCCGGACCCTTTCCACCACCATTTTGAGAACTCAAAACTTTGCTCGAATCCTATGGACGAACGTACTGGATCTTGATATTTTCAGGTGTTGCACCCAGCTCTTTCACTACCATATCCACGATGGATACGCCTTGGCTTTTTTCCAATTTATCAGCTTGAACCGTCACTTTCCACTTGCTTCCATCTTGATTAATGACCGCTTGCGGGAAATCTTGAATGAGCAGATCTTGCAGATTTTCAATTTTTTCTTGCAGATCTGTCAGAGCAGACAAATCGTTAGTTGCTTTGGCTACAGCTTCAGGCGTTTTCTTGGAATCCAAAATAATCATCATCAGATCGGTTGAAACTTTGCTGAAGTAATTATTTTGTTTCACTTGTTCATTCGTAAAATAATCGTTAGCTGATGTCGTTTTGGCTTGCTCTTCTACTTGTTTCAAGACTTGATCATCAGTTTTGGTAGTTGTTGTTTTGGAGGCATCTTTTGTCGTAGTTTTGGTGGCATCTTGTGTCGTTGTCGTTTTAGCATCTGTTTTTGTAGAAGTTTGCGGCATTGTCGATTTGGTGTCGGTTTGTGCGCCAGTTCCAGTTGTTGCTTTCACATCTGTTTTCGCACCTGTTACTGGATCAATTTGGCTCATATCAATTTTCACTTCTTGCGATTGACTGATGGCATCTGAAGAAGCAAGATCCAACTTATTGACATCCTCAGTGAACAGATAATACGCGGACAGCACCACCATCAAGCTAAGCATTGAAACGAGCCAAATTGTTTGTCTTTTTGCATTCATTGTTTATTCCTCCTTAGAATAGTTAGATAATTTCCTAATTTTATTCCCCTGTTTTGCGCGGCAAAATCGATATTTTACTTGCTTGAACGTCCATTCCTCGCTCTACGGCTTCCATGATCATTTTCTTCACTGTGAGATTTTCAGCGCCTTTCGCAACAACGATGACGCCTCTAATTTTGGGTTTAATGTATTTGAGCACAAGCGGCTTCTGGTCACCTGACACTTGATATACAACAACTTCGCCGCTCCGCGTTACCTGGGATATGTTGCGTGTTGCTCCGCCATTGTCGCGTTCTGTCGTCATGGTTTGATTGTCGTTATAATTTTTGTCAACGGTCATTTCCTCCGTAGATTCAATCGTAACGAGCACTTCCACCTCGCCGACACCGACAATTTTTTGCAGGATGCTTTTCAGCTGGTCACCGTAGGCTTGTTCGTAATCATGGAAGCTTGCGTTTTCCTTGGATGAACTTCCTGCAAAGGTTTCTTTACTAACAGGTGGCGGAGACGCTCTGCCTGTGTTGATGGGATCCAGATCTTTGACATTTATAAAGGCGTTGATAATCATTAGCGCAGCTCCTAAGAGCCCGACCACGATGACCCACAGCAACGTATTTTTACGTTTAGGCCCACCTGGTCCGCCGCCGAATTTGTGCTCCATCCATTGCAGCAATGTTCCCATCCATTCACCTCGCCATCCATCCTTTGCTTTGAGCTGCTCCGATCTCGATTTTGGCAGGATCCACTAACCAATTTCGTGAAATCCCTTGCTTGAGCCGGTCCTTTTCTTGCTCACTAGGCATCGCTTCTTTGGTTGACTGCGTATCGCTTTGTGTACTTGTTATTCGATCTTGCGCTACTGTGGCAGACCCTATTTTGATAGGATCTACGGGTTTGACAGGTTCCATCGCAGCAATGCTTTTGCTTGTCGTAGGCTGATGTTTCTTCGCTTCTATATCATCAAGGGTTACCTTCACATTTGAAATGCTGGGCTTCCCGTTATTGTCTACCTGTACTTGCACTTGAACATCTTGGATGGGCCGCTCCGTTTGTTTCTGCAAGTCTTCTTTGATCAATCCTGCTAATTGCGTTTGAACCAATTGTTGTGTTTTCTTCTGTTCGGCATTTTGTATCTGGTTAGCATCCTTCGTAATGGCTTCCAAAGATTTCATTTGGGCTTGATTTCCAAAACCACCTGCCAGCATGGTTTTCTCGTTCTGCGCTTTCTCTGCTTGGCTGAGCAGCTGGTCCATATCCCAATCTTTCTGGAACAGCTGAAGCACAGGAGTAAGTAACGTAAGTAGAATAAAAAGACTTAAAACCGTCTTCACATACCGCTGCATCGTATTGCTTGGGAGCAGAAGATCAACAAACGTCGCGAGCATAATGACCATAATGACGGTTTTCAGCCATCCTGCTAACCAATCCATCGCTAGGCTCCTTTCACCTCATCATGACGGAGACATTGCTAATTGTGATCATGATGGTCAGGGCAAGAAAAAACATTAAGCTTACTGCCGCTAGCGCTGCAAAAACATAAATCAAGCTTTTGCCAATCGTCTGTAGACAAGCAATGATCGGGCTGTCTCCTAACGGCTGCATCAGCGCTGCTGATAAGTTGTAGATGAATGCCAGCGTTAAAATTTTGATCGCAGGGAACGCACACAGGAGAACGAGGATGACGACACCAACGAGTCCTATCGCATTTTTGACCAGTAAGGATGCCCCTATTACGGTTTCTGTTGCATCCGAGAATAGGCGTCCTACCACAGGCACGAAATTCCCTGTAATGTACTTTGCTGTTCGAATCGCAACACCATCTCGTACAGCGCCCGCCGTGCCTTGGATGGAGATGACCCCGAGGAACACCGTTACGAACACGCCAAGCATGCTTAAACTTACGGTGCGCAGCAGATTTGCTAACTGTGTGACTTTAAACTTATCGCTCAGCGAGCTGACAATGTGCAGCACAGCTGAGAAAAACAAGAGCGGGAAAACAAATACATAAATGGCTGTACCCACGGAGTGGATCATGAAGACAATCAGCGGATGCAGAATGGCAACGGAAGTAACATTTCCCATGGAGGCTAATAATGTGAGCAGCAACGGCATGATCGCTATCATGAATTGAATCATGGAGGAAATGGCTGTCTTGGCATACCCGATCGCAACGCTGAAGCTATTGATCGCAATGATGATCAGCACCATATAGGTGATCGTATAGCCTAGCTTGCTTACCGTGTTTCGTTCGAAGGAACTTTGCAGCGTCTCCAGAATCATGCTAAAGACGGTCAACACGACGATCGAAGCCAATAATTTGCCATTGATGATAATTTCATGAAACACATACTTCAGAAGTCCTTTGAAAATACTCTTCATACTAATGCCCTTAGTGCCAAGAAGCAGTTCCATGAAGGTTGGCGTCTTGCTTTCCGGGAAATAACCCCCGTAGTCCTTCATCAGCTTATCCCAATATTGCTCGACGGGTTCCGTATTCAGTCGGTCCGCCTGCTCTTTGATCATGACATCCGTCGGCGATTCAGCCGTTAACGAGCCTGACAGGCCGAACCATAAGCCCATGGTTAGTATGAACAGTAAGATCCACCGGTTGTTCAGCTTCTGGTGCGAATAAAGTGGGTGCATGCGTGTCACTCCTTAGGTGAATCTTCTAAGCAGGGAGTAGTTTAACCACGGTCTCGATGATGACTGTAATGATCGGAATCGCCATGACCATAATGAGCACCTTACCCGATAGCTCAATTTTGGAGGCAATGGAATCTTGTCCGGCATCACGGACAATCTGTGCGCCAAACTCGGCGATATAAGCAACGCCAATGATCTTAAGAATCGTTTTGAGGAAAACGATGTTCACGTTCGACTTCACAGCCAAATCCTCAAGTACTTGGATGACTGATGATATTTTGCCTATTAAAAACAAGAAAATCACAATGCCCGTAAAAGCGGCTAACAAAAAGGCGAACATCGGCTTCTGTTCCTTGATAATGAGCGTCAATATTGTGACGATGAGTCCTAATCCTACGATTTGGATGATTTCCATCAGACCACCTCATTGGAATAGGAAAATGGTTTTAATTTCTTTAAACAAGTTATCCAGCATACTAACGACCATAAAAAGCACGACCACGAAGCCTATGACCGTGACCCAGTGTGCCATATCCTCTTTTCCCATCTGCTTCAGCACCGAATGGATCATCGCGATTATGATTCCGATGCCGGCGATTTGGAAAATGGCATTCACATCTACATTCATTCCTGGCACCTCACTCCGCCTTCAAGGAACTTGTCATGCACGGATACATGATCCCCACTAATACATTAAAATCACGACTAACGCACCGATTAGGACACCTAGGCTTTTCCACATTTTCTCGTAGCGCTGCTGCTCATCTCTGGCATCCGTCTCTTCCGATTGAAGTTGGCTAATCGCAAGCCGTAAATGCTTGATTTGGTCACTTCGATCCGAAAGACCCAGAACAGGTCCCAACTGCAGAATCACCTCTTGCTCAGCTTGCTTCATGGAGGTTCTTGCCCACACTTCCTTGACCGTCATTTGCCAAAGATCTTTGGTAGACTCGCCATTGCTTACCAGCAATCGTTCTGACATCAAGCGAAATAAGGAAGAAAGCGGATCGGCGACCTGCTTGCTTAATGAAGCAAATGCCTCTGGCAGCGGCGTAAGTGCATAGGCAATTTCTGTTTCCATTCGGCCTAGTGCATTGATCAGTCCACGAATTTGCTTTGGTCGTCTCACATAGTGAGCAGCTTGTAGAAAACCATACATGGAAGCTGCACCGAAGATCAGAACTCCACCAACAAATTTCAGCATCACCATCGTCCTTTGCGTTCGTCATACATCTCTATGGGCTTGCCTTGATGATCTAGCATCCGAAAGGAAGCTGGAGCACCTTTTCTTCGGGAGAGGATAACATATCTCATAAACACCCCTTCCTCCATTAACTGCCTGAGTACGGGCCGTCTAAGTACATCCTCATAGTTAGCTCCATGCGCCGTAGCTAGGACACGAATACCTGTGTGAACTGCTTCATGAATTGCATCCGCATCCTCAGATCGACCGATCTCATCGACAATGAGCACCTCAGGAGAGAGAGAACGGATCATCATCATCATGCCTTCTGCCTTCGGACACCCGTCTAGCACATCTGTGCGCGGCCCTAAATCAAATCTCGGCACCCCTTTGACACAAGCCGCCAGCTCAGAGCGTTCATCAACGATGCCAACCTTCTTGCCCGAAAGCGTGCTGTTTCTAGTCCCCCATTCGCCTCGGCTAATTAGTCTAGCGAGATCGCGAATTAATGTGGTCTTCCCTTGCTGCGGCGGGGAGATGATGAGTGTGTGATGAATGTTTCCCATACTCTGATCTACAAGGTACGGTAAAATCTCTTGACCTGCACCTTGAATTTCGCGCGCGATCCGAATATTGAACGAACTCACATCGCGAATTTGCTTTACTTGACCTTGATCGAGGATGGTACGCCCAGCTAGTCCTACGCGATGACCGCCTGACACCGTGATATACCCTCTTCGCAGTTCTTCCTCAAAGGTATACAACGAATGATTCGTAAGGATCTCGAGCAGGGTTAAGCAATCTTGCCTCGTCGGTTTATACGCCAAGGCTTCCTGGGTGATCATCTGCCCTCGCTCACTAATGAAGGCATAACGGTCTGCCCAGCTAATCTCAAGGGGACGCGACTCTCTCACCCTAATCTCTTCCACGCTAGCTTGTACGTTTGGTGGAAGCTCATTTAACATGAATCTGATGTTCTGGGGCAACAGGTGTGTAATACTCGCAAGCATCGTGAGACAGCCCTCCAAGTTGTCCAGTCTTCTATATTCATTTCTATGCTTACTAGAAAGAAATATGACCGATTATTACTTTTTAATAATCCCAATAAACAGACAGCTGACTCCAACAATGATCCACAGCATTTTCCCATATGATAGTTTTTCAGCTATGCCTACTAAACCTATCGTTGTCGTCGTTAATAGTACTAGAGGACCTACTAGTGCTAGAGCTGAATTCACCAACAGCGCTTTCTCAATTGTTGCCAGCCGAAGCATCAAAATAGCTGCAATAATTTCGATACTCCCTGAAATCATCCGTAAGGAAGCCATTGTTAGTACGATTTTGTTCATGAGAATTAACACCTCCTTTCCCCCTACCTTATGCGAGCTCGTCTCATTTTAGGCATGCTGGGCACCTCCATTTGTGCTCATGCATATGCTGTACACATAATTGATCCTTCGAAGGACAGTGAGGAGAAAGACCGATGGAAGTGACCTCTCAATTGAAATGGAACCCCGTTCTAGCTGACCCGACAGGGCAGAGGCAGTCCAAACCAAGAACGTTGGGGAAAACGATGGTGATGGATAAAGGACTCGGCATGCTTGCCTTCCAGGATTTACTCCACACCTCAAGCAGCCATGTGGATATGATCAAGCTTGGTTTCGGCACATCGCCGTTGTATCCGCTAGCCGTGCTGCGAAGCAAAATAAACCTAGCCAAAGAGAATAACATTCTCATTTACCCAGGAGGTACCTTTCTCGAAGTTGCTGTACGACAGCGTGCTGTAGATTCTTTTTTTGACATGATACTTGCACTCGGCTTTAATGGCGTTGAAATATCTGACGGAACCATTCAAATGGATCGGAGACAGCGTAATGAGCTGATTGCTAGAGGGTTGGACGAAGGGCTGGAAGTTGTTACGGAGTATGGAAAAAAAGGCTGGGGCTCTACAATTGAGTTAGCAGAATTAATTGAAACTGTCTTAATCGATTCGGAACTAGGTGCCTCCCTGGTCACGATTGAAGCGCGAGAATCCGGCATGGGTGTTGGAATTTTCGATGGGCAAGGAAACTGTAAAGATGAGGAATTGCACGGCGTGCTTGCTTCTATCTCAGGAGATCAGCTTCTATGGGAGGCTCCGCTTAAAACGCAGCAGGTACATTTGATTAACTCACTTGGTCCTGATATACATTTGGGCAATATATCGCCTGATGAGGTAATTGCTTTAGAAGCTTTGAGGAGAGGGCTCCGTTCTGACACGTTGTCCTTAGGTACCAGAAAGGATTAGCACATGCATATCGAGGTGATCGCCAACATCGGCGAAGCAAGAAGTGACGAGTTTCTCCATAAAACCGTCATTGTCGTTGATGTGTTACGTGCAACTAGCACAATCATCACCGCATTGATGAATGGCAGCAAGGGCGTAGTCCCTGTTGATACAGTAATAAAAGCAAAGGAATTGGCTCGTACTGGTGATTTACTTGGCGGTGAACGCTATTGCAAAAAAATCCCAGGCTTTGATTTTGGCAATTCTCCGCTTGAGTACACGCGCGAAGCCGTCCAAGGCAGACGCGTCATTTTGACGACCACAAATGGCACTAGAGGGATTCAAAAGGCGATAAAAGCCGACAGGGTGCTCGCTGGAGCAATTATAAACGCCAGTGCTACAGCCGCGGCAGCTATCGACCTGAAACGAGACACGGTGATCGTCTGTGCAGGAACGCAGGATGTATTTTCCTTAGAGGACGGCCTCTGTGCTGGCTTCCTCGTCGACGAAATCGCGTCTTTATTAGGCGTGGGTCTAATGGTAACGAATGATTTCGGCTTGGCGATGCGCGGTTGCTATCTCGAAGCTAAGGATCGCTTATTTGAGACGATACTTGCCTGCAGCAACGGTAAAAAAATGAAAAAGTCCGGCTTCCTCGCGGATGTCGAACTTTGCAGCAAAGCGAATATAACGGATTGCGTTCCCGTACTGGAACATGATCAGATGGTTCCGTTCCAACGTTAGCCCCACCCTTCGTTCTAAATACAAGCCCCTTTCATAAACTAAAATGACGACGATGAGGACGAGGGGTTTTGTAAATGAATGGTGATCTACTTTTAGTTATTCTTATTATCATTGGACTTATTGGCCGTACGCCTATCATTACAACTGCGGCTTGTCTTTTACTTGCCGTGAAGTTAATTGGTCTGGATCGTTATTTCCCAACCATGGAGCGCAGAGGGCTGGAGCTTGGTTTGCTGTTCCTTACAATTGGTATATTAATTCCTTTTGCAAGTGACCGCATCTCCATGAAAGATATCATCTCCGTCTTTACAACTTGGCCTGGGATCATTGCCCTTGTAGGCGGAGCGATTGCTACTTATATGAATGGAAAAGGGTTGGCGTTACTAAAAGTAGACCCACAATTAATTGTGGGTCTAGTCCTTGGTTCTATATTTGGCATCTTATTTATGCGCGGCATTCCGGTAGGTCCATTAATGGCTGCCGGAATCACGGCATTTTTATTGAAGCTTGCTTATTTTATTGCGGACAAACTCCATTAAGCTGTGAATCTTATCTACGATCTTCTGGTCCACCAACGAAGGCTTGCACCGCAGTGTCCAAGCCGTAGGCTGTGTGAAGAGCGCGGATAACCTCTGTTAAGTTCGTGTTGTCAATGACACATGACATTTTGATCTCGGATGTACTTACCAATGAGATCGTAATGCCCAGATCTGAAATGACTTTGAACATCGTAGCTGCAACACCTGGTGAGCTAACCATACCTGCACCAACAATCGAAACCTTCACTAGATCAACTTCGGAAGTCACTTCGCGGAAACCAACTTCAGCGCGAATTTGTTCAATGACATCAAGTGCTTTCTCGCGATCCGCTAAGGTCGTTGTGAAAGAGAAATCAGCAGATCCGTTGATTACGCCGCTTTGCACGATAATGTCAACGTCAATTTGCACCTCAGCAAGCGCTAGGAAAACCTTCGCAAGCTGACCTGGCTTTTCAGGAACACCCAGAATACTAATTCTTGCTACATTTTTGTCATAAGCGATGCCACGAACGACGATTCCTTGCTCCATCACTGCTTCCTCCTTCACGTTGGTGCCTTCGTTGTAATTAAAACTTGAACGGACCACGAGGGTCACGTTGTAATTTTTCGCATATTCAACTGCTCTTGGATGAAGTACTGCAGCCCCAAGGTTAGCAAGCTCAAGCATCTCATCATAGGAAATTTCAGCAAGCTTCCTTGCTACTTTCACGATACGCGGATCCGTGGTGTAAATACCATCAACATCGGTATAAATTTCACATAGATCTGCTTTGATCGCTGCCGCAAGTGCAACTGCTGTTGTATCAGAGCCGCCGCGGCCCAATGTGGTAATCTCGCCTGCCTCGGTCATTCCTTGGAAACCGGCTACGATCACGACATTCCCTTGTTCAATCGCATTCAGCACACGCTGCGGTTGAATATCCGTAATTCTTGCTTTACCATGAACAGGCTCGGTATAAATGCCACTTTGCCACCCGGTGTACGAAACCGCTTGTTCACCAAGATTATGTATGGCCATCGATAAAAGTGCTACGGAAACTTGCTCACCCGTTGTCAACAACATATCCATTTCACGAGCCGGAGGGGCTCCATCGTAAATCTGCTTGGACAAGTCGATCAAATCATCCGTTGTATCACCCATCGCAGAAACGACAACAACACAGCTGTGACCAGCTTGTTTGCGCTCAACGATTCTTTTTGCAACTCGTTTCATTCGCTCCGCATCACCGACAGAGCTACCGCCAAATTTCATCACTATAAGAGACAAAGCTGACCCACTCCTAACGCATACTAGTGCATAACAATTCAATATTATAGCATATAAATGGCTGACTGTGCTAAGAAATGAAAAAAAGCCTTTCCAACTCTCAGGAGTCAGAAAGGCTTTATTCATTGCTGAATTAGTTGCTAGCGCGGGAAAGGTACTTACCGTCATCTGTATCAACGGAAAGAACATCGCCTTCGTTGATGAACAGCGGAACCATCACATTAAGACCTGTTTCCACTTTCGCATTTTTCAATGCACCTTGTGCGGTGTTTCCTTTAACGCTTGCATCCGTTTCGACAACTTTCAAGTCGACGCTCTTCGGAAGGTTAATCCCTAGAATTTCACCTTGATAGCTCATAATCTTGATGTTCATGTTTTCTTTCAGGAAGTTCAATTCCCATTTCAATTGCTCATGGGCAAGGGAAATCTGATCGTAAGTCTCCGTATCCATGAACGTGTACTCGTCGCCAGCTGCGTACAAGTACTGCATTTCACGGTTTTCGATGTGAGCACGTCCAACGTTCTCACCAGCGCGGAAAGTACGCTCAACGGTGTTGCCGTTGCGTAGGTTTTTTAGCTTGGAGCGCACGAATGCAGCACCTTTACCTGGTTTTACGTGTTGGAAATCTAGAACTGTAAAAATATCATGCTCAACTTCAATCGTCAGACCTGTTTTAAAATCGTTTACTGATATCACTTGTAAATCCCTCCGCTAGTCAATGATAAGAAAATCTTTGGTAGAATGTGTAAGTATTTTAATGCCGGTCTCAGTAATTACTACGTCATCCTCAATTCGAACTCCCCCAAAATCAGGAAGATAAATACCAGGCTCAACGGTAACAACCATACCAGGAGTTAAAATCATATCTTCGGTTTTTGACACACGAGGAGATTCGTGAATCTCCATCCCCAACCCATGTCCGGTACCGTGACCGAAATAATCACCATAACCGTGCTTTACGATTACATCGCGTGCGAAAGCATCGCCTTCTCTGCCTGTAATCCCCGGTTTGAGGTTCGCCAAACAATGCAATTGTGCTTCCAAGACAATATCATAAATTTCCTTATGCTTGTCTGTCGGCTTTCCTAGCATAACCGTTCTTGTGATATCAGAGCAATAACCTTTATAATACGCTCCAAAATCCAATTTGACAAATTCGTTTAATTGAAGAATGCGATCACTTGCTTTACCGTGAGGCAACGCTGAACGCTCACCAGAAGCCACAATCGTCTCGAAGGAAGTCGAGGTCCCTCCGTTTTTGCGAATGAACACTTCAATCTCAAGCGCGATGTCTTTCTCTTTGACACCTGGTTTAATGAAGTTAAGGATGTGCGAGAAGGTTGCATCGGCCAAATCAGCCGCTTCCTGCATCACTTGCAGTTCAGCATCATCCTTCACCATGCGAATCAATTCAACAAGACGTGACGTTGGCACAAAATCAATGCCTGGAAGACCTTGTTGATAATTTAAGAAATCACCATATGAAACGTCGCTTTGTTCGAAACCAAGCTTCTTGATCCCTTGCTGCTGCAAGAGTTCGGTTACAGTCTCGATCGCCTTTGCTTTATGTTCAACCACTTCAAACAATTTGGCTTGCTGCGGCGCTTGCGTCATATAACGGAAATCAGTTAATAAAATGGCACGGTCTAACGTAATAAGTACATAGCCAGAAGAACCAGTGAAACCAGATACATATGTACGGTTATATGCGTTCGTGATGAGTAGTGCCGGTAAATCCTGCTGTTGCATAGCCTCGCGAAGACGTTCAATACGTTTCTCCTGCATCCAAATCACCATTCCTTCTTACAGATGGGGTAGTAAAGCTCGTAAACCAAGCGCATAGCTCTCTGCGCCAAATCCACAAATTTGACCAATTACAACGGGTGCGATGACCGAATGATGACGAAATTCCTCACGTTTATGAATATTCGAAATATGAACCTCTACCGTTGGCAATTGCACCGTTGATAGCGCATCGCGAATCGCATAGCTGTAATGGGTGAAGGCACCAGGATTAATGAGAATGCCATCCTTCGTACCATACGCTTCATGGATTTTATCAATAATCTCGCCCTCATGGTTAGATTGGAAGCTATCCAATTGGATTGAAAGCTCAGTCCCTAGCTCATGCAAACCCTCGATGATGGTGGAAAGTGTGACAGTACCATATACGCCAGGTTCACGAACGCCAAGCATATTCAGATTCGGACCATTCAAAACTAGAACCCTTTTCAATTGGAAATCCTCCCGCAACAATCGTCATTGGCCACTAGCCTATTGCCTGCTAATTAACCTTTGATATTTTACCATAACTTTCATGTCTTGGGTATAGCCTCTGTCGTTCTAGCGCTTGTATATTCAATGGCAATTGAATAACCGATAAACATCCCCCATACGAGGAATAAACAAACCTCACTTATGATCGTATTTAGATCTAATTCCGTGATCCAATACACCATCCCTGTAATCGGCCCCACCATTAGGTAAATTATCGCCCACCACACGGCGCCGTAGCCAATTCCCCAGAATGGACTACGCAGCTTCCACAACGTGACCATATAGATGAAGGCAGCCAATATCGAGAATAGAGCAAACACCGCCCACCCAATGAACAATCCCATCCACGTGTTAAAAAAATCATGTTTGAAGAATGGTTCTGCGAGGAAACCAATTCCGATGGTTGTAAATTTGAAATAATTTTCGACAATTTTGAGAGCACCCCATATAAGCCCGGCAAAAAAACCGATATATAGCACAAAAACCCAGCGATTTGTCTGCTTTTTCATAGCGGCATGCGCATTCGTCATTAGAGATCTTCCTTTCTCTACCGTAAAGGCTTGTCTTTTCATTGGCAATCATAGTATGTTCCGTCGCTATCGGTAGCATTCAACACCTGAATCCGTTACAATAAGAAAGTGAGAACTGAATTCGAGAAAGATGAGAAGGTGAATCTTGTGGCAGAACAAAACAGTATATACGGAGGACAAGCCGTCATCGAGGGCGTCATGTTCGCAGGAAGAAATGTGCACGTAACTGCTGTGCGCAAAAAGGACGGTTCCCTTGATTTTTTGGAAGTACCGAAGAAAGTGATTCCGTGGGTTCAAGCACTTAAGAAAATCCCTTTCGTTAGGGGAATTGTAGGAATTATCGAGTCGAGTGCCAAAGGTGCTCAGCATTTGAATTTCTCGGCCGAGTCGTTCGCTGAGCAAGAAGGCGATGATGATACGGCGAAAAAGGAAGAGAAAGCAGGCATCTTCTCTAACATTTCGATGGTTTTAGGCGTTGCCGTCGTTGGTGTCCTTTCATTTTTGTTCGGAAAATTCATTTTCACCTTAGTGCCCGCTATTATTGAACAGTTTTTGTTTCAAAATGTATTTAGCAATCAAATTCTTCATAATCTTATAGAAGGTGTAATCAAAATTATTTTGCTGGTAGGGTATATCTACTTCATCTCGCTTACACCTATGATTCGGAGATTGTTTCAATATCATGGTGCAGAGCATAAAGTTATTAGCGCCTATGAAGCTGGTGTGGAATTAACAGTAAGCAACGTCCAGAAGTTCAACACACTTCATTACCGTTGCGGCAGCAGTTTTATCGTATTCACCGTGCTAATCGGTGTTGTCATCTACTCATTCCTTCACTATGACGGATTAGTCGAGCGTATTGTACAGCGTTTAATTTTGTTGCCATTGGTTATCGGAGTTTCGTATGAAGTATTGCGCTTTACGAATTCGCTTCGTGAAGTACCTGTTCTTCGCTATTTAGGATATCCAGGACTTTGGCTCCAACTGCTTACAACCAAAGAACCAGAAGACAGTCAAGTTGAGGTGTCCATTGCATCATTTAACCGCATGCTAGAAGCGGAAAAACGAATTATGGAGGGACGGGCATGAGAAGAAAGTTTTCCCCGATTGAGATTGCCATAGGAATACTGATTGCCATAGGCTTGATCGTTAGTCTGCGTGTATTATTCATTCCTATTCTTGTGCTTGGGGCGATTTTTCTACTGTATAAATTCCCACCTTCCCGTTGGAAAAAACCTTCGATTAATCGAGGTAATGTAAAAGGAAAAACGAAGAACGCCAAATTTCGCGTCATCAACGGCACAAAAGATTCAGATAAGGATGATTTTCCGAAGTATCACTAAGTCAAGGATTTATGTGGTGGCCGCATCACAAATTTCTCGTAATTTTCTTCATAGGTACTGGCTGACCAGTTTTTGAAGTACGCTTTGGCCGCCAGAAAGCCGGACTCATACAATGACATGCTAAGCTCCTTGGATATGGTGAATTGTGTATTACCAACACCTAGGGTAGGAATTTTAACGGTACGGAAGCGGTTCTTTTGCTCAATGTAGCGTTCATCATGGGCACTAAGCATGGTGCTGAAGAGCGCTTCTAGCATCGTGATCGGCCCTCGGATCGTATGCGTTGGCGTATCGCTCTTCCCAACAAGCTGGAAGCCGATGACAGGCGTGAGTTTAGTGCGCGGCATGGCATTGTCGAACACCCACAGCGGGAAGTTGCTTAACAGACCTCCATCCACGATATAAGTAAATTGCTCTGTGAAAGGCTTAGCCTTCGCAGAGCTTTTTATATTGCGGCGAATTCGGACGGGATCGAAGAAATAAGGAATACTTGTGCTCATTCGCACAGCTTTGGCAACTGACAATTTACCGGGCTCAATGCCATATTGCGCAATATCATTGGGCAGCACCAATAGCTTGCCATGAGTGATATCAGAAGCAATAATACGGAGCTGATTGGGCTTCAGATCTGCAAAGGTGCGTATGCCTTTAGCTGCTAGTTGTTGATTCACCCAATGTTCCAATGCTTCGCCGGAATAGAGGCCTTTTTTGATCAACAAGCGCGCCGCGGGTCCTATGATTTTCGTATTGAAGATAGGTGAACGCTGCATAAACGACTTAAAAGGCGCTCTGAGGATCAACTCCCTCATTTCTTCCCCTGTGTAGCCTGCTGCCAAAAGAGCCGCCACAATCGCGCCAGAGCTTGTACCTGCGACTTCATGAAAGGTATACCCTTGCTCGTTGGCCGCGCTCACGCCACCTGCCAGTGCAATCCCTTTGACGCCCCCACCTTCGAATACCCCGTTTATCTTCATACAACGCACCCTCCCTTAGCACCATTTCATAGGGCTTCTTACGTATGTATGCGAGAGCAGTTCGTCTGTATTCACACAAAAAAAGACAGAGCACCGTAAACGGTCTCTGCCTAGTTCTCTGCCTCTAATTCTTTACGAACATTCATAAGTTCATCTGCTCGACTTGGATCTCTTCTGAAATATTCCAATAAGGTTTCAATGCAAGTAATGGAATCCCAGCTCAAATGGTGCTCAATGCCTTCGACATCCTTATATATATTGTCCTCATGGACACCTATTGTCGTTAGAAAATTTTCCAAAAGCTCATGTCGATCCATCAAACGCTTGCCCATCTTCTTACCTTTTGGGGTAAGGATGAGACCGCGATATTTTTCATAGATTAAATAATTATCTTTATCTAATTTTTGAATCATTTTAGTCACGGAGGAGGGGTGCACTTCAAGCCCTTCAGCAATGTCGGAAACACGAGCGTAACCTTTCTCATCGATAAGCTTGTATATTCTCTCCAAATAATCTTCCATACTTGGCGTAGCCATTGCTATATTTCCCCCTGCTGTGCATATTTCTTTCCAAATACTGCTTTCCTATCATAATCCATCTACCCAGATGCGGTCAAATCTCCCATGTTTCTATAGCCCATCTCTTTGGCACACTAAAATAATAGATTGTCATCCAGATTAGTGAAGGAGGCTCTCATGTCTACTGAATTATTAACAAGACCGCTGCCTAGTACGACGGTTTTCGTGCCAGAGCTTGTTTATTTTGAACCAGATGCCATGAATTATCCCAAAGGTAAGCAAATTTATGATTGGGCTAAACAAGAAGGCCTCGAAATTCATATGACAACTTCCCATAATCAAATACGCGATCTACCTGGTGAAACCGAATTAGATAAATATCGGATTGCCAAGAGAACCTTGGTCGTCGGCATTCGGAAAACGTTAAAATTCGAAACGTCCAAGCCCTCCGCCGAGTATGCAATTCCGATTGCAACGGGGTGTATGGGGCATTGCCATTATTGCTATTTGCAAACTACGATGGGTGCGAAGCCTTACATCCGCGTCTATGTAAATATGGACGATATTCTTACCGCGGCTAAGGGCTATATCGAGGAACGTGAGCCTGAAATCACACGTTTTGAAGCCGCGTGCACATCAGACCCAGTCGGGCTTGAGCATATCTCAGGCTCGCTCAAACAGCTGATCGAGTTCATGGGTGAACAAGAGCACGGCAGGCTGCGTTTTGTCACGAAATATCATCACGTGGAACCTTTATTAGATGCTAAGCATAACAAGCATACCCGATTTCGCTTTAGCGTGAATGCCGACTATGTGATCAAAAATTTCGAGCCCGGCACCTCTCGCTTTCACGAAAGAATTGAAGCGGCAAGCAAAGTAGCCAAGGCTGGATATCCGCTTGGTTTCATCATTGCGCCTATTATCTGGCACGAAGGCTGGGAGGAAGGCTATGCCACGCTGATCGAAAAGCTATACAATACGCTTCCTGCAGAAGCGACGGATGATCTCACTTTCGAGATGATTCAACACCGATTCACGAAAACAGCTAAGAATATTATTGAGAAACGTTATCCCAAAACGAAGTTGGAAATGGACGAAGAAAAGAGAAAATACAAATGGGGCAAATATGGGAAAGGCAAATATGTTTACAAAGATGAACAAGCTACCGCGTTGAGGGAGTTTATTACAGAACACATTTTCGATAAATTCCCTCAAGCGAAGATTGAATATTTTACCTAAACCCTTAGAATTTCAAGAAGTCTGGTGTAATGGAGTTCAGCCAAAGGGTGATTTGCGTCATTTTACCTGTATAAAGGAGAACGGCGATCACAATCATTAAGCCCCCGCCAATTTTCATAAGCAGGTTGGAATAGCGTAGAATCCATTTGGTTGAACCGATAAAAAAAGAAAGAACAAAGAACGGAATGGCAAACCCAAGTGAATAGGAAGTTGTTAGCTGAAACCATGTTCCCGGTTCTGTAGCCGCTAACGCCAGAATGGCTGAAAGAATCGGCCCGACACATGGTGACCAACCCGCAGCAAAGCCCATACCAACGAACACTGAACCAACATAGCCAGCAGGACGAAACTTAATGGACAGCTTGCGTTCTTTCATTAACCACTGCGGCTGAAAAATACCGAGTAAAAAAAGTCCCATTACAAATATTAATAGTGCGGCGATTTGTCTCAGCAAATCACGGTAATCAATGAAGAAGCTTCCTACAAAGCCTGCTGTTAGTCCTAAAGCGTAAAAGATGATAGAAAAACCAACAATGAAACTTAACGTGTGCAGCATCGTTTGGCGTCGTACTTGAGCCGTTGTTCTTCCTGACTTGAGTTCACTGACAGAAATACCTGTTATGTAGGATAAAAAGGAAGGATATAAAGGCAGGCAACAAGGTGAAATGAAGGAAGCAATCCCCGCCCAAAGGGCGATCCATAAATTAACAGAATCCATGATTTATATCCTCAATCCTCTTTTCAGAATAATCCCGATCAAAATAGCGATGAGGCTCAGTACGACCGTCCCTCCTGGTGCCAAATCCCAAATACCGGCTACAACTAGACCAACTATGACGGCAATTTCCGAGAATAAAATCGCTAAAAATACGGAATGTTTAAAACTACGTGCGATTAACAAGCTGCATGCGACTGGAATCGTTAATAACGAAGATACAAGTAACGCGCCAACAATTTTTATAGCCACAGAAATAACTAGCGCAGTCAGCATTGTAATCATCATATTATAAAATTTCAGTGGAAGTCCACTTACACTCGCAGCATCCTCGTCGAAAAACATCAAGAAAAATTCTTTGAAGTGAAACACAATCACACCGATAACAAGCACACAAACAATTAAAACCACCCATAAATCCGTGGAGTCCAATGTATATATACTTCCGAACAAATAACTCATCACGTTCATATTAAATCCCTTGCCCAATGTAAAAAGAAGCGTTGCAAGCGCTACGCCGCCTGACATGATGATGGCTATCGAAAGCTCTGCGTAGGTTTTATAGGCCTTGCGGAGCCGTTCTATTGCAAAAGAGGCTAGCAGGGCAAACACAAGTCCCACACCTAAAGGGTATACATTGATCAAGAAACCAAGTGCTACCCCAGCGATCGAAACATGGGCTAGCGTGTCTCCGATCATGGATAACCGTCTGAGAACAAGAAAAACGCCCATCAAAGGCGCTGTAAGCCCGATCAACAAACCACCTATTAAAGCACGCTGAAAAAAGTACTCTGTAAATATGTCCAAAATGCCCGCTCCTTACTGAACTCCGATCATCTCTCGAATCTGGCCGAGTGAATGTGTTAGATTCGTCTCACGGCAATCCTCGGGATCATGGGTATGCTTCACATAAAACTTGATGCCGCCGCTAACTTGCTGCGGCTCTGTTCCTAGATACGATTGAATCATGTCCATATCATGGGAAACCATAATGAAGGTCATATGATGATGCTGATGCATATGTTTGATCATTCGGAAGAAACCGATCTGCGTTTCAGCATCTATTCCTACTGTAGGCTCATCTAGAATGAGCAGCTCAGGGTTGTTAACAATTGCACGAGCTAAGAAAGCTCGTTGCTGCTGTCCGCCTGAAAGCTGGCCAATACGTCGATCAGCTAGATCCTCGATGCGCATCGCAAGCATCGCGTCTTCTGCCTTTTGCAGCTCAGCCTTCGATAATCGGCGATAGACGTTCTTCTTGTTATACATGCCCGAAAGCACAACTTCTCTTACCGTTGCTGGGAATAAGGGATTAAAGGCATTTTTTTGTGGAACATAACCGATCCGTTCCCAATCCTTGAATTGACTCAATGGCCGATCAAATAATCGAATTTCCCCGCTCGTTGGTTTTAAGAGACCAACGAGCATTTTAAGGAGCGTCGTTTTTCCGGCACCATTGGAACCAATGACGCCAACAAAATCGCGCTCAAACACATTAAACTGTAAATTGTTGATGACCGTCTTATTTTCGTATGAAAATGAAATTTGATCGATTGAAATAATCTTCTGATGGCATAACATTTTATCACTATTCTCCATCTGTTTACCCCTGACTAACCAAGAATGGTCTTTCTCCCTTTATTGTAACGCGATGACCAGGTTTTTCAAATTTTTGTCCATAATCGAAATATAATCCTCGCCAGCATCTAACTGCTCTTCCGAGAGCCCCTCAAGCGGATTGAGAACTAACGTGTCAACTTTCGCATCTTTAGCTAACGTCTTTGCCAACTTATCCGAGACAAGCTCCTCGAAGAAAATGTACTTCAGTTGATGATCTCTAATAAAAGCGTTGATTTGCTTCAAATCTTGAGCTGTTGGTTCAGCGTCCGGCGATAATCCCATAATGGACATTTGAGTCAAGCCGTAGTCTCTACATAGATATGCAAAAGCATGATGAGATACTGCTATTTCTTTTTTGGCAGTTTGAGCAAGTTCTTTTTTATACCTCGCGTCTAAATCCGATAATTTGGCAGCATATTTCTGATAGTTTTGCTCGTACACATCTTTATGTGTAGGATCCGCGTCAATCAAGGCTGTCTTAATATTATTAGCCATTTTCTGTGCATTTAACGGGCTTAACCAGGCATGAGGATCAAATTCTTCTTTATTATCATCAGTTGTGATCAAATTAGCCCCTTTACTAGCTTCGACGACACGTAGCGTTGAATTACTTGATAGACTTCCAAGAAAATCTTTGACCCAACCTTCAAATCCAGCACCTTGATAAACGAAAATTTGTGAGCCAGACATATTTTTGATATCCCTGCTTTTTGGAGACCAATCATGCGGCTCGACGCCAGCGGGAACAAGATTGATCACATTTACATAATCGCCGCCAATTTGCTTCGTGAAATCATACAAGGGATAAAAGCTAGTGACCACATTCACTTTCCCTTCAACTAATCCTGCTTTCGAGTTTCCACAGCCTGCGATACAAATCGCAACAATCATCAATAAACCTATGTAGATAAATCGCTTAGCATGTCTTGTCATTTTCTGAGCACCTACTCTAAATCGTAATTTTTTTTATTAACGATTTGATTATACGAGTTGGCCTTATGGAAAGTCAATATATTTGGGCGGAAAGTCAAAAAAGCCAAGCTGTGTTGTTCACAGCATGGCCATTTCTAATTTCCCTCAATTTTACTAAGATCCATCCGTTTTTTCTTCTTCGGAATCACTCGAATCTTCCGAGTCCTCGGAGTCACCAGAACTGCCAGAATCACCTGACCCCGATGAATCTCCAGAGGCTCCTTCCTCGCCTTTCGCTTCCTTGGCTTTCTGCTTTTCCTCGCTGCTGCCCTTCGTGGGTTTGTCAGCTTCTTCTTTCAGCTTTTTATAACGCTCCTCTGACTCCTTAATGAGTTTCGCGTCCTGCTCCTTTTGATATTCAATCACCTCGTTGTACATCTGATACTGTTTTTTCAATTCTTGATCAATCACACTTTCTTTGCTTTTAGCTTCAGCTTCTTTCTTGGCCTCTTCCTTCTTCTTCTCGCCTCCACCGAACAACGAACAAGCTGTCAAAGTGATGATCACAATTGCAATGGTTATCCCTTTTCCAATTCGCCTAATAAGCATCTCATTCACTCCGTGGTTAGTTTCCTTTAGCTTGCCCGTTGTTATCAAAAATACCCCAACACAGCAAAGACCCCACTCTGAAAATTCAGAGGCGGGGCCCTTCGTGTTGGAGGCTATTATTTCACGATTGCACCGTTCGGCATAGAATCCGGAACGGTCGCTAGCGTGAGCTGATCGCCGTGTGAAGCGGCGAGAATCATACCTTGAGACAGCTCGCCGCGCAGCTTAGCGGGCTTCAAGTTCGTGACGCAAATAACTTTGCGTCCAACAAGATCCTCGGGCGTGTAGAACTTCGCAATGCCCGAAACAACTTGGCGCTGCTCGTAGCCAAGATCAAGCTGCAGCTTGAGAAGCTTGTCGGCGCCTTTCACAGGCTCCGCCGAAATCACTTGCGCGACGCGCAGCTCCACCTTGGCGAAATCGTCGATACCGATTTCGTCTTTGGGCTCCGGCGCAGGCACAGCTTCAACAGCAGCGGACGCAGGAGCTGCTGCTGCTTTAGGTTCATCGGTGCTCACGGAAGCACCGCCACCCATAGCCTCGACGATATAGGCGACTTCTGCCGCCACGTCGAGTCTTGGGAACATCGGCTCGCCCTTCTGCACCTTAGTGCCCGAAGGGAGATGCCCGAATGACTGCACGCTTTCCCAAGCGGTCAAACGGGGTAAGTCTTCAGCAGCTAGGCCAAGCTGCGCCCAGATCAGTTCCGGTGTCTTCGTTAAGAAAGGACGAAGAAGTACGGAAGAGATGCGCTGGGATTCTGCCAGCACATACATGACGGAGCCAAGCGTCTCGCGTTTGGCTTCATCCTTAACCATCGACCAAGGCTGCGTTTCGTCGATATATTTATTCGTGCGGCTAATCAACTGCCACACCGCGGAGAGAGCAATGGAGAACTCCATTTTCTCCATCGACTCTTCGTACTTCGCTACTGTCGTACGAACCGTCTCCAGTAGACTTTCGTCAAATTCGGTAGCTCCAGGGATATATGCTGGTATGCTACCTGCAAAATACTTATCGATCATCACAATCGTACGATTAAGCAAATTCCCTAAGTCATTGGCAAGATCATGATTCACACGCTCAACGAAACTCTCTGGCGTAAACGTACCGTCAGCTCCGAATGGTACTTCGCGCATGAGGTAATAACGTAGTGCATCCAATCCATAACGGTCAATAAGTGTAACAGGATCCACAACATTGCCCTTCGACTTGGACATTTTGCCATCCTTCATGAGCAGCCATCCGTGTGCAAACACCTTTTTCGGCAAAGGCAAATCAAGCGCCATTAACATAATCGGCCAATAAATCGTATGGAATCGTACAATTTCCTTACTCATTAAATGCACATCTGCCGGCCAATACGTCTTGAAAATTGACTCGTCGTCAGATCCATACCCAAGCGCCGTAATATAATTCGAAAGCGCATCAATCCAAACATAAATGACATGCTTCGGATCACCTGGCACTTTGATCCCCCAGTCAAAAGTAGTTCTCGAAACAGCCAAATCCTCTAAGCCAGGTTTAATGAAGTTATTCAACATCTCATTCTTACGCGATTCTGGCTGGATGAAATCAGGATTTTCTTCGTAGTATTGAACCAAACGATCCGCATACTTACTCATCCGGAAGAAATACGTTTGTTCCTTCATTTTCTCCACAGGACGTCCGCAATCAGGACACTTCCCATCGACTAGCTTACTCTCAAGGAAAAAGGATTCATCCGGAATACAATACCAACCTTCATATTCACCTAAATAAATATCTCCCTGATCAAGTAAACGCTGAAAAATCTTAGCAACAGCATCCTTGTGACGATCTTCCGTCGTACGAATAAAATCATCATAAGAAATATCCAGCTTCGCCCATAACTCTTTAATTCCAGACACGATATTATCTACAAACTCTTGTGGTGTTGTTCCTTTTTCTTGCGCTTTGCGCTCAATTTTCTGTCCATGTTCATCAGTACCTGTTAAATATCGAACATCATAGCCTTGTAACCTTTTGTAGCGCGCCATAGCGTCCCCAGCTACCGTTGAATAGGCGTGGCCAATATGCAGCTTGTCACTTGGATAATAAATCGGCGTGGTAATATAAAATGTTTTTGATTGTTCGGACATTATTCGTTCCTCCAATAGTGAATAGTAGAAAACACAAAAAACCCTCATCCATCTTGGGACGAGAGTTGAACTCACGCGGTACCACCCAGGTTCCCCCGCCTTTCACAAGCTCGGGGCTCAGTAAGTCTATAACGACTTGCCCATTAACGCTGGGACACGAGGCCAGCTTACTCTCTGCATTTTGTGTGTAAGCATTGCATTACACCCTAGTGCCGAGTAGCTCGAAGGCCTATTCTCCGGGACCATATTCCAAACATTCACCTATACCGGCTTTCACCTGACCCGGCTCTCTGTTCATAGGCATCCGATTGTACTTATCCGTTCATCGAAAAAACAATATTTAGCATCTTAAGCACAATATATCGAAAAAAACAGCTTCATGTCAAGCTGACAGAATTCACTAAATTAATTTATCTTCTTTGCAGGTACATGATCCACACCACCTGGATGAAATGGATGGCATTTGCAGATTCGTTTCGCGGATAACCAAGAACCTTTCAAAGGTCCATGAACCTCTATCGCTTCTAGTGCATATTGCGAACATGTTGGATAAAATCGGCATGTAGGGGGCTTCAGCGGCGAAATAAACTTCCGATAAAAATGAATGGGTGCTTGAACAACCCTTTTCATCAGCAATCTCCTAGTTCTTAGTAAAGTAGTGTTCTTCACTCATTATCTTGCCTGAAAATAGGAATTGCGTCAAATATAACGATGCCAAAACCTTCACAACTGAAAACACTTCAAAAACCTTGTATATAAATGAATGGACACAAAGGTTTTCATTCGTGCTTTCATATTTTGTTTAAGAATTTTTATAGATTCTATATATGAAAGGAGATCAAATTCCTCCTGCAAGTTATGGATTGGTTTTGGCGCACTTATTAGCAATTTATCGGATTTAGCACGTGAGGCTTTCAATTTACGAAATGCGAGCAATCGACTTTCCTCAACTTGGAATGCCAAACAAATTTTTTGAAGCAATAACTTCGCACTTCTGTAATTGATTTGTAAAAGCTCAGATAAACCGTAAGCCGTTACTTCTGTACCGCACTCAAATAAAGTGTGGATTGCACTAAACCAAGTTAGTAAAGAAAGTTTAGATTTGTGCATGATTGTGCCTGCCGTGAGAGAAACTTGCATTCTACACTCTTTGCACTCCAATAATCTGCGAGTACGAACTTGAAAAGCTTCATTGTGATCGCATCGAGGACAATGAAATCCATTTGACCAACGCAGGTTCATCAGAAAATCCTCACATTCCTCTTCCGTTTGACAAACTGACGCTCCACTAGCAATTAAATCAAAATTCATTTCCCCTCACCTCACACCGGAACTTACGTTCTATTTATTATATCATAACAAACAAACGTTCGCATGTACAGCTTTTTTACATATTTTTTTCCATTTCTCCTCACTTAGTGCAGCGATATATTCGGTATAATACAAAATCTGTGATACATACAAGTAATGAAGTTAACACGGTTCTTAAGAATTATTATGAAACATTAAAAACGCTATTCGAGAGAAATTTGGCATGAAGTATTTACTTAGTAGTACTTAATTGAGTTTTGCATTGATTAATTGTTTATTGAATCCCCTTGTGCTGCTAATTTTTATTCACAGATGGATATATATATAACTTTAATCAAATTAGCAATTGCTAGAGGCATGATTATTGCCAAACTGAACGTTTCAGGCAATTACGGCTTGTAATTAGCACAGAATTTCGAAAATGACGATATACACACGCAGAATTATGATGGATGGAGATTGCTGGAGATTGCACGAACATCAGATTTTTGATATGGCTTTGGAATTACTTGTTGTAGATAACACAGAACCTCTGTTGATGTGAATTGCAGCTTACTAAAGAACTACTTTGAACTGGATTGAAGATAGTTCAGAATTCCGATGTAGTTAGGGATGTGTACAAAGTAGGTTCGGGTTCGGGTTCGGGTTCGGGTTCGGGTTCGGGTTCGGGTTCGGGTTCGGGTTCGGGTTCGGGTTCGGGTTCGGGTTCGGGTTCGGGTTCGGGTTCGGGTTCGGGT